>JBMNLZ010000003.1:0-570852 GCA_050953065.1 Bacilli bacterium | reverse complement strand
CTACAGTTTCTAATTTAACTAATACAGCAGTTACTTGGACAAGTAGTAATACAAGTGTAGCAACAGTATCTTCAAGTGGTGTTGTAACAGCAGTTGCAGCTGGTAATGCAACAATTACAGCAACTTCAGTTGCTAATACAGCATTAAAAGCAACATGTGCAGTAACAGTTACTGCAGCCCCTAGTGGTTCTTTAACAATAACACAAAGTCCAACTGGAACAATCGCAGTAGGAGCAAGTGGTTATCAAATATATGTAAACGATTCAAGTGGAGCTAGTATTTCAAGACTTGAATGTACATTCTCATCAAGTAATTCTAGTGTTGCAACAGTTTCTTCATATGGAACAATTTCAGCTTTAGCAAATGGAACTGCAACAATTACTGTAACTCATCCTTCAAAAGGAACAGGCTCAATTGTTTTAACAATTGGATCTGGTGGTGGCACAACACCTCCTCCTGCAGGAACTTTGACAATCACACAAAGTCCAACTGGAACTATACCAGTAGGAGCAAGTGGTTATCAATTATATGTTAAAGATTCAAGCGGAAATGATGTATCAAGACTTGAATGTACATTCTCATCAAGCAATAGTAGTATTGCAACAGTTTCTTCATATGGAACAATTTCAGCTTTAGCAACTGGATCTGCAACAATCACAGTAACTCATCCTTCAAAGGGAAGAGGTACAATTATTTTAACAGTTGGTTCAAGTGGTTCAGGTGGAGTTGTTCATTATGGTGCAGTGTTTAGTTGGATAGAACAATACTTAGTTACTAGAACATTATCTAGAAATGTTTACACTTATGGAAATGTACGTAAAACTGAAAGAACTCTAGGAAGCGTTTCATATTTCTGGCCAGGTACAAACACAATTAATAAAGAATATTTATGGACGTTATCATAATGCAATGACAAAAGTTTGGTATGTTGTAATTCACCATACTGGAAATAATAACTTAGGAGCTGATGCTCGTATGACAGCTAGATATTGTTCAACAGCGGATGTATCTATCCATTATTGTGTTGATGCTAAAATCTGTATATAGTGGAGTTAAAGAAATCAAGTGTAGCATGGCATGCAGGGAGATGGAATGCGACCAGCAGGAAGTACTTATTATAACTCTACATATGGTGCAACCTTGTATTACAGGTGGTGGATCTAATGGAATTGGTATTTGAAATGACTCAAGACCAAGGTAATGACCTATTTATGACATGGCATAGAACAGCTAAATTAACTGCGGATATTTTAGCAAGATATTCACTTCCTACAAGTAGAGTTAAACAACATAACCATTTCTCAGGTAAGAACTGTCCTCAAGAATTAAGAGAATCAGGACTTTATACTGAAGTGTTTGCTAAGATGGTTAAAGCAGAATATCAATATAGAACATTATATAATACTTTTACAATTACTTTCTCATCAGGCAATACATCAATTATTAATAATTATGGGCATGTAATTTCTAAACCTGCTTCTGATACAGTAGTAAGTTATACAATTAAAGTTTCTAAAGCAGGAATAACTGAATCTAAAACTTATAGAGTTACAGTTCCTGGTACTGTAGGAGCAGCTGTTAGTGGTAAAAGGGATAGATCAGAAATAGTATTATAAAAAAGGTTACATAAAAAAGTTGGTAAAAACACCAACTTTTTTATCCCTTAATTAATATAAAAGGATTTTTGCTTTTATATAAATATCTTTTTTAAAAAAAATAAATATGATATAATATAAGCGTAAACAGGTATTAATAGAATTAAAAAGTGGGGTAAAAGTTATGAAAAAAATTATTCTAATTTTGTTTAGTTTTAGTTTATTGTTTTTGGTTGGTTGTTTACCAACGATGAGCAATATTTCTCTTTCTTTTGGCTCATCAAATCTTGAGTTAGAAGAAGGTAAAACTTATCAGCTATTACCGATGGTAGTTGGAGTTACTGACTATCAAATAAGTTATAGCGAATATGATGATACAATAATAACTGTTAGTGCAACAGGAGAAGTTGTTGCGTTAAAAGAAGGTATTACTTCAATTAAGGCAACGCTAGTTGGCCATAATATTTCGGCTAATGTTGTAGTAATAGTTAATCCATCATCAGGCACTGGCGATGGTGGGGATGGTAATGATGGAAACGGTGAAAACGTAGAAAAAGATTATTCTATTGTTGTTCAAGGTGGACTTAAGGAGTATCAAATAGGAGAAGTAGTTCAATTACAATTTAAAGAAAATAACGAAGACTATGATGGGCTAGTTACTTGGATTAGTACTAATCCAAGTGTTGCAACAGTTACAAACACTGGTTTAGTTGTAGCAGTTGGTGCTGGTTCTGCTAGTATTACTGCTGTTGCGATTTATGGAAACAAAATGGTAACAGTTAATATTATCGTAGCAGCAAATGATGATCCAGGAACTGACCCAGGAGATGATCCAGGAGATGATACTCCAGGCATTACTCCGATAATTACAGCACTTACTATTTCTGGTGATTTCATACTAGATGTGGGAGAAATAAGTCAATTAACTGTAACACCAGATGTCAATTTAGATTTTGCTGTAACTTGGTCAAGTGAAGATACTGAAGTTGCAACAGTTGATCAAACAGGTAAAGTAACAGGTGTAGCTGCTGGAATAGTGAATATAGTAGCAACACTTAAAGCAGATCCTACAATTTATGCTAAATGTACAATTGTTGTAAGAGACACTTCATCTAGCGATACTTCTGTAACTGGGATTACATTATCAGGCACGACTGAGGTTTTGGCTGGAAGTAAAATTAAACTAACTCATGAATTTACACCAAGTGATGCAACAGGGGCTGTTTTATATAGTTCAGAAAATCAAACAATTGCAACAGTTGATCAAAATGGTTGGGTAACAGGTGTTGCTGGTGGAAATGTTAAAATCACAGTAACTCTAGTAAGTAACCCTGATATATTTGATAGCGTTTCAGTAAAAGTAATTGGAATGCCTTCTTCAATAAGTATAACTGGTAATAAAACTATTACAGTTGGTGCAACTACTCAGTTAACAGCCACTGTTAACCCAAGTACTGCTAGTCAAGCAGTTAGTTGGACAAGTAGTAATACGGGTGTTGCAACAGTTTCTGCAACAGGACTTGTAACTGCAAAAGCAGCAGGGACAACTACAATTACAGTAACTTCAATTGCAGCTTTTCAAGTAACAGCGACTTATATGATTACTGTTGTTAATGCACCGACAATTACAATCTCAGATGCAACAGCAAGTATTATAAAAGGAGAAACTAAAACATTAACTGCTACAGTTTTAAATCTAACTAATACAGCGGTTAATTGGACAAGTAATAATGTTGCAGTTGCAACAGTTGATAGTAGTGGTAAAGTTACAGCGGTAGCAACAGGTACAGCAACAATCACAGCAACAGCAGCGGGTAATACTAGTTTAACTGCTGTGTGTGTTGTAACAGTTGTTAATGCACCTGCAATTACAATTTCAGATGCAACAGCCAGTATTATAAAGGGCCAAACAAAAACATTAACTGCTACAGTTTCTAATTTAACTAATACAGCAGTTACTTGGACAAGTAGTAATACAAGTGTAGCAACAGTATCTTCAAGTGGTGTTGTAACAGCAGTTGCAGCTGGTAGTGCAACAATTACAGCAACTTCAGTTGCTAATACAGCATTAAAAGCAACATGTGCAGTAACAGTTACAAATCCAGCGCCTACTATAACTATTACTTTAGCGATTGGTAAAAATGCTTTAGTTGTTGATGAACAAACTAAGATTACTCCAACAATTACAGGAACAACTAATTATGCAGTAACATATAGTACAAGTAGTACAGCAGTTGCTTTAGTATCTTCTTCAGGAGTAGTTACAGCTAAAGGAATAGGTTCTGCAACAATTACTGTTTCATTAGTATCAGATCCTACTATTAAAGCAACTGTTAATATTACAGTAGCAGCTAATACGTATCCAGCTCCTGGAACTAAAACAGGACCTTTGGACTTAAAACTTTTAATAGGTTCTTCACCTTCAATTATTTTAGGCCAATCAATTGAGTTAACAATAACTGGTGCTACTAGTAGATATAACTATAATTGGTCAAGTAGTAATACAACTGTAGCTACAGTTGGAGATTATGGAAAAGTAGATGGAAAGAGTGTAGGGTATGCAACAATTACAGCTGTATTAAAAACAGATTCTTCTCAAAGAGGAACATATGCAATTAAAGTATATGAAGACTATTCAGCTGAAATTTCAATTCTATATTCAGGTGGGTCTGTAATTAGTGTTGGAAGTACTACTCAACTTTCAATTTCAAGTACTACAGGTGATACTAACGTTACATGGACAAGTAGCGATACAGGAATTGCAACAATCTCTTCAACAGGGCTTGTTACTGGAGTTGGTTCAGGTACAGCAGTAATTACTGCTAACCTAATTTCAAATCCAACAATTCAAGCTACAGCTTATATTATAGTTGGTTCAGGAAATGTAGTTCATCATACAGCAGTATTTAATTGGTTAGAACAATATTTAGTAAGTAGGACTTTATCTAGAAATGTTCTAACATATGGTAATACAACTAAAACAGAAGAAACTAGAGGAAGTGTTTCATATTTCTGGCCAGGTACTCATTCTGTTAATACTGAATTCTATGGGCGATATCATCAAGCAATGTCATCGGTTTGGTATGTTGTAATCCATCATACTGGAAATAATAATGTAGGAGCAGGTGCTCGTAATACTGCTAGTTATTGTTCAACAGCTGATGTATCTATCCATTATTGTGTTGATGCTAATTCTGTATACAGTGTTGTTAAAGAATCAAGTGTAGCATGGCATGCAGGAGATGGAACTAGAGCAGCAGGAAGCACATACTACAATACTACTTACGGTGTAACATGTATTACTGGTGGTAATATGAATGGAATAGGAATTGAAATGTGTCAACATGAAGACAATGATTTATATATGACTTGGCATAGGACTGCTAAATTAACTGCTGATATCTTAATGAGATATTCACTTGCAACAGATAGAGTAAAACAACATAATCATTTTATGGGTAAGAATTGTCCTCAAGAATTAAGAGAATCAGGACTTTACACTCCTGTATTTGCTAAAATGGTTAAAGCAGAATATCAATACAGAAAATTATACAGTGGTTATACGATTAGTTTTTCATCGGGTAATCCTGGAGTTATTAATAACTATGGTCATGTAGTTGCTAGACCATCTGTTGATACAGTTGTTAGTTATACAGTAACAATTTCTAAATCTGGTATTACTGAATCTAAAACATATACAGTTACAGTTCCTTGCAATGTTGAGGCTGCAGTAACTGGTAGAAACGATAGATCAGAAATAACTTAAAAAATATGTGTAAAAAAGTTGGTGGTATCCACCAACTTTTTTAATTATAAAGAAAATTTCACTTGACTTAAATAATTATCTATAGTATAATTTTTTACGTGCGTTAGAAAGCAGCACTTAAATGTAATATTTATTTTAAGAGATTTCCAGAAAGTGGAGTTAGTAGTCTAGCTGCTTAGATGAACCCTAAAATAATTCTCTTGTAAGTATTATAAGTTTAAGTCCTTAGCTTTTAAAAAATTTAAGTAAAAGGAGGAAAGAAAAAATGGCACGTTACACAGGACCTTCTTGGAAAGTTTCTAGAAGATTAGGTTATTCTACTTTAGAAACTGGAAGAGAATTACAAAGAAGACCTTATGCTCCAGGGCAACATGGTCAACGTCGTAGTAAAACATCTGAATATGGACTACAGTTAAAAGAAAAACAAAAAGTACGTTTCACATATGGGGTGAATGAAAGACAATTTAAAAGAATGTTTGAATTAGCTGGAAAAATGAAAGGTAAACATGGTGATAACTTCTTATTCTTACTAGAATCAAGATTAGACAATGTTGTTTATCGTTTAGGTTTTGCAAGCACTCGTCGTCAAGCACGTCAATTGGTTAATCATGGTCATATTGAAGTAAATGGGAAAAAATTAAACATTCCTTCATACCTTGTACAACCAGGTGAAAAAATTACTATTAAAGAATCATCTAGAAATTTAAACATTATTAAAGATGCTTTAGAAGCGATGGTTGGTAGAAAAGAATTCGTTTCATTTGATGAGAAAAAAATGATTGGTGAATTTGTTCGTTATCCTGAAAGAGATGAGATCCTACCAGAAATTCAAGAGAACCTAATTGTTGAGTTCTACAATAAGTAAAATGAAGAGTCTATTCTTAATTAAGAATAGACTTTTTAAATATGTATTTTAAAATTTTTAAAAATATAGTATAATGTTTAATGGTTATTAAAGTAGAGGTAAATTATGATTTATTTAGATTATGCAGCAACAACTCCGCTAGATAAAGAAATTTTAACATCGTATATTAAAGCCCAAAATAATTTTTTTGCAAACACTAATTCTCTACATAAGCTAGGTCAAGAAAGTAAATATATGTATGATAAGTGTCTAGCTGAGGTAAAGAAAGTTTTAGGACTTAAAAAAAAGGAAGTTGTTTTTCTAACTTCTGCAAGTGAGGCTAATAATATAGCAGTTCAAGGAATAATAAAAAATAAAGAATATTCAAAGATTATTACAACAAAAATAGAACATCCTTCTGTTTATAATGTTTTTAAAAATTATGAAAAAATTCATGAAGTAGTATATTTAGATGTAGATAGAAACGGAGAAATTTCTTTAGCTGATTTAGAAAAAGAATTAAATGAAAAAGTTATCTTAGTTTCTATTATGTGGGTTAATAATATAACTGGTGCTATTCAAAATATTAAAGAAATAATAAGGCTAGTTAAAAAATATCCTAAAGCTAAACTACATGTTGATATGGTTCAAGGTTTTTCTAAAATCAAAGCAGACTTTGATTTTAATGAAATTGATTTATTTACATTTAGTATGCATAAAATATATGGACTAAAAGCTGCAGCGTTTTTAGTATATAACTTAGATATTGCTTTAGAAAAAATTATGTATAGTGCTAACAATAACATTAAAGTTGGAACGCTTGATTTAGCATCTTTAATTGCTTCAGTTAAAACAATCAAGAAATATTTCCCTTTGCAGGAAAAATGTTTTAATCAAGTTAAAGTTTTAAATTTATATTTAAGAGAAGAGTTAGAAAAAAACAAAAAGATTTTAATTAATAGTAGTTTAAAAGCAAGTCCATTTATTATTAACTTTTCTGTTGATAAAATAAAATCAGAAACTATAATTCATAGTTTAGAAACAGATGAGATTTATATTTCAAGTAGTTCGGCGTGTTCTTCTAAACTTAGTACTTTAGAAAAAACTATTATGGCTTCTTTTAATGATGAAGAAAGAACAGCATCTTCTGTTAGAGTGAGTTTGTCTCACTTAACAAAAAAAGAAGATATTGAAAAGTTAATAAAAGCGATTTATAAATTAACGGGTGAGGAATATGTATAATGTTATTTTAGTAAGATATGGCGAAATGACTTTAAAAAAAGCTAATTATAAAATGTTTCTAAGTGAAATGAATAAACAAATTATTAATAGACTATCTATTTTTAAAGGTCTTAATTTTTATAATACTAACTATCGTTTTTATATTGAATTAAATGATAATTCTTACCAAGAAGTTTCAAAAGAATTATCAAAAATATTTGGTATTCATTCATATAGTTTATGTGTTAAAGTTAAACCTAATTATGAAGAAATAATAAAAGCAGCAATTGCTTTAATTGAAAAAGAAAAGCCAAATAAAGAAATTACTTTTAAAGTAGAAACTCATAGAGCTGATAAAGATTTTCCTGATACATCACTTGAGATAAGTAAAAAGGTTGCATCATCAGTTTTAAAAAATGTTAACAACTTAAAAGTAGATGTACATAATCCTGAATTACTTCTAACAATTGATTTTAGAAAAGAAGGAGCTTTTTTATTTACATCTAACATTAAAGCTCAAGGAGGGTATCCGCTCTATTCAGGAGGACGTGGGTTGTTGATGCTGTCTGGTGGGATAGATAGTCCTGTTGCGGGATTTTTAGCTTTAAGAAAAGGTATAGAGTTAGAAGCGCTTCATTTTGAAGCACCACCCTATACAAATAAATTAGCACTCCAAAAAGTAATTGACCTTACAAAGAAATTAGCAGTTTTTACACATCCTTATAAAATCAAATTAAATATTGTTAATTTTACTGAAATTCAAAAAGAGATTTATGAAAAAGCTGATAAATCATATTTAGTAACTTTAATGAGAAGAGCGATGTATAAAATAGCATCTCTTTATGCTAAAGAAAATAATATTCAAGCATTAATTACAGGAGAAAGTATTGGTCAAGTTGCTTCTCAAACTTTAGAGAGTATGAATGTGATAAACGATGTAACAAACATTCCAGTTATTAGACCTTTGGCTGTTTTTGATAAAGAGGAAATTATAAAAATTTCTAAAGAAATTGAAACATATGATATTTCAATTAAACCATATGAAGATTGTTGCACAATCTTTATTCCAATTCATCCTATAATTAAGCCAAGACTTAATAATGTTTTAATAGAAGAAGAAAAATGCAGTTTAGATAATTTAATAAAAAATGCTTTTAAAAATATTACTCAAATAGAAATAGATAGTGTAGTTGATATTAATGCATTTTTTGAAGAAGAGAAGTTTGAGTTATAAAAAAAGAATAGTAAATAAACTTTTAATATGATAAAATAGATTTTGTATAAGGAGGATAATATGGCTGATACTAAAAATAAAAAACCTGTTGAAGTAAAAAATAAAAAAGTTGAAGAAATAAAAAAAGAAGAAAAAGAAGATATAAAAGAAACTACAATAGAGTTAGAAGAAGAATATATTCCTGATGAATTAGATTTAGCGATTGCGGCTGAAAAAGAAATTTTTGATTTAAAAGAAGATATCAATATTCAAATTCAAAAATTAGAAATACTAGTTGAAGAATATGAATTTAATTTAGCTGAAAAGAATATTGAAATAATGCCAGAAGAAGAATATTTAGAAAAAAAGAAAATCATTAAAGAATTATATAAAGAAAGAAATGCTTTAAAGAAAAAAACTAAAACTAAAACTGCTTGGGATCAAGTCTCTACATGGATAGTTTTATATGGAATTTTTCAAATTTTTATTAGTCTTCCTTTTATTCCATATGATGTTATTAGTGTTTGGCTTGTTGAGAGAATAATATTACCAGCAATTGATTCTCCAATGATAATTTTTGTTCTTGTTTGTACATATGCTTTCCCTTTTTTAAATATTATTCTTTCATGGGTTTTATATGTAAATGTAGTAAAAAAGAAGTTAGATAAAAAAGTTTTTTTAATAATCTTTTTAATTCAAATTGCGCTTGTCTTATTTTCAGGAATTTATATTTATTTCAAATGGCTTAAGGATTTATTAGCTTGGTTATAAAATATGAGAATTGTTTCTATAAATAATAAGATAATTAAAGATTTAATAAAATTAAAACAAAAGAAATATCGTGATTTAGAAAAAAGATTTATTGTTGAAGGATATCATTTAGTTTTAGAAGCATATAATGCTAATTTGCTTGATACAGTCATTGCAGTAAATGAAGATGATTTTAAAAGTGGTGTAAAAGGAATTTTAGTTAGTGAAGAAGTAATTAAAAAGTTTTCATCAACGATTACTCCTCAACCAATTGTTGGAATTGTAAAGTATTTTGATTTTAAAGAAAAGGATGCTTCTAGAATTTTGATTTTAGATAATATTCAAGACCCAGGCAATATGGGGACTTTAATTAGAACATCTCTTGCTTTTGGAATTGAAAAAATAATTATATCACTTGATACAATAGATTTTTATAACGATAAAGTAATTAGAGCAAGTCAGGGAAGTATTTTTAAAATTCCTATTTTTAAAAAAAGTTTAGTTGAAGAAATTAACATTTTAAAAAAGAAAGGTATCAAAATTATTGCAAGTTCTTTAGATGATAATTCTTTAGATGTAACTTGTTTTAAAGCAGTCGAAAAATTTGCTTTAATTTTAGGAAATGAAGGTAGTGGGATAAGACAAGAAGTATTAAAAGCATCAGATGTTAGCCTTAAAATACCAATTAAAGGAATTGATTCATTAAACGTTGCGATAGCTGGTGCGATTTTATTATACAGTTTAACAGTTAAATAAATATATCTCTTGACAAATATAATAAAAAAAGGTATTATTAATATGCTGTTGAAAAGTAAAACTTGGGAGTGAGAATTTGTTTCTCGCTCCCAATAATTATGAAAAAGAGGAAAAAATTAAAATGGATTTAAATAAGATTAATGAGTTAGCACTTAAAGAAGGACTCAAATTAGGTTTAGAAATTGTTAGCGTAAAATATGTTAGAGAAAAAGGAGAAAATATTTTAAGGATTTTAATTGATAAAGAAACAGGGGTTAGTATTAATGATGCAACTATTCTTAATGAACGAATAAGTGAAGCATTAGATTTGCTTGAAATTGATGAGGATAATTATTTATTAGAAGTATCATCAGTTGGAGCAGAGCGTCCAATAGAAAGTATAGAAGACTATAAAAAAGCAGTTGATAAATATATTTATGTTGAATATGATGGAAATAAAGTTTACGGTTATTTAAGAGAAAATAAAGATACTGAAATTATAGTAGAAGAAAATATCAAAGGTAGACTAAAAAGTCTAACAATTGAAAAACAAAAAATAAGCAAAATTAGATTAGCGATTAAATTTTAGGAGGAAAAGAATAAAATGATTAGTAAGAATTTTTTTGAATCGTTAGAAAGTATAGCATTTGAAAGAAAGTTAGAAATAAAAGAAGTATTACAAAAGGTTGAAATTGCGATGGGTGTTGCTTGTAGACACGCAAATCCTCCTTATACTGGAGAAATCATTTTAGATTTAAATGAAGAGAGAAAACAAATTAGAGTTTTTGAAATAAAAAGAGTGGTAGAAGAAATTAATCCAGATGGACCACGTGGACAAATCTTATTAGAAGAAGCCTTAGAATTAAAAAATAATGCTAAGATAGGTACAGAGATTAAAACAGAAGTTAACATTCAAAACTTTGGAAGAAAAGCTGCTTCAAACTTCAAACAAAATCTTTTAAATGGCTTAAAAGATTTAGAAAGAGAAAAAGCTTATGTTCATTTTACGGAGAGAATCGGTGAGGTAATTACTGGTAGAGTTTTATCAGTTCAATCAGGGTTTGTTACTTTTGGTGTAGGTCAAAATGTAGAAGCACATATGCCATTAAATGAGGGCTTGCCTGGAGAAGAATTTGTTGTAGGTGATGAAAAGAAATTATATATTACTAAAGTTGAAAAAACTGGTAAAGGACCTAAAGTATATGTTTCAAGAAAAAATAAAGAAATTGTTAAAAGATTATTTGAAATGACAATTCCTGAAATTAAAGATGGAACAGTAGAAATTATGGGACTTGCAAGAGATCCGGGCAGTAGAACTAAAATCGGAGTTGCTTCAAATAATAGTAATGTAGATGCTAAAGGTGCTTGTGTTGGACCAGGTGGGTTAAGAATTAGAAGTATCAATGAGGCTTTAAATAATGAAAAGATTGATATCTTTACATGGCGTGAGGATCCAGTTGAATTAATTTGTGAAGCATTGCTTCCTGCTAAAGTTGTTAGCGTAATTATAAATGATGAAAATGAAAAACGTGCAATGGTTATTGTTAGTGATGATCAATTTTCACTTGCCATTGGTAAACAAGGCCAAAATGCACGACTAGCTGCTTATGCTATTAATTGGCATATTGATATTAAAAAATTATCAGATGCTACTGCAGAAGGAATTAAATTTAAAGTTAATATTTAAGGAGTTTTAAAATGAAACCAAAAAAAGTCCCTATAAGAAAATGTGTTGCTACTCAAATTCAACTTCCAAAAAAAGAAATGATTAGAATTGTTAGAACACCAGAAGGCGAAGTTAAAATTGATTTAGTTGGTAAAGTAAATGGTAGAGGTGCTTATCTTTCTAAATCGCTTGAGGCAGTAGGTATAGCAAAACAAAAAAAAGTTTTAGAAAAACATTTAGAAACAACTATTAAAGATGAAATCTATCAGGAGTTAATTGATATTATCAATAATGAACAAAAATAAGATTTTAAATTTATTAGGTCTTGCTAATAAAGCAGGCAAAATTATTTCAGGAGATGAAAAAGTAACGAAATCTTTAAAAGATGTTTTTTTGGTTTTTGTAGCAAGTGATGTATCTTTAAGAACTAAAGATAAATATGAAAAGAAATGTTTTTATTATAATGTTAGATGTGATTTTAGTTTTACAAGTAATGAACTAGAAAAAGCATTAGGAAAGTCTAGGAAGATAATTGGTATAAGTGATAAAGGCTTTGCTTTAGCCTTTGAAAAGTTAAGAGGTGAAATGGATGAAAGTTAAAGAAATTTTAGAAATATTAAATGAACTAGGAGTTGAAGAAACTCTAGAAAATTTAATTCAGTTATTATATGATGGTCTTGCAATTAAAGCAGATGAAGAAACTGATATCGATGCTAAGATTGTTAAAAACTTAGGTAAAAGATATGGTAAAGAAATTAAAAGACCAAGAGTAAAAAAAGAAACTCCTCCAAAAGAGGAAGTTGTTGTCGTGGAAAAAGAAGAAACAAAAGAAAAAGAAAAGTTAGAAACTAAGACAACTGAAAAGAAAGAAAAAGAAACTAAAAAACAAAAACCTCCAAAACCAAAAGAAGAGATAACTGTTAAAGAAGAAACAATTACTCAGACTTTCAGAGAAGAAGAAATTATTCAAGAAATTGAACTATCAAGAATCTATGATGAAAAATATTTAGAATATGAAAGTTCTAAATCTGAATATGCTAGAATTAAAAATGTTAAAAAAACTAACAAGTTAAAAGGAAATAGAAAATCTAATATTGCTGATTTAGATTCTCAAAAAATTATTAATTATTATGATAATATGACAGTTGCAATGATTGCTGATGAGGTTAATAAACCAGTTGGTGAGGTTGTAAAGCAATTAGTAATGTTAGGTTATATGGTTAGTGCTTCTCAAAGTGTAGAGCGTGATGTTGTTGAGTTGTTAGCATTAGAACTTGGTTATACAGTTAAAGATAAAATTTCAACTGATATTACTCAATTTGAAAATATTGATATTGTAGATGATCAAGCATCATTAGTAGAACGTCCTCCAATTGTTACTATTATGGGACATGTTGACCATGGGAAAACAACTCTACTTGATACGATAAGACATTCTAAAGTTGTTAGTGGTGAATTTGGTGGAATTACTCAACATATTGGAGCCTATCAAGTTGAAAAGAATAAAAAACTTATTACATTTATTGACACTCCAGGACATGCAGCTTTTACAGAAATGAGAGCTCGTGGAGCTGAAGTAACTGATATTGTTATTTTAGTTGTTGCAGCAGATGATGGTGTGATGCCTCAAACAAAAGAAGCAATTGAACATGCTCAAGCAGCTAAAGTTCCAATTATTGTAGCGATTAATAAAATGGATAAACCAACTGCTGATCCTAGTAGAATTATGCAAGAATTAACTGAGTATAATTTAGTGGCTGAGGCTTGGGGTGGAAATACTATTTTTGTTGAAATCTCTGCTTTGAAAGGAACTAATGTAGATAGCTTACTTGACTATATTTTAATTATTGCTGAAATGGAACAATATAAAGCTAATCCTGACAGATTAGGTGTTGGTAGTGTAATTGAAGCACGCCTTGATAAAGGGCGTGGTGCGATTGCTACTTTACTTGTTAAGAATGGTTCTTTAAAAGTAGGAGACCCAATTGTTGTTGGAAATACATATGGAAAAATTAGATCAATGCATGATGAAAATGGTAAGAATGTAAAAGTTGCTTTACCATCTAAACCTGTTGGAATTACTGGTTTAACTGATGTTCCAGAAGCAGGAGATCGTTTTATGGTTTTTGAAGATGAAAAAACTGCAAGACTTGTTGCAGAGGCTAGAGTTAATCGTGAAGCAGCAACTCTTCAAAAAACTAAAACTGTTTCGCTTAGTACAATTTTTGGTGATGAAGAAACAAAAGAACTTAATTTAATCATTAAAGGAGATGTTAGAGGTTCAATTGAAGCCTTAAAGTCTTCTCTAGAACAAATTGAAGTAGAAGGTGCTAAGATTAATGTTGTTAGAGCTGGTGTTGGTCAAATCACTGAAACTGATATTACTTTAGCTGTAGCGTCTAATTCTATCGTAATTGGTTTTAACGTAAGACCAACTGCACAGGTAAGTGACTATGCAAAAGAACGTGGTATTGAAATTAGATTACATAAAGTTATTTATAAAGTAATTGAAGAAATTGAAGCTGCGATGAAGGGAATGTTAGACCCTGTCTTTGAAGAAAAAGTTATGGGTCAAGCAGAA
Organism: Bacilli bacterium; assembly: GCA_050953065.1. Classification (GTDB taxonomy): domain Bacteria; phylum Bacillota_I; class Bacilli_A; order ML615J-28; family CAG-698; genus JAQUUM01. The sequence continues at coordinate 556,481 of JBMNLZ010000003.1, read as the reverse complement.
GTTAGAGATACATTTAAAGCATCAAAAATTGGTACTATTGCAGGCTGTTATGTAACAAGTGGAGCAATTCATAAAAACAATATGGTAAGACTTATAAGAGAAGGTATTGTAGTTTATGAAGGAAAGATTTCATCTTTGAAGAGATTTAAAGATGATGTTAGAGAAGTAAAACTTGGTTATGAATGTGGTCTAACAATTGAAAACTTTAATGATATTAAAGTTGGAGATATTGTAGAAGCTTTTGCTATGAAAGAGGTAACAGATGCAACGTAGTGATCGAGTAGCTAGTATTATTGAAAAAGAATTAGGTAAAATTATTTTTAATGATGTTAAAGATGATAGATTAAGATTTGTAACTATTACTGGAGTAAAACTTACAAAAGATTTATCATATGCAACAGTTTATTATAGAGTAATTGGAACAGATGAACAAATTAAATCAACAAGTCAAAACTTGCTTGATGCTAAAGGATTCATTAAATCAAAATTAAGTAAAGCTCTAACAATTAGAAAAGTTCCTGAATTAATTTTTAAATATGATGAATCGTTAGAATATGGAAATAAAATCGAAGCAATTATTAAAGAAATAAATAAGAAATAAATTTGCCTTATAAGAAAGTAGTGTTCTATGATTAAAGAAAAATTAAATTTACTTCCTACGAGTCCTGGTTGTTATTTGATGAAAGATGAGAAGAACCTAGTAATCTATGTAGGTAAAGCTAAAGATTTAAAAAAAAGAGTTAGTTCATATTTTACAGGTTCGCATGATAAAAAAACTCAAATGATGGTTAGTTTGGTTAAAGATTTTGAATATATTATTACATCAAGTGAAACTGAAGCTTTTATTTTAGAAATGAATTTAATTAAAGAGCACCTTCCAAAATATAATATTCTTTTGACCGATGATAAGACTTATCCCTTTATAGCAATCTCTTACGAAAAGAATCCGAAAATCTATTACACGCGAGATTTAAGGCCTAAAATGGCGAAATATTATGGACCTTACCCAAATGCTAAGGCAGCTAAGGCTACAGTTGATTTACTTAATAGAATGTATCCTTTAAGGAAGTGTAAGCGCCTTTTAAAGGCTCCTTGTTTATATTATCATTTAGGTCAATGTCTTGCTCCTTGTATTAATAGAATAAGTAGTGAAACCTATAAAGAGATTACTAATAAGATTACAAGTTTTTTAAAAGGGAATGTAGTTGATGAGATTAAAAATTTTGAAAAGAAAATGCTTGAAGCATCAGAGTTGCTAGATTATGAAAAAGCTAAAGAATATAGAGATATTATTAGTGATTTAAATGTGATTAAAGAAAAACAAAAAATGATGAATGATTTATATGAGGCTGATGTAATAGGTTATGCTAATCTAGATGATAAATTAAGTATTCAAGTGTTTCATATTAGAGATGCTAAGATGGTTGAAAGAAATGCCTTTTTCTTTGAAGAAAAAGGAGATGTTGAAGAAAACTTTTTATCTTTTGTTGGTCAGTTTTATTTAAATAATAACAATCCACTACCAAAAGAATTGATTATGCCTGAGGCTGATTATAGTGTTTTACCAGATGAAATAAAAAGTAAAATTATTATTCCTAAAAGAGGTAGAAAAAAAGAGTTATTAGACTTAGTAAAAGTAAATGCTTTAGACAAGTTAAAATCTAGTTTAAAAGTAATTGAACTTAAACTAAAAAAAGAAGAAAATTTAGAAAAAAGTTTAAAAGAAACTTTTGGAATTAATGATGCTTCTTTAATTGAATCATTTGATAACTCTTCTATTCAAGGTGAATTTAGAGTTAGTGCAATGGTTACATATAAAAATTTAGCTAAATCTCCAAACTTATATAGGAAGTTTAAAAGTAAAACTACTAATTTAGGGGATGCTAGTTTAATTAATGAGGTTATCTTAAGGCGTTATAAAAGAGTAAAAGAAGAAGCTTTAGACCTACCTTCTTTAATTCTAATAGATGGAGGAGCATTACAAGTAAATGCTGCACTTGATGCTTTAAAAAAGTTAGATTTAAATTTAAAAGTAGTAGGACTTGTTAAAAATAATAAACATAAACTTGAATATATTTATTATGATAAAAAAGAAATTTATTTAGAAAAAAATGATTCGTTGTTTTTATTCTTAGAAAACATTCAAGATGAAACTCATCGCTATGCGATTAGTTATTACAGAAGTATTCATGCAAAAAGCAATTTAGAATCTGAGGTTTCTAAAATTAAAGGAATTGGAAAAGTAAAGTTAAATAAGATTTTAAAAGCTCTTGCAGCATCAACAGATGTCAAAGAAACTTTGGAAAGTCTTAATTTAACAGTTGATCAAAGAAAAGCTTTAGAAAAACTAATAGATAAAAAATAGGAGTTTTTATGTTAGTATATGGGAAAGTGTTGGACGTTCAGCCTAAAACCAGAATTTTAAAAATTGTCTATAAAAATAGATTATACAATATCTATCTAGCAACGAGTGCTTTTAAAGAATATGGACCATATTTTTATGATGGACCATATCTAGTTTTAAAATTAGAAAAGAAACCTAAAATGATTAGAGGGACTCTATGTTATGAGGTTAGAAAATTCATAAAGATTTCTAATTATTCTGTTAGAAGAAATCAGGTTTTATTTAATATAAGATTAGTTAGAGAAGAAATTAAGGATTTTATTAATAAACAAGAAAATAAAATTTTTATGGATTTAGAGTTTTCATTGCCACCTAGTTTTTCTAGTTTTAGACATTGTTCTGAAATTGTGCAATATGGAATAATAGTTGAAGATAAAAACGGTAAGATTGTCTTCCAAGATTCATCTTTAGTTAAACCATTAAAACCAATGGCTTTAAATAATAGAACGTTAAAGTTTTTATCTAAGTCATTAGAAGATTTTAGTGATGCTTGTTCTTATATTGAGTTTTATCAATTATTAGAAAGTATTATTGAAAAATATGATGCGAAGATATTTGCTTGGGGGAGAAATGATTTATTCACGATGGAAAAATCATTCTCAATTAATCATATTTCAAAATTAGATGTTAGAAAAAGATATATTAATCTAATGAATATTATTAAGACTTTTTCAAATACTAAACAAGATTTAGGTTTGTTTAATACATATGAAAAATATACTGGTCAAGAATTAAATAAACAAACACATGATGCATTAGAAGATGCATATATTGCTAGAGAAATATTTAATATATTTAAAGAAAAAGTAAATGAATATTTTTCTAAATAAATGGTTTAAAGATAATAAACCATTTATTTAAATTATTTATAAAAAAATTATAATATTAAGAGAAATAATTTTTTTCTTTTGATATAATAAATAATGTTTAGAGGTTCTAGATGAAAAAAATTATTATGATTGTAAGTTTATCTTTAATAATGTTTATGGTTGGTTGTACAAGTAATAGGAAAAGTTTTTACCGACTTGATTTAGGCAACGCCTTTAATACAATTTCAGAACTTCAAATAGTAGATGAAGAAAAGATGATTCCTGTTTCAAAAATTTTGAAAATTCAAAAAGATTCAACAGCAATTTTAGTTAATTTAGATAAAAAATTTAATGTTTTAGAAAGAGCTAATTTTAACTATTTAACTGATTTAAAAAAAGTTAATAATAAAGCTGGAATTAGTCCGGTTGTAGTGGATAGTGAAGTCTATGAGTTAGTTAAATGTGCTCATAGTTTTAGCCTAAAAGAAGGCTATGAAGATATCTTTGATATTTCGCTTGGTGCTTTAAGTTTTTTGTGGGATTTTAATAAAAGAATTAAAGAAGAAAGTACTACTATTCCAACAGAAGAAGAAATTAATAATGCTTTATTAAAAACTGATCAAACAAAAATTGTTTTCAATGATTTAGATACTTCTATTTATTTAGAAGAAGTTGGAATGGCGCTTGATTTAGGAGCAGTTGTAAAGGGATATGCTGCTCAAAAAATAAAAGAATATTTAATGGAAGAAGAGATTTCTTCAGCTGTAATTAATGTTGGTAGAAATATTGTTTTACTAGGATTAAATAAAGGTAGTGAATGGAATGTGAAAATTCAAACTCCTTTTGTTCAGATAGGACATGATGGATACTTTTTTGGAAGTATTACCACTTATAACAAAGCGCTAGTAACTTCAGGAGTTTATGAGAAATATATAAAAGATAATAATGATAAATTATATCATCATTTACTTAATCCAAAAACTGGATACCCTTTTGATAATGGACTGCTTGCAGTAAGCATTATTACTGAAGATTCTACCTATGCAGATATTATGTCAACTTTTGTTTTTGGTTTAGGTTTAGTTGAAGGTTTTAGGTTTGTTGAAGAAGATGAAGCACTAGAAGCAGTTTTTGTTTATGAAAGCGAAGAAGAAAAACAAATCTATGTTTCAAGTGGATTGTTAAGTAGTTTTACCTTTAATGAAGAAGTAAGTAATTTAAATTATGTATATAAAGGATTGATGGATTATGAATAAAGAATTAATAATTAAAAATCTACATTGTGAAGTTGATAATTATGAAATTTTAAAAGGCGTTAATTTAACAATTAAAGCTGGTGAAATTCATGCAATTATGGGACCTAATGGCACTGGTAAATCAACTTTAGCAGCTGCGATTATGGGGCATTATCGCTACAAAATAACAAAGGGTGAAATCACTTTAAATGGTGAGGATGTTTTGAAGATGACAGTTGATGAAAGAAGTAGAAAAGGAATTTTTCTAGCAATGCAATATCCTAGTGAAATAGGTGGCGTTACGAATTCTGATTTTATCCGTCAAGCAATGTCTGCTAGACTAAATGAAGGAGAACACTTATCTTGGTTTAAATTCTTTAGAGAATTAGAGGGTGCTGTAGCGGATTTGAAAATGAATAGTGATTTACCTAATAGGTATTTAAATGAAGGTTTTAGTGGAGGAGAAAAAAAGAGAAATGAAATCCTACAAATGAAACTATTAAAACCAACGTTTGCGATTTTAGATGAAATAGATTCAGGGCTTGATGTAGATGCTTTAAAAATAGTTGGCGAGAATGTTAATAAAATGAAAAGCCCAGATTTTGGTGCTTTAGTTATAACTCATTATGAAAGACTATTAGATTATTTAGATGTTGATCATGTTCATATTTTTATGGATGGAAGAATTGTTTTATCAGGTGGAAAAGATTTAATTAAAAAAATTGACCAAGAAGGTTATGATTGGTTAAGAGTAGATCTTGGTATCACAGAAAAAGAAAAAGTTATTTTAGGAACATGTCAAGCTAAGAGGGTAAAATAATGAAAAGCATTGATGATATCAAAGCTTTGATAACTTCTGAATTAGGAGAGGATAAATATATCATTATTTATAATGGTAAAATTATCTCTAATGATTATAGCGATGAAGAAGTTAAAATAAGTTTAAGTGCTGAAATGGATTTATTATATAATAAAGAGATTTCTGAATATGAAAGAATAAATGATGAGAAATCACTTTATTCAATTAGTATTTGTTTATTAAAATCAATGACATTAAAACTTGTTAATCTAGGAGATAAAGAAAAGTATATTCATAAAATCTTAAGTACTAAAACAAAAGTTAAAGCTCAAATTTGTGATATTTATTTAAGCTTTGAAGCTAAAACTAATATTAAAAATGATTTTTTAATAGAAGATAGTAGTAGAATAGAATACCTAAGTTTTATGCAAGGAAATAACGATGACTTAACAACTATTTTTAATGCATATTGTTATGGTGATTCAAAGTTAACTGTTAAGTCACTTTATATGTTAAAAGATGTATTTAGACATTTTAATGCTGTTGTATTCTTAGAAGAAAATGCTAGTGTTGATATGTTTAATGTAATTATTAATAATAGTAATTTAAGCCAAAACTATGAATATGATGTTATTCATAAAGGCGCTAACAATACATCAAAATTAAGAAATTATGCAATTAGTAAGGGCGAGTCTATTATTAATTTAAATCAAAATGGTAAGATTTTAAAAAACGCTAAAAATTCTGATTTAAATCAAAAATCAAGAGGCTTACTACTTGGTGAAAACTCTGAGATTAGTGCTAATCCAAAACTAGAAATTGACGAGAATGATGTAGTTGCTAGTCATGGTGCTAGTATTGGAGCACTAAATGATGATGATATATTTTATCTTATGAGTCGTGGTTTAACTAAAAAAGAAGCTGAAGAATTATTAATTAATTCTTATATTGAACCTTTCTTGCAAGTTGTAACAAATGATAATTTAAGAGAATATTTTAAAACAAAGATTAAAGAATATTTATAGGAGGTATTAGTTTATGCTAGATATTAAAAAAGATTTCCCGTTTTTAGTAAACAATGAAGAATTATTATATCTAGATACTAATGCTACATCACTTAAACCTCAAAGAGTTTTAGATAAGATGAATGATTATTATGTTAATTATGGAGTCAATATTCACAGAGGTGTATATGATGCAAGTTATATCGCAACAAAAGAATTTGAATATTCAAGAGAAGTAATTGCTGAGTTTATTAATGCTAAAGCAAATGAAACTATCTTTTTTAAAAACGTTACAAGTGCTCTAAATTTTGTGGCGTTATCTTTAGAAAAACAAATTAATGAAGGTGATGAAATCATTACCTCAGAATTAGAACATCATTCAAGTTTTCTACCTTGGCAACAGTTAGCAAAAAGAAAAGGTGCTAAAATAGTTTTTGTTCCTTTAACTGATGAAGGGAAAATTACGCTTGACAATTTTAAAAAAGTTTTAACAAATAAAACTAAAATAGTTGCTCTAACTTATGTTTCTAATGTTTTAGGCTATATTACACCTTTAGAAGAAATTCTTGATTTAATAAAAGAAAGGGATATTATTTCAATAATTGATGCTGCACAAGCCATCCCTCATTTAAAAGTGGATGTTTTAAAACTAGGTTGTACATTCTTAGCATTTTCAGGTCATAAAATGATGGGGCCAACTGGAGTAGGTGTTCTTTATGGAAAAGAAGAAGTTTTATCAAAATTATCTCCACTTGAATATGGTGGCGATATGAATGAAACAGTTACGAAAGATTTGTTAGAAGTAAAAGATATTCCACATCGCTTTGAGGCAGGCACTCCGATGATTGCTGAAGTGATTGGATTAAGAGAAGCTATAAATTACTATAATGAAATTGGTTTTTCTAAAATTATAGAACACGAACAAGAATTAAAAGAATATTTGTTTGAACAAATTAAAGATGTTAGTGGGATTACTGTTTATAATCAAAATAGTGATTTTGCGGTTTTGGCTTTTAATATTAATGGAGTTCATCCACATGATGCAGCAACTTTTTTTGATGAATTTAAAATTGCTTTAAGAGCAGGACATCATTGTGCTCAACTTGTTAGTCAGTTTTTTGAGGTAAGCGGCGGGATGCTAAGAGCTTCATTTTATATTTATAATACAAAAGAAGAGATAGATAGATTTATTGAAGCAATTAAAGAAGTTGTTGTTTTCTTTAAGAGGTGGAGTTAGTGAATAATTTAGAATCAATGTATAGAGCCATGATTATGGATCACTCTAAAAATCCTAGAAATAAAGGATTAAAAGGCTATAAAAGTTTTCATTTAAATAATCCTTCTTGCGGGGATGATATTACAGTTGAGGCTAAAATTATTGATGGTAAAATTTTAGAGATTCGCCATGAAGGAGTAGGATGTTCTATTTGTTGCTCATCTGCTTCTGTGATGAGTGAAGTTTTAGAGGGAAAAACTGTAATTGAAGCAAGAGAGTTAATTGATGAATTTTCTAAAATGTTGATGGGAAAAGAATTTAGTGAAAAGTTAGAAGATGCTAGTATTTATCAAGGAGTCTCTAAATTCCCTGCTAGAATTAAATGTGCAACTCTACCTTGGAAAGCATTAGAGAAGGTGATTTGTGATGAAGAATAAGGATATTTCAAAAGTAATTAAAGATTATCAATATGGTTTTAAAACTGATGTGAAAACTATAATCGATACAGGAAGAGGACTATCAAGGGAAGTTGTTGAAAAAATTTCTTTAATAAAGGGTGAACCTCTTTGGATGAGGCAGATTAGATTAAAAGCATATGATGAATTTATTAAAATGCCTCTACCTAATTTTGGTCCAAAATTAGATTTTATTGATTTTAATGAATATGTTTATTATATTAAATCAAGTGATAAAGTTGAAAATAAATGGGAAGATGTTCCAGAAGAAATTAAAGATACATTTGATAAGTTAGGAATACCTGAGGCTGAAAAGAAATATTTAGCAGGGGTTTCTACGCAGTTTGAATCAGAAGTAGTCTATCATAATAATTTAGCTGAGCTTGAAGCACAAGGTGTAATATTTTGTGATACAGATACTGCAGTAAAACTGTATCCAGAAATTGTTAAAGAATATTTTGGAAAAGTTGTACCATATGCTGATAATAAATTCTCAGCCTTAAATACTGCTGTTTGGAGTGGAGGGTCTTTTATTTATATTCCTAAAGGAGTAAAAATAGAAAAACCTCTACAATCATACTTTAGAATCAATTCAGCTAGAATGGGCCAATTTGAGAGGACTTTAATTATTGTTGAAGAAGATGCTAGCCTAAATTATGTAGAAGGATGTACAGCCCCAATTTATTCAGCTGATTCATTACATGCTGCGGTGGTTGAAATATACATTAAAGATAGAGGTTATTGTAGGTATTCAACAATTCAAAATTGGTCTAATAATATTGTTAATTTAGTAACTAAAAGAGCTGTTTGTGAAGCATATGCTCATATGGAATGGATTGATGGGAATATTGGTTCGCTTCTTAATATGAAATATCCTGCTTGTATTTTAAAAGGAGAATATGCTAAAGGGACTACCATTTCTATTGCTTTTGCTGGAGCTGGTCAAATTCAGGATACTGGCTCTAAAATGATTCATCTTGCTCCTCATACAAAATCTACGATTATTTCAAAAAGTATTTGTAGGGGTGGAGGGAAGGTTAATTATAGAGGAACGGTTAGACATTCTAAGAATGCAATTGAGGCAAGAAGTAGAGTTGAATGCGATACAATTATTTTAGATAATATGTCTAGTAGTGATACAATTCCTTTTAACTTTGTTCAAAACAAACAAGCTCGAATTGAACATGAAGCAACTGTTTCTAAGGTAAGTGATGAACAATTGTTTTATCTTATGAGTCGCGGTTTAAAAGAAAAAGAAGCTTTAGAAATGATTGTGATGGGTTTCATTGAACCTTTTGCAAAAGAATTACCAATGGAATATGCTGTTGAATTAAATCAATTGATTAAATTAGAAATGGATTCAATTGGATGATAAATGAAGAAAATAATTTTTCTTCATTTTTTATTAAGGTTGATTTATTGAAAATAGACTAAAATTATGGTATAATAAACATATTAGAAAATTGTCTTAGGTGGCGAAAATATGAGTAAGATTTCTATTAGATTTTATAGCGACAAACAAGTAAGAGCTATTTGGAATGAAAATCTTAATACGTGGTACTTTAGCGTGCTAGATGTTATATCAGCAATTAGGAATGAGGCTGATTATAAAAAGGTGCGTAATTATTGGAAATATTTAAAAGCCAAATTAAAAAAAGATAACCATCAGTTGGGTAGTAATACTACCCAACTGAAACTAGAAGCAAGTGATGGTAAAAAATATAAATCTGATATGTTAGATGCTAAGGAAATTGTGATGCTTGCTAAGGAGTTTTCTACTAATCAAGGTGTGAAATTTTTAGAATGGTTTGTTGATTCAACTAATTCACTTGATGGGAAGAGTAAACAAAAAGCTTATAACTTGTTTGACAGTAATGTGCTTGATACATTAGAAATAGGTAGTATTAAAGGGCTGCAACAAATCCATTCATATATCTTTGATGGTCTTTATGAATTTGCGAAGCAAATTAGAACAAAGAATATTTCTAAAGGTGATTTTATGTTTGCTAATGCAGATTATCTTCTAAGTACTTTAAAGAAAATTGAAAAAATGCCTGAATCATCTTTTGATGAAATTATTGAAAAATATGTTGAGATGAATATTGCTCATCCGTTTATGGAAGGAAATGGTAGAGCAACACGGATCTGGTTAGATTTAATATTAAAGAAAAGCATTTCAAAATGTGTTGATTGGTCAAAGGTTGATAAGACTACATATTTAAATGCAATGAGAGAAAGTGTAAATGATTCTAAAAAAATTAAAGATTTATTAAAGTCTGCTTTAACTATTAAAGTTAATGATAGAGAACTCTTTATGAAAGGGATTGATTACTCTTATTACTATGAAGAGAATAATTAAAAAAGTAGTGGTTTTTATAAACCACTGTTTTTAAAAAGCAAATCTAACCTTTAATTAAGATAGTAATGATATAATCTATGTAGTTTGATTTTATAAAGGAGGCAATCTATATGAAAAAAATATTATTAATAATTCTAATGTTGTTTGTTTTAACGGGTTGTAAAAACAAAAAACCTAAACTAGAAGAAACTGAAGAATTATTTAGTTATAATTTATTAGAAGATGATACGTATGAGATTTTTGGAAACCAAACAATTGAATATAAAGCAGCAGTTAGAAAAATAGAAATACCAACTACTTATAAGGGGAAAGATGTTACTACAATTGGCTATCAAGCATTTTCTGGATACGGTGCTTTAAAAGAAGTAACAATTCCTGAAGGGATTATGTATATTAATGCTGAGGCGTTTTGGGACTGTGCTGATTTAGAAGAAGTAGTTTTACCAGCAACTTTATCTTGGCTTTTTGTTGATGCATTTTTAGGTTGTAATAAATTAAAAAGTTTTGAAGTAAAAGAAGGAAATGTTGCTTTTTCTTCAATGGATGGTATCTTATACAATAAAGAACAAACAGCACTTGTTAGATGTCCTGAAGGAAAAAAGATGGAAAAGTTTTTTGTTCCTGAAGAAATAGAATTAATTGATGTTAATGCCTTTACAGGATGTGATAATGTAAACGAAATTTATATTGGTCCTAATGTAATTAGTATTGTTATTAATGATTTTTGGGGTTGTTGGGAATGTAGGGGAGTCTTTGTTGTTGGAGAACATGCTTTTTGGCAAGCAAGTAACTTAGTAAATATTAATGTAGACCCAGGTAATGAATCTTATAAAAGTCATGATGGAATCTTATATTCTAAAGATATGAGAGAATTAATAGTTTGTCCTGCTGGTAAAACTGGAGAAATTGTTATTCCAGAAGGTGTTGAAATGGTTGGAATGGGAGCTTTTGCATCATGTGATAAAATAGTTAATATTATTTTCCCAAGCACTCTTTCTCACATCACACCAAATGCTTTTTGGGACTGTGATAGTTTAACTAAAGTTACTTTTGATAAAGAAAATGAAATGTTTAAATATAGCGATGGAGTAATTTATAAAGAAGGTAATAAATTAGATTTATGTTTAGAAGATAAAGAAGGAGACTTTATCATCCCTGATACTGTAACTTATATTTCAGGTTATTCTTTTTATAATAAAAATAAATTAAATAATGTTTATATTCCAGAAAGTGTTGTTGAGGTTGAAGATTGGGCTTTTTCTAGTTGTGATAATTTAACAATTAAAGTTTATCATGAAACACGACCTGGTTCATGGAATGAAGGATGGAATCCAGATGAGATAGAAGTTGTTTGGAATTATAAAAATAGTTAAGCAAAAAAGCTTAACTATTTTTTTGTTGTTTTAAAGTGGATTTAATTATATAATTAAATTACTTAGGTGAAATGTATGAAAAAAACATTAAAGTTTTTTAAAGATTTATTTTTAAAAATTAAAGATTATTTTAAAACTACATTCAATTTAAAACATTTTATTGTAGTTATTTCTACTTTGGTTTTAGCGATTATATTTATAGTGCTTTGTAGTTTTAAATATAGTGTTTATGATTTTTGGTTTGAATCTCCTCCTGGTCCAATTCAACTTGTAAGGGTTGTTGATATAGTAGGAGAGACTGTAGAAGATCAAAGTTATGAAAATACTCAAACAATCAATGGAGAAACTTTAACTATTGAGGTTGAGTCTTTTAAAGTTTTTGTTGTTTTTGATTGTAGAGTTTTAAAAGGAGATAATAAAGGAGAAATCATTAGATGTTATCAAGAATTAACGTTATCTAATAATAATTACTCACAAGATAAAATTAAAGTTGGTAAGAAGTTAAGAGTTTATAAAGACCCAACTGCAATTCTTTGGAAAACAGAAGCAGAAGTTAATCAACCTATAGCAAGTGAAGGATATGTTACAGTTAGTTATGTTATAGATAATGATATTACTCATGAAGAACTTTTAAAGGGAAGTATTTTAACTAAACCAGTAGAAGACCCTATAAAAGAAGGCTTTCATTTCTTTGGTTGGTTTTATGAAGGAAGTGAGTTTTTATTTAATGAAGAAATAAACTCTAACATTGTTTTAAGGGCTGTCTTTGTAGAAGATGTTACTTGGAATTTTTATGCTTATGATCGAATAAATGCTTTAATAATTCTAGCAATTGTTTTTTTACTTTTTTTAATAATTTATGGTAAGTATAAAGGTTTGATGTCTGCTTTTGCAGTAGCACTTACTTTTATTGGAGTTTTTGTTGTGTATATTCCTGCTATTATATCAGGAAGAAATATTTATTTATGGACGATTATAATTTGTATATATACAATACTTGTAACAACTCTTTTAATAGTTGGTGTTAATAAAAAAGGACTTGCTTCAATTATCTCTTGTTTTGTTGGTGTTTTGCTTGGTGCAATACTAACGATAATTTTAAGAAGCATTTTAAGTTTGTCGGGGAATACTACAGTTGAGGAGTACCGTATTTTTAGTAGAGGGATAATTTTGGATACTCCAATTGATATGAGAGCTTTATTGTTTGGAGCAATTACAATTGGAACGCTTGGAGCAGTTATGGATATGGGGATTTCAATGTGTTCTGCTTTGAAAGAAATTAGTGATGAATCTATGCACCCTTCCTTTAAACAAACAATTAAGTCAGGTGGAGTAGTAGGGCGTGATATGATAGGGACTATGTCTAGTACTTTGATTTTAGCTTATGCTGGGTCTAGTTTAGCTTTTATTGTTTTTATGATGAGTTTTGTTGATACGGAGATTTTACTTTTAAGAGAAGAGATTGTGATTGAAATTGTTCAAGCTTTAATTGGATGTTTGGTTTTAATTTCAATTGTTCCGATTGCAACTTTTGTTTGTGCGTTTTTATATAATAAAAAGAAAAAGTCTAAGATAAAATTAATGGAAACTGAAGACGTTTAAAATATATTAGACTAAACAAATATTTATAGGTATAATATAGATGTAAAAAGCTTTTAACAAATTAAGGAGTGATTTAATGAAAAAAATTAAAACATTAATAATCGCAATAATATTAGCATTTATATTAACGGGCTGTTTAGGGCCTGTTATAATTAAGATTGCACCTGAAAAAGCTATGATTGAATTAGAAGTTGGAGATTTTGTTAGGGTTGAATTTGATAGTAACCATACAGGACCTTTTGAATTTATTACTTCTGATGAAGACATCTTTACGGTTGAAGATGGAATAATTTATGGAGTTAGTGTAGGATTGGCTTTTCTAACAATTGAGGCTAAAGAGACACCTTCAAATATTGAAGCAAAAGCAAACATAGCAATCAAGGTAGTTGAAGCTACATCTTCTATTGATGAAGAAGATGTAGAGACAGAAGTAAAAGAAATTACTATAATTGGAAATCAAAACCTAAAGGTTGGAGAAAGTGAAATCTTTAGAGCAAATTATGGTGATTCAACTTATTTAAATGATGATATTATTTGGATGAGTCAAAATAGTGAGGTTGCATCAATTGATGCTAATGGAATCCTGACTGCTAATCAAGCAGGGACAACAACAATTATTGTAATTATTGATAATCAAACAGCAACAATCGTTGTTAACGTAAGAACAGATGGGGCGGTAGTAGTTAAACCAACATCACTTATAATTAACGGAAGTAGTTTTGTTAATGTTAGTGATTCAGTTATTTTAACTGTAACTCCAAATCAAGGAAATATAACAGGCATTACTTGGACAAGTAGTGATAATTCAAAAGCAACAGTAAATGAATTTGGAATTGTAACAGGTGTTGCAACAGGAATTGTAACAATCACAGCAACTCTAACAGATGATACATCTGTTTCAAATACATTTACTTTAGTCGTAAAAGAATCTGAAACTTCAGCCAGTCCAATTACTTCAATTAATCTTTCTGGAGCTAATGAAGTATTACAGGGAAATAAAATTAAATTAAATGTAACATATACTCCAGCTAATGAACCTGCAACGTTTACTTATGCTTCAAGCAACACTAGTGTTGCAATAGTAGATGCAGCAGGCTGGGTAACAGGAGTTTCTGGAGGTGTTGTTCAAATTACAGCATCACTTGTTGGAGATCCTGAAAAGAAAGCAAACTTTACCGTAACTGTAATTCCTCTTCCAACAGGAATTACAATTAGTGGAGCATCAACAGTTAGTTATGGACAAAATATAATTCTAACAGCAACAGCAATTCCAACAGGAGCAACAAACATAGTTACGTGGACTTCAAGTGATTCTACAGTTGTAACCATAGATGTAAATGGTAGAGTAACTGGAATGAAAGTAGGTACTGCAACAATCACAGCAACTTCAATAGTAAGTGCAAGCATTAAAGCAACTCATCAGGTAACAGTAACTGATCAAATGAGTATTACTTTAAATCCTACTTCATTAAATCTAGTGGCTGGATCTAATCAAACATTAACAGCAACAGTAGTAGCAGCATCCCTAACTGATAAGTCAGTTTCATGGAGCAGTAGTAATACAAGTGTTGCAACAGTAGACAGTAATGGAAAAGTAACAGCAGTAGCAGCTGGATCAGCAAACATTATTGCAAAGCTTAATGCAAATAATAGTATTCAAGCTCAAGCAAGTGTGACAGTTACCGCTCCTAGTTTGCCGACGATTAGCCTTTCAAATAATACATTATCGTTAGTTGTAGGTGATACAAAGACTTTAACTGCAACAGTAGGTAATACTAGTAATACTTCAGTAACTTGGTCAAGTAGTGCAACAAGTATTGCAACAGTAGATAGTAATGGAAAGGTTACAGCAGTTAAAGCAGGAACAGCAACAATTACAGCAACTTCAGTTGCCGATACATCAGTAAAAGCAACATGTGCAGTAACAGTAACTGCACCACCTACTACAGGTTTAACTGTAACAGCTGACCCAAGCGCAACAATTCAAGTAGGAGCAAGTGGCTATCAACTATATGTAAAAGATTCAAGTGGCACAAATGTTTCTCGTCTTGAATGTACATTTACACCAAGTGATGCTACAATTGCAACAGTTAGTCAATATGGAACAATCTCAGCTTTAAAAGCTGGTACAGTAACAATTAATGTAACTCACGCAACAAAGGGTGCTGGAACAATTACTCTAACAATTACTAGTGGAGGTGGCTCAACTCCTCCTGGGGAATTGGTTAATCCATCATTTACTTGGGTAGGACATCGTGGATGTAACGGACCATTTGTCTCAAATACTAGAGAAGCTTTCTTAGAAGGAATTGCTAGAGGATATAAAGCTTTAGAATGTGACATTAGAGTAACAAAAGATAATCAATTTGTTATTTTCCATAATTCTTATTTGAATGATTCAAGTGGAGAAAGAGTGTTAACAGAACCAAAAAGTGAGTCAACTCCAGAATCAAAAACACTAGCCCAACTTCAAGCAATGACAGTTACTCAAACAAGATCAACATCTTATCCTCCTGCAGGAACATACACTGGTAAGATAATGAGTTTGGGTGATTACCTAGATTTATGTAAACAACATAAAGTTATTGCAGTTATTGAAATTAAATGGACAACAGGACTTAACACTAACGATACAAGTAAGACAGGTGCTTTGGTTGAATTTGTTAAGAGTAAGGGTTGGTATCAAAACACTGTTTTTATGACTTCAATGAGAGCAGTATTAGATGCTATTAGAGCAAGTTATAGTGACGCTACATTACAATGGTTGTGTGGGTCTACAGATAGTTATAATTCATATAAATCTTGGGCTTTATCAAAAAACATTTCACTTGATATCGCATATGGGGCATTAACTCAAGCAATGGTTACAGAATTTCATAACAAAGGATTAAAGGTTAATTCATATACTTTGAATACTGCGGCAACTGCAGTTACTCAAATTGGATATGGAATTGATATGATAACAACTGATTATTTATATCATAGTGGATCAACTGTTGTTAAAAAATATGCATAAAAATTTAATGTTTGAAGACTAATAAAATGTTTATACTAGTTAAAAGTACCTTAAGAAAAAACTTTTTAAGGTACTTTTTATTTAAAAACATAGATTTTAATAGAATGTTATAGTATAATAAGTTTAGTATAATGAGAAGTTTTGTTTGATTTTTAAAAAAGGAGAAAAAGTATGAGAAAAATAATGTTATTATTTGTTTGTATGTTTGCTTTTGTTTTAGTTGGATGTTTGCAAACTGAATCAATTGAAGCAACAATTACAATTAAGGATGCTGCAATTGAAGTTGAGGTTGGAGATTTTGTATCTATCAATCCAACAATCACTGGAGCAACTAAGGGAGTGCAATATATTTCTGGCAATACAAATGTCTTTACAGTTTCAAATGGAATAGTTCAAGGGGTTAGTGTTGGTAATGCTAATCTAACAATTGTGGTAATTGGAACGCAAGTTACTGCAATTGTTAATGTTACTGTAATAGATCCACTACCAGATGAGACAGATAATAACAAGCCAGATGAACAACCGGTATTAGATAATTATTCAATCGCAAATGGTAATGTAAGTATTGAAGTTGGTGAAATGTTAGCATTGCAAGTTTTAAAAGGCAGTAACTTATATACTGGTGCTGTTAATTGGTTATCGAATAATACAAGTGTTGTTACAGTAGATACTAATGGTATAATTACTGGCGTTGCTGCAGGTAATGCAAAAATAATTGCTATTGTTAATGGCGTTTCAGTAATTATTGATGTAACGGTTAGAGCTGGAACTGTAGTTACAATTCTACCAACATCATTAATTATTAGTGGAAGCAATTTTGTTAATACAAGTGATTCAATTGTATTAACTGTTAGTCCTGATAAAGGTAGTATTACAGGTGCTCTTGTATGGTCAAGTGATGATGATACAAAAGCTACAGTTAATGAATTTGGAATTGTAACAGGAATATCAACTGGTGTTGTTACTATTACTGTAGTTTTAGCAGATAATTTAGAAGTATATGGAACATTTACTTTGCTTGTAAAAGAAGCTGAAACTTCAGCTAGCCCAATTACTTCAATTACTCTCTCTGGTGCTAATGAAGTATTAGTTGGAAATAAAGCAAAATTAAATGTAACTTATACTCCAGCTAGCGAACCTGCAACTTTTACTTTTTCATCAAGTAACACTAGCATTGCTACAGTTGATGCTAATGGTTGGGTGATGGGTGTTGCTGGTGGATCTGTTCAAATTACAGCATCACTTGTTGGAGATCCTGATAAAAAAGCTATTTTTAATGTAACAGTAATTCCGCTTCCAGCAGGAATTACAATTAGTGGAGCATCAACAGTTAGTTATGGACAAAATATAATCTTAACTGCAGCAGCTTATCCAGTTGGAGCAAGTAGTGCAGTTACATGGACTTCTAGTGATTCTACAGTTGCAACCATAGATGCAAATGGTAGAGTAACTGGAATGAAAGTAGGCACTGCAACAATCACAGCAACTTCAATTGTTTCAGGAAGCATTAAAGGAACTCATCAAATTCAAGTAACTGATCAAATGAGTGTTACGTTAAATCCAACTGCACTTAATTTAACAGTAGGAGGCACTGCAACAATTACAGCAACAGTAGTAGCAGCATCTTTAACTGATAAATCAGTTTCATGGAGCAGTAGTAATACAAGTGTTGCAACAGTAGATAGTAATGGAAAAGTTACAGCAGTAGCTCAAGGTAGTGCAAACATTATTGCAAAACTAAATGGAAACAATAGTATTCAAGCTCAAGCAAGTGTGACAGTTTCAGCTCCTGCTTTACCAACTATAAATATTTCAGATACAACTTTATCACTTGTTGCTGGGACAACAAAGACATTAACAGCAACAGTAACAAATGCAAGTAATACAAGTGTAACTTGGTCAAGTAGTGCAACGAGTGTTGCAACGGTATCTTCAAGTGGTGTTGTAACAGGTGTTGCAGCAGGTAGTGCAACAATTACAGCAACTTCAGTTGCTAACACATCAGTAAAAGCAACATGTGCAGTAACAGTTACTGCGGCTCCTAGTGGTACTTTAAGTGTTTCTCAAAGTCCAACTGGGGCAATTGAGGTTGGTGCAACAGGTTATCAATTATATATTACAGATTCAGGTGGTGCAAGTGTTTCTCGTCTTGAATGTACATTTACACCAAGTGATGCTACAATTGCAACAGTTAGTCAATATGGAACAATCTCAGCTTTAAAAGCTGGTACAGTAACAATCAATGTAACTCACGCAACAAAAGGAACAGGTTCAATTGTTTTAACAATTGGTGGTGGGACTACGCCTCCTCCAACAGGTTCACTTACTTTAACTCAAGATCCATCTGGAACTATTCCAGTAGGTGGAGCTGGGTATCAAATTTTTGTAAAAGATTCAGGTGGAACAAGTGTTTCTAGAACTGAATGTACATTTACAACAAGTGATTCAAGTGTTGCTACAGTTTCAACGTATGGAACAATTACTGCTTCAAAAGCAGGAAGTGCAACAATTACTGCAACTCATCCTTCAAAAGGATCTGGAACAATTACTTTAACAATTGGAACTGATACTCCTCCGATAACTACTCCTGGAACTTATACGGTTACAGCTACACTTTCTACTAAGAGTGTAGGATATGGAGTTACTCAAGGTAAGTATAAAGCAACAACTAAGTGGACTAGTGCACAAGCAACTCCAGTTACTCAACAAGTAAATGTTTTACACGTAGATAAAGCAACAACTAAAAAAATTGTAGTATGGAGAGCAACTCCAAATAAATATGGCTGGCAACTTGCAACACTAACAAGTTCAGCTGTTGATTATGAAAATAAAAATCCAGGCTGGAAAGTAATTGCGGGAATTAATGCTGACTTCTTTGATTTAGGTGGTACTGGTGCACCTCCATATCAAACAATGGGTGCGACAGTTTCTGATGGTGAATTCTATAAGAGTGCTGGTAATATAGTAACAATAGGATTTACTAATGATGGTACTATAAATAATATGATAGCTGGTGGTGGAACACCAGATAGAAAGATGGTTCTAACAGTTGGTACTCAAAAGTTTGATGTTACAGGAAGAAACTCTGCACCTGCAGCTGGAGCAATTAGTGTCTTCTTTGGTACATGGAGTGATAAGACTACATTTAATCCAAAAGCAGTTAGTGCAGGATCTGCAAAACTATATGTTGTTGCAGCAGGAACTAATCAAGCAGTTTTAGCTAATAGTTCAGTTGAATTTTATGGTAAAGGTAGTGTTACTTCAATTCCAACTTCAGCTACTTTAGATAAAGGTCAATTTGGAATTGTAAGTAATAATGCAACTTTAAATAATTTATTAGCAGTTGGCAATACTGCTAGAGTACAATGGGAATACACAGGTGCAATGGCTAATGTTAAGAGTGCAACTGGTTGTAGACATGCATTTATTAACAATAATGCAATTGTTACGGGACTTGAAGCAGACAGTTTGTTTAGTGTCCGTCACCCAAGAACTGTAATTGGTAAAAAAGCTGATGGTACTATTGTAATGGTTGTTGTTGATGGTAGACAAACAAGAGATGGCTATCAAATGTATGGTATGAGAGTTGAAGAAATGCAAGCTATGATGGCATATTATAGATGTATTGAAGCTTATAACTTAGATGGTGGAGGAAGTTCTACTATGATTATTAGAACTGGAACTGCATATGGAAATGCATCTGCTTTCACAGTTACTAATAGTCCTAACTATAATGCTGATACTAATACTAATACATTAAGAACTAATGGGAATGCAATTTTAATTGTAGCTCCTAGATAGTTTTTAAAAATAATCTAAGGGTATTAATGATTTCATTAATATCCTTTTTTTATAGTTAATTTTAAAATATTTTCAGCCGAAACACACAATGAAAACCAGCCGAAACGCACAATGAAAAATGGACAAAACACACAATAGGTATTGCTTAAATTAAAAGACTTTGATATAATAGGTTTAAAAGTGGAGGAAAAAAATGAAATATTTTCCAAGAATAATAGATAAAACAATTAAAGAAGAATTGGAAGCTTTTGGTGCTGTTTTGATTGTTGGTCCTAAATGGTGTGGAAAAACAACATCTGCTGAACAATTAGCAAAAAGTAAAATATATTTGCAAGACGAAGATATGAGAGATCAATATCTACAAACTGCTGATATCATGCCTTCTAGATTATTAGTAGGAGAAAATCCTAGGCTTATAGATGAATGGCAAGATGCTCCAAAATTATGGGGAGCAATTAGATACGATATTGATAAGCGTAATCAAGAAGGTTTATATATACTTACAGGCTCAGTGACTGTGGATGATGATAGTATTATTCATTCTGGGACGGGAAGAATCTCTAGAGTGAATATGCGTACAATGACTCTTTATGAACAAGGCAAATCAACAGGTGATATTTCATTTTTAAATTTGTTTGGAAATGAAAAGGTTGATATAAATTCAGAATCAAAATTATCGATAGATGATTTAAGCGTAGCAATTGTCACAGGTGGGTGGCCTAAATCTCTAGGTAAAAGTGAAAGCATCGCTTTAAAACAAATAGCAGGTTATTCTGAATCGATTATAAAAACTGAGATAAAGTTAATTGATGGGACAGAAAGGGATGAAAATAAAGCTTATGCAATTCTTAGATCTCTTGCAAGAAACACCGCATCACAAGCTACTAATACAAAGATTCTTGCTGATGTCACTTCTAAATATGAAAATATGCATCTAAATACTTTGGTTGATTATATAAAAACTTTTAAAAAGATATTTGTTATAGAGGACTTACCAGCGTGGAGCCCTTTCTTAAGATCGAAAACAACAATTAGAGTTTCTGATACAAGACATTTTGTAGATCCTGCTATTGCAGCCTATTTTTTAGGAGCAACAAGTGAAGATTTAAAAAATGATTGGAAAACATTTGGTAATTTATTTGAATCTTTAGTAATTAGAGATTTAAGAGTATATGCTCAAGCTAACAATGGTAAGGTGTATCATTATCGTGATAAAAATGAATTAGAAGTAGATGCTATTATTCATTTGAATAATGGTAAATGGGGAGCTGTTGAAATAAAATTAGGCTCTTCTGATATTGATAAAGCAGCTCTAAATTTATTGAAATTAAAAGAAAAAATAGATATTGATAAAATGAGAGAGCCTTCTTTTTTAATGGTTGTGACTGGGACTAAATATGCTTATAAAAGAGATGATGGTGTATTAGTAGTTCCTATTGGATGCTTAAAAGATTAATTGAATTTATTTAAAAAAATAAAAGTTAATAAAACTTTTATTTTTTTTACCAATAAAATATTAAATTTGTCGTATAGTTATTGAAACCAAATAAAGGAGGGTTAAAAAATGAAAAAATTTTTAAGTTTAGTAAGTGTTGTATTAGTTGTTGTTTTATTGGCGGCTTGTAGTTTTAGTAAAACTAGAGCTAGCGCTTTTAAATCAGAAAATGATTTGTTGGGATTTTCAGCTGTAAGTACTGTTAGATCTTTAAGTGCTGTTAGTCCAACTCCGGTTAGATTGGCTACTAGCGAGTTAACTCCTACAGAAGAAAAACCTGTAATTACTGAAATTGAGCCTTATCTTGCAATCATTGAAAGTCTTAAACTAGATAATGGTTTTAAAGTAAAAGAAACTGAATCTGATAATGAATTATATGCTTCATTAATTGAAATTTCATTTAAAGATATTGATGGAACTGTAATGCTTTATAAATTCTATTTTAATGAAGAAAAACAAGATGATGAAGAAACTACTATTACTGGTCTTATGGTAGTAGGAGAAGTTGAATATTTATTTGAAGGAAAAAAAGAAGTTGAAATAGAAGAAGATGAAACTGAAACTCAAGTAGAAATTAAAGCATATATAGACAGTGATAACTATTGTTTGTTAGAATATGAATTCGAAGAAGAATTAGATGAAGTTGAAAAAGAATTCACATATGAAATTTATCAAAATGGTAATTTAGTTAAATCTTTAAAAATTAGTTTTGAACAAGAAGACAATGAAACTGAAATTTCTCTAGAAACAATTGAAGGAAACTCATCAAGAAAATATAAATTCGAACAAGAAGATAATGAAATTGAAGTTGAATATGAAGTTAAAGAAAATGGCGTAGCTGTAAGTAAAGGTAAAGCTAAATTAACTGTTGCAGTTAATGATGTAACAGGTAAGAGCACAATTACTTATGAAGTAGATGATGATAATGATGGTGAATTTGAAGATGAATTTGAAAGCAACTATGATGATGACGATGATGATGAGGATGATGAAGAAGAAGACGTATAAAAATAATATAATATTTTAATTATTGTTTCAAATGTGATATAATCCTTGTTAAGCAAGGAGATATGATATGGATTACAAAAAATATGTTGAAGCAATTAAACAAAAAGATGAACAGGCCTTTGAAGCGATTTATTATGATACTAGATATGTAGTCTATTCTATGATTACATCAATCATAAAAGATCGCTTTTTGGCAGAAGATATTATGCAAGAAGTTTATATGAGGATGGTTGAAAAGATTAACTATTATAATCCAAAATATAAATTTATTAATTGGCTTTTAACTCTAACTAAAAATTATTGCATAGATTATTTAAAACGAAAAAAAGAAGTATTATTAGAATCTGACATTATAGACTTACATCAAGAAGAAATAAAAGAAGAAAAGTCTGTGCTTGATATGAATAAATATTTAAGTGTTTTAGATGATTTAGAAAAACAAGTTGTTTTATTAAAAATCGTTCAAGATTTAAAACATAAAGATATTGCTTTAGTTTTAGATAAACCACTTGGAACAATCCTTTGGATCTATAATAAAGCAATTAAGAAAATGAAAAAGGAGGTAAAAGATGAAGACTAAAGATTTAAAAAAGAAAATTAAAGATGATATTTATCTTTTAACTCCAGATGTAATTTCTAAAATTGATTTTAAAAATATAGAAATTGAAGAAAAAGAGTTAGAGGTAAAAAAGAGTAGATTTAAAACAAATAGTTTTGCATTTATCTTATCAGCTGCTTTTGGATTTATCATTATTCTAACAATCTTTTTAACAAACCTAAATACTGCTCCTTACATTCAAACAAGAAGTTTATCGTTTGAAACTAAAGAAGAAATTTATAGTGTATCTTGTTTTTCTTCTGTAATGCTTTTATATCAACACAATCAAGTTAGTGCTAGTGCTATGAGTAATGAAGGAGAAAATCCATTATTAGTAAACAATCAAATAGATATTCTAAATCAATACTTAAATTTTTTAGAACCATTAGTTAATAATAATGATGAATCCTTATTTGAAATAAAAACTTCTACTAAAGATACTTTTAAAAGAGAAGTTAAATTTACTTCTAAATTATTAGATGGAACAGTTGTTGATTATATTCTTTACTATAACGAAACTAAAACAAAGAATGAAACCATATTTAAAGGCATTATGGAGTTTTTAAATGAGGAATATAGTTTTGAAGGAAAATTAATTAAAGTTAATAAAGAAGAAGAGTTGAGTTTAAAAGCTTTTCAAATAGAAAATATTGATAATTACATCGAAGTAGAATATAAAAAAGAAAATACTAAAGAGAAATTTAATTACAGTATTTATGAAAATGATGAAGAAATCTTTGAAAGTGAAATTAAAATTGAATTATCTTCTAAAGAACTTATAATTGAACTTATCTATGAAACTGAAGAAAAAGAAATAAACTTTTTAATCTATAAAGAAATTAATGCTAATCAAATTCATGTTGATTATGAAATAGAAAATGAAATAGATGAAGAAGGTTATATTCTAATAAGTGTAGTTTATGATGAAACATTACAAAAAAATGTTTATAGTTATGAAATACATTCAGGGGATTTTGAATTTGAATTTGAAAAAGATAGAGTTGTTGAAGATGAAGATGAAGACGATGAAGAAGATGAAGAAGACGACGAAGAAGATGATGAAGAGGATGATTAATCCTCTTCATTTTTTATCTTTTTATTTTTTATCTTTTATAGTATAATACTTGTATAAAATAGATGAGGTAAAACAAAAAGCATAGATTTACGTGAAGTTTAAATTTTAGTTTAGTTGGTTTAAATTTTAATTAAGGTATTTATTGGAATTAGAAATTAAAAACGATTTTAGAGGGAATTTAAGGCCTTAAACGGTGTTTTAAGGGGCGGTTTATAAGTTTATTGGTTTAGTTTATAATTTGAGATAATTTACTTGAAAAATAGGGGAAAAATGTGAAATTAATAATGGTTTTAATTCTAATATTAGGATTTGTTTTATTTAGGGTTTTAAATTGGAATATTTATATCTTTGTTTTTGTTTGTTTTCCTATTTGGGTTTTGTTTTTCTTTGTTGTACTTAGTTATTCTAAAAAAGAAGAGTTAACAGAAGAAGCAAAAGAAGAAAAGAAAGGATATTTTTTAAAAAGAAGAAAGTTTGATGAATAAAAATAAGACTGCGTTTTTTAAATAGCAGTCTTATTTATCTTTATGATCTAATTTTTTAATCATAGAGTCTCAATACTGACTCTTATTATTGATACACTAATTATAATGATTGGATTTTGGTGTTAAAATCATTTGTTATTTCTTTATTAAAACACCTGAATCATCAATTTCTTCAGTTGAAATATTCTTTGTATCACAGACAAAACTATATGTTCTATAACCTCCTGATAGGTTATAAACATCAAAACCTCTTTGGTTTAAAAGACGTGTTACGGAGTTGGCTCTAACGCCTGATTGGCAGAATAGATAAATTGGCTTATCTTTAGGAAGAAGATCTAAAGATGATCTAACTTTACTAAATGGAATATGAAGAGATGCAGGTATAGTACCTAAATCTCTTTCAAACTGTTCTCTTATGTCTAATAAGAATGCTTTTTCTTTGATTAAATCTTTAACCTCATACCACTGGAATGTTTTAACTAATCCTCTTTTAATGTTTTCTGCAACATAACCTAACATATTAACAGGATCTTTAGCAGAGGAAAAAGGAGGAGCATAAGAAAGCTCTAGGTTTCTAAGTTCGCTTGCTTTAAGTTTAGAATAAATGGCGGTAGCTAAAACATCAATTCTTTTATCAACGCCTTTTATTCCAACTGCTTGAGCACCATAGATTTCTTCTGTTTCAGGGTTATAAAGAAGTTTAATCGAAATTGATGCCCCACCTGGATAATATCCTGCATTAGATAAAGGATGAGCATGGATTGCGTTATATTTCAGGTTTAATGCTTTTAGAATTTTTTCGTTATAACCAGTTGATGCTACAGTTAAATCAAAGACTTTAGCAACTGAAGTACCAAGTGCTCCAATATATTTTTCGCCTTTACCATAGATATTATCAGCTGCTATTCTTCCTTGTTTATTAGCAGGACCTGCTAGAGGAATATTAGAGAGTTTTTTTGTTAGAAAATCGTTTGTTTCTATAACGTCTCCTACAGCATAAATTGCTGGGTCTGATGTTTGAAGAAATTCATTTACTAAAATACCGCCTCTTTCTCCTAAGGTAAGAAGAGCATTCTTTGCTAGAATATTTTCAGGTCTAACTCCAATTGCTAGAATCACCATATCAGTAGAGATTTCTTTTCCATCAGATAGAATTATTTTTTTACCCTTATCTTTAAATGCTTTAACACCATTATTTAAAATTAAATTAACTCCCTTATCCTTTAGATGAAGATGAATTATCTGAGCAAGTTCAAAATCAATTGGAGTCATTACTTGAGGAGCCATTTCTACTAAGGTTACTTTAATTCCTAAATGTTGTAGGTTTTCAACCATTTCTAGTCCAATAAATCCACCCCCAACTACTACAGCAGTTTTAGGTTTATTGTTATTAATAAAATTTTTAATATTATCAGTATCTGGAATATTACGGATTGTAAAGATATTTAAAGCATCACTAGCTCCTTCAATATTAGGTTTAATAGGCATTGCTCCAGTTGAGATGATTAAATTATCATAACTTTCTTCATATATTTTATTTTCTTTTAAATTATTAACAGTTATAGTTTTTTTATCTTTATTAATTGAAATTACTTCGCTAAAGATTCTAACATCAATATTAAATTTTGCTTCAATATCTTCTTTTGATTGAACGATTAGTGAACTTCTATTTTCAATTACTCCGCCGATGTAATAAGGTAGGCCACAATTAGCAAATGAAATATATTCTCCTCTTTCAAAAAGAATTATTTCAGCAAATTCATCGTTGCGTCTTAGGCGAGTTGCAGCATTAGCGCCACCTGCAACACCACCAATAATTAAGATTTTCTTTTTCATATTTATCCTCCAGTTGCATATTAATTAGATTATATTAGATAAATTTATGGTTGTCAATTAAGGTGCATTAAAAAGTTGCAGTTCAATTATTTAACTTAAAATATCAGTAAATGATTAATAATTGTTTGCGTATAATATATTGAGATTAATAAACATTAGTTTATTAAAAAAACATTTAATAATTTATAAACTAATGTTATAATTAGAAGTAGATAATATATTAAGAAGTATTATTGTGAATAAATTTATTTCAAACTATTAGGAAATTAGATTTTAAATAAAATAAAAAATCTTTCCAAGTATAAAAGATTTTCTTTTTCATTTAGTTTTTTGAAAATAAAAAAATATAAGTATTTAATTAAAAGGAGGATATATGAATTTAATAAATGAAATACTAAATAAAAAAACAATGATTGATTATAAATTTCCAAATTCATTTAATCAATTAATGGATGACAAGTATTATGATTATGAAAAGTTTGAATGGTTCTTGTATTATTATTTTAGAGATATTGCAGGTTATGAAGTTAAAAAAAATAGTGAAAAAGGAAAAGGCGATGGAGGGGTTGACTTAATTGTTACAGCACATCAAAAAGATGGAAGCATTTTTCGTATAGGAATTCAAGCTAAATATTGGAAAAATAGAGTAGGCACTTCTCCGATAAATCAATTGGCAAGTGCTAAAAAAAGACATGATTTAAGCCATCTTTGGCTAATAACTACATCTGATTTAACGAGTGATGCAAAAGAAATTGCAGAAGATATGCAAATAAAAATCTTAAGAGCAGAAGATGTTAAAAAGATGATTGAAGATGTAAAGGATTTTTATCAAAAAGAAATTAGAGAAAAAGGATTTTCAAAAATCGAATTTTTACCAATTGAAGAAAAAAACCAGAAAAAAAAGAATGTTGATGAGAAAGTTGAAACCCAAATTGAAGCTGACTTAAAAGATTTAAGACTTAATATATCAAAAAAATACAATTTATTTCCTGTATATATGGTTTTTAATAACGAAGAAATGAACCGATTAATTAAAGCTAATCCTAAGACATTAGAAGAATTAAGCAAAGTTAAAGGATTTGGACCAAATAAAATAGAAACTTTTGGAAAGGAAATCATTGAATTTTTTAGTCATTTTAAAAACTCTAAAGAAAGCAATAAAACCGAAGAGATATATAACAAACTTTTAGAAGAACGTCCTAAAATTGCTAAATATAATAAATTAACAGAAGATGAAGTATACAGTGATAAAGTTGCTGAATATCTTGCAAAAATGAAACCTAAAACAAAAGAAGATTTAGACAAAATTTTCGGATTTAGAAAAGAAAATATTGAGATATTTGGAGAGTATTTAGTAAAAGTTATTGATAAAGTTAAATAAGAAAAAAAGAAAGAGGAAAGGGATAGATTATGAATAATAAAAGGCTATTAAATAGAATTAAAAAAATGAAAACGATTAGAGATTGGAGTAGTAACACAAGCATAAATTATGAAAATCCTAAAAGAGAAATTGTAAAGTTATGTGTGATTGACAATGACGGAATCGATGAAAATGCTTTAAATAATTTAGGTTATAAAAATACATTTGTTATGCATGAGTTTTATAAAGTGGATGATATAAAAGATTATAATGTCATTTTATGTGATATAAAGGGGGTTGGGCAGAAATTTGATCGAAAGTGCCAAGGGATTGCAGTTGCTGAAAATATAAAGAAAATGTATCCAGAAAAAAAAGTAATATTATATTCAGGACAAAACCCTTCGGATTTTGATGAAAACTATTCTAATAGTGCTACAATATTAGATGGCTTTATTGAAAAGGGAGAGTCGACACCCAAGTTAGTTTCAGAATTAGATAAATATTGTGAAACTTTTTGGAATCCGGTTAAAATGTGGGATGTGATTGAATCCAAGATGAAGAAAAAGGGGGCAACAAACAAATATATAGCATATATGGAGCATCTTTATGTAAGGTCATTAATTGATAAGAAAAATTATATGAGCGAATATGAAAAAATATTTGAAGATAGAAATGTTGAAATTGTAAATATTGCCGTAAAAATGCTTTCTGAAATTTTAAAAATATATATAAACATGAGGGTAATTTAAAATGTTTAATAAACTTCAGATAGGCAATTATAAAATAGAAAAGGTAGATTTGAACAAAGAGAATTTTTGTAAAAAAAATTATTTTAAAAATAATAGTAAATGTTTAAAATTTTACAAAAAAATGATTTTAATTAATTATGAAGGGTTTAAGAATTGTCCCTATGGATATACGTGTTTTTTTAGACGAGATTATATATTTACATCTTTATTAATTGAGTTCTGCTCTGAAATTGGTAAAATTAAAAAAAGATATAAATACAACAATGATAAAGAGTATAAAAATCTTAAAATTTATGATATTTCTATTAAAGATAAAATTGAAAAGTTTGCTAGATTTGAGGAGGCTTTTAATATTAAGAGTAATGGATTTCATGATTTAAAAAATTGGAATACAAATATTAGAGATTTAATAGAAACAATCAGTCCTAAAGATAGAAAAGATGAAAATGTTGAATATATTATTGGCCAATATAATAGTATTTATGAAAAAATTAAAGATAATCATAATTCTAAGAAGGAAAATATAATCTTAAGTACTGATAACATTGATGAAAGAATAGAAAAATTAAAAAACAGAAATAAATTATATGATGACATTTTTGATTTCATTGAAAAAATAGTTTTGGATATAGATTTTAGATACAATAAAATTAAAAAAACATTAAAAGATAAATCGAACGGAATAAATGATTTATTTGAAGTGCACAAAATTTTCGATTTTAGGCTTCGCTACCAGAAAAGATTGTTGAATTTCGAGATAGATGATGAAAAAGAATTAAAGTATTTAAATTTACACCGCAATCTTAAAAAACTTGAAAAACTTTTTATTTATAGCGCTAAGAAAAAGCAACAAACAATTAAAATTAAATCAGCAAACGAAGAATACTCTGTATATGCACATGATGATATATTTTTAGCTTTTTTTATTTTAATTGAAAATACAATTAAATATTCACCAAAAGGAGGACAAATTGAAATTGAATTAAAAAAAGATAGACTAGCCAATAAGCTAACAATTATTTTTATAAATGAGTCCGATTATATTTCACAAGAGTCTTGCTCACGATTAACGGAAAAAGGATTTCAAGCTGAAAACTATAAAGAAGGTAGCGGACTAGGTTTGTTTTTAGCAAACCAAATATTATTAAGTTCAGGCTGTAATTATACAAATAATTATGATGAAAAAGAAAAGAAATTTATAACTGAAATAGAATTTTTAAAAATTAATTAAATATAGAGCCCATTTAATTATTTTAAATTTGGTGTTATAATCAAGTAGTAAAAAGGAGTCAAATTATGAAAAACAAATTTAAAAGAATTTTATTATTAGTATTAATTCTTCTTACCTCATTTACTTTAATTGGTTGTGATAAAAAACCAAAAGAAGTTGTTGATAATGAAGAGTTTAATCTCTTTTTAGATGAAGCATTTGTAGAGTTGCTTGGAATTGATCCATTAGTTATTAATTATATGTTAAAGTATCCTGAAAAATTAGGAATAGATAATTCAACTGTTTTACCATATTCTTATACAAAAGAAGATGATGAAGAACACTTTGAAATTTTAAAGAATTTAAAAAATAGGCTTTTAGAATTTGATGATAAAGAATTATCAGTTTCTCAAATCCTAACAAAAAAAGTCTTTTTAGATGCTTTAGAAAGCGATATATCATTAGAAGGCTTTTATGGATATAAGACTGTTTTAGATCTTTCAGATGGCATTCAAGCAATGTTGCCATATCAATTAACAGTATATCGTTTTAATACTGAAACGGATATTGATAATTATCTTGATTATATAAGGTGCTTAAAAGAATCATTTGAAAATGCAATTGCTTATGAGACTTGGAGAAGTAATAATAATATGGGATTAACTGATAGTTTAATCGATCAAATTATTGATCAATGTGATGAGTTAATTAATCAAGAAGAAAACTTTTTAATTGCTAGTTTTAATGAAAAACTTGATGAAGTAATCTTTTTAGATGAAGCTAGTAAAGCTGTTAAAAAACAAGAGCTTTTAAGTTTATTAAACAATGAATTTATTGAAGCATATATTTACCTTAAAAATGCACTTATACCTTTAAAGGGTAAAATTACTCATAATGGTTCATCTAGTAATTATTTGAAAGGTAAAGAATTTTATGAAGCAACTCTAAGAGCTGAACTTGGAAGTAATTTATCTGTTTTAAAAATAGAAGCATATTTTGAAGAAAAATTAGCAGAGCTTAAGGCTTGGTATGATGAAAATACGGATACATATCAAGATAGTGTTAGTATTGATTTAATGGAAGGATTAACTCTTGATAGTTTAATAGAGTTTTTTCAAACTAAAATGGAAGGGCTTTTTCCTCCTTTAGACGAAGAGATAGAATATAGTATTCTAACTTTTCCAGAACATATGCAAGGTTCTACTACTTCGGCGATGTATTTTACATCACCAATTGATGAAATTACTACAGAAGTAATCTATCTTAATCCAACATATGTAGGTGAGGTGGATAATACCTTATATTTAACAGTAGCTCATGAAGGTTTTCCAGGACACTTATATCAACATGTTTATTTAAAAACAAGCAATCTTCATAATGTAAGAAAAATGTTTAGCTATTTAGCTTATGCTGAAGGTTGGACAATGTATATTGAAAATGAAATTGTGGGCTTTATTGATGAGGATGCTAAAAAAGCATTTGAATATAAAAACTCTGCTGGTCCTTTAAAATTATGCTTACTTGATATTGGCATTCATTATCATGGTTGGTCTTTAGAAGTAGCAACCGAATATATGAATGAAAATTTTAATTTAACTGTAAATACTCCAGAATTTATTTATAGTGTAATCTTAGAAAATCCAATGATGTATGCACCATATATGTATGGTTATTTCCAAGTCCAAGAATTAAAAACTAGTTTTAAAGAAAGACTGGGTGAGGAGTATACTGATTTAGCTTTCCATACAGCCCTACTTGATATTGGTCCTGCTCCTTTTAGTATTTTAAAAGAAGAACTAGAAAAATATAATTAAAAAAAGAGTAATTTTTGAAAATGTTGCTAATATAATTAATATGGACCTTACAAAAAAGGTAAGAGTTTTAGCTCTTACTTTTTATTTAAATATTTTTAATTTATGTTATAATTGAAGTGAGATAAATAGATATTTAAAGTGGAGAAAAGAATGAGAAAAATTACTAAAAAAATATTATTAATATTATTAATTGCTTTTTCTTCTTTTAGTTTATTGGGTTGTGCAAAAAAAGAAAAAGCTGATAATTTGCTTTTTAATAATCTTTTAGATTCAATTGTTGTAGATATTGTTGGAGAAGATCCAATAAATGTTAATTATTATTTTAAATATCCAGAAAAATATGGATTAACCAATCTAAGTGTTTCTGCTTATATTTTTTTAGAAGAAGATGAAACGCTTCATTATGAATATTTAAAAGAATTAAAAACAACAGTTTTAGAGTTTGAAGATGACTCTTTATCAAAGAGTCAAATTCTTACTAAAAAAATTGTTCTAGATTATCTTGATAGATTGTTACTGCTTGAAAATTTTATTGGCTATAGTACTTCACTTAATGCTGAACTTGGTTTTCAGCTAACATTTCCTTCTAATTTAGCTGATTATCGTTTTGATGATTTAGGTGATATTAACAATTATTTTGATTACATAAGAAACTTAAGAGAAACATTTGAAAATATGATTAGTTATGAAACTCTAAGAAGTAATAACAATAGAGGATTAACTGATGCTGAGATTGATCAAATTGTTGGTCAATGTGAAGATTTTATTAATGAAGAAGAAGTATTTTTAATTGAAATCTTTAATGAGAAAGTTGATGGATTAAGTTTTTTAAGTGCTGAAGAAAAGATTTCTTTAAAAGAAGAAAATAAAAACTTAGCAGAAAATGATTTTATAAATGCTTATACTTATCTAAAAGATGCGTTACTACTTTTAAAAGGGAAAGTAACTCATAATGGAGCACTTTGTAATTATCTAAATGGGAAAGAATATTATGAAGCTTCTTTTAGATCTCAAAACGGGACTGATATAAGTATTTTAGAATTAGAAGATTATTTTAAGGCTAAACTAAGAACACTTATAAAAAGGTATGTTTTTTCTTTTAATAAATACAATGAGAAATTAGCACTTAATTTAATGGATGGTTTAGAACTTGATGGTTTAATTGAATTTTTCAAAACTAGTATGGAAGAATCATTTCCACCGATTAATGTTTTAATAGAATATGAAGTTAAAGAAATGGCTAAGCATTTACATGATAGCCAAGCTATGGCCTCATATTTAATTTCACCAATTGATGCTAATATAAAAGAAACAGTTTATCTTAATCCAAATTATGTAAGTGAGTTGAATAATACTTTATATAGAGTAGTAGGTCATGAGAGTTATCCAGGACATTTATATCAAATGGTTTATTTTAAAAATACAAATGCTCATGATGTTAGAAAAGTAATGCATTATTTAGGTTATATTGAAGGTTGGGCAACATATATTGAAAATGAAGTTGTAGGCTTTATTGATGAGGATGCTAAAAAAGCTTTTGAGTTTAATGATATATCAGGTGCTTTAATTACATGCTTACTTGATATTGGGATTCATTATCATGGTTGGTCTTTAGATGAAGCATATGAATTTATTCAAAAATATGCAGTATATGAAAAAGAAGATTTTGAAGAAATATATAATCAAATATTAAAAATACCACTTATATATTTAACATACTTTTATGGTTATTTTCAAATTCAAGATTTAAAGATAGATTTTAAGAAAAGGCTAGAAGATAAGTATTCTGATTTAGCTTTTCATAAAGCTTATTTAGATACTGGTCCTGCTCCTTTTAGTATTTTAA
The DNA here is from genome assembly GCA_050953065.1 of Bacilli bacterium. Taxonomy (GTDB): domain Bacteria; phylum Bacillota_I; class Bacilli_A; order ML615J-28; family CAG-698; genus JAQUUM01. The sequence continues at coordinate 522,932 of JBMNLZ010000003.1, read as the reverse complement.
AAGAAGAATTAGAAAAATATAATTAACACCTTGACAAGTAAAGTCGAATTTCTTAATAATTAAGTTTGATAGGCCTGAGATACTTTCGAAGCCTCGGGACGAAAGTGGAAGATGCGTCTTCCGCTTTTTAATTTGTAGACAGCATTAACAAATTATGATATAATCAATTCGTCTAAACAAAGATTAATCAACAGTGAGTAAAAGATATTAAAAATTAAAAACTCACTGTTTTAATTTTTAATTAATAAAGAAGGAGATTGAGAAAATGTTTAAATTTAAAAAAAGTATTGTATTATTGTTTATGTTATTAGTAGGACTAGTATTAGTAGCTTGTGATGGTGGAACTAGTGTTAAACCTGAGATTAGTTTTACTAATGATGAAATTGTTTTAGAGGTAGGAGATGAAATAACTTTAAATCCAACTTTAGTTGGAATTGAAAGTCTTGATTTAATTGTTTTTACAGTAGCTAATCCTGATTTAATTAGAATTGAAGGTGCTAAAGTTACAGCACTAGCTGAAGGAACTACAACTGTAAAAGCTAGCCTAAAATCTGATGAGAGTGTTTTTGCTAGTGTTAATGTTTTAATAAATCAAGCAGGAGAAATACAAACAGAAACATTAAATGCCAAAGTATATCAAGAAGATACAGTAGGTGGAGCTGAGGGGAATGGTTTAACTAATATTTTAAAATCATTAGCAGCTAGTAGTACTGGATATTATCAAGTTTATATTTATGATTCAGATGGAAATATTGTTGATAATAGTACATGTAGTTTCTCTTCTAGTAATGATGCTATTGCTACAGTTGATGAAAATGGTAATATTAAAGCTTTTGCTGCAGGAAATGTAACAATCACTATTAAAAAAGGTAATACGACAGAAAGTATAACATTTGTTGTTGAAGATGGTGATGTACCTGAAATTAGTTTTGTTGATGCTGAAATTAGAATGAGAGTAGAAGATCAAATAACTTTAAATCCGACTTTAGTTGGAATTGCTGATACTAGTTTACTTTCTTTTACAACAACTGATTCAAATTTAATTACTCTTTCAGGCAATCAAGTGACAGCAGTAGCTGAAGGGGAAGCAACTGTTAAAGTAACTTTAATAACTAATATTAATATATCTGCTACTATTAAAATTAAAATATCTGCTAAACTAGCTGTTTTAACTGCTTTAGAAATTAGTGCGATTGAGACATTCTTAACTCTTAATGCAACTACAACGTTAACAGTTACAGCGATTCCTGCTACTGCATCAAATATGGTTACATTTAGTAGTAGTGATGAAGGTGTTGCAACAGTTAGTGCAGATGGAATTGTTAGCGCTGTTGCAGCTGGCACAGCAACAATCACAGCAACTTCAATTATGAATTCTTCAATTTCAATTTCTATTGAAATATATGTAAATGATTTAACTGGGCCAGGTGAAATTACTATTACTGGTAATTCTACAATCACAGTTGGTGATAGTAGTGAATTAATGGTTTCATTTGAAAATACTTATTATTCTAGTGTTACTTGGACTTCTGATAATGAAGAGATTGCAACAGTTGATGAGAATGCTAAAGTAACAGCAGTTGCAGCAGGAACAACAGAAATTAAAGTTATGGTAGGTGCTAATAATGAATATGTTGAAACTATAATAATTACAGTTCTTCCAACTGTTACTATTACAGGTGGGGTTGAAGTTATAGTAGATGAAACGCTAGAATTAACAGCCTTGCTAAGTCATGGCAGTGGAGAATTTACTTGGACAACAAGTGATGCAGGAATTGCAACTGTTGATGAGAATGGTAAAGTAACAGGAGTAAGTAAAGGGAATGTAGATATTACTGCAACTTTAAATAGTAATGCGGCTGTTACAGCAACAATTAGAATTACGGTTTATTCAAATACATTAAATGTTAAAGTATACAAAAGCCTTGCTGTAGGTGGTGCTACTGGAACTAGCTTAACTATAATTTCTCAAGAACTAGCGGGTAGTAGTGCTGGATATTATCAAGTATATATTTATAAAGAAGATGGCACTGCAATTAGTCGTATGAATTGTAGTTTTACTACAACTAATAGTAGTGTTTGTACAGTAAGTTCATATGGTTCTATTAGTACACCTGGAGTTGGTGAGGTAACAATCACTGTTAAATATGGAAATGAATGTGGAAGTGTCACAATTACTATAGTAGAACATATCGCTCCAACAATTACTATTACAGGAGAGACTGAAGTTATTGCAGGTGCTAAAATTCCTCTAACAGCTCAAATCCATGATGCAACGGGAACAGTTTCTTGGACAAGCAGCAATACTTCTATTGCTACAGTTGCAGCAAACGGTTTTGTAACAGGAGTTAGTCAAGGAACAGTTAACATTACTGCAACAATGGTTGGTAATACAACTGTTACAAAAACAGTTCAAATTAGAGTTCATGCTAACTTGTTAAAGGTTAAAGTGTATTTATCTGATGCAAGTATTGATGCAAATGTAAATAGTTTAATTTCAATTTCAAAACCTTTATCTGATAATAATGCAGGTTTTTATCGAGTATATATTTTTGCTACTGATAACAGTCCAATAAATTGTACTAATGCAACTATAACTGTAAATAATACAGAAGTTGTAACAGTAGAAGGAAATGGTAATATTACAACTGTTGGAAGTGGAACAGCCACAATCAATGTTAAATATAACAATACTTATGGATTTGTTAATATTGCAGTTGTTGAAACTCTTTTCCCAACAATTACTATTTCAGGAGAAAACAGTGTTATAGATGGTAATACATTACAATTATCTGCGACTCTTAGTGAGGGGGCTGGAAATATTATATGGACTTCTAGAAATACTTCTGTTGCAACAGTTAGTCAAACAGGTCTTGTTTCAACAGTTGAACCAGGTACTACAACAATTGTTGCTACATTGCAATCAAATTCAAATGTTTTAGCAACGTTTGATGTAACAGTAAATATTAATGCTATAGTTTTAAAAGTCTTCTCAGCTCATATGGAAACAGGTTTTGAAATAGATAGTTTAACTTCAATTTCAAAACCTTTAGAAGATGAAAATCCAACTTTTTATAGAATTTATTTATATAGTTCAACTGGTAGTCCAATAGGTTGTTCTTATGCAAATTTCTTCTTTAGTGATGATACAATTTGTAGTGTAGATACAAATGGTTATATCAATGCTTTAAAAGCAGGAGAAGTAACAATTAGTGTTGAGAGTTCTAATTTCTATGGTTCTATAACAATATCAGTAGTAGATACTCTTTATCCAATGTTAAATATTTCAGGGAATAACATGGTTATAAAAGATGGAACTCTTGCTTTAACTGCAACTCTAACTTCGGGGACTGGAACAATTGTTTGGAGTAGTAGCAATGCAACAATTGCATCAGTTGATCAAAACGGTCTAATAACTGGACTTCGTTTAGGTACAGTTATTATTCAAGCAACATTAGAAGAGAATCCTAACGTTATAAGTTCAATTAAAGTTACGGTCTATCCTAGCAACTTAAATGTTAAGGTGTATCAAACTGATGCAGTAGGTGGGGCAGATGGAACGAGCCTTACTACTTTATCAAAAGATTTAATAGATGCAACACCAGGAATTTATAAAGTTTATGTTTATAATTCAAATAAAAATTTAATTGACTATAATTATCTTAATTTTACTTCTGGTGATAGTTCAATTGCTTATGTTAGTTATGATGGAAGTATTGTTGCATTAAAGACAGGAACAGTAACACTTAATGTTAAGTATGGAAGTGATTCTTACGGATTTATAACAGTAACAATTGAATAATGTATTAATCAAAATTTAATATAGTAAAGCAAGAGAATTAAAAAATCTCTTGCTTTTTTTTAAAAAAATCCAATAAAAATCTCTTGCCATTTGTTTATTATTTATACAGTTGTAATATAATTGTATTTTGAGGTGTTCAAATGAAAAGAATTCTTTATTTTATTTTTGTGATTATTGTATTAACAGGTTGTAGTCAACTATCAGCAAGAAAGTTTGATTTTCAAAAGAAAGACTATGAGATTGAAGTAGGTAAAACAGAAAAATTATTACCTATTGTTGATTTTATAGATTATGATTTTGAAATAATCTACACTCCAGATAATAGCGAAATTGCTCAAGTAATAGATGGCATATTATATGGATTAAAGGAAGGCTCAACTAAAATAAAAGTAGAATTAACTAATTCTAAAGAAAAAAGTATTACATTAAATGTTAAGGTTGTTAGAAGTACTATTTCAAATCATACAGATTCAATTACAATTTTAGGTAATTCAGTTGTTGTTTTAAATGTAGGTGATAGTTTGACTTTAGAAGTAGAAACTAATTCTACTGCCCCAGTTAGATGGACATCTAGTTTTAAAGATGTAGCAAGTATTTCAAATGAAGGTAAAGTTAGAGCCTTAAAAAAAGGTACAACTAAAATTACTGCTAGTGTTAATGGTGTTTCAGACTTTGTAATTATTAATGTTTTAGAGGATGAGGCAAGTGATGAAGAAAATAGTCAAACAGAAGAAGTTTTAAAAATAACTATTTTTTCTGAAAAAGCAATTTATTTACATATTGGTGAGACAGTTGATTTAAGTATAGTTTCAAATATTGCTTATACTGAAGATGTTATTTGGACCTCTAATTATACAAATGTAGCAACAATCACTCAAACAGGTAAATTAACTGCTATTGCAGTTGGTACTAGTAGAATTGAGGCTGAGGTTGAAGGTGCAAGTGATTTTATAATAGTTACAGTATTAGAAATAGGATCAGAAGTGGATGTAAGTGAAGTAGAAGCAACAATTCTTTTTTCTAATGAAGAAATTATTGCTAGTACTAAAAGAGTAGATATTAATAAAAACCAATTGACTATTTATCTGCCAGGTACTTATACATTAGAAGGCACATCAAATGATGCTAATATTTTAATTAATGTTTCAAAAGAAGAAAAAGTAACTTTGATTTTAAACAACCTAAATTTAACAAGTAAGAATGGCTCAGTTATTAAAGCAACAAGTTCTGATAAATTAACAATCAGTACGGCTAGTGATTCAGTTAATTATATAACTGATTCAGCAACATCTGAGACTGAAATCAAAGCCTGTATTCATAGTTGTGATGATATTACTTTTGAAGGTCAAGGAACTCTTTATATTAATGCTAATTATAATAATGCAGTTGATAGTAATGATGATTTAAAAATTAAAAGTGGTAGTTTAATTATTAATTCAAAAAAACATGCTTTAAAGGCTAATAATAGTATTATTTGTAAGAATGTTTATTTAGAGATTACAGCTGGAATGGATGGAATGCATTGTGAACATGATACTGATACATCTTTGGGTTATATTACAATTGAAAATGGTTCTTATAATATTATTGCTTATGGAGATGGAATTGATTGTTCATCTGTTCTAACAATTTTAAACGGAGATTTTATTATAAGGTCTGGTGTTAGTAATTCTAATTTAACATTAAATAGTGGTAAAGGAATAAAGGGATTAAATAATTTAGAAATTTATGGTGGTGTTATTGATATTGAATCAAAAGATGATGCGATTCATAGTAATAATCAAATTACAATTAATAATGGCACTTTAAAACTATCATCAAATGATGATGGAATTCATGCTGATAATAATTTAAATATTAATGGTGGAACTATTAATATTATTAAAAGTTATGAAGGACTAGAAGCATTAAACGTTACAATTAATAATGGTGATATTAGTATTGTAGCAACAGATGATGGGATTAACGTTGCCGGTGGAGTTGATGGGTCTTCTAATTTTAGACCAGGTCCTGGTAGTAGTGGTAATGCATTATTAACTATTAATGGTGGAAATATCTATGTTAATGCATCAGGAGATGGACTAGATGCTAATGGTTCTATTAATATGTCAGGTGGAACAGTGATTGTTAATGGTCCAACAAATGATGGCAATGGTCCGCTAGATTATGATAGGACATTTAATATAACAGGTGGATTTCTAATTGCAAGTGGATCAGCTGGGATGGCTCAAAATGTTAGTACTAGTTCAACTCAATGTGCAATTAAGGTTAATTTAACTTCAGCATCTTCTAGTATTATTAGGCTTCAAGATGCTAGTGGAAATGACATTGCAACATATAAACCAAGTAAAACTTATAGATCGTTTTTAATTAGTAGTAATCTATTACAAATAGGCTCAACTTATAGTATTTATACAGGAGGAAGTGTTTCTGGTTATAATACTTATACAAATGGCTTATATAATCAAGGGGATTATTCAGGAGGCACGCTACTTGAAACAATAACCCTGTCAAGTACAGTTACCTATCAAGGTAGTATAGGATCAGTAACATTTACTATAGCTCCTGATACCTTGAAAGTTAAAGTCTATGCATCTGGTGCAGTTGGTGGAGCAGACGGAGTTAGTCTAACTACAATTTCAAAAGCATTATCTGATAATACATATGGATATTATCAAGTATATCCTTATGAAATGGATGGTACTTCAATTGGTCGTATAGATTGTAATATTACTAGTAGTGATACATCAATTTGTACGGTTAGTCAATATGGTAGTATTACTACTGTATCAGAGGGTACAGTAACAATCATAGTTACGCATGGAGATGATGTAGGAACAGTAACATTTACAATAGTTCCTTAGATTTATTAATTATTAAATCTAATTACAATTTTAAAAAAAATATATGGTGTTACTGAAAGTAAAATAAAGTATAATGTTTTATCTAGAATGTAAGATAGAATAACTTTAAAAGCAAGGTTTTAAAAATCTTGCTTTTTCTTTCTTTTAAACACTAACTTTGTAAAGAAGAGTTTTTATGTTATAATTTTTATACAAAGAAAATATATAAAAAAAGGAAAAAAAGAAATGGTTTTTAAGATAATTAAAGATTTAAGAATTAATCAATTATGGACTCAAAAAGAATTAGCTAAAAAAATGAATGTTAAAACTAAGGTTATTTCTAAATGGGAAGAAGGAAAACTAAATTTAACAGATGATGATATTGAAAGATTAGCTAGTGTATTTGAAGTAGAAAAAGAAGTCTTTTTAAAGGAAGACTATGAGATAATAAATGATAATAAAGAAATAATAGAAAAAAAAGATAAGAAGTTTATTATTGGTTATAATATATTATTTGTAATTAATGTTTTATTAATTATCGCAGTTACTATTTCTTTTTTAGGTGCTTTTAAAACTTTTGCATTTTTATATGTAACTGGACTATTAATTATTAATTTTATTGTTTTTCTTTTTATGAGTAGAAAAGATTTAAAAACAATTAAAACTTTAGAAAAGTATAAAAAGTTAAAGAATCTGTTTTTAGCTATTTTTTTATATTTTGTTATAGTAGCATTAGATATTCTTTTTGTTTTATATTTGATTAGATTACCTAGTCAACCTCATTTATTAATCATTGTTGGTATACAAGCAATACTTATATATTTTTTAATTCTACATTTGGTATTGTTTTATTTTATATATAAAAAAGAAAAGAAGGGTATTATAATAGCTGCTATATTAGTAATATTAGAACATCTTAATTTAATATTAAATAAAATTCTTCCTTTTAATACCTTGGGTTTTATATGGATCTTTAAGGGTTTTTCGTTTGTTTTTATGATTTGGGGGATTATTCTTTTAATAACTTTTAATTATAAAAAAGAAAAAGGCTTTAAAACTTTGTTTGTAACATTAGGAATTGTTATGAGTATTATTCATGCATTTATATCTTCGTTTGGACTTTCTCTTATGGATTCTTTTAATATTTCATATGCTGTAGTATTAACAATGCAGATAGTATATTCATTAATCATATTAGGAGGTTTAGTCTTGCTTATATTTTTTAATGTTAAAAAAACAATAATTATTGGAACGCTTTTATATTTTATATATCTAGCAAGTATGAGTATAAATTATTTTATATATTCATTTGTTGTGTTGACTTATTCAATTGATGTGGTTTTAAATATGTGGCCATATGTTTTAATAATGTTTGAATTAATAGGATTGGTAATCTGGCAAAAATATGCTAATTTTGAAAGGCTAGAAAAAAAGAAAACAATTATTAGTCTTCTTATAATTTTAATGATTTTTGATATTGCTGTAGTTGTGCTTGGACATACGGGGATTAATATATATTATAGCTTTTTATATGGGAAAGTAGTACCAGAAATTAGAATTGCTTGTTATCTTATATTGTTAGTTTTAGTTATTTTAAAAGGATTAATGAAAAAAGTGTTTCCACAAGTTTAGTTATTGAAGATTAGATAGTTTAAATAAACTTTATAAAAATATTAGATTATGTTATAATTTAAGAAGTTATTATATAGTTTTTTATAAAAATTGAAAGGCATAAATAAATGAAATGTTTATTTGCATATGAAAATTTAATAGAATTTAAAAAGGCTATTTCTAAATTACAAGAAGGTTCAGTTACCTGGCAAATCCGTGATATGGGGTTAGATGATAGAGTTAAAAGAATAAAAGATTATCAATACTTTATTAATCTAAAAGAATATGCTAGTAAACAAGGATTAGATGTTTGTGAGACAGAAGTTGTTTCATGGATGGATAGTATTAATATTATTTTTAGTTTAATTGATAATTTAGAAGAAAAATATTTAAACGAAACTAGTATTATTGCTGAATATCATATTCCATATACAACAAGTAGAATAGATTATTTATTATTAAATTCTAATAATATAATTATTATTGAATTTAGTTTTAATAGAACTACTGAAAATGCTAATTATCAATTCCATGAAAAAGTAACTCAGTGTTCTTCTTATAAAGAATCTTTATCTAATATCTTAAAGAAAAGAATTAAAATATATACTCATACATTTTTAATTCAAGCTGAATACAATCAATATGGTAAAAAGTTAAATAAAGATAATTATTCAAAAATTATGAATTTAAAAGAATTTATGATTAATTGTTTTGATAAAGAAAAGTTAAATGCTTATAAAGAAATCATTAATTTAAAATAAGGAGAGATTAAATGCCTTTAACAGTAGAAGCTTTATATCTTAATAGTAAAGATTTAATTGTTTTAATGATTAAAGATATAAAATCAAAAAATGAAAAGAAAGTTTTAGAAAATCTGATGAATATTGTTCAAAACTTAAATAATATTTTAGTTTCAAATATTCCTTTGAAACTAAAAAAAGATTTAAGTAAAACTATTACTTCATTTTTAGAAATAGATAAAGTTATAAAAGAAAAGGGTTTATCTAGAAAACTAATTAAACCTTTAAAAAAAGAACATACTAGACTTGATACTCAATTAGAACTTTATAATAAACTTCTAATCAAAAAACAAAAATCTAAAAATAAAAGTAAAAATATTTATTTAGATGATAGAGATATTTTAAGACCTAAGAAATTATCTGAGTTTATTGGTCAAACTCAAGTAGTTAAGTCTTTAAAAGAAGCAATCATTGCTGCTAAGCAAAGACATGATACTTTAGAACATATTATGGTTTATGGTCCAGCTGGTCTTGGTAAAACAACACTTGCTAAAGTAATAGCTAGTGAAATGGATGCCAACATTGTCATAATGAACGGACCTGCAATAAAAGATGTTAATAGTTTTGTTCAGGTGATCTCTAATATAAGTGAAGGTGATATCATTTTTATTGATGAAATTCATAGAATTAATAAAGCTGCAGCTGAGGCTATTTATACTGCTTTAGAAAGTTATTCTATTTCTTATTTTAAAAAAGAAAAAAAAGATGTTATAAATGAATTTATCAAGTTACCTAAATTTACTTTGATTGGTGCAACCAATCATTTAGGTTTATTAGAAAAACCATTTAGAGATCGTTTTGCTTTACAGTATAAATTATCTCTTTGTTCAATAGAAGAATTAACTCAATTAATTAAAAACAGCGCAACAAAACTAAAAAATGCTAAAGGTGAATTTGGTTTTGAGATTGAAGATAAGGCAATTGAAGCAATTGCTAAGAGAAGTAAAGGTGTCCCTAGAATTGCTAATAAGTACTTAAAAGGAATTAGAGATAAAACACAAGTTTTAAAATCAACAACAATTACTGAAATGATTGTTGAGATGTATTTTAAAGAGCGTAAGATTGATGATTTAGGGTTAGATGCAACTGATAGAGATATTTTAAATATTTTAATTAATGAATATAAAGGAAGTCCGGTTGGACTTGAAACTATCGCAACAATGCTTGGTGAAAGTGTCCAAACAGTTGAAAACCAACATGAACCATACTTAATGGCAATTGGTTTTATTAGGAAAACACCAAAGGGTAGAGTTGCAACTGAGGCAGTTGTTAATTATATGAAGTAAACAATAAAAATGTCTACTATTTAAGTAGACATTTTTATATCAATAATTTTTTTTAGATTTTACTTTTAAATATTATTTTATTTCTTTATAAGCTATATATGATTCATAATAAAATTTTTCTAAATATTTTTTTAAAGCAATTGGTTCGATTATTAAAGCATCGTTACCAAATTTAAAAAAATAATAAATTATTTGAGTTTCAGTTGCATAAAAATAATAGATATCATCCTCAATTTTTGTATATGTTGGTCTCATATATATTTGACTGGAGTATTTCTTTTTTCCTTTTTCAGTTAACTTTACTTTTATTAAACATTCAGTGGAACTCATAAATTGTGGTCCACTATTATTTAGTTGTTTTGATATAGAGTTTTTCAATTGATTTGAAATATTTGATTTTCTTTCACTAATATAAATGTCTTTGATTTTTGACAATCTAAACGAAGAGATTGTTTTAGGTGGAGTTTGATTTTTATTAAATTCTCTAGCAACTCCAATTAAATAATTAAAGGTTTGAGTTTTTTCGGTTTCTAATGAAAATGGTGAAACCCAAAATTTAACGTTATTTATTAAAGTTATTTTTATCATTTGATTATTTTTAAGACTATAATTGATTTTATCAATGTGTTCTTTAAAATAAATTTGTTCTCTTAAATAATATGGTTTTTTAGTGTATTCCTCAAATATCGCTTTTAAGTAAAGCCCTAAGGAATTATCGTAAAAAAGATTCTCATGAGAATCTTCTAGAATTTTTAAATTATCATTATTAATTCTAAATTTTCTGCCTTCACCCTTAATTTGAGAAATATTTTGTTTTAATTTAAACGTTTCGTTTTCGATTAATTTTTCTTTTAAGGTAAAAAGTATATTACTTTCAATTCCAATTTCAAATGGCTTTAAGATATTATTTAACTCATCCTGATAATTAGTTATTCTGATTGAGATAGAAGCATTAGCTTCTCTATAAAAATTATTAAAAACAGTATTTAAAAATCCTGATAGATTTTTCTTGTTTCTAGGATTTGTAAAATTATTGATATCATCATCAATACAAAGCCAAGCCTCTTTAGAGAGATTAAGATGTTGTTTATTATTATCGGTTAAAATTATAAATCCCATAAATTACACCTTCTTTTTTAAAAGATAATTTGATTATACATTATCTATTTTAAAAAGTCCATACAATAGGAACCAAAAAAGCTAATAAGTATTAAATTAACTCCATAATGGGAACAAAAAGATTTTTGTTTTTTATCTTTTTAAAATGTTAGTTTTGTATTATAATGTAATAAAGTAGATTTTTTTAAAAAAAGAGGACATATGAAAATATTATTTAGTTTTGTTGGTATGACTGATCCAATTTCAAATTGTAGAGATGGTGCAATTTTACATATAGTAAGACACAACCATATAGACAAAGCGTATTTGTATTATTCAAAGGATGCTATAGATAGAGATCCAAATAATATAATTGATGAGGCTTTAAAAGAATTAAATCCAAAAATCCAAGTTATTAGAATTGAAAGACCTGATTTAACAAAACCTAATGAAGAGGGAATAATTGATGATGATATTGAAAAAACGTTAAAAGATATAATTGATAAATACCCTGAGAGCGAAGTGATATTAAATATTACATCAGGAACTCCTCAAATGATTGCTTCACTGGAATTGATTAGTGTTCATATTCATCATCCTTTTATTTACATGAAAGTAAATAAAAATATTAAAGAAAGTACACATAAAGATGACAATAAAGAAATGTTTAAAGTGACAACGGGTAAAGAAGTTTTAGAGTATTCTTATGATGGTGAAATAGATTCTCCAAATAGATGCGAGGTTTCAAAACTTCCTAATCTAATTAGGTTTTCAACAATTTCTATTTTTAATACGATGCTTGATTCATACAATTATTTAGGAGCAAAAACAATAGTAGAGAAATACCATCCAAATATTTTTGGCAAGGAAACTAAAGCTTTAGTTGATAAAGTCTATTTTAAATCAATTCTTAACTATAAAAAAGCTTTCCAAATTCCAACAAAAATTGAGTTTTTCCCGATAAAAAGAAAAGAAACTTCTAAAATATATGAATACATATTGTATTTGTCTATTAGAGATGAACTTGGATTGGCGACTGATTTTGCAAGAGCAATTTCTCCGATATTTGTTGAACTAACTGATATGGTCATAAAAAAAGAATTCAATGATAGCATATTTAATTATGCTTCTAAAAAACAAAGAAATCTTATAGATGTAGAAAAATTAGAAGAAAAGTATTCTAATATAAAAAATCATTTAGATAAAAAAAATGAATACATTTCCTTTAGAAATGCGAAAGGATTATTTGAATATTTAATAAAAGAGGATAAAGAAAAATTTTCTTTTTATAGTAAAAAACTAGATTCTTTTTTAGACTTTGAAAGGAAAATCAGAAATAAATCTTCTCATGAAATTGTAGGCTTTAGTGAAGATAAAATAAAAAAAGAATTTAATATTAGTGTTAAGGCAATATTAAAGAATATTAAAGAAGTTTTTGAATACTGTAATAAAGATATTCAAAAACAAATTAAATGGGATTTATATGAAGAAATAAATATTTATATAAAAAATAAAACGAAAGGAGAATAGAATGGAGAGAGAAAAAAAATTAGAAATTTTGCATTCTACATTAGCAGGACTTTTGCATGATATTGGTAAATTTTATCAAAGAACAGGTGATAGAATAGAAGCAGGAAGTTATGACGAAACGTTTATCAAAAATATGGGAGAGTATGTGCATGCGGCTTTTACTTCAAAATTTATTTTGAATAACTTGCCTAATCTTACAAGTATTAATACTTTAGCAGCTAACCATCATAAAGATGAAAGATCGGAAGTCGCTAAAGCAGATAGACTTGCTTCTGCACATGATAGAAAAAGTCCTGTCGATGAAGACGTAGATGAAGACATTGCTTATAAACAAAATAAGAATGATTTCATTATGAAAAGAATGAACAGTATTTTTAATGAGATTTCTTTAGAAGGGCAAAGTGTTTCTAGTCCAAAATATTTGGATTTGAAAACACTTGATGATTTTAAATTAATTAGTGAATCAAAAACAACTAATTTGGATCAGGCAAAAAAAGAATATAAGGAGTTATTCGATAAATTTAGAGAAGAATGTCAAAAGATTAAAGACAAAAATGATTTTATAATTCATCACAGATTATATCCATTGCTTAAATCGTATACAACTTGTATTCCTTCTGCAACTTATGTAAAAGATTTTCCAGAATACAAATCTTCTGTAAGTTTGTTTGATCACTTAAAAGTTACTGCAGCTTTAGCAGCAACTTTAAAGTCGTTAAATTATAAGTTTGGAGATGCATCAAGAGATTTAAAATTTGTATTATTAGAATATGATTTATCAGGAACCCAAGATTACATTTATAAAGTTACTGAAGGTGAAGCAACTAAAAAAGATATTGCTAAGTCTTTAAGAACCAGATCATTTTTCTTATTACTTTTAACGGACTTAATTGGATATAAGATTTTAAATGACTTTAATTTATCATATGAAAACATTTTGTTTTCAGCTGGTGGTAGAGGGATGTTGCTTTTACCTAAATTAGATAATTTTGATGAAGTGATTGAAAAAACATTATTTGAAATTGAAGATGAATTGTTTAAAAAATATAAAGGTAAATTGTCTTTTGCATTTGCAACTTATGAAGGCGATATAAACGATTTCAATATTATTTATGATGAAGTGATGCATCCTGATAATAAAAAAGTTTTGATTAGTAAAAAACAAAAATTTAAAACTTTATTTAAAAAAGAAGATGTTTCTTTTGTAGGCGAGGCTTTAAACAAGGTTTGTGAATTGTGTGAAATCAACGAAGCTTTAAATGGAGAACGTTGTCAAGATTGTGAAGATTATATTAAATTAAATGACTTATTAGTACATAATAATAAACTTATTGTTGAATATACTTTTAATGGTTCTATAAGAGATAAGTTGTTTAAACTTGATTTTGGGAAATTAGGTCAAATTAAAATAGCTGAAGAATTTAAAGAGATATTAGAAGATGCTTTTTATGTAACTATCAATGGTAATGAATTAGGTGAGTCTAAGTATTATGCTAATTTAAATGCAAATGGAAATTCATTTGAAGAAATAGCTGCTAAATCAATAGGTGATAAAAAGTTAGCTATTTTAAAAATGGATGTTGATAATTTAGGCTTTATTTTTAATAGAGGAATACCTAAAGAATTTAAAACATTCTCAAAAGTATTAACTTTATCAAGAACGCTAGATTATTTCTTTACAAAGAAACTTAATGATATGATGAAGAAGAATAGAAATGATAAAGTCTATATCAATTATTCAGGAGGAGATGATCTGGTTTTGATTGCTCCTGCTAGTGAAATCTTAAGTATTAATAAAGACATTTGTGATGAATTGAAAAATTATGTTTCAGATAATAAAGACATTCATATAAGTTCTGGGGTGGAAATTTTTAACTCCAAGTCGCCAATTAGATATGCAGTATTGCAAGCTGAAAGATATTTAGAGGCTTCTAAAGCAAAAGAAGAAAAAAATAGTTTTACTATTTTTGATGTTACACTAAATAATAGTGAACTAGATTTTGTGATTAAAGAAAGTGAAGATTATAAAGCAAAACTTGAAGAAGGACAAATTTCTAGGTCGATTGTTTATAAGATTTATGATTGTTTAGCAAGAGCACTAGAATCAAATAATCCAATTTATGAATTTATGAAATTTATACCTCATCTTTCATATTCTTTTGAAAGAAATTTAAAAGGAGTAGAGAAAGATAAGTTAAAAAAGCTTTTTGTTCGTAGAGATGTTGAAATTGAGAGTTTAAAAAAATACAAGGTAATTTTTGAATATGCCTTATTAAAAAGTAGAAAGGAAAAATAAAAATTATGAATAAAAATAATTATGGTAATAGAAATTATAATCAAAACACTTTTCAACAAAGAAGAGATTTTCAAGAAAGTGAAGTTGTTGTAATTTCTAGAGAAATTAAAAATGCTAACTTTACTTTATTTAAATATTTAACAAAGGAAGATTTGTATTTACCTGAAGGTAAAGCTTATAAAATCGCTAATGGATTTAAATCAACTAAATCTAATCAAATTAGAAAAATTTATTCTATGGTAAAAGAAGCAGAAGAATTAACTAAAACTGATGGTTTTGAAAAAGGTTTAGAAAAAATGTTTATGATTTTACCACTAGTAGCTTATGCAGTAGGTCGAGAATTAGTTGAAAAAGATTTTTTTGAATTAATGAAAGTTTGTATTAATAATGATAAATTAAAATCTGATAAAGATATTTATACTTTTTCAAAATTTTTTGAAAGTATAGTAGCTTATCTTAAAAAATAAATAGGAGGAAAAAATGAGTAAAGATATTAGAATAACAAAAAGATTAGTGTGGGAAATTGAGTTAAAAATATTAACTGGTATTCATATAGGTGGTTCAAAAGAAATTTATGGAATTGGTGGGATTGATAATCCTGTTATTAAGAATCCATTAAATAATCAACCAATTATTCCAGGCAGCAGCCTTAAAGGCAAAATTAGAAGTCTTTTAGAATTAAATAATGATCCTAATATGAAAATTTTTGAACCAGATGAAAATGCTCCTTCAAGAGTAATTTTTAGAGATATGAATTTAACTAATGAATCAATTGAAACTTTAGAAAATTCTTTAGGTAAAAATGTATTTACTGAAGCTAAAACTGAAAACAGTATTGATAAAAAAACAGGCAAAGCAGCTAATCCAAGAATTTCAGAAAGAGTCCCAGCGGGAATTTCTTTTGAAAGTGAAATAGTTATTAATGCATATGACAACGAAGATATTACGGGAATGGCTAAAAGTCTTAAAAAGGGCTTTGACCTATTAGAACTAAATTATTTAGGTGGTAGTGGTACAAGAGGATATGGTAAGGTAGCAGTTGTTATAAAAAACGAAAGAGAATTATAATATGAAAATTTATAAACTAAAGTTTATTAATTGTGGTCCAATTACTTCTATTCCTGACTCACAAAACTTTTTTGGAGCCTTGGCTATGGCTTTAAAAAGTAATTTAGGAAAAGAAGAATTGGAAAATTATTTAGATAATTTGAACAATCAAAAATATCAGTTTTTGGTTTCTTCATTCTTTTTTGAAAATACGCTACCATTTCCTTTAGATATAAATCCAGATAATTTAGCAAGCGATGCTAAATTAGATGATTTTAAAAGAATCAAAAAAGCTAAAAAAATTAAGTTTGTTTCTAAAGGAATCTTTGAAGATTATCAAAAAAATTATCTTGAATTTAATAAAACATATAATCAAAAAATTATCAACCAAGAATATCTTTTAATTCAAGATAATACATTATTGATTAAAAAGGAAGAAAAGGATAGTTTTTCATACGATGCTCCTTATAAATCAATCGTAAGAACTAGAAATAAAGTTAATTATAATGATGATACAAATTTGTTTTATAATAGGGTAACCTATTTAGAAAAAGAAGTCTGCTTTGATTGTTATTTAAAAGTAGAAAATGATGAGATTTTAAAAGATGTTGTTGAAAGTTTGAAAAAATTTGAATATCTTTCAATTGGTGGAAAACGTTCAATTGGCATTAACTTATTTAAATTTTTAGAGTTTAAAGAAGTATTCTTTAACTCTAGCAATGAGAAAAAAGTATTATTGTCAAAAACAGTTTTAAATAATAATGATATTGATTATGATTTGTCATATTACAAAATTGCAGTTTTAAATAATAAATTTGATTTAACAAGCCAAAGAGTCTATAAAAAAGAAATTACTTGTATGACTGAAGGAAGTGTTTTTAAAACAACTAAAGATGTTGTTGGTTCTTTAGTTCCTGAAAATGGAGAAAAATTTATAGTTTATCATAACGGCTTAGGCTTTTTGGTATAGGAGGTTTTTATGCAAAATATAAAAATAATATCACCTCTTCATATTGGTAATGGATTGAAATATCCTAATTATTTAATTCAAGCAAATAAAAAATATGAATTTGAAAAAATTTTAGAATTAGCTTTCAAAAAAAATAAAAGCACTTTATTATCAAATGAGTTTTTAAAAATGTTATCAACAACTAATGCTAGTGCATCAGGAGAAGCTAAAAAACAATTGGCGGAGTTGTTTTCTCCGACTACTAAAGAATTAGAAACTATTGATTTTGAATATCAAATAAAGATGGCTTGCCCTAAAATTAATCAGTTGGATATATATGAAAATATAAAAACAAATTCAAAACTGATGATACCAGGTTCATCTTTAAAGGGCTATATAATCAATGTTATTATGTTTGATGTTATTAAAAATAATAGTGAAATTAGAAATTGGTATAAAGCAAATCTTTCAAATAAAAGAGAAGTTGAAAGAGTTGAAAGAGAAGTATTCACATTGAGCAATCAAAAATTAATTTGTAGGGATGTAGTATTTGATGATGAACCAATTGTAGTTTTAATTTCAAGAATTTCAAAAAAAGGTCCAATGCCAGTAGTTTATGAATGTATACAAAAAGACACTTTTAAAAAAGATGAATTTATCTTAATAAATAATTTAGCATTAAATCCAAAAGTTGAATTTAAAAACAATATTTCATATGTTATATATAAAGAAATATCAAATAGAATTGTTAATATAAAAAATCTTTTTCAAAAGATGAATAAAGATTTTGTTTTAAATGCTTTGAAGTATGAAGAAGCATTCATAAAAAACATTCCTTATGAAAAAGACTTTGATAAAAAATCTGCTTTAAATCAAATTGCTGATCTAAGAAATAAGTTAGAAAATAATAAAATAATTATGCAATTAGGTAAGAATACTAATTATATAGTTAAATCAGCAGGTCATGCTTTTGATGAAAACTTCTATAGAACAAGATTTTATGATTTTTTTAATCCTGGTAAAGATCCAAAAAAAGCTAAAGATATTGCTAAACCATATGTAATTGGTTCTATGAATATTGTTTCAAGTGCAGAATTTGAAAACTATGAAGAAATCCCAGGATTTGTTGAAATAGAATGGTTATAAAACATCAATTTACTTTAAAGTTTCCTTTTGGAGCTAGTTTTAATAAAGACTATAAATATTTAATCTATCATGAAATTATAAAAAAAATTAAAAGATTAACGTGTATTAATATTGATGGTAATTGTATTGATTGTAAACTGGCTCCTTCTTGTATTTATTATCATATAAGTGGAGAAAATTTTACAAGTTATCCAGGACTAATGATTGAAAGAAATTTTGTTGAAAAAAAAGAAATCTCACAAGGTGAGATTATCACTATAAATATTTTCTTATTTAAAGAATTAGTAAAATATGAAGATTATATAATTAGTTTTTTTGAAAGTAATTATTTCTTCGAATATTTTTATCAATTATTAGAACATAAAAAAGAAGTTATTTCTAAAGATAATTATTCTGGGAAGATTAGAATTATAACTCCGATTGTTGAATGTGAAAATATAATTAAACAATTAGAATATTACAATAAAAATTATAATTGTGATTTTTCTTTAGACATTTCTTTAAAATGTCTAAATGAAAAGAAAATCTATGATGAATTTAGATATAGATTTAATGATAAATTGTTTAATTTAAGTGGTTTAATTGGTGAGTTTGAAGTAAAGAATATAAATAGAGTTTTTTTTGAAATTGGTCTTGGGAAGACTAATTTTATAGGTGGAGGTAGAGCTATTGAGAGTAAGAATTAAATTAGCTTTAAAGGGAAAAACAATTCCTATTAATTATAAACACTATATTCAAAGTTTGGTTTATACAATGCTTGGCAGTGATGAAAAATTTAAGCAATTGCATAATGAAGGTAATAGGTTTGAAAATAGAAAATTTAAAATGTTTACAATTAGTGATTTGTTTGGGGAATTTAAATATTTAGCTAGTTCCAAAGAAATTACATTTCTTTCAAATGCTTATTTTGATTTAGCGTGTATGGATGAGGATATAGCTATAAAGGTTTCAGAATTTTTAAGCATGAACCAATTTGTTCAAATTGGTAAAAACATTGTTGAACACAATGGTTATGATAATTTGAAAGATTTTTTCCCTATAAAAGAGAAAATGACTTTTAGTAGTATTTCACCAGTTACTTGCTATGAAGAAGATGAAAAAAGAACTAATTACTTTAGTCCAAATGATGAAAAATTTAAAAATTCTATAATTAATAATATTAAAAAGAAATATGCATTAACTTTTGATAGAGAATGCCCTCTATTTTTAATTCCTGAAATTATTGAAAAAAAGAGTAGACTAATGCATTTTAAAAAGAGTTTCATTAAAGCATATGATATAAGTATTACCTTTGAAAATCTAGATCAAGCTATTTTAAATATTATTCTTAATACAGGGATTGGATCTAAAAATTCAATGGGGTTTGGTATGCTTAAGTATGAAGAATAGATATTATTTATATTCTCATGGTGAACTATTAAGACAAGACAATAGTCTTGTATTAATTGATTCTAAAAACAATAAAACGTATTTACCTGTAAATCAAATTGAACAAATTAATGCTTTCTCACAAATAACTTTAAATAAAAATACGATTTCTATTTTAAATGATAATTATATTAGTGTTAATTTCTTTTCATATTATGGTAAATATTTAGGAAGTTTTATTCCAAACTTTCCAAAGTTTGGAAAGGTAATTGTTAAGCAAGTAATGTGTTTAAATGATGATATTAAAAGAAATTATGTTGCAAAAGAGATTACATATTCTTCAATTTATAATTGCTTAGCTCTTTTAAAATATTATCATAAAAAATATGCTATTTTAAATTCTGAAATAAATGAATTAAGTGAAGTCTTAAAAAACATAAAAAAATGTGAACTTAAAAAATATGATGAACTAATGATTTATGAGGCTAAAGCCAAACAAATATATTATAGTTCTTTTTCTGAAATTATTAGAAACAATGAATTTAGTTTTTTAAAAAGAACTAAAAATCCTCCTAAGGATGAAGTAAATGCTTTGATGAGTTATGGTTATGCTCTGTTATATTCTTTAATAGCTAACAAAATTCATCGTTCTAGTTTGCATATTTCTTTCCCTTTTATTCATAGTAATGCAAGAAGAAAAGAAGGCTTGCAATTCGATATTGCAGATATCTTTAAACCTGTGCTAATTGATAGACTTATTTTTAGAATGATAAATAAAAAACAAATTCTAAAAACACATTTTTTTGAATACAAAGAGGGTATTTATTTAAATAAAGAAGGAGCTAAAATCTTTATTGAAGAAATAGAAAACAATTTAAAATCAACTATTAAAACAAATTTATCAAAAAACAATTTATCATATAATCAAATTATAAGTAAAGAGATACATAAATTATCAAATCATATTAAAGAAAAAGAACGATATGTAGGCTTTAAAATGGGGTGGTAATATGTATGTAATAATATCATATGATGTAGAAGCTAAAAGATGTGTAAAAGTGATGAAGATATTAAGGCGTTATTTATATCATCTTCAAGAATCTGTATTTGAAGGGAATCTAACTTATAAACAGTTAAGAGATTTAAAAATAGAATTAGATAATGTTACTGATAAAGATTATGATAGTATCGTAATATATGAAATGCTTTCAGATAAATATTTAGTAAAAAACTATATTGGAAAAGAAAGAAAGCAAGAAATTGTTATATAATTTTCGACCATCGATTAAAACTCAGTAAATTTTACTGTAAAAAACGATTTAAAAAAGTCGATGGTCGATAAAAAAATAATTGTTTTTTTAAAAAAATATAAGAAAATTATAAAAATAGAAATAAACACATCCAAAAATATGAATGAATATATTTTTGAGCTGTGAATATTATTCCTTTATAGGAGTTGTAACTTTGATAAATTTTCCCGTTTTTATCTACTTTTTCAAGTGAATATTATTCCTTTATAGGAGTTGTAACTTAATAGTTACATCTATTCCAGCGCTTACACTGTGTGAATATTATTCCTTTATAGGAGTTGTAACTTTTTTGACTAACTCTATTATATAATACATAAATATGTGAATATTATTCCTTTATAGGAGTTGTAACTGATGTTGGCATACTATTTGGCACAGACTTAGTTAAGTGAATATTATTCCTTTATAGGAGTTGTAACTTGGAATGAATTTATTTGTTGTCTGTTCCATCATGTGAATATTATTCCTTTATAGGAGTTGTAACATGGTTTTCCCATTTATTTCTTCAACTCCTAACTGTGAATATTATTCCTTTATAGGAGTTGTAACTACGTGCAAGAGAATTAAAACTTGATGACACTATGTGAATATTATTCCTTTATAGGAGTTGTAACTACAACTTCGCCTACTTCAAATTCATTCATACTCATGTGAATATTATTCCTTTATAGGAGTTGTAACATTCTTTTTCACCCCCTAACTTTTTTGACTAACTGTGAATATTATTCCTTTATAGGAGTTGTAACTAAACTTCATGAATATTTAATATCTCACCCGTTTTTTGTGAATATTATTCCTTTATAGGAGTTGTAACTACCGCCCACTTAGTTGCTATCTCCTAATAAACCGTGAATATTATTCCTTTATAGGAGTTGTAACAAAGTCCATCACTTAAAATATAACTATTTCCTTTACTGTGAATATTATTCCTTTATAGGAGTTGTAACTGTCTTTTGTTTAGTTCGTTATTTTTATTCATTTCTTGTGAATATTATTCCTTTATAGGAGTTGTAACATAAATTCATCATTAATAGTATATGTACAAAAATAAACGTGAATATTATTCCTTTATAGGAGTTGTAACAATAAAGCCTATTAAACCAAATACTATCATTATAGTGAATATTATTCCTTTATAGGAGTTGTAACTCTTTATAGAACTAGGTTTATAAACAGTTTTAAAATTGTGAATATTATTCCTTTATAGGAGTTGTAACTTTTCAACTCTTTTTTTTAAAGTGCATTTTCTATTGTGAATATTATTCCTTTATAGGAGTTGTAACAATACTTGTTCGCCAATCCTTTCCGTTTTTAGTCTGTGAATATTATTCCTTTATAGGAGTTGTAACTAAAGATTTCAAACTAGCGCCCCCCTTTTACTACGTGAATATTATTCCTTTATAGGAGTTGTAACTCTGATGAAAACTTCTCTTGTGGTAGATGGTGCGAGTGAATATTATTCCTTTATAGGAGTTGTAACTGTCTCAATTTCAATTTTTTTGTTTAAATCAAAATCGTGAATATTATTCCTTTATAGGAGTTGTAACTCAGCTTCTGATGGAACTCTTTTTTCGGCTACAAGTGAATATTATTCCTTTATAGGAGTTGTAACTTGATATTGTTTATTATTTAAAAACTTTATTCTATGTGAATATTATTCCTTTATAGGAGTTGTAACTAGAGCTAATTGAGCTTCCATTTCAGCGATTCTAGGTGAATATTATTCCTTTATAGGAGTTGTAACTTTTCATGATAACTCCTTTTCTTCTTATTTTTAAATGTGAATATTATTCCTTTATAGGAGTTGTAACTTAAATGTTAATCGGTTTCTTAACATATTCAAATGTGAATATTATTCCTTTATAGGAGTTGTAACTTTCTAACACTTCTTTAGTAATTTTTTTCATTTGTGAATATTATTCCTTTATAGGAGTTGTAACTAATTATCATATATAATATCGCTACTTTGTCTTTGTGAATATTATTCCTTTATAGGAGTTGTAACATAAATACATTGAAAAAATATTCAAATGTTGTAACGTGAATATTATTCCTTTATAGGAGTTGTAACGTAAGAGGTCATTCACCATATTACGTAGTAGCTTGTGAATATTATTCCTTTATAGGAGTTGTAACATTTTTTTAAACAAAAAATCAACCTTTCGGTTGAGTGAATATTATTCCTTTATAGGAGTTGTAACATATGATACTTATCTTTACTCTTCTCATAAAAATGTGAATATTATTCCTTTATAGGAGTTGTAACTTAAAGTCAAGAAATATTTATATTTATTTTCACTTGTGAATATTATTCCTTTATAGGAGTTGTAACTTGTCAATGCGACAAACCCAGAATTTTTCATCTTGTGAATATTATTCCTTTATAGGAGTTGTAACTTTTATCACTTCACAATTATGAGTGTCCATTACCCAGTGAATATTATTCCTTTATAGGAGTTGTAACGTAATAACTGATAGTTTTTTCTCCAGCTTTAAACTTGTGAATATTATTCCTTTATAGGAGTTGTAACCTAGAGAATAATTATTTTTAAAAAACGTATGAATGTGAATATTATTCCTTTATAGGAGTTGTAACATAGCAGCCCTTACAGCACTATTCTTGCTGTTTTCGTGAATATTATTCCTTTATAGGAGTTGTAACTGATAAGAAGTTTCTCTGCGGGAACTCCTTTATGAGTGAATATTATTCCTTTATAGGAGTTGTAACATTTGGTCTTTCGGAAGAGTTTGGCCACACTTATCGTGAATATTATTCCTTTATAGGAGTTGTAACTGGATGGCTCCAGTAAGAGTGTCTACCAATACTTGTGAATATTATTCCTTTATAGGAGTTGTAACCCATAACTGTTTCAGCAGTACTTTCTACTACATTTTGTGAATATTATTCCTTTATAGGAGTTGTAACCGGTCTTTCTCAGTGGCCATTGTAAACGGATTCCCTGTGAATATTATTCCTTTATAGGAGTTGTAACAAATCTAGATTATCATTATATAGTTCAGTTAATTCGTGAATATTATTCCTTTATAGGAGTTGTAACAAAGTCTCAGCTTCTTTAACTTTCTTAGCTTCTTGTGAATATTATTCCTTTATAGGAGTTGTAACACTCTAGGTCCTGAAGTCTTATCAGGGAATTCATACCGTGAATATTATTCCTTTATAGGAGTTGTAACATAGTAGTCAACTTCCACTGACCATTCACTAGTTCGTGAATATTATTCCTTTATAGGAGTTGTAACTCTAACTCCTTTCCATTTTTTTCAATTTTCATAATCGTGAATATTATTCCTTTATAGGAGTTGTAACAGAGTGTCCACCAATACTTTGACACTTTCTCTATGTGAATATTATTCCTTTATAGGAGTTGTAACTAGATGTCACCTTTAATTTTGCTAACTTCTACAGCGTGAATATTATTCCTTTATAGGAGTTTAATAAAAAAATAAGTTAAGTAAGTCTTAACTTATTTTTCATTTTTAAATAAATAAAATATTTTAAAAATTATCAGTTTATAAAAAGTTAATTAATAACGTTTTTGATTTTCAAAAAAATAGTGATATAATACTAGTGTGAGAGGAGCTGAATCATATGCCTGAAGTTATTGATAACAATAAAGTAGGAGAATTAATTAAGAAATTATTAAAAGAACGAAATATGACTCAAGATGATTTAGCAAAAGAATTATCGATTTCTAAATCTGCAGTTTCCCAAAACCTAAATGGTAAAAGTTCTTTTGATATTCAAAATCTTATTGCTATATCAAAGTTATTTGATATTTCAATGGAAGAATTATTAATTTATAATTCAGAAGATAAAGGTAAGACTGTTATTTCTGAATATGAGAAATTAGTTAAAAGGGGACTTGATGCTTTTGCTGGGTTAGAAGTAAAAAACATGAGTATCAGCAATCCTGATATTTATGGTAATACTTTAGTTGAATATGTGATAGAATATGATAATTTAGAATTATTTAATTTATTACATGAATCAAATGTTAAATTATTAGAAGAGACTCATCATAAAGCAAGATCAATTTATACTAAAATAATATGGTATGCTTTAAAGAATAATGTTGATAATGTAAAGAAATATTTAGACTCTTATGTTAGACTTTATAATTCGCTTGTTTTCCCAGATGAAGCGTATGCTAAAGAAATCTTTAACTTTTTAAATAAAGAAAATTATCAAGGTTTAGTTTTAATGTTATATGAAACTAAAGTTATTAAAAGAGTACCTCTTTTTTTTGGTCTTGAAAGAAATAAAAAGATTCCATATTTATTGAAAGTAGAATGGTTAGAAATAATTGCTAAATACAAATTGGAAAGAATTTTAAAAACAATTAGTTTTAAATTTAAATTTATTAATGATTATGAATTAATTATTAAGACTTTTCTAACATATAAATTCTATGATGGAATTGCTTGGTATATTAATAACATGGATTATGTTATTAATAATCTTGAATTAAGAATAACTTCTGCTCAAGATGTAATATTTAGAATTGCTGCATCAGGCAATTTAGAAATTTTTAAAATTGCTTTAAATAAAGAGTTATATTTAAATTTAAATAAATTAGTTGCTAGATTAATTCTTGAAAAACATAAAGATGCTTATATGTATTGTATTAATACATATAAAAAAGTTCTAGATTTCCAACAAATAGGATATGCTGCAGTTGCTTCAAGCAATCTAGAATTATTAAAATATATAATAAAAAATTTAAATCAAAATGATTTAAATTATATATTATCAGTTACCGATGCTAAAGATTTAGATATTATTGAGTATTTAATTAATAACGGTGCTTTATTTGAAGTTGAATACTATAATTCTAATACAATGAAAAAAGTAAATAAGATAATTGATAAATTATCAAAAGGAGTAGAAGATGCAAGTAATAATAGATAATTTTGAATATATAGTTGTGTTTTTCATTATTATATTTTTAGTATTAGCAATTACATCTTTAATTATATTGATTAGAGTTTTTAAATTTTTTAACAATAAAAAATTTAGAATCTATGGAACATATGATCATGAGCCATTAACTAATACAAAAGAATTTGCTATACAAATTTTTAATAGTAATATTAATGATATAAGAATAGTTGCTTTTGGTTTTATGTATAAAGAACAAACGATTGATTATTATAAAACTTATCAAAATCTAAATAAACTTGATCCTACAAAACAAGTTATAATATTATCAAGGGATTCAATTAAATTAAATATTTCTTCAACTGAACTTGAAACAATAATTGCTGATTATAATTTAGGTAAAATCAAACTTTCAAAACTATGTGCTTATGTGACTGATTCTCAAGGGAAAATTACAAAAAGAAAGGTCAATAAAATTAGAAAAGTTATAGCTAGTAGTTTGCTTGTTAAACATAAAGCTAAAGTAAAGAGTGAAAAAGAAATTTTTAAACAATTACAATTAGAAAAGAAAGAAGAAAAGAAAAAACAAAGAAAACTAAATGCCTTAAAGAGAAAAGAAAAAATACAAAGATGGTGGTTAGTTCTAAAAACTAAATTAAAAATTAGACCTAAAAATAAAAAAGAGTAATTTTTTAAAACTTCTAATGTGTTAAAATACGTTAGAAGTTTTTTTATTGTAAAAAAATCTGTGATTAATTATTATCAATTTCAAACGATAAAAAAATAATCGTTTGAAAATTTATTTTAAATTAAAGATAAAAAAAGAGTAATTCTTAAAAAACTTGCTAATATAATATAAAGAATAGGAAAAACAGTTTGATTCACGCACTTTAAAAAACAAACAAAATTATTGCTATTTAAATAATTTTGTTTTATAATTAAAGTGATGGTGAGGTGGCAAAATGATAGGGTATAAAGAATTATCTGAAAAAGTAATCTTTAATTTTGATGAAGCATATACTGTTTTTAAGAATAAAGCAACTACCTATTCGGCTTTAAGAAGACTAATACAAAAAGGATTATTAAGAAAGATTAGAAATGATCTATATTCATGTGTTAATCCTATGACACAAGAAATATTTGCTAATAAATTTCAAATAGCTTCAAGCATTAATAAAGATTCTTATTTAAGCCATTATTCAGCTTTTGAAGTATACGGTTTTACTAATCAAGTATATAATGTTGTATATGTATCTTCAAGTATCCATTTTAATGATTTTGAATTTGAAGGTATTAAATATATTTGTGTAAAAACAAATAAGAAGTTTGGTGTCAAGGAAATTGAATATAATTATAAAATTAAAGTTACTGATATCGAAAGAACAATTATTGATTCTATCCATTATATTGATAAAATTTCTTCTTTAGAAGAAATTATCAATAATATAAAAATGGTGAAAAAAATAAATGAAGAGAAACTACTTATGTATTTGAAAAAATATAATATTCAATCACTTTATCAAAAAGTAGGATTCATTTTATTTTATTTAAAAGATTATTTAAATTTAAAAGAAGATTTTTTAAGTATTTTAAAAACTAACATTAATAAAAGTGTTCGTTATTTAAATGATGAATCAAAAGCAGAAGGAGAATATATTTCATCTTTTCAATTGATTGTACCTAAATGGCTTTTATATAAAAAAGAGGAAGAAAATAAAAATGAATTATGATATAAAAATATTAAGTGAATTATCCAAAAAATATGGATACGTTAGAAATACTTTCGAAAAAGTATTGAGGTTGGTAGAAATCTTGGATTATATAAATACAAGCGAAGTGTTAAAAGGGAAACTTGCTTTAAAGGGTGGGACTGCTATTAATATATTATATGATGATTTACCACGGTTGTCTGTTGATATTGATTTAGATTATACACAAAATATAGATAAAGAAAAAATGTTTAAAGATCGCAAAAAAATCAATGATGATTTAAAAGAATATTTGGAGATGCAAGGTTATAAAATTAGTGAAAAATCAAGATACTTTCATAGTTTAGATTCTCATGTTATTTCTTATAGACCGTGTGGTGGTGGAAATGATAACATAAAAATTGAAGTGAATTATTCACTAAGAAGCTACCTATTAGATTATCAAACTTTAAGTTTAAATAACGAAATTTTTAATAAAAAAACAAATATTTTGTCTTTATCAAAAATTGAAATTTACGCAGGTAAAATAACTGCTTTATTAATGCGTAATCAAATCAGGGATTTATATGATACATATCAGATGATAAAAAATAAAATTTTGAATCAAGATGATATAAACATTTTAAAAAATGTTTTGCTTTTTTATTTATTACTTTCTAGTATAAATCAAAAAATAGTTTTTAATATTGATATTATTGATAAAATAAGCAATGCCAGCTATGTTAGAGAGTTATTACCTGTATTAAAAAAAACTGATAAATTTGATTTTGATGATGCTAAATATGAAGTAAAAAAATTTCTTAAAAAACTTTTAGATTTTGATTCTAATCAAATTGCTTTTATAAAAAATGTTGAAAATAAAAAATATTGTTTTGAATTGTTATTTCAAGATTTAGAAACTATTAATCGTGCTAACAAACATCCAATGATTTTATGGAAAAAACAAAACTTATAAATACATTCTAAAAACAAACCTTGCTTTATGAATCAACCATAAAATAAGGTTTGTTTTAATTTGTTTATAAAAGTCCCTTGAAAAATTCTCATTAGAGCACCAAAAGTCCCTTGAAAAATATTTTTAAGGAGCATATATAGTGGTGATAAAAATCTTAAAAAGGAAAATAGAAAAAGAATTATAAAAGTATTATTTATATTAACTTTATTTAAAATCTAATTTTTGATGATGACTTAAATGTTAATAATCTTGATAATAGGAACAATTGTTTGGGCATATAGATTAGATTTTAAAACTTTATAAATTCCCACAAAACTGGGAATGAAAAGTCCACAAAACTGGGAATGAAAAGTCCACAAAACTGGGAATTTGATTGACATTTTAATCTAAAAAAGGTATTATAAAGGTGTAGTGGAGGTGGATTGTGAAACGTTATATTAATAGATTAATAGAAAAAACAATTGAAGCTGAACTTAATGCTTTAGGTTGTATTGCAATAGAAGGACCTAAGTGGTGTGGCAAATCTACAACGGGAGCAAGATTTGCTAAAAAGATTATTAAATTGCAAAATCCTATAACTTATAGACAATATTTAGCTTATGCTACAACTAGCAAAGAAAATTTATTAGAAGGCGATAAACCTCTTATGTTTGATGAATGGCAAAAAATTCCTGATCTTTGGGATTTTATTAGAACCGATATTGATGAAACGGGACTTTCAGGTCAATATATTTTAACTGGTTCAGCAAAACCAGTTGAAGATCAAAATCGTCATAGTGGAACTGGTAGAATTTCTAAAATTACTATGAGAACAATGAGCTTATGGGAATCGGGTGATTCTAGTGGTGAGGTATCATTAAGTAGTTTGTTTGATGGGAATGATTCTATATTTGGAGAATCTAAATTATCACTTAATGAGATAGCTGTTGTTATTTGTAGAGGTGGGTGGCCTGAAACGGTTTTAAAAGAAGAGCATTATCAAACATTAGTTTCAGCCTATTTTAAATCGCTGACAACTGAAGATATTGTTGATGTAGATGGTATTAAAAGAAATCCAAGTAGAGCTCAAGCAATTCTTAGAGCTTATGCTAGAAATATATCTACATTTGCTACAAACAAAACCTTACAATCTGATGTTGCTTCAAATGATTCAACAATAGATATGAAGACGCTTATATCATATATTGGAGCTTTTGAAAAATTGTTTGTAATAGAAAACATTAAAGCTTGGTCTCCTAAATTAAGATCAAAAACTACAATTAGAACTGCTGATAAAAGGCAATTCGTAGATCCTTCTATCGCAGCAGTTGCTTTAGGCGCTAAACCATATGATTTAATAAATGATTTAAATACAATGGGTTTTTTCTTTGAATCACTATGTCATAGGGATTTAAAAGTTTATGCTCAAAGTATTGGTGGAGAATTATATCAATATAAAGATGCTGATGGCTTAGAGGTAGATTCAATAATTCATTTAAATGATGGAAGATGGGGAGCAATCGAAATTAAACTTGGTGGTGCTGAAATTGATGAGGCAGCTAATAATTTGATTAAGTTAAAAAATAAAATAGATCAAAAATTAAAAGGGCCGAGCTTCTTAATGGTGTTAACTGCTGTACCAGCAGCCTATAAAAGAGAAGATGGAGTATTAGTTGTTCCTATAGCTTGTTTAAAAAATTAATTATATAGAAGTTTAAGTTTACTTTTAATTCTTAAATATTTCACATTAATCGTAACGCAATATAAAAAATAACTTGAGTTTTAATTTTGGTTTGCTTTAATAAGGAAAAACTGATAAAATATAACTAAGTTTAAGAGGCAAGAAAAATGAAAAAGTTTAATATTGTTTTATTAATAATTTTTTTATTTATCCTATCTTCTTGTAAAGGAGATTCTGTTAGCATGAAAAAAATTGTTTTTGATACTAATGGCGGAGATGAATTAAAGAATATTACTTTTGAACTTGGGAGTTTTCCAGAGGAATTACCAACTCCAACAAAAGAAGGATATGTCTTTTCGGGCTGGTTTTTAGATAATGGTCGATATGAACAACCAATTGAAGAGTTTGATAAAACTATGTTAGATACAAACATTACTCTTTTTGCTAAATGAATTACGATGGAAGATTTAAGAGAAATAAGGATTGAATTATATCCTGATATTGCTCCAATATCAGTAGCTAATTTTTTGAGTTTAGTTGAAGAATCATATTATGATAATGTTATCTTTCATCGAGTTATAAAAGATTTTGTGATTCAAGCAGGCTGGCTTTATGTTGATGATCAACATCATCTTCAATCAAAAGAAGATAGAGAAAATATAACTGGAGAGTTTTCTAAAAATGGAATAGAGAATAATCTATCACATAAAGCAGGAGTTATTTCAATGGCAAGAGCCGAAGGTGATTATAATTCTGCTTCAACTCAATTTTTTATTGTTTCGGCTGATTCAACATTTTTAGATGGTAATTATGCAGCATTTGGAAAAGTAGTTGATCAGGAAAGTTTAGAAGTAGTTTTAGCATTAAGTTATACATCAACTTATACAGAAAATGATGGTTGGCGATTGAAAGATTTTCCAAAAGAAGATTTGATAATTAAATCTATTACTTTAATAGATTAATATAGATTAATAATTTAAAAGGAGAAACGTATGAGAAAATTTGGAATTGTTTTATTTTTATTTTTAATGGGTGTTTTTTTAGTAGGTTGTAAGCAAACGACTAACAAACGTGTTGAGCTTTCAATTACTGAAACAACAGTTACAGTTGAGGTGGGTGAAATTTATCAAATTAAACCTAAATTATTAAATGCTGCAGGAGGAGAAGTTATAGTTTTTACATCTTCTAATGTAAATATCTTTACAGTAGAAAATGGCTTTATTTCAGGTGTTGCAGTAGGTGAGGCTGAATTAACAGTCAGTATTAAAGCAACAGATATTTCTATAAAAATACCAGTTACAGTAACTGAAGCTACAGATAATCCAAATCCTGTATTAACTTCAATTACGGTTAGTCCAAATGAGGTAGAATTTGGACTTAATGGAGAAGTTATTTTAGCAGTAAGTGGTAACATTGCTGTTACTAATGATTTGTTTAATTTTTCAAGTAGCAATCAAAATATTGTATCAGCTTATGCTACAGGAAAGATTAAAGCTATAGGACCAGGAACTGCAACTATTACAGTTACATATAAGCAAAATCCTTCAATTAAGGCTACAGTAGAAGTTACAGTTATTTCCTCTCTTGAAACACTAAATTCTATTACAGCTACATTAGCCAATTCAGAATTAGATGTTAATGCTACTGCAACAATTACAGTTGTTGGAAATATTGCAGTTACAAATAATTTGTTTTATTTTACAAGTAGTAATACTAGTGTTGCAACAGTTGATGCAAATGGTAAAGTAACTGCTGTTGCAGAAGGAAGTGCAACAATTACAGTTACATATAAAGAAAATGCATCAATTACAGCAACAGTTAGTGTTACAGTAAGAGCAGCAGTTGCAACGCCAACAATTACTCTTTCAGAGACTTCTATAATAGTTGAAGAAGGAAAGACAGCAACACTAATTGCAACAATAACTAATCTTGAAAATCAAGCAGTAACATGGTCATCAAATGCTGAGGCTAAGGCTACAGTTGATGCTAATGGTAAAGTAACTGCTGTTGCAAGCGGGTCTGCTGTTATTACAGCTACAAGTGTAGCTAATACATCATTAAAAGCAACATGTAATGTTACAGTTATTGAAAATCCAACTGCACCAAAAGTTGTAGTACATCCTGCAAGCATTACAATCGTAGCAGGACAAATTGTTACACTGGAGAAATTAACTAGAAATTTAACTGATACATCTCTAACATGGAATAGTAGTGCTTCAAACTATGCTACAGTTGATCAAACAGGTAAAGTTACAGGTGTTGCAGCAGGAAGCGCAACAGTTACTGCTACTAGTGTTGAAAATACAAACGTTTCAGCTTCAACAACAGTTACTGTAGTTGCTGATACTACTACAAAAGGAATTATTTTAAGACCTTCTTCAACAACTATGATTGAAGTTAACGATTCAGGACATCAATTCTATGTAGATAAAGCAGGTGGTGGAATTGTTTCTAGACTTGAATGTACATTTACAACAAGCAATTCTAACGTTGCTACAGTTTCTTCATATGGAACAATTTCAGCTAAAGGTGTAGGTTTTGCAATTATTACAGCAACTCATCCAACGCATGGTTCTGGGATGACAGTCTTAAATATTATTGAACCAATGGCAATACCTGGTGTCTTAAATGTAGCAGCTAGTCCAAATGGTTTTATGAAATTAGGTACATCTAATACATATCAATTTAATATCACAAATTATCAATCTACAGCTATTTCTAATAGCGAATGTAGTTTTACATGTAATCCAGCAGGAATTATTAATGTTTCAAGTAGTGGTGTTATAAGTGCTTTAGCGGTAGGTTATACTACAGTTACTGTAACACATCCAACACAAGGGTCAGGAACTATGATAATGACAGTAGAAGGAGATGGTGGTGCACCTCTTGCTACTCAAAGTTCATGGGTACCTAGTCAAACTGTTGCAGTCCATAATCTAGGTTATGGAGTACATGTTGCTAAATACTTAGGTCAAACAAAAGATCCAGGCTCAAGTACTATGCATAATCAAGAAGTATCAGTAATGCATGTTGATAATTCTCAGCAAGCAAAAATGATTGTATGGCGAGCTAAACCTAATAACTGGGGATGGCAACTTGCAACTGTACCAGTTTTAGCCGCAGATTATGAGTCAAAGAATCCAACAATGAAAGTAATTGCAGCAATCAATGCAGATTTCTTTGATATTAATGCTTATGGAAACCTACCATATCAAACAACAGGAGCAACAGTATGTGAAGGTGAAAACTATAAAACAACAGTAGGTAATACGACTGCTTATAAAACAATCGGCTTTACTAATGATGGAACAACAAATGCAATTATAGCTGGTACTCCAGTAAGAGCTTTAAGTTTATCAGTTTATAATTCAAGTGGAGTAGTGACTAATACATTTACAGTTAATAAGAGCAATCAAACTCCTGGTGCAGGTGAGGTAAGTGTATACTTTGCATTATGGAATTCAGATAAACAAATTGTTCCAGTTAATTTAGATGGAGGATCTGCTAATGTTTATACAGTTGGCAATGGTGATTTAGTTCTAGCAAATAGTGCTGATGATTTCTATGGAAAAGGTGCTATTAGTAGTACTGCAAAAACTACTACTTTAGGAAGAGGTCAATTCTCTATAGTAAGCAACAACGAAACAGTAAATGCAGCTTTAGCAAGCGGAACAACAATTAGAGTTCAATATAGCTATACTGGTGAATTTGCTAATATTAAGAATGCAACAGGTGGAACTAGAGGCTTTATTTTAAATAATGCAATAGTTGATCCTGCAGAATGTATTGCATCAAGATCTGACTTAGGTCAACGTCATCCAAGAACTTTAATTGGTCAAAAAGCTGATGGTACTGTTGTAATGGTAACAGTAGGTGGTAGAGCAGAACCAGATAGATATGGAGTTGGAGTTGAAGCAATGCAAGCTATTATGGCATATTATTATTGTGTTGATGCTTACAACTTAGATGGTGGTGGATCTACTACAATGATTGTTAGAACAGGTACTACATATGGTTCTACAAGTGCATTTAAAACTGTCAATACTATAGCAGGTGGAGCTATGAGAAGTGATGGTAATGCAATATTAGTAGTAACTCCTAGATAAAATAAGATAAAATAAAAAAACATAAAAGCTCTTAAACTATTGCTTTAAGAGCTTTTATTTTAAGAGTGGTGAAATATTATGAAAGAAATTATAACGGAGTTAATTTCTAAAAAAGAAATTGCTCATAAGAATGAAAGAAAATTAAGTCTTCCTGCTTCAATTATGTCAATCAAACAAACAGCCTTTAGATGTGATAATAATTTGCGTAAAATATCTTTTAATAAAAACCTACAAAAGATAGAACAAGAAAGCTTTGAATCTTGTAAAGAATTAAAAGAAGTTAGATTTGTTCAAGATTCAAAACTAACAATTATTCCAAAAGCTTGTTTTAAAAACTGTACTTCTTTAAAACAGATTAATATTCCTAAATCAATTGTTTCAATTTCTGAAGAAGCTTTTATGAATTGTACTAATCTAGAAAATTTAGAAATTCCAAAAGAAGTAATCGATATTAAAGAAAATGCTTTTTTAAACTTTAAAGAAAACCAAACTATAATAGTTTATAGAGATTACGATAATTTAGATAATATAAAAGCTAACATTATTAAAATCAAAGAAGAAATAGAAGATGATCCAATCATTGCTGATGAAAACGGTAATTATAAATTTGAAGTAATTTGTAAGTGTGGGCACGTTGGGAAAGCTTGGTATATTCCAATTGCTTTTCCAATAGAAGCTAAAACAAAAAAAGAAGCAGCAGGAATTGCAAGAGAAATTCCTAGAGTTAAACATCAACATTTAAATGTAGTATTAGATATTAAAAAAATTGGAAACAAAAGATTTTTAGAATTAAAGGCTAGAAATAGTAGAGATGTATATCTAAGAGTTAAAGGAAAAAAATATCTTAGGGAACACAGTCTTGAAGAAAAATATTATAGAGAAGTTGAAAGAAGAAAGGTTCGTG
The DNA here is from genome assembly GCA_050953065.1 of Bacilli bacterium. GTDB lineage: Bacteria > Bacillota_I > Bacilli_A > ML615J-28 > CAG-698 > JAQUUM01. The sequence goes on along the minus strand of JBMNLZ010000003.1, from coordinate 487,615 downwards.
AGACTAATTATAATCCTAAATATAAAAAAAATATTTTTAAAGGAAAAGTTAGAAGAAAAAAATTTTAGCAATTTAACTGTTTTTTCCAAAATTTTGGAAAAAAATGAAAAATATATAAAATAAAAGTGATAAAAAAAGTTTTTTTTATAAAACATAGTATCGTATTGAAAAAAGAGGGAATCTTTGATATAATGCTAACGTAAATAAAAAAGGGGGAAAATAATGATTAAAGAGAATTTGAAAGTTTTAAAAAAAGAAAGCAAAACAAAAAGATCTAATTTTTATAAAATGTTAATGTTGTTAATATTAGGTATTGTGTTGGTTGGTTGTAAAAATGTTAATTTTTCATTTAATGCTACACTTAATGTTAAAGATAAAGATATTCAAGTAGTAGAGGGTGAAACTGTAACGGTTACGCCAACAGTTTCTGGAAGTGAAAATGCTCTTGTTTATACATCCTCAAATCCGAATGTTTTTACAGTTGATCAAACGGGAAAAGTGACAGGTGTTAGTGCTGGGACTGGTGAGTTAACAATTAAAATTTCAGGGACTGAAATTAGTGCAGTTGTTAATGTTACAGTAACAGAAGCTCTAACTCCTTCAGGTGCTCAAATCCAAGCTGATACTGTAGGGACTTTGAAGGTGTTTGCAACTTCAAAAGCAAATACAGCGATGCCTACTGGTTTTAATGATTATGTTTCTAATGCTAATTTTTCAAAAGGTGGTAACTTTGTTGATCCAGCTATTAATAATGCTAAGTTAGCTAATATTTCTGGAGATGGGATTACTTTTTATAGAATAACTGGTAAAGATGCTCCTACTTATACAGCTGGAGTGGATGGAAGTTTTAACTACATTCAATTTAAACTTTATTTTACTGGTTATAATGGCGATTCAACTGATACTACTGTAAAGTATGTTTATTTAAAAGGGGCTTCAACTATTACAGAAGTTGGTGAAGAAGGTGCTACTGCAACAATTCCTTTTGTTAGAGTTGCCTTTTTAAACGCTACTTGTGATAAAATAATTGGAATATGGGCACCTCATGCAACAGTAGTTAGCAATGCACCAAATAAAGGAGATATTTTATTTATTAAACCTACTGATAGTTATCCAAGTGCTAATGGTGTTATAGGTTATACAAAAGCAAGTGGTGGGGGAAGCAATCTATATAATGTTTTAAGAGTAATAAATGGTGATTTAGCTGGTGATGCTATTCAAGCAACGCCTTTATTACCTGTAGTATTAGGTACTGCTCATAGTGCTAGTCAAGTTATGACTGTAAGAATTTGGATGGAAAGAGCTGATGCAGCTTCTAGAGATGCTTACTTAAAAGCTATTCCAAATATTAAATTAAGTTTTGGTGTTGCTTTAGAAACTGAATTTGCAGCTCAACCAGAAGCTCCTGCTTCATAAGAAAATTTAATAAGTAAAAAGATTTAGTCTTTAATAAATAAGGTAAATTTAAAAAAGGAGGTAAAATGGCGAAAACAAAAAAAACAACTACTGAAAAGAAAGTTGAAAAGCAAGTAAAAAAAGAAGTTAAAAAATTTCAAAAAACTAAAGCATATAAAATATTAACGTTTGTAGTTGCGATTGTCTTAATCATAGGCGTTGCAGTTACATATGTATTGTATCCAGAAGCTTTTGAAAATTTGTTTAATCAAAAGCAAGATTCAATTGATAATCCAACTTATAGTTCTTCTCAAAATTCATTTGGGTTTTATTATTATACACCATCAACTGATGAGGCTGATTATTATTATAGTGCTAATGATTTAGTTGGAACTACATTAGTTGATAAATTAAATCAGATTCTAAATGAAAACTTTAGTCCTACTTCTTATGCAGAAGCTAAAACTCATTTAGCAGCAGCTGATATCAGTTTAACTGATAGTACAAAAGTAATGAATGTTTATGATGGAGCGTTAGTTAATGCAACGTGGGATTCTACTTCATGGCATAGAGAGCATGTGTGGCCAAATGCTCGCTTAGGAATGGCGAGAGTTACTGAATCTGGTAGAAATCAAGCAAGTGACCTTCACAATCTACGTGCTATTACACCTAGGGTAAACAGCAGTAGAAGTGATAGGTGGTATTCAGATGCAACTGGTGAATGTCAGACTGTTTCAAATGGTGGATATTATCCAGGTGATGCTCATAAAGGAGATGTAGCAAGAATTATCTTTTATATGGCTATAATGTATAAAGATATTTTAACTTTAACAGATGTTGGTTTAGAAGATGAATCAAATCACTATACTCCTGCAGGAGCTAAAATGGGTGAATTGACTGTTTTATTAAAATGGCATAAAGAAGACCCTGTTGATGAATTTGAAAGAAATAGAAATCAAGTTATTTATGAAGCTCAAGGTAATAGAACCCCTTTCATTGACAAACCAGAATATGTCCATTTAATTTGGGAAGATAAAACAATAACTGACCTGACTTTAGTAGAAGAAACTGATTCATCAGCTTCAGTAGAACCAGTCATAGCTTTAATTGATTTTAGAGAAAAACTTTGGTGTTGAGAAGATGGTTAGAAGTTATCAACTTAAAAAAGGAAGGTATTTTGTTGGAGACCCAGGATATCTGATAAAAAAAACACCTGCAGGTGATAAGTTTATTGAAAAACTTTGGGATTCATTTTATTCAGATATGAATAGTTTTCATAAATTAGTTATTGATCATATTACAATCTATGTTACAAGAACAGCAGAAGGCGATGGTTTTTTTGATGGGATTGCGACTGATACTGGGGCAATTGCAATTATTGATATCAACCAAGTATTAAATGATGATCGTTTTCAGATTAGACCAGATGGTATTGGTTGCCATTATGTTGATGTTCTTGATGAAGATGAAGTAACAGTAGATAATTTTAATATTAGTTTTAAAAGTGGATTTAAAGTAATCACTAATGGTTAAAAAATAAAAATAAAAAAGAAAGGAAAAAAATATGGAAAAAAAATTAAGTCTAGAAATAGAAAATCTAATAGCTTATATCGTTTCAGCAACTGAATCTTATAGATATATAGATGGTGATGATGCTCAAATAATTGATGAGCGTGAATATGATAAAGTTGTTAAAGCAGTTGATGAATTATCTTCTTTAACAGTTAAATCAGATGATAAAGATTTGTTAGAATTTGTTAAAGTAGCTAAAGAATTTGCAAGCAATATAAAATTAGTTCCTAAAAAATTTTATGCAATTCCTCAAGAAAAAGCTGAATCTTATGACAAAAAATTAAGAGACCTTACTAACAAATACAATTTGCAGTAATTAAGTAAAAATCCTAAAACTCAAAAGTCTTAGGATTTTTTATTTTTAAAGAAATTTAATTTTTTTGGTTTATATGGTATAATTATAGTAAGAGGAGTGTGGTATCTTATGAAGATTAAAACATTCATGATAGTCATTTTATTACTACTTCTTAGCGGATGTGCTAAAAAAGAAGAAGTTGAAAGTCTTTTTAAATATGAAATTATAGAAGAGACTGTTCATATAACATCATATGAAGGAAATGAAGAAAAAGTAGTAATACCTGAAAAACTTGAAGATTTAGATGTAGTAAAAATAAACGATGCTGTTTTTAAAGATAATTTAAATATTAAAGAAGTCATCTTAAATAAGAATTTAATTGAAATTGGTGAATCTTGCTTTTCTGGTTGTAAAGAAATTGAAGAAATTATTATTCCAGAAACAGTTAATGTAATTGGTGCTAATGCTTTTTTTAATTGTAGTAATTTAAAAATTTTTGTAGAAAACTTTAAGATACCTAATACTTGGGATACTAATTTTAATTCTTGTACTAGACCACTTTTAGTAGACTTTAAAAGTTTTGTTGAAAACGATACTTTTAAAGTAGCGTTAAAAAAAGATCAGACACTTTGTATATATGGACTGATTGATAATAATTTAACTGAAATTGTAATTCCTAATAAAATTGATGATAAAACAGTTAATCAAATATTAGCTGAATCTTTTAAAGAAAATAAACTATTAGAAAGTATAACTCTTTCTAATAGTTTAGAAGAACTCCCAAGTAAGTTATTCTTCAATGCTTCTAACTTAAAAACAGTTTCTTTTCAAGATGAGTCTAGTATTAAAGCAATTGGGATAAGTGCTTTTAGTGGCTGTAGTAGTTTATTAGAAATAGCTTTACCTGATTCAATTACTTCAATTGATAAATATGCTTTTAATGGTTGTAGTAATTTAATTTCAGTTGAACTGTCTAATTCTTTAATATCTTTAGGAGATTCTTGTTTTGCATATTGTGAGAGTTTAGATGAAATTATTATTCCTGATGGAGTAAGCAATATTCCTGATTTTGCTTTTTTGGAAAACAAATCTTTAAGGACAGTTGTTTTTAAAACAGGTCTTTTAATGATAGGTGTTGGTAGTTTTTCAAATTGTGTAAGTTTAGGTGATATAGAAATACCAAATACAGTTGTTTCAATAGGAAATTCTTGTTTTAATAATTGTACTAGTTTACTTAATGTTAGCCTATCTAGTAGTCTTAGTTATTTAGGGAATAATGCTTTTAATGGTTGTAGTAATATAGAATATATCCATTTACCAAGTGGAGTTGTGATTATAAGAAGTTCTACTTTTGAAGGATGCAGTAAACTTACAGCTATTAGTCTTGCAGTAAACACTAATAAAATAGAAGACAACGCTTTTAATGGTTGTAGTAGTCTTTTAGAGATAAGATTGCCTCTAGTGATTACTAAAATAGGTTATCATGCATTTTCTGGATGTAATGTAATTTTAATTTATGCTGAAGCTGAAAGTAAGCCTGCTACTTGGGATGATTCTTTTAATCCTGATAACAGACCAATTGTTTGGGGGCATATAGATTAGGTTTTAAAATTTTATAAAAAGTTTAAGTTTATAAACAAGGCTAAAAAGCCTTGTTTATCTTTTTTAAGATAGGTTATAAATTATGCTTACTAGACTTCCTGTGTTTTTTTGTTTTAAACTTTATTTTTTAAAAAAAATGAAGTATAATAAAGAGCAGTATTAATAAATTTAAATCTAAGGAAAAAGTATGAGTGTTAAATCAATCAAAATAAAACATTTAAAAATAGATAAATATATCCTTAACTTTGAAATCTTACCAGATGAAAGATGGGGTATCTTTTCAAAATCTATCGAAGTTGTTAATAACTTTATTAATCAATTAACTGGCATCAAAGAAAACAATAATACTTGTTTTGTAAATGATGTGGATTTATTTGATCAAAAAGATTATTTTAAATCTAGAGTTTATTTAGATTTTAAAGATAATTATATCAATACCATTAAAGCTAAGTTAATTAGTGAAGATATTTATAAAAGATATAAAAAGGTTGTTAATGTAGTTAAATTTGATAATATGATTAATACATTTGATGTAAGAAGTGAATGTGAAATAAAAAATAAATATATCTTTAGTCCAAAAGGTAATACCTTTCTAAATTGTGCTTTTGCTTATGCGATAGATAAACAAATGTTAATTATTAGTAATCCAACAATTTATGTTGAAAATATTTTAGAAAAAGTAGAAATTGCTAAAGCAATTACTGATATTAATGCAGATGGAATTTGTTTTATTTGTTTAGATAGTATTGCTTGTTTTAAAGATACGTTAGATAAAGTAATCATTTTAGATGATTTTAATAATGTAAGAATAATTAATCCTAAAAAAGATAATTTTGTAGTAGTAGATGATTATCCATCAGATGAGGAGATTTTATCAAAAAGACTTTTTGAAAAAGAAGGAAAGACTATAATTTATAATTTAGATAATTTTAAAATTAAAGAATGTAAGCGCCTTGGGAAATGTCTAGTATTAAACTTTTATGAGTTAGAGGAATACTTATGAGAAGAAAGAAACGATTTAAATTCTTTAATTATCTAATTATAGCAGCGACGATTTTATTTTTAATGGCTTTATTTAAAAATGAAATTAGTAGTACTTCTTCTAAATGGTTTACTTTTGATATGATTGTAAAATATGTTTTTTTATTTTTTGGGATTATTAGTGGAATAAGTGCTTTTGATATCTTTAATGGGTATTTGAAAAAAAGTTTATCAATTGGGATTACTAGAACAAAAGTATTTATTGAATATACTTTACTTGTTTTAGAAATTATTATAGTAATAGTTTTAGGTTTGGTGTATTATTATACTTGGGTTTTAATAATCTATCAGAAGATGGAATTTTTAAAACTACTTGATTTTTGGTTTTTAGTATTAAGTGTTTTAATCAGTAGTTTTTTAGGTTTTGTTTTGGGAATGATACGCTTTAAAAGCTTTTTAGCTTTTATTGCAATCATTGCTTATAATGTTTTTGTATTGTTTAGCCAAGCAAATATTTTTGTTAATATAATACTTACTTTAGTAGTTTTTGCTTTGTTTGCTGTTAACTATCAAATGATAAAGAAGAAAGGTTTATAAAAGAAGTTAAAAAATGGAACAAAAAGATAAAAGAAGACAGGTTATTTATATTATTGCTTTTATTGTAACTAATATGATTAACGGCTTTCTTCTAACTACCATAATTTTTAATAAAAACTTAAGTCCTTATAATAGAACTTTCTTTATGGTTGTAAATTATATTATTGGAGAGTTCGGAGTAATGCTTTTCTTTATAGCACTTGGAGTCTTAATTATAAAGTCTGATTTTAGAAGAACAAGATACTTAATGATTGTGTCAATTATTTTAAGTGTCTTAAGTGTTTTATTAAGTATTTACTTTTATAATTATAATATGATGTTTTCTTTTTCTAATTTAGATTCATTTACTAATCCTGGTGGTGGGGGAATGGTTATGGATTTTGTTTTAGGAGCCTTATCTGTTTTAATTGCTAACGCACAGTTTTTTGCATTGTTTCCTGCTGTTGTTATGGTTTTTTTATTTATTAGATTTTTTTATAAAAAAAGAAAAGATAAAGAGTTTAGAAATCATAGTTTTGATAATCATAAAAATAGAGTTTATTTAGGAATTTCTTTAATTGTTGTTTCAGTTTTATTAATGATAAATGTGATGAGCATATATGCTTATCAAAAAGAAGATACATGGTATGAGGATAATGACTATCCTCTTTATGGAATTCAAGCAATGGGACTTTGGAATTATTATTTCTATGATGCTTTTAGAGCAGTTTTTCCAGGAGAAATTAGAAATTTTGAAGATAAGAAAAATGAAGTATTAGAAAGACTTGAAACATATTTAGGAGATGAAGATAATAGTGGAATTTATGAAGGTAAGAATTTACTTTTAATTCAAGCTGAATCTTTAAATAATTATTGTATTGGTTTAAAACTTGCAATAGAAAATAGCGATAAAGAAATTGTTTATTATTCAATTACTCCTAATATTGATAGACTATTAGGTCTAGAAGGAGAAAAGACAGGTACAACATATTATGCTCAAAACTTTTATAATGCAGTAGGAATTGGTAATACTTCTGATGCTGAGTTTTCTGTAATGACTGGACTTTATCCAACAGGAGATAGAATTACTGTCTTTAACTATATCGATCAACCATATGATTCACTAGCAACTCATTTTAAAGAAAAGGGTTATTATACTTTTTCAATTCATGGGAACACTAAAACATTTTATAATAGAGGTACAATCCATGAAGCAATCTATGGTTTTGATAAACATATCGGGTTAGAAGATTTTGATACTTCAAAGTATGATTTAATTCATAGTTGGATAAATGATGAAGATTTACTTAAAGATACAATTGATATTATGAAGGAAAAATCTTTAGAAGGAAAAAAGACTTTCGCATTTCCTATTACTGTTTCTTGTCATACTCCTTTTTCAAATGATCCTAATATGCCTACATTAGAAGAAATGTTAGGGTTTGAAGGAAAAGTTTTAATGCAAGGTTTACTGATAAATTATTTAAGGCATATTGTTTATTTGGATTATTGTATTGGTAGTGCACTAGATTATTTAGAAGAAGTAGGTTTGGCTGATGATACGATTGTAATGCTTTATGGAGATCATAGTGCTAGTATGAGTTATGATGATTTCTTTACTAATAGAAATACTTTTACTAATGAATTAAATCCAATTAAATTTTTAACTCCAGGTTTAGAAGAATATGAAAAGAAGTTATTATATCGTTTAACTAACCAGCAAGTACCATTTATTATTTATGATAAAAGTGGTGTAGATGAAACTTACTTTATTACTAAAGTAAGAAGTGAGGCAGATATTTGTAGGACTATTCATGATTGCTTTAATTTAAATAGAACCTATCGCTTTGGATTGAGTATTTTATCTAGTATAGATGGCTTTTGTTATAACCCAAGAAATGGTGATATCTTTACGGAAGACTTTGTTTTATCAAGTGTTTCAAAAGAAGTTTATTTCTTTGATGAAGATAAAAAAAGTAATAAAATATTAAATGATGCATTAAATCGTTATTTTAGTTATAAAGATTTTAATGATAAATTGCTTAAATATAATATCTTTAAAGAGGTGTTTAGTGAAGCCACAGATTGATCTTTTAGGATATAGTATTAGTACTTATGATATTTTATTAAGTATTGGTATTTTAGTAATGATTTGGATGATTATTTATGCTTTAGAAGTAAAGCATAAATATGATAAAAAAAGAGTTAATAAGATTTTAATAGTCATAGCAATATCTTTAGTCTTTGCTTATCTTGGGGCGATTTTGTTTGATGCATTGTTTCATTTTATTGAAACGGGTATTTTTAAACTATATGGGTTAACTTTTTTTGGAGGGTTATTTTTTGGAATAATTAGTTTTTTAATCCTTTCAAAATTCATCTTAAAAGAAGAAAAAGGAAATATTTTAAATCTCCTTAATCTTTTTACACCTCCCATCTTAATTGCTCATGCTATAGGTAGACTTGGTTGCTTTATGGCAGGATGTTGTTATGGAATTGAAACTAATAGTTTTTTAGGAGTTCACTTTCCATATTTAGAAGAAGGAGTTAAAGTTTTACCAACTCAGCTTTTTGAAAGCTTATTTTTGGTTAGTTTATTTATAGTTTTAAAATATTTGGTTAAGAAAAAAGAGTTTATAATTTATGCTATAAGTTATGGAATTTTTAGATTTTTAATTGAATTTTTAAGAGGAGATGATAGAGGAAGTTTTATTTTTATCTCACCATCTCAAGCCTTAAGTTTAGTTTTGATTGGTTTTGGAATAGCTTTAATAGTTTTAGATTTAAAAAAAGAAAAAGAAGTAGTTATTTAAAAAAAATTTTAAAAAAGAAAGGAGAATAGAAAAAATGAATTTAAAAAGAAGTTTAATTTTTCTTTTAATCATTTTATTAGCCATATTTACAGGCTGTGGTAAGAAAAAGAAAAACCCAGATAAAATAGATGCTTCAACTCCTTTTGTAGTAGGCTATGATAATTTAAGTAGTAATTACAATCCTTTCTTTTTTGATGATGTAAGTATAGATGTTGTAAAAATGATTCATTCTCCTGCTTTTCTTTTTTCTAGATGTGGAGTTTTAGTTGGAAGTAATCTATACACTGAAAAATATAAAGATCTAGATTATACGTATCAAGGGATTTCTGATATTACAGTTTCTGTAAATGAAGCAAATGAAGCAAGATATACAATTGTTTTAAAAGAAGGTTTAATCTTTTCAAATGGAGATGTTGCCTCAATTGATGATTTGATTTTTTCTTTATATGTTTTATTAGATAAAACATATGATGGAAAAGTTTTAATCAATAGTTTAGAGATTAAAGGATTAAAAAATTACCAATTAAACAATCCTTTATTTGAAAGTATTACAGATAGTGAGGTTGAAATAGAATTAAGCACTCCATCAAGTGAAGCACTTGATGCAATAAAAGATTTTATTTATCAAAAATTGTTTTTAAAATTAGAAGAAATGAAAGATGAATACTTAAGAGGTTCACTTTATCAAAGTGTCTATGAAAATCCAAAAGATGCTTTCGCAAGTCTATATAGACGTGATATTTCATATGATTCAACGGATAAAACTGAAACTGAAGTTTTAAATGATTTAGCAGAGCAATATGAATATAATTATAAAATGCTAGGTCATATTTTCTATGGAAGTCAAAATTATTTTTATAAAGAAATTAAAGATGTAATTAGATTAGTTCTTGCTAGAAAAAACTCATCTGAAACAGTAGAAAATATTAGTGGTATTTCAAGAGTTGATGATTTAACTCTAACAATAGATGTTAAACAATTTAATTCTTTAGATATATATAAATTTAGAAATATTTTTCTTGTACCAAGGAAAGCATTTGAGGTAACAGAATATAATTATAGTTTAAATAATTTTGGAGTTGAAAAAGAAAACTTAGATGCTATTAGAGAAAAAGGTGTTAATTATGGTCTTGGAGCATATAAGTTTGTTAAGGAAGAAAACCAAACGATTTTTTTTGAAGCTAGTCCAAATTATTATTTAGGGGAAGCTAAATTAGAATTTGTTCAATTTAGAAAATTAGCTAAAGCCGAAATTAAAAATGCTTTAGAAAGTAGTACGATTGATATGATTTCAAGTCCACTTTTGGCTAGTGAGATTACTGTTTTTAAAGATAAAGAATCTATTTCTTTAAAAAAGAATTTCTTTGAAGGCTATGGTTACTTAGGTTTAAACCAAGAAAAAATAACATCTAAAAATGTTAGATATGCTTTTTTAATACTTTTTGCGAGTTATCGTTTTAAAGCTATTGTTAATACTTTAAGTGATCAAGCAGAATTACTCAATAATTTCTATGATAGTAGAACAATTGCTTTTAATAATCCTAATGGTTATATTTATAATTTTAAAGATAGTATAGAATTATATAATGCTAATACTTTAAATATTAATAAACAAAATATTGCTTTAGAATCTTTTATTGAAATTTTAATTAATGAAGGCTTCGTATATGATACTGATATAAAAAAATTCACTTTAGCAAGTGAAGGTAATAGTTTAAATTACAAATTATATATTTCTACTTCTGCAACTCCACTACTAAGTAGACTTGCAGCCGAAGTGAAAGCTGTTTTAGAAACAAAAGGCATTTTAGTAGAACTTGTTTATAGTAAAACAGAAGCAGAATACATAAGAGATATTAAAGATAATAAAGCAGATTTTTTTATCGAGTTTATCTCTAATGTTAATACAATTAATATTAATAATAAATACCATTCAACATCAATTGGAACTGAGGCTAATCAATCTAATTATTTTAAAATAAATGATTTAGAAATAGATCAATTGTTAGACTCTTTAGTTTTAGAATTAGAGTCTAATGAAATAAAAGAAATCTTTTTAACTTTAAAAGAAGAATTAATCAATGCATCTACTGAACTACCTGTTTATCAAAAGGTTAATTATCTAGCGATTAATAAATCAAGGTTAATCTATGATGATAGTTTATTTGAAAATACAATTTATTATAATTGGCTTGATAATATAAATCTTTTAAATAATCAAGAAGAAGAGATAGAGTAATTATGGAAACTATAAAAATAATTAGTCATTACTTTACCTTTATTGTATTTATTATATTAATCATAAATATCTTAAATGAAATTGCAAACTTTTATGAGGAAAAAAAATATAGTTTTATAGGGTATTTAGAGATCTTTAAAAGGTTTTATCTATTAGATAAAACTAATATCTTATTAGTTTTTCAGGTAGTATTATCATTCTTTATTAAGTATTGGTATATTGAATTAGTAATTGGTATATTAGCTTTAACTACGTTTATTATAAAAAGAATTTTTAAAAAAAGCCTTTTAAAGTATAACTTTAGAAGAAGTGTTATCTATTTTGTTTTAGTAGTTGTATATTCAATTTTAGGGACTCTATTTTCACTTGTAATCGACTTTTATAGTCTAAATGTTTTATTACTAGGAGTAGTAGTTAGTCTTCCTGTAGGCTTTGTTTATGGAATTTTAGTGGATAAATTATTTAATAAGAAAAATAAGAAAAAGGATGGTGTTTAAGATGTCTTTAATTATTACAGTTTATACAAATGAAGGGATTGTAATGGCAAGTGATTCTAGAATGACTTATGCTGTTACAACTCAAAAAGAAGGTCAAACAGTAACAAACCCTGGGATTCATTATCTTGATACTTCTTATAAAACTTTTTTATGTAAGAATAGGATTGGGATTAGTGCTTGTGGTGATGTAGTTTATGATAAAAAAATGATTAGTTATTATATCAACGAATTTGATAGAAGAGTATTAACAAAAGAAACAACAATTGATGAAGTACCTTTATTATTAGTTGATTTTCTAACAAAAGCTAAAGTTAAAATGAATGTCTTTTTCCATGTAGCAGGATATAAGGATAATAAAAGAAAAGTTTATAAAGTTCATTTATTAACTAAAAATATTGTTCCACTTCCTTCATCTGATACATGTGGAGCTACTTGGGATGGAGAAATCCAAGTCTTAACTAGATTAATCAAGCATGCTTATATTGCTTCTCCTGAAAAAGTATTAGCTTTAAATAATATTACTTTAAATAAAGATAATGTTGAAAAGAAAATTGATAATGGAATTTTAATTAGTCAAGAAGATATTACTGTAATGCCTGAGTTAAATGTTCCTTGGGATTTTATGTCGCTTCAAGATGGTGTTGATTTCGCAACTTTTGCGATTAAAACAACGGTTGATACAATGAAGTTTTTTCAAACTTATAAAACAGTAGGTGGACCAATTGACATTTTAATTTTAAAACCAAATGAATCATTCTGGCTTCAAAGAAAAGAATTACATATTTAAAGGAAAATTACGATGACTAAAATTAGAATTGGAATATATGGATATGGAAATATTGGAAAAGGTGTTGAATTAGCAATTTTAAATAATAGTGATTTAGAACTTGTTGGAATCTTTTCTAGAAGAGAAAATATTAGAACACTTAATAGCATAACTATTCAAGCATCAAAGGTTAAAGAATATAAAGAAAAAATCGATGTTTTGATTCTTTGTGGGGGGTCTAAAAAAGATTTACCTCTTCTTTCACCAGAGTTATTAAAAGATTTTAATACCATAGATTCTTTTGATACACATGCTTTAATTCCTGAATATTTTAATAAACTTGATAAAATTGGAAAAGAAGCTAAGACTTTAGGACTTATTTCTGTTGGTTGGGATCCTGGAATTTTATCAATGGCCAGAGTTTTATTTGAAAGTATTTTACCAAGGGGAAAAAATTATACTTTCTGGGGAAAAGGAATTTCTCAAGGGCATTCTGATGCAATAAGAAAAATTGCTGGGGTATTAGATGCAAGACAATATACTATACCAAAACTTGATGTTCTTAGAAGTATAAAAGAAGGTAGTGCTAAAGAATTAACATCTCAAGAAATGCATTTAAGAGAATGCTTTGTTGTTTTAGAAAACGATACAAAAGAAGAAAGAAAAAGAGTAGAAGAAGAAATTAAAACTATGCCTAATTACTTTTTAGGTTATGATGTAATAGTTCATTTTATTTCGCAAGAAGAATTAAACTTAAATCACAATAAGCTACCTCATGCAGGGTGTGTTATTAGAAGTGCTAAAACAACAGATGAAAATAATCATTTATTAGAATTAAGTTTAACACTTGACAGTAATCCTGAATTTACAGGAAGTATTATGGTAGCGTATGCTCAAGCATTACATAGAATGCATCAAGAAGGAGTAACTGGTGCTATCACTGTTTTTGATATTCCTTTATCAAAACTTTCAAATTTATCAAATGAGGAATTAAGAAAAAAGATGTTATAAAAATATAAACCTTAAAAGTCGCTTTTAAGGTTTATTCTTTTCTTGAAGAAAAGTATTATTAGTTATATAATAGTAATACCGACTTTTAAAAAAGGTAAGTAATATGAAAGAAAAAGTTTTAAAAAATTTAAAAGAAAAAAATTTAATAAATGAAAAGTTAGCCGTTGCAGTTTCAACTGGAATTGACTCAATGGTTTTACTTGATATTTTAATTAAATTAAAACTAGATTTAGTAGTAATCCATTTAAACCATCAAAAACGAATTGAATCTTTTAAAGAAGAAGAATTTATAAAGGATTTTTGTAAGAAGAAAGATATCAAGTGTTTTGTTAAAAGGTTAGAGTTTGAAAGTGAAGCTAACTTTCAAGCTGAAGCAAGAAAATTACGCTATGAATATTATTTAGAAGTAATGAAAAAGATGAATATTAAATATTTATGTCTGGCTCATCATGCTGATGATCAAATAGAAACTATTCTAATGAGAATCTTAAGAGGTGCTAGTATTGAGGCGATTAGTGGGATGAAAGAAATAACACCTTTTAAAGACATTTATTTAGTAAGACCATTATTAGAGTTTTCTAAAAAAGAAATTAAAAATTATGCTTTAAAAGAAAATTTAATTTATTTTGAAGATAAAACTAATAGCGAAGAGTTTTATGAAAGGAATAGAATTAGAAAAAATGTTATTCCAAGTCTGGTTAAAGAAAACTCTAAAGCTCATGAAAGGTTTTTAGAGTTTTCTAATACTTTAAGTTTTTTGAATAAATTATTAGTTTCAAAAATCGATGAATTTATAGAAAAAAATGTTTTTAAAACAAATGAATATTTTAGTTTTAAATTAAGTAGTTTTAATAGTTTAGAAAAAGAATTTAAAGAGGAGTTATTATTTTCTTTATTAAAAGAAAAAGAATTAAGTAAACAAAATATTAATGAGATTATTAAAATCCTAAATACTAAAAAAGCTAATTTAAAAGTAGATTATTTAAACTTTACAATTTTAAAAGAATATGAAGATATATATTTTTTTAAAAATAATTTAGTAATTAATAAAATTAATTTAAAAATTGATAGTATAAAAGAATATTCTTCAGTTGGAAAATATGATGTTTTAGTTACTAAAAAAAATTGTAATTTTAATAGTAATTTATTTAATTTGTGTTATAATATTGATAGTTTAGATTTAACTGTTAGAAATAAAGAAATAGGAGATAGGATTTCTACTGCTAGTGGAACTAAAACTTTAAAGAAATTATTTATTGATTTAAAGGTAGGTTATCTAGATAGAGAAAATGCTTTGGTTGTAGTAGACAATAAAACAGAAGAGATTTTACTTGTTGTAGGATATCAAAAAAGTAGTAAATTAAAAGATATAAAAGAAATGGACTGTTTAATAGAGTTTAAGGAGAATGTATGAAAAAAGATCCAGATGTTTCAAGAATTTTACTTGATTTAAAACAAATAGTTAAATTATCAAAGCGTATGGGAAAACAAATTTCAAAAGACTATGAAGGTAAAAGACCACTGTTAGTTGGTCTTTTAACTGGTTGTGTTCCTTTTATGGCTGAGTTAATTAAACATATAACATGTGAAGTTGAAATGGACTTTATTGATGTTTCAAGTTATGAGGGTGTTAATACTACTGGTAATGTTAGAGTTGAAAAAGATATTACTCAAGATTTAAAAGACAGAGATATTATTTTAATTGAAGATATTATTGATACAGGTATTACAGTTGCTTATGTTATTAATTTATTAAAACAAAGAAAAGTTAAATCAATTGAAATTGCGGCATTATTAAATAAGCCTGGTAGAAGATTAGTTAAGGATTTAGAAATTAAATATTTAGGAGTTGAAATTCCTAATGAATTCGTAGTTGGCTTTGGACTTGATTATAATGGGTTATATAGAAACCTACCTTATGTAGGTGTTTTAGATGAGAAAGTTTATACAAAAGGAGAATAAAGGATGGCAAATAGTAAACAAACTAAAGCTCCTAAGAAAAACAATATAATATTAATTATTGTAATGGTCTTAATGGCTGCTTCAATAATTTATTTCTTCTCAAATTTAACAGCAAAACCAGAAGAGTTAACTGTAGGTCGTTTCTTAGAAATTTTAGAAGCAGACAATGTTACTGAAATTACAGCTACTCCTTATGGAGATGGTGCTAACCAAAAGTTATATAATATAAATGGTATTTATAAATCTGGTGGTGCTGAAAGAAAATTTCATGTTGTTATAGGTGAAGAATTAAAATATAGAATTGAAGAAGATTCATATGGAGCAAGTTATATTTTTGAAAATAGAGGCGTTAAGAATGTTGATTGGTTATCGATATTCTTCTTCGCAATCTTACCACTAATTTTAATAGTTGGTGTAATGGTCTTCATCATGAAAAGTGCTGGCAAGAGTAATAACAGAGCTTTTGAGTTTGGAAAAAACAGAGCAATGTTAACTACAAAGAAAACTACAACTTTTAAAGATGTTGCTGGATGTGATGAAGAAAAACAAGAATTAGAAGAAATAATTGACTTTTTAAAGTCACCTAAAAAATATTTTGAAATTGGTGCAAGAATTCCAAAAGGAATTTTATTATCAGGGCCTCCTGGGACTGGTAAAACATTACTTGCAAGAGCTGTAGCAGGAGAAGCTAATGTACCTTTTTATTCAATTTCAGGATCTGATTTTGTTGAGATGTTTGTTGGAGTTGGAGCAAGTAGAGTTAGAGATATGTTTAAGGTTGCTAAAAGAAATGCACCTTGCTTAATCTTTATTGATGAAATTGATGCTGTAGGTCGTCAAAGAGGAGCAGGGCTTGGTGGAGGACACGATGAAAGAGAACAAACTCTAAACCAATTATTAGCTGAGATGGATGGTTTTTCTGATAATAGTGGAATTATTATAATTGCTGCAACTAATAGACCAGACGTACTTGACCCTGCCCTACTTAGACCGGGAAGATTTGATAGACAAATAGTTATTTCAAATCCTGATGTAAGAGGTAGAGAAGCAATATTACATGTTCATGCTAGAAATAAAAAAATTTCTTCTTCAATTAATTTTGAAGATATTGCTAAAAGAACTCCAGGTTTTAGTGGTGCTGATTTGGAAAACTTACTTAACGAAGCTGCTCTTCTTGCTGCAAGAGAAAATCGTAAAGAAATTAAAATTTATGATATCGATGAAGCAATCGATAGAGTTTTAATGGGACCAGCTAAGAAGAGTAGAAAATATTCAGATGAAGAAAAAAGATTGGTTTCATATCATGAATCAGGTCATGCAATTTTAGGTATTAAATTAAAGAGTGCTGCAATTGTTCAAAAAGTAACAATTGTTCCTCGTGGAATGGCTGGAGGATATTCAATGATGACTCCAGAAGAAGAACGTTTCTTACAAACTAAACAAGGATTATTAGATACTATTACAGGACTTTTAGGTGGAAGAATTGCTGAAGAGCTTATGACATCTGAAATAACAACAGGTGCACATGATGACTTTAGAAAAGCAACTCAAATTGCTCGTGCTATGGTTACAGAATATGGAATGAGTGATTTAGGTCCAATTCAATATGAACGTCAATCACAATCAGTTTTCTTAGGTCGTGATTATATGACTGATAAGAATTTCTCAGATCAAGTTGCTTTTGAAATTGACCATGCTGTTAGAACAATCATTGATGAATGTTATAATAGAGGTAAGAAAGTTTTAACTGAAAATAAAGCTTTACTTATTTTGATTGCTGATCATTTAATGGAAATTGAAACTCTTAATAAAGAAGATATCTATGAATTAGTAGATAAAGGAAAACTTTCTTGGTGGGAAAAGAAAAAAGAAAGAGTTGAAGCTGAAAAGATAGCTAAAGAAAAAGAACAAGAATTAAATAAAATTCTTGAAGAGAAATTAAAAGCAGCTCAAGAAGAAGCTAAGAAGGTCTCTTTAGAAGCATCTAAAGAAGAAAAGGAAGAACCTGAAGTAAAAGAAACAAAAACACCTCAAAAGAAATCAGTTAAAAAAGCACCTGAAAAAGAAGAAATAAAAAAGGATTCAAAAGAATCTAAAACTGATAAGAAGTAATGAGACTTGATAAATATTTAAAAGTATCTAGAATTATAAAAAGAAGAAAAGTAGCACACGATTCTAGTGTTAATGAAAGAATTGCTGTTAACTCTAAAATTGCTAAACCATCTTTAAGATTAAAAATTGGTGATATAATTAGTATTTATTATTATAAAAAAATTTTAACTATTAAAGTTAAAGATTTAAATCCAAATACAAAAGCAGCTGATGCTACTTCAATGTATGAAATTATAGAAATAAAAGAAGAAGAAAATTAGTTTTTTGATTTATTTTTTCTATAGTTAATTAAAGATTATATTAAAAAGGATTTCCTCATTTTAAAAAAAATTATAGCAAAAGCTAAAAATATGAATAAATAGGAAATCCTTTTTTAAACTCTTAAAAATACTTTTATTAATAGTTATAAATTTTTTATAACAGGAAAGGAAAGAAGTATGAAAGATTTTTTTAAAAAACAATGGAGCATACCAGTTATAATAATAGGTTTAATGGTCTTGGTTTGCCTTTTCAATATTTTACTTTTAACAATTTCACTTGCCAGTCCATTTGATGAAAGTATTTGGGCTTTCTCTAAACAAGTCCCATCAGATGAAACACTTAATATTTTTGCGTTTTTATTGAAGCTGATGTTTTTTGTTTCGCTTATCTTAATTGCATATGCGGGAGTAAGTCTACTTATAAAACAAAAAAATAAAGCATTAATTTCAGGGATTGTTTATACTGTTATATTTCAAACTTTATTTCTTGTATTTCAAATAATTTATAAGTGTATGACTGGTTTTCAAATATTTTTAATTTTATTTAGTTTTGTAATTGCTGTTGGAATGGGCTTTTTATATGCTTATAAAGAAAAAATATTTGGTGAAGATGATACTTCAAAAACTAAAGAATTAGATAAAAAAGTTTTCCTTACTAGAATTCCATTTACAGTTTTAATTATAGATATTATCGCAATGATGATTTTAATCTCGTTATTTTTAATTCCTCTATATTCAATTAAAATTGGGGAAGATACATATTCGATGATTATGATAAATGTGATATTAGCTGAAGAAGCTAATATTGGAGTTATTATTAGTTTCTTTGTTAATTTAGTTTTAACATTAGTTACATTATTTAATTTTTATAATTGTATTTCTCTATATTTTTATAATAGAGCAAGCTTTATAAAAAAATCAAAAGAACTTATTACAATTGTTTTTATAATTGTTTTAGTATTTTTTATTACAGGTTTAGGTTTAAGTGTCTTCCATACTTTAATTGGTGATATTACTTCTACTAAAGCTTATATTCCACCAATATTAATGGGAATATTATCAATAGTATTATCTATTAATATTGGACAGTATCGTGTTTATGATGTACCAGATGAAAATGAAGAAAAAGATAAGTTCTTTAAAGTTGAGCCTTTAATATATGTTATTCTTTTAACAATCATTACTGGATTAACACTATTTTTAAATATTATTAAAATCCAACTTTCATCAGGTGAATATAGTGATTTTGTTACGATGACTGGATTAAATATTTTACAAGACTATGCAAAATTAGAAGCAGGATATCGTTTTATTGCTTTTATTCTAATAGTGATGTTGATTGCATCAAGTGTTGGATTAGTAATTGTTATATCAAGTTATTTTGCAAAATATCGTTATTTTGATCGCATTGTTAAAACTGTATCAGCCTTAAATCTTTTCTTTGTTTTTATGTTAAGCGTTTCTGGTTTATATTTTCAAGTTGGACATCAAATTGATAAAGCAGTAGTATTAGATATTTTTGCTTATTATGAAGTTCCTGTACCTTCATATGTTTCTGATTTTGAATATTTTATTAGAACAGATGCGATATATTTACTTATTGCTGCAACTGTAATTATCGTTGTTATGTTTTTAAGAAAAGCATTTGATAGAGACCAATTAAGTTTAGTAACAGATAACTTAGAAACATTAGCTGATTTAGGTGGTGGAAGTTCTACTTCAACTCTTCAAATGGATGATCAAGGTTTAGTAAATTTTGATCCATGTGTTGCCTTTACTGAACTTGATAAAAAAATACCATATTTCCAAAGCGATTTAGAGATGCGCCAAACTTATAAAACAAAGAATGCAACTTTAGGTGGACTAGTTTATTTTATTATTGAATATGCTAGAAACTCTCGCCTTCATTTATCTTACACAAGAGAAGATATTGCAACGTTTGTGGCAGGACTTGGTGCTAGTAAATTATCAATTCTTCAAGGGATGTCTGGGACTGGTAAGACTAGTTTACCAAAAATCTTTGCTGAAGCGATTTTTGCTAATTGTGATATTGTTGAGGTTGAATCTTCTTGGAAAGATAAAAATGAATTATTAGGTTATTATAATGAATTCTCAATGAAATATACTCCTAAGAAATTTACTCTTGCTTTATATAAAGCTGCCTTAAATCCTGAAATTTTTACTTTCATTTTACTTGATGAAATAAACCTTTCTCGAATTGAATATTATTTCTCTGATTTTATTTCATTAATGGAACATGAAGAAAATGAAAGAAAATTAAAATTTAGTAATGTTAAATTATCAAGAAGAGAAAATGGAAAAGAAATTGAATATAAAGCCTTAGAAGATGGACATACTTTAAAAGTATCACCAAACGTTTGGTTTGTAGGGACTGCTAACCTAGATGAAACAACGTTTGCGATTTCTGATAAAGTATATGATAGAGCTCAAACTATGAATTTCATAAGGCGTGCATCAAAGGTGCGTAATTATACAAAGCCGATTCCTCAAGAATTCTATGATTATGAAACAATTAATAATTTATTAGAAGTTGCTAAAATGAATGGTGTTTTTGATGCTGAAAGTAATGAACTTATTCAAAATATTGAAATGTTACTTGCACCTTATAATATTTCTTTTGGGAACCGTGTTTTAAAACAAATTGAAGATTTTGTTAATATTTATAAAGCTTGTTTTCCTCAAGAAAATGTTGAGAATGAAGCAATTGAAAAAATTCTTTTAAGTAAAGTTGTTGCTAAATTAGAATTTAAAACTATAGATGATAGAGAAGGACTTCAAATAGAATTTGAAAAATTAAAATTATATCGATGCGCAGATTTTATAAGGCGACTTGATAACGAATAATATGATAATCAAAAGAAACAAAAAAATAAGTAATGAAGAATATTATCGTTTTTCCTCATTACTTCAAGATATTCAAACATTTATGGGTAAACACCCAAGTATGTCATATATCGAATTTGATTATAGCATTGCGCGCGATATTACATTATTTACGGTTGAACCTAATCTTGATTTTAGTGAATTAGAAAATATGATTCAATTGATCAAAAAAACTCTACCTTCAATAAAGCGTATTTTTAATAAACCAATTATTATTTTAAAAGATTCTTCTGATGTGCTTCCAGTTGAAAATGTTAGGATTATCAATCAAAATACTTTGTTGCATCTTGCAAATCATAGTCAATATGTTTCAGACTTTACTGAAAGAGGAGTTAAACCTACAAAATTATTAACTCGTATTTATGAAGATGATTATGGAATTTATGAGAATGTAATATTTTGTAATTTAATTGATTGGATTATTTCATATGTTAATAGAAGTAGAAAAATATTAAATAATCTTTTATATTCAAGTAGCTTGCTTGAATATAGTTTGCTTGATAAAGTTAATCATGTAAATTATTTTTTAGCTTTAGGAAAACTACATACAGGATATATTAGAGATTTTGGTCAATATATTAGTATTTCAAAAAGATTATTAATTGAACTTTCTCAAGTGAGCAAGGTTATTAATTCTAAATTAAATAAACCAGTTTATCAAAAAAATAAAAAAAGAAAAACTAAAGTTACTTTAAAAAAGACTAATATATTTTTAAAACAAAAAGATTATCTTCAAGTTTATAAATTATATAAATATATTACAAGTAATGAAAGACTTGCTAAATATCAAGCAGTACCACTTGATTATGAAACATTAATGGAAAATTATTTTACATTTTTAAAAGTTTTAACAATTTTTTCTGTTGGTCATTTTAATTTTCAAGTAGTACCTAAAGCTAAAATTGAAATAAATGCTCTTAATATTTTAGCTATTTTTAAAAGTTGGGAATTATATATTACAGCAAACGATAAACACGAAATATTTTTAAATTTCTTTAAAGATATAAATTATAAAATTCTACTTACAACAAATACTGAAGTGGCTAGTTCAAAAGAAGCATATAAAGCAAGTTTAGGTGTTGATGAAGTAATTATCATATCACCTTTAGAAGATGATTATTTAAAACGCGATTTTGGATTTATTAGTATTGAAGAGGTTGATTCATTTAGAAGAATTCAACAGATTATCTTAAGAGGAATGGTTTATTCAGATGCTGTAAGAGATGTTTGTCCTTTTTGTGGAGAAAAGCTTTATAAAGATAAGTATCGCAAAATTTATCAATGTAATCGCTGTATGACTCAAATAGTAGAAAACATTTGTCCTGTAACAAATCAAATATATCTTTATACAGATATAAAATCTTTTAAAAAGAAAATTCAATATAGGTCTACTTATAAAGAGATGAGTGATGTTTATTATAAAAAACAAATTGATTCAGCCCTACACTTTAGAAATATCACTAAGATTAATCAAAACGCTGAATTTATTTGTCCGCATTGTAATCAAATCCATAAAGAAATTGAAATTGGATAGTTAAAAAGGGAAATTTTAAATTCCCCTTTTTTTAAAAAAAAATTATATAAAATTAACTTTTAAATTATTCGCTTCAATTAAAGAAGTAATAGTTTTTCTTCTTGAATTATTTTCATATTCTTCAGCATTTTTTTCTAAACATTTTAAGATATTATTACTAGCTCCTTTAATAGTGATATTTTTAGTTTGAATATTAGCGCTATCAGTAACAAGTTTTAAGGCTTTAAATAAACCTTTTAAGATGGCTGTTTTAATTTCAATAGGATTGTTCTTATGAGCACCACCACTATTTTTAATATTGTAGTTTTGAAATTCAAAACTCCAACTATATGAATCTGTTTTTTCATTATAAATTGGTGTAACATCAATTGTTAAAAGTGGAGCATTAATAATTTCATCTTCATCATTTGCTTCAATTAAAAAGTTAAGTGTTTTTCTAAAAGATCTTAATTCTTTAACATTGATTGGATTGATGTGAGATGCTATGTTTTCGTTTGTAATTGGAGAATAAGCATAAAAACTTTTTGAAATAGTTTTTTCTTCTGTAAAAGATAGAGTGTGATTATTTAGTAAATCATCTAATGCTTTAATAAATGAATTTAGGTAATCATTATATTTATTTACAGTATTATATTCTTTTAAACCATACATTAATAAAAATTCTAATAATTCATATGTTAGAACAGAGATGTTTTCTTCTTTTTGATAGTGTCTAATAAATTTAATTGTGTTAGAAAATAAACTATATTTATTTTGGTATTCGTTAAAAAGGTTTAGTTTTTTTAATTCAACTTCATAATTAAATAAATTACTTTCTTTAAATCTAATAAACAAATTATAATTTACTTTATCATCACTAAAAGAAGCACAAGCATTTATATAGTCTCTTGTATAGTTTTTAAATAATTGATTTTCTTTATTTAAGAAAATAATATTTTCGATTTCATTTAAACATAGGTTAATTAAATCTTTTACATCTTTATCTTTAAAAGAAAAAACTATTAAGGCTTCAACTGTTAAATCTTTTGAGTTGTTTGTTTTTCTAACTATATTTTCACCTAACTCAAGATCTTTTAAAGTGAATAAAGGACTTAGATTATTTTTTATAATAGAACTTATTAATTCAAATTTTTTATTTAGTAATTCTCTTTCAAAAGAGTCTACTTCTAGATTGTTAATTATAGATTTTATTTCTTTTTCTGTCATAATAGATTTTCCTCCTTTAAACATTATACCACAAATTAAAATATAAAGTTGTCTTATTTCTTGAAAAAAAAATAAAAGATAGTATAATTAAATAAGTAGAATATAAATATTAGGAGGTATTAAAAAAATGAGTAAGAAAAATTTAAAAATTGCGATTATTGGAGCAGGAAGTACCTATACTCCTGAATTGATTGAAGGGTTAATTAATAAGTATAGCTCTTTACCAGTTAAAGAATTATATTTAATGGACATTGATGAAAGAAAATTAACAATTGTTGGGGGACTTGCTCAAAGAATGATTGAAGCTACAAAACAAGATACTAAGGTAGTTCTAACAATGTCTTTAGATGAAGCATTAACAAATGCTAGTTTTGTTTTAGTTCAAATTAGAGTTGGAAAACTTCCAGCTAGAATTCTAGATGAAAAGATACCTTTAAAATATAATCTAATTGGTCAAGAAACAAATGGTATTGGTGGATTTTTTAAAGGAATGAGAACTATTCCTGTAATGATGAATATTGCTAAAAGAATTGAAGCACTTTGCCCTGATGCATGGTTAATCAACTTTTCAAATCCATCAGGAATGATAGCTGAAGCTATATTGAATAATACTAATGTTAAAATGTTAGGTTTATGTAATGTTCCAATTAATATGATTGGAAGCCTAGAAAAACGACTTGGCTTACAAAACATTGAAACTGAGTTTGTTGGATTAAATCATTTGAGTTGGATTACATCAATCAAATCAAATGGTATTGATTATCTAGAAAGAGCAGTCAATGAAGGAGTTAACTCTGAATCGATGAAAAATATTCCAACAAGTGGATTTTCAGCTGAATTAATCAAAACAGTAAAAGCAATTCCTTCTCCTTATTTAGAATATTATTATTATAAAGATGAAAAATTAAGAAAAGCAAAAGAAGCAGAAAAATCACGTGGTGAGATTTGTGTGGAATTAGAAGAAGGCTTATTAAAACAATATCAATGTCAAGAACTTCATGAAAAGCCAGCTGAACTTAGCAAAAGAGGTGGAGCTAGATATTCTGAAGTTGCGATTAACTTAGTTAATTCAATTTATAATGATATAGGAGATGTTCAAGTAGTAAACTGTTTAAATAAAGGTGCTCTAAGTTTTATGGATGATAATGATGCAGTTGAAGTATGTGCTAAGATTACAAAAGATGGAGCAATTCCTCTAAAAGTTAAATGCAATAATGAACATATTATTGCTTATACAAAAATGGTTAAAGCTTATGAAAAACATTCAGTAAAAGCAGCTTTGACTGGAGATGAAGATGAAGCAATGAAAGCTTTACTTATTAATCCATTAGTTGGAGATTATAAGCTAGCAAAACCTTGCTTTGAAGAATTAAAAGAAGCGCATAAAGCGTATTTACCACAATTTTTTAAGGAAAAGAAGTAATGAAATATATTTTAGGTGTAGATGGTGGAAACACTAAAACAGATTATTTTTTATTTAATGAAAAAGGAGAGTTTGTTGATCACTTAAGAAGTGGTACTTGTAGTCATGAAGGTTTGCCTGATAGTTTTGAAGGTTCATATCGAGTTTTAAATTGTGATTTGGAAAAACTATTTACTAAAAATAAAATTACAGTAAAAGATATTAAAGCTGCTGTTTTTGGATTGGCTGGAGTTGACACTCCACGTCAAAAAAAAGAATTAGAAAAAGTTGTTACTAGACTTGGGTTTGAAAAGTTTATTGTAGTTAATGATTCATTCTTAGGAATTAAAGCAGGGACACTTAAAGGTGTTGGAGTTTGCTCAATTAATGGGACTGGGACAAGTAGCGCTGGAATTGATGCAAAAGGCAATACTTTACAAGTTGGTGGAATTGGAGCAATTGTTGGGGATGAGGCTGGTGGAAGACATATCTCAAGAATGGTAATAAGAAGAGTTTTTGATTATGCATATCGTTTTGGAGAAGCAACAAGTCTAACTAAAATAGTGATGGATTTACTTGAATGTAGTGATAAATATTATTTAATGGAAAAAATTAGTGATGTTTTCTTAACTAATAAAGTAAATTATAATGTTTTAACAAAAGCTGCTTTTATTGAAGCTGATAAAGGTGATAAAGTAGCGATTAGTATTTTAGAAGAAATAGGTCTTGCTTTAGCAAGAAGTGCTGGTGGGTGTGTTAGTAATTTAGATTTTGAAGATGAAGTTGAAGTAGTCTTAGCTGGTAGCGTTTGGGTGAAAGCAGAATCTAAGATTATGCAAAATCATTTTGAAAAAATGATTAATTCTTTAACAGGTAAAACTTGTATTTGTAAGGTCTTAACAGTACCACCTGCAACAGGAGCAATTATTTGGGCTTTTGAACTTGCTAATAATAAATTTCCAAGCCTAGAAGTAAGAGAAAAGATAAGTAAGAGAGTAATGGAAAAGTTATAAAAATACATTTTTAAATTAGAGGCAAAAATGATAACTAAAAAATTTAAAAAAATCTTGAAACGTTGGATTAAAGATGATGATGTGATAATACTAGATTTTTTAAAAGAAGTATCCAAAAAAATCAAAATTTCAAGATATTATAAAAAAGGATTGATGAAGGATTATGAACAGATAATCCTTTATTATCTAAATAAAGGTGTTAGTATTGAAGAAATTATAAATCGTCTTAGTTTAGATAAACTTGATACTTTTTACCAATACAAAAGAATCAATGATTGGTATCCACTAGATCATGCAGCTAAGGCATATCCATTAGCAATGAATATGAAGTGGATGAGTATTTTTAGGGTATCAATGTATTTAAAGGAAAGAGTTAATCCAAAGGTTCTTCAAATGGCACTTAACTTTACTATTAAAAGATTCCCATATTTTGCTACTGCAGTTAGATGGGGATTTTTCTGGCATTATATTGATGGAATTAAAAGAAGATTTAAAGTTGAACAAGAAGAAAAAGTGCCATGTGGCTATATGGATATAGCCCATGGAATTCATGCATCATTTAGAGTTCTATATTATAAGAATAGAGTTTCAGTTGAATTCTTTCATATCTTAACGGATGGGAGTGGAGCTTTAATTTTCTTAGAAACTTTAATTGGTGAATATTTTAGATTAATGGGTAAAGAGATTACAAGTGAGGATGGTTTCTTTGAGATTCATGAAGAACCTCAAGAAGCTGAATTTGAAAACTATTTTCCAAAAACTGATAGAAGTAGTGGAAAAGCAAACTTTGTTGAAAAGCCTTCGCTTCAAGTTGAAGGGAAAAGAACTTTAATGCAACCTAGTCAAATCATTAATTTTGAAATGGACTGTAATGAATTAAAAACAAAATGTAAAGAACGTGGTGTAACAGTATCTGTGATGATTATTGCAATGATGTTTTTTGCAGTTAAAGCAAGTATTAAAAAACAAAAAATTAAACCAAATAGTTCTATTCAAATTCAAGTCCCAGTTAATATGCGTAAATATTATCCAACTAAAACTTTGAAAAATTTTTCAATGATAGCAGGGATTAGAATAAAGCATAGTGAGATTAATGATTTTGATGAAGTTTTAAAAGAAGTAGATAGTCAATTAAAAATCAAAAATACTAAAGAAGAATTAGATAAGATTATGACTAAATCAAATCGATTGATTAGTAATTTAAAATACATTCCTTTGTTTTTAAAAAGTTTAGTAATGCCTTTTATCTATCCTTCTGTTGAAAGATCATATGCAACATGTTTTTCTAATTTAGGAATAATTAAAGTTAGAAAAAGTTTAGAAGAATATATTGAAAAATATGATTGCATTTTAGGAACTCTAATTTTAAATAATGTTGCTGTATCGATGAATACTTTTAAAGATAAAAGTATTATCTCTATTAATAAAGCAATTAAAGAAAGCACTTTTGAAGAGACTATCTTTAAGTATTTAGTTGATTTAGGTGTTAATGTTCATGTGTACGGGAGTAGGGAAAAATGAAAATAGAAGATACAAGTATGTATCCTGAATATAAAAGAAAAGCTTTTGATATTGTTTTGATGAAAAGAATAATTCTAGCAGTTTTTGTAACAGCAGCTTTTGTTACAGGATTAATAAATTTATTAGTTGGTGGAAAGTTTTGGTTTTTATATGTTTGGGGTGGAGAAATAGTTTTTTGGTTTGTGTTTTTATCTGATGCCATGATTGAATCAGGAATTTTAAGAAAAATTGTTCAATCGGCGATTGTTATTAGTTTATTTTTATTCTTAGTTGATTTTATTTCTGGTTATAGAGGTTGGGCAATAAATATTGTAATACCGATTGTTTGTTTTTCTGCAGTTATAATTGCAAGTATTTTCTTTTTTATTCACTTTAAAAGAAGATTAACAAACATTTTATATTTTTATGTTTATATAATTTTAGGATTATTTTCGATAATTTTAGGATTTGCTGGAGTAATAAAAATAACTTGGCCTTGGATTGTTTTAGCATCATGTTCACTTGTAAGTTTACTATTGACAGTAATTTTATATCGTGGTCAAATTATTCATGAGTTTAAAAAGAAATTTCATATGAGGTGATTGTTTGAAAGAAATTATTTTAGGGTCTGCCTCTCTTAGGCGACAAGAATTACTTGCTAAAATTGGCGTTAAATTTAAAGTAGCAGTCAGCGGTATTGATGAAATGATTGATGAAAAAAATCCTTTGAAATGTGTTAGAAGATTAGCATATTTAAAAGGAATGGATGTTTTAAGCACCAATACTGATGCGCTTGTTTTAACAGCTGATACGATAGTAGAGTTAAACGGAAAAATTTTAGGAAAACCAAAAGATGAAAAAGATGCATTTTTAATGCTTAAAAATTTATCTGGTAAAACTCATAGAGTTATTACAGCGGTTTTTATTGGAACTAAAACCGAATATGAATTATTTCATGAAGAAACTTTTGTTACTGTGAATAAGATGAGTGATAGTGAAATAGCCAATTATATAACAAAAGAAAATGTTTATGATAAAGCTGGAAGCTATGCGATTCAAGGAGATTTTGGTAAACATGTATCCTATATTAAGGGTGATTATTATAATGTTGTAGGTCTTCCTCTAGCAAGAGTCTATGAGATATTAAAGAAAAAAGGAATTATCAATGCTTAAATATAAATGGCTTATAATCATAGGTGTAATTTTAACTTTTGTTTTAGAGATATTTTTTTATATCTATGTCTTAAGAGAAAGCATCCTTGATAATATAATAATCTCTAGTTTGCTAGGCATCTTAAATTTAGTATTTGCTTGTGGATATATTATAAACTTATTCATAAAAAAAGAAACTGTCTTTAGTTATCAACTTTTATCAGTAATTTTATTTATTTTTATAATGGGAGTTTTAATTAGTTTTAAAATTTATTATCTAATTTTTAAAAAGTTTGATTTTTTCTTAATTACTAGTTTAATTTTAGACTTAGGAATTGTAGTTAATCCTTTTAGATTAATATTGACTAAAAATTTACAATTACATGATTGAAATTTTTAAAATACATATGATAGAATGCAATTGATGAAAAGGAGACTCTTTATGAATAAAAATCAAACAAAGAAAATTTTAATGAAAGACGAGAAGGTTTTATATACTTACAAACCATATTTTTTGAAAGAAACATTTGTTAGTTTATTTATTGTTTTAGTTTTTGGAGCAATTGCTATTATTACTTATGTATCTGCTGTTGAAGTTTTTAAATTATTGATATTAATGTTAATAATTGCTGGTTTAATATTAATATATATATTATTTGTAGTACTTCAATATTTGGCTTTTAAAAATAAATTTTATACAGTTACAGATAAGAGATTTATTATCCAAAAGGGTTTAATAGGAATTGACTTTTCTAGTATTCCCCTAGAGGCAGTTCAGTTCGTTTCAGTGAATGTATCAGTACTTGATAAGATCTTAAAAAAAGGAACTGGAACTATTACTTTTGGGACAGTAAGTACACCAGTAACTACTAATCAAGTTCCTAGATTTGTTTTTGCAAATATTTTTGAAGTTTATGATAATTATAAAATTATTAAAGAATTAATTGATGAAAAAATAATTGAAGCAAAACAAGTAAACCAAAATAAAAAATAGAACTTTTAAAGTTCTATTTTTTAATTTATACTAATTTTCCTTTATCTAAAATTATATTTAATTCATCTTTAGAAAAGAGATATTCTTTTTTACAGTAATTGCAAATAATCTCTGCTTTTTCATCCTCATCAATAATTTGTTTCAAATCTTTTTTATTTAAACTTCCTAAACCTTTTGAAAAGTTAAGTTTAGAACAATTACAATTATAAATTAGATTTGATTCTTCTAGAATAACATAATCATCTTTAAAAAGAGTTTTTAAAATATCTGTTGCATCTTTACTTAATAAAGAAGCAGTATTTTTAAAGTTTTCAAAAGTTTTTTCTAAATATTTAATAGTAGCTTCATTTGTTTTAGGAAGTGTTTGAATTAAAAAACCATTACTTTCAGTAACAAGTGCCTCTTTTGAAATATCTAGATTAAGTAGAATAATAGTTGGAGTTTGTTCTGATGTAAAAAAATAATAAGTAAAGTCATTAGCAAGATCGCCTGTTTTAATTTCAACTGAAGAAGAAAAGTCAGTTTTTAGGTTTTGAGTTTTAATAACTTCAATAAAACCATCTAATCCAATTGCAGTTTTATCATCTAAAATATTTTGATTGTTGATGAAGTTAATATGAGGATTATCGACATAACCTCTAACCTCTCCAAGTGCATTAGCATCAACTACAATATTTCCAATTGGACCATTGCCATTTATTTTAATAGTTAGTGCATCACTTCCTTTTAACATTTTTCCCATCATGGCACCAATAGTTAGAGTTTTAGCCAAAACACTTAAACTAGTTGGCCATAGATTGTGTAGTTTTAAAGCAGTATTAGCAATCTCTTTTGTTTTAGCAATACTGACCTTTATTTCATTGTTTAAAGCAAGTGCCCTAGTGATTTTGTCCATATGAACCTCCTTCTAAAATATCTTTATATTTTCACCTGTTATATTATAACACTAATTATTAAAAATAATTAGTAAAAAATTAGAAAAATGTGGTATAATGAATAAAAAAGTTTATTGGAGGTAAATAAAATGGATAAGATAATCGCAATTAGTATCTATGATAAAAAAGCTCATAAAGCATTTTATAAATTTCATATGCTTAAAAAATCAAAATCAACTTATGTTGTTTATGCAGTTTGTTTAATGATGATAGCTTTAGCAATTTCTAATACAATTAAAGCACCTAGTCTTCCTAATATAACTTTTTCTTGGACTTTAGCTGCTTTTACTGTCTTGTTAACTCCGACTTTAATTTTTTGGAAAGTCAATTCAATTGTTAATCAAGAAGAAGATAAAAGAAAAGGTATAGAAGAAACAATTGAAATTAATAAAATAAGAATTGAAAGAAAAAGTGAACAAGGTAGAATCATATATAACTGGAGTGATATTGAATCAATTTATGAACAAAAAGATTATATCTATATTTATGTTGCGAATCAATCTGGAATGTTGCTAATAAAAAAAGATATTAAAGAAGGAAGTGTTGAAGACTTAGAACGCTTGGCATTTAAGTATATGAATAAAAATAAAAAAGGTAAAGTTAAGTACAAAAAATATAAAAAATAATATTATAAATTAAGGCCATTAAGGCCTTAATTTTATATTAACTAACTAATTCTTTAAATTGTAAATCACTTAAAGTTATTGTATAATGAATTAGGGAGTAAGGCTATGAAGAAAACAATAAAAATAGTAATAATAAATACAATAATAGTTGTTTCAGTAACTATTGTTTTAGGCTTGTATTTACTATTACGTGATAAGCCTATAGCATTTGATGTAACTTATACAGTTAGTTTTAATTCTATGGAAGGTAATACTATAGAACCTTATATCGTAAAAGAAGGGGAAAAGATAGATAGTCCAACAGTTTACAAAGAAGGCTATGCTTTTTTAGGTTGGTATACAAGTATGGATGGTGGAGAAACCCTAGATACAAAATGGGAGTTTTCAAAAAATTCTATCAATGAAGATTTGGTTTTATATGCTTCTTGGATGAAAATTCTTCCAGCAGTTTATTTTAATACTAATGGTGGAAGTATGGTAAAAAAAATTGTATTAGAAGAAGGAGAAAAATTAGAGGCACCAGATGATCCTATAAAAGAAGGGTTTGAATTTGTTGGTTGGTATAGTGATGTTGAATTAAATAATTTTTATGTTTTTGATGTAATGCCAGCACATAATATTACTCTTTATGCTGAGTGGGCAACAGCAGGATTAGAATATACTTTACTAGAAGATGATACATATGCGGTTTCAAGAGGAACATGTACAGTTAGAGATATTAAGATACCTAAAAGATATAAAGATAAGTTAGTTACAAAAATCCAAGATGAAGGTTTCTTGAATTGTTTAACTTTAAATTATATAACTCTTTTATCAAATATTACTAGTGTTGGAGAACGTGCTTTTGAAGGATGTTCTAATTTAATAAAAGTTACTTTTTCTGATTCTATTACAAGTATCGGAAAGAAAGCTTTTTTAAACTGTACAAAACTAACATCTATTAGTATTCCAGGGTCGGTTAAAAAGATAAGTGAAGATTGTTTTTCAGGTTGTACTAATTTAAAAACTGTGATGTTATTAAATGGAATTGAAACTATTGAAAAAAGAGTTTTTTATAATTGTAGAAGTTTAACAGATGTAACTCTTTCTTTAACTATTACTAGTATAGATGAGGAGGCCTTTTTTTCTTGTGGGGCTTTAGTAAATCTAACTCTATCAGAAGGAATAACTTATCTTGGAAGAAAAGCTTTTTATGATTGCGAAAAGCTAGCTTCTATTAATATTCCAGAAACCCTTACTAAAATAGGAACGCATGCTTTTTATAATTGTAGTCTATTAAAAAGCATTATTCTTCCAACAAGTTTAATTACTATGGAAAGTGAAGTTTTTTTTAATTGTACTAAATTAAATATTTTTATTAAAGCAGAAGAAAAGCCTAGTGATTGGGATTTGCAGTGGAACCCAGACAACAGACCGGTCGTATGGGGCTTTGTTAATTCAGGGGTATTATATGATTTTAAATATGCGATTTCATCAATTGATTCTAATTATAGTGTAATAATAATTGAATATACAGGTGCTTTTAATATTTTAAATGTACCAGAAAAAATAGAAGATTATGATGTTAAAAAAATAGAAGAATATGCTTTTTCTAATTATGCTGGAAGAACAATTATTCTTCCTGAGACAATCACTTCTATTGGAAAAGGTGCTTTTGCTTCATGTAAAAACCTAACAAAGATTGTTCTTTCAAAAAATATTGAAAATATAGGAACTGATGCTTTTTTACTTTGTAATAAGTTAAATATTTATGCTGAGAATATCTCTAAACCTGATGGTTGGAGTGATGCATGGAATCCAGATTCTAGACCAGTAATTTGGGGCTTTGTTAGTTTGGGTGAAGAAAATAATTTTGAATATGCAGTGGTTTTTGATGGGGCTGTATATAGTGTAGTAATCGTAACTTATAAAGGCGGATTAGCAACAGTAACAATACCAGAAAAAATAGAAAACTACGATGTAAAAGAAATAGCTCAAAATGCTTTTTATCAAAATACTTATTTGGTTAATATAAATTTACCAAACAATCTTACTAAGATTGGGTCTTTTGCTTTTTATGGTTGTAATAAATTAACCAATATAACTTTTCCAGAAAAAGTTATAAGTATTGGTGAATCTGTTTTTGAAAGTTGTTATGTTTTAGAAAGTGTTGAGTTTTCTAGTAACATAATTTCCATAGGGAAAGCAACTTTTAAAAATTGTTATAAATTAAATAATATCTCTCTTCCAAACAGTCTTGAAAGTATTGGTACTAATGCTTTTGAAAGATGTTCAAATTTAACTAGTATAACAATTCCATCTAATGTAATAAAAATAGAAGACTATGTTTTTTATCAATGTGGAAATTTACAAAACGTAGTAATGCATGAAAATTTGATAAGTATCGGAAAATATGCATTTTCAGGTTGTATAGTTCTTGAAAACATAGCAATCTTGGAAGGAATAAAAAGTCTAGACAACAATGCATTTTCAAATTGTATTGCTTTGAAAAATATAACAATTCCAGAAGGAGTTGAAACTATTGGTAACAATGCATTTTCAAATTGTACTAATTTGATAAATATAACATTACCAAATAGTTTAACATCTCTTGGTGAGTATGCTTTTTATAGAGCAGGTAAGTTAGAAAATATTGTAATTCCAAATGGTGTAACTGAGATTAAAAGGTCCACTTTTGAATGGTGTACAAGTTTAACAACTATAACACCGTCTAGTAATTTAATTAGTATAGGTGAGTATGCTTTTAAAAATAGTGGTTTAACAACTATAGCATTATCTAGTAATTTAATTAGTATAGGTAACTCTGCTTTTGAAAGCAGTAGCCTAACAAATATAACACTACCAAATACTTTAGAAACAATTTATGATAATGTTTTTTATGGTTGCACACAACTAACAAGTGTTGTAATACCTAGTGCAACATATATAGGAAACAGAGTCTTTTATGCATGCGAAGAGTTAACCTCTGTAACGCTTCCTTCAAATCTTGTTAGTATCGGACAGGCTGCTTTTTTTCAGTGTAGACTTTTACCAAGCATAATAATTCCTGCAAGCACGATGTATATGGGTTCTTCTGTATTTGATGATTGTGATAGTTTAACGATTAATTGCGAGGCACCTTCTAAACCAATGGGATGGTCTTTTCTTTGGAATCCAGATAATAGACCAGTTGTCTGGTGGTATTATGCAGGATCATAAAATTAGATAATAAAGGAATAAATAAAATATGAAAATAGAAGAATACTTGACTTGGAAAAAAGAAAATGATTCATTTTTAAAAATGTTAGAAAGCAGTGCTTCAGTTTTACTTTCTAGGATGGATGAAATCTTTAAAGTATTAGATAAGATTATTGAACTAAAAGAAAGAAAATTACCAATAGAAGAATATCAAATATTTTTTGAAGTTGGCTATAGTTATTTATATGATAGAATCAATGAAATAAAAATATATTTTCAAGAATATTTTTTAAATAGTAAAATGTTGTTGAAAAAATATGAAGTATTGATAAGTTATCTAATGTATTTAGAAGATTATCTAGAAGCATTAAAAGAAAAACAAAAATTATCACTTGATGCATCAGTTTTATTTGATAGAATCTTTAAAGAAATTGATGAGATATTAAAAAAGAATCAAGATTTTAGTTTAAGTCTTTTAGATAGATATGATTTAGAGATTTCAAATGTTATTAAGTTTGATAAGGATGTTTTAACAACTTTAGATATTTTTGCTTTAGCATATGAAGATATGTAATAAAAATTTGAATAATTAATAAAAAACACATTACTTTATGGTGAATTCATAAAATAATGTGTTTTATTTTTAAATTTATTCAGTATAACCCCAAATTATTGTAGGTTTACCTTGATACCAAAAAGAACTCCATCCTACAGGTTTATGTGTTGCTTCAGCATAAACTGTTATATTGTGAAAAGATGCATTAACAATAAAAGCACCTACGGTTTTTACACTTTCTGGAATAAATATGCTTGTTAAACTTTCAAAATTAAAAGCATAAATTTCAATTGTTGTAAGTCCAGCAGGTAAAGTGATGGTTTCTAAATTAGTTGCTTTCCAAAAAGCTGATTGTTTAATTGTATCTAAATTAGAATTAGCCTCAAAGTTAATCTCATTCAAACCAGAAAAACTAAAAGCATAATCGCCAATTACTTGAACACTAGCAGGGATGATGATGCTTTGTAAATTGTTTGTTCTAGCAAAAGCATATTTATTAATGCTTGTTATATTTTTAGGCATTTCAATATTTTCAAGGGCACTAGCACCGTAAAAAACATAGTTTTCTAAAATATCTAATTGACTATTTTCTTCAAAGATAACAGTTTTTAAATTTTTTGTGTTTGAAAAAGCATATTCTCCAATTACTTGGATGCTAGCAGGAATGATAATTGTGCTGATTACAGAATTATCACAAAAAGCACTATGGATGATTTCGAATACTTGACAACCTTCAATGACATTCAATATTGTAATATCGGTTACATTTGAATTTGCTTCTTGACCTAATACATATGCTTCATTGTTAGATGTTAATATATATTCTATTGAATTTAAAATCACAGTTTTTTTGTAATTCCAAATGACAGTTATATCATCAGAATTCCATTGGAGATCCCATGTTTCTGCTTGAGAATCATTTTTTACAAAAATAGTTAAAATGCTAGCACCTCTAAAAGCGTTTGGACCAATTTCATTAACAGTAACTGGTATTATTATAGAAGATAATTTTCTACATTGATAAAAAGCTTTTTCTCCAATACTTAATAAGTTGCTTGTTCCAACAAAATTAACTTTGATTAAATTTGTAGCGTTTTGGAAACTTTTTTCTCTAATATGTTTTATAGAAGGAGGTATTGTGATATTTGTAATAACTTGGTTGTCATTAAAAGCAAAAGGCATTATTTCAGTCACGACACAATTATCAACCTTAGGTAAAATAGTAATATCAGTTGCGATAGAAGCAGCTGCTTGTCTTATTACATAAGCGCTGTCTTTGCTAGTAAGGGCATATTCAACATCACCTCTTATTATAGTTTTAGTATAACCCCAAACAACAGGTCTATTATCTGGATTCCATATACTAGACCAACCCCAAGGTTTAACGGATGCTTCAGTATAAATAAGTAAAGAAGTAGCATTTAAAAATGCATTTTTTCCAATACGTCTAACAGATTTTGGAATAATTAAACTTTTTAAAGCTACATCTTTAAACTGTTCTTCAGCAATTTCAATTGTATCATCTGGTAGAATCAATGTTATATTTTTAAAATTGCTTTTTAAAAGTCTCGTATTGATTGGATTTGCACCCGATGCTAATTTTACAGTTTTTAAAGTTTCTGGAATATTACTTGGAGCGTTTCCAAAATAATATTCAAAATTATAATTTGCTTTGCTAGAAATAGTAATGCTTTTTAAAGAATTACATCCTTTTAATAATGCAGAACCTAATTTTGTTGCTTCGTTTGAAAAATTGATAGATTCTAATTTTTCCATTGAATTAAAGGCTTCATTTCCAATATGAGTAATATGGTCTCCAGTTTTCATAGTTTTGATAGTTTTATTACCTTTAAAAGCTTGTGCTTCAATTGAAACAACAGGACAACCCATAATTGCATCAGGAATAACAAAGACTGTAGCTGATCCATTATAGGATTTAATGGTTGTTTCACCTTTATCAATTTTAAAAAGAAGTCCATTAGAATAAGCTTCCCAAATTGCAGTTAGTGTAACATTGCCTGTAATAGAATACTTTGCTCCTATAGGATAAACAGTATCATCAAGTCTCCAACCTAAAAACGTGTATTCTAGTTTTTCAGGAGTTGGTAGTGTAATTTGAGAATTAATTTCACCTTCTACTATAGGTAAATCTGTTGTTACAATACAATTAAATGCTACTTTATATAATATCTTTTCCCATTTAGCATAAAGGTTAATTGGTCCAATTGATCCTTTAGGAATAGATGTAATAGGTTCTCCTGTAAAGTCTTTATTATCATACCAACCTAAAAAGTTATAATCTATTTTGGTTGGGTTGTTTAATTCTACAGAAATTAAAGTAGTATACATTCTTGGGTTTAAGTTAGAATTATATCCACCATCTAAGTGATAAATAATATTATAAGGAAAAGGCTCCCATTTAGCATATAGAGTAACATTCTTTTTAGGCATATTATTAAAATCAAATTTTTCAGTTAAGTCTTTATCTTTATACCATCCAATAAATATAAACCCTTTTTTTAGTGGTGCTGCAGGAGGAGTGATTGATTCTGCATAGTCTTGTTTTATAACTGTGTTGTTTGTATCGTTATTATTTACAAGTGTAATTCGTTGTCTTCCATCTCCGCAACCTGATAAGAGAAGTACTAAAAAGAATAGAAAAACAAATTTTTTAATCAATAGTTTTCCTCCTTTCTTGATGAGATATAAAAAATAACTTTCTTATTTCTTAAGAGAGTTATTTTTTAAAATTTAAGTAATCTCAAGAAATAAGTGCAATTAACAATAGTTATTTTATAATTACATTATACTATATATACGAGTTAATTGCTAATATTCTTGGACTTTTAAATTGAAATTTTCGGTTTATTTTAAAATAGATTAACTATTCCTAAAACAAGGAAAACAAGGCCTGCAATGTAATCTAAATTAAAATTGATTTTTTTAATAACGATTTTTCCAATTAATAATGCAAGAAGTGTAATAGAAGCACTCACTATTCCGAATATAATACTTGGTAGAAAAATATTATCAGTTGTAAAGGATAGTGAAATTCCAACTAAAAAACTGTCGATGCTAACACCAATTGCAAGTAAAATTAAACTTAATAGTTTTATAATAGGTTGCTCAAGACATTCTTTCTTTTTAAAGAAAGCCATTAAAGCAAGAAGAAAAAAGATAACAGCTGAAATGATTTTTCCTAAAAGGTCTAAATCAATTGCTAAAGACTTCATAATGTAAAAGCTTGTAATAGGGAAAGCAATATGTAATATACCAATTAGCAGTGGTGCAAAGACATAAAAACTTTTCTTTTTTTCTTCTAAGCAAGCATAAGATAAGAAGGCTGCGAAAGCATCAACACTTAGTGCTAATGCAATTACAAAATAAGCAACATAAATCATTATTTATTTCTCATATGTGGGAATAATAAAACATCTCTAATACTATCAACTTCTAAAAGAAGCATTACAACTCTATCAATCCCAATGCCAACTCCACCAGTTGGTGGCATTCCATATTCTAATGCAGTTAAATAGTCTTCATCTAATTCAGTAGCTTCTTCGTTTCCTAAATCCTTTTCTTTTAGTTGAGCTAAGAATCTTTCTTTTTGATCAAGAGGATCATTAAGCTCACTAAAAGCATTAGCGTATTCTTTGGCATTAATAAATAATTCAAATCTTTTTGTAAAGCGTTCATCTTTTGGATCTTTTTTTGCAAGTGGTGAAATCTCTAATGGATGTCCATAGACAAATGTTGGTTGAATCAAAGTATCTTCAACATATTTTTCAAAGAAAGCATTAACGATATGTCCGAATGATTGTTTATGTTTTTCTAAAGTTAAGCCATCTTTTGATGCAATCTCTAGTGCTTCTTTATCTGATTTTACTTTAAAAAAATCAATTCCAGTAACTTCTTTTATAGCATCGACCATATGAACCTTTTTAAAAGGAAGTCCTAAGTTAATTTCTTTTTCATGACAATTAACAGTAGTTTTACCTAAAACTGTAGTAGCAACGCTTCTTAAACAGTTTTCAGTTAAATCCATCATACCTTCCATATCAGAATATGCAAGGTATGCTTCGATTGTTGTAAATTCAGGGTTATGTGTTGAATCCATTCCTTCATTTCTAAATAGGCGTCCTATTTCATAAACTGCTTCCATTCCACCAACGATTAATCTTTTTAAAGGAAGTTCAGTTGCAATTCTTAAATAGAAGTTCATATCAAGAGCATTATGTTTAGTAATAAATGGCCTAGCATTAGCTCCACCTAAAATCGGATGTAAGATTGGTGTTTCTACTTCAACAAAACCTAAACCATCAAAAAAACTTTGAAATGCTCTTATGATTTTTGGACGCATAAAAGCAATGCGTTTTGATTCTTCATTCATGATTAAGTCGACATATCTATGGCGGCGAGCTTCTTCTTTATCTTGAAGACCGTGGAATTTTTCTGGTAATGGACGAAGTGCTTTAGAAAGATGAGTAAAGCTAGTCGCTTTAACTGTGATTTCTCCCATATCAGTTCTAATGACTTTCCCCTTTACTCCGATGATATCTCCAATATCACTTTTACTGCATATTTCATATTCTTTTTCACTTACCATATCTTGTCTAATATATAGTTGAAGTTTACCGAATTTGTCTTGAATATGCATAAAAGCAACTTTTCCTTTTCCCCTTTTAGTCATAATTCTACCAGCAACACTTACTTCTAAATTTAATGCTTCTAAATCTTCTTTAGAATGATTTTCAAATTTAGTTAGTAATTCTTTTGAATTGCTGGTTCTTTTAAAACTAGCTCCAAAAGGATCAATTCCTTTTTCACGTAATTCTTCCATTTTAGCTCTACGAACTAATTCTTGATCTGTTAGATTGTTATCATACATCTTTATTCACCTCTTATATACAAAATGTATTATAACACATTAAAATAAAAAATAAAATGTTTAAAAGATAAATCTTCTGTGTTATAATACGAAAGGAAGCATTTTTTATTAATTAAGGAGTAGATTATTAAATGGAATTTTTATATATATTTTTAGGATTGATGGCTCTTGTAATAGTGGTTGATTTTGCGGTAAAACCATTTGTTAGGTCTAAGGATATTTCGACTTTATTAAATGAAATATCTTCACTTTATAATTTAACTTTAACAAAAGTAAAACATAAAGATTATCATTATATATTAGAAAATGATAAGGCTATTTTTTATATTAGAATTTTAGATGTAAATATTCCTTCTTGTATTACAGTTAATAATAAAACTACTTGGAGCTTAACTTGGGGAGGCCCAAAAAATAACCCTGGTAGAAGATATCCTAATCAACGTTATGTTAATGAATTAATTGAGTTTTTAAAAGATGAATATAAGAGTGAAAAAAGAGCAGTAAAAATAGTTTTAGTTTATAAAAGAGCAGAACAAATCCTAAAATATATTAATGAAAGTGAATTAAAAGAAATTACTGT
Source organism: Bacilli bacterium (assembly GCA_050953065.1). Lineage (GTDB taxonomy): Bacteria > Bacillota_I > Bacilli_A > ML615J-28 > CAG-698 > JAQUUM01. Next base: position 447,067 of record JBMNLZ010000003.1, on the reverse strand, counting down.
TAAAGATGATGCTTATGGTATCAAGGTAATTAACTATACAAGTTTTAAAGAAAGTTTTGAAGAAATAAAAAATGAGGTGTTAGTTTGAAAAAAATAGTTTTAATTTTGATAGGTTTATTTATGGCAGTAATACTTTCTGCTTGTGGGAAAAATGCAAAAGCTGATATCTATACTTCAGTTTATCCAATTCAGTTTCTAGTTGAAACTGTAGCAGGAGATGAATATACTGTTAAGTCGATTTATTCTAAAGGCCAAGCAATTCATGGCTTTGAACCTACTGCTAAGATAATTGAATATATGTCTAATTCTAAAGCAATATTTTATATTGGTTTAGGATTAGAAGCATTTATTGAAACTAATAAAGATTCAATTTTTAAGAATAGTAATTTAATATGTTTATCAGATCATTTAAACTTAGTTGAAACAGATGGGTCTTGTGGGCATGGTGAACACGAACATCATTATTTATATGATGCTCATGTTTGGCTTGATCCTTCAAGAATGCTTGTTATGCTTGATGTGGTAGTTGATGCCTTAAGTGAATTAAATCCAGACAAAGCAAGTATCTTTGAAGAAAATGCCAGTAGTTTGTCTGTTGATTTAGCTGATCTACATAGAGATTTTAATTTAGCAATTCAAGATGTTCCTTTTAAAGATAGATATATTATGGTAGACCATGATGCATATGTTTATTGGGAAGATACATATGGAATTAAGAGAATTAGATTAAGAAGTGATAATGATTCATGCGAAGTTCCAAGCAGTCAAATTCAAGAAAAAATTAATCAAGCAAATGAATTAGGAATTAAACATGTTGTAGTAACAAAGAATGAAGCAGAATGTAGTAATATCGGAATCTATGTCAGTGGTATTGGTGGAGAAAGAGTTTATATGCATAACTTAGGAAGTAGAACTGATGAAGAGATAGAAAATGGAGAAAATTATATTTCTTTAATGCGAGAAAACTTAGAAATAATTCAAAGAATTTTACCAAATACTAATCCTTCTTAGAAAGGATTAGTATTTTTATTAATAAAAAGGTTGCATTCTTTTTACTTTTATAGTAAAATGTTATAGCAATCAAGTTGGTGGGGTAGCGAAGTGGCTAAACGCGGTGGACTGTAAATCCACTCTCTCCGAGTTCGGTGGTTCGAATCCACTCCCCACCACCATTCTTTAGGGCCATAGCCAAGTGGTAAGGCAACGGACTTTGACTCCGTCATTCGATTGTTCAAATCAATCTGGCCCTGCCAATACAAATTAAGCTTTGATTTTTATCAAAGTTTTTTTGTTTATAAATTGAAATTAGGAAAATGGATGTGATGTAATTTGAAATGATTTAGAGAAAAGCAACTTAAAATAAAAAAGAGGTTGTCTTAACTAAAATTAATTTAGGACCATAGCCAAGCGGTAAGGCAGTTGGCTCTGACCCAATTATTCGGAGGTTCGAATCCTTCTGGTCCTGCCATAAAAATATTTGATTAGTAATCTAATTAATTTAAAATCGCCTTATTTAACTGAACTCCTTTTTCTGGTTAGTCCGAATTTAGGGGTTTAGTTTAATTTTAACTTTCTATATACTATAATTATAGTAATCTTATTATCATTTGTTAAACAAATGGATAGACATTTTGGGTATAGCAAGATGATTTTGAAAAGTTAGGAATTATAATTTGGTTGCTTTGGACCATAAATTTAAACATTAGTTACAATTATTTTATTTTTAAGATTTAAGAAAAATGAAAAAGACTTGTTTTATTTAAAACAAGCCTTTTATTTTTAATGCTTTTCAGCGTATTTTTTAATTTCACCAAATCTTACAAATTTTTCATAAGTTCCATCATCACCTACTACAACTAATGTTGGTACTGCTTGAATATCAAATTCTTTTGCTAGAGTAGCGTTTTCGTTTGCATCTAAGTATTCGTAAGGAATGTTTGATTTATCAAGAGACTTAACTGTGATTTTACAATCAGGACAAGTCTTAGTTGTGAATAGGATTGTTCTTCCTTTTTCAGTGATAAATGTTTTTTTCTTTTCAATTGCTTCTTTGACACTACCAAGTGATTTAGAAACTAATTTTGAATTTGCAATATTATAAATTTTTCTTTCTTTAAACTCTTGAGCTTTACCATCGTTCCAATGTTGCACTGGACGGTAATATCCTGTAATTCTACTATATACTTCAGTTGCTTCTTTACAATTAGGACAAGTATAAACTTCTCCATTAATATATCCATCATTCTTACATACAGAATAAGTTGGACTTAGAGTATAGTAAGGAAGACGATAATTTTCAGCAATTGTTCTTACTAAAGAAGCAGCTGCTTTCCAATCTGGAAGTTTTTCACCTAAGAAACCATGAAATACTGTTCCTGATGTATAAAGTGTTTGAAGTTCATCTTGGATGTCAAGAGCAGAGAAGATATCATCAGTATATGATACTGGTAGATGAGAACTATTTGTATAATAAGGTGTATCACCTTCTTTAGAAGCAGTTTTAATATCAGGATATTTTTTAATATCATGCATTGCAAGGCGGTAGCTTGTTGATTCAGCTGGAGTAGCTTCTAGGTTGAATAATTCTCCAGGGTAAGCTTCTTGATAGTCAGCTAAGCGTTCTCTCATATGATTTAACACTTTCTTAGCAAACTCTTGAGTCTTTTTGTTAGTCATATCTGCTTGAAGCCAATTAGCATTTAAGCCAACTTCGTTCATACCAACAAGTCCAATTGTTGAGAAGTGGTTATCAAAGCTTCCAAGGTATCTTAATGTATAAGGATAAAGTCCGCTGTTAAGTAGTTTTGTAATTACATCACGTTTGATATGTAAGCTTCTAGCTGAAATATCCATTAGTTTATTTAATCTAGTAAAGAATTCATCTTCATCTTTTGCAAGGTAAGCAATTTGAGGTAAGTTAATAGTAACAACACCAATTGAACCAGTGCTTTCACCACTACCAAAGAATCCACCAGATTTCTTACGTAATTCACGAAGGTCAAGTCTTAATCTACAGCACATACTTCTAACATCACTTGGTGACATATCACTATTAATATAGTTAGAAAAATATGGTGTTCCGTATTTTGCAGTCATTTCAAATAATAGGCGATTATTTTCAGTTTCTGACCAATCAAAATCTTTTGTGATTGAATATGTTGGAATTGGATATTGGAAACCTCTTCCATTAGCATCTCCTTCAATCATAATTTCAATAAATGCTTTATTGATCATATCCATTTCTTTTTGACAATCTCTATAAAAGAAATCTTGTTCTTTTCCACCAACGATTGCAGGTTTATCTGCTAAGTCAGCAGGAACTGTCCAATCTAGTGTAATGTTTGAGAATGGTGATTGACAACCCCATCTAGAAGGAGTATTTACACCAAAGATAAATGATTGAATTGCTTGTTTTGTTTGTTTGTAGTCTAGGTTGTCTGCTTTTACAAATGGAGCAAGATATGTATCAAAGCTAGAGAAAGCTTGAGCACCAGCCCATTCGTTTTGCATAATACCTAAGAAGTTAACCATTTGATTACATAGAGTTGATAAATGACTTGCAGGGCTTGATGTAATCTTACCTTCAACTCCACCTAGACCTTCTTCGATAAGTTGCCTTAAAGACCAACCAGCACAATATCCTGAAAGCATTGATAAGTCATGGATGTGAATAGCTGTATCTTTATGAGCTTTAGCAATTTCTTCATCATAGATTTCTGAAAGCCAGTAATTAGCTGTGATTGCTCCTGAGTTACTTAAAATAAGTCCACCAACAGAATAAGTAACTGTAGAGTTTTCTTTAACACGCCAATCAGATAAATCTACATAGTCGTTTACTACCTTTTTGTAGTTAAGAACTTCTTTATCGATTTCACGAACTTTTTCTCTTTGTTTACGGTAAAGAATGTAAGCTTTAGCAACATCAGTATAACCTGCTTGAATTAATACTTCCTCAACACTGTCTTGGATGTCTTCAACTGAAATCAAATGATCTTTGATTTTTGGTTCAAAACTTGCAGTTACTCTTAGAGCTAACATCTCTAAAATATCGTGATGATATTCCCTTTCTTTAGCAACAAATGCTTTTTCAATCGCATTTGAAATTTTGGTAAGGTCGAAATCAACAACTTTACCGTCACGCTTAACTACTCGATACATAGTAAATCCTCCTTAATATTTTATATAATAATCTAGTGATTCAATTATATCAAATAAATTTAAAAAAAACATAAGATATGCTTTTCTTTTTTTAATCAATTCCTCTTAGAGAAACTTCTTTTATATAAGTTTTTAAGATTTCTTTAAAGGAAATCATTTCTTCCTTAGTGTGAGCATGTAAGCCTTTTTCTATAACATCAGGTGAAGTTTCATAGGCTTGTAAGTATAACTTGTTTGCTCCTTGTAAAAGAATCCCTATTGCTATAAAGTCTTCTTTAGAATGTAATTCTTTTACAGTTGTCGTTCTAAATTCATAATCTATCTTAGAACTTTTTATTATTTCTATACTTTCTTTAATGACGTTAGTATCAAAATTTTTGATACCAATTGATAGTGGATATTTCTCTAAAGAGTTTTTAATATCCATTGCGATATAATCAACTAAATTATTATCAATCAAAAGTTTAAGTCTTTTTGGAAAACTTCCATTTGTATCAAGTTTTATTAAATAACCCATTTCCTTCAAAGCGATTAAGAATTCTTCTAAATCATTTTGAAGAAGTGGTTCTCCTCCAGTAATACAAACTCCTTCTAAAACTTTCTTTTTTTGTTTTAGTGTTTCAAGTACTTCTTCAGAAGAAATGCTAGGTATGCTAGTAGGATTTAAAACTAAAGAACCATTATGGCAGAATCCACAGCGAAAATTACAGCCACCAGTGAATACGGTGGCTCCTAGTTTACCTGGGTAATCTAATAATGTTAGTTTTTGGAAACCTTTGATTTGCATAATTAGTCCTTAACATAAATATTTAATAATTCTTATGTATATATATTGTAGCATAGATTATAAATGAAAACAATATGAAAAAATAATTTTCTAATACTAGAATTTTAGAAAAAAATGATTTATAATGTAATACAAGAAATGTTAAGAAAAATAAAATTATTTTAAATAGGAGGAACATATGAACAAAGAATTATTGTTTATGGTGTTTTGTGTTGAAGAATACAAAAACCAAAAAAATATGACTGATAGTGCTGTTATAGCTTTGTTTGATAAATATTCAGTTTTTGAATATCTTAATAGTTCATATGAAACATTACATACAAAAGAATTAAAAGAAGTTGTTAATCTAATTGATATTTTTATTGATGATTCTAAAATTGATATAAAGGAAGACATATAAAAATGAAACGTTGTAAGAATTGTAATGAGCTTATTTTATACGGTGCTCTAAGTTGTCCTTATTGTGGCTCTAGAGAATTAGAAGATTTAAATCCAACTACTGAATCTTCTGGTCCAATAGATAGTTCACTTTTAGCAATCCTATCAATTATTTTTGGATTGTTTGGATTATTAGGGTTGGTTTTTGGGATGATTGGATTAAGCCATTATAATAATCCTAAAGGCCCAAATTATATTAGAAATAGAAGATGCTGTAAAATAGGTATTTCTTTAAGTCTGTTTTGGCTTGTAATGATATTTATAGTACCATTTGTTTTAATGTTAATATATATAACGAAAGCATGGTATAATTAGTTAAGTATAAAATTATATGTGTTAAAGAGATAAAAATAAAGTCTAATTGACTTTTTAAATAGGTTTATATATAATATGTATATAGAAACAATTAAAGGGGAAACGAAATGAACAATCTAGATGTTGCTAGAACTTTATTAGAAACAAGAACTGTTTTTTTTGGTTTTGATAAACCATATATTTCGTATTGCAATTATAACCTACCTATATATATTGATAATAGATTGTTATTATCTTATCCAAAGGTAAGAAAAAAAATAACAACTTGTTTAGTAAAAAAGATAAAAGAAAAATATCCTGATGTTGAAATGATTATTGGGATTGCAATAGCTGGAGTTGCTTTTGCGATGATGGTAAGCGAGGCTATGAATCTACCGATGGGTTATGTTTTATCAGCTGAGAAAGATCATGGCATGAGAAATAGAGTTGAAGGTGTTTTAAGAAGTAATACTAAGGTTGTTGTAGTTGATGATGTTGTTTGTACAGGAACTGCATTAATGGATGTTGTTGAATGCTTAAGAGAACACAGTTGTGATATCCTAGGAGCTGTATCTGTCTTCTCATATGAAATCAAAGATACAACAGATCGTTTAATTAGGAAAAACATTCCATATTATCCATTAACTGAATATAGTACATTAGTAAAATTGGCTTATGATTATGGGAAACTTAAATCTGCTGATTATGAAAAAGCTAAAGAGTTTTTAAATAACCCAAGCAAATTAAATAAGAATCATAATTGTAACATCTAAAGGATTAAGATGTTACAATTAATTTTTTAAAAAGGAGAAAAGATATGAATTTAAAAAACCTTAAAAAACAAGACAAGGAAATTTATGAATTAACAGTATCAGAAATTGCAAGACAAGAAGCTCAAATTAATTTAATCGCATCAGAAAACTATGTAACAGAAGCAGTTTTAGAAGCAAATGGCTCTGTTTTTACTAATAAGTATGCAGAAGGATATTCTGGCAAGAGATATTATAGTGGATGTGAGTTTGTTGATGGAGTTGAAACTCTAGCAATAGAAAGGGTTAAGAAGTTATTTAATGTCTCTTATGCTAACGTACAACCTCATTCAGGTTCTCAAGCTAATATGGCAGTTTATAGAGCACTTTTAAAAACAGGTGATGTTGTATTAGGAATGAGACTTGATCAAGGAGGACATTTAACACATGGTCATAAGGTTAATTTCTCTGGTGTTGATTATAAGTTTTTCTCATATGGAGTTGATAAAGAAACTGAAACAATAGATTATGATGAGGTTAGAAAATTAGCTTTAGAAAACAAACCTAAATTAATCGTTGCAGGAGCAAGTAATTATTCTAGAATTATTGATTTTAAAAAGTTTAGAGAAATAGCAGATGAAGTTAAAGCATATCTAATGGTTGATATGGCTCATATCGCAGGACTTGTTGCAACAGGCGTTCATCCTAGTCCATTCCCATATGCTGATGTTGCTACAACTACAACTCATAAAACTTTAAGAGGCCCAAGAGGAGGGTTAATCTTGAGTAATAATCCAGAGATTGCAAAATTAATCGATAAAGGGATTTTCCCTGGAATTCAAGGAGGGCCACTTGTTCATACAATCGCTGCTAAGGCTGTAGCTTTTAAAGAAGCTTTAGATAAAGATTTTGTTAATTACCAAAAACAAGTAGTAGCCAACTGTAAAACTTTAGCTAAAGAATTAATATCTAAAGGCTATGTAATTGTAAGCGGTGGTACTGATAATCATTTGCTAACTCTTAATACTAAAAAATCTTTAGGAATTACTGGTAAAGAAGGAGCAGATAGGTTAGAAAAATATGGTATCATTACTAATAAAAATACAGTACCATTTGATGAGGAAAGTGCAGTTAATACAAGTGGAATTAGAATGGGGACTGCTTCAGTTACAACTCGTGGCTTTAAAGAAGGAGAAATTAAAGAATTAGCTTCTTTAATTGATAGGGTTTTAAGAAACAATGAAGACGTTAGTTTAGAGGTAGCTAAACTTACTAAAAAGTTTAAAATTTATAAATAAAAAAATTTTTAAAATAAATCCAATAAAAACACTCACCTCTTTGTTTATATAGTGAAAGGTAAACAAGGAGGTTTATTTTATGAAAAAATTTTTAGGTTTATTTAGTTTATTGTTAATGGCGTTTGTATTAGTAGGATGTAAGTTAGGAAAAGCATCTGATCTAACTTATATGGCTATTGACGTTAATCCTTCTGTTGAACTTCTATTTAATGAAAAGAAAATTGTTGTAACTTTCGCAGCATTAAATGAAGAAGCAGAAGTTGTAATTGAAGGTAATACATTTGTTGGTTTACCAGTTAATGTAGCGATTGAAGCATACCTTAACGAACTTATTGAAACAGGATTTATTGATGTAGACACTGATGACAACGCAGTATTGATTACTGTAGCCAATGCAGATGGCGAAGCAGTTGAAGATGAAGAAATGGATGATATGTGTAATACAGTTGAAGGATACTTTGCACGTAATCGTGTTAAAGCAGCTGTTGTGAAAAACAAAGAATTTAATGCCCAAATCAAAACTAATGCTAAAGGATTAAATGTTAGCCCTGGTAAATACCAACTTGCTAAAAGAGCATCAGAAAGTGATGATGCTGACCTAACTGTAGAAGAAGCAGCTAACTTACCTGTAAAGGATTTAATAAAAAGAATTAAAAGAGCTCATGAAAGAATTGAAGAAGAAGAAGGCGGCGGCGGTGGCGGTGCTGCAGGCGATCGTGCATTAATTAAAGCTGAATTAAAAGCTGAATGTCAAATTAGAGTTAACGCACATAGAGCAGCTCTTGGAACTGAAGAACAAATTGAAGAAGGTGAAGAATGGCCACCACTACCAGATTATGCATTAATTAAAGAACGTTTAAGAGAACACAAAACAGAAATTGCAGGTTCATACGAAACTAGAACTAGAGATAGAATTAAAGAAGCTAGAGAAGAATGTGGTCTTCCTCCAAGAGATGATGCTAACAAGCCTAGACCAAATCCACCATATGCACCAATTGAAGATGATGAAACTGAAGCTCCAATTGAAGACAATGACAGACCTGCTCCACCTCAAACAGAGGAAGTAGTTCCAGAAGGTCCAACACAAGAACCAGCTGAAGAAGCTCCAATTGAAGATGATCCAACTTCAGTGCAATAGGATTTAAGTAATTAAAAAAGAAGAGATTTTTAAAATCTCTTCTTTTCTTTTTATAATACAAATTTCATAAATACTAAAGCATCATAGTAATCTTTTGTTTTAAATTGAATAGTATTACTATCAATTAATTTAGCTTTTGGGAAAAATGATTTACTATAAGCTTCAGCATGAGTTCTATATTCAACTTCAATTGTAAAAGAATTAGGTAAAGAAAGAATATTTTTAGATAAATCTTTCTTTAAAGCTTTTGTTACAGTTTCTTGAATTTGTTTGTTTGTTGTATCTGGATGTGGGGAAAAAGTTGCTCCATGATCAGTATCTTTTGTTGCGACTGTTTCAATATTTGGATTAATTGCTTTTACAGTCTCAGTTAATGCTCTATCGCCGCTTAAAAAAGCGATAGGCACTTTTTTATAAGCTGCGTAATATGCATTAATTAAAAATTCGCTAGCAAGTTCTCCGTTAATTTTAACATGTGAAAGTCTAGAACTCATCGTGTGAGATAAAGTGTTTCCTATTGATTTAGAAGCACTATGATAACCTATAAAGATAACTGCATCATAAGTTTCATCAAGTCCTGCCATCATTGAACAAATTGCTCCGCTCCAACCTCTGTGTAAAATTATACCATCAGGTAATTGACTCGCAATTAGATTTCTTGCTGTATCATGAGCATCTTTTACAAAGATAATTTCAGCCTTTGCATCTTTTGCTCCCAAACAAGCCATTTTAACTTCTGCGTTCATTTGTTGTTGAAACTGATTATAATATGTAGGCATAGTTCCTTCAGTTTCATTCCAGTGAGTAATGCCATTTACTCCTTCCATATCGGCGCTAATAAAAATTTTCATATTTCTATCTCCTTTGTACAAGAAGGATTATACCACAAAAAAATAAAAAGTTAAAAGAATTATTTATTTTTTAAAAACTTTGTGTTATAATATGTATGATTTCATTTCGGAGGTGTAAAAATGATAAAATTAAAAACAAAATATGACTTTAGAACTTTTAAGTATTTCAATTATTTAACTTTAAAGTACAACAAAAAGATCCACATTTGGTATCTAGTGTTGGCGATTTTTGCATTAGGTGGTTTGGTGTATACAACTTTCATTATGCCAAATAATCTTTATGTTAGTTTAACAACAAATGCTGAGAAACCTAGTTTCTTATTTCCAGTAGTTTTCTTATTAATAGTAATTTATTTAATCTGGCAAATTTTTAATATTGAAAAAAGATTAGACACACAATTAATTAGAATGTTAGGGAAAAGAAAACCTATTGAATTTATAGTAGAACTTGATGCTGATGAAATAAGAATTTTTGATGCAGAAAAACAAGATGAAGAACCATTAACTAAATATCCATGGGCCTATATTACTTCAGTTAATGAAATTCCTGAATATTATTTTTTAATGTCAGGTAAACGTCCTATCGTTATTGATAGAAGAGAAGAAATGATAATTGAAGGAACGAAAGAAGAACTTGATATAATAATCAAAGAAAATTCAATTGCTAAACCTTATAAAAGATTTGATAATTTTGTACTTAAAGGAAGAACTGATTTAGAATATAAAGAAGTAGTAGCAGAACCAATTGTTGCTGAAGAAGCTAAATCTACAGAAAGTAACACTGAAGAAGCTGTAATTGAAGAAGTAGAAATTCCTGCAGCTGTTATTGAAGAACCAGTAATTGAAGAGGCAGTTATTCCAGAAGCAGAAGTTGCAGAAAGTGCAACTGCAGAAGCAGTTAGTGAAGAAGTAAAAGTAGAAGCTGCGCCAGTTGTTAAGAAAACTACTTCAACAGCTGCTAAAAAACCAGCTGCGAAAAAAACAACTACAACTGCAAAGAAAACTTCAACAGCTAAAAAAACTACAACTGCAAAGAAAACTTCAACAACTAAAAAGACAACATCAACAGCTAAAAAAACTACAACTGCGAAGAAAACAACATCAACAGCTGCTAAAAAACCAGCTGCGAAAAAAACAACTACAACTGCAAAGAAAACTTCAACAACTAAAGCAAGTAAATAATGGCAGTTACAACCATCTTTAACAATACAGATCAAGAAATAAAGGATTTCTTTAATTATCATCTTTTTACAAGACAAAAAAATATATATATTTATCTAGCATTTGTTTTGGTATTTTTTGTATCTGGAATATTATTTTTCTTTGTTTGGAATATTCAAATGTTTGCTTTCTTTTTATGGGTGGTAGGACTTTTTTGGGGAATTTATTGGCCCTTATCAATTAGAAGAGTAGTCAGAAAAATAATCAAAGGAAAAAGCCTACAAACTCCACCTCAAAAATTGATCTTTTCAAAAGAATCTATTAGAAGAGAAGTTGATAAATATTCTCAAACATATAACTGGAATCAAATTTGGTTTGTAGTGAACAAGAAGAAATACTTTTATTTTTATATTTCAAAAAACTCAGCTTTAATTTGTAATAAAACTAAAATGAATGAAAAAGAAATTAACGAAATAAAAGAAATAATTTTAAAAAACAGAATAAAACTTTCAAGAATATAAAAGGAGAAACTTCTCCTTTTATTTTTTTAAAATTTTATTTTGAATAAATTTGAATCAAATAACTTTATAAATTTATATTTTAATGATATAATTAAATTTAGAGGGAAAATTATGAGTGATATTAGAATTTTTAATAATAAAAACAAACAGATTCTTCCAAAAGATTTTATTGCTAAACAAAGTATTCAAGATGTGATTTTTGAAAACTCTTTTGAAATTTTAGGTGTTACTAAAATTGCAACAAACATCAATCTTACAAAAGATAAAGAAGATATCTTAGAGTTTTTAGGATATGATGAGGATTATCGTTTAGTAATAATTGAATTTAGAGATAGTAGAACATCAAGTGTGATAAAAAAAGCTTGGGTTTTCTTAGACTATATCAAACAAAACTATTCTAAAACAAAACTTCTAGTAACAGAACATATTGGAAAAGAGATAGCTGATCAATTAGTATATTATCCAAGACTTATTTGTATAGGTGAGGATTATTGTAAATATGATAGTTTAGCTATTAAAGAAACTCAATATGAAATAGATTTAATCAAATATGCTTCTTTTAATAAAGGGTTATTTGTTTTTGAAAAGGTCTATCAAAGTAAAGCTGTTAATAGAACTCTTTTAAAACTTGATAATATAACTCCTGATAAAAAAGTTTTACTTGAAAATTTAAGTGAATTCTTACTTTCTTTAGGAGATGAGGTAACTGAAGTTGGTTTTAATAATTTTTTAAGTTATAGAAAAATTAGAAATTTTTTATATGTAGTATTAGAAGAAGAGATTACTTTACATTTAATTTTAAAAAATAAAACTAAGAAGTTAGTTATTAAAAATTTAAAAGATTTAGAAAAAGTAAAAATAGAAATAGAAAATTTATATGGCGAAATATAATTTAAGCGAAAAGATAAAAGAATTAAATGTCTTATATGAAGATAATCATATAATAGCAGTCTTAAAAGAAGAAAATATTTTATGTCAGAAAGATAGTACTGAAGATTTAGATATTCAAACAATTGTTAAAGCTTATTTAAAAGAAAAGTATAATAAGGAAGGTAATGTCTATTTAGGACTAGTTCATAGGTTAGATAGAAGAGTAGGAGGAGTTTTAGTTTTAGCAAAAACTTCAAAAGCTGCTTCTAGGTTAAGTGAGGAATTTAGGTTGGATAGAGTTACGAAAGGCTATTTGGCGCTTGTTCTTGGGAAAGTTAAAGATAATAAAAAAAGATTAATTAATAAATTAGAAAAAATTGATAAAGAAGCTGTTGAAACTTTGAATGGGAAAGAAGCTATTTTAGATTTTAAAGTTTTAAAACATCTAAATAAATTCAATATGGATTTAACTTTAGTTGATATTGCACTTCTTACTGGAAGATATAATCAAATAAGAAAACAGTTTGCTCTTTATAATCATCCGATTTTAAATGATTATAAATATAGCTTACAAGAACCTAATAAATTACAACTTGGGCTTTGGTGTTATAAAATAGGATTTTTTCATCCTACCACTAAAGAGTATATAGAAATAATAAATAAACCTAATAAGGGGATATGGAGTGATGTGAAATGAAAAAAACTTTTAAATTTATTTTTGTTTTAGTGCTTTGTTTGTTTATTGCAGGATGTAAAGAAAAAGAGGTGGAAGATGAAGTAAGCGAAGAAACTCTAACAGCATGGGTAGATACTGTAATTCCTGAATTAATTACTAAGAATATCACTTTACCTACAACGCATCCTAAACTAGGAGGACTAGTGGTTTGGAATACTAATAGTGAAAATTTTGACTATGACGGTAAATATACTCGCCCGACTGTAACTGAGACAGTAGAAATTACTGTTCAAATTACAATTGGTGGAAAAACTTATAATATAGTTAAGAATACTTTTGTTGATGGGGATAAATCAGCGATTGATTTTATTGCAAACTGGTTTGCGAATAAAGTTAAAACTAATAGAATTAATGGTGATATAACAACATCAATTTATCCAGTAACTCATCCAGTATATGGTGGTGAGATTGCTTGGACTAGTAGTAACGAAGCAGTTCTTAAAAATGATGGTACTTATTTAAGGCCTGCAGATGATGTTACAGTAACAATCAATTTTACTGTTACTTTTCAAGGAGAAACAAAATCATATAGCGAAGACGCTATCGTTAATGGAGTTCCTGCAACATTAAAGTTTAATGAAGCTAAAAATTGGATTGCAACTCAAATGCCAAGTGGTGAATTAACAGAAGATGATATTTTACCTATAAAATATGATCCATATGATATTACAATTACTTGGTCAGCATTTGGATCTTCAATTGTTTCTTTAGATGGTCAAATTAAAAGGCCTTTATATGATATGAAAGCTTCATTAACAGCGACTCTAACTTTACCTACAACAGTCCAAATGACTGTAACATATGATTGCATAATTCAAGGAGAAAATAAAGTGTTTGAAAACCAATGGGAAGCAGTAGAATTATTTTTAAGTAAAATTGAAAAACAAACTGTTACTAATTTAAAATATTATTCATATGGCTTTGAAGCAGGTTATGAGAAAATGGAAAATACATGTTTTGGATATATTCCTTTCTTTACAGAACCAATGTATGAATATTATGAGGATATATTAGAAGTATCAACTCATGTGAGACCAGGAACTTTGAAACCTTCAACTGAATTTATTACAGTTCATGATACAGCTACTGCAACAGGAGGGGAAACTCACCATAATACTTATTTAAAAAATTTAACGGCATCTAGTTTAGGTGGTAATCCAGACACTAGATATGTTTCATGGCATTATACATGTGGACCTGATAAGATTTATCATCATGTTCCTGATAATGAAGTGGCCTATCATGCAGGCGATGGAGCGAGATTTTTTGAACTGCTTGACACAGGTATTAAAGCAACAACTAAAATTCCTGTTATAGGAATTACAACTAATGGTTATTTTACATTTAATGGAGAAAAAACGAATATTTTAGCTCCAACAGCAGATGGTGTAATTTTAAATTCTGCTAAGATATTACCTGGTGGAATTCATGTTGAAATTGGTGCTAATGGGAACTATTTTATGAATAAAACATATTATAATTCTAGTTTTGGTGGCAACATTTGTAATCATGGTGGAAATAGAAATAGTATAGGAATTGAATCTACAATGGAAGTAGGAAAAGACTATACTAAGACTATGAGAAACCTAGCAAAGCTAGTTGCTAAATTATGTTTTGAAAATAATTTAGCAATTGATAGAGTTAAACAACATTGGCATTTTTCTGGGAAAGATTGTCCTAGAACTATTAGAGCATCTGGTAGATGGCAAGAGTTTTTAGAATTAGTTAGTTTAGAATTATTTGCTCTTAATTATTTAGAAGGAGTAACATTTACATGGACATCACTTTCTCCAACAATTTTAGATAATTATGGGAAAATAATTGATCATCCTGGAGGAACTCCTACGGTTAGTTATAAAGTGGTTGTAAAAGTGGGTAGTGAAACTAGAGAATATACTCAAAGTGCAACTCTAGCAGAAAAAGCTACAACATTTACTGACTTAGATTGGGTAGTGCCAGCATAAAAAATTTAAGCCTTAAAGATTTTTCTTTAAGGCTTTTTTTAATATTTACTATAAATATTATAAGTGTTATAATTATTAATAGGTGAAAATATTAAGTTTTTATTTATTTGTTTTAGTAAATATGATATAATCTTATATTGGAGGGCGTTGAATTAAAATGAGAAGCAAAAACCAAATGTTCCTTATAATAGTTATATTTATAGCTGTCATAATAGTCGGCTTAAATGTATATGATTATTTTTCAACAATCAAAGTTAAAAGTTATCTAGCTGAGATAACTTTAAATGATGCTGGAGATATGGTGGTTGAAGAAACCCTAACAATGAAGTATCCTGATGGTTATCATGTAATCTATAGAGATATTATTTATGATAAAGGCTCTAGTACTATTTCAACTGATAAAGCTTTTTTGGATGAAGAAAGTGTTGATGTTAAAGTATACGATCAAGATAATAGATTATTAACTCTTGCAAGTAGTGTTTCTTGTACGAACGGAGATTATTGGGTTGGATATTCTTTTAATGATGATAAAGATGAGCGAGGAATTTATATAACTTGTCCTCCGAAAATTAAAGCAGAAACTTCAGAATGTGAATCAGTTTTTGTTTATGTAAAAGAAGGTATGCAAAGAGAAATGACTTTTAAGTTTACATATACGATCACTGGAGCTGTTACTGTTTATAATGATGTTGCTCAATTGAACTGGAAATTAATAGAATATTTTGATAACAGTGTAAAGGGTGGAAAAGTAAATATAACTTTACCAGCAAATGCATTCCCAGTGGATGATTACTACTTATTTGGTCATGGACTATATAGTGGAGTAATTGACAAAATAACTGAAAATGACAAAATGTCTATGACATTTGATATGAAAAGTGCGGACTTTTTAGAATTTAGATTATTAACTCCTGTAGGGTTATTCCCTAATGCAAAAGAGGCTAATATTGTTAATGCTACTAAAAAGGATAATATCTTAGCAGAAGAACTAGAAATGGCAAAAGAAGCCGATAAACTAAGAATGGTTAGTCTAATACATTTATATTCTTTTGTTGCGATGGTTTTATTAATGGCTTATATATTCTATCATGTTTATAATAAATATGATAAAGAATTAAAGGCTAGTTTTGATGGAGAATATTATAGAGAATTACCTGCAACATATAGCCCAGCTGAAATGAGTTATTTATATTATTTTAAACAAATAAATGATGAGGATGTTACAGCAACAGTTCTTGATTTAATTAGAAGAAAAGTTTTAGTTTTAGATACTACTGGAGAAGGCTTAACAGCTAAAAAACCTAATTTTAAATTAATTTTAAATAAAGATAAAGAAGAAGTTTTAAGAGAACATGAAAGAATAATTCTTAAATGGTTTATCAATGAAATTGGAGATGGAAATGAAGTTTCTTTAAAACAAATTGAAACATATCCTAAAAAGAATTATTCTCAAGCAGCAAACTTTAAAAAGTTAGCAACTGATTTTAAAAATGCTGCTAAGAAAGAAGGAAAGACTCATAATTTCTTTGATGAAGAAATAGAAAGACAAAAGGGAAGTGCTAGAATTTTTGGAGGAATTCCAATTCTTTGGATTGTAATTAATTTCTTTTTAACAAGTAGTGTTAATCTAGAATTTAATAATGTGTTCTTGATTGCATCAATTGCTATAGTTGTAGTATTAGAAGTTTATATTACAACTATTAAAAGAAGAAGCGTAACAGGAAATGAAGATTTTGTTAAGTGGAAAGCCTATAAAAACTTTTTGCTTGACTTTAGCAATATGAAAGATTATCCGATGCCTGGAGTAATTGTTTGGGAACATTATATAGTTTATGCAACAAGTCTAAAGATTGCAGATCAAGTTATGAAACAATTAGAGGTTAGGTTACCGCCTGATCAAATTGCGGCATCATCTTCATCAACATTCCTATCTTATGGATATGGATATCATGGCTTTAGAATGGGAACGGCTTTAAATAATATTACAAGAAGTATTTCAACTGCAAGAACAAATTCAATTTCTACGATTGCTGCTCATAATGCTTCAAGAGGCGGTGGAGGAGGTCGCTTTGGCGGCGGTGGTGGTTTTTCTGGTGGTAGTTCATTCGGTGGAGGCGGTGGAGGCTTCCGCTCAAGATAAAAAATAAAAAAGGAGGAAAAGTGAATGATTTTATTAAGTAGTACAACAACAATTATCATTATTGCTGTGGTGGCAGTTATTTTATTATTCGTCATTATAAATCTTTATAATGGTTTGGTTAGAATGAGAAATAAGGTTAGAAATGCTTGGAGTCAAATTGATGTTCAATTGAAAAGAAGATTTGATATGATTCCAAATTTAGTAGAAACTGTTAAAGGTTATGCTAAACATGAAAGTGGAATTTTTGAAGAATTTGCTAAAGCAAGAAATATGTATAATCAAGCAGCTCAAGCAAATAATGTTGAAGGTATGGCTCAAGCAAACAATGCTTTAAGTGGAACATTAACTAGATTACTTGCTGTAAGAGAAGCATATCCTGAATTAAAAGCTAATACTAATTTCCAAACTTTAATGGCAGACTTAAAAGATACAGAAGATAAAATTTCTTATTCAAGACAATTCTATAATGATATTGTTCTTAAATATAACAATTTTAGAGAAGTATTTCCAAGAGTTATTTTCGCTAAAATGTTTGGATTTAAATCAGCTGCTTTCTTTGAAGTAATGCAAGAAGAAAGACAAAATGTAAAGGTAAGTTTTTAAGTAAAACAAAAAACTCATAACAGAAGTTATGAGTTTTTTAATTTAATAAAAAATAAAAACCTACATTGGTAGGTTTTATTTTTAAAGAAAACTATTTTTCTTCTTTTTTAGCTAAACGTTTTTTGAATTTTTCAACTTGACCAGTAGCTTGAACAAATTTTTGTTGCCCTGTATAGAATGGATGACAATTTGAACATGTATCAACCCTCATTTCTTTTAAAACTGAACCAGTTTCAAAAGTGTTTCCACAAGTAGTACAAACAACTTTAACTTTTTGGTAGTTTGGATGAATTCCTTTTTTCATATGTTTACTCCTTCCGCCATAGTTTATTAAATAGTAACTATAGTAAGATACTAGTAGATTATACAATAAGAAAACTTCCTTGTCAACTTAAAAAACATAAAAAATGGCTTTTTAAAATGAATGAAATGTAGTATAATTTAGGTAGGATGTAAAAGGAGGAATACAAATGGAAGCTCAAATAAAACCGGGTTGGATAGAAGTAATTACAGGGTGCATGTTTGCGGGGAAAACTGAGGAGTTATTAAGAAGGGTTAGAAGGGTTGAATATGCTAAACAAAATATTTTAGTATTTAAACCTATATTAGATAGTCGCTATAGTAGCGAAGAAGTTGTTTCACATAATAATGAGAGAGCTAAATCAATTGGAATTAGAAACTCTAGCGAAATCTTAGAAGCCGTTACTAATGATGTTTCAGTAGTTGCAATTGATGAAGTACAGTTCTTAGATAAAGGAATTGTTGATGTAGCAGAAAATCTAGCCAATAAAGGAGTTAGAGTAATCATTGCAGGGCTTGATAGAGACTTTAGAGGAGAACCCTTTGGAGTGATGCCAGAGTTAATGGCAAGAGCAGAATACGTTACAAAACTTAGTGCGATTTGTCAGGTTTGTGGAACTTTAGCTACTAGAACTCAAAGAATTATTGATCAACAACCAGCAAGATATGAAGACCCTATTATTATGGTTGGTGCTAAAGAACATTACGAAGCAAGATGTCGTCATTGCCATGTTGTAAAATGAGCGATTTAGAATATATGAAACTAGCCTTTTTAGAAGCTAAAAAGGCTTTTCTTAAGGGCGAAGTACCAATTGGAGCGATTGTAGTAGTTAACAATAAAGTAATCTCAAAAGCTCATAATTTAAGACATACAAAAAGACAAGTATTATACCATGCAGAAGTTTTAGCAATTTCAAAGGCCTGTAAAAAATTAAAGCGTTGGATATTAGATGATGCTACAATTTATGTTACAGTAGAACCTTGCTTAATGTGTAGTGGCGTGATTATGCAAGCCAGAATGAAAAAAATAGTTTATGGATTAAAAGAAGAAAAGTTTGGTGCTATTAATAGTGTGATAGATGTTAACAAATGCGAGTTTAATCATAAGGTTGAAGTTGTTAGTGGGCTTTATGAAGAAGAAATAAAAAATCTAATGCAAAGTTTTTTTAAGAAAATAAGAAAAGAGAAAGCAGATGAAGATAGGAAATATTCTAATAAATAATCCTATTGCTAGTGCGCCTCTTGCAGGCTATAGTAATTTGGTATTTAGAGAAATGATGAAAGAACATAAAGCAGGACTAGTCTTTACTGAAATGATTAGTGCTAAAGGGCTACTTTATAAAAGTAGTAAGACTTGGGAGTTAACTACAATCAGTGAAAAGGAACGCCCTGTAGCATTACAACTTTTTGGAGGAGAAATAGAAGATTTAAAAAAAGCTGCTATTTTAATCGAAGAAAAAACAAAAGCAGATATGATTGATCTTAATATGGGCTGCCCTGTTAAAAAGGTTTTAAAATCTAATTCTGGAGCATCATTACTTTTAGATAAAGATAAGGTCTATCAAATGGTAAAAGCAGTAGTTGATAGTGTCGGTTTACCTGTTAGTGTAAAAATTAGAGCAGGTTGGGATCATGATTCAATTAACTGTGTTGAAATAGCTCAAGCAATTGAAAAAGCTAAAGCTAGTGCTATTACAATTCACGGAAGAACTAAGAGTGATTTATACCGTGGTAAGGTAAATCTAGATTACATAAAGATGGTTAAGGAAAGTGTTAAGATTCCTGTCATTGGAAATGGTGATATTAAAACTGTTGAGGATGCTTTAGAAATGTTTAAATATACCGGATGTGATATGGTAATGATAGGCCGCGGTATTTTAGGGAATCCTTGGTTAATAGAAAATATTGTTAATACATTAGATGGTCTTCCTTTAGTAAATCCATCTAGGGAAGAAATTAAAAATAAAATGCTTAAACATTTAATAGATTTAGTCACTTTAAAACAAGAAAAGGTTGCGGTTTTGGAATTTAAAAGTATTGCAGGATTTTACTTAAAAGGTTTCGTTAATGCTAAAGAAATAAAATTTAAAATAGTAAATGCTAAAAAAAGTTCTGAAATTATAGAGATTATTAAAGAAATATAATAACTTAATGCTTCTTAAAAAAGAGGCATTTTTTAATTATTATTATTTGAAGTTTAAAGATACCTTAAGATAATTTAAAAAATTTTTATTTTTTTTAATGAAAAGGTTTTACTTTTTCTAAAATATGTTATAATAAGGATATAAAATGGGGGTAAGATCTATTTAAAGGAGATGAATAATTATGAGAAAAATGAGAAAATTTTTGCTTTTAGCTTTGGGCTTATTTTTATTGGTTGGATGTTTTCAAAATACGAATCCAATAACTTTTTCCTTCAACAAAACTAATTATAGATTAGAAGTTGATGCAACGGAAAAACTTTTTCCAACAATTACTAATTTAGCTGAAAAACCGAGCATAACATATGCATCGGGGAATGAAGCAGTAGTAATTATCGAACAAGTAGGCGATGATTATTATTTAAAGGCAGTAGGTGTTGGTAGTACAACAATTACTGCAAGGTTGAATAATGTTCAAGGAAAGGCTTGTACATTAGTTGTTTCAGTAACAGCGCCTGTTGTTTTAACGCTTACGATAAACGGGGCTAGAGAAATAACTTTGGAAGTAGGAGATACACATAACTTCGCTGTTACAAGCAATGTTGCTTATACAGACACGTTAAAGTGGACTTCTAGCAATCAAGCTGTAGGAACTATCACAGCTGCAGGGAAGTTTACAGCCTTAAAAGAAGGAACAACAACAGTTAAAGCAGCAGCTGGTGGTGCTGATGATGAAGTAACAGTTAATGTTGTTCCAGAAGGAAGTATAGTTGTACCGACTGCACTTGAAGTATATGGCGAAAATGTAGTAGCAATTGGTGAGTCTATTCAACTTACTTATTCAGCAGATGTTGCAGGAGATTTCGCAGCTGCATTTAGTAGTAGTAATAATGCAATTGCAACAGTTGATGCAGAAACAGGAGTTGTAACAGGTGTTTCTGTTGGTTCAACAATTATTTTAGTTTCTTTAGTAGATTACCCAGGTGTAATAAAAACAAAAACAATTCAAGTTGTATCAGAAATAATTAATCCATCAGGGATTACAATTTCAGGTCCAACTAGTGTAGATACTGGTAAGAGTATTAACCTTACTGCAGAAATTCAACCAAGTGGTGCAACTGGAACTTTAGTTTGGGGAACTGAACAAGATGAAATCGTATCAGTTGATCAAACGGGTAAAGTAACAGGTCTTGCAGCAGGGGTTGCTACAATTACAGTTTCTTTAGAAGAAGATGGTTCAATTTCAAATACTTATGAAGTAACAGTTAACTATGTTGCACCTGCTGTAACATCAATTACAATTAATGGACCTAGTACAGTTCAAGTCGGTTCAACAATAGAATTAACAGCTGTGGCTAGCCCTGAAGGAGCATCTAATGAGGTATCATGGGTGTCACTTAAAACAAGTAGGGCTACTATAACAAGTGCTGGTGTTGTAACAGGTGTTACAGAAGGTACAGTAACGATTACAGCTGTTTCAAAATCAAATTCTCAAATAATAGGATATAAAGAAATCACAGTTACACCAGGACCTTCAATTGAAGCTTCGGCTACAGCTGAAACTTTATATGTTGGAGATACAATTACAGTAACTGGTACAGTACATAATTCAAGTAATACAGGTGTAAGTTATTCATCTAGTAACGTTTTAGTAGCAACAGTTAATGCAGAAACAGGAGTTGTAACAGGTGTT
Organism: Bacilli bacterium; assembly: GCA_050953065.1. Lineage (GTDB taxonomy): Bacteria > Bacillota_I > Bacilli_A > ML615J-28 > CAG-698 > JAQUUM01. The sequence continues at coordinate 425,225 of JBMNLZ010000003.1, read as the reverse complement.
TCTGCAGGAACTGCAACTATTATTGCTACAGCTGATGTTAATGCTAGTTTAGTAGCAACAGTTGATATCACAGTTGCTGCAAGACCAACAATTACACTTTCTGAATCAGCAATTACAATTTCAGTTACTCAAGAAAAAACAATTACTGCAACTGTTACAAACCTAACAGATACTACAGTTACTTGGTCAACAAGTGCTGCAGCATACGCAACAGTTGATCAAACTGGTAAGATAACAGGTGTTGCTGAAGGTACTGCTACAATTACAGCAACAGCAAATGGAGATCCAAACTTTACAGCAACAGTAGAAGTTACAGTCGTGCCTTATCCAACAATTACAATTGATCCAACTTCAGCGACAATTGTTGCAGGTAAGACTGTAAAAGTAACAGCTACAGTACATAATTCAAGCAATACAGTTGTAGCTTATTCATCAAGTGATACTTCAATCGCAACAGTTAACTCATCAACAGGTGTTGTAACAGGTGTTGCTCAAGGTAATGTAACAATCACAGCTACAGCTGATGTGGATCCAGACTTAAAAGCAACATGTCAAATTACAGTTAATCCAGCTCCAACAATTACAATGACACCAACTACAGCAACAGTTAACCAAAATGAAACAGTTACAGTAACTGCAACAGTACAAAACTTAAGTAATACTTCTGTAACTTATTCATCAGGTGATACAAGCAAAGCAACAGTTAACTCATCAACAGGTGTTGTAACAGGTGTTGCTCAAGGTAGTGTAACAATTACAGCAACTTCAGTTGGAGATCCAAGCTTAACAGCAACATGTCAAATTACAGTTAATCCAGCTCCAACAATTACAGTAGCACCAACATCTGGAACTTTAGCAATAGATGCAACTTTACAATTAACTGCAACAGTTAGTTATTCAAGTAATACAAATGTTACTTGGTCAACAAGTAATGCAAGTGTTGCAACAGTTTCTTCATCAGGACTTGTAACAGCGGTTGCTCAAGGTGAAGCAGTAATTACAGCAACAGCTGCTGTTAATACAAACTTAAAAGCAACATGTCAAATTACAGTTAATCCAGCTAACTATACATTAAATTATACATTAAATGGTGGTTCATGGAGTTGGTCATCAGGTACTGTAACTACTGTACCATCAGGAGATTATGCTGGAGAATATTATATTGATGGAGTTTCAAATTTACCAGAAATCTTTATGCAAGACTTCTATAAATATTTGAAAGATAACAATTTACTAAGTTCATCATTAGTTGCTTCAAATCTACACAAAACAACTTGGGATGCCTTTAAGGCAAATGCTGTTGACCCACAAGCATGGTATAATTGGGTATCAGGAACAGTTGTATCATATTCAAAAATTGATGGATATTCTCAATTCTTCTGGAACAGTATTGCAACTGATGCTACAACTAAGAAGATTACAAGTGTAACGGGTGGATTCTTCGGAACTGAACCATATCAATCAAAATATAAGAATTTACTTGAAACTGTTCACGAATTATATCGTACAAAAGAAGGTGCTGCATCTAGTGGATATTCTCCAATTACAACTGAAAATGCAGGAGTTTTCCATGGTAGAAGTGCATTTGGATTTATCTTAGATGGATATTTCTATGGAACTCAAAATGTTAATAGTTCTACATTTGCTAATGCAACTTTAGCTAATAGCTTCCGTTCTTGTATTCCAACTCCAACTTTAAGATATTATGAAAGTGGTTCAGCAAGAGTTAGCGCTGCTACAACTTATCAAACTACATCTTATCCACATGGACAAGTTGCAGTCTTAAAAGAACCATTTAGAGAAGGTTATGTTTTTGAAGGATGGTATGATAATTCAGGCTTAACAGGTAGTCCGGTATCAGTTATTGCAGCAGGAACTGCTCCAGCCGCAATGTATTATGCAAAATGGACTGCAGTAGGGTCTTATGGTGGCGGTAGTGGTACTCCATCATCAATCACTATATCAGCACAATATACTTCGTTTGCTGCTGGTACTACTTCTCAGTTATCAATAGTGGGTGGACATCAAGTTACTTGGTCAGGTGAAGAAGGAAAAGCATGGATTGCTACAGTTAATGAAACTGGTCTAGTAACAGGAGTAAGTGCAGGTACAATTATAATAACAGCTACTTTAGTAGCAAACCCTAGTGTAAAAGCTACAATTGAGTTAACTATTACTCCTGGAGCAGGAGCCTTAACAGTTAAGGTTCAAGTTCCTCAATCAGGTGGTGGTGGTAGTTATGCAAATCCATCATTAGAAACAATTTCTCTAGCCTTAGGTGGTACAGCAGGATATTATCAAGTCTTTATCTGGGATACTAATCAAAAAGCTGTTAGCCGTTTAGCATGTAATATTGTTTCTAGCAACACTGGTATTTTAACAATTTCTGATACAGGAAATATTACTACATTAGCAACTGGTGGTCCAGTAACAATTACTGTTACACACAAGACTGGTGGTAATGTAGGTACAGTAAGTGTTACGGTAGTTGCATAAGAAACTTGAATGAAAAAAAATAAGAATAACTTTATTTGGGTAGGTCATCGAGGTGCTGGTGGTGCTTTTGTTGCCAATACTATGGAAGCATTTGAAGAAGGGATTGCTCGTGGAGCGAAAGCTTTAGAGTGTGACATTAGAGTCACAAAAGATAAAAAGTTTATTATTTTTCACAATCCTTATTTAAATGATACATATGGTGAAAGAGTATTAACAGAACCAAAAAGCGGATCAACTCCAGAATCAAAAAATTATTCAGAATTAAAAGAAATGATAGTAACACAAAATAGAGGTTCATCTCTTGGGCCAGCTTGTCTATTTAATGGAAAAATAGCTGGCCTAGATGAATACTTAGATTTGTGTAAAAAATATGATGTAGAAGCTATCATTGAAATTAAGTGGACAACTGGATTAAATAATAATGATCAGTCAAATGTTTCGTTATTAGTTGATTTTGTTAAAAGCAAGGAAATGTATCAAAAAACATATTTTATGACTTCAATGTTTGAAGTGTTAAAAGCGATAAGATCTAAGTATCCTGATGCAAGACTACAATTCTTATGTTCTTCTAAAAAAAGATATAAAGAATTTAAAGAAGAATGTTTTGAAAAAAGAATTTCATTGGATATGGATTATAAACATTTAAACAAAAGAATAATTGATTGTTTCCATGCTAAAGGGTTGATTGTGAATACCTATACTTTAAATAAGAAAAATAAGGCTCTCTCTTTTATTAAAAAGGGAGTAGATATGATTACTACTGATTACCTTTATTTTAAAGATGGGAAAGTAGTAGAGTATAAAAGATAAAACAGATCAGCTACTTGTTAATACATAAAAATTGAGGTGTTGTACAAGTAGCTTTTTTAGAGGAGTTAAAAATGAAAAAAATCTTTATTGTTTTTACTTTGTTAATTAGTATTTTATTAGTTGGTTGTCAAGGTTTAAGTTTAGGGAGTGGAGAAGTTAAAATTACAGTTGATAGTTATACTATTACTGTTGAGGAAGAAGATATGGTCTCAATTGCTCCTAAAGTTGTAGGATCAACTAATGCCCTTTACTATGTTTCTTCTAACGAGGCTATTTTTACAGTTTCAAATGGAGTTATTAGTGGAATTAGTGCAGGTCAAGCTGAACTAACAATTGGAGTTTTAAATACAGAAGTCTTTATTAAGATAACTGTAATAGTAACTGCTATAGATGATGGATCAACTGATAATCCAATTGATGATAACCCAGGCGAAAACAAACCAGACCCTAATACTCAAACTTTTGTAATAGTTAACGGGAATCAAAATTTGACTGTAGGTAGTACTGTTACTTTACAAGTTTTATTAGGTGGAGAAATAGTTAATGGAACTATTTCTTGGATGTCTAGTAATGGAGAAGTAGCATCAATAACATCAAATGGTGTTTTGACTGCAAAAGCAGCTGGTGTTACATCTATCATAGCTTTATATGGGGCTCGTTCTGCAACAATCGTTGTTAACGTAAGAACAGATGGGGCGGTAGTAGTTAAACCAACATCACTTATAATTAACGGAAGTAGTTTTGTTAATGTTAGTGATTCAGTTATTTTAACTGTAACTCCAAATCAAGGAAATATAACAGGCATTACTTGGACAAGTAGTGATAATTCAAAAGCAACAGTAAATGAATTTGGAATTGTAACAGGTGTTGCAACAGGAATTGTAACAATCACAGCAACTCTAACAGATGATACATCTGTTTCAAATACATTTACTTTAGTCGTAAAAGAATCTGAAACTTCAGCTAGCCCAATTACTTCAATTAATCTTTCTGGAGCTAATGAAGTATTACAGGGAAATAAAATTAAATTAAATGTAACATATACTCCAGCTAATGAACCTGCAACGTTTACTTATGCTTCAAGCAACACTAGTGTTGCAATAGTAGATGCAGCAGGCTGGGTAACAGGAGTTTCTGGAGGTGTTGTTCAAATTACAGCATCACTTGTTGGAGATCCTGAAAAGAAAGCAAACTTTACAGTAACTGTAATTCCTCTTCCAACAGGAATTACAATTAATGGAGCATCAACAGTTAGTTATGGACAAAATATAATTCTAACAGCAACAGCAACTCCAACAGGAGCAACAAACATAGTTACGTGGACTTCAAGTGATTCTACAGTTGCAACCATAGATGTAAATGGTAGAGTAACTGGAATGAAAGTAGGTACAGCAACAATCACAGCAACTTCAATAGTAAGTGCAAGCATTAAAGCAACTCATCAGGTAACAGTAACTGATCAAATGAGTATTACTTTAAATCCTACTTCATTAAATCTAGTGGCTGGATCTAATCAAACATTAACAGCAACAGTAGTAGCAGCATCCCTAACTGATAAATCAGTTTCATGGAGCAGTAGTAATACAAGTGTTGCAACAGTAGACAGTAATGGAAAAGTAACAGCAGTAGCAGCTGGAACAGCAAACATTATTGCAAAGCTTAATGCAAATAATAGTATTCAAGCTCAAGCAAGTGTGACAGTTACCGCTCAACCTACACCAACTATTACTCTATCAGATACAACAGCCTCATTACTTGTTAATGCAACAAAAACATTAACAGCCACAGTAACAAATGCAAGTAATACAAGTGTTACATGGACAACAAGTAATGCAACAGTTGCAACTGTTACAAACGGTGTTGTAACAGCTAAAGCAGCAGGAACAGCAACAATTACAGCAACTTCAGTTGCCGATACATCAGTAAAAGCAACATGTACTATAACAGTAACAAATCCTCCAGCAGGAACTCTAACAATCACAGCTGATCCTAGTGCAAATGTTCCAGTGGGTGGTTCTGGATACCAAATTTATGTAAGAGATTCAGGTGGAACAAGTGTTTCTCGTCTTGAATGTGTCTTTACATCAAGTGATTCAAGTGTTGCAACAGTTTCAACTTATGGAACAATTTCAGCATTAAAAGATGGTACAGTAACAATTACTGTAACTCATCCTTCAAAAGGATCTGGAACAATTACTCTAACAATTGGCACAGGTGGATCAAATCCTCCGGGAGGAACAATGCCAGCAGCTACTGGTACATCTAGTTTAGTGTTTGCATCTCCTGGTGCAAATGCTAGTTCTCAAATGAATATTAGTTGGCATCATACAACAAGTGGAGGATATTTAGAGTATACTAAAAAAAGCGATACTACTTATGCAAATAAAGTTCAAGTAGCTCCATCTAGCACTTCAGCTTCTTTTGTAAGTACATCAGATGGAAACAGTCAAGGATATAATGGTACTGTAAGTTATTTTAGAAAACTTGTAAACATTACAGGTTTAACAGCTAATACTGAATATAGATATAGAATTATAGGCTCAAGTGCTTCAAGTGATTATTATTTTAAAACTGCTTCAACTACAACATTTAGTTTTATCTATATGTCAGACGTCCATGCTTATCCTGCACTAAGTTCTAGATTAAGTACAGCTAATTCATTGGTTTCAAGAGCTGAATCAAAGGTAAGTGGTTTAAGTTTTGTTTTATTCACAGGTGATTTAACTGCTCATGGAAGTGATTATTATCAATGGAAACATTTAGCAACAGCTCCATTTGCTAAAAATTATTTTTTAGCTTCGGTTCCAGGAAACCATGATTATTATAAAGCTCAAGGTAGTGTATATCCTGAACATACATCAGATGTTTATTATAATGCTATGTTTAATAATCCTAAAAATGGAGCAAGTGGTATTTCAAATTCATCTTATTATTTTAAATATAATAATGTATTGTTTGTTGGTATAAACTCAGAAGTTCTAGACACTACAAGAAGAAATGCTCAAAAATCATGGCTTTCTACTGTAATTAATAATAATCCAAGTGATTTTGTAATTGCCTTTTCTCATAGAGAATTTTTCCACGGGTCAACTGCTAGTGCACCAAGTGGAGTTGCTAAGTCAAGTGATTGTTATAATATTTATGGAAGTACTTTAGAAAGTCTAGGAGTTGATTTAGTCTTATCAGGAGATGACCATGTATACGTAAGAAGCAAACCAATTAAAAATGGTGCTGTCTCAACAGCTTCTGTTGGAACTGTTTATATTACAGCCAACCAAATAGGAGCACGTGGTAGAATTGCAACAGCAGCAAGTTCATATTCTGCTAAAGTATATGGTGGCTCAACTAACAATAATGATATCAGTACAATTTCAACTATTACAGTTAGTTCAACTCAAATTACTGGTCAAATGTTTAATGCATCAGGTACTGTACTGGATACTTACAGCATTCCTAAAAAATAATTTTTAACTTAAAAAAACCACTTTCTTTTAAGGAAGTGGTTTTTCTTTTTGATATAAATACTAAAATCTTTATAAAAACTCTAAACCAGAGGCAATTTAAGGCTTTAAAGATGAAAAGAAAACTACTAACTTAGTTTAGCGTATTAATTTAAAAAAATCTTTTAAAAAACATGAAAAAGTGGTATAATGAAATTAGGGATTCTTTATTTAGATTCCTGCATTCAATATCAGGCAGTGAACCAGGTCAGGTCTTGACTGAAGCAGCCTTAAGCTTAACTTGGTATGTGAGTGTGGGAAATTAAGTAAAGAATCTTTTTTATTTAAAAAGTTTTAAAGAAAACAATTTATTTTATAGAAATTGTGTTATAATATGATTTGATAGTTTAATTAATTTTTAGTGAGGAAACTTATGAAAACATTAGGAATGAGTGTTAAAGGAAACGCATTATATTTTGGTAAAAAATCTGCTAAAGATTTAGCAAGAATTTATGGGACTCCTTTAATGGTTTTTGATGAATTGCATTTGAGAAATAAAATATCTACTTTTATTAATAACTTTAAAAGTAAGAAGTTTAATTGTGAAATATATTATGCATCTAAAGCTTTTCTTTCAAGTTATCTAAATGATATTTTATTAGAATATAATGTTGGGATTGATAGTGTTAGTTATGGAGATTTATATATTTTACATAAAACTAACTTTCCTCTTTCTAAAGCAGTTTTTCATGGAAATAATAAAACGGATGAAGAATTAGAATTTGCAGTTAAATTAGGAGTAAAATATATTATTGTAGACAATATTCCAGAGTTAGAAAGATTAGAAAAAATTGCTAGAATCAACAAAAAACAAGTTAAAACTTTATTTAGAATAAACCCTGGAATTTCAGCTCATACTCATGAATATATTCAAACATCATCTGTTGATTCTAAATTTGGAGAGTCAATCTTTGATGAGGCAAAAATAGAAAAAATAATTGACTTTTATAAAAATGCATCTTATATTGAATTAGATGGTTTTCATGCTCATATTGGTTCTCAAATAACAACTCCTGATTCTTTTATTAATTCAGCTAAAACAATGGTAGAGTTTTTAAAAGATGTAAAAGAAAAATATGACTTTGAGGCGAAGGTTCTTAATTTAGGTGGAGGCTTTGGAATTAAATATTTAAAAACAGATACTGAAATTGATTTGGAAAAAACTTTAAAAGAAGTTGTAAAAGAAGTAGAAGATTTAACTAATAAATTTAAAATTGCTTTAAATACTTTAATGATTGAACCAGGCAGAAGTATTGTAGGCGATGCTTGTAGTACACTTTATACAATAGGTGATTTGAAAGAAACTTATAATAAGAAAATATATTTACCAGTTGATGGTGGAATGAATGATAATATTAGGCCTGCTTTATATCAAGCTAAATATAGTGTTGATGTAGCTAATAAGATGAATGAGTTAAAAACTATTAAATGTGATATTGTTGGACCTTGTTGCGAGAGTGGTGATATCATAGCTCAAGGAGTAGAAGTGCCTAGTTTTAAAAGAGGAGATATTTTAGTTGTTTATTCAACTGGAGCATATGGATATTCAATGTCTATGAATTATAATTCTCATGTTAGACCAGCTGTTGTTTTTGTAAAAGAGGATAACGTTAATCTAGCAATTAAAAGAGAAAGTTATGATAAACTTTTATCTAGTTTTAATCAAAAAAGTTTGCCTATCTTTGATACTCACACTGATATCTTATATGATTTATATGATAAGGCTAAAATGGGAATTGAAAATAGATTTGATTTTCACTTGCAACAATTATCAGAAACATCAGTTAAAGGTGGACTTTGGACACTATATTCGCCTGATGAATTTGATTTAATTGAAGCATCTAAAAAGGCTCTTGCTCAAATTGATTTTAAATTATTAGTTGATTTTAAATTGATTTTAGGTTTTGAAGGGTTAAGAAATTTAAAAAGCATAAATGATTTAGATACTTTATATAAATTAGGTTTTCGTCATGCAATGTTAACATGGAATGAAGAAAATGATTATGCTACTGGAGTAAAGGGCAATCCTGAAAGAGGCTTAACTGAAAAAGGAAAAGATTTAATTAAAAAAATGGAAAAACTTGATATGATAATTGATTTAGCTCATCTAAATTATCAAAGTTTTTTTGATGTTTTAAAACTAACAAATAAAAATATTATTTATTCACACGGAAATATTAGAAGTCTATGTGATCATAAAAGAAATTTAGATGATGCTCAATTAAAAGCATTAAAAGAAGCCGATGGTTTATTAGGTTTAACTTTAGTTGGAAATTTCATTTCAAAAGAAGATAAAAGTATTGATATGTTTATTAAACATATTGAATATGCTATTAATGCACTTGGGATTGATAATGTATGTTTAGGGTTAGACTTTATGGATTATTTGGATGATTTTCCAAGTTCTAATACAAAAGAGATTTCTAAAGTAACTGAAATTAATCTTTTAATTGAAAGGCTTCGTGTTAAAGGCTATAGTGATAATGTAATTAAAAAAATCACATTTGATAATTTTTATAATAGATTTAAGGGGAAAGTTTATGAATTCTAAAATGATTGGGTTTAATGATTTGATGGAAGAAGCTGTTAAAGATGGTGTTTTTCCCGGTGCGACTTATTGTTTGATTGCAGGAAAGAGGCGTTATACTGGAGCTTTTGGGTATAAAGCGTTGCTTCCTAAAAAGGAAGAAAATTATATTAATACAATTTATGATATGGCTTCAGTTTCGAAAGTTGTTTCTACAACTACACTTTTAATGCAATTATTAGAAGCGGGTAAAATAAGGCTTTATGATAGTGTTAGTAAATACTTGCCTGATTTTAAAAACGATGATATTACTATCTTTGATTTAATGACTCATACTTCAGGTTTAGTACCTGATATTCCTAAAGCTAATACACTAGCAAAGCCTGAAGAGGTTTTTGATTTTGCTTATAAAGTACCACTTAAAGCAGGAAGAAGTGAAAAGATAATATATTCAGATATCGGTTTTATTTTGCTGGGGAAACTAATTGAAACAGTTTCAGGAATGGGTTTAGATAGAGCAGCTAAATTATATGTTTTTTCAAAACTTGATATGAAAGATACAACATATAATCCTAAAAATACTGAAAGATGTGCTCCAACTGAAAAAAGAAATGATGCTATTTGTCAGGATTTATTACGTGGAAAAGTTCATGATGAAAAAGCTTATATTTTAGGTGGTGTTGCAGGACATGCTGGAGTATTTTCAACAGCAGATGATATTGGTAACTTTATGGAAATGATTTTAAATAATGGAGTATATAAAGGTAGACGCATTTTATCTAAAGCAAGTATTGATTTGCTTTTTACCCCACAAGTAGAAGAAAAAGAAGGAATTAGTTTAGTTGGTAGTAAAAGAGGGTTAGGGTGGATCTTAAAGAGTGATTATCCATCATGTGGAGACTTAGCAAGTCCTAATACAATTTTACATACTGGTTTTACGGGGACTAATTTATTTATTGATAGAGATAATAAAATTGCTTTTTGTATGTTAAGTAATAGAGTTCATCCAACAAGAGAAAACAATAAGATAATTCCTTTTAGAAGTAAAATTGGAAATTATATAATCGCTAACTTTACTTAAAAAAAATAAACTTAGAGGAGAAAAGATATATGTTAATGGAAATTAGAAAATTTAAAGATGAAGATGTATCAACGCTAGTTTCAATTTGGAATAGTGATGTAGTAGGAAATTCAGTTTATGCTCCTTTTACAGTTGAATTATTTAAACAAACTTTTATGAAAAATTCTAACTATGATTCTGAAGGCAGTTTGACTATAACTTTAGCAGGAGAACCAATTGGTTATGGGAATGCAATGATTAATAAAAATGATGAAAACATTGAGGAAACTCCTGGTTTTATTACATGTGTTTTTATTAAAAATGAACATCAAAAAAATGGTTATGGTTCACTTGTTTTAAAAGCCTTAGAAGATTTTTTGAAAGACAAGGGTAAAAAGTTTGTTAGATTAATGTTTTATAATCCAGTTAATTTTAAATGGTTAATTCCAAATGAGGATGCCTATCATGGTGGGGCTCCAGCGATTCCTTATAATTCAAAATATTATTTTTTGTTTATGAATAATCGTTATACAAATAATGGACAATTAGATGGTTATTTCTTAGACTTACAAAATTATGAATTACCACAAAAAGTAGTAGAACAAATTGAACAAAATAAAGCTGATGGTTATAATATAACAATGTATGATTCTAAAAAACATCATGGTTTTAATGAATTGTTTGAGGCATTAAATAATCCTGGTTGGAAAGCAGTAACTGAAAATAATCTAGCAAAAAAAGATCCAAAACCGATGCTAATTGTTGAAAAGGATGGAGAAATTTTAGGCTGGACTGGTGCTGTTTATACTGAGGATGGTGGGAGAGGGCATTTTGATGGAGTAGGAGTTCATCCTAAAGTTCAAGGAAGAGGATTAGGTAAAACGCTATTTTGTTATTTGTGTTATATTTCAAAACAAAATGGTGCTAAGTTTATGACACTTTTTACAGGTAGTGAAAATCCTGCAAGAAATCTTTATTTTTATGCAGGTTTTAGATTAGTGCAATCTTTTGCGATTTTAAGAAAGGATTTATAATCTATGAGTAAAACATTTTTAGCAATTGGTGGCCATGTTGGTGATATGGAATTAACGGCAGGGTTAATTCTTGCTACTGAAAGTTTAAAGGGAAATAAAATTGTAACTATTGCTTTAACTGGAGGAGAGCGTGGTAATCCTAAAGGTATGAGTGTAGAAGAATATAGGCTTCAAAAAGAAAAAGAAGCTAGCGAATTTGCTCGTATGTTAAAAGGGGATGCAATTGTTTTTGAATATCCTGATGGAGAGTTACCAGTTAATGATGAAGTTAAGTTTAGAATTGCTAGTTTAATTAGAAAATATAAACCAAGTGCTATCTTTACGCATTGGAAAAACAGTATGCATAAAGATCATAGAAATACTTATTTAAACGTAGTTGATGCAGCTTTTTATGCTGGCGTTGATATGGGCGATAAGGTAGAAGGTGAAAGACATTATGCTCCTATATATTACTGTGAAAACTGGGAAGATCGAGATGGCTTTGTTCCATATGTTTATATTGATGGGACTGAAGGATATGATTTATGGTGTAAAGCAATTCAAAAACATTGGTTTATTATGAATAGTCCTTCATTTAAATATTATGATTATTATACGCATTTATCTTTTGTAAGGGGTGCTTTAAATAAAACGAAAAATGCTGCTGCTTTTGCAGTTGAAGACTATCAAAAATTTATAAGAAATAAGGAGATATAAAATGAAAAAAATTGCTAAGTTTAAAAAAGAAGGTTTTGTTACTTATTATGGAAGCGATGAGGCTGTTTTAATACCAGATGAATATAAAGAAAAGCAAGAAGAATTGCGTGGTGTTTGGTTTTCGACTGTTGCTAATATTGATGTAGCTAAAATGACTAGTGTTGAAAGTTATAAAGAATATTTAAAAAGTGTTATAAAACGTGTTAAAGAATATAAAATGAATACAGTTATTTTTCAAGCAAGACCAACAAATGATGCATTTTATAAATCAAAGTTAAATCCTTGGAGTGCATATATTACTGGAATTGAGGATAAATATCCTGGCTTTGATGTTTTTGGTTTCTTTATAGAAGAAGCTAAAAAGGAAAACATTGAAGTTCATGCTTGGATTAATCCATATCGTGTTTGTCAAAAAAGATTAAAAGATTTAAATACTAATAAAGATGACTTTTTAAAAACATTAAGTGAGAAAAACTTTGCTCGCAAGCGTCCTGATTTAGTAATTGAAACTTCAGAAACAAAACTAATTCTAGACCCATCAAGTGAAGAAGTAATGGAATTTGTTTCTGATTCAGTTTTAGAAATTGCTGAAAACTATGATATAAAAGCTGTTCATATCGATGATTATTTTTATCCTTATGAGGAAATTTGTGATGATAAAGAACAAGAAAAATATTTAAAATGGAAGAAAAATGATGAATCTTTGAGTGACTTTAGAAGAGACAATGTTAATCGTATGATTAAACTTATTCATGATAAGTTAGCTAGACTTCCTAAAAAGGTAGAATTTGGAATCAGTCCTTTTGGTATTTTTAGAACTCATTCAAAATATTTTGAATCTGGAGTTGGTGGTTGGGATAAAGGGTCTGATAATCATGAGAAATGCTTGCAATGTTATGATAGACTTTATGCAGATGTTTACTTATGGATGAAAGAAAAATGGATTGATTACGTAGTACCTCAAGTTTATTTTGATTTAGATAATTCTAAACCAAAAGAAGATGGTTCTTTAGAAGAAATCACTTTAGTAAAATATGCTGATTTAGTAAAATGGTGGAGTGGAATTTGTAAAGAAACTAATACGAAATTATATATTGGTCAAGCATTTTATCGCTATAGCGATAAAGGAAATTGGAGTAATCCAGAAGAGATAATTAATCAACTTAGGTATAATCAAAATTATGACAATATTTCTGGAACAATTTATTTTACTTATAATTCTTTTGTTAAAGAAGATGTTGTTGCCCTTGTTGAAGGTAGGAAATTATTAAAAACCATTTGGACAAAAGAAGTAAAGCCAGTTTAAGTATAAATTAAAAAGATAGTTTAATAAATTAGACTATCTTTCTTTTTCTTGCTAATTGTTTAAATATTTGTTAAAATGAGTTATCAAATAAATTTGTTTAGAGGTAATAAAATGAAGAAGAGATTATTTTGCTCATTGATTATAGTTTTATTATTAGTACTTAGTGCTTGTGATAAAAGCCCTGTTGATAGTGATCCTGAGGCAATAACTACTCCAGAAAAGGTAACGTATTATTTTGATGCAGGATATCATAATCCAATTATTGATGTAGAGAAAAATACTGTAACTTATAGTAAAATGTTTTATGGTGAATATCCTCAAAGATTAGTAACAGATGATGAAATAATTGCATCGTTAAATGCTGGAATTGATGAAGAGACAATTCTTGCTGATAGTTATGGATATTACCCATATGAAGGACATCGTTATGCTAAAGTTTCTACTTTTACAAGAGAAGTAGTTGAAGGAGAAGAAACCTACATTGAATCAAGAGAGTTTTTCTTAGTTGATTCAATTGAATGGAAAATTTTAAGTATTGATGGGGTTAATGCGGTTCTTGTATCTGATAAAATATTAGATTCTAAAGCTTCTTATCATAATTATTTATTTGGAATCGGAGAAACAAGAAGTATTTATATAGGGGCTACTAATATGGATTTAGTAAATTCTACTTGGACCTCAAGTGATGAAAATCTTGCTTTAGTAAGTAAAAATATCGATACAATTAAAGCTACAGTTGGCTCTGATAACAATTGGTGGATTGAAGGTAAAAATACATATGTTCCAGTAGGAGAAGCAACTAGCGCTGAACTAGAAATTGATGAAGCGGGATATTGGGTAATTAATGGAGTAAAAGGAGAACTAAAAGCTCAAGTACAAGTAATGGTAAATGCAATTTCAAAAGGTGAAGTAACAATAACTGGAAGTGGCCCTACAAAAGAACATCCAGAAGAAACAACAGTTGTTAATTATAAAATTGTAATTGTTGATAATAACGATAAAACTTGGAAGAATAGTTATTTAAGATTTTGGTTAAACAATGATTTTTATAATGCTTCATTTAGTAGTAGCGAAAAAAGTGGGATTGTTTTAACAACCGTTTCTAATAAAGGAATTTCTTATCCTGCCTATGCTGCTAATGAAGGTGATGATACACAAGATTATGTTTATTTGTTATCATACAATGATTTGATTAGAAAGCGTTTTGGATTTAAAACAAAAACAGATGAAGCAGATTCTAATAGGATTGCTTATAATACTGAGTTTGCAATTAAAACAGGTGTTGAAAATTCTTCTACTAATCAAGGAAAATATTTCTCAAGATCACCTGGTTTTACAATGCAATATTTATCAGGGGTTTTCTTTGATGGTAAGGTTAGTGTTACAGGCTTTAACAATGCTTATTCGACTATTGGAATAAGGCCTGTTATAACAATAAAATTTGAAAAGTAAGGTTTTAAAACCTTGCTTTTTTAATTTTAATTCATATTATTTAAAAATGACTCTAAATTTATTAGAAAATATGGTAAGTTTTCTTCAAAATAACTAGATAAATTGCCAATAAAAACTTGAATAAAAACGCTTTTTGTTATATAATAATTAGAGTAATACATTTATATAGCAAAATGGAGTTTTTATGGTAAATATATTTCCTAAGGTAAAAGAAATAAAATATAATAACGACGTTTACAAAATGAAAGAAAAGAGCATTGCTTTTTTTGACAAGCCCAATGAAATAGTTAAGAAAGAATTGGATTCTTTTTTAAATTTGCAAGTAGGTAAATCTAAAAAAGCCGATGTTCGTTTTTTTATTGACAAAAAATTAAGTGCTGAAGCATATAAAATTGAAGTTAAACCAGATGTTATTACGATTTATCATAAAGATGCACCAGGTGCATATTATGCAGTTAAGACTTTAAAACAAATTATTAAAAACAATCAAATAGAATGTCTAGAAATCTATGATGAACCAGATTTAAAAATAAGAGGCTTTATGTATGACATAAGCCGAAATAAAGTTCCTAAAATAGAAACTGTTTTTAAAATTATTGATATTATGAGTGATTTAAAAATGAATCATTTAGAATTATATGTTGAAGGTTTTTCTTTTGAATATCAAAGTTTTAAAGATTATTTAAAAAAGGATTCATATATTACAGTTGAAGAATATAAAGCAATTGAAGACTATGCTAATAAACATTTTATAGATTTAGTTCCAAATCAAAATGGTTTTGGTCATATGGCCGCTTGGCTTAAAAAAGATGAGTTTTCTAGTTTGGCAGAGTGTCCTGAAGGAATTCATTTATGGGGGACTCATAGAGCGCCAAGTACACTCAATCCACTTGATCCAAAATCTTTAGAGTTATTAAAGAAAATGTATCAAGATATGTTGCCTCATTCTAATTCAAAATACTTCAATATGAACTTTGATGAACCATTTGAACTAGGTAAAGGTAAGTCAAAGGCTGAATGTGAGAAAGTAGGTCTTGGCAAGGTTTATTTAGACTATACATTAAAAGCTTATAAAGAGATAAAAAAATATAAAAAAATTCCTTTGATTTGGGGAGATGTTTTAAATAATCATCCTGAGTTATTTAAAAAGCTTCCAAAAGATATGATTTTTATTGATTGGGGCTATGATGCTTTTTATTCTTTCTCTAAAAATATTAAAAAGCTAAAAAAAGCCAAAGTAAAATTCATGGCAGCTCCTGGAACTACTTCTTGGTGTAGTTTATCACTAAGACAAAGTGATTGGATTGAGAACATTGCGAACGCTTGTTGGGCTGTTAAGGATAACGGTGGTGAAGGAATCTTATTAACTGATTGGGGAGATGTCGGACATATGCAGATGTTACCATTTAGTTTTGCACCACTTGTCTATGCTGGCTTAATGAGTTACAGATGTGAAGAAGGAGTTTATCTATCAGTTAAACAATATTTAAATAGATTTATTTTCAAAGATAAAGAAAACCTAATAGCAGATGCTATTATGGATTTAGGAACAATCAATCGCTTTGAAAATGCTTATATTGGTAATGGGACTGCTACATTTTATATGTTGCTTTGGATAACTTATTCTTTCAAAGAAGAAAATAGGATAGAATATGTTAAAGAAAAGATGAAATATAATACTTTGAGTTATAAGAAATATCAAAGTGCAGAAGAATATTTAAACTATAAGAAAAAAGAAATTGAGCTTATCAAATTTAATGATTCTTTAATTAAAGATGAAGTTGTTTGGACAATTGAGATGATTTCTTTATTACTAAAAATTAATGTTTGTGGGAATGATTCTTTAGAAAAAACTGTAAGAATCACACTGTTAAAAGAAGCCTTAAAAGACGCTTTAAAAATTAAAAATGATTTAAAAACTTTATGGCTTCAAAGAAACAAAGAAAGCATGTTAAATGAAACGTTAGATTATATTGAAAAACTAATTGTATTTTCAGAAGAAAGATTAAAATACATAGAAGGGGTAAAAAAATGAAAAAACTTAAGGGATTGATCACACCTAAATTAGTTAAACGCAGTATCTTGCTAATTATACTAGTTCTTTTAGTTGCATTATTTTTAAGTAGTGTGATTACAAGTTATGCTTCGGGCCATGTTTATACAAAAGCAACAGTGCCTGGAGATTATGAAATAGTTGGCGAATATGGGGAGTATTTAAAAGCATATGAAATGATTACTCCAAATAATAATATTACTATTGATACAACAAATAATACTGACTTAGTACACTCTGATTTTACAGATGTTGCTAATCTTGCAACAATCGTAAATGGAGTTAAGCCTTTTTATACTTCAGAAGTAGGTAGTGCAACTTGGAAATTTACAGTACCAGATGCAGGATATTATAATATTAGACTTAGTTATTATCCTGAGAAAGGTGGTTCTGCATCAATTGAAAGAAGTATTAAAATCAATGGCGTAACTCCATATGAGGCTTTGAAAAATATTGTGTTTTCAAGAACTTGGGGAGATGGTCCAATTGATGCATCTAAAGGATCAATGTTCTTTATGGATGCCATGGGCAATGATATGAAACCAACTCAAATTGAAAAACCAAAAATTACTAGAGCCTATGTTGTAGATGATTTAGGGTATGTTACTGAACCTTATTTAATTCATTTGCTTGAAGGTGAAAATACAATCACAATTGAATCAATTAGAGAACCAATGAGTATTTTTGCAATTGATATTTGTGCTAAAACTGATTATATGTCTTATAGTGATTATATAGGTCAGTTTGATGATGCTGATAAAGTTGATGATACGATGATTTTATACGAAGCAGAAGACCCAAACATTAGAACATCTTCATCTGCGACACTTTATGCAGTAAATGATAGAACGAGTGCGAAGAACTCTCCGTGTGACCCTGTAAGGATTAGATATAATGCAATTGGTGGAACTAAATGGTCTTCACCTGGCGATTGGATTTCTTGGAAAGTAGATGTAGAAAAAGAAGGATTATATCAAATTTCATTTAGAGCAAAACAAGGAGTTTCAAGAGGTGTTTATACGACAAGAAAAGTTTTAATAAATGGTGAGGTACCTTTTGATGAAGCACTAAATACTAAATACAAGTTTAGTAGAGATTGGAAAATCATGACTTTGGGCGGCTTTGATGAGACAGGAAAAGAAATTCCATATTATTTCCACTTAAATGCTGGTAAAAATACTATTACAATGGAAGCAACTTTAGGAGATTACAGTAGTTTAGTTAGTAGAGTAAATACAGTAATTGATGAGTTAAATAGAGTTTATCGTAGAATTATTGCAGTTACTACTTTAAACCCAGACCCATATATTGATTATTACTTAGTAGAAAACTTAGCTGATTTTGTTTCTGTTTATTATGAAGATGGCAAAAGCATTGTTGGATTAAAAGAAACATTTGCAAAATGTGCAAAAGAGTTAAGAGATGTTAATAGAATCTTAGCTGAATTATCTGGTGGGAAAAGCGATATGACAGCAAGTCTTGATAGAATGGCTCTACAACTTGATTCATTTGTTAATAACGTTAGAACGATTCAAAGACGTCTTAAAGATTATAGTAACAACATTTCAGCTTTAGGAACATGGATTTTACAAATCAGTGAACAATCAATTGTAGTTGATCAATTATTTATTCATTCAGATAAATCAAGTTTAAGCAGGAAAAATGCTTTGCCAAAAGCAAATCCTAATTTCTTTGCAGGTAGTTGGTTTAGTATTAAATCATTCTTCAAATCATTCTTCTTTGATTATGAAAGTATTGGTGTAACTGAAGCTAAAGCTAATTTACCAACAATTCAAGTTTGGTTTTTAACAAGTGAGACAGCTGGACGTGAACAAGCAAATGCTTTGAGTAATCTAATTTTAGATACATTTGATCATGCAAACGTTAGCTTGAAATTAGTAGCACCTGGTGTACTACTTCCAGCAACACTTGCAAAAAGAGGGCCTGATGTAGCAATCAACGTTCCAAATGGACTTCCAATTAACTATGCACTTCGTAATGCAATTGAAGATATTTCAAAATATGAGGGATTCTATGAAACAACTGGAATTTGTTCAGCGGATGAAATTGCTCGTGGAACATGTACTGCAAATGTAGATCCAGAAGATGAAAATAGAAACTTCCAAGCAAGTGCCATGGTTCCATATGAGTTAAACGGTGCATATTATGCTTTACCTAATACTCAGTCATTTTTAGTAACATTTTATAGAACAGATATTTTCAATGAATATGAATGGAAACGTCCTACTTTAGAAAATCCTTGGACTTGGGAAGATGTAATTGAAATTATTCCAGAATTACAACTTAAAAACTTGCAATTTTATTTACCACTTAATACAGTTTTAGCTAACTCTGTAGTTAACCAAATCTTTGCTTCAATGCTTTATCAACAAGATGGAACATTCTATAAGAATGGTAATCGTGAATCAGCTTTTGATAGCCCTGCAGCAATGAATGCTTTTGATACTTGGTCAAGATTTTATAGTGAATATAGTTTCCCTCTTGCAGCATCATTCTTTAACCGTTTTAGAACTGGGGAAACTCCAATTGGAATTGCTAACTATGAAATGTATAATACTTTGATGGTTTCTGCGCCAGAGATTAGAGGTAAATGGGACTTTGCCCTACTTCCTGGAACAATTAGAGAAGATGGTACTCTAGATCATAGAGGTGCAGCAGGTGGAACTGCTGTTGTAATGATGGCTCAAGCTAGAGAAAAAGAAGCTGCTTGGGAATTTATGAAATGGTGGACAAGTGAAGAAACACAATTTGCTTATGCTCGTGAATTGGAATCAGTTTTAGGGCCAGCAGCTCGTCATAATACTCCTAATATTAAAGCATTTAGAAGAATGGCATGGACAGCAAAAGAAATTGAAGTATTAACTACTCAATGGAAAAAAACTGTTGGTGTACCAGAAGTTCCTGGTGGATATTATACAGGACGTAACTTAGAAAATGCCTTCCGTGAAGTTGTAAATAAAGATAAAGAACCACGCGAAACACTAGAACAATACATCCAAATTATAAACAGTGAGATTGCTAGAAAACGCGCTGAGTTTGGACTTGATTAGAAAGGAGAAGATCAATGGAAAATGTAATTGATAAAGATTTAAATGTTTCTAAAGAAGAAAACAATAATCTTGAAGAAATTAGTGAATCAACAAAGTCTAATGATTCTTCTCAAGGTAAGAAAACTTTAAAAGATTTATGGAAAAGATTTATTGCTTGGAAAGAGCGCACTGGAAAGAAAATTGATCTGTGGAGTAGAAAGAAACCTTTTAGAAGAAAACTATATTTAAATAGAACTCTATATCTAATGATGTTTCCTTATGTACTACTATTCACTGTTTTTACAGTTTTACCAGTTGTAATGAGCTTTGGATTAAGTTTTACTTATTTTAACCTTTTAGAAGCACCACGTTGGGTAGGCTTTTCAAACTATTTAACTTTGTTTTTAGATGATGATATTTTTATAACTGCAGTTAAAAACACTTTGATTATTGCAGTTGTTACTGGACCGATTGGATATTTACTGAGTTTCGTATTTGCTTGGTTAATTAATGAATTACCTCCAAAAATAAAACCATTTATTACTTTAGCATTCTATGCTCCTTCTTTAGCAGGAAATGCGATTCTTATTTGGACTTTGATTTTCAATAGTGATATTTATGGTTATGCGAACTCATTCTTAATCCAATTTGGATTTATTGCAGAACCAATTACTTGGCTTCAAAACTCAAAATATATTTTGCCGATTATTATTGTAGTACAATTATGGATGAGTTTAGGTGTTAACTTCCTAGCTTTAATTGCGGGATTAAAGAGCGTTGATAAAACTCAATATGAAGCAGCTGCCGTGGATGGTGTTAGAAATAGATGGCAAGAATTATGGTTTATTACATTACCTAATATGAAACCACAATTAACATTTAGTGCCGTTATTCAAATTTCAGCTTCTCTTGGTGTTGGTGCGATTTCAACAGCTTTGGCAGGATTCCCTTCAATTGAATATTCAGGACATACAATCATCAACCACTTAACCGATTATGGTAGTGTTAGATTTGAAATGGGATATGCCTCAGCCATCGCAACACTATTATTCGTAACAGCGATACTACTTAATAAAGCAATTCAAAAGATTATCCGCAAGGTCGGCACATAGGAAAGGAGGACAAGATGAAAAAATATAGAAGTCTTGCATTAAGTAAGATTAAACCCAATTTTAAAACAGCAGCGTTAATTAGCTTTATCTGTGGGTTGATAATTTTAGCAGCTTGGATTATTCCTCCACTACTTGGTGCCTTGATTATTGGCGGGCCATTATTAATGGGATTTTCAAGTGTTATAGTTAGTATCTCTAAGGGTGAAGAAATATCTTTAAAGAAACTATTTTCAGAATTTAATCATATTAACGATAAAATAGTTTTATATATTAAAAAGACACTTTATCAAATTTTTTGGACAATTTTATTAATAATTCCTGGAATTGTTAAAGCCTTAAGTTATTCAATGTCTTTTTACATTTTGCTTGATGAACCAAAGATAGGATCATCTAAAGCAATTCAAAAAAGTAAAAGGATGATGCATGGACATAAAAAGGAATTGTTTAAATTATATCTTAGTTATTTACCATTAATTTTACTTGGAATCATAACTTTAGGTGTTTTGCTTTGTTGGGTTATCCCTTTAATAGAGTTAGCAAAATATGAATTCTATTTAGAATTAAAAACTAAGATGCAAGAAGAAGGCTTAGAAGAAGTTGATGGAGCTAAAATTAAACTACATAGAGTAGTAGATTCTAGACCATTTGCTGAAATTAATGCTTTGAAAATAAAAATGAAATCTAAGAAAAAGAAAAGACTTAATAGATCAAAGACTGGAGATTTTTTCTTATTCTTATTCTTAGCATTATGTGGAGCATTTAGTTTGTTACCATTAATTCTAACAATTTCAAATGCATTTAAACCACTTGATGAATTATTCTTATTCCCACCAAGATTTTTCCCGAGAAACCCTAGTTTAGAAAACTTTAAGGATTTAGGTGGAGTTTTAGGTGCTTCTTTAGTACCTTTCTCAAGATATTTCTTTAATACAATTTTTATAACTATTATGGGTACAATTGGACACGTTATATTTGCTTCGATGTGTGCTTATGCACTAGCAAAATATAAAGTTCCTGGTGGATCAATTATCTTTGGACTAATTGTTTATTCATTGATGTTCCCTCATGAAGTAACAAGTATTCCTAACTATATTGTATTTAACTATATTGGATTGATAGATACTTATTGGGCTATGATCTTGCCGATGATATCCTTCCCGTTAGGGCTATTCTTAATGAAACAGTTTATGTCTCAAGTGCCGACTTCGTTAATTGAGTCAGCTAAGATTGATGGAGCTGGAGAATTTAAGATATGGTTTTCTATTGTTATGCCTTTAGTAAAACCTGCTTGGCTTACTTTAATTATTTTGGTATTCCAAAGATTATGGGCAGCTGATGGATCTACATTTATTTATCGTGAAGACTTAAAAATGGTAAGTTATGCACTGGTTCAAATTTCAACAGCAGGACCTGCTCGTGTTGGGGTTTTAGCGGCAGTTAGTTTGATTATGATTTCGGTTCCAATTACTATATTTATAATATCTCAGAGTCAAATTATGGAAACGATGGCTCATTCGGGTATGAAGTAGAGGTGAATTGAAATGATAAAAAGAAGAATTTTAATTGTATTTATTTTAATGGTTTTAATGTGTACTTTGCCGATAGTAAAGGCTGAAACAGGATATATTTATACTCATGATAATAAACCAATCTATTCTGATAAAGGTCTTACTGTGTCAAATGTTTATAAGTTTGGAGATTTAGGGTTAAGAGATGCTGACTTTAGATCACCAGCTGATTTGTTTTTGTTTAAAAAAGAATTAAGAAATGAATTCCATGAATTATTAGGATATGAAGAAAAACTTTATTTAGTAGACTCAATTTCTAATAAGATGTTTATTTTTGATAAGAATTTAAGTCTTTTAAAAATAATGGGAGTAGATGATAATCCAGAAGATGATTATGTAATTGATGCCTTTGAACTTGATAAAACAAAGTTTACATATGAAGAAGCATTAAAGATTAATACTAATAATAATGGTATTAGAACTCCTTTAATTATTAGAGAAGTAGATGGAACAAATGTTGGTTTAGTTAGCTTTGAAGATTTTCAAGCAACTGGAGCTAGTATTGTTTTAAATGGTCCAAATGGAGTCTTTAGAGGTGTAGTTAGAACTACAGGAGAAGATTATATCTATATTTGTGATACTAATAACCAACAAGTCATTGTTTTAGATAGTGATACATTTAAAGTTATTAGAGTAATTTCAACTCCACAAGCGCATGCTTTTAAAACAAAGGCTTTCTTACCTTTCAAAATGGTAGCAGATAGTTCAGGAAGACTTTATGTAATTTCTTCAGGAATTAATGAAGGGATTATTAAACTAAGTCCAACTGGAGAATTTTATGGTTTTACTGGGGTTAATAAAGTTGCTTTAAGTGTTTGGGAAATATTCTGGAGAAATCTTGCAACTGAGGCTCAACTTTCTCAATCTACGCAAGTATTAAACCAAATCTTTAACTCTCTTTGTATAGATAGCGCTAACTTCATTTATACAACAGCTGGTCCTACTACTAATACAAAAGGTCTTGTAACTAACGATAGATCAATGATTAAGAAGTTAAATCCAGCTGAAAGTGATGTTTTAAAGAGAAATGGTTATAATGTACCTAAGGGAGATATAGTATACCTAAGAACAACTCAAGCAACATCTCATCCTGACTTAACTGCAATTGCAGTTAATGATTATGGAATTTATACTGTAGCAGACTCAGCTAACGGAAGACTTTTTACATATGATGCTGAAGGAAACTTGCTTTATATTTCAGGTGGAAAAGGAACTCAAATTAATGAGCTTGATAATCCAGTAGCACTTGTTTATCAAGGTGAAAATGTTTTACTGATTGATAAAAACTCAAAAGCTTTAATGGTTTTCCAACCAACAGATATTGGAGCAATTATCAATAAAGCAGTTAAGTATTATGTTGATGGAGACTATATTGAGTCTGCAAGAGAATGGCGAAAAGTTGTTCAAAAAAATGCTAACTATCAATATGCATATGTTGGTATTGGAAAGACTTTAATGTATGAGGGTGAATACATTGAAGCATTAGATTACTTCGAACTTGGTTATAATAAAGATTTATATTCACGTGCTTATAAATTATATCGTGATGAGATAATCAAGGAATATTTTACAACTGTAATGTATATAGGCTTAGCTATAGTCGTAGGATTAGTGGGATGGAGTATATACAAACGTGTAAAACGAGGTGGTTATGAAGAATCAGGAATAGGTGATGAATAATGAATAATACTGAAACAAATAATAAAACTGGCTTTGGTGCTAAAGTAAAAAGTAGATTAAAGTATTTTTATGCAGAATTCGTTAAATTCCCTGGTTATATTTTAGCTCACCCAATTAAAGGTTTTGATGAATTCAAAAGAGAAAATAGAGGTAAATGGTCAGTAGCTTTAACATTTATTGCTGTGATTATTTTACTTCAAATACTAAAATTCCAATTTTTGGGATTCTTAGTAAGTGATAGAAATATTAATGAATTGAGCACATTCGCAGAAATTGCTTATGTTGTTGCTCCGATTGTTTTATTTACTGTTTCAAACTGGTCAGTTGCGACTTTGTTTGATGGTAAAGGAAAAATGAAAGATATCTTTTTAATGATAAGTTATTGCTTATATCCTATGATATTTACTACTATTATAGGAATGGTTTTAAGCAATGTGCTTGTTGCAGAAGAGATGGCTTTATATCATTTAGTAAATAGTCTTGGTGTGTTCATGATGGGATATATGGCTTTCTTTGGAATTATTGGAGTTCATGAGTACGGTTTACTTAAATGTATTCTTACTATTGTTGCTACTGCAATTGCAGCGATGGTAGTTGCATTTATCCTACTTCTTTGCTTCAACCTTTTCCAAACAATAATAGGTTTCATATATACCATTTATCGTGAAATATCACTGAGGTATTTATAGGAGGGATGTTTATGAGATTTTTAAAAGCTAAATATATTATTCCTTCTTTATTAGTTATTGTTTTAGTGATTACGTTATTAGTTTATTTTGTTGGAGGTCTTAGTACTATTGCTTTAGCAGAAGAATTAGCTTTTACTAATAAAAAAATAAATCTAGAAGATTTTGTTGAAGCATCTTCAATGGAAACATTTGATAATAATAAAAAGTTTGCTGAAAATGACAATTTTGAAATGTTTATCAATGAAGAAACTACTAGAATTACAATTGTTGATAAAAGAACAGGTAAGACATATACAACAACTAATGATGATGTATCTTCAGCCTATGGTAGCCATTTTAGATTGTTCTATTATGGTGCTAATGGAACTCAAATTACAACTGGTCTTAATACTATGACTGATAGCGTAAACTTTTATAATAAAACATCAAATACATATGAAAAACATTATGCTATTAATTACATTGATGATGGGGTTCAAATCTCTTATGATATAGGTCGTTTTACTCAAACTTATTATCCAGATAAAATGAGAATTGAAAAAATGATTAATCAATTCATCGGGAATATTAGAATTAATCAAGAATATGCTAATGTAAGTATTATGGATTCATTTGGTGATACTATGTCTATTAGAGTGGTTAGATATAGAGAATATCAAAATAGTGGCACTTATAGTGCTACAACATCAAATTATGATGTTGCAAAATATATTCATGATAACAACTATGGAGATGTAAATCCGCTTCCAGAAACAGTTGAACCAGATGCTACAAACCTTTACTTTAATATAACTTATTTAACTGAAGAGTTTGTTAATGGCTGGGGAACAACAATTAATGCAACTAATTATGGCGAAGAAGGAGCCTCTCCTTGTATAGTTAACCCGTTTATTTATGAAGGAACTAAAAACTCATTATTTGATGGATTTTATAAAATCGAAACAGATGATCAAGTAAACAAAGATGAAGAGCCTGATAAATATCGTTTTTATAAATTAAAAGCGACATCTAGCACACAATTTACAGCTTTATTTAATTTGCTTTATGAAACATCTGAAAGACATTTAGTAAATGAAAAATATGTTTATGATGCAAGTCTTTTAGATGACCAAGATAAAATTGATGAGCTTGTAGCAGCTAAATCTTTGAATTTTGATAATCTAGAAGATGATCCTAAATATTATCTTGCGAGAAGAAATGCAGGATATGCAGCACGAGATGAAGATGGCTTTATTTATGATGAAGATGGCTTGCCAATTCCAGCATATTATTCAATAGAAGAAGCTTACCATGAAAACCAATACTTTGGTGTTGAAGGTGACTTAGTACCTGTTAGATTTAGAGTTGGTATGGAAGTATCTTTAGCAAAAGATTATGAAGGCGTTAAATTCATGCTTTTAGGTGATATATTAAAAGAAGGTAATGGTTCACTTGATTATAATGATCCTTATAGTCATAATTATCGTTTATCATATATTGACTTTTTACCATATTTTACGTTTAATGATGAGGCTACAAGCGAAGGTATGTTAGTTGTACCAGATGGGTCTGGCGCTGTTATTAAGTTTAATAATGGTGCTCAAGAATTAAACTATAATGATTTTAGGAAGAGGATGTATGGTAGAGATATGAATATTGCTCCATATCAAATGCCTGATTCTGATAACGCTGAAAAATTGATGTTTCCAATGTATGGTTACATTGATACAACTAATCAAAAGGGTGTTGTTGGAATAGTAGCAAATGGTGCTAATAGTTCTGTTCTTGATGCAGGAACACTTCATGATAGTCAACGTGGTAAACCATATAACCATGCTAAATTCCAAACTTATTTTAGAGAAATGGAAGAAGTTGCAGTTGGTACTAATAAATGGAATACTTCTAAGTTTAATAAATGGAGTACAACTTTAAATACAATTGATTTTCAATATGACTTTATATTCTTAAGGGCTAATCAATTAACATATTCAAAAGTAGCTGAAGTATATAGAATTTATTTAGTTAATAAATATTTACTTGAAGC
The DNA here is from genome assembly GCA_050953065.1 of Bacilli bacterium. Classification (GTDB taxonomy): domain Bacteria; phylum Bacillota_I; class Bacilli_A; order ML615J-28; family CAG-698; genus JAQUUM01. The sequence goes on along the minus strand of JBMNLZ010000003.1, from coordinate 398,169 downwards.
ACATGATACAAGTGCTAATACGTTAGTTGATGTTAACTTTTTAGGAGCTTATGAAAGATATATCTTAACTTTAGGAGTTAAACATAAAATTAAATCATCTCTTACTACATTCAAACAAGCACAAGAAATATTAGAAGAATTAATGGATTATGATATTCATAATTTAAGTGTTAGTTATCGTGGTTGGAGTGAGGATGCTTTAGAATTTAAAGCTCGTAGCAATCATAAAGTTGCAAAAGTTTTAGGAGGAGTGAAGGGCTTAAATAAGTTCAAAGATTTCTTGTATCAAAACAATATTGATTTTTATCCAGAAATGAATGTTACTACAAATAAAGGTTATGATTATTCTTTTGGTAATATGAAATATACTGGTAAGAGTATTGGTGCATCATATTCTACGCATTATCCTTATAACTTAGCAACAAAAGTTCAAGATAAGAGAACTTATATAGGAACAAACTATGTTTCTGCTAAATATTATACTTCGCTAGTTGACACACTACTTCCTTCATTTAAGAAGTTAAACAGTGAAGGTGTATATGCAGTTGACTTAGGAAATGTTAAAGTTAGTGATTATCAAAGAGGAGCAGAAGTATATGCTGAGGTTGGTTGTGCTTATCAAAAACAAGCTCTTGGAATGTTTAAAGAAGAGATTGGTAAGGTTAAATTAAGTGCGCCATTTGAATATGCATTATCATATGTTGACTATGCAGTTGATGTGCCTATTTATTCATCACAAAATCCAATCATTGACTATACAATTCCTTTCTATCAATTAATAATAAGTGGATTATTTGATTACACTGGACCAGCTTATAACCTTACTGGTGATGAGCAAATGGAATTATTGAAACTACTTGAAACTGGTTCTAATTTACAATTTGTTTTCTCATATGAAGATCCAAAGATTTTATATGATACAAGATACAATCATTATCCTCAAACTTATTATGCTAACTGGAAAGCTAAAGTTGTTAATACTAAAGAAACTTTAGATGCAGTTGGAATTCATGGTGGAAGATTAGTAAGTCATGAATTAGTAGGTGGAAGAACAAATGTTGTTAAGGTAGTTTATTCTAATGGTGTTGAAATATTAATTAACAAATCGCTTACAGCAGATTATGTTGATAGTATAAACGGAATTACAGTAAAAGCGAAAAGCTATTTAGTCTTATCAGGAGGTCATTAATATGGGAAAAATTAAATCAATTTTTGCTAAAATGTTTGCTCCAATCGGTAGACTATTTAGCAGGTTCAGATCTTGGCTGAGTGAGGTTTGGTATAAATTCAGACAAACTAAGTTTATGATTAAATTTAGTGAAATTATGGGTTATATTCCAAAGAAAATCGCTTCAAAAATTGTTTATAGAAAAAGAAAAGCCCTTTGGGGAGTTGTCTTTATAATTCCTTTGATGATAGGATTTATATATTTCTTCTTTATTCCTTTTATACAAACTCTATATTATAGTTTTTGTTATGTAAAAGGAGCAGCTGGTGAAGGGGTTCAAACTCAGTTTTTAGGATTAGGAAATTATAAATATATTTTCTTAGAACATCCAAGTTATACTCAAACATTGTCTAGTTCAATTATTAGTATTTTAATAGATGTTCCAATTATTCTAATCTTTAGTTTAATTATTGCAGTTATTCTAAATACAAAGTTTAAAGGTCGTGCTTTAGTAAGAGCAATCTTCTTTATGCCGGTTATCTTTAACTCTCAAGCAATTGAGGCAGCACTTTCAACTAGTACAGTTATGCAAGATTCAATTAATGCAACAACAAGAGAATTGTTCGCATCAATGTTTAGTTTCCAAGATTTCTTGTTAAGTGCAAACTTGCCAGTTACTTTTGTTGGCTATTTAGGAGATGCAGTATCAAGAATTTATGATATAATTTCTTATTCGGGTGTTCAAATATTAATCTTCCTATCTGGTATTCAATCTGTGCCTAAACATTTGTATGAGGCAGCAAAGATTGAAGGCGCAACTCAGTATGAAATTTTCTGGAAAATAACTTTCCCAATGGTTTCACCTTTAATGCTTACGGCAGGGGTTTATACGATAGTTGATGCCTTCTTAAGATCAGATGTCTTAAGAGAACTTAAGAAGTTTATCAGTGCAGGAAACGTTAATAGTAATTATGGAGTTTCAACATTCTTAGGTACGCCTATTGATGATGGAGTTAAAACGTATCTATCCAATTATGGCATAAATGCAGCGATGTCATGGTTGTTCTGCTTAGGAGCGTTGTTAATAATTGCTATTGTTCTATTCTTATTATCAAGGATGGTGTTCTACTATGACGAATAATGAGAATAAAGTAATGAAGAAAACTTTTAAAGAAAAGTTAAGTGATTTCGCTGCAGCTTGGAGAGATCCAAGCACTGCAAGACTTAGAAACCAAAAGGTTTTGATGTTCTTCGCAATTTTGTTAAGAATGTTATTGTTGACTGGTTTGTGTTTTATTATTATATTACCTCTAATCCAGAAATTTAGTTTTGCACTACGTGCACCACAAGATATTTCTAATCCAAGAGTAATGTGGATTCCTGAAACTTTTAGTTTAATAAATATTAGACTATCTTGGGAATTAATGAGTTATGTGGATTCATTCTTTGGTAGTTTAGTGTTAGCATCAATTAGTACTTTTATTCAAATAATTGCTACGGCAGTTGCAGGGTACTCATTTGCAAGACTTAAATTTCCTGGAAATAACATTATATTCTTTATCGTGTTATTTACATTAGTAGTACCAAATGAAACACTTAATATTGCAAGAAGGCTATATTTTTCTAATAATGGATTCTTTGGAATCATGCTCATTGGAAAATGGTTTGCGATGTATATCATGTCAGCGTTTGGTATGGGGATAAGGTCTGCTATCTTTATATATATCTTTAGGCAATTCTTTAGGGGAGTCCCTATTGAATTAGAAGAGTCTGCTCAAATAGATGGTGCGGGTGTTATTAGAACTTTCTGGAGTGTAATGCTTCCAAACGCTCGTGGTGCGATTGTTACTGTTGGATTGTTTGCTTTTGTTTGGCAATGGAATGATTATTATTTCGCCCAAGTATTTAGATATACTACAGTTTTAGGTACTAAATTATTTGGTTTAGCTGAAAACACAAGTACAGTTATCGGTGGTAATATGGCTTATTGGAATAGACTTGGAATAGATGTTGATATAATCAGAAGTTCGCAATTCTTAGGACTTTTAAGTAATACCATGGCATTGTTAATGATGTTACCATTACTAATAGCTTATTTCTTTGTTCAAAAATTATTTGTTGAGAGCATTGAAAGAACAGGTATTGTTGGTTAATCTAAATAAAAGATGTCATTTATTAAATGACATCTTTTATCTTATAATCTAAATTAAGGGGCACATTATGAAATTACTAAAAGAAAAAATAGCCCAAATGCTTTGTTTTTCATTTAAGGGCAATACTTATAATAAGCAACTTAAAACTTTAGTTGAAAAAATTAAAGTTGGTGGGATTGTATATTTTAAACATAACATTGATTCAAATGAACAAGTTTTAGAATTAAATAATATAATGCAAGAAAAAGCTAAAATTCCACTTTTTATTTGTGTAGATCAAGAAGGAGGCTATGTTAGAAGACTTACCTCTATTAATCATCTACCAGGAGCAATGGCATTAGCAGCATCTAGAACAACTAAAACTTATGATTTGTGTTTAAAAACAGGCAAAGATTTAAAAAGTTTAGGTTTTAATATTAACTTTGCTCCAGTTGGAGATGTTAATAATAATCCTTATAATCCTGTAATTAATGCAAGAAGTTATTCGGATAATTTTAATGTTGTTAAAGAATATGCAACTGCTGCATTTAAAGGGTTTCAAGATGCGGGATTACTTGCTACGATAAAACATTTTCCAGGGCATGGTAATACCAATGTAGATTCGCATTTAGGACTTCCTCGAGTAGGATTATCTAGAGAAGATGTTTTAAAAGGAGAAATCATTCCTTTTAAAGAAGCAATAGAACAAGGAATTGATGGGGTTATGATGTCTCATATCATCTATTCTAGTTTTGATACTTACCCTGCAAGTTTATCTAAAAATATTGTGAGAGATTTTTTAATTAATGAACTAAACTTTAAAGGGTTAATTGTTACAGATTCCTTAACAATGCAAGCAATTAGTAAGAATTATTTGTTAGAAGAGGTTATTTATAATTCTGTGATGGCAGGATGTGATATGCTTGTTTTTTGTGGACAAGCTATATTAGAAGATCAATTAAATGTTTTTAATACTTTTGTAAGATTAGTTGAAGAAGGAAAGATTCCTGTTGAAAGAATAGAAGAATCATACCGAAAAATAATTAATCTTAAAGGTAAATATTGTAATAGGGTTGAAAATAAAATAAAAATAGATGATGCTCTAACAAAAGAGGTTTCAACTGATGCTGTAACAGTTGTTTTAGATGAAATATTGCCGTTAGATGAAACAAATAAATGTTTAATAATCTCACCAAAAATTAAAATGTCTAGTTTAGTTGATAACAATAATCCTGATAATTTTAAGTTTAGTGATTATTTTAATGGCGAGGAAATATTTATTGACGAAGATTTAAGTAATTTAGATTTAGTTAGAGAGAAAGTTTTAGAATATGAAAGAATAATTTTAATTACTTATAATGTAAGTGATGAAGATTATCAAACTAAAATATTTAAAGAATTAGATAAAAAGAAGACACTTGTAATTAGTCTAAGATCACCTTATGATGTAATGTATTTAGAAGGTGTTGAAAACTACATTTGTTTGTATGAGGTATCTAGTTACATGTTAGAAGCATGTAAGAATATTATATATGGAAAAAATAAGGCAAAAGGAAAATTGCCAGTAAAAATTGGAGGTATAAATGAAAATAGTTGAAGTTAAAGATTATCAAGAATTAAGTCAAGTAGCAGCAAAAATTTTAATTGAATTAATTAAAACAAAACCTAGTTGTACATTAGGGTTAGCAACTGGGTCTTCACCAATTGGCCTTTATAAAAATTTAATTGAGTCATATAAAAAAGGTGAGATTTCTTTTAAAGATGTTAAAACGTATAATTTAGATGAATATTGTAATTTAGATAAAAATCATTCTCAAAGTTATTATACTTTTATGCATGAAAATTTATTTAATCATATTGATATAAAAGAAGAAAATATTCATATTCCAGAAGGAAATGGTAAAGATTTAAATAAACTTTGTGATGATTATAATAAGTTGTTAGCTAAAGCTAGTATTGACTTACAAATCCTAGGAATTGGTGGAAATGGACATATTGGTTTTAATGAACCAGGGACTCCATTTAGCCAAGAAACATTTATCGTTACTTTAGCAGAAAAAACTCGTGAAGATAATAAGAGATTCTTTAATAGTATTGATGAAGTTCCAACTAGTGCAATTACTATGGGAATTAAAAACATAATGCAGGCTAAAAAAATCTTACTTATTGCATCTGGAAAATCAAAAGCAGAAGCAATTAAGTCTTTAGTAAAGGGTGAGATTACTGAGGCTTTCCCTGCATCAGTTTTAAAGAATCATAAAGATGTAATTGTTATAGTTGATAAAGACGCAGCTAGTCTTTTATAATATGGAAATTAAGAAATTAAATCTTACTAATTATAAAGATGTTTTATCTTTATGGAATGGTGAAGTGGGGTTTATTTATCCTATTGCTGAAGAGATTTTCTTAAAAAGAGTTTTAGAAAGCAAATATTTATTTTCTAGTTATATTGCATATTTAGAAGAAAAGGCAATAGGCTTTATTATTAGTAAAATAAATGAAGAAACCCTTCTTGGTTGGATTAGTTTATTTTATGTTTCAAAAAAAGAAAGACACCAAGGAGTAGGAAGTAATTTACTTTTAAAACTAGAAGAAGAGTTTAAAGAAAAAAAAGTTAATAAAATTAAAGTAGGTTCAGATTATGATAACTTTTTTCCAGGAATTCCAAGTGATTTTGTAAATTTAAGTTGTCCTTGGTTTGAGAAAAAGGGATATAAGATGAGCCGCTATACACATGATTTAATTGTTAAAAATAATTTATCTAAAACATATGAGGTATTAGATAAAGGTTTTATTTTTAGATATGCTAGGCTAGAAGAAAAAGACAAAGTTTTAGATTTATTAAAAACTTTTTCTAAAAGGTGGTATGATGAGGGGCTTGATGCTATTGAACATAATGATTTTGAAGCATCATATATAGTTGCCGTATCTAAAGAAAATACAGATGTAGTAGCATTTCTAAGATGCAATCAAATAGAATTAAATAAAAAACCATATAATATTACTTGGTATCAAAGGTTTGAAAGACTAACTGGGATTGGTCCTTTAGGAGTAGAAGAATCTCATAGAAAACTTGGTTTAGGCAAGGATATTATCTCTTATGCTTTAAATCTTTTGAAAAAGACTAAGACTACAGATATCATGATTGATTGGACTGGGCTTTTAGAATTTTACCAAAAATTTGGCTTTGAAGTATGGAAAAACTACATCTATACGGAAAAAGATTTAAATTAAATATTGCAAATATCTTTGATTTGTTATATAATATTGATGTAAACCTTATCTTAAGGAAATTCTTAAAAAAAAAGACGAAAAATGAGGAGGAAAAATGAAAAAATGGCTTATTGTACCATTATTAATGGTAAGTTTATTCGCTTTAGTAGGATGTAAAAAAGCAAAACCTAAGGCAATTGAAATCACTGGTAATTTATCAGTAAGTATTAGTGCTACTACTCAATTGACTGCAAAAATTACACCTGCGAAAGCTGATCAAAGTGTAACATGGGAAAGCGGTAATGCTGCAATTGCTACTGTTACTGACACAGGATTAGTTAAAGGTATCTCAGCGGGTAGAGTTTCAATCACTGCTACATCAGTTGCTAATCCAGATTTGAAACAACCAGTTTTAATTACAGTTAGAGGAACTGGTACTGGTGATGGTGATCGCCCTGACTTACAAGGTTATGTAATTACAATTATGGCAAAGGCGCAAAACGAATATGATCCTTTCCATCGTAATGCAAACAATGAAGAAGACTATGCTGCAAGTGATAAGGAAGCTAAGAAAGCTGCTTTCACTGCTGTAAAAGAAATGTATAACTGTGATATTACAGTTATTGACTATCCAGCTGGAGCTGAATGGGGACAAACTCGTATTGACTATATCAACTTACAAGCTTCTTTAGGAACTCCTGAAGCAGACTTCTATATTGTTGGAAGTGACTGGATTCCTGATTTTGTTGAAGGTGGTTCTGTAGTTGATTTAACTGATTTGTATGGAACTTATGGTGAAGATAAGATGGATGCTGCATTCCGTCAAGCTTGTACATATAAAGGAAAATTATATGGTATGACAAATGCTGGATCTGGATTAATTAATGGTTTATTCTATAACTTAGACTTAGTAAATCAACTTGAATTAGATACACCTGCTAAGAAATTCAATGATGATGAATGGACATATTCAGATTTTAAAGCATGGGCATTAGCTGCTCAAGCTAAAATGAGTGAAGAAGGACAATATGCATTATCAGGCCATGGAATTTATTACTGGTATGGTATGAGTATTTCTTCTGGTGTTAAAGTTGCTAACCTTGACAACTTAATCGTTGACTATCAAAATGAAAACTGTGTTAATGCAGCTCAAATATTAACAGATATCTATGCAGCAAACGCATTCGATCCTGCAATGAATCATGATGCTGGTTCAGTAGCATTTAATACAGGAAATGCAATTTTCTGTCCAGGACAATTCTGGTTCTTAAATGCTGAAAATAGATGGAAAACTTATCGTGATAGTTTATTTGATATTGGTTATGTTCCATTCCCATATGCTGATGGAATGTCAAAAGCAGACGTTAGAGTAGCGATGCCAGATGAGGCTGTTTACATTATGGCTACTGGACGTGATGCTGACCAAGAAGCAGTTTATCGTGCTATTAATGAAATGTACTTGTTAACTAGAGAAAACGTTCTAAATGCTCCTGGTTATGATGAGTATGACTTGAGATTACAAAATGCTCAAAGATTAACTGATGACCCAGAAAGCGTTAAGGCTATTATGTATGTTAATGATAAAGGTGATAATCCAGTTAACTTAAGATATTTCTATGATCCACTTGAAGGTGTATATTCATTTACACAACCTGATGGATTAGGCCCTGCTTTAAGAACAGTTATCCAAGGTGGAGACTATCAACAAACATTGTCTACAGTGGCACCAGTTGTTGAAGCTGCTTTACTTAGAAAATTTGGATAATATAATAATGAAAACTGTGTCGCAAGACACAGTTTTTTTATTGTTTATAGTTAGGTTCTATGGTATAATATTAATAGTTTAGTTTTTTAAAACGAGGGAAAACTATGGATATGGAAAAGTTTGTCAATAGCAGAGGCTTTAGTTTTATTGATTGGCTTTGGCGATTGATAGTTATGAATGTAATTATAATTTTTATTTCGGCAGTAACTGCTTTTATAGGTTTTATTCCATCATATCTTGCTACTTTTAGAACTATAAAAGATTTTAAAGAAGGTAAACAAAGTGGTAATATTTTTAAAATTTATTTTAAGAATATGGCATATGATTTTAAAAAAACAATTTTTATTACTTTAATATTTTTAAGTATTTTTTTAATTTTAGGTTTTGCTGTGTGGTATTATGCACCTAGTTTGTTAGAGGCTAATTTTAGTTTTAAAGATTTTAGTTTAGTCTATGCAGTTGGTTTTTTTTATATGTTGTTTTGTATGTTTATTGTTGGGCTAATGTTAATACATTTACCAATGGTGATGACTTATTTTAACTTTTCTGTTAAAGATACATTAAAAATGAGTTTTTATATGTGTTTAAAATTTTTCTTTACAACCTTTATTTTATTTTTAGTGTGGGCTTTAAGTATAGGAGCGATTTTAGTTAAGTTTTTAATACCTTTCTGGTTTTTAATTGGTATTAGTGGACCGCTTTTTGTTTCTTATAACTTAACAAGGGGAGTATATTGGTATTTATCTGATAATGAAGATGATATAAAAACAGTCGATAAATTTGATTTAGAAGGAGAGGAAGAAAATGGTAAAATTAGGGATTGAAAGAATTGGTGAATATTTAAATCTTTTTTCAGGTAAAAGAGTTGGCTTAATTACAAATCCAACTGGAATGACAAGTGATTTTAGATCTTCAATTGAAGTTTTAAAAGAAAAAACAAATCTTGTAGCACTTTTTTCGCCAGAACATGGCGTTAGAGGAAATATTCAAGCTGGTGAAAAATTAGAAACTTATTTTGATCCAGAAAGTGGTTGTATTGTTCATAGTTTATATGGACAAACTAGAAGGCCAACTCAAGAAATGATGGATGGGATTGATATTTTATGTATGGATATTCAAGATGCTGGATCTAGATTTTATACATATATCTATACAATGGCTTATGCTATGATGGCATGTAAAGAATATGATAAAGAGTTTGTTATCTTTGATAGGCCAAATCCGGTTAATGCTAAAGATTTTGAAGGAAATATCTTAGATTTAGAATATCGTTCTTTTGTTGGATATTATCCAATTGTACAACGTCATGGTTTAACTATTGCAGAGCTTGCTAAGCTGTTTAATGAAGAATATGAAATCGGATGTAAACTTCATATGATTTTGATGAAAAATTATAAAAGAGAAATGTATTTTTCAGAAACTCTTCTTCCTTGGGTGATGCCTTCACCTAACCTTCCAACACCGCTTTCGGCTGTTGTTTATAATGCAACTTGTATTTTTGAAGGAACTAATGTATCTGAAGGACGAGGGACTACGGCACCATTTCAATATGTTGGGGCTCCTTGGATAAATTCTAATGATTATGCGGAAAAACTTAATAGTTATAAGCTTCCTGGAGTATATTTCCGACCGCTTTATTTTACACCTGTATTTTCAAAAAATGAAAAGAAATTATGTGGTGGTGTTGAAGTTCATGTTTTAGATAAAAATAAATTTCAAGCTGTTAAGGTTGGATGGTTAATGCTTTATGTTGTAAGAAGAATGTATCCGAATGATTTTGAAGTCCTACCACCATATGTAGAAGGACGCCCTAGAATGTTAGAATATAATACTGGTTGTGGGTATGTGACTGAAGATAAATATGAGATAGATAAGCTATTTTCAATTATTGATAAAGAAACAAAAGAATTCGGTAAAACTAGAAAGAAATATTTATTATATTAGGTGAGTTATGAATTTAAAAGAAAAATTAGGTCAGTTATTAATTATAGGTTTTCATGGCTATGAATTTAATGATCATTTAAAGAAAATGATTAGAGAATATAAGGTAGCTAATGTTATTTTGTTTGCGAGAAATATTAAATCAATTAAGCAATTATATGAATTATGTCAAAGAATTCATAAAGAAGTAAAAGAAGCAACAAATACAATCCCTCTGATTACAATTGATCAAGAAGGTGGAATGGTTACTAGAATTATGGAAGGAGCAACTTTTTGCCCTGGGAATATGACGCTTGGAGCAACTTGTATTGATGATGCTTATGAGATTGGTAGGATTATGGGGGAGGAGTTATTAGCCCTTGGTATCAATATGAATTTAGCACCGTCTTTAGATGTTAACAATAACCCTGCTAATCCTGTAATTGGGGTTAGAAGTTATGGAGATAATCCTACTAAGGTTGCTCAATATGGTGTTTCTTTTATTAACGGAATTCAAGAGGAAGGTGTAATTGCAACTGCAAAACATTTTCCAGGACATGGAGATACAAATGTTGATTCTCATCTTGGTCTACCAAGAATTACTCACAGTAGGAAGCGAATTGAAGAAGTTGAATTAGTGCCTTTTAAAGCTGCAATTGATAGTGGTGTGAAAGCAATAATGTCTGCTCATATCGATTTTAAAGAATATACTGTTAATAATATGCCAGCAACTTTATCTAAAGAAGTCTTAACAGACTTGCTTAGAAAAGAGTTAGGATTTAAAGGTTTAATAGTAAGCGATTGTATGGAAATGAAAGCAATTGATGATATTTATACAACTGAAAAAGGAACAGTGATGGGGATTAAAGCAGGACTTGATTTAGCATGTATCTCACAAACTGAATCAAAGCAAATTAAAGCTTTAGAATTATTAGAAAAAGCAGTTTTAAATAATGAAATACCGATGGATGCAATTGATGCAAAAGTTAAGCGTATTTTAGATGCTAAGAATGAAGCAATAAAATCTTTAAATAAGCATTATTATAATTTTGATTTTGATTACGCAAAAGCAAAGGTTGACAATTTTAATCATAAAAGAGTAGCTCAAAGAATAGTTGATGAATCTTTAACTAAAGTGATGGGAAATTCATTTGAACTGTTAGATGATAGTGTAATTTTTGCTCCAACACCTTTTGCAACTACGATTGCAGAAGATAGGCTTTCTTCTAGAAACCTTGTTGAAGTAGTTAAACAAGAATTGCCTAAGGTTAAATGTTTTGAAATGCCTTTAATTATGACAGATATTGAGATAGAAAAACTAGCAGAAAAAGCAAGTTCAGCTCGTGAGGTATTAGTTTGTACATATAATGTAAAAAGTTTTCCGTCTCAAGCAAAACTGGTTAATCTTCTTCTAGAAAAGGGAAGGGAAGTTTATGTAATATCATTTAGAAATCCATATGATATTCTAGAAATGAGAAATGTTAAAAATTATTCTTGTTTATATGAATATACTCCTAATTCTATTAGAACTTTAGTTAAGTTTTTGAAAAAAGAAATTGGCACTAGAGGAATTTTGCCAGTTAAAGTTTTTTAAAAAGAGGAAAATTAAATGTATGCCATAGGTTTGATGAGCGGAACTTCTTTAGATGGAGTTGATGCTTGCCTTGTAAAAATTAATTTGAATGAAGAATTTTCAATTATTAATTTTATCACTTTAGAATATAGTGATAAATTTAGAGCTAAATTAATGCGTAATTTAAATAAAGATACAGCAAAATTAGATGAAGTATCAAGTCTAAATTTTGAACTAGGATATTACTTTAAAGAAGCTATCGATAAAGTATTAGAAGGGACTCTTCTTGATTACAAAGATATTGAGTTTGTTGCAAGTCATGGCCAAACTATTTGGCATGATCCAAAAGGGGCGACTCCATCAACATTACAGATAGGTGAAGCTAGTGTTATTAGTTATTTAACTAATATAAAAACTGTTTCAAATTTTAGAGTGATGGATGTTGCAGCAGGTGGAGAAGGAGCACCTTTAGTACCTTTTTCTGAATATATGTTATATGTAAGTAAAGAAGAGGATTTGGTTTTACTTAATATTGGTGGAATTAGTAACTTTACATATTTACCAAAAAATGCTTGTGGGAAAGACGTTATAGCTTTTGATTGTGGACCTGGCAATATTATGATAGATTATTTCACAAAAAAATATTTTAATAAAAATTATGATAAATCTGGTGAAATAGCAAGTAGTGGTAAAATAATAGAAAAACTATTTAACGCTTTAAAAGAAGATGATTTTATTTTAAAAAATCCACCAAAATCAACTGGTAGAGAAAAATATAGTGTTTCTTTTATGGAAGAGTTAATTATTAAATATGCTTTAGATAAAGAAAAGCCAAATGATGTTGTTAAAACAATAACTGAAGCCACAGTTTTTGGAATAGTTTATAATTTGAAAAAATTTATTCCAAAATTTAATAAGTTAATTGTTAGTGGAGGTGGCTCACATAATGATTACATTATGAAAAGATTAAAAGAGGAATTGGAAATAGAAGTTTTAAAATCAGATATTTCTGATTCTAAAGAAGCGTTAGCTTTTGTTGTTTTAGGTTATCAAACAATAAATAATAAACCTAGCAATCTAATTACAGTAACAAATGCAAAAGAAGAAGTAATTTTAGGCCAAATTACACCAAGTCCTAGAAGAAAGGAAGATTTTGATGGCAGTAGATTTAAAAAAAATAGGAACTGAACAAAGAAATTCAAATACACTTGATATTGATGTAGTTAGTACAATTGAAATTTTAAGAAAAATTAATAATGAAGATAAAACTATTGCTTATGCAGTTGAAAAAGCTTTACCTCAAATTGCACCATTAGTTGATAAAATTGTAGAAGCCTTTTATAAAGATGCAAGATTAATCTATATGGGGGCTGGAACAAGTGGCAGGATTGGAGTATTAGATGCATCAGAATGCCCGCCTACTTTTGGTGTTAGTTATGAAACTATTCAATGTTTAATAGCAGGTGGGTTTGAGGCTGTAGTAAAGTCAGTTGAAGGCGCTGAAGATTCTTTGATTCTAGGAATAGAAGATTTAAAGAAAATTAATTTAACTAAAGATGATATAGTAGTTGGAATTGCTGCTAGTGGAAGGACTCCCTATGTAATTAGTGCAATTGAATATGCTAAAAGTATTGGTGCAACAACTGGAGCGATTGTAACTTCTTTTAATAGTAAATTAGCTTCTATTGTTGATTATCCAATTGAGGCCATCACAGGAGAAGAACCAATTACAGGGTCTACTAGAATGAAATCAGGTACTGCTCAAAAAATGATTTGTAATATGTTATCAACTGCTTCAATGATTAAAATGGGGAAAGTATATCAAAATTTAATGATAGATGTTCAAATGTCAAATGAAAAATTGGTTAAAAGAGCAGAAGGTATTTTAGAAATGGCTTTAGGAATTTCTAATGAAGAAGCAAAACAAGCTTTAATAAAATATAAAACTGTTAAACAGGCTTTATTTGCTAGTTTAAGCGGTATAAAAGATCTAGAAAAAATAAAAAAACATTTGGCTAATAATAAAGGACATATAAGGAATGCCTTAAAAGAGGTAGGAAAATAGGATGCAAAAATATGTTGAATTAAAGAAAAAAGAAAATGTTTATTTAAGAGGCTACCTTAATAATCCAGAAACTTCAAAAAAAATTGTTGTTATGTTTCATGGTTTTACTGGTCATAAAGCAGAACATGGTAGAATTTTTAGAACAATTAGTGAGCTTCTAGCAAAAGAAAATATTGCTTCTTTAAGATTTGATTTTTATGGTAATGCTGAGTCTGATGGAGCATTTCATGAATTTACATTTGATACTTTAGTAGAAGATGCTAAATTAATAATTGATTATGCTTTTAAGATAAAAAATATAAAGAAGATAATTTTGTTAGGTTTTAGTATGGGTGGAGCAATAGCTGGATATATGGCCAGCAAGATGCCTGAGATTTTAGAAAAATTAGTTTTATGGTCTCCGGCTGGAAATATTGCTCAAATTGTTGAAAATTATTTTTCAAAATATCCGAAACTAGAAAACGGTAATGTAGATTTTTTAGGTTTTGAAATGAGTGAGGACTTAGTTAAAAGTTTTAAAAAGTTTTCACCATATCTTAATTTAGAAAAAATCAAATGTCCTTGTTTAATAGTTCATGGTAAAGAAGACTTAGCGGTTAATGTTAGTTTCGGTGAAAAATATGCTAAAGCAATTAAAGGAGCTAAACTAATTGTTATCGAAAATGCTGGCCATGGTTATGATAATGTTGCTGTAAGAAGTGAATTATTAACAAAAACAGTTGAGTTTTTAAAAGGATAAGGAATGAATTTTAAATAAAAAATCTTTTATTGCTGTATTTTGTTGACTTTTCTTTAGAAAAAGAGTAAAATAATATTGAGTTTAGACTTAAAAATATAGGAGGAATTAATTAATGAATGTAAAAAAATTTACGTTGTTCTTTGTAATCTTTTTACTAGGATTATTTCTAGTAGGGTGCGACTTGATTGGTGATGATGGTGGAGAAGACGAACCACTTGATGATACACCAACTGAAGTTATGATGATTTATGAGGGTGGAGATTCACTTATTGTTGGCGAAACAAAACAGTTATCGGCTACTGTTGCTCCAGCTATTGCAAATCAAGCAGTTACTTGGAGTAGTAGTGATGAAAGTGTTGCTACAATTTCTGCTGCAGGGTTGCTTACAGCTGTAGGTGAGGGGACAGTAAGTATTACTGTAACTTCTAGTGAATTAACAACAATTGTTGAAACTATCGAATTTACTATTATTGAAACAGATGCTCAAAAAATGGCTAAATTAAATGGAGCTGAAGCAACAATTAGAAATTTATTGCCTGAAGTTCTAACAGAAGATTTAGTATTACCTGATGCTGATGGTGTTGTTTTAGTTAGATATATTTATGATGGAACATTCCATCCAGTTGGCACTGTATTTAAATACAAACCAGCTCCTACAGATTTAAAACAAACATTTTCAGTTAATGTAAGTTATGGTGGAAAATCTAAGACATTCGATGTTTCAATTGTTATCGCAAAAGACGTTAGTCTAGCTGGTATTACTGGTTCATCTTATGTGTTTATTAGCGAATCAACAACTTTATTATCTTCTTTAACAGGTACTGGACTTACTTGGAGTAGTAGTGATGTTACAGTAGCTACAGTTGATCAAGAAGGTAAAGTTACTGGTGTTAATGAGGGTGAGGCTGTAATTACTATTACTGATGGTGAAGTAAGTTATACATTTACAATTGCAGTTATCGCTGCTGGTAAACCTGATTTATTAAAAGCTTATCAAGCTAAGAACCATATTTTATCTAATATTCCTGCTTCTACAAGAGAAAACTTTGATCTACCTACATTTACAGGTGCTGCAATTGAATATCAAGTAGATAGCGAAGTTGTTACAGAGTTTGTTGCAGAACAAGGAATTAATAACGTTGTTGTTACTATTGATACTACAGTAACAGTTAATGAAACAGTTATTAATTTTGAAGTAAAAGTAGTTGTTATTGCAAAAACTGATGACGTTATTGTAGCAGAAGCTCTAGCTGCATTAGATGCATACTTAGAAGAAAAAGGTTATTTAGATGAAGACTTCAAAGCAGCAGCAAATCTAGATTTTGCAGGCTTTACTTTTGAAGGTGTTACAGTGACTTGGGTTTCAGGACTTGCAAATGCAATTTCTAACGCTGGTGTTTATAAACGTGGAAATGATGATGTTTTAGTTCCATTAGAAGTATCTTTAAGAAGAGCTAGTCAAAGTCAAATTAGAAAATTCTCAGTTTTAGCTGCAGGATATACTCAAGCAGAAAAAATTGATTATATTGTTAATGATCCTGCTGGTGATTTAAAATTCTTAGATGGCTATACTACAAAAGGTGGAATTACACTACCAATTAAAGATTCAAAATTTGGTACAACAATTACTTGGGCTTCATCTAATACAGATATAATTAGTAATACTGGTGCTTTAGTTGCTCCGGTTGAAACTGCAACTGAAATAACTTTAACTGCAACTATTGTATATTATAAGCAAGCAGATTATCCTTATAACTTTACTCAAGATGTTGCATTCCCTATTACAATTAATCCATTTGAACATGATGTAGATAAGGCATCTTACTATTATGGACTTTCATCAACTTGTATCCCAGAACACTTCCCATATGGAAAAACTGCAGTTAATCAACTTACTAATTTAGATGCAACATTTGTACATGAAGAATATACTTATAATATTACATGGGCTCCTGCTGATACTACAATCTTTGATGCTGAATTTAATTTATTAAAACAATACTTTATGTATAAATCAACATCAATCGTTGCAACTCTAACAAGAGAAGGTTCTGAAAACACTGCAACTGTTAACTTTACTGTTAACGTTGGTATTGCGGAAAAACCTAGTGATGTTGCTATAACTATTACATCAGATGTTTCACTTGCAGGATTTAATTATGAAAAATGGCTTGCTACAAATGGCTTTAAAACACCTGCTGCAGATGGTGGAAAGAACATTGGAGATCGTTCATGGCAAGGCTTTAGCGGAAATATCTTCAAAACAACTATTACAGCAAATGATGTTGAGTATGTAATTTATGTAGTTTCTGCTAAAACTAATTATGCAAATCTTACAAGTGCAAACGTTAGAGCAGGTAGCGAAGCAATTGGTGAAAGCGCAGATAAGATGTATCTAGCATCAACAGGTCTATCTGGATCATTTGGTAGAGTTGTTAAGAACACAACAGATGCATCAATTTGGGTTGTAGATACTCCAAAAGATCTTAGCACAACTCCTACTAAAGACTACTTCAGTGGCTTTAACTATATGGCTGCATACAAAGCTATTATCCTTAACTTCGATTCAGAATCAAAACTTTGTACTCCAATTGAAGTTCCAATGAACGGAGATGGTACTGAGTACGAAATTAAACCTGGTGGATTTATGCTTCAAAGAGGATATATCTGTCAAGGTGTTTATGACATATTAAGAAATGAAACTCTTACAGTTGAACATTTATTCTTTACTTCAAAATATGCTTAAGATTTAAGTTGGAAAAGAAGTTAATGTTTTAGAAAAAAACATTTTAAAAGGCTTAAAGGTGTAAACTTTTAAGCCTTTTTTAACCCTTTTAAGAGTAAAAATAAATTGATTGACTTAGAAAATGTAAAGTAGTATAATGTATAAGGTTGCCTAAAAATGGGTAATTTAGTAAAAAAAGTAAAATAAATGTTGACAATACCCCTGAATGTGGTATAATGATAAATGCTCTAACAAAAAAATAAGGTCTTTGAAAACTAAATAGAACAGGTGGAGTAAGGAATAAACTTTTATTGAGAGTTTGATCCTGGCTCAGGATGAACGCTGGCGGCGTGCCTAATACATGCAAGTCGAACGGAAGTAGCAATACTTTAGTGGCGAACGGGTGAGTAACACGTAGGTAACCTGCCCTTAAGACGAGGATAACAGTTGGAAACGATTGCTAATACTGGATAGTATAAGTTAACGCATGTTAATTTATTTAAAGATGCGTATGCATCACTTAAGGAGGGGCCTGCGGTGCATTAGCTAGTTGGTGAGGTAACGGCTCACCAAGGCGACGATGCATAGCTGTGCTGAGAGGCAAAACAGCCACACTGGGACTGAGACACGGCCCAGACTCCTACGGGAGGCAGCAGTAGGGAATTTTCGGCAATGGGGGGAACCCTGACCGAGCAACGCCGCGTGAATGAATAAGGCCTTCGGGTCGTAAAGTTCTGTTATTGGGAATGAAACTTATGAGGAGGAAATGTCTCATAATTGACAGTACCTGATTAGAAAGCCCCGGCTAACTATGTGCCAGCAGCCGCGGTAATACATAGGGGGCAAGCGTTATCCGGAATTATTGGGCGTAAAGCGTGCGTAGGCGGTTTACTAAGTTTGGTGTAAAATACTATAGCTTAACTATAGATGGTCATTGAAAACTGGTAGACTTGAGTACGGTAGAGGTAAGTGGAATTTCTAGTGGAGCGGTGGAATGCGTAGATATTAGAAGGAACACCAATGGCGAAGGCAGCTTACTGGGCCGGGACTGACGCTGAGGCACGAAAGCGTGGGGAGCAAACAGGATTAGATACCCTGGTAGTCCACGCCGTAAACGATGAGCACTAAGTGTCGGGGGAAACCTCGGTGCTGCAGTTAACACATTAAGTGCTCCGCCTGGGGAGTACGGTCGCAAGACTGAAACTCAAAGGAATTGACGGGGACTCGCACAAGCGGTGGAGCATGCGGTTTAATTCGATGCAACGCGAAGAACCTTACCAGGTCTTGACATCTTGTTGACTGATCTAGAGATAGGTCTTTTCTTCGGAACAACAAAGACAGGTGGTGCATGGTTGTCGTCAGCTCGTGTCGTGAGATGTTGGGTTAAGTCCCGCAACGAGCGCAACCCTTATCATTAGTTGCTAACATTCAGTTGAGCACTCTAATGAGACCGCCGGTGACAAACCGGATGAAGGTGGGGATGACGTCAAATCATCATGCCCTTTATGACCTGGGCTACACGCGTGCTACAATGGCTAGTACAAAGAGTTGCGATACCGCGAGGTGGAGCTAATCTCATAAAGCTAGTCTCAGTTCGGATTGTAGTCTGCAACTCGACTACATGAAGTCGGAATCGCTAGTAATCGTGAATCAGAATGTCACGGTGAATACGTTCTCGAGTCTTGTACACACCGCCCGTCACACCATGAGAGTTTATAATACCCAAAACCGGTGGCCTAACTTGAGCAATTAAGAGGGAGCCGTCTAAGGTAGGATAGATGATTAGGGTGAAGTCGTAACAAGGTATCCCTACGAGAACGTGGGGATGGATCACCTCCTTTCTAAGGAGAAAGGTTAAACCTTTAACCAAAAATTATTTTAAATTTCTTTGATTTTTTACTCCATCATGTTCTATTTAGTTTTGAGAGACTTTGTCTTTCTAAAATATTTAATTTGTGGGCCTATAGCTCAGCTGGTTAGAGCGCACGCCTGATAAGCGTGAGGTCGCTGGTTCAAGTCCATTTAGGCCCACCATTTCTAACATAATAGAAATAAAAATAGATCTTTGAAAATTGAATAGTACTTGTCGCAAGAAAGTAAGAACACTTTTTAAAAATTTTAGTGTTTAAATAAAAAGAATAAGGTTAAGAAACAAAGGGTGCATGGCGGATGCCTTGGCACTAGGAGCCGATGAAGGACGCGACTAACAGCGAAATGCTACGGGGAGTTGTAAGTAAACTAAGATCCGTAGGTATCCGAATGAGGAAACTCACTAGCTTGAAGAGTTAGTACCATATGGTGAATAAATAGCCATATGGGGGAAGACCCAGCGAACTGAAACATCTAAGTAGCTGGAGGAAAAGAAAGCAATTAGCGATTCCCTAAGTAGAGGCGATTGAACGGGGAGCAGCCCGTTACCATCAGGAGTTACAAATTCTTAGTATAGTTGAATTGTGTGGGAAAACAAACGAAACAAGGTGATAGTCCTGTAAACGAAATATTAAGAACTCCGGTAACAAAGAGTAGAGCGGAGCACGTGGAATTCTGCTTGAACATAGCGAGGCCCATCTCGTAAGGCTAAATACTACCTAGTGACCGATAGTGAACCAGTACCGTGAGGGAAAGGTGAAAAGAACCCTTGGCAGGGAGTGAAAAGAACCTGAAACCATGCACTTACAATCAGTCAAAGCCCGTTAATGGGTGATGGCGTGCCTTTTGTAGAATGAACCGGCGAGTTACGATAATTAGCAAGGTTAAGTTTTAAGGAACGGAGCCGTAGCGAAAGCGAGTCTTAATAGGGCGAAATAGTTAATTGTCGTAGACCCGAAACCGGGTGATCTAGCCATGAGCAGGTTGAAGCTTGGGTAAAACCAGGTGGAGGACCGAACCAGGGTCTGTTGCAATAGACTTGGATGACTTGTGGCTAGGGGTGAAATTCCAAACGAACTCGGATATAGCTGGTTCTCCCCGAAATAGCTTTAGGGCTAGCGTTGTAATGAAAGTTTTATGGAGGTAGAGCTCTGAATGTGTGATGGCCTCACCTCGAGGTACTGATCTCAATCAAACTACGAATGCTATAAAACATGTACAGCAGTAAGACTACGAGTGTAAGGCCCGTGGTCAAAAGGGAAACAGCCCAGACCATCAGTTAAGGTCCCTAAATTTATGCTAAGTGGGAAAGGATGTGGAGTTGTATAGACAACTAGGAGGTTGGCTCAGAAGCAGCCATCCTTTAAAGAGTGCGTAATAGCTCACTAGTCGAATGATTCTGCGCCGAAAATGTAACGGGGCTAAGCATAATACCGAAACTATGGAATTACTAGTAATAGTAATTGGTAGGGGAGCGTACTTAGTGCGGTGAAGGTAGACTGGAAGGACTACTGGAGCGCTAAGCAGTGAGAATGCCGGTGTGAGTAACGAAAAGATAGGTGAGAATCCTATCCGTCGAAAGCCTAAGGTTTCCAGAGGTAGGTTCGTCCGCTCTGGGTTAGTCGGGTCCTAAGGTCAGGCTGAAGAGCGTAGCCGATGGACAACAGGTTTAAATTCCTGTACCACCTAATTAACTGATGGAATGACGAAGGAGGCTAACTGGAGCTAACTGTTGGAATAGTTAGTTTAAGTACAAAGATGGAGTAACAGGCAAATCCGTTACTTAGTTAAACATTGAAATATGATGACGCAAGTCTAGTGAAGCCAAACTTCCAAGAAAAGTTTCTAAGGCTAATTAATTAGGTGCCCGTACCGTAAACGGACACACGTAGGCGAGGAGAGAATCCACAGACGCGCGAGAAAACTCTTGTTAAGGAACTCTGCAAAATTACCCCGTAACTTCGGAATAAGGGGGGCTTAAGCAATTAAGCCGCAGATAATAGACCCAAGCGACTGTTTACCAAAAACATAGGTCTCTGCTAAACCGCAAGGTGAAGTATAGGGGCTGACGCCTGCCCAGTGCTGGAAGGTTAAGAGGAGATGTTAGAGGCAACTCAAAGCATTGAATTGAAGCCCCAGTAAACGGCGGCCGTAACTATAACGGTCCTAAGGTAGCGAAATTCCTTGTCGGGTAAGTTCCGACCCGCACGAAAGGCGTAACGATTTGGGTGCTGTCTCAACTCGAGACTCGGTGAAATCATACTACCTGTGAAGATGCAGGTTACCCGCGACTAGACGGGAAGACCCCATGGAGCTTCACTGCAGCTTGATATTGACATCGGATATTAGATGTACAGGATAGGTGGGAGACGAAGAAGCCGGATCGCTAGATTCGGTGGAGTCAACGTTGGGATACCACCCTTTTGATATTTGATGTCTAACTTGTAGCCTTAATCAGGTTAGAGGACATTGTCTGGTGGGCAGTTTGACTGGGGCGGTCGCCTCCTAAAGAGTAACGGAGGCGCCCAAAGGTTCCCTCAGAATGGTTGGAAATCATTCGCAGAGTGTAAAGGCAGAAGGGAGCTTGACTGCGAGACCTACAAGTCGAGCAGGAACGAAAGTTGGGCTTAGTGAACCGGCTGTGCTGGATGGAAAGGCAGTCGATCAACGGATAAAAGCTACCCTGGGGATAACAGGCTGATCTCCCCCAAGAGTTCACATCGACGGGGAGGTTTGGCACCTCGATGTCGGCTCGTCGCATCCTGGGGCTGGAGTAGGTCCCAAGGGTTGGGCTGTTCGCCCATTAAAGCGTCACGCGAGCTGGGTTCAGAACGTCGCGAGACAGTTCGGTCCCTATCTGTCGTGGGCGTTGGAAATTTGAGAGGAGCTGTCCTTAGTACGAGAGGACCGGGATGGACGCACCGCTGGCGTACCAGTTGGCTTGCCAGAGCCACCGCTGGGTAACTAAGTGCGGACGGGATAAACGCTGAAAGCATCTAAGCGTGAAGCCCCCCTCAAGATGAGATTTCCCATTCAATGAAGTAAGATCCCTTAGAGATGATGAGGTTGATAGGTCAGGAGTGTAAGCACAGTGATGTGTTGAGCGGACTGATACTAATAGATCGAGGACTTAACCTTAAAGCGATGAAGTACTATTCAATTTTGAAAGAGAAGTATGGTGACAACAGCAAAGTGGAAACACCTGTTCCCATCTCGAACACAGAAGTTAAGCACTTTAACGCCGATGATAGTTGGGCTTCCCCGCAAAAGTAGGAAGTTGCCTTACTTCCTTTCTATTTTTATTAAAATGCCTCCATAGCTCAGTTGGTTAGAGCACATGACTGTTAATCATGGGGTCCTAGGTTCAAGTCCTAGTGGGGGCGCCATTTTTTTGGCCCGTTGGAGAAACGGTTAACTCACATGCCTTTCACGCATGCACTCACGGGTTCGAATCCCGTACGGGTCACCATTTTTAGTAATTTAAAAATCTTCTAACATGTACGTTAGAAGATTTTTATTTGTCCTAAATTAGATAAGATATGAGTTCTTTTTAAAGAATAAAGATTATATAATTAAAATCTAGTAAAAAAAATAAAACTATGTTATAATTCATATAGAAATTTCGGAGGTAATAAAATGGCTAGAAATAGGAAGAAAAAACAACCAAAAACTGCAATGAGTAATATTCCAACTCAAGGTGCTAAGGAAATGATTGGCAATAGAGAACCAATGACAAAAACAGAAAAAAAAGTTTTTGGAATAATTTTTGCAGTAGCAGGACTGGCAATAGCTTTGATTATAATCTTTAATGTAATTACATTTGCTCCTTCAACTAGCAAGGGAACAATTGCTAAAGAATATCCTTCTTTAGGTAGTGCAGAACATGTTTTTGAATATACAACAATTGAAAAGATAAAGGAAAAAATCGCTGCAAAAGAAACATTTCATTTATATTATGGATCTCCAAGTGAGAAAGTTTGCGATGAATATGTTGGCGCTGCTAACACTTTAGCAAAAGAAGAATATGATATTAAAACAATTTATTATATAAATGCAAGTAGAATTACCGCTGAAGAATTAAACGACTTAACAAAAGCGTTAATTAAACCAAATGGAAATTCGCTTGTTGCTAGTGATTTTTCTATTCCAACATTTAGTTATATTTATTTTGATGAAGAAACTAATCCTGATAGTAGTTTGGTATATTATGCAAGAAGTAATTTGCTAAAATTAGAGGATTTTGAAAATGCTAAAGAATTATTAGTTTCTTATTTTAACACTGTTTATCAAGAATAATTGATAGGGGGATGTATGTCGACATTTTTCAAACTTATGAAATGGGTTAAGAAGTATTGGGTGTTAGTAGTTCTAATTGCTTTACTAACAATTTTTACACCGATTACATATTCTTATGTGCCTCAATTCATAAAGTATTTAATGGACGTTATTTTAGGTTCAAGTGAAATAATTGAAGGCGATATTAATCTCCCTTCTTTTTTATTGGCTTTTTTAAACAAATTTGATGGTCTAACTGCGATTTGGGCCTTAGGTATTACATTAATAGCCTATTTAATTTTAAGAGGAATTATAATTTTTTTAAATGGTTATTTTAAAGGCGTATATTCAGAAAGCATCGCTAAAGATATTAGAACAAATCTTTTTTCTCATATTCAAGATTTACCATATACATACCACAGTAAACTAGATACTGGAGATTTAATTCAAAGATGTACATCTGATGTTGAAACAATTAGAGCTTTTTTAAGTGTTCAAATGCCTGAGTTATTGTTTGTTATAGCATCACTTTCAGCAGGTGTTTATCAAATGTCCTTAATTGATTTAAGAATTATGTTAGTTACTTTAGTAACTGTTCCAATTACTTTTGTAACTTCAGTTATTTATTTTAGATATATCTATAAGGAATTTACGATTAGTGAAGAAAACGAAGCTAAGATGATTAGCGTTTTACAAGAAAATGTTAATGGTGTTAGAGTGGTAAAAGCTTTTGCAAGAGAACAATATGCTATGAGTAGATTTGAAGAAGAAAGTAGGAAGTTTACGGAAAGTTCTGAAAAGATAAATAATGCAATGGCCTTTTTTTGGGGCTTTAGTGATTTAGTTACAATCGGTCAATATGCACTAACTGTTATAGTTTCAGTTTATTTTGCAAAAACAGGGATTGTTTCAATTGGAGATATCATAGCATGTTTGATGTATGTTGGAATGTTAGTTTATCCAATTAGAAGACTTGGTAGAATTATAGGAGATTTTTCTAAAACAATTGTTGCTACAAAACGAATTGAAGAAATCTTAAATGAACCAACTGAATATGTAAATGATGGAAAATTAACTCCTCAAATAACAGGAAACATAGTTTTTAAAAATGTTCGTTTTAAATTTGAAGACAATAAAGAACATATTTTAAATGATGTTAGTTTTGAAATAAATAGTGGGGAGACTATTGCTATAGTTGGAAAGACTGGGGCTGGGAAATCTACGATTGTTAATATTTTGGTTAGAATGTATGATTACTTAGGTTCAATTAAACTTGATGGTGTAGAATTAAGAGATATTAAAAAAAGATGGGTTAGAGAAAATGTTGGGATTATTTTACAAGACCCATTTATTTATGCAAAAACTGTTATGGAAAATATTAAGATTGCAGATTCATCTCTTGATAATAAGTCTGTTTTTAATGCTGCTCAAATTGCCAGCCTTCATAATGATATTCTTCAATTTAAAGAAGGTTATAATACGCTAGTAGGAGAAAAGGGCGTAACTTTATCGGGAGGCCAAAAACAGCGCTTAGCAATTGCTAGAATGCTTGTTTTAAATAAACCGATTATGATTTTTGATGACTCTTTAAGCGCTGTTGATACTAGGACTGATTTAAATATTAGAAATGCTTTAAAGATGAGAGAAAAACAATTAACATCAATTATTATTACGCATAGGATTACAACTGCTTTACAAGCTGATAAAATCATGGTTTTAGAAAAAGGTTATATCACAGAAATTGGACGACATGAGGATTTAATAAAAAAAGAAGGTTTATATAAAACATTATGGGAAATTCAAGGCTCTTTAGAAGATGAATTTAAAGAATTAGTTTCTAAGGAGGTGAATTAAATGAACCGTTTTGAAGAACATGATTATAGTAATTCAAAAATAGATTCTAAAGTTTGGAAGAAGATTCTAAAATTAGTTTTAAAGAATAAATTACATGTTACTGTTTTAATTATTGCAATTATTGGATTAGCAGTTTTAGATGTTGTTTATCCTCTTTTAAATTCATATGGAATTACAACATTTTTTGAAAATGAAGAATTTGAAAAATTACCTCTTTTTATAGTTTTTTATGCTGTAGTTGTTTTAGGATATGGGGTTACTGTTTTTACATTTATTAAAATGGCTGGAAAAGTTGAGGTAGAGGTGGCCTATGAAATAAGAAAAGAAGCTTTTTTAAAACTTCAAAATCTACCTTTTTCATATTATGATAAGACTCCAGCTGGTTGGATTATGGCACGTCTTACGTCTGATTCTAGAAAGTTATCTAGTATTTTATCTTGGGGATTGGTTGATATTCTTTGGGGACTAGCTACGATGAGTGGAATTATGATAATTCTAATCATAACTAATATTCGTTTAGCTATAGTAAATATTTTATTAACTCCAGTAATATTTATTATAGGACTTTATTTTAGAAAAACAATTTTAAAAGCTTACAGAAAGGTAAGGAAAATAAACTCTAAAATTACAGCCTCATATAATGAGGGAATAGCTGGTTCTAAAACTACTAAAACGTTAGTTTTAGAAGATAAAACTAATAAGGATTTTAAAAATCTTTGTGGGGATATGAAGAAAAATGCGATTAAAGCAGTTACTCGTTCGGCTATTTTATTCCCTATTTTAATGGTTGTCTCATATGTTGGTGTTTTATTTGTCATGAGACTAGGTGGAGCCATGGTAATGAGGGGTGATTTAGGACTTGGAGTACTTTATTTATTTATTACTTGTACAATTCAATTCTTTGATCCTGTAATGCATATTTCAACTGTGGTTGCTGAACTACAACAAGCTCAAGCATCAGCTGAAAGAATTATGTCTTTGATTGAAACACCACTTGATATTTATGATACAGAAGATGTCATTAAAAAATATGGAACAATTCTAAATCCTAAAAAAGAATCATGGGGAAGTCTAAAAGGAGAAATTGAATTTGAGAATGTTAGTTTTAGTTATATAAAGGGCCAAACAATTTTAAAAAACTTTAATTTAAAAGTAAAAAAAGGAATGAATGTTGCATTAGTTGGTGAAACTGGAAGTGGAAAATCAACGATTGTTAATTTGATTAGTCGTTTTTATGAGCCGACCGAAGGTATTATTAAGATTGATGGTGTAGATTATAAAAAAAGAAGTATCTCTTGGTTACATGCTAATCTTGGCTATGTTCTTCAAAATCCGTTTTTATTTAACGGGACTATTTATGATAATATTAGATATGGTAAACTTGATGCAACAAATGAAGAAATAATTAAAATTTCTAAAGAAGTTGGAGTAGATGATTTTGTTCAAACATTTGATAATAAGTATGATACAATTGTTGGAGAGGGTGGTTCTAAATTATCTGTTGGGCAGCGTCAATTAATTTGTTTTGCAAGAGCCTTAATTAGTAATCCAAAGATTTTGATTTTAGATGAAGCTACCTCTTCAGTTGATACTAAGACTGAATTAAGTATTCAAAAAATAATTGAAAAGATTACTAAAGATAGAACATGTTTAATGGTTGCTCATAGGCTGTCAACGGTAATTAATGCTGATTTAATTTTAGTGATTAAAAATGGTGAAATCATTGAAAAAGGAAGCCATAGTGATTTATTAAAACTACAAGGAGAGTACTTTGAACTATATAAAAATCAGTTTATTACAACAAAAATAGAACTTTCTAAAAATATCTAAAAAAATGGGTTGTTTTGATTAAAACACCTTATACATGAATTTATATAGATAGTAGTAGAAAGGCGATTATAGGCTAAATTTATGCTATTAATAAACATTTTAAATAGACAGTTCTTTATTTAATAAGGTTTTCCTTTTAAAAGGCGAATTAATCGTTTATAATAGTAGTAATTGGAGAAATTATTATGAAATGTATCTTTATGTATAATCCCATTAGTGGCAAGGGAAAGATTTTGAAAAAAGTTAATTTCATCAAAAGCGAATTAAAAAAGGTTTTTGGTGAAGTTAATATCTATGCAACAAAATCAGCTCTTGATACTGTTACAAAAGCTAAAGAAGTTTGTGGGGAATATGATGTTTTAGTTTTTTCTGGAGGCGATGGGACATTTAATGATATTGCTTGTGGGATTGCTTCATGTGAGGAAAGACCGGTTTTAGGATATATTCCATCTGGGACTGTTAATGATATTGCTAGAAATTTAAAGATTTCTAAGAATATTAAAAAATCAGTAAAAGTAATCACTGATGGAAATATTATTAATCATGATGTTGGTGTAGTAAACGATAGATATTTTCTCTATGTTGTAGGGATGGGGACATTTACTGCAGTAAGTTACAGGACTAAACAAAAAGCTAAGAAAATATTAGGAAGACTGGCTTATTTTTTTGATGGTGTAAAGGACTTTTTTAAACCTAAAGTAGCCAAAATTGTTATTAAGGGCGAAGATATTAACTTTGAAGGTGTTGTCCCAATGCTTTTAATTCTAAATTCTGTGAGAGCGGGTGGAATTAAATTTAATAAAAAAGGACATTTAAATGATGGTGTTTTTGATATTATAGCTGTTAAGTATGGTCTTTTTAGAGGAATGCTTAATTTAGTTAAAACAATTATTTTTGCTTTTAGAAAGAAAAAACAATATAGATATGTAGGATATTTTTCTTCTTCTGAATTTGAAGTTGTTTGTGATGATAATATTACTTGGTGTGTTGATGGAGAAGAAGGACCAAAGGGTAGTATTAAAGTTAAAAACCTTCATAATCATTTAAGGATTTATGCTCCAACTTATAAGGAGAAGAAAAAATGAGAATTATTGCAGGAAAGCATAAAAGGATGATGCTTTATACTTTAGAAGGTGCAACAACTCGTCCGATGATGGATCGGATGAAAGAATCTATTTTTAATACTATAGGCCCCTTTTTTGAAGGTGGAATTGCTTTAGATTTATTTGCGGGTTCTGGTGCTTTAGGGCTTGAAGCATTAAGTAGAGGAGTAAGTTTTACTTATTTTGTGGAACTAGATAAACTAGCATTAGAAATTGTTAAGAAAAATGTTTTAAAAGCAAAAGAATCTAGTAATTCTAGTATTCTAAATATGGATTATTTAGATGCGCTAAAGAAGTTTAAAGATAATAAACAAAAGTTTGATATTGTGTTTTTAGATCCACCATATAAATTAAAGGTAATTAATGAAATAATTGAAACTTTAATTAATGATGATTTATTAAAAGATAAGGCTATAATTATTTGTCAGATTATGAAAAAGGAAATTAATTTAGAAGTTAAGGGTTTAGAAGTTTTAAAAAATAAATCATTTGGTCATAGTGAAGTTATAATATTTGAGAAAGTTTAAATAAAAGGCTTGCGTATCAAGCCTTTTATTAATTTTGTAAGATTAATTATAAACAAAATTGTAAACTAAATCGTAAACAAATATATTGACATATCGTAAACAGTATTGTAAACTATTGTTGTAAGAGGGTAAAAAAATGAATGTGTATAATAAATTTAAAAATTTGTGTCAAGAATTAGATCATTATCCTAGAGAATCAGAACTTATTTATAAACATGGTTTAACTCATAATGATATGGCTGAAGTTTATCAGGGAAAACTAATAGATGAAGAATATTTGAAATTAGACTTATATGATCAAAAAGGGGAAAAACTTTTTTATTGGAATAGCAAAAAAATTATTAGAAAGTTTGCTGATAGTCAAGATTTGATTAGAAATTCTGTAGTTAATCAATTTTCTGATTTTAGTGATTCAGAAATGCTTAATGGTTTTATTTTTTCTGAAATTGAATCTAGTTTAGCAATAGAAGGTGTTAGAAGTACAAGAGCTGAAATTGAAAAATTAAGTAAAGTAAATTATGAAGATTTAGAAGAAAAAAAATGATATTATCATTAAAAATATGTTACTTGGATATGAGTTTGTTAAAGAAAATGATATAACAAAAGAAAACATTTTTAAATTATATGAAATATTATCTAAAAAATGTTTAAAAGAAGAAGAAAAATTACTACCAAATAATTTTTATAGACATGCTGAGGTAAGCATTGTAGATGCATTAAATACAGTTATTGATAGAGGTGTAAACTGGCAAATGCTGCCTAAATTAATGGATGGATTAATTGATTATATTAATCAAAAAAAAGAATATGAGGAACACTTGATTGCCTCTCATATAATTCATTATTATTTAGTATATTTACATCCTTATTTTGATTATAATGGAAGAATGGGAAGGGTGCTATCCTTTTGGTATAATTTTAAAAAAGCACCATCTCTTAGTTTGTTGTTAGTTAGTGAAGCTATCAATAATAAAGTTCATAAAAAGGATTATTATAATGCAATTATGAATTCAAGAAAATCAGAAAATGATATAACTTACTTTTTAGAATATATGGGAGATATAATATTAAAGTATTCAAAAATATATATTAATTTTTATACAATACTAGATAAATTAAAAACAAAAAAAGGCATAGAAATGCCTCGTTCTAATGAAATTGCTTTAAAACATATTTTAATAATTCATTTTACTAAAAATGGTTATTTTAATTGGAAAGATTATAAAGAGTTTTCAAACGATAATTTTTCAAAACAATATTATTTAAGATTGTTAAATGAATTGGAAAAAATAAAAATATTAACATCTTCAGAAAATAAAAAGGTCAAATTATTTAAATTAAATCTTGAGAAAATTGATTTGTTTTAAAGACTTATAAAAGGATATTAAAAACATTTCGTTTTAACGAAATGTTTTTAATTTAATTATATTAATTTTTTAGATTCTAAAACTTTTACTTGAAAGAAGACTGATTCTTTAATAATTTCTGGAATTGCAGTTTCATAATTATAAAGTTTTTTAACAAAGTAATAAGAAAAGGCTAAAGCATCTATTTCAATTGATGATTTTATGTATTGGGCATCTAAAGAATCAGTTTTGGGAAAGACATAATTTTCAAAATCATTATGCCATTCCATAACAACATTTTTTGGTTCTGTTGTTTTTTTATTTTTATTTAAAAGATTGATTTGTTTTAATTGGTAAGCATGTCTCATTTCGTGGGCAACAGCTACAATTATTTCAATGATTGTAGCATCCTTGGCCCAAGCAGAGTCAATTAAAATTCTATTTTTTGAAGCATCAAAAGCAGCAAAAACATTGCTTGAATCTTCAAAGATTAAGAACTTTAATTTAATTGGTGACATCTTTAGAATTTGAGAACAAAAAGCTAAAGTTTTTTCAATTGCTTTAGTTTTTGCGATGAATAGTTTATCAGCCATAATCCACCTTTTTAATAAAAACTTTCTTTATTAGATTATATCATAAAAAAAATTAAAACTATATTAATTTAATAAAAAAACTACACATAAAAATTTATGTGTAGCTAAAAAAAGAGAGAGATTAAGATTGGCGTCCTGGAAGAGATTCGAACTCCCGACCGACGGCTTAGAAGGCCGTTGCTCTATCCGGCTGAGCTACCAGGACAAAATTTTCAAAATACATTTAATATTATACTAAATTTTATGCTC
Organism: Bacilli bacterium; assembly: GCA_050953065.1. GTDB lineage: Bacteria > Bacillota_I > Bacilli_A > ML615J-28 > CAG-698 > JAQUUM01. Next base: position 367,223 of record JBMNLZ010000003.1, on the reverse strand, counting down.
TTTGTAAAGTAGAAAACTTAAAAAATTCTTAAATTAAGTTTAAAGGTTTTGTTTATGTATTTTATTTGTAATTAGATTAAGAATAATGTATAATATATATCAGTAAGCACTAAAAATTAAGGATTAAACTGAAAGGTTTTTAAACGAAAAAATGTCTAAGATTATTAAATTTCCCACTGAAAAAATAGTATTAGAAAACAAAATTTATGCTTTATATGAAACTTCTAATTATGAAAAAATAATTGTTTATTTTAATCAGTTATTAGAAGATTTTGACTTTTATAAAAAAACAAATATCTATGATTTAGTTTTATCATCTTTTTTTAATTTAAGACTTTTTAAAGAAGTAATTGATAAAGGCTTGTTATTATTAACAAAGGGGTATGAATCATATGATTTGTTGAGTTTATTGTTGGCTAGTTATATTGAAAAGAGAGATTTGTTTTTTAGTAGTTTATTAATTGAGAAAAGCAGTTTATTAACTTTACCAGAAAATAAATGTTTTTTTGATGATTTAGAAAAAACTAATTATACAGACATTAAATCTATTAAAGATTCAAAAAGAGTAATTACTCTTTTATTAGTAGTTTTTCAAAAAGCAATGCTTAAAGAAATGCTTGGGGAGTTTAAAATTGATAAGGAGTATATGCTATATAGATTTTATGATTTAATTAATTCAATAAATGAATTAGGCTATGATGAAAGTGTTATTTCTGAAATTGAAAAATATGCTAGGCATATTTTTTTATAAAAATACAAATTGCTTGCATAAATCGCCTTAAATTGATATAATTACATACAGTAAAAAAAGGAGAATACAATCATGAGTGAAAAAAACAAGACTTTTAATTTAGAAAAAGTATCAGGCTGTAAGGTAAAATTAACTATTGCAGTTACAAAAGAAGATTTTGAAAAAGCATTAGATCCTGCTTTTGAAAAAGTTTCAAAAGATGTAAGCGTTAAGGGCTTTAGAAAAGGTAAGGTTCCAAAAGATGTTTACTTAAAAATGTTTGGAGAAAGTGCTTTATATCAAGAAGCAATTAATATAACTATTCAAGAAGCATATTTTAAAGCGGTTGAAGAAAATAATATTTTAGTGGTTTCAGATCCAGTTATTGATTTAGTAACACCACTTGAAAATAATAGTTTTACGTTTTCTGCTGAAGTAGAAGTTTATCCTGAAGTTGTTTTAGGTCAATATAAAGAGTTAGAAGTTGAAAGGTTATCAACTTTAGTAACAGAAGAAGAAATTGAAAATGAAATTAAAAAAGTTTTAGGTTCAAATGCTGTTTTAAAATTAGCTGAAAACTCACCTATTGAAAAAGGTGATACTGCCGTTTTTGATTTTGAAGGATTTGTTGATGGAGTAGCATTTGAAGGCGGACAAGCCAATAACTATAGTTTAGAAATTGGAAGTGGCCAATTTATTCCTGGCTTTGAAGACCAAATGATTGGAATGAAAGCAAATGAAGAAAAAGATGTTAATGTGGTTTTTCCTGAAAACTATCAAGCAGAAAACTTAAAGGGCAAAGCTGCAACATTTAAAGTAAAGGTGCACGAAGTTAAGAAAAAAGAATATCCTGAATTAAATGATGAATTTGTTAAGACTTTAGAAATTGATAATGTTAATACAGTAGAAGAATATAAAGAGTCAATAAAGAAAGAATTAAAAGCTGAAAAAGAAAAGAATGCTGAAAATGATTTAGTTAATAAATTAATGGCTAAAGCATGTGAGAATGCTAAAGTTGATATTCCTAATGCTTTTATTGAACAAGAAAAAGATACAATGTTTGCTGAACTTGAAGCTCAAGCCAAACAATATGGCTTAACTGCTGAAAAGATGCTTCAATTCTATCAAATGACAATTGATCAATATAAAGAAAAAATAACTGAAGGTGCTAAAAAATCAATTTTAGAAAAAATAGTTCTTCAAGCAATTGTTGATGAAGAAAAATTAGATGTATCAAAAGAAGAATTAGAAAAAGAATATTCTAGTCTATCAGAACATTATAAAAAAGATGTTAAAACTTTAAAACAAGAAATTAAAGAAAACAATGTTAAACATTATATTAAAATGAGAAAGGCTATTAATTTAATTAAAGATAGTGCAAAATAATTTTTTTTAAAAAATTATTTTTAAAGAAAGGAGGCTAACTTATGAAAAGTGATTTTAAGAAACTTAAACTTTGTTCTTTTTGTAGACAACCACTAGATGAGGATACTCAAGTAGTAGAAGGCGAAAATAGTTATATTTGTGAGAGTTGTATTGAAGCTTGCTATGAAATGATTAAAGATTCAAAAAATGCTTTGGAAGAAATTAAAACTCCTTATGGAGATTATACTCCTAAGGAGATTTATGATGAACTAAGTAAATATATAGTTGGCCAAGAAAATGTTAAAAAAATAATTTCAGTTGCGGCTTATAATCATTATAAAAGAATTCAAAATAATTTATTTCAAAGTAGTGATGTTGAAATTGAAAAAAGCAATGTTTTATTATTAGGTCCAACAGGCAGTGGTAAAACTTTAATTGCTAAAACATTAGCTAATATTTTAAATGTACCTTTTGCTATTGCTGATGCTACAAGCCTAACGCAAGCAGGTTATGTTGGAGAAGATGTTGAAAATGTCTTATTAAGACTTTTACAAGCTGCTGATTATAATGTTGAAGAAGCTCAAAAAGGAATAGTCTATATTGATGAAATGGATAAACTTGCTAGAAAAAGTGATAATCCATCTATTACAAGAGATGTCTCAGGAGAAGGAGTTCAACAAGCTTTATTAAAGATTTTAGAAGGTACAGTTGCAAACGTGCCTCCAGGTGGAGGAAGAAAGCATCCACATCAAGAGTTTATTGCTTTTGATACAACAAATGTGCTTTTTATTTGTGGTGGATCGTTTGAAGGAATTACTAATGTTGTAGCTGATAGAATTGGAAAAAAGAAAATTGGTTTTGGAACTGAAAGTATAAATAAAATTACTGAAAAAGAAATGTATCGCTTGGTAAATCATCAAGATGTTCAACGATATGGAATGATTCCAGAACTTGTTGGACGCTTACCTATCATTGGTGTTTTAGAAAATTTAGAAATTGATGATTTAATTAAGATTTTATTAGAACCAAAAAATGCGATTATCAAGCAATATCAAAAAATGCTTCATATGGATGGAATTGATTTAGAGTTTGAAAGTGATGCTATAAGAAGTATTGCAGAACTTGCATATGAACAAAAAACAGGAGCAAGAGGCTTAAGATCAATTATTGAAAACATTATGTTAGATGTAATGTTTAGAGTCCCAGATGAACATGATTTAAAAAAATGTATTATAACAAAAGATGTTGTTACTAAAAAAGCTTTTCCAAAATGTGTTAAGAAAAAAGCAAAAATGGCTTAAGGAGAAAAGAGTTTTTAGTAAGGGTGAATTAAATGAAATGTACTTTTAATAATTTAAGTGAACAATACCAACAAATCTATGTCACTTTTGATAAAAGTGAAACAGAAGAAATTTTTGTTGAAATTGAAAGTAGTTTAAATAAAAACTCTTTAGCAAAATTTCATAGTGATGATACTTTTTTTAAAGAAAAGTTTTATGAAAAAGTTATTGAAATAATTGAAGAAGGTTTAATCGAAGAAGATATTATTATTATGTCTGAAAGGATTTATAATATCTTAAGTGTTATAAAAAGAGATAAACCTTTAATTGTAAGTGTCACTTATTGTATTTATGATGAGTCTTTTGATTTATTAAAGTCTGCTTTAAAAATAGAAAAAGCAAAACTACCTAAATTAACAGAAGATGAAATAAAAGAAATCATTGATTTAATTATGATGCAAAAAGGTTATTATCAATTAATTAAAACTGATATTGTAAAAGAAGAATGTGAAGTAGGATTTGAAAAGTTAGAATCATCACATATCCTAGAAGAAGTAATTTATCCAAATGAATATAATATAGATTTATATCAAACTTTTTTAGGTAAAAAAGTTGGTGATGAAATAGAATATCAAAAACAAAAATTTAAAATTACTAGTATTAGAAAAAGAAAACTGCTAGAATTAGATGATAAAATTGCCAGCCTAATTGATCCTTGGGGAGCAAAATCAGCGTATAGTTTTATTAAAAATATAAAAGAAGCAGAGCAATTCTATTTAGATGTTAATAATACTATTAAAATTTTAATTGATATGATTTTGGCTAAAAAAATTATAGTTTGGGATAATTATACTTTGAATCATTATGATGAGTTAAGTAAGACTCCTAAATATAGAACTTTTGGTCAACCAATTGTTAAGGTTAATAATAATTCAAGATATGAATTATTAACAAGTCTAACAGAACAAAGACTATGTGCTTATGCAATGAGTAGTAATAATGCAATTCATTTTAAAATTGATGAAAAGGTTAAAAAAATTAAAGAATTATATCTTTTAAAATATGGTATAACAAAGGCTTTAGATGATGCGAATGTAATAGCTTATTCTCAAGCGATTAAAATTTTAGTTTATGAATTTTTAGAAGATTCTTTAATTGTAGTATAAATAAAAAAAAGAAAGGAGAAACAAATTATGTATTCAAATGAAATAAAAGCCCAAGGGATTTTGCCGGCAATGGTAGTTCGTGGGATTGTACCACTTCCTAACAATGAAATTAAATTAGATGTTGGTAGAAAAGCTAGCATTAAAGCAATTCAAGCAGCTATGAAAGAAAAGAAATATATTGTTGTTTTGGTTCAAAAAGATATCTCTTTAGAAAATCCTAAAATAGAAGATGTGAATCCAATTGGCATAGTTGGTAAAATCATGTATGATTTAGAATCGGGTGCTGTTCATAAGGTTAAAATTAATGGTTTAGTTAGATGTGAAATTTTAGAATTTATCGATGGCTCTCCTTTTGGTTTAGTTAATTTTGTAACACTACCTGCTGTATATGGTGATAGAGATGAAGAACTTGCAAGTGTTAGAGTTTTAGTAAAACAATTAGATGAAAAAGCTCAAAAGATTTTTGCGGGATCTCCTGAACTAGCTGATGCAGTATTTAAAGGAGTTAGTGCTGATAAGTTAACTGATTTACTAGCTTATAGTTTACCAATGGATGTTTTAAATAAAATTAAATATCTTAATAATCCAAATGTTTTAGAGCGTCTTAAAATGATGCTTGAAGATATTGAAAGAGAAAAATATCTTGCTGGGTTAGAATCTGATATTGAAAGTCAAGTTAGAAAAGTAATTAATGATTCTCAAAGAGAATATTATTTAAGAGAAAAAATGAAAGTAATTCAAGATGAATTAGGTGATAAGGTAAGAAAAGAAACTGATATTGAAGAATTGAAAAGAAAAATTCTTGATAAAAAAATGCCTAAAGAAATTGAAGAAAAAGCTTTGCTTGAATTAAATAGATATTCTTCTTTAGGTGTTTCAAGTGGAGAAAGTTCTATCATTAGAACTTATCTAGATTTTATTATTAGTCTTCCTTGGACTGAAGCCTCAAAAGATACTAAAGATATTAATGCAGCAAAAGCACAACTTGATAAAGACCATTATGGTTTAGAAAAAGTTAAAGATAGAATTTTAGAGTATTTAGCTGTTGGAATTATGACTTCTAAAAATCCACAAGCAATTCTTTGCTTTGTAGGACCTCCTGGAGTTGGTAAGACTTCTCTTGCAAGAAGTATTGCTGCAAGCTTAAATAAAAAATTTGTTAAGCAATCTTTAGGTGGAGTAAAAGATGAAAGTGAAATAAGAGGACACAGAAGAACCTATCTTGGGGCACTTCCTGGTAGAATCTTACAAGGTATGAAAAGAGCTGGTGTAATAAATCCTGTTTTCTTACTTGATGAAATTGATAAATTATCAAGTGATTATAAAGGAGATCCAACTAGTGCACTGTTAGAAGTTTTAGATAGTGAACAAAATAAATTTTTTAGTGATCACTATTTAGAAGAACCATATGATCTATCAAAAGTCTTCTTTATTGCTACTGCTAACTATTTAGAAAATATTCCTGCACCTCTAAGAGATAGGCTTGAGATTGTTGAGTTAAGTAGTTATACTGAATATGAAAAGCTAGAAATTGCTAAAAGACATTTAGTTCAAAAACAACTAGAATTACATGGCTTAGAAAAAGAAGCTTTCTCTATAACAGATGATGCTATTTTAGATATTATAAGAAATTATACTAAAGAAGCAGGTGTTCGTGAATTAGAAAGAAATATTGGTACTTTAGTAAGAAGAAGTATTAAAAATATTCTTATGGGTAAAGATACTGTAATTGCAGTTACTGGTGATAATTTAGAATCTTGGCTTGGTAAAGCAAAATATCAATTTAATAAAGTTGATAAGGATAATCAAGTTGGAGTTGTTACAGGTCTTGCTTATACACAATTTGGTGGAGATACTTTATCAATAGAGGTTACTTATTATAAAGGTGAAGGAAAGTTAGTTTTAACAGGAAAACTAGGAGACGTTATGAAAGAGTCTGCTCAAGCAGCTTTAAGTTATGTTAAGAGTAATGCTTCTAAATATGGAATAGACCCAGTGATGTTTAAAGAAAATGATATTCACATTCACGTACCAGAAGGTGCTGTACCAAAAGATGGACCATCTGCAGGGGTAACAATTGCTACTGCGATAATTTCAGCTTTTTCAAATCGTAAGGTAGATCATTCAGTTGGAATGACTGGCGAGATTACTTTAAGAGGAAGAGTTCTACCAATTGGTGGAATTAGAGAAAAATCAATTGCGGCTCAAAGAAGTGGATTAAAAACAATTATTATTCCTAAAGCAAATGTAAAAGATGTAGAAGATATACCTGAAGCTGTTAGAAATCAATTAAATATTGAGTATGCAGAAACATTAGATGATATCGTAAAGAATGTTTTTATTTAGAAAAATAAAAGAGAAAAAATATAAAAATGTATTTTTTCTCTTTATTAATTTTAAAAAGGAAATTGTTTATAATGCAACGATATAAACTCTAATCGTTGTAAAATGAAACAATCAACAACTTAATCGTTGCAAACAGAATAATAAATTTATAATTTAAGGGTTGATTTTGTAAATGTCTTTGTGTTATAATAACAATGCTAGTTAAAAAATATAGTTATCTTACTAAAAATTAGTTGGAGGAACCAAATGACTTTTATTGATATTTTATTATTAATCGTATCATGCTTATTAATTACTATTATAGTATTACAAGAGTCTAAAGAAGATGCATCATCAGCTTTTTCTGGAGAAAAATCTGATTTGTTTGCAAATCGTAAAGAACGTGGAGCTGAACTTTGGATTAGCAGAATTACTGGAATCCTTTCTGTTACTTTCTTTATCCTTGCGATTATTGCTTCTTTCTTTATTGACCGCTTAGGATAAAAAATAGAAAAATAGGCCTTGATAAAAAGGCCTTTTTCTTTTTAAAAAATTTAAAGAAAAGAGTAATTTTAAATGAAAGAAAGAATTTTAGAGATAATTAAAGAAATAGATTATAAAGCTAAAACATTTGATGAATTTGTTTTGTTTTTTAATTTAACTAATTCTAAAGAAAAAGATCAGTTAAGGGATGATCTAGATAGTTTAGTTGAAGAAAACATTATTGCAGTTGTCAAGAATAGATATAATCTTCTTTCAAGATTTAATATGTATATCGGAGAGTTAAATTTAAAAAAACAAGGCTATGGTTTTTTTAAGAGTGATGAATTAGTAAAGGATGTTTATATTGCAAGTGATGATATTAATGGTGCTTTAGATAAAGATATAATTTTAGTCAAAGTTGAATATAATCATAAAATTAATAAAGATGAAGCAAGAGTTTTAAAGATTATTAAAAGAAGCACTAAATATGTTTATGGAGAATTATATAAAATAAGTAACCGTTATTTTATAGATTCTAATTCTAATATTTTAGTTGAAGTAAAAGATGTTAAGAATGCCAAAGAAAAAGATTTTGTTAAAGCTGAAGTTATTGAATATTATAAAGATAAGTTAATTGTTAATGTTATAGATATTTATGGTAAAAAAGATGATATTGGAATAGAGATAACTACGCTTGCTTTAAAATATAATTTTAATTTAAGCTTTGATGAGAGTGTTTTAAATGAAGTTAATAATTTAAAATTTGATTTAAGTGAAATTGATAAAAGAAAAGCTCCAAGCTGTGATAGGATTTTTACAATCGATGGAGCAACTGCTAAAGATTTAGATGATGCAATTGGCATAAAATTTTTAGATAATGGAAATAAATTATTAGGAGTTTATATTGCTGATGTTAGTTTCTATGTTAAAGAAAATAGTTTTACTGACCTTGAAGCATTAGAAAGAGGGACTAGTGTTTATCCAGTAGATAGAGTTATTCCTATGTTACCTGAAAGGTTAAGTAATGATTTATGTTCACTACTTCCTGATACTTTAAAATTAGTAATGGCTTGTGAGATGGAAATAGATTTTAAAGGTGAAGTTGTTAGAAGTGAGATTTTTCCTTCCTATATTAAATCTTGTCATAGATTAACTTATGAAGAAATTAATCTATTGCTTGATGGATATAGAGAAGTAATCTTTAAATATAAAGATATTGCTGAAGATTTATTTTCTATGGAAGAATTAGCTGGATTACTAAATGAAATGAGAAATTGGCGAGGAGCAATTGATTTTGATTTAGATGAAGCTAAAATCATTCTAGATGAAACAGGAGAAGTAGAAGATATAATCCCTGATGAAAGAGGTGTTTCAGAAAGAATCATTGAAGAGTTTATGTTGATTGCTAATGAAACAGTAGCATCAACCATTAAACATATGGACTTACCATTCATCTATAGAATTCATGAACAACCAAATTATGAAAAAATTAGAAGTTTTGCAGGTGTAGTTAGAGATTTAGGATATTCATTTAAATTAAAAAATAATAAAGTATATCCTAAAGAACTTCAAAAGTTATTAGAAAAAATTGATGAAGAAAATGTTGGCTTAAAAAATTTAGTTTTAAGAATGATGGCTAAAGCAAGATATTCTCATGAAAACTTAGGTCATTTTGGACTGGCAAGTGAAACCTATACTCACTTTACAGCTCCAATTAGAAGATATCCTGATTTGCTTGTTCATAGATTACTTAGAAGATATTTAGTAGATCATGATGTATTAGAAACAGATGGCTTAAATAAAAAAATTTCAGAGATTGCAAAGCAATCTAGTCAAAAAGAACGTGAAGCTGATGAATTAGAATATGAAGTAGCTGATATGTTAAAGGCTGAATATATGGAAAAATATATTGGTGAAAAGTTTATGGGAGTTATTTCATCAATTACTAGTTTTGGGATGTTTGTTACTGTAAAAAGAACAATTGAAGGTTTTGTTTCTTTTTCTTCAATGACAGATGATTATTATACATATAATCCTGTTAATATGACGCTAGAAGGAAGAAAAAATAAAGTTTATAGAATTGGTGATAAAGTAGAAGTAATGGTAACTAAAGCTAGTAAAAAAGAACGTGAAATTGATTTTAAAATAATAAACAGAGGTAGTAACAATGGCAATAAAAAGTATCGCCAGAAACAAAAAAGCAAATCATGATTATTTTATCCTTGAAACTTTAGAATGTGGGATAGTTTTAACTGGGACTGAAATAAAGTCTTTAAGAGCTTCTAAAGTTTCAATCCAAGATGCATATTGTTTAATTAAAAACAATGAACTTTTTATTATCAATATGCATATTGCTAAATATGAGCAAGGTAATATTTTTAATCATAAAGAAACTCGTGAAAGAAAACTCTTAGCTCATAAAAGTGAAATAAGAAAACTTTCAGGAAAAGTTTCTCAAGAAGGCTTGACTTTAATTCCTTTAGAAGTTTATTTTGATAAAGCATTAGCTAAAGTAAAAGTAGCACTAGCTAAGGGTAAAAAACTTTATGATAAAAGAGAAACATTAAAAAAAGCAGAAGTTTTAAAAGATATAAAGAAGAGGATGAAATACTAATGAAGTGTCTTAGATGTGGAAAAGAGTCTTTGGATGATGCAATAGTATGTGAAGAATGCGGTTTTAATTTTAAAGAACATGAAATGTATTTAAAATACATTAAACCAAAAGAAGATGATAAGGTAGAAAAAGGGAAAGAATCAGACTTAATTGATAATCCTATCTTGACTTTTGTTTTTGGATTATTAAGTATGATGATACCAATTTTCTTATTTAGTTTTTTAGCTTTTAGGTTTTATAAAAAACCTAGTAAAGCTAAACTAATACCTTTAAAAAATGTTGGTAATATAATGGCTTATATTGGTGTTGGATTATCAATTTTTATAATAATATATGCAATTATATCAATTTTATGATATAATATATATGGGATAGTTCTGGATTCGACAGGCTATTTGAAGTTCTAATTGCATGCCTAGGTTGCGCTAGTAAAAACGCCGAGGTTTTTTTAATAACCGGAACACAAAATTTAGCTTTTGCTGCTTAATTAAATAGTAGCACTCTTGTAAAGAATTACCCCTTAAGGTTCTTTATAAAGAGCAAGACATTAGGGGATGAAATCTTAGAATGCTCTTACTAAGATTTCGAGATTAAAGAGCTAGTTTATTAGTAGTTAGTTCTATGTTGACTGATAAATTAAAACTATTACAATGAACTAAGCATGTAGAGATTAGTATGGATTGTAGTTTGGACGGGGGTTCAACTCCCCCCTATTCCACCATATTAGATGAATAGGTTTGATACAATCGTATTGAGCCTTTTTTATTTTGAATAAAGGGCAAAAATCCCTATATTCACTCAGCAGCGAGACAAAGTGAGACCTGCAGTAGTCATTATATAGGCTATTTGCAGGTCTTTTTTTTTAAAAAAAATCAACTATTGAACGATTACCCTACTTTTTAACGATTACCCCATAAATTGAACGATTACCCACCATTTTAACGATTACCCCATAAATTGAACGATTTGAGAAAAAAATGAGATAAATAAGATACTTATTCCACATTTTATAGACAAAATGATTATAAAGTGTTATAATAATGATTATAGTGAGCGATTAAAATAGGAGGCATATATGGACTATCAACGAATAGTGAAAGAATTAAGAGAAAAACTCATTTTATCTCAACAGGAGTTTGCTGATTTGCTTGGTGTGTCCTTTGCATCAATCAATAGGTGGGAAACAGGTAGGTACGAACCAACTATTAAGACAAAGAGAAAAATTGTAGAATTATGTAAAGAAAATAATATTAGTGTTGTAAATAGTGAGAACAGCAAATGAAATTAAAATTTAAGAAAGCTAATGACGATCAATTAAAAGTAATATTGTCGACTGAAGGACCATTATTAGTTATTGCTGGCCCAGGTACTGGTAAGACCTATACACTTATTAATAGAGCTTTAAATCTGATCGTCAATAAAAAAATTTCACCATCTAATATTTTATTTTCAACATTTACTGATAAAGCGGCAAATGAATTGATAACAAGGCTTTCAAATGCATTAAATGAGAACAATATAGAATTTAATCCTAATGAGATGTATTTAGGTACTTTTCACTCTATTTGTTTAAAAATTTTAAAAGAAAATATAGCCTATACTAGTTTAAAAAAGAACTTTAATCTTAAAGATCAATTTGATCAACAATATTTCATATATCAACATTTTAGCGATTTCAAAGCGATTGAGAACTTTGATAATTATATATCTACTCGGTCTTTTTGGGATAAATGCGAATCAATATTAAAGTATGTTAATCGATTAAACGAAGAATTGATTGATTATGAAGAATTACTAAAAAGCGATAATCCAACTTATATATTTTTTGGGAAACTAATCCAAACTTATGAAAGTTTAAGAATAGAAAATAACTTCTTGGATTTTTCATCTATACAGGTTGAAACCTATAAAATGTTGAAAGCTTATCCTGAAGTAGCTAACAAAATTATTAATTCAATAGATTATGTAATGATTGATGAATATCAGGATACAAACCACATACAAGAGAAACTAGCTATGTTTTTTGGTTCTAAGCGCAACAATATTTGTGTTGTGGGTGATGATGACCAAGCAATTTATAGATTTAGAGGAGCCACAGTTAGAAACATTTTAGAATTTCCTAAACATTTTGACAATTGTAAAAAGATAGCTTTAATTAAAAACTATCGTTCAAATAAAGACATTGTTAAATTCTATAATAAATGGATGGATTCAACAGACGGTAGAGGCTTTGATTTTGATTGGGGCAAGTATAGATATGAGAAAAAAATAGTTGCTGTCAGAACTGATAAATATGTCGAAACGGCAGTTATACAATGTTCTACTAAAGAAAAAGATTATATAAATGAAAAAACTCTACTTACAATAAATAAACTAATAGATTCAGGTAAAATAAAAGATTTAAATCAGATTGCATTCTTGTTTAGATCTGTAAAAAACGAAAGTGTTAAATCTTTAGCAGATTATCTTGAAAAAAATGAAATACCTGTATATTCTCCGCGATCAAATCTTTTTTTTGATAGACATGAGACGAAACTAATATTGGGTAGTTTGATCTTTATGTTTCCTAAATATGCAACAAAAGTACAAAAAAATGAGGAATCTAAAGAAATGAATTTTTATTATCAATCTTGCCTTATGGAAGCAAAAGATGAATTATCCAAACCTGAATATAAAAACTTCTTTAACTGGATGAGATTCAGAACAAAAGATCATATGTTTATGAGTAAATCACTAGATTATTCATTTTCTGGATTGTTATATCAAATGTTAGAATTTGAACCTTTTCGCTCATTGCTTAGTGTTGATTTAACTAAGAATATAACCGATACAAGAATATCTAGAAATGTAGGTTTGTTGATTAAACTATTGGTGAAGTTCGAGTATCTAAATAATGTATCCGTTTTAACAAAATTAAACATAGACAAAATGGTAGAAAGATTATTTAATCAATATATCAGATTCCTTTATGAAGGCGGAATTACAGAGTATGAAGATGAAAGTGAGTATGCACCAAGTGGATGTGTTTCATTTTTGACAATTCACCAATCAAAAGGACTAGAATTTCCTATAGTTTTTGTTGGTTCACAAAGCTCTACTCCAAGAAAACAATATATCGAAGACATCGAAGATATCATTTCAAGATATTCAGGAAGAGGGCCATTTGAAGAAATTGAGATGATGAAAATGTTTGATTTTTGGAGATTATATTATGTTGCATTTTCAAGAGCTCAATCTCTGCTAATAATGTTATGTGATGCATCAAAATCTAATGAACCAAGTAAATATTTTGAATACATATATAATTATTTGCCATATGAAGTTAATTTTACAAATTTTGATTTTGAAGATATCAAAAACACAGATATTAAAAATGCATACTCTTTTACAAGTGATATAAATGCTTATTTGATTTGTCCTACTCAATATAAATATTTTAAAGAATTAGGATTTGAACCAGTTAGAATAGGTTCAACCTTATTTGGAACTATTGTCCATGAAACAATTGAGGATATTCATAAAGCAGTAGTAAAAGGTGAAATTGATACAGTTACAGATGATAATATCAGCAAGTGGCTAGAGATTAACTATAAAACAGCTTCTAAATTAAATAACTATTATTTAAACGAAACTAGCATAAAATCTGCATTTGACCAAGTAATGTCCTATGTTGCAAGAGCATCTGAAAATTGGGACATCATAAAAGATGCTGAATTGCCTATTAGTTTATCACAAAAGAAATATATACTTAACGGTAAGGTTGATCTAATATTGAATGATAAAGGACAATATGAAGTGCTTGACTTTAAAACTGAGAAAAAACCAATATTAAATAAAGAAATCGATAAGGTTGAAAGAGTAAAAAGACAACTAGAAATATATGCGTACTTAATAGAAAAGAAGTATGATGTAAAAGTTAGTGGAATGAAAGTATATTACACTAGTGAAATTGCTGGTAATCCATATCTGTCGTTTAAAAAAGATGACACTCAAATAAAAGAAACGATAAAGATTCTGGATGATGTTGTAGATAAAATAGAAAATAAAAAATTTGAAGAACGATGTAGTGATCTTAAGATTTGTAAAAACTGTGATTTAAGATTTTATTGTAAGAGGAGGTAATTAAATTATGAGCAAAGAAAAAAATGAAACAATGGATTTATTTAATTTTAATAAACCTGTAATTAAGGGATATCCCGAATTGAGGTGGACAGGTAAAAGACCTTATACATCTACTCAATTCTTCCCTGCACAATTAAAAGAAAAATACGGTGAAGCTGATGAGTCAGAATGGCTAAATAAGATTTTCTGGGGAGATAATCTACAAGTTATGAGCCATCTTTTAAGGGATTATCGGGGAATGATTGATCTTATTTACATAGATCCGCCTTTTGATTCAAAAGCAAATTATAAGAAAAAAATAGAATTAAAGGGAAAGAAATCAATTTATAATGACCAGAATATGTTTGAAGAAAAGCAATATGGTGATATATGGACAAATGATGAGTATCTTCAATTTATGTATGAACGCTTGATTTTATTACGAGAACTACTTAGTGATAAGGGATCAATTTACCTACATTGTGACTGGCACAAGGTGCACCATCTTAGAATGCTAATGGACGAAGTATTTGGGCCTGATAAATTTGTAAATGAAATAATATGGTCTTACAGAACAGCATCAGGGGCAAAAGGTGAATTTAATAAACAGCATGATAATATATTGTTTTATTCAAAAACTGCAGATAGAAATTTTAATGAACAAAAAGAAAAGTCTTATACAAAGGCAAAAGGACGTAAAGCAGGAGTTGTGAATTATGGAGCTGCTGATACAGAATTTTTTGAAGACGAATCTGGTGTATATAGATGGTCTGGGATGAGAGATGTATGGGATATTCCTTATATTAATTCTCAAGCATTAGAAAGATTAGGGTATCCAACACAAAAACCAGAAGCACTTATTGAGCGAATTATTGATGCATCTTCAAATGAAGGAGATATAGTTTTTGATTGCTTTATGGGTTCAGGAACAACACAAGCTGTTGCTTTAAAGAAAAATAGACGTTTTATCGGTGCTGATATTAATTTAGGTGCAGTTCAAATTTCAACTAAAAGAATTATTAGTATTTTAGAAGATAATAATTTATTTATTTCAATGAAAACAGGATTTGAGGTATATAATGTAAATAATTATGATTTCTTTAGAAATCCGATAGAGGCACGTGAACTTTTAATTGAAGCATTAGAAATTCAAGCTTTTTCAGAAAGCCATGTTTTTGATGGTGAACTTGATGGACGACATGTTAAGATTCTTCCTGTGAATAGAATTGCTACAAAAGCTGATCTTGAACCATTAATAAACAATTTGCCGTATAAAATGTATGAAAAATTAGCTGACGAAAATCCAAATGAACCTGTTGATAGAATAACACTAGTTTGTATGGGGCACGAATCAGATTTAAAAGGTGCATTCTTGCAAGCTGTTGGCAATTCAAAATTCAAGATCGATGTGGAAATTGTGGACATTTTAAGAGATAAATCTGATTTAGAATTTAAGCGTGATGCCCAAGCCGAGATAGAAGTAAAAGGTGATAAACTTACTATTAAAGAATTTTATCCAATGAATTTACTGCAAAAATTATCTCTTCAAAAGGAATTGGTTGATGATTGGAAACAGTTAGTGGATAGTATTATGATAGATTATGAATACGATGGTTTTATACTTAATCCGCAGATAATTGATATTCCTGAAAAAAACAAATTGGTTGATGGTTCATATAAAATACCATCCAAACATGGAAGAATTAAAATTAAAATTACAGACCTACTTTCTGAATCGCTCGAAATTGAGGTGGAATAATGGCTAAGAAAAAAATAGTTACAAATGATTATCCTTTCTACGATGCCTTATTAGATTTTTATAATTTCAAAAAGAACTCGATTAGAAAGAGCTATAAAGATGTCAGTAAAAAAATTCTTGATTTTAATGATAAAGAAAAGAATCCTAATGCGTTTCTTAGAAAACCACAATTTGAAGCTTTAGAAATTTATGTACTAATTAAAGAGTTTCTCAATAATCAATCGGTAAAAGATATGTTTGCTGATTGGTATAATCATAAAGGTAGATTTGAAATGCGTGATCCATATTCACGTAAAACTAAAAGTTACACTTCAATTGGAATGGGTAACCTTTTTGATGACATAACAGCAGATGTTTACAATGATGTTTTTGACATGCTTTCTAACCAAAATCAAAAATATCCAAATTATATTTATGCACTTACAATGGGTACTGGCAAAACAATTCTCATGGCAACTTGTATTTTTTATGAATTTATTCTTGTAAGTAAATATCCTAAAGATAAGAGATTTTGCCATAACGTTTTAGTTTTTGCTCCTGATAAAACTGTACTTCAATCATTAAAAGAAATCAAAACCTTCGATTTTAAGAAAGTAATTCCTACAGAATATGTCAGTTTTTTGGCTGCTAATGTTAAATTCCATTTTTTAGATGACAATTCTACAACATTAAACACTATCGATGGTAGTGATTATAATATAATTATTTCTAATACGCAGAAGATTATTCTTAAAGAAGTGCATAAAGAAAAGAATGCTGTTGACAAGTTCATGAATGATTCTTATGAACAAGTTCAATTAGAACTAGAAGGACTTGATGATTTCACAAAAAAACTATATGGTGATTTAGATTCATTAAAAGATGAAAAGGAAGTAACAGCTAACCAAAGATTTGAGAAAATAATCAGGTTAAATCAATTAGGTGTATATGTTGATGAAGCTCATCACTTGTTTGGAACAGACTTAAAAAAATCTTTATCAGATGATAATTCAGAAACGTCACTACGTTATACGATTAATAAAATTGCAGAAGTACTTGAAAAGCGTTCAACAAAATTAGTAGCTTGTTATAACTATACTGGTACTCCATATGTAGAAAACAAAATTCTGCCTGAGGTAGTTTATGCATATGAGCTAAATGATGCTATCCGAAATGGCTATCTAAAAGAAGTTGAAATTCAAGGATATGATAATGTAAAAAATGAAGAATTTTTACGTAGGATTTTAACGCATTTTTTCAAATATTATGGCGATAATTTGTATGAAGGCTTAAAACCTAAAATAGCGATATTTGGTGCAGAAATTAAAGAAGTTACCAATGAAATAAAACCAATTGTTGAAGGCATCTTAAATGATTTAGGTATTGACATATCAACAATTCTAGTCAATGTAGGAGATTCTACTATAACAAAGGATGCTGACATTAAGGATTTTAATGACCTTGATGTTATTGGAACGCATGGAAGTCAAAAACAAGTTCTATTATTAGTTAATAAGGGGAGAGAAGGTTGGAATTGTAGATCATTATTTTCTGTGGCATTATATAGATCACCAAAATCAAAAATATTTGTACTTCAATCAACAATGCGTTGTTTGAGAAGCATTACAGAAACTCAACAAATAGCTCATGTTTATTTATCAAGTGAAAATTACAAAATTCTAGATGATGAACTAAGAAAGAACTTCAATATAGATATTAAAGATATGACTGATAAGATAGATAATAAAGTAGATTATTTGATTAAAATTGTACCCCCAGTTAAAGAACTGAGTCTGGAAGAAATTAGAAAATCATATACTCTTAAATCTAAAAAAACTCATTATCCAATGAAATTTGATATTGATAAAATTGATGTTGAGAAGTATAAATCTAAATTGATTGTGAAAAAAGGCATTGATACTCGTTTTGGCGAGTCTAAGTCAGAGTTTATATCAGATGAAAATAAGCCATTTAGTAAGTATACAATTGTTTTTGAAGTATCAAGATATTTAAATGAAGAGCCTCTTAAAATTAGAGAGATATTAGAAAAAACTGGATGTTTTGATAAGATTAAAGAACTCATCACTCAGTATAATGATATTTTATATGATGAGTTAATACCTGCAGTTTTTAATTATCTTTATAATATTGAAGAGAGTGTAGAAACTGTTCAGAAGAAGGTACCGTTAATAAAATATGGAAACAAAGCAGATCATTTTGTATTCAGAACTAAGAGAGAACTTACTATTGGGATAAATGATCCATTTGTAACGAAGTATTCAAGAAAGAGCTTTCATGTTGACAGGTATTGCTTCGATTCAGAACCAGAAAAGAGACTATTCATGGATTTAATAGAGTCCGATCAAGTCGAAGAGGTGTATTTTACTGGAATGTTTACTGGATCTGAAAATGGACTATCAGTTCAATACATTGATCCTGAATCAAATGTAATACGTAATTACTATCCAGACATTTTAGTATTTTATAAAAATGGTACTGTTGAGATTGTTGAAGTTAAAGGTGACAACAAAATCGATGATAAAGTTGTTGGGGCAAAAGCCTGGGCGGCTATGAACTTAGCAGCGGCCAGCAAGATGGATTATAATATTTACAAGTCAAGTGACATTATGGCGGGCAGAGTTAAGATAACTGGCACAAAACTAAAAACTACAGATATTGTTGATTCTAATCCTAAATTATTTGACAATAATTAATCTCTGAAATATAAAAAAGCGACTTAGCTCAATTACGAGTTAGGTCGCTATTTTTTTATTTATTTTGAAATGTACTCCATTATATCCTTAAAGTCACAACTCAAAGCCGCACAAATTTTACATAAGACATCAGTTGTAACGTTTTGTCCTTTTGTCATTTTAGCAATTGAAGAAGAACTTACACCTGAGAGCTTAATTAGCTCTTTTTTATTTAGTCCTTTATCAATAAGCAGTTTCCATAATTTATTATAACTAACCATTTTTATACCTCCTTCGGTTTACCCCAGTACCAACCGAACAGTTCATTGCCATCTGGTGATAAATAAAGTTTTGTATGTGACTTAATAATCTCTCTTGATTCATCATTTAGATTTGTTGTTCTGTCAACAGCAACAAATATCTGTTTATTTGATATTTGATTATAAAGTTTAAATGTTCTTTCAACACGAGGATATGACATCTGAACGAACATTAATGAATCGTGAGCTAAAACTGGAAGTGATGAAAGCTGTAATACAGCCATATCTAATGTAATCATACCTTTATATCTACATCCAGTGCCTAGATCATCTGGAGTTTCAAATAAGTATTTTTTAGGAGAGGGGATAGCTAATATAGGTGAATTTGTCTCATTTTTGTAATACTCTTTATTAATTTCTAACATTTTGGCATTTATTTTAGCTATCAAAGTTGCTATTTGAACTGCCGTTTTTTCAGTTAAAGATTTTTCTTTTTCTTGTGCATCCTTATGCCAATCGCCTTTTTTAATATATAATTCATTAGCTTTTTCTAAATTTTCTATTTCACGTTCAATTGTGTAATAGGATTTTAATATTACTCTTGAAACGTTTGTAGTTTGTTGTATGTCTGCTAATTCATTTTCAAGTCCTTTTATTGCCTCATTAAGCAAATTAATATTATCCCACATTTCTTGAATAGAACTCTTGATTTCTTTTCTAAGAATAGAAGTAATTTTTTTATGAAACTCCTCAATTTGAATTAAATTCTCAACATTGACATTATTGAAATATTCACTTAACTCAGAAAAATCGCTTTTTAATCCAACGATCTCATACCCGTTATCTTGTTTATAAGCATTTAGTTGATTATAAAATCTTGATCGATTACGTTTTAGTGCAGAGATTTGTTCTTTCAAACGAGCAATTTGTTCTGCTTTTTCTACTGGTAAATCAAGTAATCCACGTTCACTTCTATCTGCTAGTGTTTCAGCTTCAAGTCTTAAAGATTCAATACGTTTTTCATTATCCTTAAATTCAGTAGCATTGATTCTAGGAATAAATTTATATTCCTGAGCTTTACTAAAAGTAGAGTCCATTTCACTTGCTTCATCACTAATTCTTGTTAACTCTTTTAAAGGTTCATATAAGTTAAACATCTTTGTCATTTCTAGTAACGATTGCTTTTCTGTTTCATTATCATGAGCACGAAGCGGAAGGAGTTCATTTAGATTTTGTCTGTTGTAAATTCTCATGAATCTACTAACGATGCTTCTAAAAGTTAAGTCGAGAACAGGTATATTATATTTTTCTCTTAAAAATTCACAAAAATCATTAATATAAAGTTTCTGATCTGTAAAGACATAACCTTGATTACAAATATATACGAAATCTTTCTCATCAGTTTTGCGAGCAAAAAAGTAATGTTTATCAAAAGAAAAAGTAAAGAAAATTGTATGAGGTCCTACATTTTTATCAACATCTTTTAATACATTAACATAATCATTTCCGCCAAAACAGAAGTCAATGATCATTAAAAACGTTGATTTGCCTATTGAGTTTGAACCATTATCAGATCCTTCAACAACATTTAGTCCAGCATCGAAATTAATAGCTGGGCGAATCTGACCATCTTTACCACCAGTCTTAAATTTATCACAATATATTTCGGTCAACATAATGAATGATTTCCTCCTTTAAAACGATTTTGTCTAATGCATATAAACAATCTAGGACATCAATATATTCTTTAATCGTCATTTTTTTTCTTACGACATTGAATAGAGAAAGTATTGTATAATCCTTAGTTTTTAAACATTTGAGAATCATAGGAATTTTGGCAAGGGTGCTATCTTTAAAAGGTGTCACTTTATTTGGAAATTTCATCGAATACCTCACAATTCTGCACGAAGAATGAAACAATAATTCTTGCTGCTGTGTAATATTTTTCTGTAAATCCTAGTTCTTCAAGTACCCATTTGATTATTCTATTATATATATCTTCTTGATCGCTCATAGATTTTAATAGTTTTTCATAACAAATTTGGAATTGACTTGCAATTATTCTAAACTCACTTCCAACATCATCTAAATCAGATAGTTGTTTTCTTAAATAATTATAGTAGCTTTCAACATCATTTTTTATGGATAATCTCAAAGTCTCATTATCGGAAATCTTGTCCTTAAGTTCTAATGGTATTTTTCTAAAATCTGCAATATCATCAAAAGATTTAAGATTTTTGAGTTCTTTTAATAGGCTATTTAATTCTTCATCAAGTTTTGCTCTTCCTAGACTTGAGTTTGCTTCGTTAGTTTTATTGTAATGTTCTTTTTTAGATAAAAGTTTTATGAATTTATCAGTTGTTGGTGTTGCTTCATAATCATCAGCACATGGTATACAACAGCAGATTTTATTTGAACGATGGTCAAAATCGGCAGGCTCTTTATGTATTTTAGTAAAGTTCGTTTTAAGTGAAGAAGATAATCCTTCAGGAAAGATATTAGTTATACCATACTTGTATGCAGTGCCTTTTGCTTTTTTAACTTCAATAGGAGTGTTACATAATGAGCATTTTTTATTTGATTCAAACACAAACTCAGCATCATCAACTTCGATGGTGCTTTTTATATCTATATTTTCTTTGGCAATAGCATACATAAATGATTTATAAAGAAATACATCATGCTTTCCATCTTTTAAAGGTTTTAATAAACCATTTTTGCTTTTGTCAGAAATTGTATCATCGTTTTCAATTATAGAAACTATAGACGAAATATAATCATGAAAGGTTAAAGGTTGAATAGATGGTATTAGCCAATTTGTAATAAATTTCGCAGCTTTCTTCTTACCATTATCGGTAGTAAGAATAGATGTTTTTGCATTATTTGTAAGGTCTCTGACGCCATTAAAAAGGTTGTTGTTATATGGTTTTTCCAATTCTAATTCGGCTAGTTCATAAAAAAAATCATAGCCGAAAGTATATTGATCATCACTTAAATTCAATCTGTGGTTAAACGAGAGATTTAAAAACGAAGACAATCTTAACAAAATGAAACCTCCTTTGAATTTGCTAATTTTAGGCTAATTTCGTGCTTACCGCTGCTAATACTCTTTTTAGTAAAATTATCTTGTCAAAACGTGTAAGGCAAAATCAGTGATAACTATTGAGCGTATTCTTTTAAATAATTATATCACGAATAGCCGAAATACACAATATCTCAAGTAATTTATATTAAACAAAAAATTTGAGATAAGTAGTTTTGGCATTGTGTTAAGGAAGTCACTACTGCAGAAGATATCGCTGCATCCCACGTAGGACTATCCAAAACACACAAAAAAAACGCAGAAAGCTGTGGGAGTGGACTGCAAATAGAAATGGAAATCTTGAAAAAGGTTCACCGTTCTTTTTGCTATGCCCGAATAACGCTTGGACTGCATTAAAAGATCTTCCATTTCTAAAAGAAATTTTGAAACGGAGGATTTTTTAATGATTAAAAAACTAAAAGACGAGTACTCAAGTGAAGAAGAAATCAAAGAAGCTATCGCTGAGTACAACAAAGACAAGAAACCAGAAGATGAGATGCGTTACTGTTCTTACTTTAATAGCATCAAAAGAAAAAGAATGTATGTGCCTTGTGATATCCAGTTTTTCTATGATTGGCGAAACATGCTGGCAGAAGAAAAAAGACAAAGGGATAACGAAAGCAGATGCTTAGTTCCTTCAGAAAGGTACTCATACATGAAAAGGTGTCAAGAAGACTGTAATAATTGTCCATTCGGTAAAACACAAAGAGATGGTAGGCCTTTATCCTTAGATCGCTTTATGGAAGACAACAACTATGAAATTGCAGACACTTCCACAGAAACACCTCAAGAAGCGTTCGCTAATGCTGAAATGAGAAAAGCACTCAAACGTGAACTATCGCTTTTAGATGAAGAGAGTCAGAAAATACTGAAACTATTCAACGATGGTTACACAGATGATCAAATCGCTAAAGCTATGGGTTTGAAACGATCAACGGTTCAATACAAGAAATCAAGTCTTATAAAAATGCTTAGAGAAAAAATTGTAGACAAATTTTGATATTTTTTTGGCAAAAGCCTGTCGAGTTCCCATTTGACTTTTAGAAGGCAAGATCAGCTTTCAAAAAAATCAAAGGAGGACAACGCTATGGTTGACGATGATCAAAAGCCCAGAGAAGAACCCGTAGTAAGTAAAGTTGATATATTTGATTCTTTATTAACAATCAGCTCGCTTACTAAGGCTTTGGCGGAAGAAGTAATGCTCCTAAATGGAGATGCAAAAGAAGGAGGTGAGAAAGATGAGTCAAAAGACACACTCGATCTTAGCTCCGAGTAGTAAGGAATGGTTCTATTGTGGACACGCCGCTAAGTTCCTAGCAAATAAAGTTGAAGAAACTTCTGACGCTAGCGAGTTTGGAAGTGAGTGTCATCTACTTGCAGAACACTACATTAGACAAAGCTTAAAACTTGAAGATTATGAATCTGAAGTGAAATTAACAACAGAAGAATTAAAAGCAGGATTTAAGCACTATTCAGAAGAGATGGAACGATTAGCCACTGGCTACGCTAACTATGTAATCAGCACTGTTGATTATGAAGCAAAGCGTACGGGCGAGCAGCCAGTGATACTAATTGAACAGCTCCTAGAAATGGACTATGCACCAGATACTCATGGAACTTTGGATTGCGGAATTATTGCAGGTGATACTTTAACAATCATCGATAACAAGACTGGCTTTATTAAAGTTACGCCATTCGATGAAACACTAAATGAGCTGAATTCGCAACTTGGTATTTATGGTCTGTATGCCTACAAATGCTACAAGGACTTTTATCCAATCAAGAATATTCGTTTAGTAATTTATCAAGAACGGATTAACAACATTTCAGAGTATTCCATTACTTCTGAGGACCTTGAAAAGTGGGAACAAAAAAGACTTATCCCTGCAGCAAAGGAAGCATTAAGTGAAGATGCAAAAGCAAATAGTGGTGTTTGGTGCAAGTACTGTCCTGGTCGCAACATCTGCAGACAAAGGGCAGAAGATACACTTCAAGCAATCAAAGAAGTTAATAAACCAGAATTTATGACTGATGAGGAAATTGAAGCCCTATTACCAAAACTAGACGGCATCATTACTTACGTTGATGACATCAAGGAGTATTGCTTGAAAAAGGCTATTGAAGGTAAAAAGTGGAAAGGCTACAAGGTTGTTGAATCGGTTACTAAACGCAAAATCAGTGATGAAGATGCAGTAGTAAGAATTCTAACTGATAACGGATACGATCCATTTGCAGCTAAGAAACTAATGCCTATTAGTGAGCTACAAAAGATGCTCGGAAAGACACAATTTAATGACTTAGTCGGAGGCTACATTATAAAGCCAAAAGGACAAGCAGTGCTAGCTCAGGAATCTGATGCTAGAGAAGAAATAAAAATAAACAAGGAGACGAAATAACTATGCTAAACATAATTAGTGGTGTTGAAAAGACACCGATTAAATTCTGTATTTATGGTGCTGAGGGTGTTGGTAAAACATCGTTAGCAGCCAAAATGCCTGATCCACTTTTTTTAGATACTGAAGGTGGAACCTCAAGATTAAATGTCAGACGTATTAAGATCACAAGCTGGGAAGAGTTGATCGCAACAGTTAAAGAGATAATTGCTCATCCAGAAGTTTGTAAAACCCTAGTGGTAGATACTGCAGACTGGGCTGAGGGTTTATGTACTGACTTCATTTGTAATAAGTATCGCAAAGCAAATATAGAGGACTTCGGTTTTGGTAAGGGCTACACCTACCTTGCTGAAGAGTTCTCTACCTTACTTCAACTATTATCCAAACTTGTCGATGTGGGAATTAATCCAGTAGTTATAGCTCATGGAAAGCCACGAAAATTCGAGCTTCCAGAAGAACAAGGACAATTTGATAGATGGGAAATGAAGCTAACGAAACAATGTGCTCCATTAGTCAAAGAATGGTGTGATGCCTTACTTTTCTGTAACTATAAAACTTTCGTTATCACTACTGAAAACAACACAAAGAAAGCAAGCGGTGGTAAGCGAGTAATGTATACGACACACAACCCTTGTTGGGACGCCAAAAATCGCTTCAGTTTGGCCGATGAGTTAGACTTGGCTTTCAGTTCGATATCTCATTTGTTTGACGACGTGTCGCCTAAAACGGGCCAAATAGAGCCAACAAAAGAGGTGGTACAACCTAACATCGAAAAGTTAAAAAACATGATCAAAGATGCAGGTATTACCGAAGAAGATATCAAAAAAATTGTGGCAGCTAAAGGCCATTATGCACTTGATGCTGATATATCAACTTACTCAGACGATTTCATTACCAGATGGATTATTCCAAACTGGGCAAAGATTACTCAAACAATAACTAAAACAAACGGAGGTAAATAAAAATGGCTGAAAATATTAATAACCAAAACATGATGATGGATTGGAACGATTCCATAGAAAACGATGGACGAGAGTTTGTCCTATTGCCAGAAGGCGACTACAACTTTGTAGTTACAAATTTTGAAAGAGGAAGATTTCCTGGCGGACCAAAGGTTCCTGCATGTAACAAAGCTTCAATTACTGTTCAAGTAAATGCACCAGAAGGTGTATCAATTATTAAGTTTGATTTACTTCTTTACCGTACTCTTGAATGGCGTATTTCTGCATTCTTTCGTAGCATCGGACAAAAGAAACATGGTGAAAAATTAACTATGGATTGGAATAAAGTAATCGGCTCACAAGGTCGTGCTCATTTCAAACAAAGAACATATGTTAATCAATCAGGTGATGAAAAGACAGTCAATGATCTTGATCGTTTCATCGATTATGATCCTACATTTTTTATGGTAGAAATCAGCAATGATGACCTTCCATTTTAGGAGGTAATTTATGATTTTAAGACCGTATCAAAATGAAGCTGTAAAGGCAATTTTTAATCAATGGAATAGCGGATTTAAGAATACATTACTTGTTTTGCCAACTGGCACAGGTAAGACGGTCGTTTTCTCAAAGGTTGTTGAAGAAGAAGTCAAAGATGATAGTAGGGCATTAATCCTTGCTCATCGTGGTGAACTTCTAGACCAAGCATCAGATAAGTTAAAGGTAGCTAGTGGGTTAGATTCTGCTTTGGAAAAGGCAGAGTCTACCTCAATAGGCTCTCCATTAAATGTCACAGTTGCATCGGTTCAAACCTTATCTCAAGAAAAACGACTTACTAAGTTTCCAAGAGATTACTTTAAAACGATCGTTGTAGATGAGGCACATCATGCGATGTCGCCAACATATCAGCGAGTATTAACACACTTTGATTCTGCAAAAGTACTAGGGGTAACAGCTACTCCAGATAGAGCAGATCAAAAAAATCTAGGTCAATTCTTCAATAGTAAAGCCTATGAATATTCAATGCATCAAGCAGTAAAAGATGGGTTTTTATGTCCTGTAAGAGCACAGATGATACCACTTGAACTTGATATCAACAATGTAGGAATGTCTAACGGTGATTATGCAGTTGGTGAAATTGGCGGTGCGTTAGAGCCTTACTTAAACCAAATAGCAATTGAAATGGTGAACTACTGCAAAGGACGTAAGGCTGTCGTATTTTTACCTTTGGTAAAGACCTCACAAAAGTTCTGTGAACTCCTTAATGTTCATGGATTAAAAGCAGTCGAAGTAAATGGTAACTCACCAGATAGAGATGAAATATTAAAAGACTTTGAAAATGGTGAATACGATGTTCTTTGTAATTCTATGCTTTTAACAGAAGGCTGGGACTGTCCATCGGTAGATACCATAGTAGTTTTAAGACCTACAAAGATTAGAAGTTTATATCAACAAATGGTCGGGCGTGGCATGAGACTTAGTCCTAACAAGAATGAACTCTTATTACTAGATTTCTTATGGATGACAGAGCGTCATGATTTATGCAGACCTTCAGCTCTTATCTCAAAAGATGAAAGCATCGCAAAACGCATCGATAAATTAGTCATGGATACAGGCGGTGGCATTGACCTACTAGAAGCAGAAAATAGAGCTGAAAAAGATGTTATTCAAGAACGTGAAGCTGCACTTGCTCGTGAACTTGCTGCAATGAAGAAGCGTCAAAGAAAATATGTCGATCCGCTTGAATATGCACTTTCTATTTCAGCAGAAGACTTAGTTAACTATGAACCAACATTTGCTTGGGAAATGGGACCTGTTACTGAAAGACAAAAATCATATCTTGAGAAAATGGGTATCTTAACAGACACGATTACATGCTCAGGTCACGCAAGCTCAATTATTGAAAAGTTAAGAGCTAGACAAGACGAACATTTAGCAACACCAAAACAAATCAGATTACTTGAAAAGTATGGTTTCTATCACGTAGGAACATGGGGCTTTGACAGTGCAAGTAAGATGATTACTAGAATTTCAAATAATAATTGGTACGTACCTCGTGGCATTGATGCTGCAAGTTATCAACCATAAGGAGAGAGGATATTATGGACAACATACTAGAAGCACTAAATCACATCAATGTTGCCGATTTAAGTTATCAAGAATGGATCAATGTCGGCATGGCATTAAAGGCTGAAGGCTACGACTGCTCAGTATGGGATGAATGGTCCAAAAATGATTCAAGATACAAAGCAAATGAATGTGAAAGGAAATGGGCTACCTTTGTTGGTAGCTCAAATCCTATAACTGGCGGAACAATAGTACAAATGGCAAAGGCCAATGGCTATACTCCGCACCCTTTTGTAGGAGATGGCTATTTAGATTGGGATGATGTCATTGAATATGATGGCGATGGTATAACTTATGAAATACCAATGACAATGACACCAGTTGAGCAGCTTATTCTTTATCTTGAAACCTTATTCAAACCAGAAGATTTAGTCGGATATGTAACAAACGATGTATGGCAGGATGCAGAGGGAAAATGGATGCCATCAAAAGGCGTCTATGATCGCAGTGCACAGGAATTAATAGATACACTAAAAAAGCACCCAGTTGACTTAGGTGCAACGATAGGTGATTGGAAAGAAGAATGTGGTGCTTGGATTAGATTTAATCCTTTAGATGGCTTAGGTGTAAAAAATGAAAATATCACTCGTTTTACTTATGCACTCGTTGAGTCAGACGATATGCCAATATCAGAACAAGATGCTTTTTATAGAAAGCTTGAACTACCAATAGCAACTCTTACAAGCTCTGCTGGAAAGTCTATTCACGCAATTGTTAAGGTTGATGCGAAGGACTATGAAGAATACAGAAAAAGGGTAGATTTCTTATACGATTACCTAGAAAAGAACGGACTAAAGGTAGATAAACAAAATCGCAATCCTTCAAGGTTATCCCGTATGCCAGGAGTTACAAGAAACGGTAAAGAACAAACATTAATAGCAACAAATATAGGACGCACTTCATGGATAGATTGGCTTGATTATGTTGAAGGTGCAAATGACGAACTTCCAGGGCTACAAAACCTAAAAGATCAGTTATTAGATCCGCCAGCATTACCTGAAGAGCTTATTAAAGGGATACTGCGTTGTGGTCATAAAATGCTTATTTCAGGTTCATCAAAAGCAGGTAAATCATTTTTGCTTATGGAACTTGCGGTTGCACTGTCAGAAGGGATGGAGTGGCTAGGTTTCAAATGTAAGAAATCAAGAGTACTTTATGTGAACTTAGAAATAGACTCTGCATCATTTGTTAATCGTTTTGCAGATATTTATAAGGCATTAAAATTAACACCAAAGCATAGCGATGACATCTCAATTTGGAACCTTCGTGGTCATGCAGTGCCGCTTGATAAACTTGTACCTAAGCTAATCAGAAGAATATCAAACAAACAATATGATGCAGTAATTATCGATCCAATTTACAAGGTTATTACAGGTGATGAAAACAACGCTTCAGAGATGGGTGCATTCTGTAATCAGTTTGACAAGATTTGTAATGAAACAGGCTCTGCAGCTATTTATTGTCATCACCACTCAAAGGGTGCTCAAGGTTCTAAACGTGCAATGGATAGGGCTTCTGGTTCGGGCGTATTCGCACGTGATCCCGATGCACAGCTAGATATGATTGAGCTAGAACTTGAGGATGAATTCAAACAACAATACTTAGATAATCCATATGCATCAGCGTGGAGACTTGAAAGTAGTTTGAGAGAATTCGCTAATATAAAGCCTGTTAACTTTTGGTTTGAACATCCAATTCACAGGTTAGATGACAAGAACTTATTAGAAAAAAACTATGCATCAGGAGATCCTAGAACAAACCTAAATAAAAGCGGAAAAAGAAGTCAAACTCCTGAGTCAAGAAAACTAGAATTTGACACTGCGTTTTCTATTAATGTTGAAAAAGATGGAACATGTAGTCTAGCAACTTTATCAGAATATATGGATTTAAGCGATAGGACTATACGCAAAAGAATAGCTGAATTTAGTGATGATTATGAAATAAAGGACAGCAAAATCTCACGAAAAAAGCATGAGTGAATATAGGGAAAAAGGGTGCTTCACTCATAAAAATGGTGAAGTGAAGAAAGGTAAAAAAATCCCTATCTTCAAATTCAGTGAAGAGTGAAGAAAGGGCTTATATATATGAAGTTCCTTCACTGCTGACGCATCGTTTGTAGAATAGGGCTCTAAAGCCCGCCCTATTCCAAACAAATGCCTCATCAGTCAGCACTACCTTTATTCAAAACCAAAAACCTAAAAAGGAGAAAGTAATGAAGATATTTTTATTGATGGAACCACCTACAGTGACGGCTCAAGAAGCGAAGGTAGCAGTGGTTGGAAATAGACCTGTGTTTTATAAACCAGAAAAAGTGAAAGCGGCAAGGCATATGCTCATTAGACATCTAAGACCTTTCAAGCCTGCCATGCCATTTGAAGGACCACTTGAACTACATGTTAGATGGAAGTTTCCAAGAGGCAAGAGGCATAAGAACTATGAGTGGCGAATTACAAAGCCTGATACAGACAATCTTCAAAAGATGCTCAAAGACTGTATGACTGAAGTAGGGTTTTGGAAAGACGATGCTTTAGTGGTTAGGGAGATAGCAGAGAAGGTTTGGTCAGATGAGCCTACTGGTATATCGATTGAAATCAAGTGCCTAGACAAGATAGCGGAGGTTGATGATGGAACATGACAACATAAACCTTACTAAAGAAAACATAAGCAAGCAAAGGAGGAATTAGAATGACTAAAGAAGAATACTTAAATCAAGTAGGCAGACTACAACACAAATTAAAGATGATGAAATTACGTGCTGAAGAATACGAAGAGTTAGCTAATTCCATCCCGACTCAAAACTACTCAAGAGAACGTGTGAGTGGAACAAGAAACCTTGAAGCACCGTTTGTTAAATGGCTAAATAAACTATGGGACCTTGAAATAGACATGAAAGAGGTAGAACAAAAACTCGATGAGAAAAGAGCTGAGATTATAACAGTCATTGAAGCATTGAGTGATGAAAACCAAAAGTCAGTATTGATGCTAAGGTACATAAGTCTTTTAAGTTTTAACCAGATAACCAACAAGATGTATTTCAGTTTATCCACCATAAAAAGATGGCACAAGGAAGGAATCGAGAATATCAAGATAGACTTTAAAAAATGAACCATAATGAACCACGATGGACCTCGTTGGACTGTTGTAAACATGTCAAGAGTGTGGTATTATTATAATAGGAAATTCCAATAGATGAATGAGGTCGACAGAGCAATCTGCTGGCCTTTTTTTATGCACAAAAGGAGGTAGGAATTGCTGTGCCAAGTAAACCAAAGAAGCCATGTGCATTTCCTGGTTGTCCTAAACTTACGTTAGATTCTTATTGTGAGGAGCACTCTTCATTAAGACAGAAACAATATGATCGTCACAATAGAGCACCGAATCATGATAAGAAGTATGGTAACAATTGGAAACGTATACGTGGGCTGTATGTAAAGAAGCATCCACTTTGTGAGAGATGTTTAAAGGAAGGAAGAATCACACCTGTTGAAGAGGTTCATCACATCGTACCTCTTTCTAGTGGCGGAACTAACCAGTTTAATAATCTTATGTCGCTATGCCAGAGCTGTCATACAAAGATACATTATGAACTAGGTGATCGTAAGTGAGGGGTAGGGGGATCTAAATCTCTACCGATGCATAATGCGACACCGAGCGTGGGGTTTCGTGCGAATTTTTTTCATTTCAAAGGGGGTATTAAGCGATGGCGAAGGACGGTACTGCAAGAGGCGGTGCAAGAATTGGTAGTGGAAAGAAACCAACCAATAAAAAAAAGATAGAAGTGTTAACTACAACCTTCGATAGCATGGCGGACTTTATTACTCCAGATGAAATTAAAGGAGTAGAAGTTCCACCGATAAAAGATTATTTAAAAGCGAAACAAAAAAATGGAAAAGACTTATATGCACAGGACATTTTCAAAAACACTTATTTATGGCTAAAGAAACGTGGCTGCGAGACGCTGGTCGGTAATCAATTAATCGAACAGTATGCGATGAGTGTTTCTCGTTGGATACAATGTGAAGAAGCTATATCTGAATACGGAATGCTTGCAAAACATCCGACAACAGGAAATGCAATCGCCAGTCCGTATGTTTCTATGTCGCAAGCATATATGAAACAAGTAAACCAAATCTGGTATCAAATTTATTCAATCATTCAAGACAATGGATCAGCTGAGATAGATGAACTTGATCCACAGGATTTAATGATGGAAAAATTATTGAAAGCCAGAAAGAAATGAGAGGAGTAAAAATTAATGTACGAAAAAGTAAATCCAAAACATCCAGATAAAATTGCAGACCGTATTGCAGGTGCTATTGTTGACCTTGCATACGAGTATGATACAAATCCAAAAGTAGCGGTTGAAGTGTTGATAGGTCATGGCAAATGTCATGTTATTACTGAAACATCCACGCAGCTAGATGTAGATAAAGTTAATGAAATCATTAAAAGAATTGCTGGTAACGTTGAAATAGACTATGTAGAAGTGCCGCAGGATATACACCTAGCTGAAAACCAGAAAGGGACGATTCGTTGTGGTGATAACGGAATATTTAAAGGAGTGCCACTAACAGCTGAACAAAAGAAGCTGTCAAACATTGCAAGAGAGTTATTTGCTAAATACAACAGTGATGGCAAGTATATCTTAGATGGCACAAGGCTTATCATCTGCCAAAGTAATGCAAAAGCTGATGAACTTAGAAGAGTCTATCCCGATGCAGATATTAATCCTATCGGTGACTGGACTGGTGGAATCGATGTTGATTCAGGTGCTACCAACAGAAAACTAGGTTCCGATATGGCTGATTCAGTTACTGGCGGAGGTCTTCATGGTAAAGACTTATCTAAAGCGGATGTCAGCTTGAATGTGTATTGCTTCTTAAAAGCACAAGAAACAGGAACACCAATTGAACTCTCATGTGCTATTGGCGATGAGATTATTGATGGTAGACCGTATATAGAGATTGTTGAGATCGCACGTGAGTTTATTAGTGATCTTGGTGGTTTCGAGAAATTTGCAGAATGGGGGTTAGTGTAATGGCAAAGACATCAGTAAAAGAATTCAAACTAGTTAATGTAGATTTGTTAGTGCCTTATGCTAATAATGCAAGAACTCACTCAAAGGAGCAAATCAAGAAGCTTCAATCTTCACTTAGAGAGTTTGGTTTTATTAATCCTTTGATTATTGATAGAGATCATAACGTCCTCGCAGGACATGGCAGACTTGCTGCAGCCAAAGCAGAAGGATATAAAGAGGTTCCATGTGTATTTGTTGAAGACTTATCTGAAGCTCAGAAGAAAGCATATATCATAGCAGATAACCGTATGGCTCTTGATGCAGGATGGGATGAAGACCTGTTAGCAGTAGAACTTGAAGGTTTATCTGACTTAGGTTTTGACCTATCGCTTACTGGTTTTGATGATAAAGAGTTATCTAGCCTATTTAAAAGTGATGAAGCTGAAATAGAAGATGACGACTATGATTTAACGAAAGTCTTAGAAAAAGCTGCATTCGTAGAATATGGTGATCGCTGGATTGTTGGACGTCACGTTTTGGTATGTGGTGATGCTACTAATGCAGATGACGTGAATAAACTCATGGAAGGCAAGAGGGCAAACCTGATCCTAACAGATCCTCCTTACGGGGTTTCATTCACTAGTTCAAGTGGACTAAAAATAAAGAATGATTCACTCAAAAACGAAGAGTTCTATCAATTCTTATTAAAGGCATTTAAGAACATGGTCGATCACTGTGAACTCGGTGCATCGGCTTATTGTTTTCATGCAGATACAGAAGGATTGAATTTTAGAACCGCATTTCATGATGCAGGGCTACATTTAGCAGGTTGTTGCATTTGGGTGAAAGACTCGCTGGTTTTAGGAAGATCAGATTATCAATGGCAACATGAGCCTATACTTTATGGTTTCTTGAAAAATGGAAAACATAACTGGTATTCAGATAGAAAACAAACAACTATCTGGAACTTCAAAAAGCCAAAGCGAAATGAAAATCATCCGACAAGTAAGCCGCTAGACCTTCTTTCATATCCTTTAAGAAACAGCTCACAAGAAAACGCCATTGTTGTTGATACGTTTGGTGGTTCAGGTTCAACTTTGATGGCTTGCGAACTAACCAATAGAATCTGTTATACAATGGAAATTGATGAAAAGTATGCGTCTGTAATTTTAAGAAGATACGTTGAAAACACAGGCGATGCCGATAATGTTTATTGTATTAGAAACGGACAAAAAGTAACATTCACAGAAGTTGTCAAGCAAGTTGAAGTTAATGCGGATAATAATTCTAGCACAAATGACTTGATATAAAAGGCGTTTAGAGTGATATATATACATACCTAAAAGGAGGTATAAAAATGTCAGATAAAACAGTAAAGGAACTGAGAGCTGAACTAAAGGAAGTGTGCGAGAAGTACGAAACAAAATATTCTGGAATGGAGTATTTAGTGAATTACTACATCGACTCACTTAAATGGACGGAAAAAGAAGCATTGGAGTACGCTTTGAATTTGTTTCACAACGGTACAATTACTCAGATTAAGTTGATTGATAAAGATGGGAATGAATTATAAATTGGAGGGTTATGATGCTGGATAAAATAGTAGACATGCTTAGAAAAGAATATCCAAAAGGGACAAGAATTGAATTGTTAAAAATGGACGATACTCAAGCACCGCCAATTGGTACTTATGGAACAGTCGTTGGAGTTGATGATATTGGCTCTATTTTAGTTCATTGGGACAATGGAAGTTCACTAAATTTGATCTATGGCGAAGACAAATTTAAGGTAATCGCCAATGATAAGGTTTGATACAAAAATATATCAAAAAAAGTTGAAAAATACTTCTCAAATGACTTGCTATATATTGCGTTTAGAGTGATATATATACACGACAAAAGAATACACGCAAGTTTATTGAGGAGGATTTAAAATGAAAGAAAAAGTCAAAAATCAAATCGACAACATGAAAAATCAAACAATCGGTGTTGAGATTGAAATGAACAACATTAAAAGAAAGAAAGCTGCAGACCTAGTAGCGGCATTCTTTGGAACAAGAGCATGGAACGCACACGTTGAATACGGATATCAAACATGGGCTTGCAAGGATACACAAGGTAGAGTTTGGAAGTTTCAAAAGGACGTAAGCATTGCAGGACTAGACGATGAAAAATGCGAAATGGTAACACCAATTCTTAAATACGAAGATATCGATGACTTGCAAGAGATAGTCAGAATTTTAAGAAAAGCTGGAGCAAAAAGTGATGCAACAAGAATGTGTGGAGTTCACATTCACATTGGAGCTAACGGACACACACCAAGAACCATGAGAAACCTAACAAACATCATGGCAAGTCACGAAGGATTATTAGTAGAGGCCTTAGAACTTGATAGAAACAGAATCGGCAGATACTGCAAAATGGTTGATCCTAGATTTCTAGCAAACTTAAACAAAAAGAAACCTTCAACAATGAGTGGTTTTGCAGATGTTTGGTACAAAAGCCATAATGAAGATTATGCAAGAAGCAACCATTACAACGGTTCAAGATACCACATGCTAAACTTCCATGCAACCTTTACAAAGGGAACGATTGAATTTAGATTATTTCAATTTGATGCACCTAAAGATGGCAAGCTAAACGGCCTTCACGCTGGCCAATTAAAGAGTTACATTCAATTATGCCTAGCCTTAAGTCAAATGGCTAAGGAAGCCAAAGGAGCCTCTCCAAAGCCGCAACAAAACGAGAATCCAAAGTATGCTATGAGAACATGGTTATTAAGACTTGGATTTATCGGTGAAGAGTTCTCAACAGCAAGAGAGTTCTTAACAAAGAGACTATCTGGCGATGCAAGCTTTAGAAGTGGGGTAAGACCTGCTTCTATGGTTTCGGCTTAAGGGGGTGCAGCATGAGTAAATATTACATTGCTTATGGAAGCAACCTAAACGTTAGCCAGATGAAAAGAAGATGTCCAGCTGCTAGGGTGGTTGGAACAGGGTTTATTAAAGACTATGAACTTCTTTTTAAAGGAAGTAAAACTGGTGGCTACCTAACCATTGAAAAAGCAGAAGGAAAATCACTACCAGTTGCAATTTGGAAAGTAACTGAAACTGATGAACAGGCACTTGATAGATACGAAGGTTATCCAACCTTTTATTATAAAGCAGATATGGAAATTAACATCAAAGGCATCAAGACAGGCAAAAACTATCAAAAACAAGCATTCGTTTATATCATGCATGAAGATAGAGAGATAGGGATGCCATCAAAGTTCTATGTGACAACTTGTCTTGAAGGTTATAAAACATTTGGATTTAGTCCTAAGTATCTAGAAGAAGCACTAATAAAAAGTATGGAGGTTAGCAATGAAAACAACAACTGATTTTATTAAAGTTTGCCCTTTATGTGGTAAGGATTATAAAGGTCATCCAGCGATTTCAAGAGTAGATAATCAAACACCGATATGCCCTACTTGCGGAACAAGGCAGGCACTTGCGGGACTTGGTTTGAAATCTGATGAAATTGAAAAGATAATACTCGAAATTCCAAAAATTGAAGATTTGTAAAATTTTATATCAGAACGAGGAAGTCGACTTCATGGTCGGCTTTTCTTTTACAAGAATATGGAGGATGAGGTTTTGGGAAGATTAAAGAAGTATGTTCCTACCAAGTTCAAAGCCAAAAACTCCGTTTACTCTAAAGAGGCAGCAGACAGAGCTGTAAACTTTATTGAGTCATTAAAACACACAGATGGAGTTTGGTATAAAAAGCCGTTTGAACTCCTTGATTGGCAGGAACAAATAATAAGAGACGTATTTGGAGTTTTGAAACCAAACGGATATAGGCAGTTTAATACTGCATACATCGAAATTCCAAAGAAACAAGGGAAGAGTGAACTTGCAGCAGCGGTCGCTCTTTTACTTACTTGTGGTGACTTTGAAGAAGGTGCTCAAGTATATGGATGTGCTGCTGATAGAAACCAAGCGAAGATTGTATTCAATGTTGCAAAGAAGATGGTCGAGCTTAATAAGTACTTGAAAAAGTCTGTCAAGATTTCTGAATCAAAAAACAGGATCGAATACAAAAACAGCTTTTATCAGGTTCTTTCTGCAGAGGCTTACTCAAAGCATGGTTTTAATATACATGGTGTTGTATTTGATGAGCTTCACGCTCAACCAAATAGAAAGCTCTACGATGTTATGACAAAGGGTTCTGGTGATGCCAGAAAGCAACCGTTATTTTTTCTTATAACAACTGCAGGAGACGATACAAATTCTATCTGCTATGAGGTGCATCAAAAAGCAAAGGATATCCTGGAAGGACGAAAGATTGATCCTACATTTTATCCTGTAATTTATGGTGCAGATCCCGATGCAGATTGGACTGATGAGGAAGTTTGGAAAAAGGCTAATCCTAGTCTAGGGGTGACTGTGGACATTGAAAAAGTAAGAGCAGCTTGTGAATCAGCAAAGCAAATGCCTAGTGAAGAGAATTCATTCAGGCAACTAAGACTAAATCAATGGGTGAAGCAAGAAAAACGCTGGATGCCCATGCGAAAGTATGATGATTGCTATGTTGATTTTAATGCAGAAGAGCTGGAAGGTCGTGTATGTTATGGAGGGTTGGATCTATCATCCTCAATGGATATTACAGCTTTTGTACTAGTCTTTCCACCGCTTGAAAATGAGGATAAATATTATGTTTTGCCTTTCTTTTGGATACCAGAAGAAAATATGAAACAAAGAGTAAGTCGGGACCACGTTCCATATGATTTATGGAATTCGCAAGGCTATCTAAACACAACACAAGGTAATGTTATCCACTATGGTTTCATCGAGTCTTTCATTGAGGAACTTGGAAAGAAATACAACATTAAAGAGATAGCTTTTGATAGGTGGGGTGCAGTTCAAATGACACAGAACCTAGAGAACATGGGTTTTACAGTTGTTCCCTTTGGACAGGGTTTTAAGGATATGAGTTCACCAACAAAAGAACTTATGAACTTAGTTGTTGGCAAACGTATCGCACAAAATGGTAATCCAGTCCTTCATTGGATGATGGATAATATCACGATCAGAGAAGATCCAGCTGGAAACATTAAGATGGATAAATCTAAATCGGTAGAAAAAATCGATGGTGCTGTAGCGACAGTTATGGCACTTGATAGAGTATTAAGAAATGAAGGTACTTCTAATGAATCAGTATACGATTCAAGAGGTATTTTATTTATTTAAGGAGTGAGAGAATGGGAATATTTAAAGGTCTCTTTAAATCAAGAGACAAACCTGAAAATAAGGTAATAAGTGGTGGCTATTCATTTTTAATGGGTAGTTCTACCGCTGGTAAAAATGTGACTGAACGATCTGCCATGCAAATGACTGCAGTTTATTCTTGTGTCAGAATTTTAGCAGAAGCGGTAGCTGGCCTTCCACTGCATTTGTATCGGTATAAAGAGGATAACGGAAAAGAGAAAGCAATTGATCATTCACTTTATCGTTTACTTCACGATGAACCTAATCCTGAAATGAGCTCGTTTGTATTTAGAGAAACATTAATGACACATTTGCTCCTCTGGGGTAATGCATATGCTCAGATTATCAGAAATGGTAAAGGTGAGGTCATCGCTTTATATCCTTTAATGCCAAACAGAATGACAGTCAATCGTGATGAAAATGGACAGTTATATTATGAGTATTCCAGTGCATCAGACATCATGAACAGCAACTCAAGTAAAACAATAGTCTTGATGCCAAGAGATGTGCTTCATATTCCAGGACTTGGATTTGATGGTTTGGTAGGTTACTCGCCAATTGCAATGGCAAAGAATGCAATCGGAATGGCTATAGCTTGTGAGGAATATGGTGCGAAGTTCTTTGCAAACGGTGCAGCACCAAGTGGAGTACTTGAACATCCTGGAACAATCAAAGATCCAAAGAAAGTAAGAGAAGCATGGCAGTCACAATTTGGTGGAAGTTCCAACTCAGGTAAAGTTGCGGTACTAGAAGAGGGCATGAAATATACAGCCATTTCTATCTCTCCTGAACAAGCACAGTTTTTGGAAACACGTAAGTTTCAAATTAATGAAATTGCTCGAATTTTTAGAATTCCGCCTCATATGGTTGGTGATTTGGAAAAGTCGAGTTTTTCAAATATAGAACAGCAATCTTTAGAGTTTGTTAAATACACCTTAGATCCCTGGGTGATCAGATGGGAACAATCATTAATGCGAGCATTACTATCAAATGATGAAAAGAAGGAATGCTTCATTAAGTTTAACTTAGAAGGACTGCTTAGAGGCGACTATGAGTCAAGAATGAAGGGTTACTCAATCGGTAGACAAAACGGCTGGATGTCAGCAAACGACATCAGAGAACTTGAAAACCTTGATCGCATATCACCTTTAGATGGTGGGGATTTGTATTTAGTGAATGGAAACATGCTGCCACTAAGAGATGCTGGAGCTTATGCCAATAAAGAAAACACAAAAAAGGAGGATGATTTAAATGAAGAACAAGAAGTTCTGGGTGTGGAAAAATCAGAGGAACGACGAGTCAAACGCTGAAAGGTTACTAGAGATTTATGGAACTATAGCGGAGGATAGTTGGTTTGATGACGATATCACACCTAAAATGTTTCATGATGAGTTATTCAGTGGTTCAGGTGATGTTACTATCTGGATTAACTCGCCAGGCGGAGACTGTATAGCCGCAAGTCAAATCTATTCAATGCTGATGGATTACAAAGGAAACGTAACTATCAAGGTTGATGGAATAGCAGCAAGTGCTGCATCAGTAATTGCGATGGCAGGAACTAAGGTTTTGATGGCACCTACAGCATTAATGATGATTCACAATCCTGCAACACAGGTATTTGGTGATCACAAAGAAATGACTAAGGGTATCGAAATGTTAAATGAAGTAAAAGAAAGTATTATCAATGCTTATGAAATTAAAACAGGCATGAGCAGAAGTAAAATCTCTCGTTTAATGGACGAGGAAACATGGATGAATGCAAACAAAGCTATCGAGCTTGGGTTCGCTGATGACATCTTAAAAGATGGAAAGAAGCAAGCAGATGTTAAAGCATATGCATTTTCAACTAAACAAGTAGCTACTGCACTACTTAATAAAATTGTGGTAAATAAAAAAGAAACTATAAAAAATGGGCGATCAGCAAACGAACTGCTAGAACGTCTTTTTTTAATAAAGTAAAAAATGGAGGAAACAAAAATGACTATTCAAGAACTAATTGAAAACAGAAAGAAACTATGGGAAGGTGCGAAAGCATTTGTAGAAAGTAAACGTGATAAAGATGGATTACTTTCAGATGAAGACATCAAAACTTATAACGAGATGGAAGCAAAAATTAAAGCGTTGGGAGATGAGATTAATCGTATGAAGGATCGTGAGCTTTTAGAAAACGAACTTAAAAAAGCAACAAGTACACCTCTTACACAAAAACCTGGAATGAATGATGAATTAAAGACTGGCAGAGCAAGTGATGCTTACAAAAAGGCTATGTTTAATGCACTTCGTACAAATTTCAGACAAGTAAGTAATATTTTGCAAGAAGGTATCGACTCAAGCGGTGGTTACTTAGTACCAGAAGAATATGACACTCGTTTGATTCAAGGTTTAACAGATGAGAACATTCTAAGAAAATTAGGAACTATCATCAAAACTAGTGGTGAGCACAAAATCAACATTGCTGGAACAAAACCAGCAGCTGCTTGGATTGAAGAAGGCGAAGCTCTATCGTTTGGAGACGCAACTTTTAATCAAGTAATTTTAGACGCTCACAAATTACATGTGGCTGTAAAGGTTACAGAAGAACTTTTATATGATAATGCATTCGGTTTAGAAAACTATCTTATTGATCAGTTTGCTAAGGCTTTAGCTAATGCTGAAGAAGATGCATTCTTAAATGGTAATGGCGAAGGTAAACCACTAGGTATATTTGCAGCAAGTGGCGGTGGCGAAGTAGCAGTTACTACTGCAAGCTCAACAGCTATCACATATGATGAAATCGTCAATCTTGTGTATGCCTTAAAACGTCCATATAGAAAGAATGCTAAGTTTATCTTAAACGATCAAACAATCGCTACTTTAAGAAAACTAAAAGATGGAAACGGTCAATACATCTGGCAACCTGCACTTCAAGCTGGGGAACCTGACCGATTACTTGGTTATGAAGTATTGACATCTGCATATGTTCCAAACATCGAAGCTGGTGCAGCAGTCATTGCATTTGGTGACTTCTCATACTACAACATCGGTGATCGTGGTGTACGTTCATTTGCTGAATTAAAAGAATTATTTGCAGGAAACGGAATGATTGGTTTTGTTGCTAAAGAACGTGTAGATGGAAAACTAGTATTACCTGAAGCTGTTAAAATCTTAAAGATTAAGGCGTAAGGAGGTAACTAATATGAGTTACAATGTGAAAAATTATACAGAACAGGGCGGAGAGAAAACCGTTATTAATGGTGAGATTATTATTAACGGAAAACTTACTGTTAGTGAGAACGCAGAGGTAAGTGGTGTAGGAGGAAGTTCCTGCACCATAAATCCTGCTACTCAAACATTAATCGGTGGAGTAAAAGAAGCGGTAAATGTAAAAGAATCAAGTGCAGCAAACGTAGGTACTTTAAAGAATGACTTAAATGAATTAATTACTAAATTAAAAGATGCTGGCGTTGTTGCAAAAGATTTATTTAATGTATCTGTGGCGGCTATAAGTACTGTAACAGGTGATCTTGCAGCTAACCACAGCAAAATTGAAAGCATTACTTTAAATGAAAGTACAGTTACTATTAAGGTTCCTGTGGATGAGTTGATTCCATTTGATTCAAATAATCCAGCACAAGGAATACATAAATGGATAGGTCTTTCTATTGGAACTGGTCTAGCGTCAATTATCGATGTTATTTACAATGGCACTTATGCCTTAGCAACAGCAGACGTTAATGAAGCAACTAATGTAGGATGTCCTGCTGGATCTTTTGTACTTTGGATTAAGTGTGATGAAGTAGTAGAAACACCAAAAGTTATTACTTTAGGAAAATCAGGATTTAAAACAGAAACAATAACAATCGTTATTGAAGAATAATTAAGGAGGCAGTGGTGATGGCAACTTCAGATTTATTACAAAAAGTGAAGCAAAATTTAATAATTGAGCATTCAGAAGATGATAGTTTAATTGAAGGTTACATCACTGCTGCGGTTTCTTATGCAGAAAGTTTCCAGCATCTTACTGAAGCATACTACTCAACTCATGAAATGCCAGCAACAACAAAGCAAGCAATCATTATGTTAGCTAGCCATTTTTATGAATCAAGGGATGGTTCAACTGGCGGTTTTTTTGCTGATAATGTTCAGGCAGGGCAGCAGGTCTGGAACACAGTAAATCTACTTTTAAGACTTGATAGGGAGTGGAAAGTATGAGCTATGGGAAAATGAATGATTTTATTCAGATAATCCTTAAAAATAAGGAAAAAGATAAAGATGGGTTTATGAATGAAGCCAAAGAAGTAGTAGCGTCAATTAGAGCTTATCGAGAAGGTCGACATGGCAATTCAATGTGGGCTAATAGAGCTACTTTCACAACGGCTACTGATTTATTTAGGTTTAGAAAAATACCTAATGTGAACTTAACAACAAGCATGATAATCGTATGTGATGGTAGTGATTTTGAAATCTTCTCAATTGAAGATGTAAAAGGTAAAAAGATGTATATTGAAGTCTTAGCAAAAAAGGTGGAACCTACTGATGGCTAAAGCGACTGTTAAAATGCCAGAAGAGTTCTTAAAGAAACTATCAAGGCTTGGAAACAAAACTGATGAAATAACAGCAAAGGTTCTTCAAAGTGGAGGCGAGGTTGTTTTTGATAAAGTAAAAATCAACCTTGAGTCTGTTGTTGGAAGTGATACAAAGGTTGAATCCAGATCAACAGGTGAGCTTGTTAATTCTTTAGGTGTTAGTTCAGTAAGGCAAGACAGGAACGGGAATAGCAACATTAAAATCGGGTTTAGCGAACCTAGAAAAGATGGAAAGTCAAATGCGATGATAGCAAATATTATCGAGTATGGAAAACACAATCAACCTGCTAGACCTTTCTTAAAGCCAGCTATTAGAACTACCAAACAAGCC
Source organism: Bacilli bacterium (assembly GCA_050953065.1). Lineage (GTDB taxonomy): Bacteria > Bacillota_I > Bacilli_A > ML615J-28 > CAG-698 > JAQUUM01. Next base: position 324,761 of record JBMNLZ010000003.1, on the reverse strand, counting down.
TGTATGGATACTATGATAGGTAAACTTGAGGAGGAAATTAACAAAATATGATACTACTTGAAAGACTCATATCTTTATTTTCTGAGCTTGATGTTCCAATTGAAACAGGTATCTTTTCTGGTCAAGCACCTGATCAATACCTCGTCTTAATACCTGTAACATCAACATATGAGTTATATGCTGATAACTTACCAGAGCAAGATATCGAAGAAGTGAGAATATCACTATATTCAAAATCAAACTACCTTAAATTAAAGAGGAGTTTAGAAAAATTATTATTAAAAAATGGCTTAACAATCACAGAAAGAAGATACAACGGCTATGAAAAAGAAACCAAGTATCACCATTTCACAATTGATGTAGCCGACCATTATAAAATAGAGGAGGAATAAAAAATGGCAACAATCGGATTAGATAAGTTGTATTATGCAAAGATTACTGAGGATGCAAGTGGCAATGAAACTTATGGTACGCCTAGCCAACTAGCAAAAGCAATATCAGCAGACTTGAGTGTGGAATTAAATGAAGCTACTCTTTATGCCGATGATGGACAAGCGGAAATTGTAAGAGAGTTTAAGAGTGGTACTATTTCACTTTCAGTAGATGATATAGGTCACGACATTGTAGCGGACTTAGTAGGTGCAGTAGTTGATAGTAACGGGGTGCTAATTTCAGGTGAAAGCGACATTGCAAATCCAGTAGCTATTGGTTTTAGAGCCAAGAAATCTAATGGGAAATATAAGTACTTTTGGTTATACAGAGTATTGTTTAATATCCCTGCAACAAACCTAGCTACAAAGGGTGATAGCATTACATTCTCAACACCTACTATTGAAGGTACAATTTTAAGAAGAAACAAACTAGACGCATCATTCAAGCATCCCTGGAAGGCTGAAGTAACAGAATCAGCAAATAATAAGTCAATCATTGATGATTGGTATGATGCAGTGTATGAACCAGCGTATGTTGGAATTCCAGAAGAGGGGGAATAATTATATGGCTGACGAAAGAAGCACTGCTATTAATATTGGCGGTAGAGAATTTGAGTTGTTACTAACTACTAAAGCAACAAAGGAAATAGCTAAAAGATATGGTGGATTAGATAAACTTGGCGATAAACTTTTAAATAGTGAAAACTTTGATACTGCGTTATCTGAAGTTGTGTATTTAATTACACTACTTGCAAATCAACCGATCTTGATTCATAACCTAAGAAACAAAGGAAATGAAAAAGAATTATTGACTGAAGATGAAGTAGAACTATTAACAACACCTAATGATTTAGGAGACTTTAAAGACGCAATTACAGAAGCGTTATTAAAAGGAACTAAAAGAAACGTTGAGAGTGAAGATCAATCAAAAAACGCACTGGACGAGTAAGTGACGAAGAGTTGTTTACTCGTCTTTTATATTACGGCATTGTCCATCTTCAACTTACACAAGAAGAAGTATGGATGATGCCTTTTGGTCTTTTACTTGATTTATGGGAATGTCACAAACAATTTATAGGTTTATCAAAGCCAAAAGTGGAGCATTCCATTGATGATATTCTGCCTGAGGGCATCTAAAGGAGGTGAAGCATATGGCTGATAATTTTGGTTTAAAAATTGGTATTGAAGGCGAAAAGGAGTTCAAAGCTCAGCTAGTTGAAATCAATCAATCCTTTAAAGTATTAGGCTCAGAGATGAAGCTGATAGAGAGTCAATTTGATAAGCAAGACAAATCAGAACAGGCCTTAACAGCTAGAAATGAAGTGCTACAAAAATCAATAGATGCACAAAAGCAAAAGATAGAAGCTTTGCAATCAGCTTTAAAGAATGCTTCAACCTCTTTTGGCGAAAATGATAAAAGAACTAAGGCATGGAAAGTTCAATTAAATAATGCTAAAGCAGAACTTAATAACATGTCTAAGGAACTCAAGAAAAACACAGGTGATCTTGAAGATCATAGTGAAGCAACTGATGACGCAAGAGAAGCAACTGATGATTTAGGAGATTCTTTAAAAGATAGCGGAGATAAAGCAGACGACTCTGGTTCTAAATTTGGAAAACTTGGTGGAGTTGCTAAATCTATGGGAGTGGCTCTTGCAGCAGCGATGGCGGCAATTACTGCAGCATCTATTGCAGCGGGTGTTCAACTTGTAAAATTAGGTGATGAATACAACAAGGCAATTAATCAAATCGCAGCATCTACAGGTGCTAGTGAAGAAGAGTTAGAGCAACTTGGTGTAATCGCACAAAGTGTTTATAAACGTAATTTTGGAGATAGCCTAGAAGATGTAGCTAATGGATTATCTGCTGTAAGTCGTGCAACTGGATTGATGGGTGAGGAACTTCAAAAAGCTACGGAATCGGGGTTTGCACTGCGTGATACATTTGGCTATGACTTAAAAGAATCAGCACAAGCAGTGTCTTCACTAATGAAAAACTTCGGTATTACATCTGAAGAAGCTTACAACTTAATCGCATATGGAGCACAAAAGGGTGCAGACAAAAATGGTGATTTAATAAGTATTCTAAATGAATTCTCTGCTCAATATTCTGCATTAGGATTATCATCTGATGAGTTTCTAACAAGCTTAATCAACGGTTCCGATGCTGGAGTATTCAGTCTTAAAAAAGTCGGTGATGCAGTTAAAGAGTTTAATAACCGAGTAAAAGAAGATAGCACAACAACAAAAGATGCGTTCTTTTATTTGAAAATGGATGCAGATATTATGCGAGAGGCATTTGCAGCTGGTGGACAAACAGCTAAGGATGCTTTTTATGCAGTAATGAAGGCACTTGAAAGTGTCAACGATCCATTGATGAAAAACGAAATAGCGGTATCTTTGTTTGGCTCAAAATATAAGGACTTAGAAGCAAGCGTACTACCTGTTTTATCTGGCATGAAAGATGCAACACTTGATGTGGGTGATACTCTTGAAAAAATTAATGAAGTAAAATATAACGATTTAGAAAAAGCAATTCAAAGTACAAAGAGGTCCATTCAAGGTGTATTTTTACCAACTATTAGCGATCTGTCTGCTGGTATTACGGAGGCTTTCGCAATTCTTGGAACTACAATCAATGAGTCTAATGGCGACTTTAGTAAAGTAGGTGAAGCTGTAAGTTTGGCGATAGAACAAATGACAAAGACAATCTTTGATTTTCTGCCAACAATAATGGGAATGGCTGGTTCACTCGTTTCTGGATTTGCAAAAGCCATAGTTAATAACCTCTCGCTTATTCTAAATGCGGTTAGTAAATTAGTGTTCACTTTATTACAAGGATTACTTAAAGCACTACCAAAGATTACAAAAGCAGGAATTGAAGTGATAATGACTTTGGTAAATGGAATACTTGATAGCCTTCCAGATATCTTATCGGCAGCCATTGAAATGGTGGTTACTCTTGCAAATGGAATTATCGCTGCATTACCAGAACTCATACCTGCAATTGTTAAAACTTTAATCACCGTTGTAGATACACTAATTAACAATTTACATTTGATTTTAGATGCTGCACTTCAATTAGTAAAAGGCTTAGCGGAGGGAATTTTAGCAGCTGTACCTATACTGATACAGGCCTTGCCAGGATTAATACTTGCACTTGTGAATTTCTTATTATCATCAATTCCAGAAATCATTAATGTAGGCATTGAATTATTGACTTCATTGGTTGATGCACTACCTGAAATTATTACAGCAATAGTTGTAGCAATACCACAAATCATAGATGGAATTATTAATGCGATCTTTGAAGCAATACCTCTGATCATTGAAGCTGGTATAAATCTTTTTATCAGCTTAATTCAAGAATTGCCTCAAATAATTATGATGATTGTAGGAGCAATTCCGCAAATTATAACAGGTATATTGAATGCTTTAACAGGTAATATTGATAAATTCATGGGAATTGGAATAATGCTATTTTCAGCCATCATTCAAAACCTACCTGAGATTATTAAGAGTATTACACAAAATATCCCGCAAATAATTACAAGTATCATTACTGCTTTTTCTTCATTAACAAGCGGTATGTCTGAAGTGGGTAAAAATCTAGTAAAAGGTTTATGGGATGGTATTCAATCATTAGCTGGTTGGATTAAAGATAAAGTTTCTGGATGGGCTAGCAGCCTATGGAAGGGGATCACTGATTTCTTTGGAATTAAATCACCTTCAAGAAAAATGGCATGGGTTGGTAGCATGTTGATGCAAGGTTTAGGTAGTGGTATTGAAACTGACGAAGCACCAATTAAAGCAGCAGAAGATTTAACAGAAAACATCAACGATATCATGAATAATCTAACTACTAAATCATCTATCAATGTTGAAGCAAATGTTGATACTAAAGGAACAAGAAACAGCCTTCAAGATGCAATTAAGACTCTAACCATTGATGCAAAGTCTATGAATGGTGATTTTAGTGCTGGCACACCTCAAAGAAATGAAGAAATGATATCACCAATAGAAGTCACTGTTCCGTTATATCTGGATGGTGAATTAATCAGTGAAGCAACAAGTAGAATTCAAAGTTTAAAAACAGCATCCTTAAAACGTGCAATGGGGGTATAAATATGGCATTTGAACTATTCACTAGAAGTGGAGTCTTTCTTACTAACATTGAGAAAATACTAACCTGCACGAAAAAAGAAACACTATCAGGGGTGCTAACCTTAAACTTTGAAACGCTGATAACTGATGAATTGGAAACCTTAGTAAATGGTAGTGATTATACAATTCTATATAACAATGAGTACTATGATGTGGTGTCAATTCAAAAATCACTAAGCAAGGGACTATATAAAATTAAGTTTAGCTGTGAACATGTTTCTTATCGATTGAGCGGTTTTTCAAGGAGTTATTTTTGGGGAATTGGAACAGTAAAAGAGATACTAACTTTACTACTTAAAGACACTGGCTTTTATGCTGGGATAAGTGATATTACTGCTGATTTTGAAATTCCAATCAAAGAAGAAAGTACTGTACGAAGCATGATTCTTAAAATCGCTAACATCATAGGCTGCGATGTGGAGTTTACAGGTTTCTATGTAAATATGTTTAGTCATAGAGGTAGTTCAAATCCTATAGACCTAATTGATAAAAATGTAGTTTCAATAAGCAAAACAGAAAAAGCAGGTTTATTAGTTCCTTCTTATTCAATTACAGTAAGACCGACTACCAATCTTGTGGTTGGTGATGAGTTACATCTTAAGTTTGATAGGTTGGGTATTAATGAAAATGTAAGACTTATTGGAATCACAAGCAAGCCATTTATAAGCAAAGATTATGACCTTGAGGTAGGTGTAGCAGAAGCCACGATCGAAGCAGATCTTGTTTCATTAAAGCAAGACTCCATAGAAAGTAATAAAAGTTACTACGGTGTAAAAATATCTCCTGATGATGGTTTAACGGTAGTAAGAGAAGACCAGAAAGCTAAAGTGATTATGAATTCCGATGAGTTTAGAATGCAGGCAATGGATGAAGACTATATCTTTAGAGACAGGCTTTACTTTGATCCAATTGCTGGAAGTTATAAATTTAGTGGCTCAATTGAGGTTGATGCAGGGAAAATTAATATCAACAATAAGTTTATAGTAGATGAAAACGGGGATGTACATATGTCAGGGCAGTCTACTATTTATGGCGGTAGATATTATGCAGGGGATATTGAAAATAGTGATGGATACTCGCAAATGACATCAAGCGGCTTTGAGGTTTTCAATAGTACAAACGATATCAAATTAAGACTTGGCTACACAACAGAAGGTGAGGACTATCCGTATATTCAACTTGGCTCTGGAAGTGGTGCATTTACTGATTTTGGACTTGTTAAAAAGTTTACTGACGGGCTTTGGATTGGAAACTCTGAACCTGCTGATGAAAGTGGAAACTTCACTCCGATGCTAGGCTATAACGGTATTTTCTTTCGCTTCAGTGACAACACAGCTTATGTAGTCAAGGATACAGAAATGAAGAATATTTACACTGGTGCAGCTATTGCAAAGTTTGGATAATTGGTGGTTTATATGAAAAATCTAAATTTACCTACTTCATTTGAGGCATGGAACTGGAGTAAAGACGATGATACCATTAAAGCCTACTATGCCATTAACAATAAAGGGTATACAGCTGAGTTTAAAGCTGCTGTTTGGAACTCACTATGCAATAAGTTATATCAGACCTTAAATGCTATGAGTCTTAGTTGGGATGATAAATATACAACATATAGCGGAGTGTTATTAAGTGGTTATTATCCCACCTTAACTGCTCAAATCTTTAACTCAGTAAGGCACAATATCGAAGTGCATGTTCCAACAACATGGAAGTGGACCTTCAACAAGGCTTATGAGGGTTATGTTGGACGATTGGATTTTAGGGGTGCAAGCACAACAAGTAATCCTGACACTTTCTTTGGATCATACATTCTTGAAATTGCCAGAAAGCTTAATCTACTTATAAGTATCTTTAAAAATGAAGCTTCATTTGCAGAACCAAATGTTGCTTTTACTTTTGTTTTAGATACATCGCAGGTTGAATTTGTAAGTCTAGACTCAGCGATTTTGAATGTCGATTTAATAAATAACACTGTATCGAATAGTGCACTTTCATACATTGAACCAATAGAGTTTAATGTTAATAGTAAAAATAAACACACAAACGATGCATTGATAAGCCTTAAAAATGCTGCACAAACTTTAGCTATTAATGAGAGATTTAGAATGTCGGCATCAGCATCATTGTTACTTGAAGAGTTATATAGAAATCTATATGCCTACGTATATTCAAACATTAGCCAAAACGCAAAGTTAGTAGTTAACAATAATAAAAGCATACTAAAAATAGACTTGAGTGTTGAGAACATAAACGAAGCAACACTGATCTTACCAGACATAATTAATATGCTAACTGAGATTATTTCGACAACTAGCCAAACGGCTGAACTAAGAAAATTAGAACCGCTCGCTTTATATGTTGATGTATTAAATAGTATTTATGAATCAGCAAAAGTAGAAATCGCAAGGCCACGCTTAATACAGAGCTATTCATCAGCAGAAAGTGCAACATTTGGTGAGATGGAAACCATCACAGGAAGAGACCTATATTCGATAGTTTCAGCGGTTTTGAGAATTCAAAGAACAACAATGAGTAGAGCATTGGCTAGAAGAACAGTATCCAATGTTCCAGCAAAAGCTAGCATAAACTCAAGTGCTCATTCAAAGCCAGCAGGTATCCTTCCAGAAGCTGAAATAAATCATATTTATGTGATAACAGCTGAAAGTGTGGCATTTGAAAGACTGATAATGGACTCATTTATTGCACACGCATTAAGTGATGAAGGAAGTGTTGTTGTAAAAGAGGCAAGAATACTACCAAATGAAAAAACATCAAGTACATTAACAATAGAAAGTTCTGAGGCTGAAATTAAACTGATTAGACAAGCAGCCCATTACTTTTTGCATAAGTTAAATATACATTCGGAAGTAACAGCAAACGAACCTACCATTCTAAGTGCTACAGGACACAACGAGTTAGTAGTTAAAGGTGCAACTCTAATGGGTTACTTAGATGACAAAATGCTAAGTGCAATAGGATCATATTTTAGCGGAGGTCAATTTAATCTTGATGTCCTGCATTACGAAGGTGACGTGCTTATCACTGATTATTTATCACAGTTATTTGCTGATGCATTAATAAATGCTATATCACCTTTTAGTGTAGAAATTAAACATATTGAAAATGAGTTGTTTCAAGCTGAGCCGAGTTTGAGATTAGCAGAAGATACAATGAACATTGATGAATTTGCATTTCAGGACTCAATCAATGCGAGCTTAGTTAAAGTTGATTTTAACTCATTTAGTGTGAACACCTTAATTCAGGCAAGCATTGAGTCCTTTATTGAATTTGATTCGTCTTCATGGCTTAATCCAGTACTGATTAATGAAGTATTGGAAATTTATCAAGTCTATGAAGGTGAGCAAGAAGATATGAACTTAAATTTAGGATAGGAGGTAACCAATGAGAAAGACAAATATAATACTTAAAAATAAGCATGGTGAAGATGTAGTTTATAGTGACATTTCAACGGTATCATTTGATGGTGAAGATGGCACTAAAAAACAATTTTCATTAGGTAACCTTACAGAAGGAACTATTGAATTAAACTTTGCAGAAGGCGATCAACTGGTCGTTGTACCCGATGATGAACTATATGACAGAGTTTTAATTCTTAAACCAGAAACATTTATACCAGAGAATATAGCACAGGGTGTAATTGTTGCTGGAATTGAAGGAACGTTTGAAGGTGCAAGAGATATGCCAACTCTTAATACTCCTTCCATAGCAAGAAGTAGTGACACAATTACAATAACAAATCCAACCACAAATGGTAACTTCAACAAAGGATTTAACATTTACTCTGGTGAGGATGTGGCGTTCTATCAAACTGCTACAACGTTTAGTTTAATTGGTAAGTTTGAAGCAGAGAATGATTACTTAATACAGGCGACTTGTGTAAATCCATTAATGAATGAATCAGGTAAAAGTGGTTCAATAAGATTCTCTATTTACTCTATTAATAAAGTACTTGACGAACACATCTCGACAACAGATACAACCACAAAGATAAGTGATGGATTAAAATATAAGATTAATATAAAAAGTGCCTTTGGATATTGGCTACCAGTAATCATCAATGTGTATAAAAAGAAAAATGGATCTGATGAATATGAGCTAACTGACGATTACTATTACTCGATGTATACAGGTGAGATATCTTTTGAATCAATGGATGCCAATGTGAAAATCGAAGTAGTCGCTGATGAAGAACCACAACTGAAAAAGCAACAAGTAAGATTTATCGACCATGAATTTAAGCTTATTACATCATTTCCGATATATTCTCAAAAGCTTTTATTTTATGACAACGATGAATTATTTCATGAAGAGGTAAAAGAAGAAGATCCTATTTTTGTTAGTGTTGAGCCACTTGGAACAACTTATACCTTTATTAGAGATTCAGATGGTTATTATAAACCGACAAACATAGGAATAAATAGCAGCTTTGCCATTGCAAGAATTAAGATTGTAAATACTGAAAGCCCAAAGATTATAAGGTTTTTATGGATGCAAAGTTCGGAATCTAACTACGACTTTGGCCTTGTCGGACAAATGAATGTTGCATTATCTTTAAGTGCAAACGTTGATACTGGAGTGTTGTTGGATGCAAAAGGTCAAACTGCAACTACACCAAAAGAACTAATACTTGATGCTCCTACAGGCACAAACTTTTATGACGTTAAATATCGAAAAGATGGTAGTGCTCATAGTGGATGGGATATGTTTCAGTTTCAAGTAGATTTTATTGATAAAGTATTACCTATCTCAAGTGACAAAGTTGTACTGAATGATGATTATGTTTTGAAATTATCAAATATAGATTACATGCAAAGAAGATCAGCAAACGTTACGCATCATATCTATCTTAATGATGTTTTAACTTACGAAGAAAAGGAGGGCATTTAATGGCTATTAATTTAGATTTAAAACAATACATAAGAACCTATGGACTTCATAGAATAAAGGTTATTGCAACGGGTGAGGGGTTTAGAAACAGTGAAGCTGTAGAAAAAGAGTATTACAATAATCCTTTTATTATGCAGTCTGAAGGGGGAATTGTAGTAACCAACGTTCAACCAGGAATATCATCAATTGATTTGTATGTGGATGAGGTGTTAGAAAAGACTATAGACCACGATGCTCTATCAACTGAGGATGTTCTAATTGATTATTCCGATACTTCAGTAACAGAAGGTTCTATAAACAATTTTATGGTTGTAGTTCATACAGATTATGGTGATTTTACAAGTAATGAAGTTATAACAACAAAGATATTCGGTGTAAGCGGAATGTATGACTCGGCGATAGCTTTAACAAGAACAGATGATTCGGTTGGTAAAACATATGCCATTAATACATCAACTGGTATAGTTTCAAGTGACTTTGACGATGAGTTTCCTTATAACGAAATGACTGAAGTTAATGTTGAAGATAGCATGTTTATCTCAATTCCTGAAATGTGGTGGCGAATCGGAACAGATGAGGAAGACAATATTACGGATATAGCTGTGGCTAGATATAAAAAGGGTTCTGGAAATTGGTATAAATCAGATGCGTTTCTTGTTGGTAAATATTTATCACATCAAGAAAATAATATGATGGTCTCTAAAACTGGTAAGTCTATGAGTCAAAGCCATACACCATTGCAATGGACAGCTTATGCGAAAGCAAATGGTGTGGGATATAAGCCTTATGGAAACTATGAACATACCATTCTAACTTTTCTTTGGCTTATAGAATTTGCTAACAAGCGAGCAACAAACATTTTAAATGGTTATTCAAGTTACAACCAAGCAACTGGTGCAACAAACACAATTGAAGCATTAACTGGTTACTTAACAGCGAATAACCGAATGAAATATCGTGGGATTGAGGACTTTGTTGGTAATGATGCACTTTGGATGCCTGACGTAACAGGTGCATATTATACATCAAGGGATATCGAAACATATAAGAATGGAACTATTAATAAATCACAGCTTTCTTACTATAAGAACGTTACAACTAGTTCAAACTGGCGAGGTGTTCAGGCTCTTGGTTGGGATGATAACAATCCATTTATTTGTTTGCCTTCAAAGTTAGGAACTTCATCAGCGACAACATACTTTGGGACAAACACCTATGGTCCTAATGGTAATAATGACTACTTAGTTAGGGGTAAATTATATTCGGGTTATACTACCAACACTAACTTAATTAGTCTAGTCTTTGATCTGCAATTTACAAGTGCAACAGACACAACAGCATCACGATTAATAAAATATGAAATTTAGGAGGATAAAATCATGATTACAAACGCAACAGCAAACTCAATTTTAAATGCATTTTTTGGAAGGACAAACCAGATCAGTTTAGCATCAACTTGCTATATTGGACTTTCAACAACTACACCTACAGCAACAGGTGACAACTTTACTGAACCATCAGAAGCAAATGGCTATGCTAAAGTTCTAATTGGAAACTACAATCAGTCAAACACCATGCTAATGGAAGCTGCAAGTGGAGGAAGTATTAGTAACACTAACAGTATTATTTTCTTTCCAGAAGCATTAGCAAGTTGGGGAACAATTACTCATTTTGGTATTTTTACATCTAAGAGTTCAACAACTCCAATTATGTGGGGTGCATTGAGTACATCGATTACCGTTCCATCTGGGTACATTCCAATCTTTAGGGCAGGTGCACTAACAGTATCACTACAATAAAAGGAGGATAAAATTATGCCAAAATATTTAGAAATGTCTGCAGAGGTGGTTGTTGATTTAGAGGCTTTGTTTGGGGAGAAACCAAAACAGCCAACTGATCAACAAACCGATGAAAAGACAGAAGTTAAAGAAGAAGTAAAGAACACAAATGACTAATTAAAGGAGGATTATTCCAATGGATATAAAAGAACTTATACTCACTATCGCCTCCATTATTACGGCACTTGGAATTATTTCAGGTGTCTTTTTTTCAGGCTATAGATGGTATTTGAAACAAAACAAACAAGATGAGGACATTAAGGAAATCAAACAGGAACAAGTAATTCTTATTCATGGTGTTCTAGCGTGTTTAAAAGGTTTAAAAGAACAAGGTTGTGATGGGCCAGTGACTTCTGCAATTTCAGAAATTGAAGTTCATCTCAACAAACAAGCTCATAAATAAAAGGAGGAAAAAAAGTATGGATTATACATTTATAACTATTCCAGTAATTACATCGATAGTCTATGTGATCATTGATATTATCAAGAAAGCAACAAACAGCAACGAGAAGTTTCTAAGATTAATTCCACTTGTTGCTGCAGTTCTTGGAATCATATGTGGCATAGTAAGCTTTTACTTTATACCAGGTGTATTAAATACTGATAATGTGTTTGTAGCCATTATTGTTGGTGCGGCTTCAGGACTAGCTGCAACAGGTACTAATCAGGTTATTAAGCAACTTACAAAATAGAAGAACTTAATAAAACATAATGCCTATCGGAGTTGTCTGGTAGGCTTTTTTTGTTTTCTTTTGGCAAAATCGTCTCGACTTCCCATTTGACTTATGAGGAGGTAGATGATTTGAAAAACGAACTCAAAAATAAAATATTAGAATTAAGGAATTTAGGTAATGGTTATAAAGCAATAGCCAAAGAATTATCAATTACGCCTAGTGCGGTTAGAAGTGTATGTACAGCAAAATATAATGATCCAGATTTATATGGAACTTGCAAGAACTGTGGAAATAGAGTCAAACAAACGCCTGGAAAAAAGAAGCGTCAATTTTGCTCTGATAAATGCAGAATGACATGGTGGAATTCGCATAGAGATGAAGTAGCAAGAAAATCCTTTTATACTTACACGTGTCCAATTTGCAACTCTGAATTTGAGGCATATGGAAATAGCAAAAGAATTTATTGTAGTATCTCTTGTTATGTTAAAAGTAGAGCGAAAAGAGGTAATGAGCAATGATTACAAAAAATATAGAACAGTTCCATTCATCGCTTGTTCACCTAATTGCAATGAAGAATAAAGGGATATTAAACGATGCTGATTTTCTAAAAGCTGAGTCTGTTTTGGCGAGTAAATACTGTATCAAAAAAGATAGTCTTTATCGGACAAATGACTTGATAAATAATCGTTTTAGAGTGATATATATACTACCGAATAAGGAGGTCAAAAATGGATCAGAAACGGATAACCAAGATAGAAGTTCTACCAAAGTTACAAAAGAAAACTAGGGTAGCAGCATATGCAAGAGTATCAACTGGTAAAGACGCCATGCTTCATTCCTTAGCCGCTCAGGTTAGTTATTACAACAAGATGATATCAGAGCAAGCAGGCTGGGAATTTGCTGGGATTTATGCAGATGAAGCGTTGACTGGAACAAAAGATACAAGAGAAGAGTTTCAAAGGCTAATTGGCGATTGTAAGGCAGGTAAAATAGATATGGTGATTGTTAAGTCCATATCAAGATTTGCAAGAAACACATTCACGATGCTAAAGACAGTTAGAGAATTAAAAACTATAGGAGTCGATGTATTTTTTGAGGAACAGAACCTGCATACATTGAGTGCTGAAGGTGAGATGGTATTAACATTTTTAGCTTCATTTGCACAGGAGGAAGCAAGGTCAAACTCAGAAAACATAAAGTGGAAAATTAAAAAAGATTTTGAAAAAGGTATTCTCTGGGGTGCAAAAGACATGCATGGCTATAAAATAGTTAATAAAAACCTTGTAGTTGTGCCAGAGCAAGCAGAACTTGTAAGAAGGATATTTACGATGTACCTTGATGGATACGGAATACAGATGATTGCCAACATCCTAAACAATGAAGGTGTAAAAGCCTTAAGAGGAGGTAAATGGAACAAATCAACAATTCTAAACATAATAACGAATTACAACTACACAGGCAACTTAGTACTTCAAAAGACTTATAGAGAAGATTATCTTTCAAAGAAAACCAAAAGGAATAAAGGTGAAAAGGATATGTATGTTATTGATAATAACCATGAACCTATTATTTCACTTGAAGAGTATCAAATGGCTCAAGAGTTAAGAAAACAAAGATGTGAATTATCAAATAATAAAGGTATCAGCTTGGTAAAAAAACGTTATACAAGATTAGTTAAGTGTAGAGTTTGTGGTGCTAATTTTAGAAGAGGTACGAGAAGCAACCATAAAATATGGGTTTGCACTACTTATGATACTTTAGGAAAAAGCGAATGTGAATCTAAAGCTATACCAGAAGAAACGTTGAATGAAATAACCTCACAGGTTCTTGGAGTTGATGAATTAACTGATGATTTGGTCCAAGACAGAATTGATTACATAGAGGCATTTAATGAGAACAGGTTAGTTTATCATTTCAAAAATGGAAAGACTGGAGAGATTTGTTGGGAAGACCGATCAAGAAGTAAATCATGGACACCTGAAATGAAAGAACAAGCAAGACAAAATGCACTCAAAAAATATAGAAAGGGGAATCATTAATGGCAAAAGTTAGAATTATTCCATCAACAATTAATCCATCTACACTCTCGCCACTAAATGAGCTAAGTAGAAGAAAAGTAGCAGCATACGCTCGTGTTTCAACAGATGATGAAGAGCAAGCAACAAGCTACGAAGCTCAAGTAAAACATTATACGGAATTTATCCAAAGAAAACCTGAGTGGGAGTATGTTAAGGTCTATGCCGATGATGGTATTTCTGGAACAAGTACCAAAAGAAGAGAAAGCTTTAACGAGATGATTAAGGATGCACTTGAAGGAAAGATAGACCTTATCATAACCAAATCAATATCACGCTTTGCCAGAAACACGCTAGACACAATTTTCTATACTAGAAAGCTAAAAGCCAAAGGGATCGAGGTTTATTTTGAAAAGGAAAACCTATGGTCACTTGATGAGAAGACTGAATTCCTGCTTACAATTATGGCAAGTATGGCACAAGAAGAAAGCAGAAGTATTTCTCAAAACGTAACAATTGGTAAACGCTGGGGAATGAAAGAAGGAAGAGTCAGCTGGGCTTATAGCAACATGCTAGGTTATGCAAAAGAAAATGACAAGATTATAGTTGTTGAGGATGAAGCAATTTTAGTTAGAAAAATCTATCACTTATTTTTAAGGGAAGGAAAAACCTGCACAGGAATTGCAGAATATCTAAAAGAAAGAAATATACCAACACCAAGTGGAAGGTCATATAAATGGACCAAAAACACCGTCAATTCAATTTTAAGAAATGAAAAGTATAAAGGTGATGCCTTACTTCAAAAGACCTATACGAAGGACTACTTAGAGCATAAAGTAGAAAAGAATCAAGGTCACCTTCCGCAGTATTATGTAGAGAACAGTCACCCTGCAATTATTGATAAAGAAGAATGGGAGATAGTTCAGGCAGAATTACTAAGAAGAGATAAGATTGGTGCATCATATTCAGGAAGCAGTGTGTTTAGCTCAAAATTAGTCTGTGCTGATTGCGGAGGGTTCTATGGCAGAAAGATATGGCATTCAACAAGCAAGTACGCTAGGACGGTTTATCAATGCAATTGCAAGTACAACAAGAACCAGGACAAGTGTCAAACTCCTGCATTAACTGAAGACAAGATTAAAGAAAAATTTGTAATCGCATATAACCAAGTGATGAAGGGCAAGGAAAGAATAATAGAAGATATAAAAGAGATTATCCAAGTTCTATCAGACACTTCAGAACAGGACGCTAAGATTATAGACCTTCAAAACAGGATGGCAGTTATAAGTGGCTTGGTAGAAAAGTTGATAAAAGAAAACACCAAAACAGCACAGGATCAAGCTGAGTTTGCAAGGAAGTATGAAGAGTTTTCAGCTGAGTATGAATCAAATAAAAACTCCTTAGATAAAGCATTAGAAAAAAGAGCCTACAAACAATCACAGGAAATTAAGATGAAGGCTTATCTTGAGGAAATAAAAAAGGCAGATACTTACCTGCCTGAATGGTCAAATGATGTGTGGATGATAATGATTGAAAAGGCAATTGTTAACAGAGATAAAACCATAACCTTTAAGTTTACAAGCGGGATAGAAATAACAATATAAGATTGAACCTCTAAGCAGGTTCTTTTTTTTGGCTATAGACAAAACCAAGTTTATATGGTAGAATAATTGTGTCCGATGGAAGGATTAGTTTCCTCAAAGTAACAGCGTAACGGTATTTATTTAAGCTTCTCTATGCGAGTGGGAAAGGTTAGATATATAAACTTACAAATATTATTTTGATTTAATTAAGACTTAAGCAAATGGGTTTACTCTACTTACTGCTAGGAGTGGGTATCCTTATCGGCCATAGGTCTTTTTTGTTTCCTCTCGGACAATAAAATAAAATGGAGGAATAAAAATGAAAACACAAGATTTAATGGAACATTTAGATGATGTGCAAAAGAAAATTGGCTACTGGTTTAATAATGAAGACTTGCTTTTACAAGCTTTCACTCGTAGCTCTTACTCATCACAACATGGTGGTGAAAACAATGAAGTTCTGGAATTTCTAGGCGACAAAATTCTGGATTTTTATGTAACAAAAGTGATCGCTGATAGATTTGGATTTGTGAAATCTCAATCGGATTACTATGATGAAGAGAATGACCTTGATGAGTACTGCATCGTAGCTCACAAAAATGAAGCTGATTTTACAGAATTAAAGAAACAAATAGTATCAAATGAAACACTCGCAAAAAGAATTGATAAACTAGGACTATTCAAGTTTATGTATTTAGGTGATACAGACCTAGAAAATCCAAAGTTTAAAGATAATCTCACCAAAGTAAAAGCTGATCTCTTTGAAGCTATACTTGGAGCAGCTGCTATTGATAGCGATTGGAATCCTGATGAACTTCAAAACATGGTTGAAGTTATACTTCGTATAGAAGACTTCCTAGCAGATGTCGACACAGAAGAACCAAGACCATCAAAGTTTCAGTTAAACAACGCAGTAACTACCTTAAAAGAACTAGCAGAAAAAGGTAGATGTTCCATTCCTGAATACGACCAACCAGATGAACAAGTGTTAATGCGTGATGGAAGATTGATGTGGGAATGTACCTGTTATGTAAGAAGCTGGGCAATGAAGCACACTGCATATGCAACGTCAAAGAAAGAAGCTAAAAGATATGCTGCTTACTTAGTTCTTTGTGATTTCTTTGGATTGCCAGATGAATTTAGTGAGGAGGATAGCGAATAAATAAGCTATGAATATGGATAGACCATTATTTTGATAATATATAAGTATATGTTTTGAGTTAAAAAGGAAAGTATAATATTTATTTAATGGAAGGGTGATGATTTATGAAAATTATTAAAAAGATAGCAGAAGTATGGGACACTTTTACTATAAAGGTTTCTCTTTCAATAAGAATTTTTTTGGGTATATTACTTTTTGGAGGAATTGGAATTGCAATAATCCTATCTATTGTAAATCATCAAGATAATCAACCTTCTGAAAGATCTGAAAACAAAGAAAACGTGTATTTATATGAAGAAGTTGAGTTTGCTGATGAAATATATATTAAGGTCGTAGGAATAAACGCTATAGAAGAAAATGATATCTACACTTTAAATCTTCAACTAAGAATCGAACAATGGAATACAGATTTTAACGTAAATCAACAAGTAATCCGACCTGAAATGTTTGAACTAAGACTTGTTGATAAATATGCAGGTTCACCAATGTCAGTCTTTATTGAGAGTTTGGCGAAAGCTACTGTGTCCGCAATGGCATCGGGTGTGGTAGGTGGAGATATAAACGTTATAGAAGAAACCCTTAGCTTTGCTGGGGATTATGTTATTGGTATCATAGATAATGCTACTAGTGAAGAAGGAAGAACTATTGAAGCGAATCCAGATACATTTGAACCCTTCTATCCATATATGAAAAATGGAATTTTAACTGTTGTTGAATTGTCATTTGTGCTTAATGAGGAATTTCTAAATAGTAATAAAACAATGGTTCTATCAATTGATGATGGCTTAAGAAGAGTACAAAAAAACATTTTTCTTGTTTTAAGATCAAATACATCTCCATACACAGTTCAATTTGATTTAGATGGAGGTTCTCAAGAAACATTGATGAATCCTATTAGTGTTGGTCCAGGTCAAATAATTGAATTGCCCGACGATGAGCCAATTAAAGAAGGATATAAATTTTTATATTGGACTTCAGAAAAAGGTAAAAAAGCTACTAAATTAAGGGATTTATATTTTTACGCTTATGAAGAAAATAAAGTATTCAATGTTTATGCGTTTTATCAACCAATAATTCCTCTTGATGCGTTTGCTAATATAGGAGACAATATTTCATTTAAGGACAATACTATTTTATTAAAGGTAACTAATGCTACTTACTCAAGTGAAGTTGTAATTCAAAATCCTAATCACGAGGAAATCTTGATGCAAGCTAGTTCAGGAAAAAAATACTTGATACTTAACATCACTATAGAGAAGACAGCAACTGGTAATGATCATACACTAGATAACAAAAACGACTTTTACTTAGAAAATGATCACGCAAAAGAAAATGTTAGTGGTTATTTTGGATATACTGATTTCAAAAGTATAAAACCAATTGATGACTATTCATGGATAGGATTAGAAATTAACCAAATAGGATTATATGAATTCACATTGGTTTTTGAGGTTTTTGAATCTTTAGATTACCAAGAAAATCTATATTTTCTTGAGGTTGATTTCTATGCGACATCATTTGCTGATTCTATTCTTATCAGATAATGACTAGGGGTGCGTAAAACTAGTCAGGGGTGCGTGATTTGACCTTAGGGTGCGTGATTTTTTGCAAGGGTGCGTAATTGTATTAAAATAGGTAACTCAACACATATTAGATGGAAACTACTAGCAGACAAAAAAAGAGTAAAGCTGATCTAAGAAAAGTAGCAGATATAGCACCCAACACAATGACAAAATTAAGAAAGAAATTAATAAGATATAAAATTTTTTTTAATTAATTATACGAGGGAATTATGAATATTAAATTTTTTGATAAAAATCTACTTGAGCGTTTTCTTAAACCATTAGGTATTATTGAAACAATATTTTCGTTTGTAATTACTATTATAGGTTCATTTTTACTCCCTTGGTATATCCCAATAATTTGTTTTAGTTTATGTATTGTTGCAATAGTGTTCTCTTATTTGATTATGTATTCAAAAGCGAAAAAATCCGATTCAATAACATTAACGATTAATAACACCAATGTTAATATATTATTTGGAAATTTGGAAGACTTTAATGATGGTATTGAAACGGTAAATTTTAATGAATATTTTGATGTTATTGTTGATGATAAAATAATAGCACATAATTCTAGAAATGGAATATTTATAGATAAGCATATAAATGATGTTAGAGCTTTTGAAAAAGAAATAGATAATTGTTTATTAAGTAAAAAGAAAAGAATAAAAAAAGAAAATTGTAACAGAATAAATGGCGGGCGTACGACAAAATATGAATTAGGAACAACGATTATATACCAAGGGAGATACGCTTTAGTTGCTTTTAGTAGTTTTGATGAAAATGATAATAGCAATATTTCAAGTGAAGAATATGTATGCTGTTTGCTTAGAATGTGGAATGAACTTAATGGAATTTATAATTTAAAAAAATTATATTTACCACTATGTGGCACTGGAATAACAAGGATTGATGGAACAAGTATTTCATATCAAGATGCACTAGAGGCAATGATTTCAACCTTTAAATTATCTAAAGTATCTTTTTCAGATCCAGCATCTCTTAATATTGTTTTGCTACCAAAAATAAGAAATAAGATTAATTTTGAAAGATTAAGAACTTTTGAAAAAGGAGAATGAAAATGAGTGATTATAGAAATGGAACATACGTAGCTTTCGATGGAAATAATGAAGTTGACCCCACAAAAAGTGACCAAAAATACTTTCAATTATTGAAGGCATGGAAAGAAAATAGTGATATTGAATTTACTTTTAGTGATAGTCATAGCAAAACATACCAGGTTAGAGATTCAAGTTCTGAAGAAACACTTAAACAACGACTTAAAGACAGAATGAAGAATTCTAAAAACTTTTTAGTTATTATTTCTAATGATACAAGTTTCAATAGAGGAATGTTGAATTATGAAATTGAACTAGCTGTCGTAACATATAAACTTCCTATTATTGTAGTTTATGTCGGCTATAAAAAGATTAAAGACCCTTCACTTCTTTCATCGGCGTGGTGTAAAAATCTTTTAAAGTATATTAATAATAAGTTGGCAAAATGTATTCATGTTCCTTTTAAAAAAGAACCAATTTTTGCTGCTATTTCTCAATTTTCAGTTGTTGATAATAATTATCCAGCAACATCATTAAATTACTATAATGATCAGGCTTATAAATCATGGGGAATTATGTAATGAAAAAAATAGTTTTAAAAATAACCAAAAGTGAAATTCAGGATAGTTATGATGGCTGTGCATTTAAATGTTTAAATAATAATTTAAATATGAAAATTGATGAAGCACTCAAATCTTCAAGCAAAATGCCTATGGAAAAAATTAGAAAATCTATTGTCCCAATAGTAAAGGACTGTGATATTTTTATCTCTTATTCGCATGATGACGAAGAGATTGCAACATATGTAGCTAATGTATTAATGAATAATAGTTACAAGGTTTTTATTGATTCCTTTTTTTGGAAAAGCATTGATGATTCTCAAGTTGAATTTGATGAAATTAATAGCAAGGATAATGGGAAACTTTCTTACGATAAAGTACGACAATCTGCGTCAACTTTTAATATGATTTTGGCTGATTCGTTAATTGATACCATAAAGTCGTCTAAAATTTTTATATTCATTAATACTGGTAAGTTAAAACAAACTTTATCGCCGTGGCTTTATTTAGAAAACAAAATTGCTAATGAATTCGAAAATGAACTCAAACACTTAAAGGAACAATTGGTTCATGATTCCCGTTTTTCATTTTCAATTGAGTTTCCTCTTAAAACAAGTGATTTCTATACTGTTAATTCAATAAAAGATTTGCTTTCTATAATTAAAAAATAAATTAAAAAAATATAAAGGAGAATAAAATGGAATATAGAACTAAAACATATATTGCTGGAGATTGGACTGGAGATGAAGATGCAATAAAAACATTATATGAATGGAAAAAAAATAATAAGTTAACACTTGATTTTGTTGATGCGCATGAATATACACAAGCATCGGATGATGATTTATTATGCAGTATTAAAACATCATTACGAAAAAGGCTAAATGTTTCTAAAACATTCGTATTAATTGTTGGAAAGCAAACTAAAAATTTAACAAAAGGGGGATGCCAACATTGTAAAAGTTACAACAGTTATAATAAGAGATGTTGTAGAAATAATGCTTTGGATTATAGAAGCTATATAGAATATGAATGTGAAATGGCATTAAAAGATTATCAAGACAACTTAATCAAAAAAATAGTTGTTATTTATAATTATGCAAATGTTGATAAATCAAAATGCCCTGAATGCATAAAAGGCTATGGAACTCACATAGTTATGTATTATAAAGAAACTGATGGAAAAGAATATTGGAATTATAATGAAATTAATAAAGCAATTTCTGATTAGTTTCAATACTGATGTTTTAATTATTTACTCAAAAAAGTAGGAGTATTCAAATTTATAAATTTAGTGTACTCATTTGATTGAAAAATAGGCTATAAAATGTTATATGAGTCATATTATTGTAAGATACGCTATATAAATTATTTAAAATTGGTAACAGTGATTAGAACTAAATTGAATATAACATAACAGAATTAGCTGATAGATTAAATGTTCCGTTCGCAACGGTTAATAGATGGACTACGGTTATTATTTTCCCTATCAAAACTTTGGGTATATTAGAAATTACAAAAATTATCTACAATACTATGAGAAAGATGTAATGCCATTGAAAAGGAAATTGAAATTTATGTACTAGTATTTAACTGAAACAATAGCTTATGGAATAAGCAAAAAGAACTTAACTGTAAAACTACAAGGCTTACTAAATAAAAGAGTAATTGAAGGCTGGAGATTAGTCAAATATGACTTTTCTGCTTGACTAGGTGCCTGTGTTGTAGTTTTTGAAAAAGAAGTATAAAATAATAGTGTAGAGAACATTTTACCAAAAGGTATGTGTATTTGCTTTGTATTAAAATGATTATTCTTTACCAAATAAGAAGGGCCCTTTGGAGAAGTTAGTGATCAAAAAAAGGCACTTCACAATTATGAAATGCCTTTTATTTATTTCTGAATTTTTATTGTTATTTGGTTGTTTTTATAGATTCATCTATTAATATAATAAATTAAACTATACTTTATCCTAGAAGAATTTAGCCTCTATGAAGAAGATAGTGGTGACTCCAAAGAAATTCATAGGTGTACTCAAACCCCAAACTTCTTCATATAATCCAAATATTCATAAGAAGCAAGGGTTTGATATAAAATATCAAACTTTTTTTGTTGCTCATAACCAGAGGTTAATTTTCGGCATATATAATCATATAAATATATTTGTGGAGAAAGGGAACTTGTAAAAGAAGAAGCTATGAGAAAATTCTGAATTTTTGAATTATCTACAAAACCAACAAATTTCATATTGAGTTTAATGATAGATATCTAGCCAAATAAAAAAAGTCGTCCTTTTTAGGACGACTTAAAAAATTATTCTTGAATATCAAGTGTTTTTAGAATTTTTTTGAAAGTATCTTGCCCATTAAGGCAAGTATCAATGAGCCAGCTTTTCTCTTGTTTCCAATTAGAAAGACCTCGGTAGTAAAAAGCTTTTTTTGAATCTTCGATTATGAAAGGAATGATATTAAATTTTAAACATTCTTTCAAAGCAATCAATCTACCGACTCTACCATTACCATCTTGAAATGGATGGATATATTCAAAATCAGCATGAAACTCAACTATGTCATTGATTGTAATGGCTTTTTTTGAAGTAAAATCGTTAATTAGTTTGCTCATGATTTTAGGAACTTCACTTGGCTTGCAAGTTTCTTTGCCACCGACTAGATTGGCTCGTTTTTTATAATCACCAACGATGAACCAGTCGAGTGAGGAATCTTTAGTACTTTGCTTTAAAAGTAAATGAAGGTCCATAATGATTTCTTCGCTTAAAGGTTTGAGAGCAGAATCAATGACATAATCAATAGCTTGGAAGTGATTGCTTGTTTCAATAATATCATCAACTGGCACATCATCACCGACATTGATTGTTCGTGTTTTGAAGATTAACCGTGTTTGGTCTTCGGTTAGTTTAGAGCCTTCAATCCGATTGGAGTTAAAAGTCATTCTAACTTGCAATTCATGGTAAAGACCACCAGATACCTTTGCTTCTTTTTCTTCACGAAGAATTTGTAAAATGTGGTTATCGCAAACAAATCTAAATAAGTCTTCTGGATTGCAATGTAAGAAATCAGCAATTTTAAGAAGGACATGATTTGCTAGTTTTTCTCCTTTTGAAAGTTTTGCAATAGTTCTTGATGAAATACCAAGTTTTGTAGTTAAATCTGATTTGGTTAAGCCTAAATTATTGAGTTTTGTTTCTAAAGGTTTGTAAGAATACATAAATACCCCCTTTTAAATCTTTACTTGTTATAGCATAAAACAATCAAAAAGTAAAGATTTCAAACAAAAAAAGTAAAGATAATGAGTGGTTTTATATTTCTAAAATTACTTGGTAAATAAAAATTCTCCCCAAACTTTGGGGAGAATTTTATTATATTATAATCAAACAAACATAATAATTAATTTAAATTGATTAAAGATTGAACACTGTCTTCTTGGAATGAGATGCTAGAAATATGTTCTACACCATCAGCATCTATTGTACCAACAACATAAGCTGAATCTGACATCCTTAAACCAGTAAATGAAACTACTCCTTCGCTGTTTACAGCCATTTTGTCGATATCATATTTGTTTTCTAATAAAACTGTTTTAGTATACTCATCACCAGAAACATCAACTTTTATTAAAACTGAATTATTTTCTGGAGTTACAGCAAACATATATAAACAATCATCTGAATTTGAATATATTTTTGGTTTAGATATTCCAAAATCACTATAGCTTTTTGAAACTACATTTAATGTTGGGTTATAAACTTCAATAATATGTTGATTTGCCATCGCAAAAATTTTATTATGTTCCTTAAAATATACTCGTCCTCCATTATTGCTACCTGCATAATATTGTGCTGTACCATCGTAATTAAAATGATTAAATTCATCAGCAATTATTTCATAAGTTATCGCAGAATTTTCATATTTTAATCTGCATAGTTTATAATTATTTACACAATAAATTTTTCCATCAAATCCAGTCCAATAATCACCACCAGATGTAGCATCGCCCATATTTACAAATGATCCGCTTTGTGTAATAAATCTATTTATGTCATTACCGTTTTTGTCTTTACCGCGATATGCAATCTCACCATTAGAAGAAACTGCTGAAATACTATTCCAATCTAACTCGTCTGATTCAATTGATGCAACAGTAACTTGTATATTATCAGGATCAGCAATTATAACTTTTTGAAGTTTACCATTTCTATCCATAAAATAAAAATTGCCTTCTGCATCAGTATTGAAAAACTCACAATTTGGAACATAGTCAGAAAATTCAAGGTTACTATTTCTTGTAAGTGCCATTACAATACCTTTTGGAAACAAATAACATCTTCCGTTTGTTTTATTCACTAAATAAAGTGCGTCATTTTCAAATGCTATTAGTAAAAAAGTATCATTGACATTTTTTACAAATGTTGGAATGTTTATTTCTTTTGATTGTGTTTGATTTCCTTTGCTATCAACATATGTATACTCAACTTCTTCAACATAGCCTTCTTCTGTAATTTTAAATAATTTTTTAATTTTAGGTTCAGCAGATGCTGCAAGTTTAGTGCTGCTATTTGCACTAAGTTTAGTAACATTACTTGTAGGAGATGCTTGTTCTGCTATTCCTACAAAAAGACTTTGTGCATCGCTAATATCAAGCGAGTATAAAGCTTCATTTTTTTTGCTTGAATTACAAGCTGATAGGTTTAAAAAAACTAACCCCATTACTAACATTAATAAAATACTTGTTGTTTTTTTCATTAAAATACCCTCCATAATTTTATCTACTTACTACTTCATTGTACTCCTTTTTTTGAAAAAAATCAATACCTTTATTTTACCCCGTTTTGTATAATAGGCTTAAAGTAATAAAGAATTAACAAAAGAAGGATTATGTTTTAAATTGCAACGATTTATCTGTAACATTAAGAAAAAACGTTGCAAATAAATAAAAAACAATGTTATACTATATTTAGAAAAATGTGATGTATAATAAAAATGTATTTAAAAGTTTTAATTATTAAAAAGGAGAAAAATAAATGTCAAGAATTTTAAAGAAAAAATTAATGGTATTCTTTTTAACAGGTATGATGGTGTTCTTTATTTTTACACTTATGGGTTGTAAGAAAATAAGAGAGAATGAAGAATCAAAACGTACAGAGGATATAGTAATTCTTTATACGAATGACATTCATGCATCTATTAACAAAAATATAGGCATGGATGGTCTTGCAGCATATAAGCAAGAAAAAGAAGCAAATACGCCTTATGTAGCTTTAGTAGATTGCGGAGATTCTGTTCAAGGCAATTATTTAAGTGCCGCATCTAAAGGGCTTTTAATTATTGAAGCTAAAAATAAAGTAGGATATGATTATTGCATACTTGGTAATCATGAGTTTGATTATAAGCTTGAAGGAACAAAAGCAATTCTTGAAGAATCAACTGCACAATATTTAAACTGTAATATTACTTATACTGGTAATGGGGAAAATATGCTTTCAAAGACAACTCCTTATGCCATAAAGGATTTTGGTGGAACAAAGGTTGGCTTTGTAGGTGTAACAACTCCTTATACGCCTTCTAGTTCAACTCCATCATATTTTGAAGAAAACGGTCAACAAGTTTATGATTTTTGTAGAGATGGTATTGGTGATGCTTTATATTTAGCAGTGCAAAATGCTGTTGATAGTTGCCGTTTAGAAGGTGCTGAATTTGTTGTTCTTCTAGCACATCTTGGCTATTTTGAAGAAGAAGTTTTGTATAGTTCTACTAATGTTATCAAAAATACTACTGGAATTGATGTTGTGCTTGATGGACATTCACATTCTGTAATTGATGGTATGGAAGTAACATCAAAGGATAATAAAACAGTTATACTTGCTTCTACTGGTACAGGTATGACTAATATTGGTGAACTTATTATTTCTTCTGAAGGAAGTATTACGACTAGTAATATTTCTAATTATGAAAATAAAGATGAAACGGTTAAGGCGTGGTTAGAAAATGCAGAAGGAGTCTATGAAGCATTTTTAAGCAATAAAATTGCTACACTTGATTTTGATCTTTCTATTAAGGATGAAGATGGCATACGCATTGTTCGTTCTCGTGAAACTGCAATTGGTGATTTTTGTGCTGATGCGGTTCGTATTGTATTTAATGCTGATATTGGTATGTGTAATGGTGGAGGTATTCGTGCAAGTTTAGAAGCTGGTGATATTAAATTAAGTGACTTAATAAATGTTCATCCTTTTGGAAATCTAAACTGTGTAGTTAAGCTAACAGGTGCTGAAGTACTTGATATGCTTGAGTATTTCTATAAGGATGTGCAAAGTGAATATGCAAAAAATGGTGAAGCATATGGAGAATCTGGCAGTTTTATGCAAATTTCTGGACTTAAAGTAACAGTTGATACTTCAATAGAGACTCCTGTAGAAATGGATAGTAATGGAAACTTAACTGGCTTTAAAGAAGGTGCACGCCGTGTTAGTGAAGTGTATGTTTTAAAGAATGGTGAATGGGAATTAATTAATCCTTCTTTTATTTATACTCTTGCTTCATCTGATTACATAATCAAGAATGGAGGTTGTGGCATGGGACTTTTATTGAAGGATCATGAACTTTTAGTTGATTCTGCACAACCAGACTATCAAACATTAATTGATTATGTAGAAGATAATTTAGATGGTGACTTTTCTGTTTATCAGGAAGTAGCTGGACGTATTACGATTAAATAATAATTAATAATAGTAAAAATGGAAATAAGAAATATGAAAACAGTAATTGTATATTATTCAAAACATCACGGTAATACTAAAAAAATAGTTGAAGCTATTAAAGAAAGTGATAATTCAGTTGATTTAATTGATGTATTAGAAGAGCCCAGTGCTGATATTTCTTCATATGATCTTATAGGCTTTGCTTCAGGTATATATTTTTCTAAATTTGCTAAACAAATAATAGAATATGCTAATAATTATTTGCCTGATGAAAAAGATATATTTTATATCTACACTTGTGGAGTACCAGTAGGTGGATATCTAAAAGCAATGCGTAGGATTGCTAAAAAGAAGAATTGTAATGAATTAGGAAAATTTCATTGTCGTGGATATGATACATATGTTTTTAAAAGATGGGGTGGTATTGCTAAAGGTAGACCAAATGATAAAGACATCGCAAAAGCAGTTAAATTTTATGAATCATTAAAAAATATGAAATAATATAGGTTATTGAGTTTTAAAATGGAAAAATTTGAATTTAATTTAGCAAGCATTAAAGATATTTTAGAAATAGATAATTTATATAAAAGAATAGTTGGTACTCCAGGTTGTCCTTGGGATTTAGAGTATCCTAATAAAGAGTTAGCAGAAAGAGATATAAAAAATAATTATCTATATGTTTTAAAAAAGATAGACAAATAATTGGTGTTGCATCATTATGTAGTTTTGATGAATTAAAAGATTTAAAATGGGATTTAAAAAATCCTTGTGAATTATCACGTTTTGGGATAGATCCTTTATATCATAAAAAAGGGATTGGGATGATTTTTTTAAATCATATTATTAATGTTGCCAGAAAAAAAGGTTTTGATGGCATGATACTTTTAGTTAGTAAAGTAAATTATGCAGCATTAAAATTATATAATAAGAGTGGTTTTGAAAATTGTGGAGAAACACTTGAATATGATAGTGAATATTATTGTTATCAAAAAGTATTTACCTCAAATTCTTGAAACAAAGCACCTCAAATACTTGAAATGAAATACCTCAAATTCTTGAAACAAAACACCTCAAATACTTGAAATAAAAAATTGGTTGTGTTATAATATTGTTGGGGTGAATAGATGTGGAATATAAGAAAAGAATTTCTGATACTATTTTAAAAAACAAATTAGATACTTTTGGTGGAGTTTTAATTGTTGGTCCAAAGGGCTGTGGTAAAACAACCACTGCTAAAGTGCATTCAAAGAGTTTTATTGAATTTCAGGATGAGGATGTAAGAGATCAATTAATTTCTACAGCTAGTATTGCACCATCTAGACTTTTAAATGGTGAAAAGCCAAGGTTGTTTGATGAGTGGCAGGATGCTCCTAAAATTTGGGGGGCTATAAGAAAATCTATAGATGATGAGAAAAAGGTAGGGTTGTACATACTTACTGGTTCAACTTCTGCTAACGTTGAAACGCCACACACAGGTACAATGCGGATTAGTACAATGAAGATGTACCCGATGAGTTTGTTTGAGTCAAATGAATCTAATGGTACTATATCATTACTTGAATTATTTGATAATCCTGATTCGTTTGATGGTTGTACATCTGATTTAAATCTAGATGATTTAATTTTTGCGATTTGTAGAGGAGGATGGCCTTCTTGTTTAAAAATTTCTAATAATGAAAATCAATTGCATGTAGTAGAAGATTTAGTCTATCAAACTTGCCATAAAGATATTTCAAATATTGATGGAGTGAAGAGAAATCCGAAATGGGCTTTAGCAATTTTAAAATCATATTCAAGAAATATATGTACTCTAAGTGAGTATAATACTATCTATGGTGATGTCAGTGCTACTAATGAAATTTCTGATAGAACTTTTTATGATTATTTAGAAAAATTAGAACAATTATACATTATTGAAGATGTCGATGCATGGAGCCCTGCTATTAGATCTAAAACAGTAATTAGAGCTAGTAAAAAAAGAAATTTAATAGACCCATCTATTGCAGTTGCAGCACTTGGATTATCACCTAAATATTTTGATACTGATTTTAAAACACTTGGTTTTTTGTTTGAAAGTTTATGTATAAGAGATCTTAAAGTATATTCTTTAAAAATGAATGGTGAGATGTCATATTATCATGATAGATATGGTCTTGAAGCTGATGGAGTACTACATCTAAAAGACGGAAGATATGCTCTTTTAGAATTTAAATTAGGCTCAAATGAAATAGATGTGGCTGCAAAACATCTTTGTGAAATTGAAGAATTAATAAAAGAATATAACAAAAAGGAAAAACAAACTCCATTAAGACTTCCCGATTTAAAGATTATTATAACAGGAACAAAATATGGTTATAAAAGAGAAGATGGTGTGTTTGTAATTCCAATAGGCTGTTTAAAGGATTAAAAAATATCTTAGGCAATTGATGTGAACCCTTAAACACGGACCAATTTAATATGTATGTTATTTGAATGGCTTGTTGCCTGTATTGTACAGGTGACAGGCCATTTAATTTTTGTTTGATTAAAAGATTTAATTTAAAAACTATTTGTTTAAGATTAGATATTATTTAATTAAATTATAAGCAAATGGGGTGAAAATTTATAAATAAATAATGTAAAATCACCCTATAAAATTAAGATACATTATAACAATATAGTTTTTTAATAAAACAATATTTTATAATTGCATATTTTTAATTGTATTAATTTAATAATAGTTTTGTATTTAGTCATTTTATTGACTAAATCAATTAATAAAGTTATAATTATTAATAGAAACGAAACATTAATAGTTTATAAAGGAGAAAACAAAAATGAGTAAACATGTAATTGATGATGCTAAACGTTGTTTGCAGTGTAAAAATCCGATGTGTGTTACAGGTTGTCCTGTAGAAACACCTATTAGAGATGCTATTAAATTATTGCTTGACAGCAAAATTCCAGAAGCTGGTAAAATGCTTTTTGATAATAATCCATTATCTATAGTTACATGTTATGTTTGTCCTCAGGAAAACCAATGTGAGGGACATTGTGTTTTGGGGAAGAAAGGTTCTCCTGTTCATATCAGTGCCATAGAACAATATATCTCAAGTTATTATTTAAATATCTTTAAACCTGAAGCATCCAAAAAAACTAAAGGTAGGATTGCTATTATAGGTTCAGGTCCTGCTGGAATTACAATTGCAATCACTCTTGCTAAATATGATTATGATGTTACTATTTTTGAAGGTAATGATCATATTGGTGGAATTTTAAGATATGGGATTCCTGAGTTTAGATTACCTAAATCTGTTTTAGACAGATTAGGAGAAAAAATGATTGAAATGGGTATTAAGATAAGGCCTAATACTACTATTGGAAGTAATTTAACAGTTGATGATTTATTGCGTGATGATTTTAAAGCAGTCTTTATTGGGACTGGTGTTTGGAGGCCTTCTAAATTAGATGTTAAGGGTGAGAGTTTAGGCCATATTCATTATGCAATAGAATATTTAAGAAATCCTAGTGTTTATAATTTAGGTAAAATAGTAGGAATAATTGGAGCAGGAAATGTTGCAATGGATGTAGCACGTACTGCTTTTAGACATGGAGCAGAAGAAGTTTATATTATTTGTAATAAAGATGAATCATCTATTACAGCAAGAGATCATGAAGTTGAATATGCTAAAATTGATGGAGCTCAATTTGAGTTTTATAAAACAGTTGTAGAGTTTGTTGATAAAGGGATAATATTAGCTGATTCTAATGTTACTAAAGATGAAGATGGAAAAGAAATAGTTGAAGCAATTAAAGGTACAGAAAAACTATTTGAAGTAGATTCAGTTATTATTGCGATTAGTCAAGGACCAAGAGCTGTAATTGTTAGTTCAACTAAGGGAATTAAAGTTAATAAAAAAGGATTAGTTGAAGTAGATGAGTTTGGTCATACTAGTAAAGATGGAGTTTTTGCATCTGGTGATGTTGTTACTGGAGCAAAGACTGTAGTTGAGGCTGTAAAGGTTTCAAAAAGGGTAGCAGAGGCTATGCATGAATATGTGCAGTCGTTGGGGAAAGGTGTGTAAATAAAAAGCTAATAAATTGAATAAGAAATAATATACTAATTATTATATTATAATAATAGTGATTATTTTTGTTTGTGTTCAAGTAATTGTACAGTAAAAAGAAAGGTGGTTTCAATATGATAAAAAAAGTTTGTGATTTTACTCACAAATCATTTAAAGAATTTACAGGCCCAGAGGATGATTTTAGAAAAATTAATGTAATATTTGGTTATAATGGAACTGGTAAAACGGCTTTGAGTAATGGAATAAAGGAAGAGTTTTTAAAATCTAACGATGAAAATGACCTAAGAGTTTATTCTACTGAATACTCTAAGGTTATAGTATTAGACGAAACAAATCGCGAAAAATTGAGAGGAGTGAAGGTGTCATTTGGTGAAGTTGATGTAGATATTGAAAAACAAATAAAAGAGTTAGAAAAGAAATTGGTTTCTAAAGAACAAATAGATAAATTGAAAAGCGAGAATGAAAAAAAAGAAGTAGAAATAAAAGATGAAATAGAAAAAATTTTTAAATTAAAAAAAGATAAATTAAACATACAAAACAAATCCAAAACTTTAAAGGTGAATGAAATAATAGAAAGATATCGTCTTGATTATATGGAAGCTTTAAAAGTTGAGCCTGATAAGGAAAAGATTCAGGCTACCTCAGGTGATGATACTATAGAAAATAAAATTATTAATATGGAATCACTTGAAAAATTAGAAATCATTAGTGAAGAACCATCTTTTTATTCAAATTTAGAAAAGTTTCAAAATGCAAAAATTAGCGATATTGAAATACCTAGTTCGCAAATTATTGATTGGCTTTCTGAGGGACTTGAAATTCACTTTAATAAAGAAAAGTGTGAATTTTGTGGGTCACCTATTAGTTATAACGATATCAAAGAAAAAATACAGTCATATGTTAGCAATGTGAAATATGATGCAGAAACATTTTTTTATAACCAATACGAATTTTGGTGTGATATATTAAAAAAGATAAAAAAATTTATTGGTAATAAAAAAATGTACGAAAATGTAATAGATAGTAGTGTATCTCAATTTTTTAAAGAAATTGAAAAAGACTTAACTTTTTTTGAAGAAGTAATTAATAAGTTCCATTATAATGCTAAAAATATAATTGCAATAGATAAAATAGATGTAAAAATTTTTGAGGATAAGCTTAAATCAATTAACGAAAATATTAAAAAAATCAATTCTGTTAGATTGAAAAATATTGCTGAAGAAAAAAACAAATTAAGTAAACTAGGAACTATTGTAAAAGGTTCAATTTATATGGCAATAGGGGACTCAACTTTTATAAAAGACCGATTAAATGATTTAAACGTCAACAATAAAAGTATTTTAGAAAAAGAAAGTGAAAATATTAATTTAGAAACGAAAATTAAAGAATTAAAGGAAATGAAATCTGTTACATCAGATTTTATGAATTTGGTTAATCAAACATTGAAAGACTTGGAGATTTCAATCAAATTAGAAATTGAAGATAATGATTATATTTTGAGGACAACATTATTAACTGAAGACCAATTAACAATAGATGATATTAGTGAAGGCGAAAAAAATTTACTATCTTTACTATTTTTTTATTATGAGATGTTTGAAGATCGAGAGCAAAAAAGATTAAAAAACAATATAAAACTTATAATATTAGATGATCCGATATCTAGTATGGATGATTCAAATAGATTTTATGTTTTAGAAATTGTACAAAATTTAATGGAATTGGATGTAGATCAAGTATTTGTTTTAACTCATGTTTGGGATGATTTTAGCCAACTAATTTATGGAAAAAACAGCTTTAAAAATGGTTCGAAATATGCTTCTTATGAGATAAAAAAAGATAAGAAAAGTTATTTAATTAAAAATATTAGTAAAGGGAGTCCGTACAAACATATGTTTGAAGAAGTGTATGCGATATCGCAAAAAAAACAATTATCTACGGATTGTGAATATTATCATATGCCAAATATTATTCGAAAAGTTTTTGAAGAATTTTTGTTTTTTAAAACACATAATAACTCGTTTTTACCTCAAAGAAACAATAAAAAACATATTGAGGACATTTTCAAAATAGAAAGCACAAAAGACAAGAGAGATTTAGGGACTTTATTAAGTGTAATTAATGTTTTGTCACATACCAACACCAAAACAAATAATGATATTTTAATAGCGGCAAAGTTTTTAATGAAAATAATTAAAAATAACGATGAGATTCATTATAAACAGTTGAAACCACAATAGAAAGAATAAATTTAATTTATTTTAGAATTAAATTGTTTTTATGGACAAAATAATTTATTATAATAATTTTGCTTTTGGTAATACTAATGCTTAAAAAGCGTCTTATTTTTCGTATGTAAGATGTTTTTATTTATAATTTTAATAAATGTTTTTTGTAAATTAAATAGAGGGGAATAGATTATAATTTATGAAACTTTTACACAACTGTTGTTTATTTTTTGTGTGGTTGTGTAAAAAGTTGTGGTATTAATCAATAGAACTGTTTATTGTAATTAAATAATATTGATTAATGATATTTTGCAAAAGCATGTTAACTGTGATATACTTTTTAATATTATATGTTAAAAAAACTAGAAGAATTTTTAAAGTAAATATGGTATAATTGTTGTAAGTTTTAAGAACTTTTTATATAGTATTGCAGATACCATATTATTTATTAAAAAATGTTTGATATATGAAGGAGATATAATGAAAATTAATAATCACTTTTTGCCAAGGTTTCATATAAAGAAATGGAGCGAACAAGGGGGACTGCTTTTTAATAAAAACACTAGCAAAAAAAGAAAAATCAATATTAAAGATTTTTCAAAGAAAAAATATTACTCTATTGATGGAACAGATTCTCTTGAAAATAGAATTGCAAATTTTGAGGCTTATGTTTCTGAAATAATTCATAAGGTAGACAACGCTGATGAAGAAATAAAAATTACTGGAAAAGAACTTTTTCTTTTGAAATTATATTGTGCTTTTTGTTCTTATCGTCATCAATTTACATCTGAAGTGATACTTGAAGATGATTTTGGAATATATCAAAGTAATAACTATTTATGGGGTGTAAAAAAATATACTAAAAAAGAAGATGTTCTATATATGACAGAAGAAATAATCAAGGTTTTTGAAAATGTAAAAAATGATCAAAACTTTACTCACCTAGAAAATTTTACAGATATAATATGTTCAAAAAAAGTAGATTATATTGAGAACCCTTTTCAATCATTATATGGATTACATTTATCAATTATTAGAAGTAATGAAAAATGGATGTGTATATCTGAAAGGTGTGCAATTATAGAAAACACTTTGGATAGTGATCATCTTTTTACGTATGTACCAGTATCACCTAAAACTGCGCTGTTGTTAGTTAAAACCAAGTATTATAGAGACCAAGAGAAATATGATGAATCAAGAAGTCGTTTGGCTTATAAAAATTGTGGCTTGAAACCAGATCCTTATTTATCTATAATATTTGGTGGAACTGTAAAACAAAATTATGATAGTGCATTATTTTGTAGTTACTACAAGCCTTTTGTTAAATCAAATGTACATATTAATGGGGGTTATTTGCCGAATGATAATTATTCAAATGTTTTAATCAAAATTAATACGATACCTAAAGAAATTATAGATAATTTTAATGCAATTTTTTTCCAAGATGGAAATAAATTTATATATATTTTTGAGGAACAACTAGATAGAGCAAAAAAATTAATAACAGATTACAGATATATTTCATGTAATTGTTAGATTATATAAACTGAAATGGAGAAACAAAAAATATGGTAATAATCAAGGAGGAAAAAATGCTGCAGGAATGTTTTTATAAAATAAAAAAACGCACCTCAAAAGTAATAGATACTTGGAAAGAGTGCAGACTGGTTGTGCCAAAAAATGTGGCCGATACATTTGAAATAATAGATTTGGATAAACTAATGGAGTTAACAAACACTTTGTCTATATGGATTGAAAAGGGTGTTAATATGACAAATGGTGAACTAATTTTAGCGTGGACAAATTTGGGAGCAATAGTTGAGGCATGGTTAATATTTGTTTACTGTGTTTATTTAGAAGACTATGAAAACGATCCAAAAAAAATTAAAAGATATGAAAAAGAAATAGAGCCAAAGGATGCTTCGTTTGACCAATTAAAAGAATATAGTGTTAGTAGGTTATGGGAAAGTCGTGATGCTTTAGAATATAAATGGGTAGATAAAGTGCAAAGATATAGAAATTCAATACATTTTTCTAAAAAAGTAGATATTGGCACTGGCAAAGAATTTATTGATGATATTAATTTTTTTTATAAATTTATTGATGATATTATTATTCGTTTACCACAAATAGATGATTGGATAAGAGAAATTAAACAAATCTATCAAAAATATTACGTATGATATTTTAATTAATCATTAAAAACAAATTTGAGTTGTTTGGAAGAAAAAGTTAAAAAATGGTAATATAATATATAATCTTTTAAAATTGGTTAATAAAAATATGTATTCAAATAATTTAAATAGGAGAAAAAGATGGCAAAAATTGATGAAAAAGTTTTATGGGCTTCAGCGAATAAATTAAGAGGTAGCGTTGCTGCTTCAGATTATATGGCTATAGTATTAGGGCTTATCTTCTTAAAGTATATTTCAGATAGATTTGAAGATAAATATAAAGGTTTAGTTGCTGAAAATGAAGGCTTTGAAAATGATAAAGATGAATATGCTTCTGAACATATTTTTTGGGTTCCAAAAAAATCTAGATGGAGTTATATTGCTCAGTTTTCTAAACAAGAAGAAATAGGCCAAATATTAGATGAAGCATTTATTGAAATAGAAAATGAGAATGAGGAGCTAAAAGGAGTTTTGCCGAAAATATATTCGTCTCCATCTATAGATAAGAGAAATTTGGGTGAACTTATAGATTTATTTACAAACAAGCTTGAAACATCTTTAGAAGGCGATTTCATGGGTCAGGTATATGAATATTTTATGGGGAAATTTTCTAGAAATTTAGGTCAAACAGGCGGAGAGTTTTATACTCCAAGATGCATTGTCCAATTGTTAGTTAGAATGATTCAACCTATGAGTGGTAGAGTATATGATCCATGTTGTGGAAGTGGTGGGATGTTTGTACAAGCAGCTGAATTTGTAAAAGCACATAGAGGAAATGTAGATAAGATTTCAGTCTATGGTCAAGAAAAAATTGTCAATACTTGGAAAATCGCTAAAATGAATTTAGCTATTCGTGGAATTGAAGCTAATCTAGGAGATTCACCTGGAGATACATTTCATGATGATAAGCATAAATCTCAAAGATTTGATTTTATACTAGCTAATCCTCCTTTTAATGTTAGTGATTACGGTCAGCCCTCATTATTAGAAGATCCAAGATGGATATATGATATTCCGCCAGAAGGTAATGCTAACTATGCTTGGATTCAACATATGTATTCAAAATTGGCTCCGAAAGGTATAGCTGGTTTTGTTTTGGCTAATGGTTCGTTATCTACTACAACAAAACAAGAATATAATATTAGAAAAGGGATGCTTGAAGATGGTGTAATAGATTGCATCATTACATTACCTGATAAGTTGTTTTATACAACTGGGATACCAGTATCATTATGGTTTATTAAAAAAAATAAAACTAATAAGAATGTTTTATTTATAGATGCTCGAAATTTAGGTGAAATGATAGATAGAAGAGTAAGAGAATTAAAAGAAGAAGATTTAGTTAAAATCACTGATACATATCATAATTGGTTAAAAAATAAAAATTATGAAGATGTTAAAGGATTTTGTAAAGTAGCATCTTTAGAAGAAATTAGAGAAGCTGATTATACATTAGTTCCTGGAAGATATGTAGGGATTGATGATTCTAATAAAATGAGTGAAGAAGAGATAGATGCTGAGATAAAAAAACTATCTTCTGAACTCATAGATTTATTTAAAAAAAATAAAGAATTAGAAGATAAGGTAGTAGAGATATTAAAATCAAATTTATAGTTCTTACAATGTCAACTATGTGTTGTTGCTCAACAAAACTTTTTTCAAAAATATCAATTTTTCCAATATCATTTAAAAAAAGACATTTCTGAACAGCACCTTTTACATAACTTGAAATTTGAAACTGGGCATCATTTGAATTCAAGTAATAGTAAACATATTTTGGTAACATAATATTTGGATTTACTTTGATTATACCCACACTTCTTTGAAATTCATATTTAATTTCTTTATCTTTAATAATAGCTAATTGACCAATGGTTCCTACAGTAGTTATTAAAATATCATTAAATGTAAGTTTAGTTCGTTTGTTTAGTTTTAAAAAAACTGTTTTATTAATTTTTCTTTCGTTTTTGGTAATTATAATAGAACCATTTTTGATGTTTTTACAACTTAACAAATAATAAGAACCGTTAGGATCGTCAATTACGGTATTGTGAGTACCGTCAGTAATGTTTAAACATAATTTTGATAAGATCATACTATAACCTCTTTCTATAAAAATGAGGAATGATTGGAGAAAAAATGAAAAAATTAACAAACTACATTAAAATAATATCTGGTGGAACACCAAAAACTTCAGTTGCCAAGTATTGGAATGGAAATATTCCTTGGCTGACCGTAAAAGATTTTGGAGTTGTAAATCGTTTTGTTTTTTCAACAGAAAAAAATATTACGAAATTAGGGTTGCAAAATAGTTCTTCAAATATACTTCAAAAAAATGATATTATTATTTCAGCAAGAGGAACAGTAGGAAAAATAGCTTTAATAGGAACATCTATGGCATTTAATCAATCCTGTTATGGTTTAAGAGTTATATCTTCTCAATTAAATCAGTTCTATTTATATTATTGGCTAAAACAAAATGTTGAGCAATTAAAAACCCAGTCGAACGGAGGAGTTTTTGATACAATCATCCGAAATTCATTTGAAAATATAATTATAAATATTCCTGATTTAAATACTCAACAACACATAGTTGACACTATAGGAAGTATTGATGATTTAATCGAATCAAACAATCATATATTTAATAAGTTTAATAACTTTTTACAAATCTTGCTTCATAAATTTATATTAAAATCTCAGGTAGTTATAAAATTGGATAAATTAATATATAAAACTGGAAAACTATGTAAGAATCAAGAATGGAGGCAATCTAAATTAATTGATCTATCATCTATGCCTTCGGATAATGTGGTAATAAACACTTTTAGTGATGGAGCATTGTTTAATACTAATATTAAAACTCTTGTAGAAAACACATTGCTTTATGGTTCAATTCGTCCTTATTTTCATAAGTGTGGCTTCACAACTGAAATAAACTATGTTGCAGGAACCGTACATTCTTTTAAAACATACGATAGCAAATATTATTATTGGATTTTAGGGGTCATAAGTTCTCTTAATTTTCATAATCATTGTAATACTAAATCCCAAGGAACAAAAATGCCCATAATTAATTGGTCTTCATTCGTTGATTATGATGTTATAATCCCGAATGAAATTAATTTAACAAAATTTAACAATATTATAGAACCATTATTTTGTGATATAAAAAGCAAGATGATACAAAATAGAAAATTAATAATATTAAAGGAAATTCTATTGAAGAAATTTTTCGGTTAATTTGAAAGAACTAATATTTTTTACCAAGTAACAATTTTATCAACAATCTCTCGTTGCTCTTCGCTAGTCCTTCTTAAATATATTCTTGTTGTTTCAATAGAGTCATGTCCCATAAGATCGGCAAGCAAAGCAATATCATTGCATTTCTCTATGAAGTTTTTTGCAAACCTATGTCTAAATGAATGCGGATAAACAACATCAGCATTCATTTTATAATCCTTTGCCAGTTTTTTTAATTGATGTGATATACCTCTTGTTGTTAGTTTAGTTCCTCTTCTATTGCAAAAAACATAGCCTGTAAATTTAGCTTTAGCTTGTAGCCATTCAATAGCTTCTAGTTGTAATATTTTAGGAATATATAATCTTCTCATCTTTCCACCCTTTGAATATATGTCAATATGACCTAATTTTATATGTTCTGCTTTTATTTCAACTAGTTCACTAACTCGGCATCCTGTTGCTCCTAAAAATCTTACTACAAAATACCATTCAATGTTTTTATCCTTTTTTAATTGATTACATAAAAAATAATAATCGGCATTACTGATGACATTTTCTAATAATGATTTTTGTTGAATCTTTATTAAATTAATTTTAAATGTGCTTTTTCCTATGAAATCAAGATACTTATTTATACCTTGGATTCTTAAATTTACAGTTTTAGCCTTATAATTTTCTACTAAAAACAGTTTATATGTAGAAAGTTTATCCTTTGTTATTTTTTTACTAAAAGAAAAAAAACGATTTACTGAGCAAATATATGAGTCTATCGTATTTGCTGACAAGTTTTGTTTTTTTAACCAATCTCTAAATTTGTTAATCATATATAAATATACCCCCTATAGTATTTATATATTATATTAGCAAAAAATTAACAAAAAAAGTTCTTTGGTGTTATTATCCAAAGAACTTTTTTAAGTAATTATTTTTTAAAAAAGTTAATTTTTCGATTTTTTTCTTATTATAATATATTAATTGAATTTTTGGTTCAAGTTCTTTCCCTATAATGCACATTAATTCTTGATTTGTATTAGGGACCAATATTTCTTTAAATGAATCATTGTTAATTCCTTGCATAGTTGCACCTATAGATAGTGTGTTTTTATTTACATCAAATTGTTTACTGGTTACTAATGAATACATATAATTAGAAAAATAAGAATTTTCGCAAATTAATCCCATAAAGCCTGTAGAAAAAATATAATTTTCTAATATGTCTCTCATAAACTCTCTAACATATATAAATTTTGGACTGTCTTTTAATTTTGCGAACCAAATAGAATTTGGTATTGGTTGCATGTTTGCTCTGGATGGTCTATCATTAATAGTTATAATATAATCAGTTGATTCAATTTTGTCATTATTAACTGAGGCGGTATCTAAATATATTTTTTTACCATCAAAATCATCAATTCCAGATTTGATTATTGAATATCCTGATAAATCTCCAATTCTTATTTTCTCTAGATTTATTGTGTATTTATTAAAAATTCCTTGTATTAGATTATAAATTTTATGATTAATAATATTTAAATTTTCTATCAAATCATCAATACTTCCTATAGTGTCAACTATGTTTTCTTTATAAAAGTTTAATAAAAAATTGTAATGAACATCTAATTATGATATAATTTTATAAAAAGGGAGCGAAGTTTATTTATGTTTTATGAGAGTGATATTGAAAAAACAATAATTGAATCACTTATAAATGTAGGATATTCTTATATTAGTGATAATAATAAATGGGTTCAAGAAAGAAAACTATCCGACTTTATTAATGAAGAAATATTATTAGAGCAATTAATTAAAATCAATAAAGGATTAAATATAAAGAACTTAGCAGAAGCAATTCGTATTATCAAACGAATTGATCATCCGTCGTTGTTTGAAAGAAATAAAATATTTTATCATTTTTTAATAGATGGGATTACTGTGGAAGATTATGAGAGCGATGTTAATCCTTTAATAAAATTAGTTGATTTTGAAAATATTGGTAATAATAAATTTGAGATCGCTAATCAAATTAAATTTAAAGAGTTTTCTAATAGAAGTGCTAGGATTCCAGATGTTATTATTTTTGTTAATGGACTTCCTTTAGTTGTAATGGAACTAAAATCATTTGAAAGTTTAAATGGAACATTATTAGAAGATGCATACCATCAATTAGGAGGGAACTCTGAAAATGATGGATATAGATATGATATACCAACTCTTTTTAATTATAATGCTTTTAATATCATAAGTGATGGTGCCAACTCAAAAGTTGGCGTTTTAACGTCTAAATTTGATAGATATAATGAATGGAAAAGTATTAATGGTGAATTAGGATATAAAGATGACTATGCATATAAGTTAAATGTTTTAATAGAAGGTTTATTAAAACAAGAAAGATTATTAGATGTTATTAAAAACAACATCTTTTTCATCAATAAAGACAAAAATAAAAATGTTAAAATAATGGCTCAATATCATCAGTATTTTGGTGTTAAAAAAGCTATGGATAGGATTAAATATGCTTTAAAACCTCAAGGTGATGGTAAAGCTGGAATTTTGTGGCATACTCAAGGAAGCGGGAAAAGTTATTCAATGGTGATGTTAGCCCATAGACTAATAACTAGTAAAGAATACGTAAATCCAACTATAATTGTTTTGACAGATAGAAATGATTTAGATGATCAATTGTTTAATACGTTTTCTAGTGCGAGCACGTATTTAAGATGCACACCGATTAAAGTTACTTCAAGAGAAGATTTGCTTGAAAAACTTGTATATACTAAACAAGGAGGAATAATCTTTTCAACTATTCAAAAATTTGATAAAGATAATATTCATATAAATGATCGTTCAAATATAATAGTGATGGCTGATGAAGCACATAGAGGTCATTATGGATTATATGAAAAAATTAGTTATCAAGAAAATGAACAAACAAAAGAATTAGAAATGGTTGTTTCTTATGGTATTGAAAAATATATCAGAGAGTCACTTCCTAATGCAACGTTTATAGGTTTTACAGGAACTCCAATTACTACGCTTGACAAATCAACTGCTGATATATATGGAGAAATTATTGACACATATGATATGACACAATCAGTAAATGATGGAGCAACTGTTAAAATATTTTATGAAGGACGTCTTGCAAGGGTATGGACAGATGATGCACTATTAAACAAAATAGATGACTTTTATGAAGGTTTAGAAGAAAAAGGTGTTAGCGATGCAGCTATAGAAGAATCTAAAAGAAGAATGAGTAGTATTAAAGTTATTTTAGAAGATAGGGATTTAATACAATTGCTTGCTACAGATATTATAAAACATTATGAAACAAGAAAAAAATTCTTGAATGGTAAAGCAATGATTGTAATGCCTACTAGAAAAGCTGCTGCTATTCTTTAT
Organism: Bacilli bacterium; assembly: GCA_050953065.1. Lineage (GTDB taxonomy): Bacteria > Bacillota_I > Bacilli_A > ML615J-28 > CAG-698 > JAQUUM01. Next base: position 282,980 of record JBMNLZ010000003.1, on the reverse strand, counting down.
AAAGAAATGCTAGCAATCAAACCCGAGTATAAGGATATATTGGCTATAGTAGTTACTGAGAGTAATAAAGATGATGAAGAAACTAGAAAACTATTTAAAAATTCTCTGCACAGAGAAAATATGGCTAAGGAATTTAAACTAGAAAATGGTTCTATTAAAATTGCAATAGTGGTTGATATGTGGCTTACTGGTTTTGATGTTCCTGATTTAGATGTGATGTATTTATTCAAAAAAATGAAAGGTCATAATTTAATGCAAGCAATTGCTAGAGTTAATAGAGTTTTCCCTGGCAAAGAATCAGGGTTAGTTGTTGACTATATTGGCTTAGCAAAACCATTAGAAGAGGCATTAGATAAATATACAGCTCGCGATAAAGAATTAAACTTAAAGGACATTCGTGATGTAGCACTAACAATTCTAAAAGAAAAACTATCAATTTTAAATGAATGGTTTTATCAAATCGATATAACTAAATTTAATTCAGAATCTTCTAAAGAAAGATTTAGTGTTATTCAAGATGGTGCTAATTTTATTTTGAGAAATGAAAATTTAAAAAAAGACTATCTAAGTTTATCTTTAGATTTAAAGCATGCCTATATTATATGTGCAGGCACGCTAGAAAAAGAAGACCATTTAATTGTACAATATTATCTTTCAATTAGAAGTTATATATTAAAACTTGACGTAGGTAAAGGTCCAATGGGGGTTGGTGATATTAACGAGCAAGTCGCTGAACTTGTTGCAGATGCAATAAAAGGTGATGAAGTAAAAGTTTTAACAAAAATTGGTGAGAAAGAAGGAGGTTCCTTAATAGATTTATTAAGACCTGAAAAAATTGAGGAGATTAAAAAATCTAATCCACCACATATCTTTTTAAGGATAATAGAAAATTTGTTAAGACAAGTTATTGCTGAAAGCAGAAAAACAAATTTATTTAAAGCTCAACAATATAGCGAAAAACTAAGAAATATTTTAGAAAAATATCACAATCGTGATTATAACTTTGATACAACAGACACAATTATTAGAATTATTGACTTTGCTCAAGAAGTTGTAGCAGATGAAGACGCTGCACTTGCAAAAGGTTTATCAGGTAGAGAGCGAGCATTTTATGATGCTTTAATAAACAATAAGAGTGCTTATGAGTTGTTAACTGATGAAACATTAAAATGCATAGCACATGAGTTAAAAGATATTGTAGAAGAATATGCAACAACTGATTGGTCAAAGAAAAAATCAACACAAGCTAAAATGAGAAGAGAGATAAAAAGACTTTTGAAAAAGTATAATTATCCACCAGAATATACAGAAGACGCCATTCAAACTGTGATTAAACAAGCTGAGTTTATGATGTAGAAAATTGAGCAAACATATCTTATGAAAAATCTAAATGCGTGGGGGAGCCAAATTGAGAGCGGTAAATTTATGTGATGTTATTTCAATAAGTAATGCTGAAATAAGAGATGAATATATAAAATATATTTGTGATTTTGATACAAATAAAACAATAAAAGATGAAGAAATTCAATCTTTGATTTCATTTTTGGAATGTTTAAATCTACAAAGAAAAATTTTTGATGGTTTTTTTTATTCATATTCTATTCCTCAAATAGGCAAAGAGTTTGATTTGATAAAAATTAAAGGTGATAGTATTCTAAACATTGAACTTAAGTCAAAAATTGCTTCTATAGATACTATTAAACAACAGTTATCTAAAAACTTATTATATTTTAATGTTTTTAAAGGCAAAAAATATCTTTTTTGTTTTGTGCAAAATACGAAAAAACTATATAAATATTCAGATGATATTTTAAAAATGGCGAATTTTGAAGAATTAAAAAATGTTTTAAATGAATTTATAACAAATTATTCAATAGAGATAAATAATTTTTTTCAAGCTTCAAATTTCTTGATTTCCCCTTTTAATACACCAGAAAAATTTCTTGACCATCAATATTTTTTAACAGTTCAGCAAGATGAAATAAGACATAAAATATTAGAAGGGGTAGATAAAAATAAAAAATTTTTTGGGATTACTGGCAACCCTGGAACTGGAAAAACATTGTTATTATATGATTTAGCTATAATCTTATCAAAATTATTTAAAGTAGGTATAATTCATTGTGGGTTGTTAAATGAGGGGCAGCATTTTTTAAACAATGCGTGTAATAATATAGATATTGTTGAGGTAAAATCTTTAAAATATAGAGAAATAAAAGAATGGCAGGCTGTTTTAATAGATGAAACTCATAGAATTTATTTGGATCAGCTAAAAAAAGTTATTAATTGGATTAATAAAACTGATGCGTTTGCGATTTTTTCGTTTGATAAGTCACAAACGTTATCAAAAGCGGAAGACTATAGAAAAATTTCTGAAAAAATTATAGCACTTTGTGGGACAAATGGGATATTTAAGCTGTCAAATAAAATTAGGACAAACAAAGAAATAGCATCGTTTATTAAAAAATTATTTAACAAAACAAAAGATTCATCATATAATAATTACAAAAACATTTATATATTTTATGGAGAAACACTTCAAAAAGCTGACAAAATTGTTAAATTCTTAGAAGAAAATTATAATTTTAAATATATTGCTTATACGCCTTCGGCTTATCATAAAACTAACTCCATTGTGTATAATGAGGTCAATAATTCTCATAGAGTTATTGGACAAGAGTTTGATAATGTTGTAATGACAATGGGTGAAATGTATTATTACGAAAAGAATGTACTGAAATCTACTAAACACCCCAATCCGGATTATTTATATGAGAAAATGCTTTATCAAGGACTTACTAGAGTTAGAGAAAAGCTAGCAATAGTAGTTTATAATAATGAAAAATTAATGAAAGAGATATTAGATATTTTAAAATTATCAAATAAAATATAAATTCAAGTTGAGAATTACAAAAACAAAAAACAATAAATTATAGTTAAAGCAAAAAGACTTATGTTGATGAAAATTATTTGAAGAAAATTGTGAAAAAGTTTGATAAAAAAACAGCTTTGAAATATTTAAAAATGTTGAAAAATTTTGCTTAAAACATAAAAAATTTTTGTCATTGCCAAAATGTGCTTACACCTAACTTATTTTTAGAGAGTTTAGTTAGGATGTCGCTGGGCTTAAAAAAATATGAGGGAAAGGATAGAAAATATGATGCTTTTAGTGAAGAAGATGGAGTACAAAAATATTATGAAATTAAAGCGACAGCAAGCACAGGAGGGAAAACTACAATTAATTTGAATGTAAAACCGATGTTCTTGTTTGGATTTATTTTGTTTATAGTGATGATTGTATATATCTTAGTATTAAAAAAATATGGAAGATATTTTTATAAAACAAAGTTCTTTAGAAGATGAACTTAATAAAATTAAACAGTCATTTGGAGTATAAGGAAGTGTTTCTATAACCTTAAAGAATGTAAAATGGGTGAGACAATAAATTATGATATGAAATCTCTTAAGAAAAAAAGTAAAGAGTAATGATATTAATACAAAACTTATTTTTATATATTTAATTGTAGGGGACGATTTTCAATAATCCCAAAATAAAAACCAAAAAAAACTTATTTTTTGAAAAATTAAAATATTACGAGGCTCTCTTTTTAAGGACTTGAATTGTTTGAAGATAAAACATTGATTCACCAGAAAATTCAAGGGATATTAAAAATGCGATTATTTTTTTTGTTCGTGTATACTAGAATGTGTGTGCGAACAAAATGGTTTGTGTAATTCAAATAATAAGATGAATTTTTTGTGCGAATGTGATATAATCAGTGTATATTTATAGTTTATAAAATCGGTAAAACGCATAAGAAAGTTAGTTTGGAGACGATAGAACACTAAAATTTATTTTGAATTGAACTTATTTTTTCTGAACACATAAAGAGGGAGATTAAATTTATGTATATTTATATTGAAAAAGATGAAAGACAAATATTAACAAAAGTTTGTGAAGAGATAATATTAAATGTTCAAAATGAAGTTAAAGAATATTTTTCTTTTGACTTTAGGTTAATAGGTAGTGGAGAAAAAAGATTATTGACTAAAAACGGTGAAAGCGGAGAATTTGATTTAGATTACAATATTTTTTTACAAAAGGATAAAAAAAATTTGCTATCTAGTCCAGATAAGATTAAACAGATATTTCTCAATGCGTTTAATAATGTAAATTCTGAATATGGTTTTAAATACGCACAAGACTCAACATCTGTAATAACATCAAAGTTACTATATGATAATAAATTATATTTTTCATTTGATGTTGCAATTATAAAAGAAGGAAACAACGGAAATTATTATAAGTTGATATTTGATAAGTTTAGCAATAGATATATTTGGAATGAGGTGAAACAATCCAAGGATTATATGCTTAAATTTAAAGTCATTAAAGAAAAAGGATATTGGCTTTTATTTAAAAAAAGATATCTTGAACTTAAAAATATGCATCTTAGAAGAAATGATCAAACAAGGTCTTTTTCTATATTTTTAGAAACTATTAATGAATTTTATAAGTGAGGTTGATAGATATGACCTTTACTGATTTTTTAAATGAGATTGAAATAAAAGCAGAAGAGATTGAAAAGGCAAAATATTATTGTGAACTTAAAGGAGTAGGATTGCATTTTTCTATATTCAATTATTTATCTAGTATGAAATCTGGTAAAGTTAAATATTCTGAAATTGCATCTGCATATAGATATGACAAAAGAATAAGAAAAGTTCTTTATAAATATATGGGATTATTTGAAGAATATTTACGTGCATATATTGCCAATAAATACTCAGATCAATTAGAATTAGTTAATTGGATTAAGCCTATTACAAAAAAATTAGAAAAAGAAAATAATTTAACTAGTTGTCTAGATGATATTTTGTTTAGCGAACTTATTGACCAAGTGATATCATTAAAGGAAGAAGATAAGTCGAATTTATTTAGTTGTGTGCATTTTGAATCACTAAATCTTAAGGCAATTCTTGAATTAAGAAATGCCATCAGTCACAATAGATTTCTTTTAAATTACCTTAAGTTTAAAGACTGTATAATCAATAATGAGAGGCGTTCGTCGTTACATGCTAATCTATTAAATTTTAGTCTGCATTTAAGACCAGAAATTAGAAGACAATTTATAAAAGAATTAGATGAATGTAGTTATTTTGATGAGAATAAAAAATCTGCGAATATCAAAAATCAAACTACTTGGGAACTGATAGAAGATATCATAATTAAAATATCTATTGATGACACAGTTTATAATCTAGATGAAAGTAAAATGATTAAAACTACGTCAAAGAAAAAGTAGATTGTGTGTTTTTTGAAAACAAGTTTTAATTTTAATTAATTAAAATATTAAAAAAGGAGCATAATATGGCTAAAATTAAAGTAAGTATAGTAAATCCCTTTACCTTAAAATTAGAAGAAAAAGGTGAAGTTGGAGATACTATAGATTTAAAAGAACTTCAAACAGTAGATAATACTGCAATTCTTACAGCAATTAAAAATAAACAAGATGAAACATATAATGCATTATTAGCACAAGAAAGAAAACAGCAGGAACTAGAAACAAAAAATGCATTAAATGAACTAGAGAAAAAACTTAATAAAGAATATAGTTTATTAAAAGAAGAAAAAGATAAAGCAATTGAGAATCTAAAATCTTCTCAAGATAAAATTCTTTCTGAAAAAGATTTAGCAATCCGTTTACTAGAAGAAAAGTTAAAATCAAAAGATGATCTTAATAAATTAGAATTAGATAAAGAATTAGCTAAACTTAAACAACAACATACTGAAGAAGTTTCTCAAAAAGATTTAGAACTTGCTCAATTAAGATTAGCTAAAACTAATCTTCAAACAAAAGTTTTAGGTGAAGAACTTGAAAAATGGTGCAATGCTGAATATGAATCATACGCTTTATCAGGTTTTACTAACTGTAAATGGTATAAAGATACTAAAGCTATAAGAGATACTCCTGATGAAAAAGCTACTAAAGGAGATTATATCTTTGAAGTATATACAGATAGTAAAAAAAATCCAACAGATAAAATCTTAGCTGTTTGTTGCGAGATGAAGACAGAGTCTCCAGAAACAAAAACTAAAACAAAAAACTCAGAACATTATAAAAAGTTAGATCAAGATAGAATCAAAAAAAATTGCCAATATGCTTTATTAATTAGTGAGTTAGAATGGGACATGGTAAATGATCCTCCAATTAAAAAGATTGCAGAATATGAAAACATGTATATGGTAAGACCAGCTTACTTTATAAGTTTTTTATCTTTAATAAAGTCACTGGCTAGTAAATACCAAAACCTACTAATTGAAAGAAAAATAGCAGATGAAAACTTTAAAGAAACTCAAAGTATTATTCAAGAGTTTGAAAACTTTAAAACTACATATCTTGATAAACCACTTGCATCTTTAGAAAAAGATGTTGAAGATATTAAAAAAGAAGCCAACAAAGCATATGAGGCTTCATATAAGATAGTTGGATTAGCTGATAAAATAATTTCAAATAAGATATCTGAAATTAAAGTTAAGATTGAAAGATTTGATATTAAAAAAATAGCTCGTAAAATTGATAAACTAAATGATAAATAACCATAAGTGCTTGCATTAGCAAGCACTTAAACTTTTTTATTAGGATTTAAAGGATTGTAAAAAACTTCTAAAAATGATAAAATGCTATTAAAGATAATTATAAAAGGGGTTAAACTTATGTGGGAATATAAAACAATTGTAATTAAAGAAACAAAATCTTTTCGAGGTGGAAAATTTAATTCGGATGAAATTGAAAAAGAATTAAACAAATATGGTTCTCAAGGCTGGGAACTAGTTACTGTTGCAACTTCAAATAAAGATTATGGAAGCAGTGCATCACTTATTTGTGTTTTTAAAAGACAAAAATAACTTATTTTAAAAATGATAATTTAAAACTTTTTTTTATTAAAAAGCTTTTTAATTGTTAAATGTATGAATATTTGATATTATATAATAGGTGATAAAATATTCATAAATTAGGAAAGGAACAAATATGGATTTTCAAGTAATTATTGATTTTATAGAAAAATATGAATTGTATATTGAAATTGGTTTAGGAGTTATATTTTTTATAATACTATTTATTGTAATGGGGAAAAAAGCTAAAAAAAAGAAAGCTTTAAAATCTAATGCTGAAACAAACAAAGATGAAGAAAAACAAGATATAGTAGAAAAGATACCTACTAAAGAAGTAGAAACTACTTCAAAACCTAAAAAGCCAAAAACTACTTCAAAGAAAAAACTAGACCAAACTAAATATTTAGGTAAATATGAAATCACTTTAAGACGCGATGGATATCACTTTACTTTAATCGCAAGTAACGGTCAAATCTTATTTGACAGTTATGCATTTACTACTGCACAAGGTGCCTTAAGTGGAATTGATACTTTTAAAAAAGCAGTTGAAGAAGATGACTTTGTAGTTTATAAAGATAAGTTTAATCGTTATAGATATATCTTAAGTAAAAGATATATTGGTGAGAACTATGATAATAAAGCATCTTGTGAGAATGGTATTAACTCAGTTAAAAGATTTGCATTTGATGCTCAAATACTACATTATGCATCTAATCCAGAAAAAGAAAAACTATATGAAGAAACAAAAAAAGAAATTAAACCTTTTGATGAGGATTTTTATAATAAATTCTTATCTCAAGATATTAAACCACTTGGAAAATATGAATTTGAAAAAGGTCCAGAAGGATATCACTTCTATTTGATTGCCAATAATGGCCAACTACTTTATACAAGTAGACCATATACAACTTTAGCAGGTGCACAAGCAGGAATTGAAACTTTTAAAAAAGCTGTCTTTGGAGAGAACTTTTTCATAGAAGAAGATAAGTTTGGAAAGTTTAGATTTATTTTAAGAGGGGCAGGAAGTACTGGTATTTATTCAGGTGAATCATTCACAACAAAAGAATCAGCCCTTAATAATGTTGAATCAGTAAAGAAGTTTGCTTTTTCAGCTGTAATAACTGCTTTTACAGAGTAATCTATAAAAGCCTATATTAAGCAAATCTAAAAGGTTTGCTTATTTATTTATAACAAATCACTTGCAGAAAACACAACAAATCACTTGCAAGAATTCCAACAAATCACTTGCAAAATAATATAATAACTTGCTTAAATTAATTTAAATGATTATAATATAATGAGATGTTTATATTAAGAAAGGCTAAAAGTTATGAATAAAAAATTAGGAATAATTGGTGGAATGGGACCTCTTGCTAGTGCGTATCTTTATAAGAGAATTATTGAATTAACTAACGCTTTAAAAGATCAAGACCATATTCCAATCATAATAGATAATAAAACTGAGATTTTAGATAGAACCGCCTTTCTAACAGGAAAAGGAAAAGATCCATATCCTTTTATAAAAGAATCTGCAATCTTTTTAGAAAATTCAAATGTTGATGCAATTATCATTGCATGTAACACTGCACACTTTTGTTATGAAAAGTTAAAAAAAGATGTATCTATACCAATCTATCATATGATAGAAGAAGTTGTTGAAGAAATAAAAGAAAATCCTAACTTGCAAGAAGGCCTTGCAATTTTAGGAACTGAAGGCTTAAGACTTTTTCCAAGTTATAAGGAAAAATTAAATCAAGCAGGAATTTTTTGTTATGAAACAAATCTAGAAGAACAAAACAAGGTAAGTGAAATAATTTATTTAGTTAAAGAAGAAGGAGTTACTAAAAAAGTATTAGAAAAGTTTAAGTCTTTAATTAACTCTTTAGAAAAAAAGAACTTAAAACATTTTATTCTAGGTTGTACTGAACTTCCTTTAATAGTAGAAAATTTAGATTTAAATAAAAAATATATTAGTTCAATTGATGTATTAGCAAAACGTACTATAAAAAAATTAGGTTATCCTTTAAAAGGTGAAAAAGAATGAGTGAAAGAATAATTAAAGTTGGAGAATTAAATCCAGGTAAACTAAATCATATTTGCGATGTTAAAGGAGTTTTAGTAGGTCATAAAACATTAATTGCTGAAGATGGCATTAGAACTGGTGTCACTGCGATATTGCCACACAAAGAAAATGTTTATTTAAATAAAGTTATCGCAAGTTCATATGTTATGAATGGCTATGGTAAATCAGTTGGTCTAATGCAAATAGATGAACTTGGAACAATTGAAACACCAATTATGTTAACTAATACTTTAGCTGTTGGAGAGGTAAGTGATTCTTTAGTCAGGATTTTAATTGATGAAAATCCTGAACTAGGACTTTCACTTGGCACAGTTAATCCAATAGTTTTAGAATGTAATGATGGTAAATTAAATAATATAAGAAAAATAGCTGTTACGTTTGAAGACGTAAAAGAAGCTATAACCTCTGCTAATACTAATAACTTCCAAGGAAGTATTGGAGCAGGTGCTGGAATGATTTGTCATGGGTTAAAGGGGGGAATTGGCTCTAGCTCTAGAGAAATAGTAATTGATGATAAAACTTACACTTTAGGAGTTTTGATAAATTCTAACTTTGGACATTCTAGTAGTAAAGATTTAATTGTTAATGGTAAACCAATTGGTAAAGAGATTCAAAAAGAATCTTCAAAAGGTGAAGAAGATAAAGGTTCTATTATAGTAGTAGTTGCAACTGATATTGGACTTGATAATAATAGTTTGAGGCGAATTGTTAAAAGAGCAAGTATTGCAATAGGAAGAACGGGTTCTTATGTAGGTCATGGTAGTGGAGATGTTTTTGTAGGATTTACTACTGCAAATACTATTAGTGCAACAGATGATGCTAGTTTTTTAACACAAAATGTTTTATCTCAAAAACATCTTAATCTTTTATTTCAAGCAGTAGTAGAAGCAACAGAAGAAGCAATTTATAATTCAATGCTATATAGTCCTGAAGTTAAAGGATATTTAAGAAGTGTTAAATCATTAAATAATTGGATTAAATATTTAAAATAAACTGCAAATTAAAATTAAATTTAATTTGCAAAAAGAGTATAAAAATGCAAATTAAATTGAGAAAAGTCTTGATTAATTTGCATTTTTTATTAAAAGTTAAGTAAAAAAATTTTAAAGTATGAATCTCTATTTTTAATCTTGATAGAAATGATAGCTTAAATAATTTTAAAAATTTACACGTGTAATAAAAAGTAAAAACTACTTGATTTTAAAATAATTAAGTGATACAATTTTAAACGTGGATGTGTTTATATAATAACTGTTTTAAATTAAGGTGGAGTCTGTCAAGCTTGGGTGGACTATGTCCACTTTTTAAATTAAATACTGTTTTTAATTAGGTGGAGTCTGTCAAGTGTGGGTGGACTATGTCCACTTTTTAAATTTAAATAATTGTTTTAATTAGGTGGAGTCTGTCAAGTGTGGGTGGACTATGTCCACTTTTTAAATTTAAAATTAATTTTAGGTCATTAACATAATAATAAATTATTTATTATTTAGTGTTAAAAATATAAAAGAATATCAAAGGAGGAGAAAAATGGTATTTTATATTTTGGCGCTTGTTGTATCTGCCGCATCGTTTGTGGTGGCTTTCGTATTTTTTAGATGGATTAAAAAACAACCATCTGAGAATGCTGAAATCCAAAGAGTAGGTAAACTAATTAAAAGAGGGGCAAGAACTTTTTTAAAGAAAGAGTACCTAGTATTATTAAGATTTGTTTTAGTAGCTGTTGTGTTAATTTTTGTTTTCTTGCCAACACCAATTTGGAAAGCTGAAGCTGTTATAAAAGAAAACATTTATATGGCAGTAGCTTATATTCTTGGTACAGTTCTTTCTGCAGTAGCTGGTGTTATAGGGCTTGAAGTTGCAACTGATGCCAATGGAAAGTGTGCTGAGGCTGCAAAAGACGGCATTAAAACTGCTTTTAATGTTGGCTTTAGAGGTGGAAGTGTTATGGGCATGGCAGTAGTTGGCTTAGGTCTTATCGGTGTAACTGCTGTTTACTGGATTACAAAAGATGCTACAGTTTTGCTTGGATTTAGTTTTGGTGCTAGTTCACTGGCTTTATTTGCTAAAGTTGGTGGTGGTATCTTTACAAAAACTGCTGATATCAGTGCTGACCTTGCTGGAAAAGTTGAATTAGGAATTCCAGAAGATGACCCAAGAAACCCTGCGGTTATTGCTGATAACGTTGGTGATAACGTTGGTGATGTTGCGGGAATGGGTGCTGACTTATTTGACTCTAATGTTGCTGCATTTGCTGCAACTATTACAATTGCTGCAGTTGTATCCGCAGCAGTAGGTGCTAATTTTGTTCCAATTATTTTCTGTTATGCATCACTTGGATTATTAGCATCAATTGTTGGTGTTATTCTAGCTAGAATTGGTGAATCAGGAAATCCTACACGTGCATTAAACTTAACTACTTATATTACAACTGGTTTATTTGTTGGATTAACTGCAATTGCAACTTTAATCATTCCTTTAGTAGATAAATGGCGTATTTGGGGTGCAACTGTAATTGGATTATTAGTTGGTGTAGTAATTGGCATTACTACTGATTACTTTACAAATGATGAAAAGAAACCGGTTCAAAATGTTGCTAAAGCATCTGAATTAGGCCCTGCATTTACAGTATTATCAGGTACTAGTTATGGATTCTTAAGTTCATTCCCTGCAATGGTTGGAATTGCTTTATCAGCATTATTATCATATAAGATTTGTTTCCCTATTAGTGGTGATGTAACATCTGGTATGCTTGGTATTTCAATGGCAGCTGTTGGTATGTTATCAATTGTTGCGATGATTGTTTCAAATGACGCTTACGGACCAATTGTTGATAATGCTAGAGGTTTAGCTGAAATGGGTGGACTTACTGATGAGGTTATTGCAATCACTGATGAATTAGACAGTGCTGGAAATACTGTAAAAGCTATTACAAAAGGATTTGCAATTTCTGCAGCAGGACTTACTGTAATTTCTCTACTTGGTGCTTTTCTTGCAGAAGTAAATGATATTATAGAAAGACTTATGCATCAAGGAGTTGGAACATATGAATTATTAACAGGCTTTGACGTACTTGACCCAGTTGTGTTCTTTGGTATTTTAATCGGAGCAACAATTCCTGCGGTATTCTCTGCTTTATTAATTAGAGGTGTTGATAAGAATGCTCAAAGAATGTTAACAGAAATTCATCGTCAATTTGAAGAAATTCCTGGTTTAAAAGAAGGTAAAGCAGGTGTTGAACCTGAATATGATAAATGTATCGCTATTGCAACTAGTGGAGCTATTAGAGAATTAATGATCGCTGGAGGCTTTACAATTATCGCTACTTTAGTAGTAGGATTCTTAGGCGGAGTTAAAGCTATTGGTGGATTCTTATTAGGAAATATCGTAGTAGGATTATTCTTAGCTTTATATATGTCTAATGCTGGTGGAACTTGGGATAATGCTAAGAAATATGTTGAAGCTGGAAATAACGGTGGAAAAGGAAGTGTGGCTCATAAATCTGCAGTAGTAGGTGATACTATTGGTGATCCATTTAAAGATACAGCTGGACCTTCTATTAACACTCAAATTACAGTTGTTTCATTAATTGCATCATTAATGGCAATGTTATTCTTAATGTATAGTATTTTCTAGAATTAGAAAAACAAATAATAATAGACTATTTAAAACAGAATATTGTTAAAATATTCTGTTTTAATAGTATTTAGTAAACAAGTTAAAAAATTTTAAAGTAAGGAGACAATTAATGGGTTTTTTATATGAAGGGATTACCCAAATCACATGGCAACAAATAGTAATGTACATAGTAGGGTTTATTCTAATTTATTTAGCAATTAGAAAAGAAATGGAACCTGCCCTACTTTTACCAATGGGATTTGGTGCAATTTTAGTTAACTTGCCTAATTCTGGAGTTTTAACTCAAACATTAGCTGATGGAACTGAAGCTACAGGTATTATATCTTGGTTATTTGATGTGGGAATTGATGCATCAGAAGCATTACCGTTATTACTTTTTATTGGAATTGGCGCAATGATTGATTTTGGACCGTTACTTTCAAATCCAAAATTAATATTCTTTGGAGCAGCGGCTCAAATAGGAATTTTTATAGTTATTATTTTAGCGGTATTACTTGGCTTTGAGTTAAGAGATGCTGCCTCAATTGGTATAATTGGAGCAGCTGATGGACCAACCTCAATTCTCGTCTCAAGAGTGCTAAAAAGCAATTATGTAGGAGCAATAGCAATAGCAGCATATTCTTATATGGCACTTGTACCTGTAATTCAACCGTTTGCTATTAAGTTAGTTACAACAAAAAAAGAAAGAAGTATTAAAATGGATTATGATCCACAAAACGTTAGTAAAACTACAAGGATATTTTTTCCAATTGTAGTTACCATTGTTGCAGGATTAATTGCTCCAGCGTCAGTTTCTTTAGTAGGATTTTTGATGTTTGGTAACTTAATTAAAGAATGTGGCGTATTAGATAGCTTGTCAGAAACTGCTAGTAAGGTTTTAGCAAATCTTATTACATTATTACTTGGAATTACTATCTCATTTAGTATGCAAGCAGAAAGTTTTGTTGCATTAGAAACTATTTTAATTATGGGATTAGGATTGTTTGCTTTCATTTTTGATTCAATTGGTGGAGTTTTATTTGGAAAACTAATTAATATATTTAGTAGAAAGAAAATAAATCCAATGATTGGTGCAGCTGGAATTTCAGCTTTCCCAATGTCTGCAAGAGTTATTCAAAAAATGGGACTTAAAGAAGATCCAACTAACCACCTATTAATGTTTGCTGTTGGAGCAAACGTTGCAGGACAAATTGCTTCTGTTATAGTTGGTGGAGTAATTCTTTATATTGTTCCAGGATTATTGTAGGAGGGGAATATGGAGAAATATTTTATGCAAGCACTTGAGATTTTATGGAAAGGAATGTTAGCAACTTTTATTGCTATAACAATTATATTTTTTGGAATTGTAATTTTAAATCATATTACAAGACCAAAAGAACAAAATGAAGAAAGTAAAAATAATGAAGAATAAAAAAGAAAAAGCCTTATCTTAAAAAAGATAGGGCTTTTCCATTATATAAAAGGAGGATTATTCCAAAGATTCTTCTTTCTTTTCTATGTTATCTTCAGCTATAATTTCTTTTTTATTTTTCTTAACAACGATTTTATCGCAAACAAATAGAATTTGTGGTAAAACAAACAATACAAGTACAACTGAAGCTATAGCACCTCTTCCAATTAAAGAGCCGAAAACAGCAACAGATGGAATTGTAGAGATAAACCCTAAAGAATATCCTGCAAAAATTAGAATAAGTCCTGAAGTTAATACTGTGTGTTTTGCTTCAAAGAAAGCTTCTTCCATTGCTTGAATTTTATTATCATATATTAGGCGCTTTTCTTGATATTTATGAGTATAAAGAATTGCATAGTCAATGGTTGCTCCGAGCATAATGCTACTTACTACAATGTAACCTACATATAATAGGTTAGTTCCAAGCAATACAGGAACTGACATATTAATCCATGTTGCACCTAAAATTAAGAAAACTAAGAATATTGGTATAAAGATATTTCTAAAACTAAATAAAATTATAACAAAAACTAAAACTACAGTGATAATAGTTATTTTCCAATAATCAGAATCAATGATAGTTTTGACATCTTTAATACCAACGCTATCTCCTAATAAATAGTATTCTTCGTAATGCTTAAGAACAATTGTTTCAACATCATCTATGAACTTAAAAACTTCATCGCATTCAGATGCCATATCAGTAACGATTAAGAAGCGATCATATTCTGTACCTTCTAATTCAGCTTTTGCTTGATTCATCATTATAACAAAAGGTTCTAATTCAGCTTTTTGTTCATCTGTTAAGAATGCTGTTGTTTGAACAAACTCAACCATTTCAACAACTGAAAAGGTTGTTTTAGTTCCACCTGAATTGATTATCATTAAATCAAAGATGCTACTTAATCCATCAATAGCTTCTTGATCTGCACCAAAACTCCTTAAAAGATTAGTAAATTCCATCTTTGTATAAGGGGTGTAGAAGATTAATGGAGTAATTACTGTCTTTGCTTCAACTTCTGTAAGTAATGGTTGTAATTCTTCCATCAAGGCAGCTTCTTTTTCAAGGCCTTTTGGAACGAGAATTACTAGATTGTTATTAAAGCCAAAGGTATCTTTAATTTTATTATAATCAACACCTAAAGTTGGACTTTCATAAACTATTTTTGTTTCACTATAGTCAAAAGTATTTTTTTGTTGAACAAAGAAACAAACGCCAATTAATATAACAGCAGCAACAGGCAAAATAAATCTTGTTTTATAAAGGAATTTATAAGTCATTTTAACTTGTCTAAAAATTGAACGATGTTTTGTTTTTTCAAGAAGTTTAGCAAAGATAACAATTAAACCAGGCATTAATAAAAATGTAGATGCAAAACTTAATAGTGTTCCTTTAATTAAAACTATACCTACATCAAATCCAATAGTATATTTCATAAATAGTAATGCAACAAATCCAGCTACGGTTGTTAGCATACTTGCAAGAACTGGCAAGAAACTTTCACGGCTAGCAATTTTAACAGCTTTTTTGACATCATCTGTTTTTTCTCTTGCTGCTTTATAGGAACTAAGCATCATCACGGCATAATCCATACAAAGGGCTAGTTGTAAAATCCCGCATGTTGCATGAGTCATATAAGATACGCTTGGGAAAAAGACATTTGTTCCCATATTAATCAAAACAGCTACTAAAACTACAATAACAAATAATAATGGTTCTATCCAAGAAGTAGTCATCAAGAATAAAATTATTAAAACGATAGGTAGAAGAATAGCAACAATTTTTATAATTTCATCTTGAAGGACATTGTTATAGGCAATAGAAGTAACAGATTCACCTCTTAAATAAATGTCATAATCTGCTAATAGGGTTTTAATTCTGTCGAGTGTTTCATTTGTCTCATCATCATATGTTCCACTATTAAAGATGATTTTATAAAGAGCTTTGTTGTTTTGATAATAGCCCTCTTGATTTGCATAAAACTCTGCTTGCCTAATACCTTCAGTTTCATTTAAACTTTGAAAAACACTTTGGGCCTCTAATTGTGAGATGTTATCTACCATAACCTCACAAGCACCATAATTTCCAAATTCTTTTTCCATCACAACAAGTGCTTGTTTAGTATTAGTGTTGTCTGGTAAATAAACGGTTCCATCATAGTTAATTTTTACTTTCGTAATCATAAAGATTCCTATAACAAATAAAACTATTGCAAGACCAAATATAATATGACGAAATTTGATAATATATTTCATAAGTACCTCCTATATTTGATGTCTAGTAATCAACACCATTTTTCAATGTAGTGTTGACTATTTTCTACAATTCCATTATAATATAGTTAGAGAATAATGCAATAATCAATCTTTTAAGAAGTGTTTGATACTAAACAAATCAATTAAAATTGTTCAGGAGGAAAGTAATGGATAAAACAGATAGAAGAGTAAGTAAGACCTTAAAGGCCTTAAAAAATGCCTTAATTGTTTTAATGGAAGAAAAAGAATTACGTAAAATTACTGTTAGTGATATAACAAAAGAAGCCAATATTAATAGAGGAACCTTCTATTTACATTATTTAGATATTTACGACATGGTAGAAAAGTTAGAAGATGAGATTATTAATAAAATTAAAAAGATTGTTGATTCAGGAAATACGCTTGCAACAAATTACCTATACTTACCAACCCTAGTAAAAATTATAGAATATTTTTATTAAGATAAAAGATTTATGCAAGCTTTAATTTCACCTAATGGAGACCCATTTTTTTTAGGTAGAGTCCATGATATTATGGTTGAACATTCAGTAAAAATGTATACTAGAACTTCAAAAAAATATGATCTTAAAGCTATAAATGTTATTATGACTTTTATTGTGGCAGGAGGAATTGGTGTTTTTACGGAATGGTTTAAAGGTGGATGTAAGACTCCAATTCAAGAAGTTATAGTACCTTGTGAAAATATTATTTCAAAAGGACTTCAAAACATATAATCTTAAAAGACAAGATTTCTTGTCTTTTTTATTTTTTTAAAAAAATTCCAAGAAAAATAAGAGTTAATACGTATATATATTGTAAAGAAGATTTAAAGATAAAAAACTGTAATTTACAAAAATGTTTCCTTGTGCTATTATTAATACATATAATAGAGGGGTAAGTATGGATATTAATAAAGCAATTGAAAAATTAAAAGAAAGAGACGAGGAAGCTTTTGAGTATATATACAACGAAACTAAAGAGGCAGTTTATGCAATGATTTTATCAATCATTAGAGATCGCTCTTTAGCAGAAGATGTAATGCAAGATACTTATATGAAAGCAATCCAATCAATTTATCAATTTAAAGAAGGAAATAGTTTTAAAAATTGGATATTAACAATCGCTAAAAACCAAGCAATTGATTATTATAGAAAAAGAAAAAGAGAACTTTTAATTGATGCATCTGAAAGTGAATTTATGCTTCCGCATGAGGCTCCAAGAACTAGTTTACAACTTGAAATGGATGAACTTTTAGATATCTTAACGGTGGAAGAAAGACAAATTGTAACATTAAAAATAGTTGATGATATGAAACACAAAGATATTGCTAAATTATTAGATAAAAAAATAGGCACTGTAATGTGGTTATATAATCAAGCAATGAAGAAAATGCAAAAGAAAGGAGAAGTAAATAATGAAAAAACAGGAAATTAAAAAAATCATTAATGAGGGAATGAAATCTTCTATTCCTAATATTACTGATAAAATAGATCTTAAGACGATTGTATTTGAGGCACCAATAGAAGAGACTGCTCTTTTTAAACCTAATGCCTTTCTTAAATTACTTCCAAGACTTTCTTTTATTTTTATTGCTGTTTTAGCAATAGTTGCAATTATATCAGTTGATAGAGTTGGTAAAGGAAAATATGCAGCACTTGATGCTACTAGTATGAGTGCATCTCCTTTATCTCATAGAGAAGAATTATACAGTTTTACAAGTATTTCATCAAGTTTTCTTTTAAAACTTTCATTAGATGAAAGCAATTTGGGGCCAATGAGTGCAACAAGTAGTAGTACTGTTTCATTAGAAAAAAAAGATTTAAAGTTTTTAAATAGTTACTTAAATATTTTTGAAATCATTATTGGCTCTAAAGATGATATGAATTATCAACTTTTAGAATCAGAAAGGCCTGAATATCAAGAAAAGATTATCTTTTCAGCTACTGATCTTTTAGGAAATGAAGTTAGTTATACAATTTATTATACAAATGATTATAGTCAAAAAAATAAAATTATCATGAATGGTTCTTTAGAAATTGGAAGTGTAGAGTTTAGAATTAATTCAATTCAAAATTTAATAACTAATCAATTCCAAATGTTAGTTTTTGCAGAGACTGCTTCAAATCAAAATTATGTAAAACTAATGAGTTACCTAGATGGTGATATTCAAAAATTAAGTTATGAATTATATAAGGATTCAAATTTAATCCATAAAAGCATCCTAGATTTAAAAGGTTCTGATAATTTAGAATTGGTTTTAAAGATTTCACAAGATACATATTTAAAAACATTTAATATTAGTAAGATTGATGTTGAAGGTATTCAAAAGTTTAAGGTAGGTTATGAGATTGAAAATCTTTATGATTATAGATATGATTTTTTAGAGGAAGCAAGTGGTGATGCAGCAGGGAATATCATGCCATCTTCAGGTGATAAAGACTATACAACTGAACCTGCACCTGATGATTCTACAGCTATTAGTGTTTATAGTGGAGTTGAACTTTTTATTGATCCTTTTTATAATGATGAAGAGATGAATTACTTATATAAATATTCTTTTAATATTCAAGATTTTTCATATGAGTTTTATGGAAATAGGTTTGTTAATGAAGATGAAAACTATGATGCTTCATCTTGGTATGAAGGGTATTTCTGTGATGAAGATAGTATTCTTTGGTATAAAGATGAAAGTTGGTATCAAGGTAATTAATTTTAATATTTTTTTAAAAAAGGAATTGACTAATTAATTTGAGTCAATTCTTTTTTTATTTATTGTAAAATTATAAAATGTGATATAATATGATGGATGTTAGGAGGCATTATGAATAGTCAACTTTATGAAAGCTTATATAAAAATATTAAAATTCCATATTTATTATTAGAAAAACAAAATAATAAATTAATAGTGCTGGATGTAAATAATGCCTTTGAAGAATATTTTTTATTAAAAAAAGAAGAGGTTATCCATAAAAATTGTAGTGATATTTTTGGGTTTGAAGAAATAGAAACTGAAAAATATTATTATTATAATAATAAATATTTTTTTATTAATTCTTTTGAAGCAAGTGAAGAAGCATTATTTTTTGAATTCATAGATAAAACAAAAGAAATTGAATTAATTAAGGGCCAAAACAAAATGTTAGGTCCTTTAAATGATATTATTTTAGAATTTAATGAAGATTTTTCTTTAGCAAAAGCAAGAGGAAATGGAGATAGTAAATTAATTAAAATACTTAGGCGTTCAATTGGTAGAAAAGCAACTGAACTATATATTCCTGAAGTAACTAATCATTTTGTGGAATCTCTTAAAAAAGCTAAAAATACTGCTAAATTAGTAACGATAGAATATGATTTAAAAGTTGCTTCTGTTTCAAGATGGTACCAAATAGATATTGAATATATTTCAAAAACAAAAAAATATGTTGTAATAATCAAAGACATTAATGATTTAAAAGAAAAAGAATTAAAAATTAAAATGGATAAGGAAGAAAGAGAAAACGAAAAAAAATTAAGAAATATTGTTTTTGATTTATCAATGGATTTAATGTTATCAAAAAAATCAGAAATCGATAAAACAATTAATTATAGTTTAAAAAAATTAGGTAAACACATAAAAGCTGATAGAGCGTATATTGTTGAGTATTTTTGTGAAGATGGTGGAAAACCTAAAAACACTTATGAATGGGTAGAAGAAGGAATAACTTCAGAAATTGAAATTTTTCAAACAATTGATGATGATATTATAAAGTTGTGGGACAACTTTTATGATAAAAATGAAATCTTGTATATTCCAAATACTAACATTTTAAAAGATTCTAAACTTAAAAACTTTTTAATAAATAGAAATATAAAAAGTTTAATTTCTTTGCCGATGATGTATAAAGGAGAATGTCGTGGTATTCTAGGATTTGAATACGTTAAAAGTTATCAAGAATTTAGTGAAACTGAAAAAGCAATATTTACTGAGTTTAGTGGCATGTTAATTGGTGCATTTAATATGAACTATTATGAAAAAGCATTAAGTGACAGTGAATATAAATATCGTCAAATTACTGATAACATGAATGATGTAGTTTGGGTTGTAGATGCTCGCTCGGGAATTACTTTCATAAATCCTTCAATTTATGAGTTAACTGGTTATACAGCTGATGAATATATGAAGATTCCTAAAGAAAAGAAGTTTACTAAAGAATCTGTTAAAAAAGTTGATGAGCTTTTAAAGAAAAATTTAATTAATTCTGAGAAAATTAAACAAGAGAAAAACAAACCTTTGAAGCTGAACTTGTTAGAAAAGATGGTTCAACTGTATGGGTTGAATATACTGTTAAATTCTTAGTTGAAAACGATGAAATAATAGGATTAATTGGAACAACTAGAGATGTAAGTACTAAAAGAAAAGCCTTAGAAGAGTTATTTCATGAAAAAGAATTATTTAGAACCACTTTGTTTTCAGTAGCTGATGCAGTAATTACAACTGATAAAGATGGAACTATTACCTTAATGAATCAAATAGCATCTTCTTTAATTGGTTATAGTGTAGAAGAAGCTGTTGGAAAGAATTGTAGGGATGTTTTTAGTGCATATGATGTAAATAATAATAGACTTTGCGATATTGGTTTTCCAATAGTTTTTGAACAAAAAAAACCACTTGGGCCAATGGATGATGTTAGACTTAAAAACAGAAAAAATGAATTTATTCCAATTGAAATTGTAGCAACACCTATACTAGATAAAAAAGAGGATGTTTTAGGAATTGTTTTAGTATTTAGAGATATTACTGAAAAGAAAAAGAAAGAAGAAAGAATTCTTTATTTAAGTTATAATGATCACTTAACTACTTTAAATAATAGAAGATATTTTGAAGAACAATTAAGAGTATATGATAACGAAGCTAATCTTCCATTAAGTATTATTATGATTGATGTTAATGGTTTAAAATTAATCAATGATGCTTTTGGACATTTAGTCGGAGATACCATGCTCCAAAAAATCGCTAATATATTAAAAGAAAGTTATAGAAAAAATGATTTGATTGCAAGAATTGGTGGCGATGAATTTGCTTTACTTTTGCCTAATACAAATGCTAAACAAGCTAAAGATATAATTACTAAAATAGCCGCTAAAATTTCTCAAGAAAAAATATCATCAATTAATTTATCAATTTCTTATGGCTATGAAACTAAGACATTAAAAGATGAAAGTATTAGAGATGTTTTTAAAAAAGCTGAAAGTAAAATGTATAAACATAAACTTTCAGAAAGTCAAAGTATGAGATATAATACTTTAGAAATCATTATGAGAACGCTATATGAAAAAAGCCAAACAGAAGAAATGCATTCAAAAAGAGTTTCTAAATTATGTGAACAAATCGGAAAAGCAATGGAACTTGATAATAGTGCGATTAATGAATTAAAAACGACTGGATTAATGCATGATATAGGAAAGATTATTATTCCAGATGTTATTCTAAATAAAGCTTCAACTCTTACAAATGATGAATGGGCTATTGTGAAAAAACATCCAGAAACAGGCTATAAAATTTTATCTTCAATTAATGAGTTTGCAAGTCTTGCACTTGGAGTTTTAGAGCATCATGAGAAATGGGATGGAACTGGTTATCCTAGAAAAATTAAAGGAAAAGAGATTTCACTTAACGGAAGAATTGTTGCGGTTGCTGATGCATATGATTCGATGACTAATTTAAGAGCATATAATGTTATTAAGAGTAAACAAGTAGCAATTTTAGAATTAAAGAAAAAAGCAGGAATTCATTTTGATCCAGCAGTAGTTGATATTTTTATAAATAAAGTTTTAAAAATAGGTCAAGATATTTAAAAAAAATGAAACCACTATTAATTTAAATAGTGGTTTTTTTAAATAAAAAAATCGTTTTTTAAGAATCCAATCTGTATTGATAAAAATAAAAAATAGTGTTATAATAAATGTGTTGGGGGACTTATATGGAAAAAATATGTTATGTAGTTGGGGCTGGTGAATTTTACAATCATATGATTGATCCAGGCTCAGATGACTATGTTATTGCGGTTGATAATGGTTTTAATTATTTAATGAATATGGGAGTAAGAATTGATTTAGTTGTAGGAGATTTTGATTCTTACGGAGGTATTCCAATACATCCTAATGTAGTAGTTTTAAAACAAGAAAAAAATGAAACAGATATGTTAGCTGCTATTAATATAGGAAAATCAAAGGGCTATAAAAACTTTTGTTTATATGGCGGGATTGGAGGAAGAATTTCACATACTATCGCAAATATTCAATGTCTACATATGCTCTCACAAGAAGGCCTGCAAGGTTTTATGTATGGAGATGCAGAAATTATTACAGTTATTACGGATAGCCAAATTGATTTTGGTGATAATTATAGAGGCTTTATTTCAGTTTTTTCTTTATCAGAAAAAGCTGAAAAGGTAAGTATTAAGAATCTAAAATATGAAATAGAAAATCAAACTTTGACTAACAAATATCCTATAGGAATTAGTAATGAGTTTATAGGGAAAAAAAGTTCTGTTTCAGTTGGAAGAGGTTCTTTATTAATTATTTACGAATTTGATGATAGAGGTAGAGTATTTAGATATTATTAACTAAATTGAAAGGGAAGACTTAAAAATGAAACGATATTTTTTAAAACAAGGTGTTTTTCAAATTAAAGACAAATATAAAGTTTATAATGAGAATAAAGAAGTGCTTTACAATATGATTAGTAAACTGTTTTCATTATCAGGAAAAACTAAGATAATCGAAACGGCTACTAATAGACATATATATACATTAAATAAAAAGATATTTAGAATTTTGCCAGTTTACTATTTAAAAGATCCAAGTGGTAAACGAATTGCTAAAATCAAAAAAAGAATTTCAATTTTAACTCAAAAAATGACGATTGAATCAATCTATGGAGACTTTAAAATTAGAGGAGACATCTATGCTTATACTTTTGAAATATTTAAAGGTGAAGAGCAAGTTGTTGCGGTTAGAAAGAAAGTTATTTCATTCGGAGACACATATGAAATTGCAATTTTTGATGAAGAAATGGCAGAGTTTTATGTAGCATTAGTTTTAATGTTAGATAAGATGTTCCATGATAATAGAAGTAAGAGGAAAAAAAGATAAAATAACTAAAAATAAGAAACTTTTAAGTTTCTTATTTTATTTACTCTATGCTATAATTATTGTTAGTAAGAGGTGGAAAAATGATGATTTATAATAAATTAGTTAGAGATAATATTCCGAATATTATTAAAAAAGATGGAAAAAAGGTATTGTTAGAGTTTTAGAAGATAATGAGTATTTAGAAGAATTAGTTGATGTTGATGAGGTTATTCATGTGATTTTAGAATATAAAAACGTTATAGTTGCTGAATATCAAACAAAACGAATTAGTAAAAAAAGTGAACGAGGTGCTTTAGATAAAGATATAATTTTAGTTAAAGCAATCTAATTAAGGGGGTAAAAACCACCCTTTAATTTTTTAAGTATGATAGAATAATTTAAAGTTAGACTTATTTTAAAAATAGCGAGGTATTCTATGAAAAAAAATACAATTATAGCATTAGTAATCGTTTGTTTATTTATGGGAGCAATAGCTTTAGGCATTATTTTAGGCAATAAAAATGAAACAGATATGAATCCTAATTTACCAACTTTAATGGAAATTGGTTCTGTTAGTTGTGAACCTTGTCAAAAACTTAAACCTACAATTGATACTTTAAAAGAGGAATATAAAGGAAGAGTAAATGTAGTAGTATATGATTCGTGGAATACTCAAGCGGGTGCTCAAAAGGCAGCTGAGTATAATGCTACGACAGTTCCTACTTTGATTTTTTTAGATAGAGATGGTACTGAGTTATATCGAATGGTAGGTTATCAAGAATACAGTACGATTAAGAATCGTTTTACTACATTAGGATGGAGATAGTTATATGGATGCTTTTTTACAAAATTTAAGTGAAATCATCGCTTCTAATCTTTGGCTAGGGTTTTTAATAGCATTTGTGGCTGGAGTGATTACTTTCTTTACTCCATGCTCACTAAGTTCGGTTCCTTTAATTATTGCTTATGTAGGTGGGGCTGGTACTACTAGAAGAAAAGCTTTATTGTATTCTTTATTTTTAGCAATAGGTCAAACCATTGTTTTTGTAGTTTTGGGAGTTTTAGCAGCTTTAATTGGAACTGCAATGAGTATAAATGGCTTTGGTCAAGTCTGGTATACAATTCTTGCATTCTTAATGCTTTTTATGGCTTTTGAAATAATTGGCTTAACTAATTTTTTAGCAAAACTTCAAAAGCCAATGCCACAGGTTAGTAAAAAAGGAATTTTAGGTGCTTTAATTATTGGAATGGTTGGTGCTTTGTTTTCAACACCTTGTGCAACTCCAGTTTTAACTGCGATGCTTGCTTATGTTAGTGCAACTGGTGCTGGAGTTTTACTTGGTGGGTTATTGCTTTTATTTTATTCTTTAGGCTATAGTTTATGTATTATTATTGCTGGACTAAGCATTCAAACAATAAGAGATATCTCAACATCTGAAAAATTTAGAGTTATATCAATCATTCTAAAAGTTTTAATGGCAATCTTAATGTTTGTTTTAGCGATTTATTTTATTTATCAAGCATATTTTATAGGTGTTTTTTAAGATAAAAAAACACCTTTTTTATTATTTTTTATTTGTTTGACATGAGATTTTTATTATGATAGAATTATTTAAACTTAAAGGAAAAGGAGACTAATTAAATTATGGAAAAAATGATAATAGCTACAGATTCGTGTTGTGATTTAAGTGCAAAAGCTGTAAAAGATATGAATATAGAAATAATACCTCTTTCAGTTGAAATTGGAGGAAAGAATTACAGTCATTATCCTGATGAGAGAAATTTAACTACTGCAAAGTTTTATGATTTAATGAGAGAAAAGAAAGTTGCAACAACTTCTCAAATTAATCCAGATGCTTTTATTCAGTTTTTTGAAGAGTTTGTAAAAGAAGGAAAACAAGTTTTATATATTGGTTTTTCTTCACAATTAAGTGGTACTTTTAATTCATCAAGAATTGCAGTTGAAGAATTAAAAACAAAATATCCTAATTGTAATGTAATAACAATCGACTCACTTTGTGCATCATCTGGTCAAGGCATGCTTGTTTGGTATGCTTGGAAATTAAAAGAAGAAGGTAAAAGTATTAATGAAATAGCAACTATAGTTGAAAATGTGAAATTAAAAATTACACATATTTTTACAGTTAATGATTTAGGAACTCTAAAAAGAGGGGGAAGATTAAGTGCCCCTAAAGCATTTTTAGGATCTCTTCTTGGTGTTAAACCTATTTTACATACTACTAATGAAGGAAAACTAAGCCCTATAAGAAAGGCTAGAGGAAGAAATGCTTCTTTAAAAGCATTGGTTGATTTAGTAGAAGAAAAGATTGAAAACCCAACAGGTCAAACAATCTTTATTTCACATAGTGATGCATTAGATGAAGCTAAATATATTGGTGAAAAAATTAAAGAAAAATATAAAATTAAAGAAATTATGTATAATCAAATTGGTCCAATCATAGGAGCGCATACTGGTCCTGGAACTCTTGCAGTGTTCTTTTTCGGAAAAGAAAGGTAAAAATACGCTATCAATTTTATAAAAAAGCGGTAAGATTCGTTTATAATAAAACGATAAATTAAAAGTGAAGGAAAGAAAATGAAAGAAACGGTTGAAGTAGTAGCATCTGTTATAAAAAAAAATAATTTAATATTATGCACTAGGAGACCAACTTCAAAAAAATTTCCAGGTTATTGGGAATTTCCAGGTGGAAAAGTTGAAGATGGTGAAACTAAAGAAGAAGCTTTAATTAGAGAAATCAAAGAAGAGTTAGATGTAAAAATAAAGGTTAACTCTTTAATAACAATAATTGATTATGAGTATCATGATTTTCTTTTAAAAATGTATGTATATGATTGTATTTTACTTGAAGAAGATATTGTTTTATTAGAACATCAAGAGATGAGGTGGCTTAAAAAAGAAAATCTAGATTCTCTTAATTGGTTACCATCTGATTTAGAATTAATTAAAATGTTGATGAAATAATATCACTTTTTAAAAAACTATCTATTTTTATATAGATAGTTTTTTAAAAAAAGTTTAAAACATAAAAAATAATTTATGTTATAATAATATCTAGATATTTTAAAAGGAGATAAACTTATGCCTTTTTTACCACTTACAAGAAAAGAAATGCTTAATCAAGGTATAGAAGAACCTGATTTTATATTTGTTACTGGGGATGCTTATATTGACCATCCAAGTTTTGGTTGTGCAATTATTACTAGAGTTCTTGAAAATTTTGGTTATAAGTGTTGTATTATTTCTCAACCAGATATTAAAACAAAAGAAGAATTTAAAGAATTTGGGAAACCTCGTTTAGGGTTTTTAGTAAGTAGCGGGAATATTGATTCAATGGTTAATCATTATACAGTAGCTAAAAGAAGAAGAACGAAGGACTATTATACCCCAAATGGTGAAATGGGAAAAAGGCCTGATAGAGCAGTTATAGTTTATTCTAGAATTATTAAAGAACTTTATCCAGATACTCCTATTATATTAGGTGGAATTGAAGCATCACTAAGAAGACTTGCTCATTATGATTATTGGGATAATAAAGTTTTAAAATCAATAGTAATAGATTCTAAAGCTGATATAGTGGTTTATGGGATGGGAGAAAAACCTATTGTTGAAATAGCAGATGCGCTAAATAGCGGGATGGATATTAAAGATATAATATATATCAGAAATACAGTTTATAAAACTAGGTCTTTAGATATGGTAGCATATGAGTATTTAAAGTTACCTACCTATAAAGAAATAGTAAATAATAAAGAAGATTATTTAAATAGTTTCATTATGCAATATAATAATACTGATGCATTTAGTGGAAAAGCCTTAGTTGAAGTTTATGATAAAGAATATGTAGTTCAAAATCCACCTGAATTTCCTTTGTCGAGGAAAGAATTAGATGCAGTTTATGAATTGCCTTACATGAGAAAAACTCATCCTTTAATTGAAAAAAAAGGACATGTTCCAGCGATTGATGAAGTTAAGTTTTCAATTGTTGCTAATAGAGGGTGTTTTGGAGGCTGTAATTTTTGTGCATTAACAATGCATCAAGGCAGAATCATTCAATCAAGAAGTAAAGACTCTATTGTAAATGAAGCTTTGTTGATTACTGCGATGTCTGATTTTAAAGGTTATATTCATGATGTTGGAGGACCTACTGCTAATTTTTATAATAAAGCTTGTAGTAAACAAGAAGAACATGGAGCTTGCGTTAATAAAGAGTGTATTGGTTTTAATCCTTGTGAAAGACTGGAAGTAAGTCATAAAGAATATTTAGAGATTTTAAAAACTCTAAGAGGGCTTGATAATGTTAAAAAAGTCTTTATTAGAAGTGGTTTAAGATATGATTATATAATGTATGATAAGAATAAAGAGTTTTTTGAAGAGTTAGTTAAGCATCATATTTCAGGGCAACTAAAAGTTGCACCAGAACATATAGATGATGATGTTTTAGTAAGAATGGGAAAACCTTCTAAAAAACTATATGATAGCTTTGTAGAAGAATTTAAAAGATTAAATGAAAAATATGATAAGAAACAGTTTCTTGTTCCTTATTTAATATCATCTCATCCTGGTTCAACAATTTCTTCTGCTATAAAGTTAGCACTTTATTTAAAAGAAAATAAATATCGACCTGAACAAGTTCAAGATTTTTATCCAACCCCAGGGACAGCTTCAACTTGTATGTATTATACAGAAATGGATCCATTCTTAAAAGATAAGGTTTATGTTGCAAAAGATAAACACGAAAAAGCAATGCAAAGAGCTCTTTTACAGTATCATTTACCTCAAAACTATGAATTAGTAAAAGAGGCTTTAATTAAAGCAGGGCGTAGTGATTTAATTGGAGATAAGAATACTTGTTTGATTAAATATAAAAAAACGTCTCCTAAAAGGTATTATATAAAAGGCAAATAAAAGATAAAAGTAATTGACACAACAACACTATTATGATAAACTAACATTGTTATTAGGTGGAGTATTCCATAACTTCATCGGTGGTAATGTGACATATGTCAACGAGCCCATGTTAAATAAGTTCTGGTGAGATTCCGGAGCCGTCGGTAAAATCCGCAATTTAATAGGTTTTTGATATATGCTAGTATTATCACAAACAATAACTAGAATTATGTAAGAAACCTATTAAACCTAATTAGTCAATTAGGTTTTTTATATTTAAAATAATCTTTGAAGGAGAAGACACATGGAATTATACGGTTTTAACAATCTAACAAAAACATTAAGCTTTAACATTTTTGATATTTGTTATGCTAAAACAAAAAGAGAACACTTAGATTATATTGCATATATCGATGAACAATATAACAGTGAAAGATTAACAGCGATTCTTTGTAAGGTTTCAGAATTAATCGGTGCAAAAATTTTAAACATTTCAAAACAAGATTATGAGCCACAAGGAGCAAGTGTTAACTTATTATTAGTAGAAGAACCAATTGATAAACAATTGGTTGATAAGTCATGCAATCTAGGAAAAGATTTTGATAAATATTTTATGGGGCATTTAGATAAAAGCCACATCACAGTTCATACATATCCTGAATATAATCCTGCTAACAATATTTCTACTTTTAGAGTAGATATTGATGTTTCTACATGTGGAACAATTTCTCCATTAAGTACCCTAGACTTTTTAATTAGTAGTTTTGATTCTGATATTATAACAATTGATTATAGAGTTAGAGGCTTTACAAGAGATACAGATGGAAAAAAACATTTTTTAGACCATTCAATTACTTCAATTCAAGACTATATAAGTTCTGATACTTTAAAAATATATGATGCAATTGATGTTAATGTTTATCAATCTAACATTTTTCATACAAAAATGTTAATTAAGGAAATCAACTTACAACATTATTTATTTAATACAGATGTTTATGAATTAGACCCAAAAGTAAGACTTGAAATAACAAATAGTTTAAGAAAAGAAATGATTGAAATATTTAGTGGAACTAATATTTACTAAAAGGTGAAACATGAAAGATCAAACAAGAGCACCAATTTATGAAGCAATAAAAGCTCACCAACAAAATCGTATAGTACCATTTGATGTGCCTAGCCATAAAGGTGGAAGGGGCAATCCTGAATTAACTGAATTTTTAGGAATTAATTGTATGAGAGCAGATGTTAATTCTATGAAAGATGTGGATAGCCTTTGTCATCCAACTGGAGTTATCAAAGAAGCTGAACTCTTAGCAGCAGAGGCTTTTAAAGCTCATCATGCATTTTTTATGGTTAGTGGAACAACTTCAGCTGTTCAAGCAATGATAATGAGTAGTTGTAAACAAGGTGAAAAATTAATTTTACCAAGAAATGTCCACAGAAGTGCAATTAATGCGATGGTTGTTTGTGGGGCGATTCCTGTATATATTAATCCTGGTGTTAGTAAAGATTTAGGGATTGCACTTGGAATGAGTATGGATGATGTAAAAAAAGCAATCAAAGAAAATCCAGATGCAAAAGCAATTTTTGTTAATAATCCAACTTATTATGGGATATGTTCAGATTTAAAAGGAATCGTTGAACTTGCTCATGCACATAATATGAAAGTGTTAGTAGATGAGGCTCATGGAACGCACTTTTATTTTGGAGATAACTTACCAATTTCTGCGATGGCAGCAGGAGCTGATATGGCAGCTGCTAGTATGCATAAGACTGGAAATTCATTAACTCAAAGTTCGTTTTTGCTTTGTGGGAAAAATGTAGATCATACTTATGTTAGACAAATTATAAATCTTACTCAAACTACAAGTGGATCTTATTTATTGTTATCATCTCTTGATATTGCAAGAAAACATATGGTAGCACATGGAAGAGAAAAGTTAAAAAAAGTTTTAGAAAATGTTAATTATGCAAGAGAAGAAGTAAATAAAATCGGTGGATACTGGGCTTTTGGAGAAGATATAGTTGATAAGAAAAATGTTTTTGATTTTGATATGACAAAACTATCAGTTCACACAAGAGCAATGGGCTTGGCTGGAATAGAGGTTTATGATATTTTAAGGGATGATTACGGGATTCAAATTGAATTTGGAGATATTGGAAATATTCTAGCAATCATTTCTTCTGGAGATAGAGATTTAGAAATTGAAAGATTGATTGCTTCTTTATCTGAAATTAAAAGACGTTATGGAAAAGATCCGATTGGTCTTTTTGATCATGAATATATTAATCCATTACCTGTAATGAGTCCTCAAAAGGCTTTTTATAGTAAAAAGAAAAAGGTTAGTATTGAAGAAAGTTATGGTAAAATTGCTGGAGAATTCTTAATGAGTTATCCTCCGGGAATTCCAATTTTAGCACCAGGCGAAGTAATTACAGCTGAAATCATTGACTATATAATGTATGCTAAAGATAAAGGATGTTTAATTATTGGTCCGCAAGATATGAATATTGAAAAAATTAATATAGTAGAGGAATAAATATGGAACTTTGGTTTTCAGAATTACATAGTGAAACAGCTAAACTTACTATGAAAATAAAAGAACATTTATGTAGTGTAAAATCAGAATATCAAAAACTTGATATCCTAGATACATATGATTATGGTAGAATTTTAGTTTTAGATGGTGTTTTAATGATTACAGAAAAAGATGAATTCATCTACCATGAAATGGTGACTCATCTTCCGATGGCAGTTAATCCAAAAATAGAAAAAGTTTTAGTAATTGGAGCAGGGGATGGTGGAACTGTTAGTCAATTGGTAAAATATAAAACTATTAAAGAAATTACAATGATTGAAATTGATAAAGTAGTAGTTGAAAAATGTATTGAATATTTTCCGCATCTTACAAGAGGCTTTAAAGATGAAAGAGTAACAATTAAATTTGAAGATGGCTTAAAAGCTGTTAGACAAATTAAAGATTATTATGATTTAATAATTGTAGACTCAACTGATCCATTTGGTCCTGGAGAAGGGCTTTTTGCAAAAGAGTTTTATGGAAATTGTTATAATGCTTTAAATGAAAATGGAATTTTAATTAATCAACATGAAAGCCCATTTTATGAACAATATAAAGATATGGTTACTAAAATGCATCAAAGAATTTCTAGCTTCTTTGATATTTGTCAGGTATATCAAGCACATATTCCAACCTATCCGTCAGGTCATTGGTTGTTTGGCTTTGCATCTAAGAAGTTTAAGGGTGATGTAGTAGATAGTGCTTGGAAAGATTTTAAAATAGAATGTAAATATTATAATGAAGAACTACACAAAGGTTCTTTTGCGCTACCTAATTATGTAAAGGAGTTAATTAAATGATTATAACAGAAAAGCGATATGCCTTTCTTGGTTGTGATAAGTCATATAAAGAAAGTAAAATAGTATTGTTTGGAGCACCATTTGACAGTACTTCATCTTTTAGACCAGGTTCTAGATTTGCACCAAGTAGTATTAGAACAGATAGTATTGGACTTGAACTATATAGTCCGTATTTAGATAAATCATTAACGGATATTTTTGTTTTTGATGGAGGAGATTTAGTATTACCTTTTGGAGATGCTAAAAAATCTATTGAAAAAATTGAAAAGTATACAACACAAGTTGTAAAAGACAATAAGATTCCAGTAATGCTAGGTGGTGAACATTTAGTAACACTTGGTGCTGTTAAGGGAGTTTTAAAAAAATATCCTGATTTGCATGTGATTCATTTTGACGCACATACTGATTTAAGAGATGAATTCTTTGATGAAAAATTATCACATGCAACTGTTATTAGAAGAATTCATGATTTAATTGGTGATAATAAAATATTCCAATTTGGAATTAGAAGCGGAGAAAAAGAAGAGTTTGAATGGGCTAAAATCCATTCTTGCTTAACCAAATTTAATTTTGATGGGCTTGATTCCGCAATTGAAAAAACAAAAGGGAAACCAGTGTATTTTACACTAGATTTAGATGTGTTAGATCCATCATATTTTTGGGGAACAGGAACTCCAGAACCAGGTGGAGTAACATTTTTAGAATTACTTGAAGCAATGGGTAAAGTTTTAAAGGGTTGCAATATTGTTGGTTGTGATATTAATGAATTATCACCTCCGCTTGACCCAAGTGGGACTTCAACTGCAGTTGCTTGCAAGTTATTAAGAGAATTATTATTACAATTATAAAAAAATATATTAAATAAAGGAGACGTTTACTATGAGTAGAGCATTAATTATTGGAGCTGGTGGAGTGGCAAACGTTGTCGTGCATAAGTGTTGCCAAAACAGTGAAGTTTTTAAGGAAATTTGTATTGCGAGTAGAACGCTTGCTAAATGTGATGCGATTAAGGAAAGTGTAAAAAAATATAAAACAAAAGTTACTACTGCTCAACTTGATGCAGATAATACTAGTGAGGTAGTAGCAATAATAAAAGAATTTAAACCTGATATTGTAATCAATGTTGCATTACCGTATCAAGATTTATCTATTATGGATGCTTGTTTAGAAACAAAGGTAGATTATTTAGATACAGCTAATTATGAACCAAAAGATGAAGCAAAGTTTGAATATAAATGGCAATGGGCATATAAAGAAAAGTTTGAAAAAGCAGGAATTACTGCAGTTTTAGGCTGTGGGTTTGATCCTGGTGTAACTGGAGTCTTTACTGCCTATGCTCAAAAACATTATTTTGATGAAATTGAATATTTAGATATCCTAGATGCTAATGCAGGAGATCATGGCTATCATTTCGCAACAAACTTTAATCCGGAAATTAATATCAGAGAAATTACAGCTAACGGAAGATATTATGAAGATGGAAAGTTTGTTGAAACTTTACCACTTGAAGTGAAGCGTGAATATGATTTTCCCAAAATTGGTAAAAAAGATATGTATCTTTTATATCATGAAGAATTAGAATCACTTGCTAAAAACATTAAGGGAATTAAAAGAATTAGATTTTTTATGACTTTTTCTGAAAAATATTTAACACACCTAAGAGTTTTAGAAAACATTGGAATGACTTCAATTGAACCGATTAATTATAAAGGGCAAGAAATTATTCCTCTAAAATTTTTAAAAGCAATTTTGCCAGATCCAGCTTCTCTTGGACCAAGAACTAAAGGTAAAACTAATATTGGTTGTATCATTAGAGGTAAAAAAGATGGTGTAGATAAAACATATTATGTTTATAATGTTTGTGATCATGAAGAAGCATATAAAGAAGTTGGTTCTCAAGCAATCTCATATACAACTGGTGTTCCTGCAATGATAGGAGCAATGCTTGTTTTAAATAAGAAATGGAAAAAACCAGGTGTCTTTAATGTAGAAGAATTTGATCCAGATCCATTTATGGAAGCATTAAATAAATATGGTCTTCCTTGGCATGAAGACTTCAATCCAAAGTTAGTAGATTGATAGTATGAAAAACTTTGATTGGAATAAAGTTAAAACACCTTCATATGTAGTGTTTGAAGAATTATTAATAAAAAACTTAGAAAAACTAAAAACAGTTCAAGATAAAACAAACGCTAAAATAATATTGGCTCAAAAAGGTTTTTCAATGTTTTATACATATCCATTAATTTCAAAGTATCTTTATGGAGCAACTGCTTCATCTTTGCATGAAGCACTTTTAGGGAGAAAAATAGGTAAAGAAAATCATATTTTCTCTCCTGCTTATAAAGAAGAAGAAATGTCTGAAATTCTAGATATAGTGGATCATATTGTCTTTAATTCATTTAACCAATGGCATAAATATAAAAATTTAGTTAAAAACCATAAAAAACATATTAGTTGTGGGATGAGGATTAATCCCGAGTATTCAGAAATTGAACATGAGATTTATAATCCATGTGCTATTAATTCGCGCCTTGGAGTTAGGCTTGAAGACTTTGAAACGCTTGATGGGCTTGAAGGGCTACACTTCCATACAATGTGTGAACAAAATTCAGATACTTTGTATAGAACTTGGAAAGAAGTAGAAAAGAAGTTTTCAAAATATTTTTCTTCTATTAAATGGATTAATTTAGGTGGAGGTCATCATATTACAAGAGATGATTATGATTTAGACTTATTAATTAAAACAATTAATGAAATTAAAGAAAAATATAATTTAGAAGTCTACCTAGAACCAGGCGAAGCCATCGCATTAAATACTGGGTTTTTAGTATCAGAAGTTTTAGAGATTGTTCATAATAATATGGATATTGCTATTCTAGATACTTCGGCTGCTTGTCATATGCCAGATGTTTTAGAAATGCCTTATCGACCATTTGTTTTAAACAGTGGTAGGCTAGGTGAAAAAAAATATAATTATCGTTTTGCTGGACCGACATGTTTAGCAGGAGATATTATTGGAGATTATTCATTTGATAAACCACTAGAATATAAACAAAGAGTTATTTTTACTGATATGGCTCATTATAGTATGGTTAAGAATAATACATTTAATGGTATTAATTTACCAAGTATTGTTTATGTTGAAAAGAATGGTGAAGTAAAAATAGTTAAAGAATTTGGTTATCAAGATTTTAAATCTAGATTATCTTAAAAAATAAAGGGATTGATTACTAGTTCCCCTTATTAACTAATATTTATGAAGAAAGAAGATAAAGAAATGAAATATGTTTATGGGCCAGTTCCTTCAAGAAGATTAGGTTCTTCTTTAGGAGTTTCTATAACTCCTAAAAAAACATGTAATTATTCTTGTATCTACTGTCAAATTGGAAAAACTAATTTAATGATAAACAAACCTCAAAGTTTTTTTGAAGTTAAAGATATAATAGAAGAGTTAAAAACTGTTTTATCTAAAAACTTAAACTTTGATGTAATAACAATTGCAGGTGATGGTGAACCAACGTTATTTAAAGATTTATATGAGTTAATCATTAAAATAAAATCTTTAACTACAAAACCTCTTGCAGTAATTACCAATGGAAGTTTATTATTTGAAAGTGAAGTAAAAAAAGCATTATATGAAGCAGACATTGTTTTACCGACTTTAGATTTTTATGATGAAGCATCTTTTAAAAAAATAAATCGTCATCATAAAGATTTGTCTTTTAAGAAAGTATATCAAGGTTTAATAGATTTTTCTTTTGAATTTAAAGGAAAAATCTGGCTTGAAATGATGGTAATGGAAGGCGTTAATGATTCTAAAGAAGATTTAGAAAAGTTTAAATTGATTTTAAAAGAAATTAAATATGATAGACTATATATTAATACTCCTAATAGGCCGCCACAAGATTTAAAAGTTAAAGCTTTATCATATGAAAAAATGTTAGAAGTATCTAAAGAGTTAAATGCAATATCATTAGATGTTTTAGCACATGAACAATTCTTAAGTGTTATTGAAGATGATTATGACGCGATCTTAAATATTACTCAGCGCCATCCAATGAATCAATTTGAAGTTGAAAGTTTTTTAAATAATAGAAAAGTTAAAAACAAGCAAGAAATTTTTGAAAGACTAGCAAAAGATCCTAAAGTTAAAATTATTAATTATAGAGGAATTGATACTTATAATATAAAATAAAGAAGACATTTAATTGTCTTCTTTGTTTTTTTCTAAATATTTTAAAATACTTTGGAAAGTTTCTTCGCTTATAACATGCTCGATTTTACAACTGTCAATTTCAGCTGTTTCTTCTTTTACACCAAGAGAAGTTAAAAAGTTTTTAATATTTAAGTGTTTTTTATAGATTTTATTACCAGCTTCTTTACCTTTTTCTGTTAGAATGATATTACCATAAGTTTCTTTGGTGATGAAACCTTTTTCTTCTAAAAGGTTCATTGCTTTATTAGCTGCTGGTTTTGAAACCTTTAACATTTCAGCTATTTTAGTTAGTTTTACGTTTCCTTCTTTTTCAAGAATGATTATGGCTTCTAAATAGTCTTCATTAGACATAGTTAGTTTTTTCATATCTTTACCTCTTGCTTTAACTATACCATATTTTAAGAAAATAGTTAAGAAAAATCTTGCAATTAAAAATTAGTAAAAGTATAATTTAATGGACAAAAGGAGGGAAATTATGAAAACACTTGGTAATATTATTTGGTTAATTTTTGGTGGAATTTGGTTAGCTCTTGCATGGGGTTTCGTAGGATTACTACTTTGTATAACAATAATAGGAATACCATTTGGTAAGCAATGTTTTAAAATTGCTAAGTTTTCTTTATCGCCTATGGGGTCAAGTATTACAACTAATTTTGATAAACATCCGATTATGAATATTATTTGGTTACTTATTGTTGGTTGGCAATTAGCACTTTCTTTTCTTGGGGCTGGGATAATTATGTTTATTTTTATTATAACAATCCCTTTTGGAATGCAATGTTTTAAAATGGTTCCTTTAGCTTTAATTCCGTTTGGAGCAAAAATTTCTAATTAAAAGCGATTGTTTTACACTATAATGTCAATGTTTAATAATAAAGATTGACATTATAGTGTTAATCTTTTGGTATAAATATTGACACTATAATGAAAACTATTGTAAAAAAACAATAGTTTTTTCTTTTTTCTCTTGACAAACCTTTTTACAAGATGATATAATGTTAACCGAGGTTAACAATTTTTTTAGAAAGGATAAATTTAATATGAGGAAAAGAAGACGATTTAGACGTGGTGAATGTATGCAAGCAGATGGCCAAGTTGAAGTGGTTTGTCCTAGAGGAAGAAGGTTAGGACCTAAAGAAGAAGGACATTTAAGTGATTTGTGTATTGGCCAAAAAGCAATTGTTAAAGGTGTTCATAATGATAACCTAGCTTTAAGAAGAAGACTTTTAGATATGGGGATTACTAATGGTGTAACAGTGGAGGTAAAAAAAATTGCTCCAATGGGAGATCCTGTTGCTGTAAAACTGAGAGGGTATGAACTTTGTTTAAGAAGACAAGATTTGAAAAATATAGATATAGAGGTGCTTGAGTAATGAGAATAGCGTTAGTTGGAAATCAAAATAGTGGTAAAACTACTTTATTTAATTTGCTTACTGGTACTAATCAAAAGATTGGCAATTGGCCTGGGGTAACGATAGAAAAAAAGATTGGAACAATTAAAGGAACAAAATATGAAATCGTAGATTTACCAGGGATATATTCTTTAAGTCCTTATACTGAAGAAGAAGAAATATCTAGAAATTTTGTTTTAGATGAAGAAGTAGATTTAATTATTAATATTGTTGATGGAACTTCATTAGAAAGAAGTCTTTATTTAACAACTCAACTTCAAGAATTAGATACAAAAGTTATAATTGCTCTTAATATGGCTGATATAATGGAAAAAAAAGGTATTTCAATTGATCTTGAAAAACTTGAAAAGGATTTAGGTATTCCTATTATTCCAATATCAGCTTTAAAAGGAACAGGAATTGATGATTTAATTAGGAAAATAAAAGATTATAAAGAAATTGAAAAGATTAAATCTAAAATTTATGAAAAAGATGTAGAAGAAGAGTTAGAAAAAATAATTGCTAACTTGGACGGAAAACATAAAAGATTTGTAGCGGTTAAAATATTAGAAAGTGATCAAAGATTTTTAAAGTTTCAAACAGAAGAAATAAAAGGTGTAATTGAGTCTTTAGAAAAAAAATATCAAACTGATGTAGAGCAATTAATTGTTAATCAAAGATATGATTATATTGTTAATAAAAAGATTAAAAGTGTTAGAGAAAAAATCTTTAAAGATACATGGAATGATAAATTAGATAGAATTTTCTTACATAAGTATTTTGCGATTCCAATTTTTATATTGATTATGTTTGCAGTGTATTTTTTATCAGTTGGACTTGTAGGAAGTGCAACAGTTGATTTAGTCGCTGGTTTGTTTGATGATTTTTCTGGTTGGTTAGAAGGTGTTTTAATTAATCTTAATGCATCTGACTGGGCAGTTAGTTTAATAATTAACGGTATAATTGCTGGAGTTAGTGCGGTTTTAGGATTTGTGCCTCAATTAATTATTTT
Organism: Bacilli bacterium; assembly: GCA_050953065.1. Lineage (GTDB taxonomy): Bacteria > Bacillota_I > Bacilli_A > ML615J-28 > CAG-698 > JAQUUM01. The sequence goes on along the minus strand of JBMNLZ010000003.1, from coordinate 244,631 downwards.
GTTTTTGTGTATTTCACTTTTAGAAACTACTGGTTATATGTCTAGAATTGCATTTTTCTTAGATAGATTATTTTCTAAAATTGGTTTGAGTGGAAAATCTTTAATACCTTTTATTGTAGGTTCAGGTTGTAGTGTGCCTGCAATAATGGCATCAAGAACTATAGAAAATGATAAAGAAAAACAAATGACAATTATTTTAACACCATTTGTTCCGTGTAGTGCAAAACTACCTGTAATTGCATTGTTCTCAGGATATTTTTTTGATAAATATGCTGGGTTAGTTTCTGCTTCGCTTTATTTTTTAGCAATTATAATGATAGTATTATCAGCTCTTATAATGAAGAAATTTGTTTATAAACAAAAGGTTTCTAGTTTTATCTCAGAACTTCCAGAATATAAAAAACCTAAAGTAAGTTATGTTGCACGAGATGTAGGAGAAAAAACTTGGGAATTTATTAAAAGAGCTGGAACAATAATTTTGCTTTGTTCAATTATTGTTTGGTTATTGCTAAGTTTTACATGGAAGTTTAATTATATTGATGGTGATGTTTTAACAATTGATGATAGTATTTTAGCTTCCATTGGAAAAGTTCTATCGTATTTGTTTTATCCATTACTGGGTGAACTTAATTGGGGAGCTACAGTTAGTGCTATTCAAGGACTAGTTGCAAAAGAACAAGTAATCTCTTCAATGAATATTATTGCAGGATTTGATGCTAATAGCATTACTTCAAGTGTTTTTGAGACTGGTATGTTTAGTTTCTTTACTAAAGCATCGGCATATTCTTTTATTGCATTTAACTTATTCTCAGCACCTTGTTTTGCAGCTATTGCTGCTATGCGTAAAGAATTAGGAAGTGTTAAGAAGATGTTTTATGCAATTGGTTTTCAAACAGCAATGGCTTGGGTGATTTCGGTTGTTATCTTTGGGGTTGGCACTTTACTAGGAGGTTAAAGTGAGTTTAATTGATATCATAATACTTATAGTAGTAGTTTTAATAGTAGCTTTAGTTTTATTTTTTAGTATTAGAAGTTTTATTAAAGAAGGTGCATGTGCAAGTTGTAGTAAAAAAAATAGATGTATTGCAAAAGATAAAGAATATTTTAAAAAGTTAAAAGAAAAAATTAAAAGTGATGAAGAATAACTTCATCATTTTTTAAATTTAATTTTTGTAAATCTATATGCTTTGTGATATAATAACTCTAATTGGTGAAAATATGAGGAAAAAAAGTCAGATAAATTTTATAGCACAAGTTTCAATTTATACAGCGCTTATGTGTATTTTTGCTCAGATTAGTATTCCAACTCCACCAATTCCTTTTACATTATCACTTCTAGTGATCTTTATAGTTTCAATTGTTTTACCATTAAAGATATCGTTAGTTTCGGTTAGTTTATATATTATTTTGGGCGCACTTGGTCTTCCAGTCTTTGCGATGTTTAGGGGCGGGGTTTCAGTTTTGGCAGGACCAACTGGTGGATACATTTTTGCTTATCCTTTAATGGTTTTAATCATAGGGCTTTTTTCTCAAATTAAAAAATTTAGATATTTGTTTAACTTTGTTGGAATGTTTATAGCACTAGTAGTTTGTTATTTATTAGGAAGTCTTTGGTTTTCTTTTGTGATGATGGTTAGTCTAAAAGAAGCATTGATATTATGTGTAGTCCCATTTATTTGGTTTGATATAATAAAGATTATTTTAGCGGGGTTAGTTAGTCCATTAATTAAAAAAGCTTTATTTAACCTAACAATAGATTATGAAGAGAAATTTTATAAGGAGTAAATTATGAGAGAAAAATTAAGTAATCGGATGAGAGATGCTCAAGGAAATTCAGTAAGAAAGATTTTTAGTATGTTGACAAGACCTGAAATTATTTCTTTTGCTGGAGGATTTCCAACTAAATCTACATTACCAGTTAATACAATTAAAACTTTAGCTGATAAAGTTTTATCAACTGCTAATGCAGAAGACATTTTACAATATGGTCCAAGTGAAGGGTATGTGCCTTTTAAAAAAGAACTTCAGATTTTTCTTGATAAATATAAGGGGTTAAAAAATTTAGATTTATCTGAAATCTTAATAATTTCTGGTGGACAGCAAGGAATTGATTTTATGTGTAAAACATTTATTAATCCTGGCGATGTTATATTAGTAGAAGACCCAACTTATTTAGCAGCCTTACAAATTATGAGAATATATGAAGGGGTGCCAATTGGAGTTAATTCAAACTCTGATGGACTTGATTTAGATGATTTAGAAAAAAAGATAAAGAAATATAATCCTAAGTTTTTATATTGTGTACCTACTTTTTCTAATCCATCAGGAAAAACTTATTCTTTAGAAAACAGAAAAAGAATTATTGAAATCATTAATAAATATGATTTACATGTTTTAGAAGATGATCCTTATTCAATGATTAGTTATAAGGAAGACTATATTCAGAGTTTAAAAAGATTAGATACTAAAGGTTTAATAGTTTATATTACAAGTTTTTCTAAAATAATTGCACCTAGTTTAAGGTGTGGTGCTTTGGTTGCAAGTAAAGAACTAGTTGCTAAGTTTGCGATTGCTAAACAAACAACTGATGTTCAAACATCAACTTTATCTCAAGCAATAGTAACAGAATTTTTAAAAGATGATATTTTAGAAAATCATCTAAAAACAATAGTCCCTATATATAAAGAAAAGAAAAATAAAATGGTTGAAGCGTTAAAGCACTATATGCCAAAAGGATTTAGTTTTGTAGACCCAGATGGTGGACTATTTATTTGGGGTGAATTTGATTTAGCTTTAAAAATTAATACAAGAGAACATTTTGAAAAATTAATATCTATAGATGTTGTTTATTTACCAGGTGATGATTTCTTTGCTGGAGATAGATTTACTAATTCAATGAGACTTAATTTTTCTAATGCAAGTTTAGAAGAAATTGAAAAAGGAATTAAAGTAATTGGTGATTACTTTACTAAGTTAGTTAACAAATAGGAGTAAAATATGAAAAAAGAATTAATGCTTGCAAATAAAGCAATTGCAAGAGGTGCGTATGAGGCTGGAGTTAGAGTCTTATCAGCTTACCCTGGTACGCCTTCAACTGAAATTGCTGAAGAATTTGCGAAATATAATGATGTATATGCAGAATGGGCTCCAAATGAAAAGGTTGCTCTAGAAGTAGCACTTGGTGCATCAATTGCTGGTGCTAGAAGTATGGTTTGTATGAAACATGTGGGATTAAACGTAGCAAGCGATGCTTTATTTAGTGCTTCATATAGTGGAGTTAATGCGGGACTTGTAATTGTAGTAGCAGATGATCCTGGAATGCATTCTTCTCAAAACGAACAAGATACAAGATTATATGGTGCTATGGCTCATGTGCCTGTCTTAGAGGTATCTGATTCTCAAGAAGCAAAAGATTATGTAAAAATTGCTTTAGAACTATCAGAAGAATATGATACTCCTGTGATTGTTAGAACAACTACAAGAGTATCTCATTCTCAAAGTTTTGTAGAATTAGGCGAAAGAGTTGAATTACCATTAAAAGAATATGTTAAAAATGTTTCTAAATATGTAATGTATCCTGCTACTGCTAGACTTCGTCATATTGCAGTAGAGGCTAGAGAAAACAAATTAAAAGAAGCGTGTAATAATTTTTCAATTAATAAAGTAGAAATTAATGATAAATCACTAGGGGTGATTTGTGCTGGAGTTATTTATCAACATGTAAAAGAGACTTTACCTAATGCATCTGTTTTAAAATTAGGGTTGGTATATCCATTACCAACAGAAAAGATAAAAGAGTTTGCCAAACAAGTTGATAAAATATTAGTAATAGAAGAAAATGAACCCTACATTGAAAAGGAAGTTAAAGCTTTAGGGATAGACTGTGATGGAAGAAATGTTTTTTCTGTTCAAGGAGAAATTCTAGCATCAACTATTAAACAACGCTTTTTAAAAGAAGAAGCACCAATACAAGAAAAACTTCCAGCGAGGCCTCCAATTTTGTGTGCAGGTTGTCCTCATAGAGGAGTATTCTATGTTTTAAAAAAATTAAAATTAAGAGTAATTGGAGATGTGGGTTGCTATACTTTAGCAGCATCTGAACCTTTAGCTGCAATGGATACAATGATTTGTATGGGAGCAGCACTAGGTATGGCTCATGGCTTTGTTAAAGCGACTTCTAATAGTGAAAATGTAGTTAGTGTTATAGGAGACTCTACTTTTATTCATAACGGAATAACTGGATTAATTAATGCAGTTTATAATAATGCTAATATTACTTTAATCATTCTAGATAACGACACAACAGGTATGACAGGACATCAAGACAATCCTGCCACTGGAAAAACTTTACAAAATCAACCAACAAACAAACTTGATTTAGTAGCTTTAGTAAAAGGGTGTGGTGTAAAAAGAGTTTTTACAGTTGACGCTTATAATATTAAAGAAGTGGAAGAAGTTGTTAAAACCGAATTAAAACAAAAGGAAGTTTCTGTAATAATCGCTAAAAGACCATGTGTAATGTTAAGTAAACAAAAAAAGGGTACAATGGTAGTAGAAGATTGTAAGAGTTGTATGGCTTGTTTTAAAATAGGCTGTCCTGCTATTATCAAAAAAGATGGCAAAGCATTTATTGATCAAATGCTTTGTGTAGACTGCGGAGTTTGTGCTAAGGTATGTCCATTTAATTGTATTAAAGGTGAAAATGCATGAATATATTAATTGTTGGAGTTGGTGGTCAAGGAACAATTCTTGCTTCTAAAGTATTAGGAGCATATGCTAGTTTAATTGGCGAAGATTGTAAGTTAAGTGAAATTCATGGAATGAGTCAAAGGGGTGGTAATGTTGTAACACATGTTAGAATTGCTCCTAAAGTATACTCTCCTATAATTTCATATGGTGAGGCTGATATGATTCTAGCCTTTGAATTACTAGAAGCAAAAAGAGCGGTTAATTTCTTAAAAAAGGGGAAAATATTGCTTGCTAATACTCAAAAGATTTTTCCGCTTTCAGTTGCAAGTGGAATACTAAATTATCCTGATGTTTTAAAAGATTTAGAAAATACAGATTATAAAAAGTATTTTATTGATGCGGATAAAATCGCGAAAGGTATAGGAAATATAAAAACTGTTAATGTTGTGATGTTGGGGGCTGCAAGTTTCTTGCTTGGCTTTAATCAAGAAAAATTTATTGAAGCTTTAAAAGAGGTAATCCCTAGTAAATATTTAGAAGATAATTTAAAAGCATATGAAGCTGGAATTAAAGCTATTAAGACAGAGGAATAAATATGAAAGTTAATTATTATGATAAAAAAATAGAGTGCATGCCGCGAAATGAGCTTAAAGCATTACAAGGTGAACGTTTAAAAGAAGTTGTAAAAAGAGTTTATGAAAGAGTTCCAATGTATCGAGCAAAAATGGATGCAGTTGGAATAAAACCAGAAGATATCAAAAGCATTGATGATATTGTTAAACTTCCTTTAACAACAAAACAGGATTTAAGAGATAATTATCCTTTTGGAATGTTTGCTACTGATAAGAAAAATATTGTTAGAATACATGCATCAAGTGGAACAACAGGAAAACTAACTGTAGTTGGATATACTCAAAGAGATATTGATATTTGGACTGAAATGGTAGCAAGAAGCCTAATTGCTATGGGAGTAACTAACTTATCTACTGTTCATGTTGCTTTTGGTTACGGGCTTTTTACAGGCGGGTTAGGTCTTCACTATGGAATTGAAAAAATAGGTGCAACTGTAGTACCAGCTTCAAGTGGAAATACTCAAAGACAATTAACTTTAATGAATGATTTTGAAGCAGATGTTTTATGTTGCACACCATCATATGCGATTCATTTAGCAGATGAAATTAAAAAAAATAATCTTAAATTACCTCATTTAAAGATTGGAGTTTTTGGAGCCGAACCTTGGACTAAAGAAATGCGTGAAAGTATTGAAAAAAGTTTTGGAATAGATGCTTATGATATTTACGGACTTTCAGAAATTACTGGCCCTGGAGTATCAAGTGATTGTGTTTATAAAGATGGTATGCATATTAATGAAGACTATTTTTATCCTGAAATTATTGACGGAGATACACTTCAACCATTAAAACAAGGTGAAACTGGTGAGTTGGTCTTTACAACTCTTTCAAAAGAAGGAATTCCATTAATTAGATATAGAACAAGAGATATCACTAAATTAAACTATGAAGTTTGTCAGTGTGGTAGAACTTTTGTTCGTATGGAAAAAGTATTTGGTAGAAATGATGATATGTTAATTATAAGAGGTGCTAATGTATTCCCATCTCAAATAGAGGCTGTGATTGTAGATGCTAGTGGTAAAGTAGAACCACACTATCATATTATTGTTGATAGAATAAATAATTTAGATGTTTTAGAAATTCAAATTGAAATGAGTCCTAATTTATTTTCAGATGAAATCTCTAAGATTGAACAAGTTAGAAAACAAATTGAATTTAATATGCAATCTATGTTAGGTTTAAGGGCTAAGATTACTTTAGTATCACCTAATTCACTACCTCGTAGTGAAGGAAAAATTAATAGAGTAACTGATAGAAGAAAGTTATAGTAGGAGGAAATAAATGATTATAAATCAAATAGCTGTTTTTTTAGAAAACAGAACTGGAAGATTGAGTGAGATGTGTAAGATTTTAGCTGAAAATAATATCAATATGGCTGCGATATCTGTAGCTGATGCTGATGATTACGGAGTTGTAAGACTTTTAACTTATGATAACGAGTTAGCTCAAGAAGTTTTAGAAAAAGCAGGTTTTATTGTATCTAATAATGATTTATTAGGACTTCGTGTTGATGATAAACCAGGTGGGCTTGCTAAGATTTTAAAAATTTTTGAAGAAGGAAATATCTTTATTAGTTATTTATATACTTTAGGAATAAAGGCTGATAAAGCAATTATTCTAGTAAAGGTTGATAAATTAGAAAAAGCATTAGAAATTTTAAAAGAAAAGAAAGTTGAAACAATTGATAATACATTTTTATAAAAAATAATTTGTCTTTTAAAAATATTATGCTATAATGTTAAAAGTGTGTGCAAAAAAAATATATTAAGGAGTGATAAAAAATATGAGTACATCAACAATTATTATTTTGGCTTTGGTAATTGCAGCTACGCTTACTACACTTGTATACGTAATTAATTTATACAAGAAGGTTGTTGCTATTAAAGTAGAAAATGAAAGAGTAGTAGAAATTGGTAATTATATTCAAGAGGGAGCTATGGCTTTCTTAAAAAGAGAATATAAGGTTATGATCCCTATATTTATTATAATTGGGTTATTGCTTACAGGAGTTGGGTTTATACCTGGACTTGAAAATGCTGAAGGAGTTGGATGGCAATCAACTATTTGTTTCTTAGTTGGAGCATTATTCTCTGGGCTTGCAGGCTTTGTTGGAATGCAAGCAGCAATTAGAGCTAACTCTAGAACTACTCATGCAGCACAAACTGGTGGAATGTCTTCTGCTTTAAAGGTTGCTTTTAGTGGTGGTTCAGTAGTAGGATTAGTAGTAGTAGGATTAGGATTGTTAGGTCTTGCAGCATTATTCCTTATGTTTTATGGAATTTTTGAATTAAAAGTGGCAGTTCATGTTATTAGTGGATATGGACTTGGTTGTTCAACAATAGCTTTATTTGCTCGTGTTGGTGGTGGTATTTATACAAAAGCTGCCGATGTTGGAGCGGATTTAGTTGGTAAAGTTGAAGCTGGAATTCCAGAAGATGACCCAAGAAACCCTGCAGTTATTGCTGATAATGTTGGAGATAATGTTGGGGATGTTGCTGGAATGGGTAGTGATTTATGTGAATCATATGTTGGAGCTATTATTTCTGCTGTAGCACTTGGTTCAATTTATGCAGCAACAATGGAAGCAAGTATTAAATATATTTTATTCCCACTAATGATAGCTGCAATTGGAGTTATTGCTGCTTTGTTAAGTGTTATTTTTATTAGAATGCGTGAATGGAAAAACCCTCAAATCACTTTATCAATTTCAACTTATGTTGCAACTGGAATAGTATTGTTGGGCTCACTTTTATTAAGTTTATTATATTTGAAAACATTTGGTGCGTTTTTAGCAGTTTTTGCAGGATTGTTTGCAGGTGTAATGGTTGGTAGAATTGCTGAATGGTATACATCAAGTGATTATAAACAAGTAAAAGAGGTTGCGAAGCAATCTCAGACTGGTCATGCTACTAACATAATCGCAGGATTTGGTAGTGGAATGCAATCAACTGCTTTAACTATTGCAGTATTAGTATTAGGTATTATTATTGCGTATTTTGCATTTGGTTTATATGGAATAGGTTTAGCTGCTGTTGGTATGCTTTCAACTGCAGGAATTACTATTAGTGTTGATGGTTATGGACCAATTTCTGATAATGCTGGTGGAATTGCTGAAATGGCAAATTTAGATAAAAGCGTTAGAGCAATTACAGATAAACTTGATTCAGTTGGTAACACTACAGCTGCTATTGGAAAAGGTTTCTGTATAGGGTCTGCAACTTTAACATCAGTTGCTTTGTTTGTAGCATATGCAGCAGCAACAAAACTTGATGCAATTAACTTAATTGCTCCTGAAGTAATTTCAGGTGTATTAGTGGGTTCTATGTTACCTTATCTATTCTCATCGCTTACTATTAAATCAGTTGGTAAGGCAGCTAATCAAATGATTGAAGAAGTTCGTCTTCAATTTAGAGAAGATCCTGGTATTATGGAAGGTACTAGTAAACCTGATTATGCAAGATGTGTTGATATTTCAACAAAAGCTGCATTAAAAGAAATGATTATTCCTGGCATTATTGCAATTGCATCTCCAATTGTGGGTGGCTTATTAATCGGTCCAGCTGGACTTGGTGGAATTTTAGTTGGTGGACTTGTTAGTGCTATTATGTTAGCTGTATTCATGGCTAATGCTGGTGGTGCTTGGGACAATGCTAAGAAATATATTGAAGAAGGAAATTACGGTGGAAAAGATAGTGAAACGTATAAAGCAGCTGTAACTGGAGATACAGTAGGAGATCCTTTCAAAGATACAGCAGGCCCTGCCATGGATATTTTAATTAAGTTAATGTCTATTATTTCTTTAATTATTGCACCAGTTATTTCAAGCGATAGCTTTAGATGTTTGTGGGATATCATTACAAATCGTTAAAAATATACTCCTAAAATTATATATTTTAGGAGTTTTTTTTAAAAAAATATTAAAAAATTTTTTTAATCATATGTATTGACAAAATTAAATTAGTTTGTTATACTAAAAGTGTGTAAAAGTGCCAAAACTAGAGTGATCTAGTGACGGAAAACTATAGGGTCTTAAGTATAAGATAGCCAGCTGCCATAAAGTTTTTATGGCGCTTTTTTATTCTATTTTTAAAAAGCGTTCATTGGATTTCTTTATAATTTAAAGAAAAAGTTTTTTAAGAAGGAGGATAAAGGCTAATATTATGCGTAGAATAATAAGACGTAAAAAATTGTTTATAGTTTTATTACTTATATATTTATGTTTTAATATCGCTTTAGGTATATTATTTTGGAGAAGCACAACTAAAGCTGAAAGCCTTTATTTAAGATTAGGTGAAAACGATTCAATTGAAGTTGTAGAAGTTCTTAGTTGTCCAGATAAAACTTTAATCCCTATAACAGCCATTGCTAAAGATAACGATGTAAAAGAAGTGATTTTACAGTATAATGTAAAATTAAACTCTAAAACCGTAAAAGAAGTAGAACTAAATGTTGAGGCTATCAACGTTATGATTGGTGAATCTTTAGAATTAGGTAGTTTAGTTAATTTTGAAATTATAAAAGTTAGGGAAATAGCTAATAAATTAAATGCACAAGTTACTGTGAAAGTAACTTTAAGTGAACCAAAGGATTATTTAGAATATGAAAGTGTTGTAAATAAACCAATTAAATTCACTGTAAAACTTTCTGCAGTATAAAAAATTAACTTTTATGAAAAACATATTGACAAGGGATTGTTTATAACATAAAATTATTATGCTTATTGGTAAAAAACTAATAAGAAAGTAGGTAAGAGAGATGTTTAAAAAAATCATATCGTTTTTCATATTTGTTATATTATTTGTAGTAGCAACTATGACATCAGCTTACTGGGATAAACTACGTGCAACTAGAAGCGCATCAGTTATACTTGGTGATGATGTAGCATTAGATGTTACAGTTAAGGTAGAACCAAGTGGAACATTAATTCCAACAAACGCAGTTTTAAAACCAGGAGATGTCAAAGAAGTTGTGATGAGTTATGATGTAGAGTTAACTAGTGCAACATCAGTAGACTTAGATTTTGAAGTAGTAGCAAGTGAGATTAAAATTGGTGGAGAGACTACTTATGCATCTCTTGTAAATGTTTTGATTGATGCTCCTACTAAGATTAACGCAACTACAGCAGAAGTAATAGTTACGGTATCAATAAATGATCCAGATAGTCAAGAAGCAGCAAATGCTTTAAAAAATCAAACAATTAGTTTCGTGTTGACATTTACTGCAACGATACCTGAATAAAAAGTTAGTAAAGAATTAGCAAAATATATGAAAAAGCCAAAACTAGAGTGATTTAGTGACGGAAAACTACAGGGTCTTATATGTAAGATAGCCAGCTACCATAAAAAATATTTTTATGGTAGTTTTTATTTTGCAAAAATAGCGTGACCCTACTGCTACTAGAGGTGGAAAATTGTGAAAAAAATTGAAATTATACCAATATATATGATATGGATAATGTCAATATTAACATTTTTTATTACTATTTCTGTCAGTTATGCTTATTTTGACAATTTAAGCACTTTACAAAATGAAACAATTCCAATTGGCGATTGGAGAGGTGTTTATTTAACAGGTTTTGAAAATTATACTGGCGGAACAGGAAATGTTAATTTAGATGGTAAAGTGTGGTCGATAACAAATTCAACATATGGGAATAGTTTTTTGGATAACTACAATGATACGAGAAGCTTAAGAATGAAACGTAATTCATCTTTGGCTTCGGTAGATAGCTATAAAGGAGCTAATTTTATTTCTTTTTATTATGGTCAATCAAAATATGGTTTGGGTAGTCCTAAATTAACCTTGACTGCCACTATCAACGGTATTACTACAGTAACTTTGATAGATAACCAAACAATTCCTAAAACATTTAGTTATACTGAATTTGATTTATCTTATTTTTATACAACAGGTGTAAATGGTACTGTATTTAGTAGAGATAGTGTAATTACTTTTAGGTTCGATTTTACAGGTGGTACATTTACTTTATATGATTTGAATATTGATGATATTAGGATAGTATATAGTCCCTTATAGCTTAAAAAATACATTTTACTAAGATAACTATTTATAATAATCAATCAAAAAAAAATTTTTAAAAAAATGTGTTTATTTGTTGACAAGATTAAAATTATTTGCTACAATATAAATACAAAGTGATAAATAAATGAAAAAGCCAAAACTAGAGTGATTTAGTGACGGAAAACTACAGGGTCTTAGATGTAAGATAGCCAGCTACCATAAAAAATATTTTTATGGTAGTTTTTATTTTGTAAAAAAGGCATATTCAAGATTTTTAAAATCTTGTGTATATAAAAACGTAAAAAAGAGAGAATACAATAAGGAGGTATTTAAAAATGTTAAAACGTTTATCAGTTATTTTATTAGTGTTGTTTATTTCATTGAGTGCAGGTTTAATTTATGCATATTGGGATAATTTAACAGTTACAAAAGATGAAACAATTACAATTGGTGAAGGATTAACTGTAGAAGTTGAAGCGGTAGCAACAGCTCCAGCAGGGAAGGTTTTAATTCCATCAACAGCAACTTATGTTGGTCCAAATGATGTTAAAAAAATTACTTTAACTTACAATGTTGCAGCAAGCAAAACTGTATCAGGAACAATGAGTGTTGTTGCGACTGCAAGCAATGTTAAAATTAATAATTCTACAACTCATGCTGGTCTTGTAACAGTTACTGTAACTCCATCTGGTTCAACAACAATTACTACAACACCTACATTGTTTACTGTAGAAGTAACTATGGCTGAACCTGCTACACAAGCAGCTTATGATGAAGTTAAAGGACAACCTATTACTTTCACATTAACATTTACTGGTTCAGTTGCTTAATTTATTACACTTTAAAAAACAAATTTTAAAAAGAATTACTTAAAACTAGCCCAGATTGAAATGTTTAATTTGGGCTAATTTTAAAAGAAAGGAGGGCAATATGAAAATAACTAAAATTATACCAATATATATGTTAATGGTAATGTCAATGTTAACTTTCTTTGTTGCGACTTCTTTCACGTATGCTTATTTTGATAATTTAACTACAAATCAATTTGAAACGGTTCCTCTTGGTGATTGGAGAGGAGAGGCTGGTAGCGGATTTGAAAATTATACTGGCGGATCTACTTTGAAAATTGATGGTAAAACATGGAATCTAACAAATATAATTGTTGGTAATAGTTCAACTGATAATTATAATGGAACTCAAAGTTTAAGATTGCAATAAAATTCATCTTTTACATCAGCAGATAGTTATACTGGAGCTACATCAATTTCCTTTTATTATAGTCAAGTAACAAATGGATTTAATAATCCTCATAACTTAACTTTAACTGCAATAATTAATGGCACTGTAACAGTATATTTGATTAACAATCAACCAATCCCTAAGACTTGGACTCAAGCTTCATTTGATTTATCTTACTTCTATACAACAGGAGTAAATGGAGTTGTCTATCCAAAAGCAACTACTGAGGTAACATTTAGTTTTAATTTCGTAGGACATAGCAATCCTAAGGGAGATTTAAACTTAGATGACCTTATAATTCTTTGTGAATAAAATGTTTTTAAAAAATTGTAACCCCTAACCCCCAACCCCTTAAGTTGGACCAAATATAATTTGGAAAAACTTAAGGGGCTTTTGTTATGAAATTTAAAGTGAAAGGTAAATGATATATTTATAATAATCATAGAATTATATAAGATTAAAAGATAAACTTTGCATTTGCTATAAAAAAGAGCGTTTTTTATTTATAGACAAACTCTTTTAAATGTGATACAATACTATAGTAAGTTAGAAAAGGAGTAAGACATATGAAATTAGAATTAAGGAAAGAATCAGTAAAAAAAGTGCGTGCCAAGAATATGGTGCCAGGTGTTATGTACAGCAAACTAATTGAAACACAATCTGTAATGATTGATGAAAGACTACTTAAAAAAATCTATGGTGAATTTGGAAGAAGTAGAACTTTTCAAGTTGAACTTGAAGGTAAAAAACATATAGTTTATATAAAAGATCTTCAAATAGATACTTATAGAGGAAATAAAATAATGCATTTTGATTTCCAAAAAGTTTCTGAAACTGATACTATGATAGTAGCGATTCCAGTTGTTGCGATTAACAAAGAAGAAGTTGAAAAAAGAAAATTGTTTGTACAAATTGTTACAGATGCTATTGAAACAGAATATGCTGTTGGAAAAGGAATTGCAAGTTATGATATAGATGTTGCTGAATTTAACGCAGGTGATGCTATCTATATTAAAGATATGGTAGTACCAGAAGGCTTAAAAATTTTAGAAGATCCTGAAAAAATGGTTTTAATAGTTAAAGAACCGACTGTTAAAGTTGAAACAGTAGAAGAACCAACTGAAGGTGAAGAAGAAACTGAAGAAACTGAAGAAACTGAAGAAGAAACTGAATAAAAAGCAAGAAAAAGGTAAAATTAAAATTTACCTTTTTTTCTTTAAAAACAACTTTATTTTAAGTTAAATATGGTATAATAATGTATCAAAGGATTTTAAGAAAGAGTGTTTAAAAAGGGGGAATAATGATGAAAAATATTTTTTTAAATAAGAAATGGTTATTAATGATACCTCTTTTCTTTTTTCTTTTTTTAAACGGATGTAAATTAAATGCTTCAAAATATGAAGTTTCTTTAGATACGACTAATTTTCAAACAGTTTATGAATTAGATGAAGAAATAGATTTATCTGGTTTAATTATTAAAAGAACTTATAAAGATGGTACTGTTTTAAATATTGTTGTTGAAAAAAATATGATAACAGGTTTTGATAATACAACTTTAGGTGATCAAAGTATTTTTGTTACATATGAAGATGTAAAATATTTCATAGACATTGAAATAATTGAAGAACATCTTGACCAAAGAGACATTGAAATTACCAATGCAAAAAACTTGCTTATAGGAGATGAATTACAACTTGCTTACTCTATTAGCAGTGCAAATGGCTCATCATCTCAACTTCAATGGCACAGTAGTAAACCAAGTGTTGCTAATGTTAGTAATTCAGGGTTAGTTAGAGCTTTTACAAGTGGAACAACAACAATCACAGTAACTATAGTTGGAACTGATAAATTTACCTCAGTAGATATTATAGTTGGTCAAAGTTTAGCAGATATTACACCAAGTATTACTTTTGCTAATAGTAAACTTGATTTATTTGTAGGAGATACTGCAGTACTTGCTCCTGTTTTAGAAAATATTACTAATTCTTCGCTAGTAACTTTTTCTTCTGATACTCCATCCGTAGTAAGTATTAGTGGTAATACTGCTACAGCTAATGCCGTTGGAACGGCAGTAGTTAGTGCAGTTTTAAGCACTGATACAAAGGTTAGAGCATATTTAATTTTTGAAGTTACGGAAGCTAAAATAGAAATTTCAGTTGATATATTAGGTAAAAGATATTTTCAAGTTGGAAACAGTGCAACTTTGATTGCGGTAGAAAGACCTTATAATGTTGATGCGGTGGTAAATTGGACAAGTAGTGATGTAAGTGTTGCAACTGTTGACAATGAAGGTGTTATAAATCCAATTAAAAAGGGAATTACTGATATTACAGCAACGCTAAAAAGTGATTCTACGATTAGTTCTAATTATAGAATTTATGTAAATGATATTACAACAGTTAACATGAGTATAACTGCTGATAGCAATACTATTGCAAGCGGTGAGACTCTACAACTTAATGTTAATTTTTCATCAACTTATTATTCTGAAATAAAATGGGTTAGTACTAATACAGCTTTAGCTACAATTTCAGCTTCAGGCTTATTAACTGCTCATAAAGCTGGTAATTTAGTAGTTGTAGCCTCAGCTGGTTACAATGATGAATTTAGTGCAACCTATGTTATCACTATTTCAGGTGAAATAGAAAAACCTACTATAACAATAACAGGTAATGATACAGTTTTAGTAGGTGATACAATTTTACTTAATGCAACAGAATCTTTAGGAGCAACAAATTTTGCATGGTCAAGTAGTAATCCATATGTTGCTACGGTTGTTAATGGCATTGTCTATGGGGTGTCTGTTGGACAAGCAACAATCATTGCTAGTTTAAAAAATGATCCTAGCATTTTTTCAACTCATATTGTTTTAGTTATGAGTCCTAATTCAGGTGAGACAATTACAATTACCGGGTTTAATGAATTATTAGTTTCAAAAAATATTAAATTAACTGCAACTTGTTCTGTTGTTGGCAATATTTCTTGGGTTTCTAGTGATAAGAATATTGCTACAGTTGATGAAACTGGAAAAGTTACTGGAGTTAGTGCAGGTGTTGTTGATATTGTAGCCTTTTTGTCAAGTGATCCAACTTTAATTACATCATATGAAATTGAAGTTTTTGAAAATCAAGATAATTTAACTCAAAGTATTATAATAAACAATGCAAGTGATGTTGGACTTGGTGAAACTTTACAACTTGGTTATTCAATTAATTTTATCGATGAATCAATTATCATAAATTGGAGTAGTAGTGATAATAGTATAATAAGTATTAATTCTAGTGGTTTACTAGAAGCCAAAAAAGTAGGAACTGCTACGATTACAGTTTCAATTGAAGGTTCTAGTATTTATGATGAAGTGTTGATTACAGTTTATGATGTTGTAAGATCTATTAGTTTAATTGGTACTGCAACTGAGATAACTGTTGGTGAGACTTCACAAGCTGTCGTAGTTGTTACTCCTAAGAATGCTAGTTATAGTTTTGCCTCATCAGATGAAAATATTGCAACAGTCTCAGCAACTGGTTTAATTACTGCAAAAAAAGGTGGCTTTGTTGATATTACTGTAACACTAGATGAAGATGAAACAATTACTGATACAATAGAAATTTATATTATACCTACTTCTATTATGTTGATTAGACAAAATAGTTATTTATATGTAGGAAGCACAATGCAACTTGGGTTAGTTCCAGAAGGAGTTATTGTTAGTTATACTTCAAATCATACTAATATGGCAACAGTAAATAGTAGTGGATTAGTAACAGGAATAGGCGAAGGTTCGGTTGTAATTACTGCAACTCTAACTGCAAATCAAAATGTTTCAAGTACAGTAACTTTATTAATAGTTGCTGCACCAACTATTACAATTACTGGGCCAAGTGAAGTAGTAGTTGCTAATACTATTGATTTAATAGTTGAATGTTCTGAAGTTGGTACGATTGTTTGGGAAAGTAGTGATACAAATAAAGCGTTAGTTAATAATGGAAGTGTTTTAGGTTTAGCAGTAGGTACGGTTATAATTTCTGCTTATTTACAAAGTGATCCAGCAGTTAAAGCAACTCACCAACTAGAAGTAGTTAGTGAAGCTTCTTCTCCAAATGGAATTATGAGTATAACTGGTGGAAATCAAATAATTAAAGGTGAACAAATAACATTAAAAGCCACGTGTAATCTAGAGGGTGCTATTACTTGGACTACAAGTAATAGTAATATAGCATTTGTTAATAATGGTGTAGTATATGGTGTTGCACAAGGAGATGTAAATATTACTGCTTATCTATCATCAGATGAAGATGTATCAGCAACACATAGTATTAAAGTTTTAGAAACTGGACCAGGTAGTACTCTTACAATAACAAACAATGTCAATTTAGTAATTGGTAATACTAGACAACTTGGTTATACAATTAATCCTGCAAATAGTAGTGCAGTTGTATTATGGGAATCAAGCAACTCTAGTGTGGCATCAGTTAGTGCAACTGGGCTTGTTACTGCAAAAGCAACAGGTACTGTTCAAATAACTGCTTCAATTGAAGGAACTACAATTACTAACTCTGTTAATATTACAGTAACTGAAACTGAAGTAATTACGATAACAATTACTGGTGCTCATGAGGTTAATATCGAAGAAACAATAACTTTACTTGCAAGTGCTTCTAATGGTGGAAATGTTACTTGGACAAGTAGTAATTCAAATGTAGCGATTGTTAATAATGGTATAGTATATGGCGTTGCAGAAGGAGTTGTTAATATTAAAGCAGCACTTTCAACTGATGCTAATGTTTATGCAACACATGAGGTTGCGGTAACTAATAATTCAAGTTCTCTTCCAAATGTATACATCACTAATTCAAAAAATATTACAGTGAATGAAGAATTACAACTTGGGTATGTAATTGATCCAGCTAACCCTAATGCTATTATTTCGTGGTCAAGCAGTAATGTGGGAGTTGCATCTGTAACATCTGGTGGTTTAGTTAAAGGAGTTAGTACTGGAAATGTTACGATATATTTAATTGTTGATATTTCAGGAGATGAAATAGTAGCTTTTACAAATATTAGTGTAAGCCAAGTTACACCTACTGTAACAATTAGTGGGCTTGATACTGTAGAAGTAGCAGAACAAATTACTTTAACTGCAACTTCAAATGTTGGTGGTGCTATTCAGTGGAGTTCAAGTGATAATAATGTAGCTTTTGTTAATAACGGAGTTGTTACAGGAGTTAGTGCTGGTGTTGTAACAATTACTGCTTATTTAGTAAACGATCCAACTGTTTATGATACAATTTTAATTACTGTGACTGATTCTAATCCTCCAGAAGTAAATTATACAATAACAATTACTGGTGGTTCAAACTCCATGAAAGTTGGTCAAACAATGCAGTTAGGTTATACTATTACCCCTGAAAATGAATCTTTAACTGTTAAGTGGAGTACAAGTAATCCAGGGGTAGCAACAGTTGATGAGAATGGGTTAGTTAGAGCATATTCAATAGGAAAGGTAACTATTTATGCTGAAATTGATGGAACATCATTTGTTGCTCAAAAAGGAATATCAGTTACTTTAACTTAAAAGAAAAAGGGAAAAAGAAAAAGGGAAAGAGAAAAATGAAAAAAATAGCGATTATAGGATCTGGGGTAGCAGGGCTTGCCTCAGCGATTAGATTAAAAGTTAATGGCTATGATGTTGATATTTATGAAAAAAATCCCATCGTAGGTGGAAGAATGAGCATTATAAAGAAGAATGGATTTTTATTTGATGTGGGTCCAACGTTTGTAATGTTTCCAGATATTTATAAAGAAATATTTATTTACGCTGGTAAAAGTCCAGATAATTATTTTACTATGCAAAGGTTAGACCCAATGTGTGTTTTAAGTTATGCAGACGGTAAAGAGTTCCAGATGTCTAATGATTTAGTAAAAACGATGAAAAATTTAGAAGGTCTAAGTGAAAAAGATGTTTTAGGCTATCTTGAATATATTGCAGATGTTTATAAAAAATATTTATATGTTAAAAAGAATTGTCTTGAAAAAACTTATCGTAATATATTTGAACAATACAGCTTGAAATCCTTAATAGCAGGTTCTAAATTAAAAAAATTTAAAAGTACTTATGGTTTAATTAGAAAATATATTCAAGATGAAAAATTAATCCAAGCTTTGGCAGTTCAAAATATATTTCTTGGAATTAATCCTGAAACAAGTCCTTCCTTTTATTCAATAATTCCAATTATGGCTTCTATTTACGGGGTATGGTATATTAAAGGTGGAATGTATACTTATGCAAAATCTTTAGAAAAACTATTTCTAGAGTTAGGTGGAAAAATTCATTTCAATACTAGAGTAGAAGAAATTATTATAGATAAGAAAAAAATTCAAGGTATCTTAATTGATAGAGAAGTTAAAAGATATGACATTGTTCTTTCAAACGCAGATTTTCCTTATGCTACAAAATATTTGATGAAAGAGGAAGAAGATAAAAGTAGATTCCCAACTAAAAAAGTTGAGAAAATGGAATATTCGTCTTCTGCATTTATGCTTTATTTAGGACTAAATAAAAAATATCCTAATCTACCAGTCCATAATATTAGATTTTCAAAAGACTTTAATCAAAATATTAAAGATTTATATGAAGATAGAATACCTGATGATCCAACAATTTATCTTTATTCGCCAAGTCAAATTGATGAAAGTGTAGCACCTAGTGGTAAAGAAATACTTTATGTTTCAGTTCCAGTACCTAATTTACATGATAGTGAAAATAAATGGAAAAAAGATTTGGTGACTGATTTTTCTGAAAAAATATTAAACATGCTTGAAAAGATAAAAGGCTTTGAGGATATTAGAAACCATATTGAAGTTAAAATTCCTTTTAGTCCTGAAGATTTTAAAGAAAAGTTTATGATGTTTAAAGGTGCACTTTATGGCCTAAAACCAATTCTTTCTCAAAGTAATTATTTTAGACCACAAAATCGTGCTAGAGTTGCTAGAAACTTATATTTTGCAGGGGGTTCAAGTCATCCAGGACCTGGAGTACCTTTTGTTTTAACTAGTGCAAAATTAGCAGTATCAGAAATTATAAAGGATAGTAAAAGAAAATCATGAGATGTGTAGATAATAGAAAATGTAAACAAATTATAAAAAATAATTCAGAATCAATTTTTTGTTCTTTCAAAAGAGTCGAGAATAGGGATAAAAAAAGAGCCATTTATTCTATTTATGCTTTTGTTAGAATGGTAGATGATATAGTGGATGAAAAAAAAGATTTAGAAGCTTTAAATAAAATTGAAGAAAAACTTGTAAATATCAAAACTTCTAATAAAAATGATTTTTTTTGGAGGTCTTTAAGTAGAGTTTTTAATAAATATGAAATGGATATAGAGGTATTTCTAGATTTTATTAAAGGCCAAAAAATGGATTATGAAAAGAAATCTTATCAAACATTTGATGAGTTTTTAGAATATTGTTATTTAATTGGAAGTACTGTTGGTTTGATGCTTGGTCCAATTTTATCGCCTAAAAATCATGAAGAGTTAAAACCATTATTAATTAATTTAGGCTATGCAATGCAAATAACTAATATCTTAAGAGATGTTGGTGAAGATTATAGAAATGCTAGAGTTTATCTTCCAGAAGAATTATTAAAAAAATATAATTATGATATATCACTTCAAAAACCAACAAAAGAATTTATTGAACTGTTTGAAGATTTAGCTTTAAGAGCTGATGGGTATTATGATCAAGCAATTAAAGATATTGGAAAAATTGATTCAGATGCAAGAAATGCAGTACTTTTAAGTTTGCTTTATTATAAAGCAATTCTAGATGTTTGTAGAGAAAGCGAATATGATGTTTTTACAAAGAAGAATTGTATTGCACCAAGTATGAAGAAAAAAATTATTTCAGATATAATTAAGTAAAAACCAAGGTTTTCTTGGTTTTTTTATTGCAAAAAATGCCCCTTTATGTTAGTATTATTATGGTATTTTTAAAGGAGGTGGCGGAAATTTATAGAATTATTTATAAGAAGCTTTTAGGAGCTTTGATGTCAGTATCGCCTATTGCATTATCAATTTTCTTTCTAATGTTAATCTTCGTTCCTTTTAATTTATATTTGTATATATTGTTTTTTGTATCAGCAATTTTATTAACTTTAGGAATTGGTTTATTTTCTTTAGGAGCTGAAGTCGCAATGTTACCTATTGGTGAAACTATGGGTACTTATTTGATCAAAAAACAAAATTTAATATTAATTATCTTTTTTGTATTCTTAATGGGATTTTTAGTAACTATTACAGAACCAGGTGTAATTGTTTTAACTAATCAATTAGGCGATGCAATTCCTAGTAGTGTTTTGATTATAGCAATTGCAATTGGACTTGGATTTTTGTTTATGATTTCAGTTTTAAGAATTTTATTTAAAATTAAACTAAGATATGTCTTGTTAATAGGATATACTTTAGCATTTATTTTAATTTTTTTTGTTCCAAAAGAAATTTTACCATTTGCTTTTGATTCGGGAGGAGCAACAACAGGAGCAATGACAGTTCCCTTCATTATGGCTTTTGGTGTAGGAATCGGATCAATTCGTGGCGATAAAGGTAGAGAAGATGATAGTTTTGGGTTAGTGGCGATTTGTTCAATGGGGCCAATTCTAGCAGTTTTATTATTATCAGCTTTTTATAAGCCAACTAGTGCTACGATTGAGGCCGTAATCATTAATTTTCATAGTATTCAAGAAATTTTAAATGCTGTTGGAAAAGAACTAGTTACTCAAGTAAAAACTGTATTTTTTATGTTAGTGCCTATCGCCGTTATTTTTTATATATTTAATTACTTTGCTTTTAAATTTTCTAAGCAGAAAACTTTAAGAGTAACATTTGGATTGATTTATACATTTTTTGGTTTAACTTTTTTCTTAACTGGTGCAAATGTTGGCTTTTTACCAGTTGGAAAAATTTTAGGTGCAACCCTTGCTGAATCAAGTTACAATTGGATTTTAATTCCAGTTGGTGCTGTTTTTGGTTTAGTTGCAGTTTTAGCAGAACCTTCTGTTTATGTTTTAAATAAAGAAGTTGAAACAATTTCATCTGGTGCGATTTCAAGAAAAACAATGTTAATTACAATTTCTTTAAGCATTGCTGCTGCAATGGGGCTTGCAATGCTAAGAATCTTATTAGGATTTAGTATTTTATGGTTTATTGTTCCAGGATATTGGCTTGCTTTAATATTAACATTTTTTGTACCTGATTTATTTTCAGCAATTGCTTTTGACTCAGGTGCAGTTGCATCAGGCCCTTTAACTGCTACATTCTTAGTAGCTTTTGGTTTAGGTGCTGCCATCTCTTTAGGAAATGGTGATAGTTCAATGATAATGTCTAATGCTTTTGGTTTGATAACAATAGTAGCTTTAACGCCACTTGTTACAATTCAATTGTTAGGATTAGTTTATAAATATATGGAATATAAAACCAAGAAAAAACAAAAAGAAGCATTAGAATTAATAGGTGAAGAAGATGAATAATGAAAAAATTAAATTAGTTATAGGAATTGTTGAAAGAGGCCTTGGGAAAAAGTTGTCAAGTTGCCCTTTAATTAAAGGTGTTCAAATGATAAGTTTAGGAAAAGGTACAGTAAATTCAGAAGTTTTGAGTTTTTTAGGAATTGTTGAAGAAGAAAAAGATGTAGTTTTGACTTTTGCAAACGAAATAGATGCTAAAGAAATTTTATTAGCGTGGGATAAAAAAATGAATTTTAAATCACCAAATTCAGGAATTGCTTTTACAATTCCTCTAAGTGGTGTATATGGAGTTAAAGCCTTAAATCAATTATTAGGAAAAGAAGGTGAGAAAAAATGAGTGATAAAAAAATAGAATTAATTATGATAATTTGTAATCACGGTTTTACAGAAGAAATTATGAATACTGCAAGAAGTCTTGATGCTAAAGGTGGGACTGTAATGTCAGGTAGATCAACTGCTACTGCAGATATTAAGAAATTTTTAGGAATTGAAATTCACGCTGAAAAAGATATTATTTTAATTTTATCTCCAGAAGAAAATAAAAATAATATTATGCAAGGAATTAGTGAAAAATGGGGAATTAAAACAGAAGCACATGCGATATGTTTTTCTTTACCAGTAGATGAGGTTGTTGGCTTAAATCTTTAGGAGGAAGTCATGAAAAAAATATTAATATTAATATTTGTTCTTTTCTCTTTATCTGGATGCTTTTTAGCTCCTAAACTTAATTTATCACTTGATGAGGAAACGATGTATTTATTTGTTGATAAGGAAGTTAGGTTATCAACGAGATATAATTCTCAAAACGTTTTTTGGACAACAAGTGATGAAGAAATAGCTACAGTTGATACAAGTGGAATGCTTACTCCGAAAAAAGAAGGGGTTGTAATGTTAAACGCTTATAATCAAGGTACTATCCTAGTTTTAAGGTTAACGGGCATTGTTTCAATTAAAGAGGAAATATCGATTCTAGGTCCACAAGAGTGCCTTTTAGATGAAAATATTGATCTAACAGCAAAAGTAATACCAAATAACTTAAATCAAGAAGTAACTTGGGAAAGTTTAGATGAAGAAATAGCTACTGTATCAACTGATGGAGTTGTAACGGGAGTTTCTTGTGGGTTAGTTAGAATTAAAGCCACTTCAGTTGAAAATGAAGAATTAGTGGCTGAAAGAGAAATTTTAGTTTATAACGAAACTTTAGATAGTGTTGAAGATGAAATTGATATTAATATATCGCTTGAAAATAAGACTCTAGATTTATCTACAGAAAACAATTTTTTAGAACCAGTTATTAAAAAAGCAAAATCTTCAATAATCGGAGTTAGTAATTATCAACTAAACAATTATGGTGTGGCAACTATTTTTTCTGAAAGTTCTGGGGTAATTTATAAACGTCTTGCTATTTTAAAAGATAATACTATTATAGAAGATGAGTCAATGCTTAATCATGAAGATATAAAAACTTTTAGATATTACGTAGTAACAAATCGGCATGTTATTAGTGATGCAGATATTATTAAAATCTTTTATGGTCAAAATGTTGAAATAAGAGCTGAGTTAATAGAATATGATGATAAGATTGATTTAGCAGTTTTAAAGTTTGAAAGTCCATTGTATTTTGAAGTAGCGAGTTTTGCTGATTCAGAAGAAGTGGTAACTGGGGAATTTTGTTTTTCAATTGGTAGTAGTTATGGGTATAAATATTATAATACTGTAACTTTAGGAATTGTTTCTTATTGTAATAGATATGTTTCAACTGATTTAGATGGTGATAAAATTTCGGATTGGGATTCGCAATATATTCAACATAGTTCTCCAATTAATGAAGGAAGTAGTGGTGGAGCTTTAGTCAATTTAAAGGGTGAAGTGATTGGAATCAACTCAACTAAAATTTCAGATATTCGTGTTGATAATATGGGGTTTGCAATTCCTAGTAATTTAGTTTTAAATATAGTATCACTTTTAGAACAAGGAATTCGTCCTCAAAGAGCAAAGATAGGTGTTACAATAGTTTCTGTAAAAGCTATTTTAATGAATCCAGATCGCTATAGTGATCCATCAACTTATAATTATACCTTGCCAGAAGGAATTACATATGGAATGGTAGTTTTTGAGGTTAATGAAGGTGTTGCTAAAGATGCTGGGATTTTAAAATATGATATTATTCAAGAATTTAATGGTGTTCAAACTAACTTTTCATATGAAATAAGATCTGAGATTTCAAAATTCATGCTTGGTTCAGGTGATACAGCAGAGGTTAAAGTTTATAGAGATTCTAGTGTAGTTACTTTAACATTTGTGTTTTAGGAGGTAGAAAATGAAAAAAATATTTTTTATATTGTTAGTTTTCTTTTCACTTACTGCGTGTAATTTTTTTGAATCAGTAGATTTTACAATGGAAGATGTTTTGGCAGTAGGTGATGTTGTAAAACTTAAAACGAATGCTTTTGATCCTGAATATGTTACTTGGACATCAAGTGATGAGGCAATAGCAACAGTATCATCAACTGGAATTGTTTCAGCTAAAGCAATAGGAGAAGTAACAATTACAGCAAAATACCAAAATAAAACTGCTGTATATAGTTTAAACATTCAAGAAAAAACAAATCCTTATATTACAATTTCAGGCAAACAAAGTATTAAAGTAGGTGAATCTGCTCAGCTAACAGCAACTGTAAAGAATTTAAGTAATACTGCAGTTATTTGGGAATCAAGTAATCAAACTGTAGCAACAGTTTCAACAGATGGAGAAATTACAGGCGTTTCAACTGGTGCTACAACAATTACTGCAAGATCATATTACAATGCTTCAATTTCAAAAAGTATAACTATTTTTGTTGGAAATTTTGATAATGAGAAGGATTTGGTTATTAATGAAATCATTAATGAAACTTATACTGTTAGTGGCGAGATTGATTTAATTTCATTAGGAAATAGAATAACTACTTTAGTTGAAAATAATAAAGATGCAGTTTTAGGCGTTAGTAATTATCAAAATACAACTTATCCACCAATCAGACTTAATCGAATTGGGATTGGGTCTGGTGTAATTTATGAAAAAGAGACATTAGCAGAAGGTTATCAATATACTTTATTAACAAATTATCATGTAATAGAAGGAGCAGATGTAATTAAAGTATATTTTGGAGAAGATGAAACTGAAATTGCAATTGATGATGTTGTTAAATCTAGTGCTACATTTGATCTTGCTATATTGAAGTTTACAAGCACAAAAGATTTACCAAAAGTAACAATTGGAGATCCTACTACTATTAAACAAGGAGATTTTGTTGTAGCAATGGGGAATCCTGTTGGGTATCAATATTATGATTCAGTAACTTTAGGAATTGTTTCATTTAATGAAAGAAGCATGGAAAATGAAGATGCCATGTTTGTTCAGCATGATGCTGCAATTAATCCTGGAAATAGTGGTGGACCATTATTTAATATTTATGGTGAATTAATTGGAATTAATACTTTAAAAATTGTTACTTTAGATGTTGATAATTTAGGCTTTGCTATTTCATTAACAACAATTAATGCTTATATTAATAATTAAAGGAAAGTAAATACTTTCCTTTATAAAATTATTTGTTATAATGTATGTTATTTTAAAAAATATTTAAAAATATTATTATATAATATATTTGAAAGGAGATAATTTATGCTAAAAATAAAAAATGTGTCTAAAACATATGATGGAGTAAAATGGGTAGTAGATGATGTTAGTTTAGAAATTAAACCTGGTGAAATTTTTGGTTTTATTGGACATAATGGCGCTGGTAAGACTACATTAATTAAAAGTGCGTGTGGTTTAATAAATTTTGAAAAAGGTGAAATTTTAATCAATAATATTTCTATTAAGGATAATCCTTTAGAATGTAAAAAAATATTTGCTTATATTCCAGATAATCCTGACCTTTATGAAACTCTAACAGCTAGTCAGTATTTGAATTTTATTTGTGATATTTTTGAAATTTCAAAGGAAAAAAGAAAAGCATCAATTGAAAAATATGCTAAAATTTTTCAACTTGATACTGTTTTAGGTGATTTAATTTCAACTTATTCGCATGGAATGAAACAAAAACTAGCTTTAATTGGAGCATTGATTCATAAACCCAAGATGTTGTTTTTAGATGAACCATTTGTTGGGCTTGATCCTAAAGCTGCTTATATTGTTAAACAAATGATGAGAGAGTTGTGTGATGAGGGGAGTTCTGTTTTCTTTTCAACTCATGTTTTAGAAGTGGTTGAGAAATTATGTGATAGGGTTGCTATCATTAAAGAAGGCAAGATTGTAGCAATGGGTGATACTAAAGAAGTAACTAAAGATAAATCATTAGAAACTGTTTTCTTGGAGTTAGCCGATGAGTAATTTTTGGAAATTAGTTAAAGTTAATTTCATTAACGATTTTAGATTAAATAACCTTTTTAAAGGAATAAAAAGAAAATCAAAACTTAAAATTTCTTTAATTATATTTTTTTCAATTTTAATATATTTTCTAATGATGGGAATTATCACTGCTTACTTTTATATTTTTGGAGAAATATTTCAAGCAGAAAATGCTATTTATTTAATATTATTATTAGGTCTTTCAATAGCTTCCTTTTTATCTTTAATTGCGACTGTTTTTAAAGTTAATGGTTATTTATTCGGAGCTAGGGATTTTGATCTTTTAATGTCTATGCCAATTAAGCCAAAAACAATAATTGGTTCTAAACTTTTTGGATTATATTTAATGAATTTAATTTTCTTTTCAATTATTTATATTCCAACAATAGCCTTATATTTTTATTTTGGTGGTTTTGATGTAGTTTCATTAATAATTTCAGTTTTTATATTTTTTATCGCTCCTCTTTTTCCAATTGCTGTTAGTGGTTTTATAGGATATATTTTAGGATTTTTTATTTATAGATTTAAATACAAAAATTTATTAACTATAATCGGAAGTCTAGCTTTTATTGTTGTGGTGATGGCACTTTCTTTTGCGATGCCTGATGCATCAAATGCTGAAATGGTGACATTTTTTGAAAGTAAATTTAAAAACATTTATTATTTAGCTGTTTTTGCAGTTGAAGGAATTGAACATAATTTTCTTTCGTTATTAATATTTACTGCTATATCAATTATTCCAAGTCTTTTATTTGTTTTGTTGGTTGGTAAGAATTTTGTTGGAGCTAATGAAAGAACAAAAAGAGTATATCGCAATAAAAATTATGTTTATGTTGCAAAAACACCAAATTCAGTTAGAGTTTCTTTAGTTAAAAAAGAATTTAAAAGATATTTTACGATACCGATTTATTTTTTGAATACAATTGTTGGACCAATTATGTCTACTGTGATGAGTGTTATTTTTTTGGTTTCAGGCGGAGAAGTAATTGCAGCAACTGGAATTGATAATTCGATGTTTTATTTAATTTTAATAGCGATAGCAATTTTTACTTATGGAATGATTTCAACTACAGCTTCGTCAATTTCTTTAGAAGGAAAACAGTTTTGGATTATGAGGTCTTTACCTATAAAAACAGAGGATGTGTTTTTTTCTAAAATGGCTGTAAATATTGGTATTTGTTTGCCTTTTATTATTATTAATCCGATTCTTGCTAGTATCTTTTTAGGTTTTAATTTGATTGGCTTTGTATTTTTGCTTATTATTCCAATGTTATTGATAGTTTGTATCAGCGCTTTTGGATTATTTGTAAACTTACTTTTACCAAGGTTTGATTGGGATACTCCAACTAAAGTAGTTAAACAAAGTGCAAGTGTTCTAGTGGTAATGTTAGGAGGGTTTCTTTTAACTGCGATTTTTATTGTATTGGGGTATTTGTTGATTGATAACAAAATTCCTTTAGTTTATGTTTATTTAATAGGAAGCTTATTTGCTATAGTATTGACTGCTTTAGTTTTGATTGTTTTATTAACTAAAGGGAAGAAGATTTATGAAAGGCTTCCTGCTTAAAAAATAAATCTCAAAAGGATTTCTTTTGAGATTTTTATTTTTAAATACAATCAACTGTAGAAATATTTAGTTTTTCATAAATTTCATGATCATAAACAAAGGTACCTATATCTTCTTTTTCAATTGCAATAGCGTTTTGTTTGGGCCAATCTTTTAAAGCAAATTCTAAAATGTCTGGGTGAAAAGGAATATGAATGGAAATTTGTTTTTTTAGATAAGTAGGACATCTTGCAAAATCAATTGATCTGATGCCATTTGTATTAATAACGATTAGTGGCATTTGATTATTACAAGCAGCCTCTATTTGCCAGCGAACAAATTTTCTCATACTCTTTGTTGTAGGGCCCATTAATAGAATAACTGCTTTTGCTTCTTTAACTCTTTCTTTAATTTTAGGTTTTATAACTTCGTCATCAACTTTGTTTACTTTGCTCGCAAATTCAATTCCGTCAATTAAGTTATAAGTGTTGCCTGTTTTATTAGTCCAAAGTTTGATTTGTTCGTAGTATTCTTTATCTGCATTTGGATCTAAGGCTACATAAATTTTTTCTTCAATCATTTTTTAACTCCTTATAATATAGATTTAAACATTTTACATTATATCACAAATATTTAAAAAAGCCAATAACTTCTTGCAAATCTAGAGAAAATTTAGTATAATGGTTAAGCAGTGTGTAGGGGTATCATACAATGGTAGTATAGCGGTCTCCAAAACCGTCAATGTGGGTTCGAATCCTACTACCCCTGCCATTTGTGGCGATTGTGGCGAAGTGGTTAACGCTCCGGATTGTGGCTCCGGCATTCGTGGGTTCGATCCCCATCAGTCGCCCCATTTAATAGTTGAGTAAGTCTGATATTATGTTATCAGACTTTTTTTTAATTAATTTTTGATTAGCGAAAATGTTTATATTGAAAGTTATTTAGAAGACCAAGCAATAATAACTAAATATTGGGGATTGTTTATATAAAATTACTACCGTTCGGGTATAAAAAATATATAAAACTTATATATTATACCCTGAAGGGGTTATTTTTGCAAAAAAATATTTGACATTCATCCCGAAAGGGTGTAATATATGATTGAATCAATTATAAGGGGGCATTGTATGAACAAGATAGCTGAATATATAAAAAAAGAACGTAAAGCAGCAGGGTTAACACAAGAGCAGTTTGCTATTCGCTCAGGTCTTGGGCTTCGTTTTATAAGAGAACTAGAGCAAGGAAAGCAAACTGTGCGTTTAGATAAAGTTAATGTTGCACTTTCTATGTTTGGGATGGAAGTTGTACCTGGTAAGAAGGAGAAATAATGATGAGTGTTTTTAGAAAAGCATATGTATACATTCGTGATTGTTTTGCGGGTATTCTTGAAGAAAACGATGAAGGATACTCTTTTTCTTATGATTTAGATTATATCAAAAAAGAAAATGCAGTACCAGTATCACTAACCTTACCTGTTCAAAACGAAAGTTTTACTTCAAGAACACTATTTTCATTTTTTGATGGATTAATTCCAGAAGGATGGCTTTTGAATGTTGTCAGTAGAAATTGGAAGATTTCTAAAAACGATCGATTTGCTATATTACTTGTTGCATGTAAAGACCCAATAGGAAATGTCAGTATTAAGGAGAAGTACGTATGAAGTGCTTGTGTTGTGGGAAACCTTTAAAAATGAAAAACGAATTAGGTTGGCATAATAGTTGTATTAGAAAATTTTTTGGAACTATAACGATGCCTCAAATAGAGCTGAGCGATAGTACATTGGAGATGCTTGCTACTGAAAGCACTAGAAAGGGATATACAGTTCCTGGTGTTCAAAAGAAATTGTCATTGCATTTATCGTTTGATGGTAAGGCGCCAAGACTTACACTTGTAAACTACCCTACAGGATATATTTTAAAGCCTCAGGTAAAACAATTTGAAGCATTACCAGAATCTGAACATCTTGTGATGTGTATGGCAGAGGCTGTTGGCATTGCAACCGTTCCACATGCTTTGATTAAAAATGGAAATACTTATTCATATATAACGAAAAGAATTGACCGCATTTTTTATAAAGACCATGTGGAAAAACTTGCTATGGAAGATTTTTGTCAACTAGGTTCTAGATTAACACAGGATAAATATCATGGTTCTTATGAACAGTGTGGAAAAATCATTGATAAATTTTCTGAAAGAAACAAACTTGATTTGACTGAGTTGTTTATACGCATTATTTTTTCTTATATTATTGGAAATTCAGATATGCATTTTAAGAATTTCTCACTAATTGAAACAAGTGCAGGAAGTATGCAGTATGTGTTATCTGCAGCCTATGATCTTTTGCCTGTAAAAGTAAATATGCCAGAAGATGAAGAAGATTTTGCTTTAGCTATGAATGGTAAAAAAAAGAATATTCAAAAGAAAGATTTCTTTTTATTTGCCGAGAATATAGGTATTAACAAAGATGTAGCTCAAAAAATGATAACTCATTTAGTAGCTAAAAAAGATATGCTTCAGTTAATGTGCATGGAATCATATTTACCAACTCATTTAAAAAAATCTTTGTTTGAATTGATTGAAAAAAGATGTTCTAGATTAAAGAGTTAAATTAATATGATATTTTGTATACTAAATTCAAATCATGTTTAATTATATGTTAAGTCCAATGTAATTATATTGGACTTTTTTGATTGTCTAAAAGTATATATTTTAAATAAAATTTATTCAACTATTTAATGTTAATTTAATATTAAGTCAATCACGATTTACTAAATCATAATTTACTAAAAAGATTTTTTTTATAAATCAAATCTTAATATAGTATTAAATTGAATTGACTTAAATAATAAAAATTGATAATATATGAAGTAGATGTAGAGGAAAAAGAATGGGTTATGAAATTAAAAAAATGGAACTAGCTTATGCTGAAAAAAGTTCTATTGAACAACGAATTCAAAGACAAAGATCCATTGGCTGGGAACTTATTAGTAAAGATATAAGAGATACTGGCATAATGGTAATTGTTTTAAAATTTAGACGAGACCAAGATACTCCTTATTATGATGAACTTGTTAAAATAGAAAGAAAGATTGAAGATTGTTTAGATGAAAGAAGAGTAATAATTCATCAAGGATTAAGGAAAAATCAGGAAAAGAAAAAAATGCTTTTTGCAAAAGTGTTTTTCTTTATCATTTTAGTATTATTAGGGGTCTTTTCTTTGTTATTTTCAATTGTGATGATTGGTGCTGCAATCAGCAAAAATAATACCCCACTTTATATAGTTTTTGGTTTGTTTGTAATTTTAACTATTTTCTTTTTCTGGATGGCTTCTATTTTTATGAAAAGAAGCATTCCAAGCGGTAGCTTTGAAGGCGATATGCGCAAGAATTTTGAATTGCAAGAAATTGAAGATAGAATAATGGACTTGTGTTATCAAGCAGAAGAAATAAAAGCTAAATATCAGTAAGATAATTTTAGGATTCTAAATTAAGAATCCTTTTAATATGGAAAGGATTAAAAACTTGAAAAAAATACTTTATAGCATTTGGAATTTTGAAAAACAAAATATAGTAATGATGATAGCTTTACTTGCTAGTATTATCACTGCTTTTTTTGTTCCTATTGATAAAGAGTATTTAAATTATTTAGATTTACCAACTCTTGCTTGTTTGTTTTCAACTTTACTTGTAATATGTGGATTTAATAATATCCATTTTTTTGAAAAGATTTCAAGAGCAATTGTTTTGAAATTCAAAAACACTAGAAATGTTATTTTAGCACTAGTTTTTACGACATATATCGGTTCAATGATTCTAGCAAATGATATGGCTTTAATTACTTTTTTACCTTTAGGTATTTTTATAATGAGAGCAACTGGTAAAAAAAAATATCTAGCATTTACCTTTATCATGCAAAATATTGCTGCTAATTTAGGTGGAATGGTAACTCCTTTTGGAAATCCTCAAAATATATATTTGTTTTCATATTTTAATATTAACACATTAGAGTTTATTAAAATAATGGGGCCACCATTTTTACTATCATTTTTGTTAATACTTATTTGTATTATGTTTGTTAAAAAAGAAGAGTTAGTTTTAATTGATAATCAAGAGTATAATTTGCCAAAAGTTAAAACTGTTTTTTTAAGTTTATTGTTTGTTGCAGCGGTTTTACTAATTTTTAAAGTTGTACCATTTTATTATGCTTTAGCAGTAGTTGTTGTTGGAATGTTAATAGTTGATTATAAAGCCTTTATGAAAGTGGATTATGGTTTATTATTTACATTTTTATTTTTCTTTATCTTTACTGGAAACCTATCTAGAATTGAAAGTATAAGCACATTTTTTTCTAACCTTATTTCTCATAATACTTTAATAGTAAGTGTTCTGACATGTCAGTTTATTAGTAATGTCCCAACTGCAATTTTATTTAGTAAGTTTACTTTAGATTATCCAAATTTATTAGTTGCTGTTAATATTGGTGGGATTGGAACAATTGTTGCATCGCTGGCTAGTTTAATTACTTTTAGTCAATATAGAAAAGAAGAACCTAAAAAAGCTTGGCAATATTTAGGACTATTTTCTTTAATAAACTTTTTATTTTTAGGAATTCTAATTATTTTTCAGTTATTAATAAATTAAAAAAAGCCCTTTATGATGCGAGCCCCTAAATCTGGAATAACCAGAGAAAGGGGCTCAGTACATTAAGGCTTTTTTAAATATCTCTTCCTATAACTTTAGCAATTGCTTTTCCTTTTTCCATAAGTTGAGCAAATTTTTTAATTTTTAAAGATTGAGTTCCATCTGATAAGGCTTTTTGAGGATTATTGTGAACCTCAATTAAAAGTCCATCGCATCCTGCAGCAATTGCAGCTAGCGCCATAGATTCAACTAATTCCCAGTGTCCTGTAGCATGTGATGGATCAATTACGATAGGTAGGTGGGTAATTTTTTTAAGTAAAGGAATTACTGATAAATCAAGTGTGTTTCTAGTAGCTCTTTCAAAGGTTCTAATGCCTCTCTCACAAAGAATAACTTGATCGTTTCCCTCAGACATTATATATTCAGCACTCATTAACCATTCTTCAACTGTATTAGATAAGCCTCTTTTTAATAAAATAGGCTTATTTATTTTTCCTAAATCTCGAAGCAATTCAAAGTTTTGCATGTTTCTAGCACCAACTTGAATAATATCAACTTGAGCTAAGAATTCTGGAAGTTTATCACTAGACATGATTTCTGAAACGATTGGTAAATTATATTTAGCTTTAGCTTTTGAGAGAATTTCTAAACCTTGAGTTTTTAGACCTTGAAATACATAAGGAGAAGTTCTTGGCTTATATGCTCCACCCCTTAACATTACAGCACCAGCTTGTTTAATTCCTTCAGCTATTTCGAAAATTTGTTCTTCGCTTTCAACAGAGCATGGTCCTGCAATAATCACTATTTTTTCACCTCCGCCAATTTTGATGCCATTAACATCAATGATTGTATCTTGAGGATGAAATTGGCGATTAGCCTTTTTATAAGGAGCTGAAATCCTATTAACATCTTCAACCCATGGAAAAACAAAGAACTCTCTTTCATCAATAGCAGAAGTATCGCCTACTAAGCCTAATACTTTCTTTTGAGTTCCAACAATATCAAAAACTTTTAGATTTTGTTTTTCTAAACTTTTTATGAAATCATCTAATTCTTTTTTAGGAGTATCACTTTTTATTGTTATAATCATATTTTTTCACCCTTTCTTTTGAGATATTAGTAAATATTTTAATAAAAAAATAATTGAAAAGCAAGTAATTTATGAAGATTATAAATATTTACTATTAAAATAAATTATGATACAATTATAATAAGTATTATTTTTATGGGGTTTATATGGATAAAATATTAATTTTAAGAGAAAAAATTGAAGCACTTGATAAAGAAATTGCTAAACTATTTGAAGATAGAATGAAAATAGTTAAAGAAATTGCTTTATATAAAAGTAAAAATAATTTAGAAATTTGTGATTCTAAAAGAGAAGAAGCTTTATTAGAAAAGAATTCTGTTTATATAAAAGAAACTGAATTTTTGAATTATTATAAAAAGTTTTTAATAGATTTAATGAATACTTCAAAAGAATACCAAAGAGATTTACTGGACCAAAGATTAATTGCTTATCAAGGAGTAAAAGGAGCATTTTCTTATTTAGCTTCAAAAGAATTATTCAAGCATTCTAAATTAAATTCTTATGATACTTTTGAAGAAGTCTTTTTAGCAGTGGAATCTAAAAAGGTTGACTTTGGAGTATTGCCAATTGAAAATACTTTTACTGGTGAAATTACTGAAGTTTTAGATTTACTTTTTAAATATAATTTATATATTACTCAAATTTATGATTTACATATTGATCAAAATCTAGTTGGGATAAAAGGTACTAAAATAACAGATATTTTAGAAGTTTATTCTCATCCTCAAGCTATCTTGCAAAGCCAAATCTTTTTAAAAGCAAGAGATTTTAAAGTAATTGAATATCCAAATACGGCACTAGCTGCTAAGCATGTAAGTGAGGCTAAAGATAAAACAAAAGCTGCAATTGCCTCAATTGACACAGCAATGCTGTATGATTTAGACGTAATTTGTGAGAAAATAAATACATCTGATAAAAATAAAACTAGGTTTATTGTAATTTCAAAAGAATTACCGAAAGATGGAAATTGTTATAGTGTGATTTTTACAACCGAAGATAAGGTAGGAGCCTTAGCTTCAATTATTCAAGAAATTGCTAAATTAGGTTTTAGTATGGATAAAATAATTTCACGTCCTACTAAAGATAAAGAATGGGGTTATTATTTTTATGTTGAATTAAGAGGTAGTATTAATAATAAAACTCTAGATGATTTAAAAGATACTTTAAAAAATAAAGTTAAAATTATTAAGGTAGTAGGTAGTTATTATAAATAGGTGTAAGAAATGAAAAAACAAAGTCTTTCCAGTACCATCATTAAGAAATCTTTACGGGCTGTTAAAGCAAAGAAGATTTTTGAAAGTGATAAAATATCTGATTTTTATTTAAAAAATAAAGAAGAAAAAAATAAAGAACCTTATAAATTACCTTTAGTTTATAAAACTTTAGCTGAAAAAGTAATAGTAGATGATGTTGAAACTTTTACTATTAAGGGAAAAAGTAAAAAAGTGATTTTGTATTTTCATGGAGGGGCGTTTGTTGCCAAACCGATTTTTTTTCATTGGAGATTTTTAAGACATGTTTTTGATCAAACTGACGCTACAATTATTGCACCGCTTTATCCATTAGGACCAACATATAATTATAAACAAACATATGAGAAGATTTTAAATATTTATAAGTTATTAATTGTTTCTCATAGAGCAAGCGATATTATTTTAATGGGAGATTCAGCCGGAGCAAACCTCTCGCTAGTTTTAGGGTTGTTATTAAAAGATTTAGGATTAGAACAGCCTTCTAAAATAATTGGAATGTCACCTTGTCCAGATATTACTTTGTCGAACCCTAAAATTAAAGATTATGAAAAAAAAGATCCGGTTCTAGCAGTTAAAGGCATTAAAAAAATGATTTCATCTTGGGTTAAGGTAGGAGATTATTCTCATTATCTTTTAAGTCCAATTAATGGAAGTTATGAAGGGGTGGCTGATATTTATATTTTTGCAGGAACTCACGAAATTTTTTATCCTGATGTAGAACTTTTTCAAAATAAATTAGAAAAACAAAATGTAAAAGCTAAGTTTTACATTTACCCTAAAATGATGCATGTTTTTCCTGCTTATCCAATTCCTGAGGCTAAAGAAGCAATTGAAAAAATTTCTAGTATTGTAAAAGAAGAATAAAGGAGAAAATAAGTGGAATTTAAAATCATTGATAAACCAGCTTTAAATTATATTTTATGTTTTGGCTTTGATGAAGAACAAGTTCATAAAATGATAAATGACTTTATTGTTAACAATTCTATTAAAGATACAACAATCTTTACATCTGAATTTAGAATTACACAAGGAGAAAAAGCACAAGTTGCTTATATGAGATATGCAACAGTGCCGGATAATATTAAAGAAAACGTTGGCTTTAGACTTATTAAAGTAGAAGCTTCAAAGTATCTATCATGTAAGCTTGATAATATGTCCGAGTTATATGGAAAAAATACTGAGGCAGAAGAGTTTTTAAGAAAAAACGGACTTGAGATGGATATGAGCAAACTTGCTCCAATGATTGAAACAAATAATGAAGGTAAGTTTTTATTAGTAAAATTAAAATAATTTTTATAACAAGATTTAAATATTAGCTAGCGTTAACAAATAATATTTGTTTACATTTTGCTTAAAAAATGGTAAAATTTAAGTAGGAATTACTAGGAGGGAATTATGAAATTAAGAAAGGTTTTTTCAATCATCCTGTTGGCATTTGTTATGTTTGCTTTAGTAGGATGTAAGGATGTTGTAAGTAAAATTTTTTCTGGCCAAAATACTGTTTCTAGCAAACAAATAGTTAATGCTAGTATTTTGGATGCTAATGGTACAAAGTATGCTTTAACTGGAGATGTTAATTATAAAAAATTAGAAAGAGTAGGACAAATGGGAACAGGTCTTGCTTTTCAAGGAAGCGTTTATGATGGATTTATCAAAGTAGAAAAAACTATTGAAGGAGATCCTGTTACTTATAAATATGGTGTTTTTTCACTTTTTGATGATAAATATGTTATTGAACCTACTTTTGATTCAGTATTTATAGATAACGATTATATAAGTAAAGGTTATATTAGAGTTAGTAATAATTCTAAACTAGGGATTTATTCTATTGATGGTACTTTAATTGTTCCGCTTGAATATGATGTAATTGCTGCAGTTCATGCTAAATATATCATTGCAACAAAAACAATTATTTCTGGTTCTCAAACAAAATATGAATATACTATCTATGATAATACTGGTTCTATTTCTTATAGCCCAATTACTAATACAAGTGGAGCCCTACCAACTTTAGTTATTACTGATATGTATTATTCTGATTATGCATCGTTTGAACAAGATTCAAAGAATTATAATGGTTAT
The DNA here is from genome assembly GCA_050953065.1 of Bacilli bacterium. Taxonomy (GTDB): domain Bacteria; phylum Bacillota_I; class Bacilli_A; order ML615J-28; family CAG-698; genus JAQUUM01. Next base: position 207,520 of record JBMNLZ010000003.1, on the reverse strand, counting down.
ATTATTGAAAAATGGGCAACAAATGTTGGTGTTTTGAAGTATTTCAAATTAGAAAATAAAGTAAGAGAAGAATACAATTATGGTAATTTTGTAAATGATGCTTTTGAAAATATGGAACCTTCTCAATGGTCTCCAAGATGGAAGAATTCTAAATATTATTATGAAACTGTTTTAAATTTAAATACTACTCTTGATTTTGTTTTCTATGATGATTGTGATTATGAGAAAAAAGAAATAAGTCGTTTTACATATGACGCTACTAATATGTCTATTATGGAATTTGATAGTAAGATTGTTTATCAAGTTATTAAAGAAGTATCAGATGATGCGAAAGACTTTACGTTCTATAATAATGAAAGAAAATATAAAGTATTCTCATATTCATTTAATATTGCAGATGGTAAAGTTAAAAAATTAAGTCTAGATTATGTTATTGGTGCAACAAAAATACCAATGCTTGATGAAGAAAATGTTAGTTCATATATTTATTCATTCATATTTAGAATTGTTGATAAAGTAATTACAGATAATGCTGAACATTGGTTAATTGATGATAACGGAAAATTACTTCAAAGATTTACTAACGTATCACCTGTATCAGCTCAAAAAGTAAAAGATGATCGTTATATTATTTCTGGAAAATTAGTAGATAGTAGTTTAAATATTATATTAGATTTAGCAAATGCTACTATTATATCAATTACTAAGAATGTTATGGTGTTAGGTTCTGGAACATCTTTTGGCGTAGTTGATTTAGATGGTAAAATCATTCATGAATTTAAATATAAAGAAATCGGCAAATTCTATAATGGCTTTGCAAGAGCTACTTTATATGATAATACATATGTTTGGTTAGGAGAAGATGGCTCTACAAGAGATTACTCAACTACTTTGACTTATGATACAACAGTTAATTATGGTTATACTTTTGAACAAGTAACTCAAGAAGAAATAGTTTATTATAAGGTTTATTCTTATGGTGAGGTCATTATTGGTAGTATTGCAAACTTTACTAATGTTACGGTAACTAAAAAAGGTGATAGATGCTTGTTAAAGGTAATTACAGCCTCATCTGATATTGAATATTATGTTTTATCATAATAGTTATTTTAATTAGTTATAAAACCTAATACAATTTATGTGTTAGGTTTTTTTTAAGAATTAAGTAGCTAGAAAGTTCAGATTATATTGACTTATATTTTTAAAAATGGTAAAATAATACTACAAGGGGTGAGGATTAAAAAGTGATTCCTCTATTTTAAGAAAGGAGAAAATATGAAAAAAAGTTTATTATTTTTATCGTTATTAATGATTTGTGCGCTTGTACTTTTCACTGGGTGTGATGGATTACTTGGTGGTAAAGATGGTGGTAGTTTAACTAATGTTGGAAGTTTTGAAGTAAAGGATGATAGTGGAGAAACAATGACTTATACTAATGAGTCAGATGAAGCTTTGCTAAAAGTTTTTATTGCAGCTGGAATGGCTGAAGAAGGTGATCAAACTTCAAAATATGAAGATCAATTTGCTGGAATTAAAGAATATTTAGACCAAGCTAAAATAACTGAAGATCAACTTGTTGCTTTAGCTACTTTAATTGAAGAAAATTCAGATATAGCTGATATTATTCTTAGCAATATAGGTGGGGATGATGATGCTCCAGACATGACAGCTGAGAAAATTAAAAAAGTTTTAGAATTTTATAAAGCAGCTATGGGAATTATTGGAAATGATGCAGTTGGTAAATTATTATATAATATGGCATTAAAAGAATCAGAAGGTGATGCCGAAGCTATCGCTGCAATCGAAGCTGTAGGATACGAAAACTTTGTAATTACTAGTAGAGTAGTATTATCAATAATTAATAGTATTATTTTTAGTATTGATTCTGCAGATGTTGATGTAATTGCTCCATTAATTATTGAAGAAAAAGAACCAACAAATGCTGAAGCTGTTCAACTTGCAAAAATAGCAGCTGATGCTATTGGTAGTATTAAGTTATCTGATGATGTATGGGAACAATATTTTGCAATTGTTGTAGCTCAAATGGATGATGCTGCACAATTATCATCAAATGAAAATTATCCAGAAGAAGCAAAAGATGCAGCTAAAGCAATTTTAGAATTCTTAGGAAAATATATGAATACTAATCTTGGCTTTATTAAAGAAGCATTAAATAAAGTTGATGAAAGTTTTGTTGAAGTTGCTACTAAATCAAAATATGATAAAGATGAATGGGATAATGAAACATATACTTTTGTAACAAAATACTATATTGATGATGTTGAAGTAACTGAAGAAGAATATCGAAAACTTGAAAAACAACAAATGACAACATTGTTTGGTTTATTTGTAAAGACTTATAAAGGTTCAACAAATGCTGTTAAAACAAAATTTGAAGCAGAAGTTGTTGATGTCCTAACAGCTCTAAATGCAGTTGCAAAAGAAGAAATTACAGAAGAGTATGTATATGAAGGTGAAATTTCTACATTTGCAGATGTTATTTCTAAATTAGAAGAATTATCTAATTTAAATTATGCTACGTTAACATTAGCAGAAGTTGAAGAAGCATTAAATAATGGATTACCTATTGTAATGCAATACATTGGTTCTAAAGCACCTTATTTATTTTATCAAATGCAATAATATAAAATAAGTTAGTAAAAAAAATAACTTGAGTATATGAAAGCCTAAAACTATAAAGTTTTAGGCTTTTAATATTAACGGTAAAAAAATGAGATTATTGGTTTATTGACATATTTTTTATAAAATGGTAAAATAAATATGCGATAGGGTTTTAATAATATTACCCTAAATTGTTTTTTTAAAAAGGAGAAAAATATGAGAAAAAGTGTATTGTTTTTAACGTTTTTAATGATTATTGGGCTTGTTCTTTTTACTGGTTGTGATGGAATTTTGGGTGGAAAAGAAGAAGATCCAACTAAAGTATCATCATTTGAAGTTGAAGATGATAGTGCAGAGGCGATGAGTTATACTGAAAAGTCTGATGAAGCACTTTTTAAAATTATGGTTTCAGCTGGAGTAGCTAGAGAAAATGATCCAATTATACTATATCAAGTACAAATTACTGCATCAAAAGAATATTTAGATTATGCTAAAATAACTGAAGCACAAATTATTGCTTTAGCTGAATTAGCTGAAGAAAACGCTGATACATTGAAGATGATTGTAACAGGACTTATGAATGATTTGAAAAATGTAACAGCTGAAGAAATTAATCAAGCATTAGCTTTCTATAAAGCAGCAATTGGAATCATTGGAAATGATGCAGCTGGTAAGTTGGCATATTCTATGGCGCTAAATCAAGCAGAAGGTGATACTGAAATGACTGCTTCAATTGAGGCTATTGGATATGAAAACTTTGTTATTAGTAGTAGAATGTCTTTTGCTTTAATCAATAGTGCAATTTGGAGTTTGGATTCTACTGATGTTGAAGCAATTACTCCAATAGTTAAAGGTGGGTTTGATCCAACATATGCTGAAATTGTTCAACTATTTGAAATAGCAGCAGATGCTCTAGATTCTATTAGTTTAAGTGAAAAGATATGGAGTGAATACTTTGCGCTAATTATAGAAAATTACGAAAAAGTATTACAAATGTTACCTCAAGAAGATATTGGCAATGAAACTTTCAGTGCTGAAGATATATATGGAGTTGGAAAAGAAATTTTAGGATTCTTAGGACAATATATGTCTCTTAATTTGAAGTTTGCAAGTTCAGTATTTCTAGAAGTTGATGTTGAGTTATTTGAACTTATGGAAACTGAACATTATAGTCAAAGTACTTATGATCCAGTTGAAGGCGAGGATGTAGTTAGATATTATATTAATGGAGAATTAGTAACTGAAGAAGAATATAATAAACTTGATTTAAAACAAAAATCTAAATTTATGGGATTGTTTGAAAAAGCATATGCTTCTTTAAAAGTTACATCTAAAACTCAAATTCAAGCTGAGGTTGAAGCAACATTAGATATCTTAAATACAACTATTGATGCACAATTTGAAGAAGAATATGTATATGAAGGTGAAGCATCAACATTTGCAGATGTTATGGCACAGCTGACAATAATCTCTTCTTTTGATTTTGATAGCAAAACATATGCAGAAGCAGAAGCAGCATTTGATAATGCTAAACTTGTGTTTAAACAATATATAGGGACAAAAGCAGCATATGTACATATGATGTTATCAATTGAGTAAAAAATTAAAAGTTAATCAACAGATAAACAAAAAGAGTCTAACAAGTCAAATTAGGCTCTTTTTTTGCTTTAGAATTCATTGACATATATTTTATAAAATGATAGAATAATTATGTATGGTTGGGGGAAAAATAACTCAACAGAAAGAAAAGGAGAATAATAAAATGAAAAAAAGTTTTTTATTAGTATTATTACTAATGATTTGTTCACTTGCACTTTTTGGTTGTAAAGATAAAAATCTACAACTGAAGGTGATCCAGATGACGGTGGAAACACACCAGGTCAAGTAGATGATGATCCTGATGATGGAGATGAAACTCCTGGTGGTGGAGATGAAAACCCTGGTGGCGGAGATGAAAATCCAAGTACTGGTGGTAAAATATCATTTGTAATTACAGATGATAGTGCTGAAGAAATGGAATACACAAATGCAATTGATGAAAAAATATTTGAAGTTCTTGTTACTGTTGGAGTAGTAGAAGAATCTACAGCAATTGAAGATTGTGAAGCAACAATCGCTATGGTAAAAGAATACTTAAATAATGCTAAAATAACTGAAGCACAAGCTGTTGCTATAGCTAGTGCAATTGTAGAGAATGCAGAATTAATGGAATATATTACAAATAGTTCTGCAACTATGACAACTGATGATTTTAAGGCATTTTTAGAATTATATGAAGTTTTACTTGGATTGATTGGAAATGATGCGCTTGGTAAGTTAGGTTATCAATTATTAGCAGAACAATATGAAGGTACTGATAGACCAGAACCAGGATTAATTATTGGTGTAGGTTTAGGATATGAAAACTTTGTACTTACTAGCAGATTGTTACTTACAATTATCGGTAATTTCTGTGCAGGTATTGGAGATGATGACATTGAATTTATTGCTTCAGTAGCAGTAAATGGTGAAGCTCCAACAAATACTGAAATTGTTTATCTTGCAAAAATTGCAGCAAATGCAATTGATAATATTAATTTAGATGACAGTGTATGGGGTCAATATTTTGCAGCAATTACAGGCAAATTTGCTGATATTATAGCATCAATTGAAGAAGCTGAAGCAGCAGATACAACAGATCCAGAAGATCCAGAAGCTGATGTTTATTATTATGGTGAAGCGATTCAAAGTCTTCAATTGACAGAAGCAGTTTTAGGTGCAATAGATGAATATATAAATCTAGATTTAGAATTAGTAAGTGCATTGCTTAGAAAACTTAATGTTAATTACTTAAAAGTTATGAGTGCTAATATATATAGCGAAAGTAGTTGGGATCATATATTAGAAGAAGTTACTCATACATACTATATTGATGATGTTGAAGTAACTGAAGAAGAATATAAAAAAGCTAATTTAAAACAACCATTTGAATCAATTAAATTAGCTCTTGCAGCATATAAATCTTTAGATACAGATGCTCAAGCACAACTTTTAGTTGAGATTCAAACTGCAATAGCTGCACTTAATGCAACACTTGAAGCTAATGCTATTGAACCAATCGAATATGAAGGTGAAACGTCTACGTTTGCAGACCTTATGGCTATAATTGAAGAAATAGCTGCAACAAACATAAACACTACATCAGTTGATGAACTTGAAACACTTGAAGAAGAATTGGAAATAGTTTCCCAACAATATATATTGGGAACAGCTCCTTATTTAACACTTTTAATTTCTCCAAAATAGAAAGTTAAATAGTTGGATTAAAATTTTAAAATAAATGATAATAGCAGCAATTTAATTGCTGCTATTGTTTCATAAAAAGGATAAAAATATGGGAATTAATATAAGTGCAAAAAATATTTCAAAATCTTACAATAATAATTGTATCTTTAAAAACCTACATTTAGATATTGAACAGGGTTCTTTTGTTTCAATTATGGGAGCATCAGGAAGTGGTAAATCAACACTACTTAATGTTTTAAGTGGAAATGACAATGTTGATAAAGGCAATATTTTTTATGGTGATGTTGATATTACGAAACTAAATGATAAAGAAATGTCGATGTTAAGAAAAACAAAACTAGGTTTTGTTTTTCAATTTTTCAATTTAATACCAACATTAAAAGTGAAAGATAATATTTTATTACCTATTTATTTGAAAAATGAAAAGATATCTAAAGTTTTAGAACATTATGAAAGCTTATGTAATACGTTAGAAATTAAAGCTTTAGAGGATAAATATCCTGATCAATTAAGTGGTGGTGAACAACAACGAGTAGCAATTGCTAGAGCATTAATCTATAAGCCGGATGTCATAATGTTAGATGAACCAACTGGAAATTTAGATAGTCAATCGACTTTAAAAGTTATGGAGTATCTTTCTAAAATACATAAAGAATATAATATAACAATTATTCAAGTAACACATGATTTAGAAACTACAAAATATGGTACTAGAACAATAAATATAGTTGATGGGAAAATTAAAGAAAAATAAAAAAGGTAAAAACTATGTTCGTTTATTTTAAGCATATCTTTAATAGTGTAAGAAAAAAACCAACTCAACCAATTATAATTATTATAACGATAGCTTTAACTGTGGCTATCTTTTTGGCAACCCTAGCTGTTAAGGATGTTTTTGCAAATTTTGCGGTTGTTAAATATAGGGCTTCAGCTGGAGAAACTGATATCAGCATTAGTGTAGCTTCTCAATCAGAAGTTAGATTTATGGAGCTTACAAAGGCTAATGAATTGCTTGATGAAGGCGATAAAGCTTATGGCGTTTATATGATTACTAGTATTTATAATGATGGAGTAAAAAATCATACTGCTAATATTTATGCAACTGATTTGTCTAAAGTAAATGAGTTTAATCCTTTTGAATTAATAAGTTTTGCTGGGATTGGTCAAAGCCAAATAGATAATAGAATAATAGTTAGTGAGAATTTTGCAACAAAACATAATTTAAATTTAGAAGATGAAGTATATGTTAAAATTTTTAGTATTAATAAAAGATATGAAGTTGCAGGAATCGCTAAAAATACAGGTCTTTTCTTTAATCATGATGTTTTAGCAAATGATAAGGCTATATATGAGATGATGTGGTATGAATTTGGTTATAGTTTTATATCTACTCCTATATATAATAAAATATATGTAAAATTATTTGATAAAAATACTTTAACTGAAAAAATTGATACTTTTAAAGAAAGTGAATATTTTAAAGATAAAGAAATAATTTTATCAGACAGAGGGACAGATACGATGTTACTGGATGCCCAAAGTAAACTCTTAGTAATTATAGCTTTTTTAATTGGGCTGCTTAGTATAATTATAATTTATTCATCGGTTGTTTTATTGGTAGGAAATAGGATTGATTCTATTGCTATATTTAAAAGCGTTGGAGCTACTAAACATCAAATGAATGCACTACTTTTCTTAGAACTCTTAATTTATGCGCTTATTGGTAATGGGATAGGCTTAGCAGTTTCTAATGTATTTTTAAATTTTTTAACAAAAATTTTAAATATTGAAGGTTTAGAATTAACAACAAAAACAATTTATTATATATATTCTTTTGGATTTGGAGTTTTATTAGTAGTTTTAAGTGGAATCTCTCAAATAATTAGAACAACAAAAAAGAGTTTAAGAGAATTATTAGTTGGAGTTAGTAAAAACTATCGCCTTTTAAATAAAAAAATTTTGATAGTATTAGTTATTGTATTTATTGCTTCTTATGTAATAATGTTTTATATGCCAATAGGACATATTTTATATTATAATTCGTATTTATTTTTATTAGGTTGTGCTTTAATTATATATTTCTTACCTTATGCAATAAGATTTATATATAAAATAATTGAAAAGATTTTTAATGATGAAAAAAAAGCAGGTTTGATTAAAATTGTTTCTAGATCAAATAATAGAAATAAAAGTATTTTAAATACTAATAGATTGTTTATCTTTAGTTTGATTTTAACAATGATAGTTTTTGTTTTTATAAATGTTTTAAGTTATGAAATAAAAAGATTAGAAAATGCTTTTCAAGGTGATTTGCATGTTCAAAATATTGCAGACCCACTTAATAGTACTTATAATAAAGTTTTAAATATAGAAGGTGTTGATAGTGCTGATAAGTATTTAATGATTACAAACTGCCTTTTATTAGATTCTGATGAGTTGGATTTGTTTGCTTTAAATCCAAGTAATATGAAAAATGTTTTGAATACTGATGAGTTTAAAATTAAAACATTTGATTTTTCTAATAATGAGATTTTATTACCTGAAGGGATTGTTGTAAGAAATAATTTAAAAATAGGGGATGAAATTAAAATAGCAATTGGAAGAAATGAAGAGGTTTTTGTATTAAAAGGGGTTTTTGATTCACCATTAATGTATTTTATTGCTGATATCAATTATTTAGATTTAGGATATAATGGTCTTGTTGTAAAATTTGATGAGACTTCAAAAGAAGAAGCTTACGAAAAATTAATTACAGAGTTTAGCGATAAGCCATATATCTTTTTAACTCCAAAAGATATAAGTACACATTATGTCGGGATGATGACTTCTTTTATTAGACTATTTACTGCCTTTTTAGTTTTGGTAATTTTGATAGTCTTAGTAGGGCTAATTAATAATTTAGTAATAGCTTTCCAAGAAAGGCGAAGTGAATTTAATATTCTATGGCAAAATGGTTTATCTAAATCACAGTTTTTAACTTTAGTAAGTTTAGAATCTACTATTAATGGTGCAAGCGTCGTAGGATTAGGTGTTATTTTTGCTTTTTTATTAATTAGGGTAGCAATTCTAATTACTAAACCATTAGGGGTTTTCTTTACTATGAAAGAAAAACTAAGTAGTTATTTTATAATTTTCTTAGGTGGCTTTTTTATATATTTAGTAATTAATTTCCTAATAGCATATTGTTATGATTATAAAACAAGGAAAAAAGAAATTTATTAAAAAATAGTTTTTAAAAATGTGAGATTAATCTCACATTTTTTATTTAACAATGGAAAAAATATTGTTTTTAGTGTATAATTATTTAAATTAGAGGTGTTTTATATGAGTGATTTTATGATTACTGTTTTTGGAATTGTTGGGTATAGCGTTTTTATGGAAGTAGAAAACTTTCATAAAAAAGGTGAAACTCTAATTTCAAACATTATGCATGAAGAAATAGGAGCAAAGGGGTTCAATCAAGCTTTAACCCTTGCCTATCAGGGAGTAAATGTAAACTTTATTTGTTCTCTTGGAGATGATGTTTTTTCTAAATTAGTAAAAAATGACTTAAAAAAATATAATATAAATTACTATATTAAAGAAAAAAAAGGTAAGGCTCCTTTTGCTTGTATTTTAACTAATTCAAAAGGTAATAATCAAGTTACAGTTTTTCCTGGAGTAAAGTTAGAATTAGAGGATTTAGATTTTATTGAAATAGAAGAAATCATTAAAAAAAGTGATTTAGTTTTATTACAATTAGAAATACCTAATGAAATTAATTTTAAAGTAATTGAAATTGCTAATAAGTATAAAGTAAAAGTCATTTTAAATCCAGCACCTTCAAAAAATTTCGTTTCTGATTATTTTAAATATAGTTTATTAATGACTCCAAATGAACATGAGGTTAAAGATATTTTTAAAATTGAAAATTTAAATGATTATGATAAAGTAAAAAGTAGGTTTAAAGAAAAAGGTGTTCAAGAAATTGTAATAACTTTAGGAGAAAAAGGTGCTCTAATTTATGATGGTAAATTTAGGCATATTGCAACGACTCCTTTAAAAGCTATAGATACAACAGGAGCTGGAGATATTTTTAATGGTATTTTAGCTTATATGTTAGTAAAGGGTAACACTTTATATGATAGTGTTTTAACAGCAAATGCTTTGGCTAGTCAAAGTGTTTTAAAAAAATATGTTCTAGAGGCGATTCCCACTTTAGAAGATATAAAAAAAAATTAAAAATATTCAAATAAATCCAATAAAAATCAATAGTTATTTGTTTATTTAATGGGAAAATAAAAGATTAATTATAATGCCATTTATAATTAGTAAGGGGAGAAAAATGGCTGATAAAGAAAGATTAGAAGAGTTAATCTCTTTATTAAAAGATGGTAGAATGGAATTTTTTGATGAATTCTATTATGAAACTAAAAATAATGTATACTACACTATAATTGCGATTCTAAAAGATCAAAGTCTAGCTGAAGATATTATGCAAGATACATATTTGAAAATATTAGATTCTCTTTCAATGTATAAAGAAAATACTAATCCATTTGCTTGGATTATAACAATAGCTAGGAATTTATCATTGAATGAATACAATAAACGTAAAAGAGAAGTCTATGTTGATGAATATGAACAAGAAGAAGTTTATGGAAGTGTAGAAAGAGTAAAAGATGAAGAACATACATTAATGCAAACAATGTATGAGGTCTTAAATCCAAAAGAAATAGAAATTGTTGTAATGCGTATTGTTCATGATATGACACATAAGGAAATTGCACAAGTTGTAAAAAAACCTTTAGGGACAGTTTTGTGGATATATAATAATGCATTAAAGAAAATAAAAAAGAAAGTAGGTGACGAAGATGAAAAAGACAACTAAATCTGATATTATTAATAGAATAAAATCAGAATTTGATTCAATCGTTGTTCCTGATTTAGCCTCTGATATTATGGCGAAATATAATCTTCGCCCTAAAGAAGCTAATATTAGGGTAGTTGAAAAGACAAAAGCAAGAAGAACTATTTTTAGTTTTAAAAATGCAATGTCTTTTGCGATGCTTTTAGTTATTTCATTAGTTGTAGTTTTAGTTGTAGTTAACAATAAAGTAGGACTTGATATTGGCGAAGATGATCCAATTGTTACTCAAACAAGTAATGTTATGGCTGTTGAATCGATTTCAGCTTTACACATGTTTAATGAAGATTCAGATGTAGAAAAAATGAATTTTGTAGAACAGTTAAGTTGTACACTGTTTCCAAAAGGAGGCCCTGGAACAGAATCAGGAATAGAAATAGAGATTGATCCAGGAATGGGACCAGGTCCAGGTATGGAAATAGATCCAGGATTTTCAGCACCTGAATGTCCTCCTCAAAATGATAAGGAAATGGCAGTTAGAATGCATAGATTCTTAATTTTATCAGAACAAATGATTCAAAATAAAAAAGCATTTAAAGTTGAAGAATTAGAATCTGATTTTGAAGAGTTTGCTTATAAAGAAAAAATTACAATTGAGACATATTTAGGGAATTGTTTTGAGTATACTTTTTATTACAATATTACAAATGGTACTATTGAAGATGATGAGTATAGTTTTTCGGGATTTATTATTTATAATGAAAAAAAATATGATGTAATAGGAATAAAGAAGACAACTCTAGAAAAGTCAGTTTTATGTTTAACAGTTAAGGCAGATGAAAAAAATTGGGTTGAAGTTGAAAAAAATTTAAACAGCGAAGAAAATGATACTGAATATAAAGTTTACTTTAACAATCAGTTTTCATACGAAACTACAATGAAACTTCATAAAACTGATCAAGAAACTGAATTAAGATTTGAATATCGTAAAAACAATTTTACTGAAGAATTTATGTTTGAAAAAAAACCAATGAAAGATGGTAACGGTATTTCGATAAAACACCGTTCAAATAACCAAGAAAAAGAAGTAGATGTTTATATCGTTGATCAGACAAATGATCAGGCAAATACAAATACTCCGAAAAAAAGATATGAATATCGATTTGGTCAAGATGAAAAATATCAATTTGATAATCCATTTAGACCAAAAGAAAAGCCGCGTGATGGCGCCCAATATTAATTAGGTTTTTAGATCCCCAATCTAAAAATAGAGGTATCTTATTTTTTTAAAAAAATTTACCTCTCTCTCCCCTCCCCAATAAGAAGAATAGATATTAATCTATTCTTCTTATTCATTTATTTTAAGCAAATCTCCTTGCAATAAGTCAAGGAGTTTGTTATAATGTATATGATTTTTAAAGCAAAAATATAGTATATTCCAAGGAGGATTTTAAAGAATGGATTATAAAAGTGCAGCCAAAAATTTTTTAGAAAATGAAAAACAATTTCAATTAGGGATGATTCCAACAGAACAACCTAATCCTATTACAAAAGGGTTAAGCTCTGTATTGCTTAAGGACACAAAAGCTGGAGTTAAAATGATTTTAGATGCGGATAGAGATATCCCGCGTGCTGTTAATGATGCAGCTAAAACTCAAGAATTTAAAAATTTAGTAAAGGATATCAAAAAAGCAATTGATAATAGAAAAACAATTCTTTTATCAAGTGTTGGAGCATCTGGAAGAATGGCTGTTCAAATTGATAATGGTTGGAGAGCGTTTTGGACTGCAGTTACTCAAAAACTTCCAAGATTAAAAGAAAAATTTATTGAAATTTCTAATCTAACTATTAGTATGATTACTGGTGGAGATAGAGCTATTGTTCGTTCAGTTGAAAATTATGAAGACTATATGAGTTTTGGTCGCCAACAAGTTATTGATGCTAATGTAGGAAAAGGCGATTTAGTAATTGGACTTGCTGAATGTGGTTTATCTGCAAGTATTAATGGTTCAGTATTAGAAGCAGATGACAGAGGTTGTACAACTTATTATGTATATTACAATCCAAAAGAAATCTTATGCAAATATTTAGATAGAGTTAGAGTTGTTTTTGAAAGAGAAAACATTCAAAAAATTTATTTATTTGCTGGAAATATGGCAATTGCTGGTTCTACACGTATGCAAGCAGCTACAGTACAATTATTAGCAGTTGGTGCAGCTTTAGAAATAGCTGGATGGCAATGGTTAAAAGAAAATCTATCTGAAACTGAACTTTCTATTTTGGGTGATGGTGCTTTTACAATTGAAGAATATACAGCTGAATATACTAGAATGTTAGATCAATTATCAAGTGAACCTGCAGTTAGTGGAATTGCTAAATATATTGAATATGAAGCAGAAACTTATAAAAAAGGTGGGTTAATAACTTATGCTACTCATGATTATCAACTTGATATCATGACAGATACTACAGAAAGACAACCTACTTTTACAATTCCTCCTTTTAGAAGAAAATCTGATAAAACAAGTCAAGTTAGTTGGGCGTTTATCAAAGATCCACTTTATCCAACAGAAGTTGCTTGGCAACATCTTTTAAGAAGAGAGCCCAAAGGATTAGAATGGACTGTTGAAGATTACAAACGTTTAGGAGCTTCTCAAGCAATAATTAATAATCCACCTCAAGTTGGAACAGAATATGTTAGAGATTATGAAATTGGTAATGAAGATGATCCATCAAGATATTCTCAACCTAATTCAAAATTAGTATGTGTTGATATCCATGGTTCAGCTTGTGGAAAAACAATGGCTTGGTATAATGAAAATGTTAAGAAGTTTTCTGGTGGTGTAGTTTTAAGAATTGGTGAGATTCCAAACAAAAAGTTAGCTGATAATGAAATTTTAATTCCTGTAAAAGTATCTCATACAATTACTGAATTAATGTCTCATACAATGATTAAAGTTTTATTCAATTTGATTTCAACAGCTTCCATGACAAAATTAGGACGTGTATGGTCAAATTGGATGATTCAAGTATTGCCGACAAATAAGAAACTTATTGATCGTAGTACTAGAATTATCGCTACAATTGCAAACATTCCATATGAACAAGCATTGGAAGAATTCTTTAAATCATATCTAGGAAGAGAAGAAGGTCAAGTTTATAAAGAATCTTATGTTGTTGAGTCATTAAGAAGATTAGGATTTGAACCTGAAGTGAAATAGTATTATTCTCCACCTTGGGGTGGAGAATATTTTTTTAGGAGGTGTTTTATGTTTTTAGTAGTCTCAAGCGATGAAATGAAGAACTCAGAAACCTTTACTATGGAACAAAAAGGTGTTACTTCTCTGGAACTAATGGAAGAAGCAGGTAGTGCGATAGCTTTAGAAATTTCAAAAAGATTTCAAAAAAAGAAAGTATTAGTAGTCTGTGGTTTAGGAAATAACGGTGGAGATGGTTTTGTAGTAGCAAGAAAACTTTTAGAACAAGATTTTGATGTAGAAGTTTTTGCTATTAAAGGTGTTGGTTCAAAAGAAAGAGAAAAAAATAAAAAGCAATTTAGTGGAAAAATTCATAATAAATATCCTATTGATAAATATGATATTATTGTAGATGCTTTATTTGGTATTGGATTATCACGTGGGATTGAACAAGATTTATATGAAACTATTATCAAGATTAATGAATCTAATGCTTATGTAATTAGTGTAGATATTCCAAGCGGAATTAATGCTGATAATGGGCTAGTTTTAAATATTGCAGTTCAAGCTAATCTAACAATTGCTTTAGGTTTTTATAAGAATGGTCATTTTTTAAATGATGGACTAGATTATTCTGGTGAACTAGTAGTTGAAAATATTGGGATTTTTCCTTCAGTTACTAAATCTTCTGGTATTTTAGAAGAAAAGGAAGTAAAGGAGTTTTTTCCAAAAAGAGATAGAAATGTACATAAGGGTAGTTTTGGTAAAGCTACAATTATTGCAGGTAGTAAAGAATTAATCGGAGCTAGTGCTATTAGTTTTAATGCCTTATGTGCTTTAAAAATGGGATCAGGTTATGCTCAACTTGCCATACCAAAATCGCTTTATAGTAATTTTGCGTTAAATGCTTTAGAAAACACTTACTTTTTAATTAAAGATAAAAACGGAAACTTACTTTTTGATAAAAAGAATTTAAATAAAATAATATCTCATAGTGATGCGATTGCTATAGGAATGGGGCTAGGAGTTAGCAAGGAAGTTTATAAGACTATTGAGTATCTATTAAAGAATTATTCTAAAACTTTAATAATTGATGCTGATGGTCTAAATTCTTTAGCAACATATGGTGTTGGGGTTTTAAAAATGAAAAAATGTGAAGTAATTATTACTCCACATATTAAAGAATTTGCGAGATTATCAGATAAAGACGTCGATGAAATAAAACAAAAAGGAATTCAAGTAGCTAGAGATTTTGCATATACATATAATTTAACAGTTGTTTTGAAAAGTGCTGTTTCAATTATTGCATCTCCTACTGATACATATATTAATATTACTGGAAATTCAGGTCTTGCTAAAGCAGGAAGTGGAGATGTTTTAAGTGGTATTTTAGTAGGTCTTGCAAGTAGAAGTAAGGAAACCTTAAAAATAGCTGCTGTTGCATCGTATATTTTGGGTGAGACTGCAGAAAGTGCAGTTGGTAGTTACCAAAATGAATATACGTTAGTTGCTAGTGATATTATTAATACAATTCCTATGGTTATAAATAAGTATACTTAAAGAAAATAAGTCTTCTAATGAAGACTTATTTAAATACATGTGGCCATAGATACATTATAATCACAAAAATTAAAAGTACGAAATAGATGATTTTCCAAACTTGTGCTTTATTGCAAACAAAATTCCAAGCTGATAAAAAAGTTGCTACGATTAAACAGATAGTACCAATGTGACCAAGGGCACCAGCATCTCCACCTAATTGAGCAATTAACTTACAAATGCCCCATACTACAAGTGCAATAAAAGATAGTAAACCAATAAATTTTCCATCAAAAGAACTTTTAGCCATAATAAACTCCTTTCTATTTATATACTTATTATAAGACAATATAGTTTTTTTTACAAGTAAAACTAGTATATAAAATGATTGCAAAACTCTATATAAAATGATAAAATATAAAAAGATAGGCTTATAAAGGTTAAAATGTATTATTGAGGTGGAAAAATGTTTCTTGCAGTTTACGATGGTGAAAATTTTGGAGCTGAAAATTTTGGTGAGGCTTTGATTGTTACTTTTGTATCAATGTTTTTAGTTTTTATTATTTTAATATTATTATATGGCTTAATTAATTTTTTGAAGGGAATTAAAATTACTAAAAGCGAAGTTTCAGAAAAAGATAAAACTGTTGCAACACTTGAAACTGAACCCAAAATAGTTCATCAACCAGTAGGTGTTAGTACCGATGATGAAGAAGCAGAAGTTGCAGCAATTGTTGCAGCGATAGAATATAAAAATGAATTAAATGAAGAAGCTAATGTCGTATCTATTAAAAAAACAAATTAATAAGGGGTATGGTGAAAAATGAGCGAAGTTTTAATAGAGTTTTGGAAATCAACAGGGTTATATAGTTTTTTTGAAGGCAATTGGAAAAATTTAATTATGATAGTAATATCTTTAGTTTTAATTTATTTAGCTATTAAAAAAGGATTTGAACCTTATTTATTAGTTCCGATTGCATTTGGTATGCTACTTGTAAATTTACCTTTTACTAATCTTATGGCAGAACCAACCGAAACAGAAGCTGGAGGATTAATTTATTATCTATATCAAGGTGTTAAACTTGGTATATATCCTGCTTTAATTTTTTTAGGAATTGGTGCAACAACTGATTTTGGGCCTTTAATTGCAAATCCTAAAAGCATTTTGTTAGGGGGAGCTGCTCAACTTGGAATTTTTTTAACTTTCTTAGCAGCTATTTTACTTCCTCAATTTAATGGATTAGAAGCATCATCAATTGCTATAATAGGTGGAGCTGATGGGCCAACTGCAATTTATCTTACTAATAAGTTAGCACCTCACCTATTGGGTGCGATTAGTGTAGCAGCTTATTCTTATATGGCACTTGTTCCTGTAATTCAACCTCCTATTATGAGAATGATGACTACAAAAAAAGAACGTGAAATTAAAATGGAACAATTAAGAGAAGTGAGTAAATTAGAAAAAATCTTATTTCCAATTCTTGTTACCTTAGTAGTATTGTTATTAGTACCGTCATGCGCACCTTTAGTTGGCTGCTTAATGCTTGGAAATTTATTTAAAGAATCAGGTGTTGTACCTAAACTTACAGAAGTTTCTGCTAATGCAATGCTTTATATTGTTACTATTTTACTAGGCGTAAGCGTTGGAGCAACTGCAACTGGAGAAAGATTCTTAGCTGTTGAAACCTTGTTAATCTTAGGGCTTGGAGTTATTGCTTTTTCTTTCTCTACATTTAGTGGAGTATTAGGTGGTAAAATAATGTGCTGGGCAACAAAGGGTAAAGTTAATCCTTTAATTGGAGCAGCTGGAGTTAGTGCTGTGCCAATGTCAGCTAGAGTTGTTCAAAAAGAAGGTCAAAGATACGATCAAACTAATTATTTATTAATGCATGCAATGGGACCAAATGTTGCAGGTGTTATTGGTTCAGCGATTGCAGCTGGAGCGTTATTAACGTTTTTTGGCTAATCTTAAACTCTCTTTAAAAGAGAGTTTTTCATTCCGTATAGTGTTGATTAAAGAAAAGTTATATGTTAGAATTAAAGTAGGAGGAATTTATATAAAACACTATTTAATATTTTTCTGAAAGGGGGAAAATAGTAATAAAATTACTATTTATATAAGTTATGAATTGCATTAAAATAGGGTTAGAAAATGATGATAAATGTTTAGAAATAGGCGCTAGTAGATTTTGGGGGATTCCAGATGTCTTTGAAGGTTTTCAATGGCCGTATTATCTTGAGTCTGGAGATCAGTATGATTTAAATTTCTTGTGTCAAATTAATTTAGAAGAATTAGCCAAATATGATAAAGAAAGAAGATTGCCTAAAAAGGGAATGCTTTATGTTTTCTATGATTTAGAAACAATGGCTGATTCTACAATTGAACCAAATTCATGTCGCATCATATATTATGATGGTAATACCAGTAGCCTAGTACCGTATGAAGGTGATCATGATCATACTGTGGTAGAAGAATATGCTCCGCTTGCAATGAATTTTGAAGCTGCAGAAGATGATGAGGATGATATTGTTGACGGTAATCCTCATAAAATGTTGGGATATGAAATTCTTGAATTTGAAGATTTTATTGATGAAATGATTGATGATTGGATTCCACTTTTACAAGTTAAGAGTTTTTTAGGTGAAGATTTTGAAATCGAATTTGGAGACACAGGTATTTTGGTGTTTTATATCGATGAGGACGACTTAGAAAAAGAGAATTTTTCAAGAGTTAGAACTTGTATAGTTAGCGATTAAGTTTTTAAAGCCCTAGATATTCTAGGGCTTTTTTTAAAATTAGAGTTTGAAAAAAAATGAGTTTTATGGTATAATATATACTATATAAAAGGGGACAGATGTATGGTATTTGAAGAATTTTTAAAAAAGGCTGAAAAGAAGTTAATAACATTAAGTAAAAAAGCTACAATTAATGATGTTATTGAAAATGAGTTATATGCTTATCACAAAGTATACAGAGGCTTAAGAGACATAAATGGTAAGGGTGTAGTTTGTGGTTTAACAAAAATTTCAGAGATAAATGGTTTCATAATAGATGAAAACGGGAATAAAATTCCTGCTGATGGAGAACTTTTCTATAGAGGCTATAATATAAAAGATTTAGTTAGTGGTTTTATTAAAGAAAAAAGATATGGTTTTGAAGAAATAATTTATTTGCTTATTTGTGGGAAACTTCCAACTAAAGAAGAATTAGAAGAATTTGATGAATTAATGAGTGGTTTTAGAAGTTTACCAGATAGTTTTGTTAGAGATATTATTTTAAAAGCTACGAATAATGATATGATGAATATGCTTGCAAGAAGCGTTTTAACGCTTTATTCATATGATAATAAAGCTAATGATGTTACAGTTGAGAATGTTTTTAGACAAGTTATTGAATTAGTAGCTAAATTCCCACTCTTAACAGTTTATAGTTATCAAGCGTATAATCATTATTATAATAAAGGTAATCTTGTAATTAGAAATCCAAAGCCAGAATATTCAACAGCTGAAAATATTTTATATATGCTTCATGGTAGTAATAAATTTACTGAATTAGAAGCGAGAGCTTTAGATTTATGTTTAGTTATTCAAGCAGAACATGGTGGTGGTAATAACTCTACTTTTACAACTCATGTTGTAACATCATCAGGGACTGATACATATTCAGCTATCGTTGCCTCCCTTGCTTCATTAAAAGGTCCACGTCATGGTGGGGCGGCTTTAAAAGTAGTTGAAATGATGACTCATATTAAAGAAAACATTGCTGATTATAGTGATGATAAAATTTCTGAATATTTAAATAAAATGCTAAACAAAGAAGTTTTTGATAAAACTGGTTTGATATATGGTATGGGACATGCGGTATATTCTTTATCTGATCCAAGAGTTGGCATTCTAAAAAGTATTGCAAAGGATTTAGCTAAAGAAAGTGGTTGGGATAAAGAATTTGAATTATATGATAAAATCGAAAAAATAGCTCCTAAAATAATTGCTGAGAAAAGAAAAATCTATAAAGGTGTTTGCCCTAATGTAGATTTTTATACTGGCTTGATTTATCAAATGTTAAAAATCCCAACTGAAATGTATATTACTTTATTTGCAATTGCTAGAGTGGTTGGTTGGGGCGCTCATAGAATTGAAGAGTTAGCTAATAATGGTAAAATTATAAGACCAGCTTATATTGCTGTTTCTCCAAGAGAAGAATATAAAAAGTTTGATGAAAGAAAATAAAGAAAAGGAACTGATATCAATATCAGTTCCTTATTTAATATTTCTAAGTAATAATACAAGGTTGATTAAATTTAATTATCCAAATTACATCTAAAATCCAAAAAATTACCAACCCAATAAAAAACCAAAAAATTCCTTCAAGAATCTTTCCTTTTCCAATGCGGTATAATCCATAAAAAATACCATCTAAAACGGGTAAAGCAAATATTACTTTTAAGAACTTTGGTAGCCCATCAATAAACTTTACATAACCTTCCATTAAATTACCCCCTTCGTATCACACCTAAATTATAACACTTAAAATTAGAATATGCAATATACTTTAAAAAAAAATTAAAAATCAATGATTAAAGAGACTGGACAGTGATCACTTCCTAGGACTTGATCATAGATTAAACTGTCTTTAATATTGTTTTTTAAGTCATCTGATACTAAAAAATAATCAATTCTCCATCCAATATTTTTAAAGCGTGACATTTGCATATAACTCCACCAAGTATATTTTATTTTGTCTGGATATAGATATCTAAAAGTATCAGTAAAGCCACTTTTTAAAAGAATGGAAAATTTAGTTCGTTCTTCAATTGTAAAACCAGCATTCATAGTATTTGTTTTTGGGTTAGCAAGGTCAATTTCTTCGTGTGCAACATTTAAGTCCCCACAAACAACAACGGCTTTTTTATTTTTTAAAGAATTTAGGTATTCATTAAACCTATCTTCGAATTCCATTCTATAATCTAAGCGAGTTAATTCTCTTTGAGAATTAGGTGAATACACACAAACAAAATAATATTTTTCATATTCTAATGTGATTACTCTTCCCTCATCAGTATATAAATTATCCATCAAACCATAATGAACACTTAAAGGAGCCTTTTTAGTAAGAATTAAAGTGCCTGAATATCCCTTTTTAATAGCAGAAGACCAAAACTCATGATATCCAGGGAAAACAAAATCTTTTTGTTCTTCTTGCATTTTAGTTTCTTGAATTGCGAAGATGTCTGCATCCATTTTGTTAAAGAAATCAAAAAACCCTTTTTTAATTGCTGCTCTTAAACCATTAACGTTCCATGATATAAATTTCATTTAATCCTCCTTTTTTAATTATTTTAACATAAAAGAAGAAAAAAAGAAAATAAAACATACATTTTTCTTATAAAATGAAGTATAATTATTACGAGGTAAAAATAATGGAAAAAATAGCGAGTTTTCAAATAAATCATAATTTATTAGAAAGAGGAATTTATGTTTCAAGAAAAGACTATTTAAAAGGAGAAGTTGTTATTACAACTTTTGATTTGAGGTTTATAAAACCTAATAAAGAAGAAGTAATGTCAACAGGAGCAGTTCATGCCATAGAACATTTAGGAGCTACTTTTTTAAGAAACGATTTTTTATTTAAAGATAAAATTATCTATTTTGGTCCAATGGGGTGTAGGACTGGGTTTTATTTATTACTTTATGGGAATTTAAATTCTTTTGATATTAGAGATTTACTTAAAAAGATGTTAAATTATATTTTAGAAGCAAAAGAAATTCCAGGAGCAAGTCCAAAGGATTGTGGAAATTATACTGATATGAATTTAAGAGAAGCTAAAAAATATTCCCTTAATTTTTTAGAAGATGTGATAAACAATTTGAATGAAGTTAATACTATTTATCCAAAACTATAATTTTTTAAAATAATAATCGCTTATTATTGACAATTTCTTTTATTAATAGTATAATTATGGTAATTTCAAAGTGAAAAGACTGTGAAGGGGAAAGTAAGTATAAAAATACTTTCTAGAGAGTTTGCTGATGGTGGAAAGCAAATAAGTTATTTATATCTGAAAATGGCCCTGGAGTTGCTTGGCTGAGGCTTTCGTAAGGTTTAGGTCAAGACGTCTGCAAACGTTATTTTGCTAGAGTATAATTGTACTCGAAGAGGCCTATTGCTGTGAGGCGATAAGCGAATTAAGGTGGTACCACGACTATGTTTCGTCCTTATGGATTTGAAACATTTTTTTATTTTTTAGGAGGAAAATAAAATGGCTAAAATTAATACAATCTGTGTTCAAGAAGGTTATAAACCAAAAAAAGGAGAACCACGTGTTACTCCAATTGTTCAAAGTACAACATTTTATTATGAAAAAGCATCTCAGTTAGCTGATCTTTTTGATTTGAAAACTGATGGTTTTTTCTATACTCGTATTGCTAATCCGACAGTTGATGTGCTAGAGAAAAAGGTTTCAGCTTTAGAAGGTGGAGTGGGCGGTCTTGCTTGTGCTTCAGGACAAGCTGCAACTTTATTAACGATTTTAAATGTTTGTAGTGCAGGAGATAATATCGTTGCATCAAATTCAATATATGGTGGAACACATAATTTAATGAATGTTACGTTAAGAAAGTATGGAATTGAAGCGAGATTTTTTAATCCGGATGCAAGTGAAGAGAAAATAGAAGAATTAATCGATGATAAAACAAAATTAATATTTGGTGAGACAATCGCAAATCCTTCTATGATAGTTCTTGACTTTGAAAAAATCGCAAGAATTGCTAAAAAACATAAAATTATATTTGTTGTTGATAATACTTTAGCAACAGCAGTTTTAATTAGACCACTTGAATATGGGGCTAATGTAGTTGTTTATTCTTCAAGTAAATATTTAGATGGTCACGCTGTAGCATTAGGCGGAGTGATAGTAGATTTAGGTAATTTTGATTATAATAATAATAAAAGATATAAAGACTTTTATATTCCTGATGAAAGTTATCACGGGGTTAAGTATTATCAAAATAAAAGTCCTTTTACAACTAAAGCAAGAGTTCAATTATTAAGAGATTTAGGCGCTACTATGGCACCTCAAACTGCATTTTTAACTATACTAGGTGTTGAAACTTTAGGGTTAAGGATGGCAAGACATAGTGAAAATACTAAAGAGATAGCTCGCTTTTTAAGTAAACACCCTAAGGTTGCTTGGGTAAACAGCCCTTATTTAGAAGAAAATAAATATCATAAATTAGCTTTAAAATATTTGCCGAACGGATGTGGTGGTATGCTTTCATTTGGAATAAAAGGCGGATTAGATAAGGTCGCTGTCTTTTTAGAAAACCTTAAATTACTATCTTTAGTTACTCATATTGCAGACTTAAGAAGTTCAGTACTTCATCCAGCTTCAACTACACACAGACAAATGTCTTCAAGTGATTTAGAAAAATGTGGAGTTGGCAGTGATTTAATAAGACTTTCTATTGGAATAGAAGATATTAGTGATATTATTGAAGATATCAAACAAGCTTTAGAAAAAGTTTAGGAGGAATAAATATGCCGATTGTAATTCCAAAAGATATTCCAGCGTATGAAACGCTAGAAAAAGAAAATATTTTTGTGATGAGTTCCTTAAGAGCTGATACTCAAGATATTAGACCGATTGAAATTGTTATAGTAAATTTAATGCCTACTAAGATTGTTACTGAAACGCAATTAATGAGATTACTTTCAAACTCACCACTTCAAGTAAATATTACTTTACTTAATACTGCAACTTATTCATCTAAAAATACAGAACAATCATATCTTGATAAGTTTTATAAAACATTTGATGAAATTAAAGATAAGCAATATGATGGGATGATTATAACTGGAGCACCTGTTGAAAACTTTGATTTTGAAGATGTTTTGTATTGGGATGAGTTAAAAAATATTATGGATTTTGCTGAGAAAAAAGTTACTAGTACAATTTATATTTGTTGGGGAGCACAAGCTGCACTATACCATTACTATGGTATACCTAAATATATGTTAGATGATAAATTATTTGGAGTCTATAAACATAGAAAATGTGTTGAGTTTTCTCCGTTATTGAAGGGACTGGATGATATTTTTTATATACCTCATTCAAGACATTCAGCTGTTGATTCAAAACTAATTTATGATTGTAAATATCTAGAACCTTTAGCAGAATCAGATGAAACAGGTATTGCAATTTTTAGATCAATTGATGATAAAAAGATTTTTATAACAGGTCATTTAGAGTATGATAAAAATACTTTAAAACAAGAATATGAAAGGGATCTTGCTAAGGGGTTAGATATTCATGAACCAGATAACTATTTTTCAAAAACTGGAGAGGTTTTAGTTAGATGGAGAAGTACAGCTAATATTATTTTTTCAAACTGGCTTAATTACTTTGTATATCAAGTAACACCTTATGATATAGATCGTTAGGAAAAACAAATGAAAATCGAAGAAATTTTTTTAAAAAAGAAAACAACGATTTCTCTTGAGATATTTCCACCCAAAAAGGATTCCACTAATATAGATTCTATTTTTGATACAATTGACTCTTTAGCTAAATTGAATCCAGATTTTATTAGTGTAACATATGGAGCAGGTGGATCTACTTCAAAAGATACTATTAGAATTGCTAAATATATAGAAGAAAAGCATAATATTTCAGCTGTAGCTCATTTTACTTGTATTGTTCATTCAAAAGGAGATGTTGATGAAGCATGCCTTGAATTAAAGAAAAACAAAATAAAAAACATTTTAGCATTAAGAGGAGATATGCCGCAAGATTGTACAAAGGAATTATCATCTGATTTTAAATATGCTAGTGAGTTAACAGAATATATCAACACTAATTTTAAAGATGAGTTTTGTATTGGTGGAGCATGTTATCCTGAGGTTCATCCTGAAGCTAAAAGTTTTGAAGAAGATTTGGCAAATCTAAAGAAAAAAGTAGATGCTGGTGCTAAGTTTTTAGTTAGCCAATTATTCTTTGATAATGAATACTTTTACAAACTTGTTAGAGAAGCAAGAAAAATAGGGATTACTGTTCCAATTCTTGCTGGAATTATGCCAGTAACAAACATTAAATTAATTAATAGAATGACTAAAATGTGTGGAGCTTCTATACCTAAAGCTTTAGAAAAAGTTATGAATAAATTTTATGAAGATGATGATGCAGCACTTGAATTAGGAATTAATTATGCGACTCATCAAATCATAGATTTACTAGCAAATGATGTTGATGGCATTCATATTTATTCGATGAATCGGCCAAAAATAGCTCAAGCTATTTTTGATAATATTCCTAGTTTGTTAGCGAGTGTGATGAAAGGTGATTAAAAAACGAGCTTTAGCATATTTAAAAGTATCAAGTAAATCGCTTGAAACAGAAAAGATAATTGATGAATGTTTAGAGGAAGTTAAAAAAATTGCTAGACCTAAAATCATAATTCAAAGTTTTAAATTAGAAAAGCATGAAAAAATTACGATAGTTAATACAAATATAGAATTAACTGAAAGACCATATTCTAAATTATTAGATGGGTTTAATAATTGTTTGTTATTAGCGGTAACTTTAGGTTTTGAAATTGATCAAAGAATTAAGTTTTATCAACAAACAAATATTTCAAAAGCTGTTGTATTTGATGCTGTAAGTAGTGCTTATGTTGAAGAAGTAGCAGATAAGGAAGAAGAACAACTAAATATAATTCAAAGAACTCGTCGTTTTTGTCCAGGATATCAACGTACAAGCTTAGGATTAAATAAAGACATAATCAAAGTATTACAAGCAGATAAAAAAATAGGGCTTACATTAGGTAAAGATTCTTTGATGACGCCGCTTAAATCAATGGTTGGTATTATTGGATATAATTAAAATACACTTTAAAAAGGGGGATATGTAAGATGCTAAAAGAAATATTAGGTAAAAGAATAATAATTTTTGATGGAGCTATGGGAACTTTGCTTCAAGAAAAACAAAAACTAGGCCAAGATACTTCGCTAGTAAGCATCGAAGACCCTGAGTTTTTGGAAAGTATTTATCTTAACTATTTAGAATCTGGTGCTGATGTTATTACTACAAATACTTTTGGTTCTAATAGCTATAAATTAGAAGGAGCTAAATATAGTTTAGAAAAAATTGTAAACGCATCAATTGATGTTGCACGTGATGCTTTAAAAAAATATGCTAAAAAAGATAAGTTTTTAGCATATGATATTGGACCGATTGGTCAGTTATTAGCACCATTTGGTGCTTTAGAGTTTGATAGAGCATATGAATTATTTAAAGAACAGGTTTTACTTGCTAAAGATAAGGTTGACTTATTTATTATTGAAACAATGAGTGATGTTTATGAATTAAAAGCAGCAATACTTGCAGTTAAAGAAAATTCAAATTTACCTGTTTTTTCTAGTATGTCATTTGAGGCTGATGAAAGAACTTTAATGGGAACTGATGTTGAAACATATGCAAATATCGCAACAAACCTAGGAGTAGATGCAATCGGAGTTAATTGTTCTTTAGGTCCAAAAGAATTAAAACCAATTGTTTTTAAACTTTTAGAATCAACTAATTTACCAGTTTTAGTTCAACCTAACGCAGGATTACCATGTTTTAAAGATGGTAAAACTTGCTATAATATAGGGGCTGAAGAATATGTAAACGTTATGGAAGAGTTTGCATTATCTGGCGTTAGTGTTCTTGGGGGATGTTGTGGAACAACTCCTAAGTATATAGAAGCTTTGGCTAAAAGATGTAAAAATATTAAGTTAAATAGAGTAGTTAATTCAGTTAAAACAAAAGCCTCAAGTTCTCAAATGACGGTTGAACTTGGAATTAAGCCTTTGGTTTGTGGGGAAAGGATTAATCCAACTGGGAAAAAATTATTAAGAGAAGCACTTCAAAAACAAGATTTTGATTATGTAATTCATGAAGCAATTTTACAAGAAAAAGCTTTAGCTGATATTTTAGATGTTAATGTTGGAGCAAGTGGTGTCGATGAAGTTAATGTTTTACCTAAAGTAGTAAAACTAATTCAAGAAATTGTAATGTTACCATTACAACTTGATAGTGCAAATTATGAAGCGTTAGAAAAAAGTGCACGTTATTATAATGGAATACCGATTATTAATTCAGTTAATGGTAAACAAGAATCAATGAATAAAGTCTTTCCAATTGTGAAAAAATATGGTGCACTGGTTATTGCATTAACACTTGATGGATCTGATTTACCAAAGACAGCTTTAGAAAGAGAAAAAATTGCAGAAAGAATTATAAAGGAAGCTAAAAAATATGGAATTAGTGAAGAGAGAATTATTGTTGATTGCTTAGTTTTGACTGCCTCAGCTCAACAAGCTGAAGTTGTAGAAACTCTAAAGGCAGTAAGAAATATTAAAGCAAAATATAAAATAAAAACAGCTTTAGGTATTAGTAATGTTTCTTTTGGACTTCCTAATAGAAATTTACTTAATAAAACTTTTTTAGTTGCTGCTCTAGCAAATTCGCTTGATTTAGCAATTATTAACCCTTTGGATAAAGAGATGATGGATGCTATTAGTGCTTTTAATGTTCTTTATAATAAGGATGTAAATGCAACTGATTATATTGCTAAACAAACTGATGTTGTAATAGAAAAGAAAAGTGAAACTAATCTTAGTCTTTATGATGTTGTAAAGCAGGGCTTAAAAGATGAAGCAAAAAAGGCTGTTAAAGAATTATTAAAAACTATGGCTCCAATGGATATTATCAACGAAGTTTTAATTAAAGCATTAGATGAGGTTGGGGTTTTGTATGAAACTAAAAAAATCTTCTTACCTCAGTTAATCTTATCGGCTGAGGCTACTAAAGAAGCTTTTGAAGTAATCCAAAAAAGTTTTGAAAGTAAGGATGATAAAAAAGGACCTATAATTTTAGCAACCGTTGAAGGAGATATCCACGATATTGGTAAAAACATAGTTAAAGTTGTTTTAGAAAGTTATGGATATAGGGTTATTGATTTAGGAAAGGATGTTAAGGCTGAAGTGGTGGTTGAGGCTTATCATAAATATAAGCCTAAAGCAATAGGATTAAGTGCTTTAATGACTACTACAGTTGAATCAATGAGAAAGACTATCTACTTATTAAGAAAAGTTAATGTAGATTGTCCAATTTTAGTAGGTGGAGCAGTTTTGACTAGTGAATATGCCAAAGAGATAGACGCTGATTATTATTGTAAGGATGCTATAAGCACTGTAAAATTATTAGAAAAAATCCTATAAAAATTTTAAAGATAGATTTAAAAATTTTTTAAATCTATCTTTTTTTACTTAAACTTCAGTTTTATCTTGTTTTATTGCTTTATAACAAATTTTATGATAAAATAGGGTATTAAATTATGTAAATTTAGGAAGGAGTTATACAATGAAAAGAGTAGCAAATTATCATAGTCATGTAGCTTTGTGTGGGCATGCTGAAGGTGTAGTTGAGGATTATGTACAAGAAGCTTTAAAACACAAATACGAAGAAATTGGTATTTCTGATCATTGTCCAGTTCCTAGAAGTTGGATGAAGGAAGAGTTATATAAATTCCTTTGGTTAGACCAACAAATGAATGAAGATGATTTTTATGAAAAATATTTACCTCAACTAGAATATAGTATTAATAAACATAAAGATATAAAAATCTTAAAAGCAGTAGAAACAGAATATGTTGAAGGACAAGAGACTTTTTATAAAAGAATTTTAATGCATTTAGATTATTTGGTTTTAGGAGTGCATTTTTATAAGAGTGATGGGAAATTTATTTCTACTTATGAACCATTATCAGATAAAGATTTATATAATTATGCTTTGATAGTAGAAAAAGCTTTAGATACTAAGCTATATAAAATTTTAGCACATCCTGAACTTTTCTTATATCATGAGGATGAGTTTTTACCACTTCATGAAGAAATTACTAAAAAGATAATTTTTGCAGCGATGAAAAATGATGTTTATTTAGAAATTAATGCTAATGGTTTTAATTTTAACTCAACTAAACCAAAATATCCAAGAAAAGAGTTTTGGGAAATTGTTGGAAAATATAAAAATGTAAAAATCATTTTAAATAGTGATGCGCACTATGTTAAAGATTTTCATGGTGAAAATGTTAAAAAAGCTCTTGATTTTGCGAAGGAATTAAAATTAAACGTTTTAAGCAAGATTGAATTATAGGAGGTTTTTATGAAAAACTATATGTTACATACCTCAGAAGGTGTTAGAGATTTCTTTGGTAATGAACTTAAAATAAAAGAAAAACTAATTGCTAATATTAAATCTAGTTTTTCATCTTTTGGCTATAAAATGGTTCAAACACCAACTTTTGAATATATTGATGTTTTTAGTGTTGGTAAAAATACTTCTCAAAAACCATCTTTATATAATCTTATTAATAGAGATAACGAAATTCTAGCATTAAGAAGTGATATGACAGCATCAATTGCTAGATTTGTTTCAAGTAAGGATAGTGAAGGAGTTATGCCTAAAAGATATTTTTATGTAGCTAATACTTTTAGATATCCTAAAGTATATCAAGGTGCTTCACACGAATTTACTCAAGCAGGAATTGAATTGATTGGTAAAGCTGGAATTAAAGCCGATTTAGAAGTTTTAAAAATTGCTCTAGCATCTTTAAAAGAAAATTTCGTTAATTCCTTTTCAATTCATATTGGAAGTGTTGATTTTATCGAAACTTTACTTACTGAGTTAAGAATAGAAGAAATGTCTAAGAGGGAAATTTATAAGATAATTGAAGCAAAGGATTTTGTTACTTTAAAAGAATATTTAGATTCACTAGATATAAAAAACAGTGAAAAAGAATTAATTATAGAATTAATGCAATCCGCTGGAAGAATTAATTTTATTAGAAGATTAAAAGAAAAAATCGCTTTTCCAAAAACTAATAAAGTTCTTTGCGAGTTAGAAGAATTCTATTTAGCACTTGAAGAAATTGATATGGCAAAATATGTTTTATTTGATTTTAGTATTTACTCATATGCTAAGTATTATAATAAAATTATATTTCAAATTTTTGTTAAAGGAATTGCTGACGCTATAATTGAAGGTGGAAGATATGATAATTTATTAAGTCATTTTGGTGCTGATTTAAAAGCAATTGGCTTTGGACTTAATATTGATTTATTATTAGAATATATTATTCAAAATGATTTAATTAAAATAGAAGAAGAGATAATCGTTAGTTTTTATGACAAAGTTAGTTATGATTTTGCATATCGACAAAATAAAATCTTAAGAAAAGATAAAATTGTTATTGATAGTTTAGAGGATAGTTTAGAAGAAACTATTGCTTATGCTAAAAAAATCAAAGCTAAAAAAGTTATTAGTTATGAAAATAATAAAGAAAAAATTATAAATTTATAAAAGAGGATAGATATGAATACAATTACTTTTGCACTTTCTAAGGGAAGACTTGCTCAAGAAATTATTAATATGTTAGAAGCTTTAGGAATTCTTTCTTTAGAAATTGAAGAGAAAACTAGAAAATTAGTTTTTTATAGTGCTGATAAAAAATATAAAATCTTTCTAGCAAAGCCAACTGATGTTCCAATTTATATTGAATATGGAATTGCTGATATTGGTGTTGTTGGAAAAGATACAATTATGGAAGAAAAACGTAGTGTAACTGAAGTTTTAGATTTAAAATTTGGTGCTTGTAGGCTAGCTGTAGCTGGCTTTAGTGATGCTAGAAAACTTCTTGCAAGCAAGAAAAATATTCGTGTTGCTACTAAATATCCAAATATTGCGAAAGAGTATTTCTTGAAAACTAATAGATATGCTGAAATAATAAAATTAAATGGAAGTGTTGAACTTGGCCCTTTAGTAGGACTTAGTGATGTTATTGTTGATATTGTTGAAAGTGGAAAAACATTAAAAGAAAATGGCTTAGAAGTAATAGAAGAAATAGCTAATATTTCTGCAAGATTAATTGCTAATAGTGCTAGTTTAAAAGTTAAATACGATGACATTAATTATATTATTGAAGGCTTAAAAGGAATGATTAAATAATGATTGAAATAATAAAAGAAAAAAATAAACTTGAGGAATTCTTAAAGGTTCTAGATCTTCGTTCTCAAACTGACAAGAATAAGTATTTTGAAATAGTTCAAAATATTATAGAAGATATTAAAAAAAGAAAAGATGAAGCCTTGTTAGAATATACTAAAAAGTTTGAATTTAAAAATGCTACTCTAAATTCTTTAGAGGTAAACCTAAAAGATTTAAGATTAGCATTTGAATCTTTAGACAAAGAAACGCAAGAAATTTTAACTCTAGCAAAGAATAGAATTGCTGATTTTCATCAACACCAAAAACAGAAAACTTGGTTGAAAGAGTTTAGGAATGGTGAAAAAATGGGGCAAAAAGTAACACCATTAAAAAGAGTCGGAGTCTATGTACCAGGTGGACAGGCAAGTTATCCATCAAGTGTTTTGATGAATATTATCCCTGCTAAAGTAGCTGGAGTTGAAGAAATTATTATGGTAACTCCAAGTAAAGATGGAGTAGTATCAAGTGTAGTTTTAGCTGCTGCATATGTTGCTGGAGCTACAAAAGTCTTTAAAATTGGTGGAGCTCAAGCAATTGCAGCTTTAGCTTATGGGACTGCTTTAATTCCAAAAGTTGATAAAATTGTAGGTCCTGGAAATATCTATGTTGCACTTGCTAAAAGAATTGTATATGGTGATGTTGGGATAGATAGTTTTGCTGGACCTAGTGAAATTTTGATAATTGCTGATGAAACTGCTAATCCAAAATACGTTGCAAGTGATTTATTAGGGCAAGCAGAGCATGATGAGCTAGCATCTAGTATTTTGCTTACTAGCAGCCCAAATTTGGCTCTAGATGTGTTTAAAGAGGTCAAAGAGAGCTATAATGATGCTTCAAGAAAGGACATTCTAGAGAAATCTTTGAGGAAATATTCAAAAATTATTATAGTTGAAAACATTAAAGAAGCAATAGATTTAGCAAATGAAATTGCTCCTGAACACTTAGAGTTAGCAGTAGAAAATCCTGAAAAATATTTAGATGATATTAAAAATGCAGGTGCGATTTTTTTAGGGCATTATACGCCTGAGGCAATTGGAGATTATTTAGCTGGTCCAAATCATGTTTTGCCGACTGCAAAAACTGCTAAATTTTCTTCAGTTTTAAATGTTGAAGACTTTGTTAAGAAGAGTAGTATTTTATATTTTACTAAAGAATCACTAAATAAAATTAGTGATAAAGCAATTAAGTTTGCGAAACTTGAAGGCTTTGATATGCATGCAAAGTCTTTAGAAGTTAGAAAAAAATAAACTTTTTTTAAGGAGAAAAAAGGTGAAATATTTAAAAGAAGAATTTAGAAATTTAAAACCATATCATTCAAAACATATATCAGAAGGTATAATTCTTAATGCTAATGAATCACCTTTAAATATTCCTAAAGGGATTTTAGAAAAGTTTAAGAGCGTTTTAGATGATGTAAATTTTAACCGTTATCCTGATACTGACAATCTAAAATTAAAAGAAGCGATTGCTAAAAGCTATGGAATAGAAATTGATAATGTTTGTGTTGGTGTTGGAAGCGATGAAATGCTTAATTTAATTTTTAAAGCAGTTATATCAAAAGGCGATAAAGTTGTTGTGCCTTATCCATCATTTACGATGTATAAGCAACTCGGGTTTTATGCAGGAGCAAGTGTTATAGAAGTAGAGTTGGATAATGCCTTTAATTATGATATAGGTTTATTTGTTGAAGAAATTAAAAAACATGATCCAAAATTAATTTTTTTATGTGTTCCAAACAATCCAACAGGAACAAGCCTTTCTAATAGTGAGATTGAAAAAGTTTTAAAAGAGGCTAATGGGTTAGTTGTAGTAGATGAAGCATATGCTGAATTTGATGATAAAACTGCTTTAGATTTAATTAAAAAATACAATAATTTAATAGTTTTAAGAACTTTTTCAAAGGCTTTTAGACTAGCTTCAATTAGAACAGGTTATGCAATAAGTACTAAAGAAAATATTGAACTGCTTAATGTTGTTAAAATGCCTTATAATTTAAATGTCTTATCTAATGAAATGGCAATTTTAGCTATTAAAAATAAGGCTTTAATTTTAGATAATATAATAGAAATAAAAAAAGAATTAGAAGAAACTTATAATATATTAAAAGGTTTAGGAATTGAGGTTTATCCATCAAAAGCTAATTTCCTTTGGTGTAAACTAGATGATAGAATAAAGAAAGCTTTAGAAGAGAATAAAGTTTATATTAGAAGTATAGCTTTTAAAGACCAAATGTATTCTAGGATTACAATTGGTTCTAGTTTAGAGATGAAAAAATTTGTAAAGGTGGTGTCAAAATATGCGAACTGCTAAAATTGAAAGAAATAGTAAAGAAACAATGATTAAATTAGAATTAAATCTTGATGGGACTGGTAGTGGGACTGTTACTACTAACATCGGATTTTTTGACCATGTCTTGATGAGTTTTTCTTTCCACTCACTTTGTGATTTAAAAATTGAAGCAATTGGAGATTTGCATGTGGATACACATCACTTAGTAGAAGATGTAGGGATTGTTTTAGGTCAAGCAATTAAAGAAGCCTTAAAAGATAAAAAAGGGATTAATCGTTTTGCATCATGTATTATTCCAATGGATGAGGCTTTAGTTTTATGTGCGATTGATTTATCTACTAGAGGTTATCTTGAAATTGATAAAAAGTTTAAGAAAGAAAAAATCGGTGATTTTGAAACAGATACTGTGGAAGAATTTTTTAGAGCCCTAGCAATGAATGCGGGGATTAATTTGCACTTTCAAATTATTAGAGGGGAAAATTATCACCACATTATTGAATGTATGTTTAAAGCTTTTGCTAGAAGCCTAAAAGAAGCAGTTAGTTTAGATAAAAGAATGGATAAGATTCCTTCAACAAAAGCAATATTATAAAAAGATAAATTAGGTAAAATTATGAGAATATATCCAGCAATTGATTTAAAAGATGGAAAATGTGTTAGATTAGTCCAAGGTGACTATGATAAAGTAACAGTTTTTGGAGACCCGGTTGAAATGGCTTTAAAATGGGAAAAAGAAGGGGCTTCTTTTTTGCATTTGGTAGATTTAGATGGGGCTAAAGCTGGTATGTCAATTAATGAAGAAGCAATTAAAGGGATTATTAAAGCAATTAAAATTCCAATTCAACTAGGTGGTGGAATTAGAACGTTGGAAGATATTGAAAGATTGCTTAATTTAGGTATTACAAGAGTAATTTTAGGAAGTATTGCGGTTAAGAACATTAATATAGTTAAAGAAGCTATTAATAAATGGGGAGATGAAAAAATAGTTGTTGGAGTTGATGCTAAAGATGGATTTGTTGCAATCCACGGTTGGTTAGATAAAACTAATCTTAAAGCAATTGATTTTTGTTTAGAGTTAGAAAAACTTGGTGTAAAGTATGTAGTTTACACTGATATTGCAAGAGATGGAATGCTTTCTGGGTATAATGTTTTATCTACTAAGGAAATTGTAGATAAAACTTCTCTAAAAATTATAGCTTCAGGTGGAGCATCAAGCATTGATGATTTAAGAGAAATAGAAAAAATAAATTGTGAAGGTGTTATTATAGGGAAAGCACTATATTTAGAAAAAATTGCTTTAAAAGAAGCAATAGAAATGTTTGAGAGAGTTTGAGGTAAAAAGATTTGAATAAAAGAATTATACCTTGTTTAGATGTAAAGGGTGGTAGAGTTGTAAAAGGAGTTAATTTTAACTCTTTAGTTGATGCAGGTGATCCTGTTGAAATAGCAAAACGCTATAATGAACTTGGTGCTGATGAGTTAGTATTATTAGATATTACAGCAACTATTGAAGAAAGAAAAACAATCATTGATGTTATAAAAGAAGTAGCAAGAGTTGTTACGATTCCTTTTATTGTGGGTGGTGGCATTAAGACATTTGGTGATATTAGTGATATTTTAAATGCAGGAGCAGATAAAGTATCTATTAATTCTATTGCTGTCAAGAATCCTGATTTTATTAACGAAGTTTCATTAAGGTTTGGAAAACCTTCTATCGTAATAGCGATAGATGTTTCGTGGAATGGAAAGTTTTATGAAGTCTATATTAATGGCGGGAAAAAAGCAACTGGAATAGATGCTTTTAATTGGGCAAAAGAAGTTGAAATGCGTGGAGCTGGAGAAATACTTCTTACCAGTATTGATAAAGATGGTAAGAAATCAGGTTATGATTTGAGTCTTACAAAAAAAATCGTTGATGCAGTTAAAATACCTGTTATTGCATCAGGCGGGGCTGGTAAAGCAGAAGACTTTTTAGATGTCTTTAAAGAAGCAGGAGCTGATGCGGCCCTAGCTGCTTCAATTTTTCATTTTCAAACAGTTAAGATTGAAGAATTGAAAAAATATTTAATTCAAAATGGAGTAAGTGTGAGGTTATAATGAATAAGAAAGAATTTTTAAGTAAAGTAAAATATGATGATAAGGGTTTAGTTTTAGCTGTTGCTCAAGATTATCATTCTAAAAAGGTTAGAATGGTAGCCTATATGAATAAAGAAGCATTAGAGAAAACTTTAGAAACTAGTGAAGTATATTATTTTAGTAGAAGTCGTAATGAGATTTGGTTAAAAGGAGAAACTTCTGGATATTTTCAATATTTAAAAGGAATCAGTGTTGATTGTGATGGAGATGCTTTACTTCTTCAAATCGAACAAAAGGGTGGAATTTCTTGCCATACAGGACAAGCAACTTGCTTTTACCAAGAATTAACTGAAAATGTTTCGATGGTTATAAACAGAGAAAAAGCATCAACAAGTGATGATGCTTTAACTAAACTTTATGAAATTATTATTGATCGTAAGAAAAACCCTGTTGAAGGATCATATACTAATTATTTGTTTGCTAAGGGAATTGATAAGATTTTAAAAAAAATTGGTGAAGAGTCAAGTGAAGTAATAATTGCATCTAAAGATAAAAACAAAGAACAAGTAGTTTTTGAGATTTCGGATTTAATTTATCATTTAACGGTTTTAATGGCTGAGTTTGAAATTACTTGGGATGATATCAAGGTTGAACTTGATAAAAGATAACACAAAAAATTTAAACTTAAATATTGCATAAAAAATAAAATCGTGCTATTATAGTATAGCATGGTTGTGCGGGTGTGGCGAAATTAGGCAGACGCGCTAGACTTAGGATCTAGTTCTTCGGAGTGCAGGTTCGATTCCTGTCACCCGCACCATAAAACAAGCAAAAGAGAAGTCATCAAGGGATGGCTTTTTTTGTTGGAGAAACTGTTTTGTAAAGTTTTAATATATGATATTTTTAAAAGTAATTACAATTTTCATAAGATTTTAGGTTATTATCAATAAAGGGAATAGAAATGAAAAAAAATTAAAACTATTACCTTTAAATGAGGTGTATTATAATAAAATGGAAGATGTATTTAAGAAAAATAAGACCATTTTATAATGATGATATGATTAAACAATAATTTGTTCTAAAAAAGGAAAACTAAAAAGGAAGGTAGGAATAAAGTGTTGCAATTAGATTTACAATATACAACTTACCAAAAACCTCAAAAATAAGTTGCTTTTTACCTCAATTATAGTATAAAATATATAGGTAAAAAATAATTATAACAGTGATAGTTAAGTTAAACATATAAGGTATAAAAAGCAACGAAGTGCTTTTTAAAAATTGCTTTCGTACTATGTTATAATTTTATAAAGGTATTTATTAAAGAAAGAGAATTTAAAATGAAAAAAAGTTTAATGTTAATCGTTATCTTTAACATCACCTTGCTATTTATATCAGGGTGTGCAAAAAAACTTCAAAATGAATATGGTGTTTTTTTAGGGATAAATGATGATGAAATTAAAAAGTTAAATGATTATAAACAGGTTGTAATTGAACCTCAAGAATTTTCAAAAGAAAGTATTGATAAACTGCATAATGAAGAAAAAAAGATTTATGGCTATTTAAATGTTGGTGCTTTAGAAGAGTATAGAACCTATTTTGATAGGTTTAAAAGTCTATCGTTAGGAGTATATGAAGATTGGCCTGATGAAAGATGGATTGATGTTTCATCAAAAACTTGGCAAGACTTCATTGTCAATGAACTTGCAAGCGAATATAATAATATGGGCTTTGATGGATTGTTTTTAGATAATTTAGACGTTTATTATTTTTTTGAAACGGATGATATCTTTAATGGATTATGTTTAATTTTAGAAAGTTTAAAAGAATTTGATCTGAAATTAATTATTAATGGTGGAGACACTTTTGTTTCTAGATGCATTGAAAAAGATATTGCTTTAAATTTATTTGATGGAGTAAATCAAGAAACAGTTTTTACTATGATTGATTTTGAAAGTAAAACTTATGAGAAACAACTAATAGAAGAAACTACATATTTTAAAAAATATTTAAAAAGTGTTAAGGATTATGGTTTAGAAGTTTATTTATTAGAATATCATGCAAGTAATAGTCTTTCTAAAGAAATTAATTCTTATTGTAAAGAAAATGGTTTTACATGGTATAATGCTAATAACTTAGAATTAAATTAGGAAAAATAGTTTAATGCTTAAAAGAATAAATAAGCTACCCAAGATTAATTTTGGGTAGCTTTACAATTTCTTTACAATTCTTTACAGATATAAGATTTTTTGGGTTATTAATAGCATATATAATGGTGGTGTAATGAAAAGGAGAAAAGAATGAAAAAAATTTTATTAGTATTAGTTTTAATGTTTAGTGCAGTTTTATTTGTAGGTTGTAAAAAGGCGGAAACAGATCACAAGATCACTGTTTATACAAGAGATACATCAAGTGGTACAAGAGATGGTTTTTTTACAGCGATTGGTTTTAAAGATGCGGTTAAGGAAAATACAGAATTAGTTGAAGGGTTTGTTGAATTAGAAAGTAATGGCGGAATTATTAATGCAGTTAAAAATGATGAATATGGAATCGGTTATATTTCAATGGCATCACTTGAAACATCGGGATTAAAGGGGCTAAAGTATGAAGGTGTTGAACCAACTGAAGCTAATGTTATTGCTGGAACATATACAATGAAGAGAAACTTTAACTATATAATTAGAGAAACATTTGCTTCTGAAGCTGAAGAAAAAATTGTAAAAGCGTTCATTGCTTATTTAGGAACAAAAGAAGGTAAAGCAACAATCAAAAATAAAAGTGGAATTGTAGAAGTAAAAACTACTGATCCTTCATGGGATGATATTAAAACACAACATCCAATATGTTCAGAAGATAATAGTGCAATTACAATTAAATTTGGTGGTTCTACATCTGTAGAAAGTATTGCAAAAGCTTTATCAGCTGAGTTTGCAGCAAAATGTGGTAATTTTGTTCCTGAACATGGTCATGTAGGAAGTGGAGAAGCTTTTAAAGGAACACAAGGATCAGAAAAAGATGGTGCTAACAAACTACATATCGGTTTTGCATCAAGAGAGTTTAAGCCTGATACAGAAAAAGCTGCTTTAAATACATCTGGTACAATTTGTGTAGACGCAATAGTTGCAGTTGTTAATACAAAAAATAAATTATCTAATATCACAGCTGCTAACTTAAAGAGTGTATATAAAGGAGATATCACAAAGTGGAGCGAGCTAGAATAAAAAAAGACAAAAGTGAAGTCGATTTCAAAAAGAAGGCACTTACAGATATAATAACCAGAAATAGTTTTTTTGGAATAACCTTAATAGGTGCTTCTTTCATAATTATAATCTTGGCGTTTATCCTTAGAAAAGGATTAATGCCTTTTTTCAGTTATTACAACATAAATGGAGAAAACTATAGAGTTAATGTTTGGAAGTTTTTAACAGGTAATACTTGGTTTGTTAGTCCAAATATCTATGGGGTTGGTTTTATAATTATTAATACATTTTACGTCGTTATGATTGCAACATTTCTTGCTACAGTAATTTCAGTTTTAACAGCTTTAGTAATTTCTAGGATTGCCCCCAAACCAATAAAAAAAATATTGAGTTCAATTATAGAATTACTAGCAAGTATTCCTTCAATTATTTATGGGCTTTTTGGAATGGGTGTTATAACAAAAATAGTTAAAAATATTTCAACTTTTTTTGGCTATCAGAGTGCTGGAGGAATTTCTACTCTATCGACAATATTAGTTCTAACAATTATGGTTATTCCCACAATTACTTTAATTAGTATTACTAGTATGAATGCAGTTAAGGCTGATTTAATTCATGGTTCTTTAGCACTTGGTGCAAGTAAGACTCAAACAAACTTTAAAATAGTGATTACTAGTGCAAAATCTGGAATTTTTGCTGGAATAATTTTGGCTGTTGGAAGAGCCTTAGGAGAAGCAACAGCTATTTCAATGGTTGCAGGAAATGCTGGGAGTGGACCAAACTTTAATTTATTTGATACAACAAGAACTCTTACCTCAACTATGCTTTTAGGATTAAAAGAAACTACCGGACTTGATTATGATATACGTTTTAGTGTAGGAATAATCTTGATTTTTTTGATAATCATCAGCAATTTAGTTTTAACATATTTTAAAAAGAGGTTATTAAAATGAACGTAAGAAAAGTAAAAGAAATTAGTATTAATATTGTTACGTATTTATTTTCAAGTGTTGGGTTGGTAGTTTTAGCAGCTTTATTAATTTTTATTTTTTCAAATGGTTATAAATTAATTTCTTTTAAATTAATTACAGGAAATTATTTTGATTATGTAACAAATTTAAAACTAGAAGATAGGGAAAACTATATTCTAGGAGGTTATGTTGATCCAGATTTAAACAATACATATTTTTCATCTAGATGGGGAATTGCTTTAAAAGATGCAGTTGATAATGAAAATAAGCCAATTGTAGAAATTGCTTATTTAGATGAAAGGTCTCCATTAAGAAACATGTCAGATGTTCAAACAAAAGAATACAAATCTTTAAAAGTAGGAAGTGCGATTAATAAAATCATACTTTCAAGCGATGAATCTAGTTTTATTATGGGATTAAGCAGAGATAAAGCAGAAAGTTTAATTGAAAAGTTTGAACAAGGTGATGTTATAAAAGATATGATAATGTTAGAACCAGGTGGTGGAATTAGAGGCTCTCTTTTAACAACACTTTATCTAATAATCCTAACGCTTATTTTTGCTCTACCATTAGGAATTGGTACAGCGATTTATTTAAATGAATTTGCTAAACAAAATAAGTTTACCAATTTAATTAAATCATCAATTGATTTAATTGCAGGGATGCCATCAATTATTTTTGGGTTAATGGGAGCTACTGTTTTTATTCCGTTTACTAGTAAACTTCTTAATGCAAATGGTGGGAACCTTTTAAGTGGTGCTTTAACTTTAGCAGTTATTTTATTGCCAACGATTGCAAAAACTACCGAAGAAGCACTAAAAGCAATACCAGATAAGTATCGTCATGCTTCACTTGCCCTTGGTGCCAGCAAAACTCAAACAACTTTTAAAGTTGTTATTCCAAATGCTTTGTCAGGGATTCTAACAGCAACCCTACTTTCAATTGGTAGAATTATTGGAGAAAGCGCTGCTTTAATTTATGCGGTAGGAACTGCCATAAAAGACAGAGTTTCTATTTCAAATAAATCAACAACTCTAGCTGTTCATATTTGGAGTATGATGAGTGGGGAGAATCCTAACTTTGAATTATCTTGTGCTATCTCAATAATTATTTTAATGATAGTCTTTATTCTTAGTATTTCAGTTAAATATGTTAGTAAAAAAATAAATAGATTTCAGGAGGAAAACTAATGAATAGTGTTTTTAAAGTTGAGAATATGAATTTAAAATATGATGATAATCATGTTTTAAAAGACATTAATTTAGACATTTTTGAAAATAACGTAACTGCTTTTATTGGTCCTTCTGGTTGTGGGAAATCCACTTTCCTAAGATCTTTAAATAGAATGAATGATTTAATTAGTGGTTGTTCAATAACTGGTGATATTTTCTATGATGGATTGAATATTAATAATATGGATGTTATTAAATTAAGGACTATGGTAGGAATGGTTTTTCAAACTCCGAATCCATTTCCAATGAGCATTTTTGATAATGTAGCTTATGGTTTAAGGTGCCAGGGAATAAAAAATAAAGCTAAATTAAAAGAAATAGTAATAGAATCCTTAAAAAAAGCCTCTCTTTATGAAGAAGTTAAAGATAGACTAAAGGATAATGCTTTGAGCCTATCAGGTGGCCAGCAACAACGTCTTTGCATTGCTAGATGTATTGCGATGCAACCAAAAGTAATTTTGATGGATGAACCAACCAGTGCACTTGATCCGATTGCTACTTTAAAAATTGAAGAGTTGATTTTTGAACTTAAGCAACAATATACAATAATCATCGTAACTCATAATATGCAACAAGCAGCTAGAGTTAGTGATTACACGGCCTTTTTTTTGTTAGGTGAAATCATTGAGTATGATAGAACCGAAAACATTTTTAAAAATCCTAAAAACAAAAAAACTGAAGATTATATAACAGGAAGGTTTGGTTAAAAGTATGAATAAACAATTAGATAAAGATTTAGAATTGTTAAATAAAATGTTGTTTCAAATGTCGGATCTTGTTGTAAAAAATATAGCAGAAGCCTTTAGTTTTTATAAAGGAGAAATTACTGAAGAAGAAATTGATATCAATGATGATATCGTTGATCAGTATGAAAAGTTAGTCGAAAGTTTATGCTTAAGTATTATCTTAAGAGAACGTCCTTATGCTAGAGATTTACGTCAAGTAACTGGGGTTTTAAAGTTAGTAGCAGATTTAGAACGAATTGGAGATCAAGCAGAAGATATTGTAGAAGTTAGCTATAAAATTAATGCTTTAAAAAATGGTAAAATAGAAAGAATGGAAAAGTTTGTTAATGTAACTCTTTCGATGGTTAAAGAGTCAATTTTAAGCTATATTAATAAAGATATTCCTCTTGCAAGAGAGGTTATAAAAAGAGATGAAATAGTTGATAAAATGTATTTAGAAATGATTGAATATTTTGTTGAAGAAGGAACTCATGCAAAAATTGGAGTTTTATTTGCTATTTACAACACTTTGGTGGTAAAATATATAGAGAGGATAGCTGACCATGCTGTTAATATTGCTGAATGGGTAATTTATATTAGTAGCGGTTTCCATAAAGAAGAAAAGATTTTTTGAGGTAAATATGAAACATTTAATTTATTCGGTTGAAGATGATAAGGATATTGCCTATATTATTAATACCACTCTTACAAAACAAGGTTATGAAGTAAAAACTTTTTATAATGGAAAAAGTTTTTTTGAAGCATTTAAAAAAGAAAAGCCTGAAATGATTTTGCTTGATATGATGTTGCCTGATATTAGTGGTTCTGAAATTTTAAAAGAAATTAGAAGTGATGAAAAAAATAATGATATTGATATTATTATAATTTCTGCTAATACTTTGCTTGTCAATAAAATCGATGGGCTTGATTTGGGGGCAGATGATTATATTGAAAAACCTTTTAATATTTTAGAATTAATGTCTAGGATAAATGCTAAATTTAGAAGACGTAAAAAAACAAACTTACTTCAACAAGGAGATATAGTTTTAGATGTTAATAAACATACTTGTTTTAAAGGAAAAGAAGAAATCTTTTTAACTGTTAGAGAATTTGAAATTTTAACTTTGTTAATGAATAAAGCTGGAGAAGCTGTTTCAAGAGAAGAAATAATTAATCAAATTTGGGGAGTTGACAGTATTTTGGAAACCAGAGCAGTCGATATGCATATTAAATCTATTAGAGAAAAACTAGGTGATAAAGATATGAAAATTATTAAAACAGTACATGGAATAGGATATAGAATATCATTATGAGAAAAAGATTAATTATTACTAATTCGATTATTGTTTTTGTAGCTCTTATTTTATTGCTATCTGTTAGTATGATTATAATATCTAGAGTTAATTATAATAATACAAAAAATGAAATTGAAAGTTATTTATATATTGCAGAAGGTGTTTTTACTGGAGATAATTTTGCCGAAACCTCTGAAATTATTAATAATGCTAAACCAAATGTAAGAATGACTTTTATATCTTTAGAAGGTGATGTATTATATGATACTTTGTCAGATACTGAGGAATTTGATTCTCATATAAATCGTCCTGAGATTGTTGATCTTGGACGTGTTGTTGCTAGATATTCTGATACTTTTAAATTAAGAATGATGTATGTGGCAAGTATTAAGCATGGAATTTATTTAAGAGTTGCAATTCCTGTTGCATCGATTAATAAAATTATTATTAATTTTATGTTTGTTGCATTATTTGTTTTAATTGCAATTACAATTCTTTCTGTTTTAATAATGATGCCTATTAATAAAGAAACATTAAAACCATTAAGAAAAGTAGTTGATAAGATGGAAAAAATAGTTGAGTTTAGTGGCGATTATTATTACGATAATATTGAAACATTTTCTCATCATATTGATAAGATAAGCAATTTAGTTGATGAAAAAATAAAGGCTATTGCTGATGAAAAAGAAAAAGTTGATTTCGTACTTAATAATATGAATCAAGGGTTAATCGTAATTTCATCTGAAAAAGAAGTAGTTTTAGTAAATGATTATATTTGTAATGTCTTAAATGTTAAAAAAGAAAAAGTAATTAATAGAGATTATTTATATCTAATAAGAGATGTTAACCTTCAAATTCAAATTTCTAAAGCAATTGAGGATAGCATAATTAGTACTACAGATATAAAAATAGGCGATCAAACATATTCGGTGTATTTTAATACGATTAAAAGTAGTTGGTTGACAAGGTCTAATGGCAAAGCAGGTGTTGCCTTACTTTTCACTAATATTACAAAAGCTAAAAAAATTGAAATTATGAAAAAAGAATTTTTTGCGAATGCATCACATGAGTTAAAAAGTCCTTTAACTACAATCATTGGTTACCAACAAATGATTAAAGAAGGAATTGTTAAAGATAAAAAAGAAATCGCTCAAGCAACAGAAAATACAATTAAAGAAGCAACAAGAATGAATGCAATTCTTTCTGAAATGCTTGAATTATCAAAACTAGAAAACGTTAAAAAAGTGCAAGTAACGGATGTTGATTTACCACTAACAATTAAAGATGTTTTAAATAGTTATGATAATAATATAAAAAGTAAAAATCTTTCTATCAATTTAGACTTAAAAGATGTTATAATAAAGATGAACACTGATCATGCAGTTCATCTAGTAAGAAATTTAATAGACAATGCTATCAAATATAATGTTAATGAAGGATTTATAAATATAAAATTAGAAAAAAAATCTTTAACTATTGCAGATGGTGGTATTGGAATTGATGAGGAACATCAATCAAGGATTTTTGAAAGATTTTATCGCGTTGATAAAGGTAAAAGCAAAGAACTGGGTGGTACAGGGTTAGGACTAGCAATTGTTAAACATATTTGTTCTTTATATAATTTTGATATTTCGTTTAAGAGCAAGAAAAATGAAGGGACAATCTTTACAATTGACTTTAAAAACTAACTAATAGGAGAAAATATATTCATGCAGTTATCAACGAAGCCAAAAAGAAAACCATTTTTTAGATTTATAAAGTGTATATTAAGAATATTTAAAAGAAAACCTAAATTTATTAATTTAGGTGGAGCTTTAGAGGATTCAGCAATCTATGTGAGTAATCACGTAGGGGCTAATGGCCCGATTACTTTAGAATTATATTTTCCAAAAAATTTTAGGTTTTGGGGAACATATGAGATGTGTGGTGGGATTAAGGCTAGATGGGATTATTTAGCTAAGAACTATTTTTTAAAAAAGAAACATAATTCAAAGTTTGTATCTGTTATAAAAGCGAGCTTAATTGCTCCTTTTAGTGGGCTTTTTTATAAGGGGATGCAATTAATTCCGACATATACTGATCAAAGAATGATAAAAACAATTGAATATAGTTTGGATTTGTTAGAT
This sequence comes from Bacilli bacterium, assembly GCA_050953065.1. Classification (GTDB taxonomy): domain Bacteria; phylum Bacillota_I; class Bacilli_A; order ML615J-28; family CAG-698; genus JAQUUM01. The sequence goes on along the minus strand of JBMNLZ010000003.1, from coordinate 163,037 downwards.
AAAGGCACTAATATTTTGATTTTTCCGGAAAATTCAAGTGATGGTTATCATGATGAATTAAAAGAATATTACGGAGGATTTTATTTTCTAGCTTCTAAGTTTTATGAAAAATACCAAAGAGATATTAAAATCTATAATATGTATTTTCAAAGGAAGAAGAAGACTCTAGTTATAGATAAAGCGGTCTCTTTTTTAGAGTTAGAAAAGAAAAATCTAAATCATAAAGAAATTGCTGCGATTTTTAAAGACAGAGCAAATGAACTTTCTAAAATGTAAGATAAGATATTTATGTATCTTATCTTTCTTTTTATGTAAAAAAAATAAAAAAATATGCAGAAAACGTTTTTTATGATATAATAAAATGTATGCGCTTTATAATAAATAAAAAATTTAAAAACCGCAGGTGAAAAATGAAAAAACTTTTAAAATTCAGTATCCTTTCTTTAATCTTGATGTTTATTATAGTAATTAGTTTAGGCGAAAGTAAAGCTTATGAATTAACAGGGCTTGAAATTGATGGAGAAAAAGTTTACTACAAAGGAACTCAAACTCAAGTTCAAACGCCAGATGCTTATGAAAAAAGAAAGTTTGATATGAGAGCAATCTGGGTAACGCCTATTTCTGGTGATATTAGAATTAATAATGAAGTTAATTTTAGAACAGAATTAGAAGAAGTTTTTGAAACAATGAAGTTTTTTAATCTTAATACTTTAGTATTTCATGTTAGATCACACAATGATGCTTATTATCCATCAAGACTAAATCCTAAATCTACTAGAGTCTTAAATATTGATTTTGATACTTTTGATCCTTTAGAATGGGTAATTAAGAGATGCCATGAAGAAGGTTATGAATTTCATGCTTGGCTTAATCCGTATCGTGCTACTGCGATGCCAGAATCTTATTATCCTGATGCAAATCCTGCAAAAAATTCTGCGAATCTTTTAACAATGCATGATGGTATAAAGGAAGGTTTGATTTTAAATCCAGGAATTCCTTTGGTAAGAGATTTCTTAGTAGATACATGTATGGAAATTATTGAAAATTATGATATAGATGCAATTCATTTTGATGATTATTTCTATGCAGCTAGAATTAATGATACTGCAACATATAATGCTTATAATCCGAAGGGCTTAAATATTGCAGATTGGCGAAGAGAACAAGTTAATATGTTTATTGAAAAATTAAGTATTACTATGAGAGAATACAATGAGGAACATAATCGCCATGTTCAGTTGGGAATTGCTCCAACTGGAGTTTATAGAACAGTTAACACTCGTGCTCAAGCAATTGGTGGAACATATGATGATAGTGGGACTTATTCAGCGGTAGGCTCAAACAATAGTGGATGTAATGCTCATTATGGTTCTTATTTATATGCTGATACTAAAAAGTGGGTAGATAATGAGTGGATAGATTATATTGCTCCTCAAACTTATTGGTCTTTTATGGATAATCCTGGGCAGTTTGCGGATTTAGTTGAATGGTGGGCGCTAGCTACTGCTAGGAAGAAAGTAAACCTATATGCTTCAATGGGGATTTATATGGCCCAAGGTTCTTGGAGAACCAACTTACATGAAGCAGCAATGCAAGTAACATACACATCTCAGTTTGAAAGTGTTAGAGGAACTTTTATTTATAAATATGGGGAGTTAAAGGCTGCTAAGAATGGTGTCCTAACAACTAATGCTATAAACGCTAATAATTTAAAAGAATTGTGGGATTATCCTTCGCTTCTTCCTGAAATTAGAACAATGACTCCAGTTAGTTTAGGGAAAGTTAGTAATTTTAGAGTTGAAGGAAATAAACTATCTTGGGATAGTTTAGCTAACGCAAGGCGTTATGCAATCTATAGAAGTGAGTCTGATACAGTTAATCAAACTGCATCAGAGTTATTAACAGTAGTTGGTAATAAAGCAAAGTATTTTGTAGATGAAACAAATGATCCTACTAAGAGTTATACATATGCGATAACAGCAATTTCAGGAACAAATACTGAAGGAGAATTAACTTATCCAGTAAGTGGAAAAGTAATAATTCCAGTAATTGATAATTTAGAAATTGATGTAATTTATGGTAATCCTACTTTAATTTGGAAAAACAACTTTCTAGATGAAATTGATAGTTTTAAAATTAAAATAAATAATAATTATTTATTAAATGTTAATGAGATGCTTAATAAATATGATATTTCATATTTATTAAAAGCAGGAACAAATAATATCACTTTAAAAGCATATAAATCAAATTCAGAAGTAAAATCTTTAAGCCTAACCTATGAAACAACTGCAGTGAATAAATATACTTTAAATGATGTAATGATTGAAGAAAGAACAAATCCTGATACTTTGATTACTAGTTGCTTATTAAAGTGGAATTTAGGAATGCCGGAAGAACAATTTAAAGAAATTAAGGTGTTTGTTGAAGATAATTTAGTTAAAACTTTGATTGATCCAAATTCAGACTTTGATATAACAAGCTTTTTAGCTGATGGTATTAATACTGTTTCTTTAGAAGTTTTAGATATATATGATAATTTAGTTTATGATAATTATATTTTATATCAATATATAGATCCTACTCCTATTACTCCGCCAGAAGAAGAGACTCCTAAAAAGGGTTGTAAGGCAACTGCAGTTAATCTATTTTTCTTGTTTGTTGGCTTTGGGTTTATGATGATAAAAAGAAAAGAAAATTATAATTAAAGGAAGAAATTATGAAAAAAATACTGAATGCCTTTTTAATATCAATAGTTTTAATGTTTATAGTATTAGTTAATGTCAAAGGATATAATTTAATAGGCTTAGAAATTGACAATGAAGCAGTTTATTACTATAGAACAAGTACACAAGTTCAAATTCCTGATGTTTATGAAAAGCAAAAATATGATATGCGTGGAGTTTGGATTACACCTTTAACAGGAGATGTTAGGGTAAATGGAGTTGATACTTTTAAAAATGCGATGAATGCAGCAATCGATACTATGAAACAATACAATTTAAATGCGATGATGTTTCATATAAGAATTCATAATGATGCGCTTTATCCATCACAATATAATCCTAAAGCAAGTTATGTTAGCAATATAAATTTTGAAGAATTTGATCCGCTTGAATGGTTGGTTGAAAGATGCCATGAAGAAGCAATTGAATTTCATGCTTGGATGAATCCTTATCGAGTTGGCACTAGTTATGTTTATCCTGAAGCAAATCCTGCTTCAAGATCTGCTAATTTATTATACGGAAACACTACTATTCTAAATCCATCGCTTCAATTAGTTAGAGATTTTTTAGTAGATACATGCATGGAAGTTGTTGAAAACTATGATATTGATGCAATCCACTTTGATGATTATTTCTATACTGATGGAATTACTATGTCAAGGACAAGTGATGAAAAAAGAGAAGATATCAATGCTTTTATCCTAGATTTAAGTAATTCAATAAGGGAATACAATGGAAACAATAATAAACATGTTCAACTTGGGATTGCTCCAACTGGAGTTTATAGAAATGTTAGTTCATATAATCAAGCGATGAATGGAACATATAATGCAAGTGGTGATTATTCAAGTTATGGTTCTAATACATCTGCTCAAGAACATTATGCATCATATTTGTTTGCAGACACTAAAAAATGGGTAGATAACGAATGGATAGATTATATTATTCCGCAATCTTATTGGGGATTTTCTCATTCGGTAGCTGGTTTTGCTGATGTTGTTGATTGGTGGGCAAAAGCAGTTGCAAAGAAAAAAGTTAATTTATATTCTGGTATGGGGATTTATAGGACATCTGAATCATGGGCAGAAGAATATGAAGCAGATAGACAAATCAGGTATGTTACAAAACATCCTTTAGTTCAAGGACATTGTATTTTTAGTTATAAGAATTTAACAGCAGGATTAAGTGGAGCTACTACTCCGCAAGCTAAAAATGCAAGAAACATCTTGCCTTTGTGGAATTATCAAGCACTAACTCCTGAGATTAGAACGATGGCTCCGGTTAGTTTAGGTGAAGTTTCTGATTTAGTAGTAAGTGGAAAAACTTTACAGTGGAGTTTAATGGATGATGCGATTAAATATGCGATTTATAGAAGTAAGTCTTCAACTATTAATCAAACTATTGATGAATTAATTGCTGTTGTTGGAAATAAAACTAAAACGTTTATTGATAATTCAGCTGAACCAAATACAAACTATACTTATGCAATTGCTGCAATTTCAAGAACCAATACTGAAGGTGAATTAACTTATGCTATTGAAGGAGTTTTAAATTCAATTAGTAATTTAAGAGTAGAATCAACTAAATATGCCCATATCTTAAAATGGAATGTTGAGTATCCAGTTGCATTAATTAAAAAAATGGAAGTTTATGTGGATGGAGAAGTAGTAAGGACTTTTAATACTGTGGTTAATCAATGCGAAATTACAGATTATCTAACAGTTGGAAACAACACAGTTACCTTAAAAGTTTTTGATACAAGTGATGTTCAAATATTTAGTCAAAACCTAACACATTATGTTGAAGACCAAGCAGTTCCTGTGATTAGTAATTTGCATGTTAATATAGTGGATGGTGATTACAAATTGCTTTGGGGGAATAACTTACCTTATGAAATGGATATGCAAGTAATAAATATAAATAACAAATATACATTTTTGCTAGAACAAATTGTTTCTGAATTTACATTAAATTATTATTTAAAACAAGGCAGAAATAATATTACATTAAAAGCTTATAAAGGTAGTACTTTGGTTTATGATAAAACTATAGTTTATGAAATTGAAGAGTTAAATCATATCGCTATAAGTGATGTTGAGATAGTAGAAAATCAAGATACTTATTTACTTAAGTGGGACATTGGTTGTCCTTTAGAAATGATTAAACAAATTACTATTTTAGTTAATGATATAGAAGTAGAAGTCTTAACCGAAGCAATTAGTGAATATGATGTAACAGAAAGCTTAATAGTTGGAGAAAACGTAGTAACCTTACAAATAGAAGATAGTGGTGGAAGACTGCTTTATGATGATTTTACATATTGTATTAAAACAGCGAGTGCATCAAAACCACCAACTAACTCTACAGAAAATGGTTGTGTTCTTGCTTTAACGAATATGTTTTTCTTATTTGTTGGCTTTGGTGTTATCTTTATAAAACGTAGAAAATAAAAAATTTATATCTCACTGTATTTTTATGGTGAGATTTTTTTATTTTTATGTAATAAATTTAAAAAAATGAAAAATTTTGTGTTAAACCCTTGACAAATTCTAAAAATAGAGTATAATAGAATTAGCACTCGTGGTGTTAGAGTGCTAATAATAAAAATATAAAGGAGGAATATTATGAAATTATTACCAAGAAGAAATCAAATTTCAAGTTTCTTTAATGATGACTTTTTTGATGGGTTCTTTAATTTACCAGTAAGAAGAGGAGATATTGCTAATCTAATGAAGACTGATGTTAAGGAGACAGAAGAAAATTATCTAATGGATATTGATATTCCAGGATATGATAAAAAAGACATTAGTTTAAGTTTAGATAATGGATATCTAACTATTAGAGCTTCTAAAGAAGAAACGAAAGAAGAAAAAGAAGGCGAAACATACATTAGAAGAGAGCGTAATTATGGTGAGGCTTCTAGATCGTTTTATGTTGGAGATGTTACTGAAAAGGATATTAAGGCAGAGTATGTTAATGGAACTTTAAAGATTGTTATTCCAAAGGTTAGTCTAAAAAAAGAAACAAAAAAAGAAATTGAAATTAAGTAAAATGGAGGATTTAATTTAAGATGTTGAAACCGTTACACAACAATGTGATTTTAGAAAAAGCAGAAGTTGAGAAAAAAACTGCGAGTGGAATTATTTTAAGTGATGCTACAAAAGAAACACCTAGTATTGGTAAGGTTGTAGCAGTTGGTGAAGGCTTAGTGGATGATAAAGGCATCTTACAGCCAGTAAAAGTTAAGATTAATGATCGTGTTGTTTATAAAAAGTATGCAACAACTGAATTCAAATTTAAAGATAAAGAATATCTAATTGTTTCTGAAAAAGATATTCTAGCAATTATAGAGTAAGGGAGTTAAAAACAAATGAGTAAAGATATTAAATTTTCAAAAGATGCACGTGAAAGAATGCTTAATGGTGTAGATACTTTAGCAAAAGCTGTTAAATCTACATTAGGACCAAAGGGTAGGAATGTAGTTTTAGATAGAGGATATGGATCACCACTAATTACTAATGATGGTGTTTCAATTGCAAAAGAAATTGAACTTGCTGACACTTTCGAAAACATGGGAGCAAAACTTGTTTATGAGGTTGCTAATAAGACTAATGATGTAGCAGGAGACGGCACCACTACTGCTACAGTATTAGCTCAAGCGATGATTCACAAAGGTTTAGAAGCAGTCGATAAAGGCGCTAATCCTGTTTTGATGAAAGAAGGTATTGATAAAGCAGCTAGCGAAATTTCTAAAAGATTATTAGAAAAATCAAAGAAGATTTCAACATCAGAAGACATCGCTAATGTTGCTACTGTTTCTTCAGGTTCTGTTGAAATTGGTAACATTATTGCTAAAGCTATGGAAAAGGTTGGTAAAGATGGTGTTATAACTGTTGATGAGTCAAAAGGCTTTGATACTGAGTTAGAAGTAGTTGAAGGAATTCAATATGATAAGGGGTATATTTCTCCTTATATGGCAACTGATAGAGAAAAAATGACAGTTGAACTTGATAATGCTTATATTTTAGTGACTGATCAAAAGATAAAAAACATTCAAGAAATCTTACCAGTTTTAGAACAAATAGTTAAATCAGCAAAACCATTATTGATTATAGCTGATGATTTAGAAAATGAAGTTACATCAACTTTAATTGTTAATAAACTTCGTGGTACTTTTAATGTTGTTGCGACAAAAGCCCCTGGCTTTGGTGACAACCAAAAAGAAATCTTACAAGATATTGCAATCATGACTAAAGCTAAGTTTTATGCAGAAGATCTAAATATGGATTTAAAAAATTTAAAACTTGAAGATTTAGGAAGTGCAAAAAAGATTACTGTAACTAAAGATACAACAACTATTATTGATGGAATGGGCGAAAAAACTTTAATTGATGCAAGAATTAAAGAAATCAAAAAACAAATTGAAGTAGCTTCATCTGATTATGATAAGAAGAAGCTAAGTGAACGCTTAGGAAAACTTACTAATGGTGTTGCTGTTGTTAAAGTAGGTGCAACTACTGAAACAGAATTAAAACACAAGAAATTGAAAATAGAAGATGCACTTAATGCAACAAAAGCTGCAATTAGTGAGGGAATTATTATAGGTGGTGGAGCAACTCTAATTAGTTTATATAATGAACTTAAGCCAGTTTTATCATCTGATATAGTAGATGTACAACGTGGTATTAATGTGGTACTTGATTCATTATTAGTACCAACATATACAATTGCTGAAAATGCCGGTTTTGATGGCGATGAAATAGTTAAAAAACAAAAAGAAGCTAAAGGAAATACTGGTTTTGATGCCTTAAAAGGTGTTTGGGTAGATATGTTTAAAGCGGGTATTGTTGATCCAACAAAAGTAACTCGTTCAGCGATTTTAAATGCAGCCTCAATTTCATCTATGTTTATTACAACTGAAGCTGCAGTAGGAGAAATCAAAGAAGCTAAACCTCAAATGCCAAGCGGTGAAATGTATTAAAAATTAGTAATAGAAGGTCAAAGGAAACTTTGGCTTTTTTTATTTGTGATTTACCACAAAAAGTATAAATGAAATGCCACAAAAAATGTCAATGAAATGCCGCAAAAAGTATCAATACTATTGCTTTTTTATTAATTTAAGTATATAATATTATTAAGAGGTACGAGATATGAATAAAGAATATTTAAAGAGAGTTGCTGATGATATTTTGAAATTTAAGTTAGATGCTTTTGGAGCTGTAAATATAATTGGCCCAAAATGGTGTGGTAAAACTACTACGGCTGAGCAAGTATGTAAAAGTGCAATAAGATTACAAAAAGATCCAAATAAAGATGAACTAATAGAAACTGCTAAGATTAATCCTGCTTTTTTATTAATAGGTGAAAACCCAAGGCTTATAGATGAGTGGCAAGATGCTCCTGAAATATGGGATGCTGTTAGAAATGCAGTTGATGAAAGAAGGGAAGAAGGTTTGTTTGTTTTAACTGGATCTACTTCTAAAAAGGTTAAAACTCAACATACAGGAACTGGTAGAATAAGTACTATGAAAATGTATCCAATGAGTTTATATGAATCTTTAGAGTCTAATGGGCAAGTTTCTTTGTTAGATTTATTTGATAATAAAAATAAACTTGAAAATGGCGCAATATCAGAGCTTACAATTGAAGATTTAATTTTTTCAGCTTGCAGAGGTGGCTGGCCTGGTAGTTTAAGAAAAAAAACTGATATGGCTAAATTAGAGGTTGCTAGAGACTATTTCCAACAAATTTATGAAAAAGATATGTATTGTGTGGATGAGGTAAAAAGGAATAGTATTTTAATGAGAGATATTTTAAGGTCTTATGCAAGAAATATCTCAACACTTGTAAAAACAAAAAACATTTTAGAAGATGTTAATATAACAAATTCGCTTAGTATAAATACTTTAAATGATTATTTAGATATTTTGGAAAGACTTCATATAGTGGAAGATTTAAATGCTTGGAGTCCTGCCATAAGATCTGCTACTGCTATAAGAAGTGGTAAAAAAAGGGAATTTATTGATCCTTCTATAGCAGTTGCTGCTTTGGGTGTTTCATCAGATTATTTTAAATTGGATTTAAAAACATTTGGCTTTATTTTTGAAACACTATGCATAAGAGATTTGCGTGTTTATTCAAGTCATATGCATGGTGAATTATCTTATTATCATGATAGATATGGTCTTGAAACTGATGTTGTTTTACATTTAAATGATGGTAGATATGCGTTAATTGAATGTAAATTAGGTTCACATGAAATTGAAAAAGCAGCATCTCATTTATTAGAATTGGAAAAACTAATTATAGAACATAATAAAAAAAGAAAAGAGTCATCGTTAAGATTACCAGATTTAAAGATTATATTAACTGGTGGGAAATACGGCTATGCAAGACCTGATGGTGTTTTTGTTATACCAATTGGATGTTTGAAATACTAAAGAAAAAAGATAAATACTGTTAATGTTATTATTTTTTAAACCGAATTAATATAGTTTTGAAGTTACTTAATACAAGCATAAAAATTACATTTTTATGCTTGCTTTTTTTTATATATTATGCAATAATATAATTGTTCGGTTATCGAACAATTAGGAGTAAAAATGGCAGAAATTAACTTTTTTAAACCAACACCAATCTATAAAGAATACAGGATTCTAGAAATGATTTCACAAAACGAGTCAATCACTCAAAGAATGATTAGTGAGGACTTAGATATTTCTGTATCAATGGTAAATCAATACTTAGAAGAATGTGAAAAGTATGGTTTTGTTATAAGGGAATATTACAATTTAAAAAATGTTAATTATGTTTTAACCAAAAAAGGTGTTGAAAGAAAACGTCTTTTAAATATTTGGTTTTTAAAAGATACTTTAAATATTTTTAAAAAAGCAAAAGAAGATGTAACGAACTTTTTAAACCAAATTATAGAAAAAGGAATTACTAAAGTCTTATTTTACGGAGCAGGAGAAGTAGCTGAGATTATGCTTCAAGTAATTGTTAGTGATAATAACGTGCCTTTAAAAGTTGTTGGTGTTATTGATGATGACAAGGAAAAACAAGGTAGGGTTATGGTTAATGTTCCAATCATTAGTAAAGATGAACTAAAAAAGTATAATCATGATGCAATTGTTGTTTCAAGTTATGTTCATCGTGAAAAAATAATCAATTCTTTAAAAGGGATTGGTTATAATTCTGAAAAAATAGTAAAATTTTTTGAATAAAAAGATAGGGTGAAGGGGAAAATGTATAGATTTATAAAATATGTTTTAGATTTTTTTATATCTTTAATTGGACTTATAATTTTATTACCAGTTTTTATAATTTTGGGGTTAATTATTAAACTAACATCAAGGGGGCCAATTCTTTTTAAACAAAAACGAATTGGAAAAAATAAAAAGATTTTTAAAATATATAAATTTAGAACTATGAGAATTGACACACCACACGATACGCCAACTCATATGTTAGAAAATCCTGAACAATATATTACTAAAATTGGAAAATTTTTAAGAAAAACATCGCTTGATGAACTTCCTCAAATTTTTAATATCTTGTTTGGAAAGATGAGTATAGTAGGACCACGTCCTGCTCTTTGGAATCAAGATGATTTAGTTGAAGAACGAGATAAATATGGTGTTAATAGCTTAAGACCAGGTTTAACTGGTTGGGCTCAAATAAATGGTCGTGATGAATTGCCAATTCCAGAAAAAGCGGCTTTAGATGGTGAGTATGTTAGGCGTCAAAGTCTTTTCTTTGATATAAAAATATTTTTTAAAACTATTTTTAGTGTTTTAAAAAGTGATGGAGTAAAAGAGGGAAAATAGCATGAAGAAAATATTAATCACGGGTAAGGGGAGTTTTATTGGTACTCATGTGGAATCATGGCTTAAAAAAAATGAAGATAAATATATAATCAATACTTTAGATATGATGGATGAAACATGGAAAAATTATAGTTTTTCTGGCTATGATGTAGTTTATCATGTTGCAGGAATTGCTCATGTTTCAAGCAAAAAAAAGATGGCACCGTTATATTTTAAGGTGAATAGAGATTTAGCAATTGAGGTTGCTAAAAAAGCTAAGGATGAAAATGTCAAGCAATTCATTTTTATGAGTAGTATGATAATTTATGGAAAAGATAATAAAGTTAGAAAATACAATCATATTGATGTAGAAAAATATGCTCCACTTAATGCATATGGGAAGTCAAAATTAGAAGCTGATCTTGAAATTCAAAAATTAGAAAGTGATAATTTCAAAGTAAATATTATTAGAACTCCTGTAGTTTATGGTAAGGGGTGTAAGGGGAATTTCCCAAGATTGGTAAAATTTGCTTTAAAGTTTCCTTTTTTCTTGAATATTAAAAATCAAAAAAGTATGATTCATATTGATAATTTATGTGAGTTTGTAAAACTATTAATTGATAATGAATCTAGTGGAGTTTTTTATCCGCAAAATAAGAATTATGTTGCTATTAAAGATTTAGTAAGACTTGTTAGAAAAGAAAACGATAAAAAATATAGAGAAACAAAAATCTTTAATTGGATGTTAGTAATAGGTTCTTATATCTTACCTATAATAAATCAAGTTTTTGGAAATAAGACATATGATTTAAATGTTTCGAATCATTTTGATTTTAAATACAATGTAATTAGCTTTGAAGATTCAATTAAAAAATCACTTTAAGGGGGAAAAATCATGAGTAAACATATTTTAGTTGTTTCACAATATTATTATCCTGAACAATTTAGAATTAATGATATTTGTGAGGAGTGGGTAAAAAAGGGATATAAAGTAACTGTTGTTACTGGAATTCCAAATTATCCTGAAGGGAAATTTTATAAAGGATATGGCTGGTTTAGAAAAAGAAAAGAAAACATTAACGGAGTTAATGTTATTAGAATTCCTCTTTTTGCAAGAAGAAAAAATCCCTTTAGTTTATATTTAAACTATAAATCTTTTGTTTTCTTCGGCTGGTTTTTTGCTAAGTTTACTAAATTAAAAGCAGATTATGTTTTTACTTATGAAGTTTCACCAATCTATCAAGCTAAAATTGGTATTTGGTATGCCAAAAGAAGAAAGATTCCAAGCGTTTTATATGTAATGGATTTATGGCCAGATAATTTAATTGCGGCTGGAAATATTAATAATAAATGTATTATTAGAAGTGTTACAAGAACTGTTAAAAAGATTTATAAAAATACTGATTATATTTTAACTTCTTCGAAATCTTTTATTGATTCAATAATTAAGAAGTTTAAAGTTCCTGAAATTAAGTTAGAGTTTTGGCCACAATATGCTGAGGAGTTTTATAAACCTTTAGAAAAATCTGCTAAAGCAATTACTGTTATTCCTCAAGACTCAAGAGTAAATCTTGTGTTTGCTGGAAATATTGGTAAGGCTCAAGGGTTAGAGGTTTTACCACGTTGTGCGATTGAATTAGAAAGAAGAAGAATTAAAGTAAGATTTAATATAATTGGAGATGGTAAAGAAAAAGCAAACTTAGTTAAAAAGGTTCAAGATTTTATCGTAGAACCATACTTTAACTTTATCGATCCAATACCAGCAACTGAAATCCCATATTATTTTGCATATTGTGATGCTGGATTAATTACTTTTAATGATAGTCCGATTTTAGAAAAAACAATTCCTGCAAAACTTCAATCATATCTTGCCTGTGGATTACCTGTTATTGCTAGTGCTAAGGGTGAAGTTAAAAAGATTATTGATGAAGGCCAAATTGGTTTTTGTGGGGCTCCAGGGAATGTTTTAGAATTAGCTGATGCAATTGAAGAATTTGTCCAATTATACCCTGCCCAAAGAGTGGTTATAAAGAATAATGCTTTAAATTACGGAAAAGAAAAATTTGATAAAATTAAATTATTAGATAGAATGGATAAGATATTTGATGGCTTAGAAAAAGGGACTTTAGGAAAACCTGAAGTAAAAGAAAAGGTCGCAATTGTTGCAAAACAAAGAATAAAAAAAATTGATGAAGAATAAAACAATCTTGGTTAAATTGAAAGGAAGACAGATATGTTTAAAGATAAGATATTATTAATTACAGGTGGAACTGGTTCTTTTGGAAATGCAGTCATGAAAAGATTTTTAAATACTGATATCAAAGAGATTAGGATTTTTTCTCGTGATGAGAAAAAACAAGATGATATGAGAAAGTTTTATAAATCAGATAAACTTAAATTCTATATAGGTGATGTTAGAGATCTTTCAAGTATTAAAAATGCAATGTATAATGTTGATTATGTTTTTCATGCTGCAGCTTTAAAACAGGTACCATCTTGCGAGTTTTTTCCACTAGAAGCTGTAAAAACTAATGTAATAGGAACTGATAATGTTTTAACAGCAGCAATTGATGCTAAAGTTAAGAAAGTTATCTGTTTGTCTACTGATAAAGCAGCTTATCCGATTAATGCAATGGGAATTTCAAAAGCAATGATGGAAAAAGTTTTTGTTGCTAAATCAAAAACAGTGACTGATACTGTAATTTGTGGAACAAGATATGGTAACGTTATGGCTTCACGCGGTTCTGTAATTCCTTTATTTGTTGACCAAATTAGAAATAAAGCCCCTTTAACAGTAACAAACCCCAATATGACAAGATTTCTTATGAGTTTAGATGAAGCAGTAGAATTGGTTATTTTTGCTTTTAAAAATGCTCAAGCAGGTGATATTATGGTTCAAAAATCACCAGCTTCAACAATTGGTGATTTAGCACAAGCTGTTAAGGAATTGTTTAATTCTAACTCTAAGATAAAAATCATTGGTACAAGACATGGTGAAAAACTTTATGAAACACTGCTTACTAAAGAAGAAAAAGTTGTAGCCCTTGATTTAGGAGATTACTATAGAGTACCAGCTGATAAAAGAGATTTAAACTATGATAAATATTTTGTTGAAGGATGTAGCGAGTTATCTGAGGGGGATGAATATAATTCGCATAATACAAAGATATTAAATATTGAAGAAATAAAAGAAAAATTATTGAAATTAGATTATATAAAAGAAGAATTAGGAAAAAAAGAATGAAGATTTTAGTAACAGGAGCAAAAGGCTTTGTCGGTAAAAATTTAATTGCTGAATTAAGAGCTAGAAAATATGAAGATATTTTTGAATATGATATTGATTCTAAAATAGAAGATTTAGAAAAAGCGTGTAAAGAAGCTGGCTTTATTTTTCATCTTGCAGGAGTAAATCGTCCAAAAGAACAAAGCGAATTTATGGAAGGTAATTTTGGATTTACTAATACTTTACTTAACTTACTTAAAAAATATAATAATAAAGCCCCATTGATGATATCTTCATCAATCCAAGCTGCTCTTGATAATCCTTATGGAAAAAGTAAAAAAGCAGGTGAGGATTTAGTATTTGAATATGGTAGAGAAAACAAGGTGGAAGTTTTAGTGTATAGATTCCAAAATATTTTTGGAAAATGGTCAAGACCAAATTACAATAGTGCTGTTGCGACATTTTGTTATAATATTTCAAGAGGCTTAGAGATTATGGTAAGTGATCCTAATGCAGTAGTTAATTTAGTTTATATTGATGATGTTGTAAAAGAATTAATTAGTGCATTAGAGGGGAATCCTACAAAAGATAATGAATTTTGTAAAGTAAAGACATCTTATAAAGTTACTTTAGAAGAACTAACTAAAACAATTTATTCTTTTAAAGCTGAAAAGTTTGATTTATTTGTTCCTGATATGAAAAATGATTTTGTTAGAAAACTTTATGCTACTTACTTAAGTTTTATACCAATTGAAAGCTTTAGTTATAATTTAAAAATGAATGTTGATCATAGAGGTTCTTTTACTGAGTTTTTAAAAACAGACGATAAAGGTCAGGTTTCAGTAAATATTTCAAAACCTGGAATTGTAAAAGGAAACCATTGGCATCATACTAAATGTGAAAAGTTTTTAGTAGTTTTTGGTAAAGGTGTGATTAGGTTTAGAGAAGTTCATTCTACTGAAGTAATTGAAGTTTATGTGAGTGGAGATATTTTAGAAGTTGTTAATATTATGCCAGGATATACTCATAATATTGAAAATATAGGTGAGACTGATTTAGTCACTATCATGTGGGCAAGCGAAGCTTTTGACCCTAATAATCCAGACACTTATTTTTTGGAGGTATAAGAAAGTGAAAAAAATAAAAATAATGACTGTAGTTGGAACACGCCCAGAAATAATTAGGCTTTCTTGTGTGATCCAAAAGTTAGAATCTTCAAATGCTGTTGAACATATTTTAGTTCATACAGGTCAAAACTATGATTATGAATTAAATGAAATCTTTTTTCAGGATTTTAAATTAAAAAAACCCGATTATTTTCTTGATGCTGCAGTAACAACAGCTGTAGAAACAATCGGAAATATTTTAGTGAAAATAGATCCAATTATAGAAAAAGAAAAACCAGATGCATTTTTAGTCTTAGGTGATACTAATAGTTGTTTATGTGCAATTGCTGCTAAAAGAAGAAAAATTCCAATTTTTCATATGGAAGCAGGTAATAGATGCTTTGACCAAAGAGTACCAGAAGAAACTAACCGTAAAATAGTAGATCATATTGCTGATATTAACCTTACTTATAGTGATATTGCAAGAGAGTATTTACTTCGTGAAGGCTTACCTGCTGATAGAGTAATCAAAACTGGTAGTCCGATGTTTGAAGTTTTAAATTCTAGAATTAAAGATATTGAAGCAAGTGATGTTTTAACACGTCTTAATTTAAAACCAAATAAGTATTTCGTAGTATCAGCTCACAGAGAAGAAAATATTAATGCAGTTAAAAATTTCATTGATTTAATTGAAAGTTTAAATGAAATAGCTGAAATTTATAAATTACCGATTATTGTAAGTACACATCCTAGAACTAGAAAAATGATTGAAGCTAAGAATGTTAGATTTAATCCTTTAATTCAAACATTAAAACCACTTGGTTTTAATGATTATAATAAACTTCAACTTAATGCTAAAGCTGTTTTAAGCGATAGTGGTACTATAAGTGAGGAGTCTAGTATCTTAGGTTTTAAAGCTTTAAATATTAGAGAAGCTCATGAAAGACCTGAAGCGATGGAAGAAGCTAGTGTAATGATGGTAGGTCTTAAAAAAGACCGAATTTTACAAGGTTTAGAAATTTTAGAAACTCAAGAAAAAGATACATTGTGTCCAGTAAGAGATTATAGTTATCCAAATGTTTCTGATAAAGTATTAAGAATTATAACTTCTTATATTGATTATGTAAATAGAGTTGTATGGAGTAAGTAATGGAAAAAAGAAAATATCAGGTTTGTAGTAATTGTGTAATGGATACAACTGACTCACAAATTAAATTTGATGAGAAAGGGCTGTGTGATCATTGTCATAATTATTATGAAAATATCCTACCTTCTTGGCGTACAGATGATGTAGGTAAAGCAAAACTAGAAAAGCAAGTTGCTTTAATAAAGAAAAAAACAAGACATAAAAAATATGATTGTATTATAGGAATAAGTGGTGGGGTGGATAGTTCTTATTTAGCATATTATGCTAAAGAAGTTTTAGGCTTAAGAGTCTTACTTTATTCAGTTGATACGGGTTGGAATTTAGATGTAGCTATTAGTAATGTAGAAAAAATTGCCAAAGGCTTAGGATTAGAAATTTGTCATGAAACTGTTGATTTTGAAGAAATGAAGGATTTACAGCTTGCTTTTTTTAAATCACAAGTTCCTTATCAAGACATTCCTCAAGATCATGTAATTTTTGCATCACTTTATAATTATGCTGTTAAACATAAAATTAAGTATGTTTTAACTGGTGGAAATTATTCTACAGAGTGTGTAAGAGAGCCTATCGAATGGGTTTATCAAAACGATTTAAAACAAATCAAAGATATTCATAAAAGGTTTGGAACTAAAAAATTAAAAAAACTACCTTTATGTAGTATGTTTAAATATAAGATTTATTATCGTTTCTTTAAAGGAATGAAAGTATTTCGTCCGCTTGATTTAATTCCTTATACAAAAGAGGATGCCATAAAAACTTTAAAAGAAAAGTTTAATTGGGAACCTTATGCTAATAAACATTATGAAAGTATTTTTACAAGATTTTATGAAGGTTATTGGTTAATTAAGAAATTTGGATTTGATAAAAGAAGAGCTCATTTTTCAAGTTTGATTCTTACAAATCAACTTCAAAGAAGTGATGCTTTAGAAATCTTAAAAAAACCTCCATATAGTGAAGAGCAAGCTTTAAAAGATTTAGAATATATTGCTTTAAAACTTGGCATTTCAAAAGATGAATTTATTACTTTAATGAACGGCGAAAACAAATCATATAAAGATTATGCTTCAAGTGCTAAAAGAATTGCTTTGGCAGTTAAGATAGCTAGGCTTTTAGGAATTGAAAAAAGACAGTATAGATAAAAAGGAATAAATTATGAAAGTATTATTAATTGATGTAAATTGTAAAAGAAGTAGTACTGGAAAAATTGTTTATGATTTATATCAAGAATTAAATAAAAATAATATAGAAGCACACATTGCCTATGGAAGAGGACCAAAAATTAAAGAAAAAAATATTTATAAATTTGGTCTTGATTTAGAAACTATTTTCCATATGATAATGACTAGGCTTACGGGTTTAACTGGAATATATTCACCTTTTTCTACTTTTAGATTAATTAGATATATAAAAAGGATTAAACCAGATGTAGTTCATATTCATGAACTACATGCATATTTTGTTAATTTAAAACCTTTAATTAAGTATTTAAAGAAAAAAAATATTAAAGTAATTCATACTTTTCATTGTGAGTTTATGTATACAGGAAAGTGCGGACATGCATATGAATGCGAGAAATTTAAAGCATTATGTTTTAAATGTCCAAGATTAAAAGAATATCCTAAATCTTTATTTTTTGATTTTACTAAACGTATGTATAAACAAAAAATAAAGATGTATGAAGGTTTTGACAACTTAACAATAGTTACTCCTTCTAAATGGCTTTTAGAAAGAGTAAAAACATCTTTTTTAAAAGATAAAAAGATGTTAGTAATTAATAATGGAATTGATGTTAATATCTTTAAAGAATATGATACGAAAGAAATAAAAGAAAAACACAATTTAAAAGATGAATTTATTGTTTTGGCGGTAGCACCTAATTTGATGAGTAAAGAAAAAGGTGGACCTGAAGTTTTAAAATTAGCTGAAAGTTTGAAAGAAAAAGATATTAAATTTATAATGATTGGCCTAGATGAACCTGAAAAAGTTAATCTAGATAATGTTATTGCCTTACCTAGAACTGCTAATCAAATAGAACTTGCTAAGTATTATTCTTTAGCTAATGTTTTTGTAATGTTAAGTGAAAAGGAAAATTTTCCAACAACTTGTATAGAATCTATCGCATGTGGGACTCCTGTTATTGGATATGATGTAGGTGGTGCAAAAGAAACAGCACCAAAAGGATGTGGAGAGTTTGTTCCTTATGGAGATATAAAAAAGATAAAAGAATTGATTTTAAAAGAAAAACAAGAAAAGATATTTAAAGAAAAAGATGAGTGTGTACTATTAGGTAAAACACTCTATTCAAAAGAAAAGATGTTTAAAGAATATTTTAAACTTTATAAAAACTAATAAGGGAGAAGTAGTTTATGCAAATACTTGTTACTGGAGGGTTGGGATATATTGGCTCTCATACTGCCTTACTTTTAAAAGAGGCAGGGCATGAGGTTGTAATAGTTGATAATTTATCTAATTCTAAATTAGATGTTTTACAAAAACTTAAAAAGATCAGTAATGATGATTTTAAATTTTATAAAGCAGATGTTACTGATGATGCTAAAATGAAGGAAATTTTTGCTAGAAATAATTTTGATGGAATAATTCATTTTGCTGGTTTTAAGGCGGTCGGTGAATCTATTTCTAAACCACTTGAATATTATTATAACAATGTTGTTAGTACAATTTGTTTAATTAAATGTGCTTTAGAATATAAAGTTTTAAAATTTGTTTTTTCTTCATCCGCAACAGTTTATGGTGAAAATAAAAGTCCTTTAAAAGAAAATATGCAAACTGGTAAAACGACTAATCCTTATGGAGAAACAAAAGCAATTAATGAGAAAATCTTAATGGATGCAGTATATGCATACCCAAAATTAGGTGTTTCATTACTTAGATATTTTAATCCAGTGGGAGCACATCCATCGGGATTGATTGGAGAGGTTCCTAACGGGGTTCCAAATAATTTAATGCCTTTTATTACACAAGTTGCTAGCAAAAAACAAAAATTATTAAAAGTGTTTGGAAATGACTATGATACGGTTGATGGAACTGGAGTAAGAGATTATATACATGTAATGGATTTAGCTAAAGGTCATATTAAAGCTTTAGAAAATATTAAGCCTGGAGTTAGTATTTATAATCTTGGAACTGGAAAAGGAACTTCAGTATTAGAATTAATTAATACTTTTGAAAAAATAAATGATATTAAAATCCCTTATGAAATAGTTGAAAGAAGAAAAGGGGATGTTGCAACAAGTTTTGCTGATGTTTCAAAAGCTTTTAAAGAATTAGGTTGGAAAGCGGAACTTACAATTGAAGACATGGTAAGAGATGCTTGGAATTTTGAAAAAAATTATAAATAATGAATATTAAAATATTAAGATAAATTTGTTAGTATTATAAAAAGTTTAATAATTAGGAGAAAAATATGATAAAAATTTTATATTTAGTAGGTGGCCCTATGAGCTTGGGCGGAATTGAATCCTTCATAATGAATAATATAAGACTTTTTGATACTAATAAATTTAAAATTGATTTTGTTATTGATGGCTTTGAAACTGGAGTGTATGATCAAGAAATTATAAAAAAAGGCATGAAAATATTTAATGTACCCACAAGAGGAAGGCATCCAATCAGTAATTACAAACAAATTAGTACAATAATTGCCAAAGGTAATTATGACATTGTTCACTCTCATTTGGATGCTATGGGTGTAATAGCACTTAGAATTGCTAAAAAACATAAAGTTAAAGTGCGAATTGCACATAGCCATAATACAAGACATTTAACCAATAATATCTTAAAATGGTTTTTAAATGAAATTGCAAGATTTTTAATTAGATTTTATGCTACTGATTATGTGGCATGTTCTTCGCCAGCAGGTAAATGGATGTTTGGAAAAAGGAAAATAAAAAAAGGTGAAGTTAAAATTTTCCCAAACGCAATTGATTATGAGAAGTTTGTCTTTAATGAAGATAAAAGAAAAGAAATAAGAGAAAAATATAATATAGAAGATGAGTTTGTAATTGGCCATATAGGAAGGTTTGATTATCAAAAAAATCATAAATTTTTAATTGAACTTATAAAAAAAATTAGCAATAAAAATAATAATACATTATTGATAATGATTGGAGATGGTCATTTAAAAAATAAAATAAAACTGTATTCTAAAAAAATAAATGTTGAAAACAACGTGTTATTTATTGATGGTGTTAAGAATATTTATGATTATTATAATATTTTTGATATTTTTTGTTTACCTTCTCATTTTGAAGGATTAGGGATTGTATTAGTTGAAGCCCAAGTGAATGGTTTAAAATGCATTGCTTCAAATAATATTCCCTCTGAAGTTAACATTTTAGATAAAGTTGATTTTATCAGTAATGCTAAATTAGACTTATGGGTTGATAAAATTTTAGAAACACGTAAGTATGATAGATTAGTTGATTTATTAAAAGTAGAAGAATCTGGTTACTCTATAAGCAAACAATCTAAAGAACTGCAAAATTATTATGATTCTCTGGTTGTGGAAAGGGCTTAATTATGAATAAAAAATTTTTAAATTCTAAGATTTACTTTTCAGTTATCTTTTGCGTATTATTTTTGATGTTTTTATTTTATACTTTTGCTTTATACAGTTATTATAGTCTATTTTTAGATATTCTCTTTATCCTGCTAGTAATATGGTTTATAATTACTGCATATAAGAATCTTTATGAAGATAGAATTTTGCTAATCTTTATCTTTATCTTAATTTTTTTTATAGGTGCATTAATAGGCTTTAATTTAGATATGCTTAGAGGCAACTTTGCAGAGTATGGAGCAATAATATCGTTGATTATAATGATTTATATAGCTTATCGCTCTGATATTAATATATCCGAAATGAGATATTTAAGTAAATTATATTATTTTTTACCATATATATTATTGATTAAATTACTTACTAATTTTTCTTTAATTGGCAATAACGAATTAAGGTTTGGTTTTGAAAATCAAAATAGTTTTGCTTTATATATGTTATTAGTTCTTATGAATAATGTTTTATGCTTACTTTCAGAAAAGA
The DNA here is from genome assembly GCA_050953065.1 of Bacilli bacterium. Classification (GTDB taxonomy): domain Bacteria; phylum Bacillota_I; class Bacilli_A; order ML615J-28; family CAG-698; genus JAQUUM01. The sequence goes on along the minus strand of JBMNLZ010000003.1, from coordinate 141,968 downwards.
AAATTATATTTAAAATAATTGGCTTAATTTCACTGGCTTTATCTATGATTTTTCTATATTTTACAGGTTCAAGAACATCGTTTATCATAGCCATAATTTTTGGACTATCAGTTTTGTTTATGTTGCTAAAGAAAAAAACAAATAAATTTGCTTGCCAAGCTACAATATTTACAGGAATGTTATTTCCGATTCTCTTACCTCTTATTTATATAGCACTTTGGAAAATTTTAGGTTCTTCAAATGTGACTATTTTAGGAAGAACAGTTTTTACAAATCGAGAACATATTTGGATTCAGGTACCTAGCAAAATATCTTTATTTTTAAATAGTCACTATTTGGATATGGATAATTTTCTATATATTTCTCAAGGTGCACACAATATATATTTAAGTTTTGCTTGGGGGTATGGAATCTTTGCATTCTTTATTTTTATGAGCTATTTTTTAACTATAGTTTATAAAAAAGTGGGTCAAAAAAACAAACAAATTAATAGAGTTGCGCTTGTTGCTTTTGCTTTACTTTTCTTGCATGGTTCTTTTGAAGATATTTTTTATAGAAATGTTTGGGTTATTGTTTTTGGCTTTGTGTTTTTTATGATGAGCTCAAAAGATATAATTATTAATAATGATATAGTTTTAGAAGAAAAAGAGGTGTGTCTTGAAGAGAGATAACTTAAATGTACCAGTAGTATTATTTGTTTTTTCAAGACCAGATACTTTAAAAAAAGTTTTTGATGTTTTGAAAAAGGTTAAACCTAAAGTTTTGTTTTTGGTTTCAGATGCACCAAGAGATTTTGTGCAAGGTGAAAAAGACAAAGTAATGGAAAGTAGAAAGGTTGTTTCTGAAATTGATTGGGAATGCAGAGTCATTAAAATATATGAAACAACCAATCAAGGCTTATATACGATGCTATGGTCTTCAATGGATAAGGTCTTTAAAGAATATGATAGATGTATTTTTTTAGAAGATGATGTTGTTCCTAGTGTATCATTTTTCTATTTTATGGAAGATCTTCTTGAAAAATTTAAAGATGATGAAAGAATCCAACAAATATCTGGAATGAATTTTTTAGATATATATCCTAAGAATTTGAGTGATAGCTATTTTTACTCAAAAGAAACTTCAATTTGGGGGTTTGGCTTGTGGAGAAGAACTTATCTAAGTTTTGATCGTGAGCATAGTTATGGTAAGAACGAATATTTATTAAAACGTTTAAAGAAAAATATGCCTCGTTCTAACTTTAAAAGAGTTATAAATTATGTAAAGCATAGTGTAAGTGATGGCCATGTAGCAGGCTTTGAATATTATTTTGGTTTAGATAAATTTATAAATAATAGAGTTTCGGTTGTTCCAAAATATAATATGATTTCAAATATTGGTTGTGTTAACGAATCGCAACATGAAAATACTTATATTACTATGCCTAAAGAAGTACAAAGAATGTACTATATGAAAACATATGAATTAGAGTTTCCTTTAAAGCATAATGAATATGTTATTGAAGATGAATGTTACGGGAAAAAAGCTAGAAAAATAACTGGTGTTGGGCATCCTTTTATAAGTTTTAGACGAAAAGTTATTACAGTTTTTAAATTATTAAGATATGAAGGCTTCAAAGGGTTGAAGCGTAAATTGAAAAAGAAAAAAAGAAACAAAAAAGAGACGTGAAATAAATGGATGAACCAATTAGGGATACAAAAGTTAAATCTAGTATAGAATCTAGTAATATAGAATCTAATAATAAAATAAAAGCAGCAGCTGTTTTCTCATATTTTTTAATTATTTTAAATATCCTTTTTGGTGTTTTTTATTTACCATGGATTATTTCAAATGTGGGAAAATCAAGTTATGCTATCTATACTTTAACTCTTTCAATCATTAGTTTTTTTTCAATTGATTTTGGATTAGGTGAAACTATATCTAGATATGTTTCAAAATACAGACTTGAGAATAATGATGAAAAATTAAGAGAGTTATTTAATGCCATAACAAAAATATTTTTAGCGATTGCGATATTTATTTTTTTAAGTTTAATGGTTATATATTTTAATATAGATAAAATATATGCTGAATTGACTTATGAAGAATTAGTTAAATTTAAAAAAGTTTTTGTTTTTTCAGCATTGTTTTGTTCATATCACATATTATTTAGTCCGTTTAATGGTATTTTGATTGGAAATGGCAGATTTATTTTTATTAAAATTGTTGAATTAATTAATAAATTAACAATTATTATAATAACAACTATTGCTTTGGTTTTTAATTTTGATGTATATGGTTTAATTTTTGCATATATTGCTGCTGGGACTTTAGTCATAGTGTTAAAATTTATCTATATATTAAAAAATAAATTGTTTGAATTTAAGTTTGTTCGTGTTAGTAGAAAAATGTATAAATCAATTATTATATTCTCAGGTTGGAATATGGTTGCACTTTTGACTCAGAGATTAACTTATAACATAGTTCCTTCGTTATTAGGTTTTTTTTCTGGGACCGCTGAAATTGCACTTTTTACAATAGCTCTATCTATAGAGGGGTATATTTGGACATTTTCTAATGCTCTGAATGGACTTTTTTTGCCAAAAATTACTAAATTAAATATTGATGGCAAGACTGAAGAGATAAATCAAACAATGATTGCGGTTGGAAGGTTCCAACTATTCTTTATGGGGCTAATAATCTTAGGCTTTTATTTGTTAGGACCAGAGTTCGTAAATTTATGGGTTGGTGAAGACTTAGAGCCTGCGGCTTTAGTTGGTTTCTTTTTAGTAGTTACAGGACTTTTTACATATACATATGGAATTGCTTATACTTATTTGTTGGTGGTAAAAAAAGTAAAATATTATGCATTATCACTAATAATTTCATTAGTGATAACACTAACTTCAGCAGTTTTTTTAATTCCTCATTACGGGGCATTAGGTGCATCAATTGCAATTTTTGGAGGAAATTTTATTGGTCAAGTGATAATTATGAATATTTTTTATCATAAAATAATTGGTTTTAATATGATTGATTTTTATAAAAAGGTTCATTTGAGGTCAGTAATTCCAATGGCTGTTACGTTAGTTTTTGGTATATATATAAAACAACTAATTGAAGAATATTCGATTAAAAATTTGATAATTAAAATTATGCTTGTCAGTATAGTTTACGTAGCATTAAGTTTTATTTTTGTTTTAACAAAGGAAGAGAAAATTAGAATTTTGAAATTTAAAAGGAGCGATTTATGGAAGAAAAGTTAACGAAGGTAAGCATCATAATTCCTACATTTAATGATCAAGAAACAATTTCAATTTGTTTAGATAGTATTTTAAATCAAGATGAACCTAATTTTGAAGTAATTGTTGTTAATGATGGATCTGTAGATAATACTTTACCAATACTTGAAGAATATCAAAAAAAAGATAAAAGAATCAATGTTATTAGTCAAAAAAATTCGGGAACTGCAATTGCTAGAAATACAGGATTAAAACTAGCGAAAAGTGATTATATTTTATTTATAGATGCAGATGATTGGATAGATAATAATTATGTTAGTGCTTTAATACAAAAAGCTGATAATACTAAAGCTGATATGGTTTTTTGTGGGATGAGATTATTTCAAATTGTTGGCGATGATTTCAACAACTTAAAATTTGTTAAAGAAGAAGCAATACATAAAAAAAACATTGATGATATAGAATTGCTACATCAACATCTTATTGAGATGTATATAGAAGGTTCTTTATATGGTCCGATAAGTAAACTTTATAAAACATCAATTATTAAAGAAAACCAGTTGGTTTTTCCAGATTTTAGAATCTCTCAAGATATTTTATTTAATTTAGAATATATTAAACACATTAACAATGCAGAAATCATTGCTAATACATTTTACAATATTCGTTTAAATAATAAACGAAAAAAAGTAAAAAAGAAAAAAGATTATAAATATTCAAAAGCACTAGATAATTATTTTAATTCTATAGTTTATATTGAAGATAAAGTTAACGATTTGTTGGAATGTTGGAATTTATGCGATAAATATAGTCGAAGTATAAATTATGCTCATTTTAAAATGATTGTGGATTATTTATTGTACCTATCTTATGAAAAAACAAAAATTATAAAAAAACGAATTCGCGATATTTTAAATCATGAAATAACTATAAAAATAGTAAACAATATTGATATAAAAATAATTAGATATAAAATAGTTAGACGTTTAATGGCTAAAAAAAGAGTATTATTGTTAATATTCATTCTTAAGCTTCAAGGATTAGTTAATAAAATTAGAAGAAAGTAATTATTAGAAAATTTTTTTAGAAAAGGTGAGATGGATGAATAGTTTTTTAAGCAAAGAAGAATTAAAATCGCTAGGATTAAAATCATATGGTGAAAATGTATTAATAAGTAGATTTGCTAGAATTTATTCAGCTGATAAAATATCGATTGGTTCAAATGTTAGAATAGATGATTTTTGCTTATTAAGTGGAAAAATCAACTTAGGGAATAACATTCATATTGCAGCTTATGCTGCGATGTTTGCAGGCGATGCTGGAATAGTAATGGAGGATTTTTCATGCTTATCTTCTAGAGTTACAGTTTATGCTATTACAGATGACTATTTAGGAGATTATCTAACTAATTCTACCATTCCTAGCAAATATAAAAATATTATTTCTAAAGAAGTAATCATAAAAAAACATGTTTTAATAGGTGCTAGTTCAGTTGTTTTACCAGGTGTAGTGTTAGAAGAGGGAAGTTCTTTTGGTGCTATGAGTTTTATTAATAAGTCATCTCTTCCTTGGACTGTAAATATTGGTCAACCAGCAAGGGTTTTGAAAGAAAGAAGTAAAAAATTATTATTATTAGAAGAAAAATATTTAAGTGAGAAGAAAAATGAAAAGAATTAATGTAACACAATCATCTTTACCAAGTTATGAAAAATATATAGAAAAAATCAAAACTTTATGGAGTACTAAACATTTAACTAATATGGGCACCTTTCATATGGAATTAGAAAAGGGATTAAAGGAATATCTTGAAACGCCTTTTATATCGCTTTATTCTAATGGACATATAGCGTTAGAATATGCTTTAGAAGTTTTGGGGAAAAAAGGTGAAGTTATTACTACGCCTTTTACGTTTGTTTCTACAACTAATGCGATTGTTAGAACTGGTAATATTCCTATTTTTTGTGATATTAAAGAAACAGACTATACGATTGATGAGACTAAAATTGAGAGTTTAATAACTGATAAAACTATAGCGATATTGCCGGTGCATGTTTATGGTAATGTTTGCAATGTGGAAGAAATTGAAAGAATTGCTAAAAAATATAATTTAAAAGTGATTTATGATGCAGCCCATGCTTTTGGGGTAAAATATAAAAACAAAGGTATTGCAACTTATGGCGATATTTCGATGTTTAGTTTTCATGCTACAAAAGTGTTTCATACGGGTGAGGGCGGAGCTTTAACTTATAATGATTCTTCGTTAAAGACAAGGTTAGAATCTTTAAAAAATTTTGGTATTGTATCGCAAGAAGAAGTAGATTACATTGGTGGAAATGCTAAAGTAGATGAGTTTAGAGCAGCGATGGGGTTATGCAATCTTGAAATAGTAAGTGATGAAATAAAAAAACGTAAAAAAGTTTTTGAAAGATATGAAAAAAATTTAAGAGGAATAAAAGGAATAAGACTAAATTTCAAACAAGAAGATGTAATTCAAAACTATGCTTATTTTCCTGTATTATTTGATAGTTATAAATTGACTAGAGATCAAGTTTTTAATTTATTAAAAGAAAACGAAATATATGCTAGAAAATATTTTTATCCTCTAACAAGTGATTTTAATGCATATAAAATAGGTTTTAAAATCTCTGATACTTTAGTAGCATCTAAAATAACAAATAATATCTTATGCCTTCCGATGTATGCTGATTTAGAGTTAGATAATGTTGATAGGGTTTGCAAGATAATAAAAGAAGGGAGATAAATTATGAAAGGAATTATATTAGCGGGAGGTAAAGGTTCAAGACTTTACCCAATGACTAAAGTTATTTCAAAACAATTGTTACCTATTTATGATAAACCTTTAATATATTATCCGCTTTCTGTTTTGATGTTAGCAGGAATTAAAGATATCTTAATAATTTCAACTCCAGAGGATACACCATTATATGAAAAACTATTTAATGATGGGAGTTCTTTAGGATTAAATATTAATTATAAAATTCAAGAAACACCAAGAGGTTTAGCTGATGCTTTCATAATAGGAAGATCATTTATTGGGGATGATAGTGTTTGTTTGATTCTTGGAGATAATCTTTTTTATGGACAAGATTTAACAAAAGTATTAAATCAAGCTAAAGAAATAAAAGATGGGGCGGTTATTTTTGGCTATCCTGTAAAGGATGCATCTTCATTTGGAGTAGTAGAATTTGATGAATCGAATAAGGTGATTTCTATAGAAGAAAAACCTGCCAATCCAAAATCTAATTATGCTGTACCTGGTTTGTATTTTTATGATAATAAAGTTGTTGAGATAGTTAAAAATATTAAGCCTTCTGCAAGAGGAGAGCTTGAGATTACTAGCGTTAATAATGAATACTTAAAAATGAATAAATTAAATGTCGTTTTGTTAGGTAGAGGAATGGCTTGGCTTGATACAGGAACACCAACTGGCTTGTTAAATGCTTCTCAATATGTTGAGGCTATTCAATCAAGACAAGGTTTCTATATTTCTTGTATTGAAGAGATTGCTTGGAGAAGGGGATTTATAACTGAAGAACAACTTTATAATATTGGTAAAAGTTTAAAGATGACTGAATATGGTCAATATATTCTTTCGTTGACTGATTTTAAAAAGAGGGGTTTAAAATGAAAATATTAATAACTGGTGGTGCTGGATTTATTGGCGGAAATTTTTGCCATTATATGGTTGATAAATATCCTACCTATAACATTTTGGTATTAGATGCTCTAACTTATGCAGGTAATTTAGAAACCTTAGAACCCATAATGGGAAAGCCTAATTTTAAATTTGTTAAAGGAGATATTACGGATAGAAAATTGGTTTTTGAGTTATTTGAAAAAGAAAAATTTGATGTTGTAATTAATTTTGCAGCTGAATCACATGTTGATAGATCAATAGAAAATCCGGAAATTTTCTTAAAGACAAATATCATTGGAACGCAAGTTTTGATGGATGCTTCTTTAAAGTATAGCGTTAAAAGATTCCATCAGGTATCAACTGATGAGGTATATGGAGATTTACCTCTTGATAGAAAAGATTTATTATTTACTGAAAAAACGCCACTTCAAACTTCAAGCCCATATTCGGCATCTAAAGCATCGGCTGATTTATTAGTCCATGCTTATAATAGAACTTTTGGCTTGCCTATTACTATTTCAAGATGTTCTAATAATTATGGGCCTTATCAATTCCCTGAAAAGTTAATTCCTTTAATGATTAAAAATGCTTTAGAAGATAAATTCTTACCAGTTTATGGTAAGGGAGAAAACGTTAGAGATTGGTTACATGTATATGATCATTGTACAGCAATTGATTTAATCATCCATAAAGGTGCGATAGGGGAAGTTTATAATATTGGTGGACATAATGAGAAAACCAATATTGAGGTTGTAAAAATAATTTTAAAAGAATTAAATAAGCCTGAAAGTTTAATTCGGTTTGTTACTGATAGACCAGGGCATGATTTAAGATATGCAATTGATGCTACTAAAATTGAAAACTCTTTAGGCTGGAAGCCTAAATATAATTTTGATTCTGGGATTAAACAAACTATTAAATGGAACATAGATAATCAAAAATGGCTTAAAAATATTGAAAGTGGCGAATATTTAAGATTTATGGCAAAACATTATAAATAAGCAAATTTAAATGGAGAGATTTATGAATAAATTATATGAAAAACTTATAGAAAAAAAAGAAAGCATGTCGCTAATCGGTTTAGGTTATGTTGGTATGCCTATTGCTGTTGCTTTTAGTAAAAAGATAAAAGTTATTGGTTTTGATATTAGTGAAGAAAAAATAGCTTTATATAAAAAAGGAATTGATCCAACTAAAGAAGTTGGTAATGATGTTATAAAATCTACTACAGTAGATTTTACAACTGATGAAAAAAAGCTTAAAGAAGCTAAATTCCATATAGTCGCTGTCCCTACGCCTGTTAATAAAGATCGCACACCTGACTTAAGACCAGTTGAAAGTGCTTCTAAAACTTTAGGAAGAAATCTTGTGAAAGGTTCAATTGTAGTTTATGAATCAACAGTCTATCCTAGTGTAACAGAAGAAGTATGTGTTCCGATTCTTGAAAAAGAATCAGGTTTAAAATGCGGGGTTGATTTTAAAGTGGGATATTCTCCTGAAAGAATAAATCCAGGAGATAAAGTGCACCGTTTAGAAACTATTATAAAAATAGTTTCAGGAATGGATTTAGAAACTCTAGATGTAGTTGCTAAAGTTTATGAATTAGTAGTAGAGGCTGGAGTTTACAAGGCAGAATCTATTAAAGTAGCTGAAGCTGCCAAAGTAATTGAAAATTCTCAAAGAGATATTAATATTGCTTTCATGAATGAATTATCAATTATTTTTAATAGATTAAATATTGATACAAAAGCAGTGTTAGAAGCGGCTGGGACTAAGTGGAATTTTTTAAAGTTTTCACCAGGTTTAGTTGGAGGTCACTGCATTGGTGTTGACCCATATTATTTAACTTACAAAGCAGAACAAGTTGGTTATCATTCTCAAATTATATTATCAGGTAGAAGAATAAATGATAATATGGGAAGGTATATTGTTGAGAATTTGATTAAAGTATTAATCAAAGCTAATGTTTCTGTAAAAAATGCTAAAGTTGCGATTCTAGGGTTTACCTTTAAAGAAAATTGTCCTGATACAAGAAATACAAGAGTGATTGATATTGTTAATGAATTAAAAGAGTATGGTATAACTCCATTAATTGTAGACCCTGTAGCGGACAAAGAAGAAGCAAAACGTGAATATGGTTTTTCTTTTAATGAAAAAGAAGAAATAAAAGATGTGGATGCAATTGTTATTGCTGTTAGTCATAATGAATTTAAAGCATTATCTATTGATGCTTTAGATAAAATGTATAATAGAAAAACAAATAAAGTTTTAATTGATGTAAAGGGTATATTTAATAGAAATACTTTTGAAACAAATAATTATAAGTATTGGAGACTTTAATGGGATATAGTAATATTAGTTTTCCAAAGAATACAGTTTTTTTGATTACTGGCGGAGCTGGATTTATTGGTTCTAATTTATGCGAAAAAATTTTAGAAATGGGTTATTATGTTAGATGTTTAGATGATTTATCAACTGGTAATATTAATAACATCAAACCATTTTTAAAAAATAAAAAATTTGAATTTTTAGAAAAAGATATTAGAAATTTAGAAGATTGTATTAATGCTTGTAAAGGAGCAGATTATGTTTTGCATCAGGCTGCTTGGGGAAGCGTTCCAAGAAATGTTGAGATGCCCTTGCTTTATGAAGATATAAATATTAGAGGGACATTGAATATGTTAGAAGCATCTAGAATAAACAAAGTAAAAAAGTTTGTTTATGCATCAAGTTCTTCTGTTTATGGAGATAGTATCTCTTTACCTAAAAAAGAAGGAAGTGAAGGCAATATTTTATCTCCTTATGCTTTAACTAAAAAAACAAATGAAGAATATGCAAAACTTTATTATAAGTTATATGGCTTAGAAACAATTGGGTTAAGATACTTTAATGTTTTTGGAAAAAGACAAAATCCATATGGTGATTATGCTGCAGTTATTCCTAAATTCATTAAACAATTATTAAATGGAGAAATTCCAACAATTTATGGTGATGGCAAACAAAGTAGAGATTTTACTTATATTGAAAATGTCATTGAAGCTAATTTAAAAGCATGTAATGCTTTTGAAGGTACTTCGGGTGAAGCTTTTAATATCGCTTATGGCGGAAGAGAATATTTAATTGATATTTATGATTTATTATGTGAAGTATTAGGTAAGGATATTAAACCTATATTTAAAGAAGCAAGAGTAGGAGATATTAAACACAGCAATGCAGATATTTCTAAAGCAAAAAAATTGTTAGGTTATAACCCTAGTTGGAGTTTTAAAGATGGAATAATTGAGGCAATTGAATGGTATAAGAAGAATTTATGATTTATTAAAAAAATTTCATAAAAAAACACCATTTTATTTAGAAGATACTAAACAAAATGGTGTTTTTTGTTTATTAAAAAATAAAAATAAAATCATTTTTATGTAAAATACTTGCAATAACAAAATATAAATGATACAATTTAGTTAAGGAAAACTCTCGTTTGCTCTCGTTAGATAGGAAATTTAATGAAAACAAAGGAAGTTAACCAAATAGTTTTGTTTAAAAACTAATTATTTTTTTTCTAAGGTTGAAGAAATTTAGTTTTATTTTTAAAGAAAACTATCTATAAAAAGGAGAAAAAATATGAAAAGAAAATTTGTTATGCTTTATGCAATGTTAGGGATTTCATTGTTATTGTTTGCAGTGGGTGCATTTGCATGGTTTACGGTAACAGCAACTTCAACAGTTGAAAACGCTCAAATCCAAGCTATTACTGAAGGAACATTGAGGGTTTACTCTGTTTCACCAAACCAAACTGTAGAGCCTACTGGTTTTGGTGATTATAAATATAATGTTAACTTCTCATCAGGACAATTCGCTGATGCAGCGATTGCTAATGCAAAACGTACTAATATTTCTGGAAATGGAACTTCGTTTTTTAGATTGATTGGTGGAGATTCACCATCATATTCAGCGGGAGTAGATGGAATTCACGATTATGTTCAGTTTAAACTTTATTTTACTGGTTATAATGGGGACCAAACTGATACTACTGTAAAACAAGTTTATTTAACAGGAAACTCAGCAATTACAAAAGTTGGAGAAGCAAGTGATCCTTCAATTATTGCTGGTATACGTGTTGCATTTTTGAATGCAGCAGGTACTTCAACAATTGGAATATGGGCACCTCATGCAACAGTAGTTTCTGGAGCAACACATGCTGGTAACCTTAATTATGTTAAATCAACTGATACATACCCAAGTGCTAGTGGAATTTTAGGTTATACAAAGAGTGGTGATACTCCTCTTTATGAGACTTTAAGAGTAATAAATGGAGATTTAGATGGTGGTAAAATTCAAGCAACGCCTTTATTACCAGTAGTATTAGGTACTGCTCATAGTACGAGCCAAGCTATGGTTGTAAGAATTTGGATTGAGGGAGCTGATGCAGCTACTGTGGATGCTAACCTTAGAGCGCTTTCAAACATTAAGATGAATTTTGGTGTTGCTACGCTAACTGAATTTGCGGAACAACCACAAGCTTAGAAATATTTAAGTTGGAAAGATTTTTTAGAAAACTACTGTTTTTCAGTGGTTTTCTATTAATTGTTATTGCTTAAAAAATAAAAAATAAAATTATACTAGTAAAATAAATAAGAATATGTTATTATATTGGTGTGAACGATTAAATGTTTAAAAAAATATAGAAAGGTATTTAAAAAAATGAAAAAGAAATTAATTTTTAGTTATACGTTCCTTGCGGTTATGATGGTATTATTAGTAGTTGGTGTATTTGCGTGGTTTAGTTTAAGTGAAACTTCTAAAGGTCAAGGTGCATCTATTGTTGCTACTAGTAAAGGTGTTTTAAAAATTTATCCTGCTGTAGATGCTAGTCTTATAGAGCCTGGAGATAATACTCCTATTGCTTTTGCATCTTTACAATATGGTGATTTTGTTAATAATGTTGACTTTAGATCTTCTCCTTTTAAAATTTCTGGTCTTGTAGAACAAGAAAAATCAAATATTTCAGGAAATGGTAAAGCTTTCTTTTATTTAACTAAAGAAACTCCAGTTGAATTTTCTGCGATTAGTGGAGAATTGCATAAGTATATAACTTTTGATTTGTATTTCACAGGATTTTCTGGTGTTGCTGGAGCAGGTGTTGACAAAGGAGTTTATTTAACGGGTGGATCTGTAATAAATGATGTTACAATAAGAAAGGCTGTTAGAGTTGCCTTCCTAGATAGTAATAATAATATCGTTGGTATTTGGGCACCTTATACTGATGCAACTGAACCTATTCCATTTGTTACATCGGCTGGAGCGGCTGCGACAACGAATGAACCTAAAGGTGAGATTGCTACTACTCCAACAGCAGGACAAATTAAAAGAATTATAGCACATAATACTTCTACTTCAGCTACAAAAATTTTAGAAGTTAATACTGGTACAGCTAAAGCAGCTGCTCAAAAAGTATCAGTTGTAATGTGGATAGAAGGAACAGATGCTGAAGCAATTGATGCTAACTTAGGACAAACAGTTATGTTATCACTTGATTTTGCAATGGATGATGCTGATAAATGGACTTAAAAACTTTATAGTTTAAGATATCCAAACTCCTAGAAAATAAAATTTCTAGGAGTTTTTTGTCCATATTTTATATTTTTTTAAAACTTTCTTTTTTTTATTAAAAAAGACTTGAAAACAACATAAAAATAAGCAAAAAAACATAGAATAAAAGGTCTAAATACTTTACATTTTAAAAAAAAAATGATAAAATAAGATAAGGAATTCTGCACCCTGTTTTACCCCTTAATTGTATATTAAAAGGTAAGCAATTCATTCTTAGAAAGGAGAGTGCAAAACTAGTTCTTAAGTAACAGTTTTGCCCAGTTTGCTTAATGAAAGAATTAAAAATCAAATATAACTCAACTGTTGCTGAGATTGCACCCTTATTAGATACGCTACCTAAAAATGTCAAAGACCACTCTCAACGAGTGGCTGATTATTCTAAACATATCTATAAACAAATGATTAATTCAGATTCTTATAGTGAAGATAAACTATTAAGTGAAAAAGATGTCTATGATATTATGAAATTCCATGATTTAGGGAAGATTGGAATTGATGTAGATATCTTAGAAAAAGATGAATTAACACCGTTTGAAGAAAAACAATTAATAAATCATACATCAGTTGAAATGGAAAACTTAGCTGGAGAAAGACCAAGTCCTTTTGTTGTAGCGCTGGTTTCTGTAATGCAAGCCCATCATGAGGCTTGGGATGGGTCGGGGTACCCTAGAGGGTTGGCTGATGAGGACATTCCACTTTATGCAAGACTTTGTGCGGTAAGTAATTCATATGATAACATAACACTAGAAAAGTTAGCTGATGGCTTAAACTATCAAGATGCACATGAATATGCAATGAAGAAACTTGTATCTGAAAAGTCTGCTAAATTTGACGGAGAAATTGTTGATTTCTTTTTAAGTGTTGAAAAAGAATTCTTAAATATTTTAAAAGCTAATTTTGAAAAAATAGCTGTTACTAAAGAATTTAAAGAAATAAAAAAAGAAAAACAAATTAAAAAAGAGAAAAAAGGATTAAGCTTAGATGATATTGAATATATCCCGATTTATCCTTTTGAATTTAGATATCAACCAATTCTTCATATTCAAGACCAAGAAGTAAGACTTGTTGATACAGAGTTCTTATTATTTGATCCAATTAAGGGTGTTATGACAAGTGATGATTATTTTACAGTTGCTGCTAAGACTCCAAAGTTAACACAACTTCTTGATATTGCTTTAAATATTTTAATTGATGATATTGCTAAGATTAAATATAAAATGACTAAAGAAATGATTGTCATTAAATATTCTCCTAAAATGATAAGAAATATGAAAAACTTTAAAGAATTACTTGCTAGATTTGAAGAAGTAGAAGTAATGAGTTATAATTTATGTTTTTCATTTCATGATGATAGTGAGATTACTCCACATGATATTGAACTAGTAAAACATTGTGGCTGTAAGACTATGGGGATTTTTGGAGATGATGTTTATAATGCATTTAATGTTGTAAGTGCACTACCTTTTGATTATTATCAATTAAACCATAACTACTTTATTGGTTTATTTGAGGATGAAAGAAAACAAAACATGTTAAAAAAACTTGATGAATATATTAGATCTTGTAGAGGAAGATTAATTATTACTCATGTTAATAATAGAAAAGAAGCTATGTTCTTCCAAGAGTTAGGGATGACTAGACTTGAAGGAAACTTCATATGTAAACCGCATGTTAAGTTAGCATCTCGTACTTTCAAGATTACAAGAAAGATAGGAGGTGAAACTTCGGATGACTAATGTAAGTATTAGTAAAAGAGTCAGAGGTAGGTTTAGGCGAAGTTTCGCTAAGAAAGTTGCTATTGCTGTTATTATTGCAATTCCATTATTGTTAGCACTTTTATATATTATTTTAATGGTAGGAATGACAACTGATGGAATGATAACAGTTAAAGTTGATGATACTAAGATGGTTGGTAAATCAATTGTCTTATCAGAAGAGTCAAGTTTTGAAAAAGCAAAATCTGCGATTAGTGGAGATGGAATTTTAAAATTAACGGATTGTTCTTATAAAGATGTTAAATATAGAGAATATCATAACATGGAAGGGTCAAGCAATGGCTTTAACTATGTTGCCTATTCATTTTACATTAAGAATTCTGGTATTGAGGTACTAGATTATGAGTATATGATTTCTTTTCCCGTTGTTACAAAAGATTTAAACAGCGCTGTGAGGGTAATGCTATTAACATTTGATAGCGAAAATAATGAGACGAGTCGTAAAGTTTTTGCGAAAGCAAGAGAGGGAACTACTACCGTTCCTGAAAAGATTGCTTATGAAGATTTAAATTATGGCATTGAAGAAGAAGATGATGCACTAGTTTTCTTAAGTGATACTTTAGTAACTAAAGAAGTGAGAAATTCTTTAGAGGTAGGACAAGCCGATAGATATGTTATAGTCTTATGGCTTGAAGGAACTGATCCCGAATGTGTTGATGAACGTATTGATGGAACTTTAAAATTGGAAATGGTTTTTAATATTATTAGTTTAGAAGAAGAAGATTTAGGATAAATCTAATTCTTGAAGATTTTTAAAATCTTTCTACTAATTTGTTAGAAATTTAAAAAATGGAATTCATCAACATATTAAAAGGATAAATTTTTAAAAAAATATGAAAAAAGGAGAAAGAAACAAACAATTATGAAAAAAAGATTTTTAATGTTATTTATGATGTTGTTATTGTCGGCTTTAGTTGTTACTGCTGCCGGTTATGCATGGTTTACTGCTTCAGCTCAAGCTGAAATTGAAGGAACACAAATCAAAGCCGAAACTCAAGGTGTATTAAAAGTTTGGACAGAAAACGCAAATGGCGTTACTAATGATTATGAAAATTATACTACTGCAATTAATTTTGCTGAGCCTACTGACCCATTCTACAATATAGCTTATACAGATTATGCCATGAAAGACCAATCTGGAAATGGTTCTCAATTTGTTGAAGCTGTAGCTGCTGGGGCAAGCGCAAACTATGGTGTAGCATCTGGTTTTGGTGTAGCTTTAGTTTACAACCTATATTTCAGTGCTTATACAGGTAATGCTACTAGCCAAATGAGAGATATTTTCTTAAGTAGTTTAACTGTTACAAACGCTTCTGGTACTTTATTACCATCTGTAAGAATTGGTTTCCTAGACAGCAATAATAATATTTATGGTATTTGGGCGCATTCTTCAGGGCAACCAAAATACGCACTTCAAAGTCAAGCTGGTGATCCAGTTTCTACAGCTGCAGCTGACTTAGACGGCAGTGTTGTTTCAAGTACAGCTTTTGATACTACTAACTATACAGATTTTGAAGCGGGATCAATTACTGAATCTACATCTGAACTTAAGTATGTTAAACCAGCTGGACCTGCTGCTTCAGTAGTTCGTAGAATTATTCCTTCAGCTACTGGTACTGCTTCTTCAGGAACTAGTATTTGTCAAATCGATTCATCTGTTATTAAGGCTCTTAACCCAACTATTAAAGTAGTTGTATGGATTGAAGGATCAGATCCAAATACTGATGACTCAAGATTAAGCCATCAAGTATCAATTGATATGATATTCCAATCTAGAATGCCTGCTGACACATATGCTATTACTTATTATACTAATGGTGGTGCTAACAACGCAGCAAACGCACCAACATTTACAGCAGCTCAATTTAATGAATCAGAAACTATTGGCGGACAATCATATACAGACTTGCGTACAATAGGCGTTCCAACTAAACCTGGATTTACATTTGGTGGTTGGTTTGATGATCCTGGAATGAATGAAGGTGATGCAATCATGACAAATGATGCTGGAACTACGTGGTATCTAAGACCAAGCGACTTTGCTGCTGATAGAACTATTAAGATTTATGCAAAATGGTCTTAATAATATCTAAAACAGTTTATAGATTTTAAAAAATAAAAGAACTTAAAATAAAGAAGGAGATATCATCATTTCCAAGTATCTCCTTCTTAAGTTCCATCAATTTTAAATTATCTTCTATTCTTAAGATAAGAATAGAGAATAATTTTTAATCAACTTTAAAATATAAAAGTTGATTAAAAATTGTTTTATGGTAATGGAGAAAAAATATGAGAAAAAATTTAATTTTACTAATATTTTTATTACTAGTTTCTGTATTTTTAGTTACTTTAGCTGGTTATGCTTGGTTTACAGCTTCAAAAGAAGCAGAAGTAAGAGGTGTTAACGTTAAAGCTGAAACAAAAGGTTATTTAAAAGTATGGACACATAATCAAAATGATATTCCTAATATATTTTCTAACTATACAACTTATATTGATTTTAGTGATCCTGAAGATGATTTTTATAATCCAGGCTATGCAAATCATATTATGAAAGACCAATCAGGAAATGGTAGCCGGTTTTATGAAGCAGTACCTGATAGTAGTAATTATAAATATGGTGCTATAAGTGGTACAGGAGTTGCATTAGCTTATGATTTGTATTTTACATCATATACTGGTAGTACTGAAACTGATATGAGAGATATTTATTTAGAAAGTATCGTGGTAGAAAATGCAGCTGCCGGACCACATTTAAAAGATTTAGCATATTCTGTTCGTATCGCGTTTTTAGATGTCAATGACAATGTTTTTGGAGTATATTCTAATACTGCTGATAATAGGTTTGTTACTAATGCAGATTATAATGATGGTAATGGTAGGCCAGGGGATGGTAATTTGAGTGGGTCAATTATTCCAAGTACTAGTTTTGGGACTACAAATTTCCAAGATTTTGAAGGCACTGTTTATAGTGAGTCTATACCTAATAATTATTATATAAACCCTGCTTCATATAGTGCTACTGTTGTTAGAAGAATTTATGCAGGGACATCAATTGCTCAAGTTGATGCATCTCAAATCACAGGTCCTTTGGTAAAGGTTGTAATTTGGTTTGAGGGAAGTGACCCTAATACAACAGATGCTTTAATAGGTCAAAGTGTTAATATTAGTATGATATTTTCAGGAAGAATGCCTGCAAATAAATATTCACCAATTTATAATTTAAATGGTGGAGTAAATTCAAACCCTAAAATTATAGATGTTACTGAGTTTAATAAAGGTGCCAATTCAGATGCCTATTTGTTAACTGCTCCAACAAAAGCTGGTTTTACTTTTGCTGGTTGGTATAGAGATGCTTTTTATACAGATGTTTTACCAATCTATAATGATGGTGGAACTAATAAATGGGAATTAAGACTTGGCACTGCTAATCCGAATAATACTTTCAATCTTTATGCTAGATGGGACTAAGGAAATAAATAAATTTTAAAGGAAAGGAAAGCTTATGAGAAGAAGATTTGTGCTATTATTTTTAATGCTCATAGTTTCGCTTTTAGTAGCAACATCTGCCGCTTATGCTTGGATATCTCTTTCAAAGCGTGCTTCTTATCAAAGCTCTCTTATTCAAGCAAGTACTTCGGGAAAATTAAGAATTTATGCTAATACTGCTGATAGCGAAACTTATCCAAGGATTTTTGAAAATTATCGTAGAGAAATATTCTTTGATGATGAATTTGACCCATTTTACTCTACAAGTGTAATTGATCATTTAATGGGCGATCAGTCAGGGAATGGACTTAGTTTCTATGCAATAAATGAAGCAAGTCCAACCAATTATAAAAAAGTTAATGGTTATGGAGATGCTTTAGTAATTAGTTTTTGGTTTTCTGCGTACAATATGGATGAAGATGAACCAGAGGATACTGATAAGATAGTTTATTTAACTGGGGATGCTAATTTAACTGCAGACCAAGAAATATCAAGAGCTACAAGAGTTGCTTTTATAAAAGATAATAAGTTAATTGGTATTTGGGCTCCAAATGCTATAAGTGATGAATTGACTTTTGTTACTAGTGCAGACTTTGATAATCCAATAGGTGGTGCTACAAGTGGAAGAATTAAAGAAAATCCAGAGGGGGAAAATGAAGTTTTATTAATAAAAGCTGGATATGCAGCGATGGCTACACCACTTTTTCTTATAGATGCTAGTAAATTTGATGAAGAAGGAAAAGATGTTGTAACTTTAGTTGTTTGGTTTGAAGGAACTGATGAAAATTGTGTGGATGCATATTTAGGTCAAAACGTAGAGATAAACTTAGTTTTTGCGGTAAGAAATGCAAGTGAAGAAGAATTAGGATAGGAGACAATAGTGGAAAAAGAAACTAATACTCAAACAAAAGAAAAAAAGAAATTAGGAAAAAAAGAAATTATTTCTAATATTATAAATATTTTAGAAATAATATTAATAGTTTTTGCTTTTTTTGTTATTATTGCTTCTATTAGTAATAAAACAGGAGGAGTAAGTAGACTTCCTGTGATTGATGTATCATTTTTGGCTATTCAAACTGATTCAATGGAACCGACTATTAAAGTTGGTGACTTAACTATTATGGGTGCATATGATGAATCAAAAGAGTTAGTAGCTGGTTATAAAGACTCTGATACACCAGGTGATATTGTAGCTATTTGGGTTGGAGCAGGAAGAGATAAGTATTTACGAATTCATAGACTTGTTGAAATGCGTGAAGATCCTCATTTAATTGATTCTGAGACTGGGAAACCTTTAGTTTGGTGTACTACAAAAGGTGATAATGAGTTTTTAGAAGACGATCCCTTTTTAACAAATGATATTGTGGCGGTATATCGCGGAAAAATTGGTGGGCTTGGAAAAGTCCTAGATTGGATTAAAGATCCAACTGTCTTCTTAGTTGCTGTCTTCTTACCAATGCTTGGTTTGTTTGTTTGGAACTTATTTGCTTTTATTAAATTCTTTGTTGATTTAAAGAGAAAGACTGAACTTGCTAAAGCAGCTGAAACCGGTGAGTTATCGGATGAATTAAAAGAGCTAGCAATTCAAGAATTCTTAAAGAAACAAAAAGAAGAATTAGCGGCTAAAGAAAAAGCTAAAGAGGAAGAAAAAGAAAGTTCAAAAGAAGAAAAGAAAGAATAAACTAAAAATTATCGTCTTCTTAAAAAAGACGGACGATAATTTTAAACTAATTATTTTATTAATAATTAGTTTAAAATTGTTGTGTTTTTAGAAAACCTAAAAAATAAGAAAGGCATGAAAATATGGAAACTATAATTAATTTTTTGAAAGATTTTCTACTAGTATTTTGGAAGGGATTCTCAGGCATTTGGATTAGCATTTATGAAATGCTAAACGTCTTTGAATACTATAAAGTATTTGAAGGACATTCAGGAGGATTTGTTTGGTGGCAATGGGTAGTAGGTATCCTACTTTTACTGTGCGTTATTGCTGTTGTTGGAGCGATTCTTTGGTTATTCTTATATTTCTTAAGAAGATATATCAGAATTAGAAGAAGTAAGGTAAGCTCTGAGGACTTGATTGATGAAATAACTTCTCTAAAAAGAGAGGTTATGAGAGTTAACCAAGAAAAAGATAGAATTCTAGCTTTAAAGGTTTCTCAAATTGGAGGCCCTGCTTTTGCTGCGGATGGAACTGGAGCAGAAGAGGGAGCAGTAGGAGAGAAGAAAGTTGATACTAGTAATAGTCGTTTCTATAAGTTAACTGAAATTGACCAAAAATATGAAAACTATGTAGCACCTGAATATGATAATACTATTAGATTAGATGATCTATGTGAAAGATTTAGAAACTTTGCTTGTTCAAGATTAAAGTTATTCTATGATATCAAAACAATTAGATTATTTATTTCAGCTTTTTCAAGTGCTAGACTTGTTATCTTACAAGGTATTTCTGGTACTGGTAAGACTTCCTTACCGTATGCCTTCGGTAAGTTCTTACAAAACCCAGTAACACTAGCTTCAGTTCAACCATCATGGCGTGATAGAACTGAGTTATTTGGTTACTTTAACGAATTTACAAAAAGATTTAATGAAACAGAAGTTTTAAAAGCTTTATATGAAGCAACTTATACTAACGAAGTTTCAGTTATTATCCTGGATGAAATGAACATCGCCAGAGTTGAGTACTACTTCGCTGAGATGTTATCAATCCTAGAAATGCCGATTAGGGACTTATGGATTGTTGACTTAGTTGCCAGTGGTTGGCCAAATGACCCTAAACATATTGTAAAGGGTAGATTTAAACTTCCTCAAAATATGTACTATGTTGGTACTGTTAACATGGACGACTCGACTTTCGCGATTTCGGATAAAGTTTATGACCGTGGTATGCCAATTAATATTAACCAAAAAGGTAAGTTTTTCCCAGCACCAGATACAGATCCAGTAAAAATTGGATTTGATCATTTAGAGAATTTATATAAAGAAGCTAAGGAAAATCATAAGGTAAGTCAAGAAGTTTTAGATAAATTAGAATTACTAGATGACTATGTTATTAAACACTTTAGGTTAGCGTTTGGTAACCGTATTTTAAAACAATTAACTGAATTTATTCCAACATATATTGCTACAGGTGGAACTGAATTAGATGGACTTGATTATGTTTTAGCAAACAAAATCTTAAGAAAGTTTGAAAGTTTGAACTTATCTTATATCAGAGATGAAATTGATGGTTTAATTGCTTACTTGGATAAATTATTTGGTTCTCAAAACATGGAAGAATGTAAAGATTATCTAAAGAGATTAAAGAAACTATTCTAATAATTAAGAAAAAAGAAAGGTGGCCGTTATGGCAAAAGATGATAAAACTCCAGATAAAAGTTATCTAAATACAGTTAAAAATGTAATGGCTACTATAGGTAACGATAATTTTTATAAAGACTTTATAGAGATGGTCGCAAATGGCGAAAATGAAATGAATCTCTATACTAGAATGAAAATTAAAAATGTTGATGAAGACTGGTTAGAAGCAATTGAAGAAGCGACTCCTTCGCTTGATACGATTGTAAGAAATCCAAGAAAGTTTATCGTTCAAGAAGAAGATATTATCCCAGTTTCTTTAGCCAAGAAAGTTACACAAGAATCTATTAGACATCTTGCTCAAAACACTAACCTTATTAGTGAGGTTAGAGGGGATGAGGTTATTCCTGATCGAATCTTAAATGTTTATAAAGAAGAAAGTTATGAGATTTATGAAAACAGATTTATCTATACTTTAATCTTTAACTTAAGAATATTTATTGAAAAACGTCTGCAGATTATTAAGGGAGCTTTAGCTGAAGGTGATTTAAATGAAGTTTCAATAAAATCAAACTTTAAAGTTGAAGGAAAGAGATTTAGATATGAGCTTAAAATTGAATCAGAATCAACTCTTGATGATTTAATGCAACAAAATCCTCAAGGTATGAGCGGGATTCAGCGTGTTGCAAGACTTGCTAAGATAATTGACGGATTATATCACAGTCCATTTTCAAAACAAATGGCAGGTTCTGCGATGGTTAGACCTCCTATTGTTAGAACGAATGTTATCTTAAAAAACCCTGACTTTAAGAAAGCTTTAAAATTATGGCAGTTTATTGAAACATACGATAAGATTGGTTTTTCAGTTGAGGTAAATGAATCATTAGGTAAGGTAGATCAAAAGTTTGTCGATCAATTGGGTTATTCAATGTTTTCTAACTTCTTGCTATTCAAAGAATATGTTGATAAAGATTTAGTTGTCAAACAAAACGATAGAGTAACTAAACTTAGACCTACTTTTGTTAAATCTTTTGTTAATAGATATGTAGAAGATGAAAATGTCTTAGAATTAGAAAAGGTAGGTTCTACTAATCTTGTAAGTGGTAGAATTAAAAAGGTTAATGAAAAAGATGTTTTAGCCTCAATTGATAGAGTTTTGAAGAGTTATGAAAAAGAATTAGAAATTGAAAAGAAAATTAGAGAAAAACAAGAAACTATTAGAAAGATTATTAAGCAACAAGAAAAACTAGAAAAGAAGAGAGAATCATTACAAGAGAAATAATTTATAAATAAAAAGTGAGAATAAAATGAAAAGATTCAAGGCCTTTATGATGATAATAGTATATGTAGTGTTTATATTCTTATTTATAATCCTAGGCTTTTCGTTTGTTCAAACTGTAAAAGGTGAAACTCCACAAGTTTTTGGGTACCAAATGTATGTAGTTGTTACTGATAGTATGAGTGGTACTTATGATGTTGGAGATATCATTGTTAGTAAAAAAGTGTCTTTAGATACTTTAGAAGTAGATGATGTTGTTGCTTATTTAGGTGAAGTTGGCACTTACAATGGTAAGATAGTTACGCACAGAATCGTAAATATAGAAGAAAATAATGGTGATTATATCTTTACTCTTAAGGGAGATAAAAATGTTGAACTTGATCCATTAGTAAATGGAAGTCAAATTAAGGGTAAAATTATAAAAAAATTATCATTTATTACTGTTATTTATTCTTTTATATCGAACAAGTATATCTTTTTAGCATTGGTACTTGTTCCTTTAGTGCTTGTAATATATTACCAAGTATATTGCATTGTAAAGGAGGTGAGAAAAAATGACGAAAATGGCGATGCAAAACAAGAGTAGATTCTTGTTGCTAGTATTTTTTGTTATATTTTTTAGCACCTTTTTAATTGGTAATGTATTTGGTTGGTTTGGTAGTATTACATATATCTATGAACCACTAGATGTAAGGTTCCCAGAAAATGGTGTAGCTGTAGCTAAGAGTGGAGATCAAACGATTTCAATTTTAAATACTAATAATATTACAAATAAAGAATTTAAATTTTTAGTTGGTCATTATCATAGTATTGGACCAGACAATATTGCATATACTGTTGGTTTTCAATTTGAAGATAATTATGTAAGTATTAAAGATAATGTTACATTTAGTGCTACTTTGACACGTCAAAAAGAAGTAGACACTATTCCAACTGGGGCAGTAGAAACATTATTTTCTAATAAAGACTTTACATATTTAGAAAGTTATATTTCTGATTTGACAGTTTTGCCAAGATATACTGTTGATGAAACTGAAAGAATTGAATATAGGTATACTTTAGCTTATTCAGTTACAGGTATAGGTGAAAATGCAGTTGGTTCTCAGATGGTTTTAAATCCAAGAATTGCTGCCTTTTATGAAAATGAAGCCACTTTAGCAACTGGTGGGGGAGTTGTAAATGTTGGAACAGTTGCTAATATTGATAATTACTTAACAGCTAAAAAGAACGGAAGCACACTAAATTTAACTGCCGATATTTCATATCCAAAAACATTGTTTGTTACGGATTTTGCTAATAACACAGCTGTTAAATTAAATAATTATAACTTAACTGTTGATGGAGATTTAATTTTTGAATATGGTGGGGCTACAGATAGTTTCCTTGATTTAACAGGTGGAGGTATTTTAACTGTTAATGGAGATTTGATTATTAAAATGCCATACGCTAAGTTTAGGCTTGAAGGAAATTATTTAACATCTTCATATGCTCAATTAAAGGTAAATGGCAAGATTTATGTAGATGTTGCTAAACCAGTTTCAAATTTAGCATATAATTTAAAACATTCAGCAGCAGGACTTTATGTAAAAAATATTCATATGATTAGTTTACAAAAAGAAGCTGAATATTTAGGAGCTGATTTAATTATTGCAGGGGGGTCTAGTGGAGCTGGATCAAGAGTGTTTATTGATAAGTCATCATTTGTAGGGCTTGTTGCTTCTGAAAAACAAATGTTTCATGGAGGAACTCCAATCTCATATGTTTCAAATGTTGAAGTTATAAATTATGGACAAATAGGTTATATTGATTTTAAACAAGTAAATTTAAATTATGCTTTTGCAGATCATTTAATTGAAATTTATAATGATGGTGAAATTTTTGGTAGATACACAACAGGTGATGAAACTAAGTATCACGTTACAATACCAAATACTGCAACTTATTCAACTTTTGATGCTAATCGTGAAGTATTAACTCAAGGTAATACTTATATGGAAGTTGGTTTAAATTCCAATCTATATAGAACAAATTATAGAAAAGGTGTTGAATTCTACGCTAGAAAAATATTAGTTGATAATGAATCAATAGCAGATACATCATTTCAAACACAACATGTCTTACAAATTTATAGTACAGTTCACTTTATTTATTGGGATGAATTTGGTGTAGAACAAACTTCAACTGCTGTTGTAAACTATGCTGAACGAATCAACCCAACTTATATTCCAAAAGAAGGTGCTACATGGTATTCGAGAACTTGGGATAGTGCATCTTCATCTTATATCTCAACTCCACTTGATGGATTAGTTGATTTAAATACGTTTGTAATATCATCTGATATTTATTTATATGAAATAATCGCTTTTACTATTAATTATGAATTAGCTGATAAGGATAAAGCGGGATTTAGCTTTAGTGCTCCAAACTTTTCTAGTAATAATCAGATTTATTTTGATGCAGGGGATGTTTATGCTGGATTTGACGGAATTTCTTTTGCAGAACCTTCTAAAGAAAACTATAGATTTGAAGGTTGGGCATTTGCTAGTAATTTAGCTTATAATCCTTCAAATTTCATACCATATGATAATACAAAACAAGGTTATTTTGTATCTACATCTGATATTTTATCACATGGTAGTTGGGATTCTAGAACTGGTACTTATGCTTTATCACTTTATTCTTATTGGGATCCTTATGTAATTAGGCTTATTAGAAATGATGAAATTATTGGTAGTTATAATACATTTGCTGAACCTTACAACGCTGCACAAGCAGGAGATAGAATAGAGTTATTAAATGACTATCACTTATTAGCAGATTTTACAATCGATAAAAATATTACTTTTGATTTAGGAGCATATCAATTAGCACTAGGATCTGGAGTAGATTTAATTGTTAAACAAGGTTATGTTTTAGGAAACGATGATTGTTTTACAACAAGTTATGAAAATACAACTATTGAAATTTATGCTGCAGCTGATGCATCTAAGATTGGTTCTTATATTAATGGTATTGAAAAACAATCATTCTATAGAACTGAAACAACTAAATATATTGCTAAGGATATAGATCCTTCAGCAAATGTTGATATTTCATGGTGCGAATATTTTACTATTAATTTATATAAACCATGGTTAGTTCAATCTCCTACAGATTTACCTGAAGCTACTTTTTCAACATATTATAGTGCTTCAATTACAAGTAATTTAGCAGTTTATGAAACAGGTGGAGCTACTTGTTGGGTACCACTTGCTACTATCTTTAGTGAATGGCAAGATAATTTAGGTAATAGAGTACCACCTGAAAGATTGTCGTATTTGACAAGAGATATGGACTTATATTTCAAAGTTAATGCAATGGCTGCAATTAGTTTAAACGGAACTTCAAACGGAACAACAAAAACTGAAACAATGGTTTTAAAAAACACTGTTGATTTTACGATTGCAGCTGCTGACGCTCCACTTAATATTCAAAATACAGTCTTTAGTGCAACTTTAGGTGGAAATGCATGGAAGTCAAATTCAGATTTCAATGCTACAACAAAGCGTCTTTCTCTTGTAAGTGATACTACAGAAGGAATTGGTATAGTTACTGTAACATATAATTTAATAGACCCACAAACTAGTGCAGCAATTTCAATAAATGGACAATCTTCAGTTCAAGGAACTTGGACAGCTCTTGTTAGGTATCCTGAGGTTACCTATAGAATTAGTGATCCTGAATTTGGTGGAAAGTGGCAATGGGAAGTAGGAACAGCTGCGATTGGAGTTTATCAAGGGAAACCTGGATACAGTATTGACTCAGCTACAGATTTACCTGAAATTTTTGCAGCAGACTTTTATCATTATCTTGATAATCAAAGATATCCTGAATTTGACCTTTATAAAACACAAGTTTCAGGTAGAGATTATTATGATTTTAGGATTCAAAAATTACTAACTGGTCATATTCATGGTAATCCTGCTGATGGTCGTAAAGGATTGCTTTATAGGGAAAGTGGTGCTTATATAAGTGATAAAGATATTCAAACAGCATTTGGTGCTATTTTCTCAAGAAGAGAATCTAATGGTACCATAATTCCATGGTCAGTACTAGATAGCGAAGTATATCATACTCAATGGGCTGCTACATCAACTACATCTGCAACTGATGGTTATGGAAACTTTTTATTCCAAAATATTGTTTCTACGAATGTTAATACAATGGAATATACTATATCTGGTGGATTTTTAGGAACTGAACCATATAAAACTAAATATAAAGGTTTAGTTGATTTGATGGTAGCCCTTTATTGGGCAAAGTATCGTAACGGAACTTACGGCCTAGGTAAGTGGGTAAATGCTACAAATAATGGAACAGACCCTCTTGTAAACAAACGGATTAGAAGAATTTTTGCTTGGAACATAGAGGCTTACTTCTTTGGACTTCAAACACTGGATAATATAAATGGAGAACAAACAACTAATGTTTATAATAGAACTAAATTGATTAGAGATATTAGAAGAACTATTCCAAATACAAATGTTGAGTATACATTTACTGGTAATGAAACTACTGGTTGGACGATTAATCAAGTTTTCTCTAGTGTTTATCCTACAGGAGACTATACTCAAAGAGGAGGACCTGGAGTAAAAACCCTAGGATATCATACAAATTCTGCAGCGTTTATGTATGATTTAATTACTGGTTATAGTAGCACTGTAAATAATGCAACGCCAATTAAAACTAGTGCTGGTGGAAATACACTATATTCATTTATTGGGTGGAGTACAGTTGCTCCAGTTTCTGGGTATTCTTTCTCAAATGTTCCAAGACATGCATCTGACCCTGGTAAACTTTGTTCAGTTTGTGATGGATATGTTAATGGTAATTTCCCTGAAACAATTACTGCTGATGATGATTTATATCCTATATATAAATTATCATCGCGTGTTGGTGAAAAAATTTGGGAAAGATAAAGGAGAAAAATTTTAAAACCTAAAAATTAAAGGAAGGAGGCGAATATAACGTGTTAATGAGAAGAAAAAGCGTCCAAACTGTAATGCTGGCGATTTTATACTTATTAGTTATATTCGCCTTTATTTCGGTTGCGTATAGTTGGTTTGATGTTTTTCCTCAAGCATCAGTTGATCATGCTCAAGTAGAACTGATTAATGATTATGAAGTAGATATTGAATGGTATGATGAGGATGGTAAGGTAATTGAAGGAGAAGTTGAATATATAGATTGTTATGACCAAGTTCAAACAAAATATATATCTTTAGAAAATAAAGGTGGTATCGAAGTATATAGTTTTGTATCTTTTGATACTATGGATATAAGTTATGAATTTTATTTGAATCGATTTACTTATACTGTATCAGAGATTAAAGCGATTAATAATGCAGGAAAAGCTAAGATTTTTAAAGGTAGTGGAGTGCCATCTGGAGATTTAGGTAAGAATGGAAGCTACTATCTAGATACTACAAATGATAAATTTTACAAAAAAACATCAAGTGGTTGGTTTGAATTTACAGGAGTCACAAAATCAACTTCTAAACCAAGTAGCCCTGGAAGTAATGATGATTTTTATCTTTATACTTCAGCATCTTATGCTGTGCTTTATCAATATTCAACTGCAACTACATCTTGGAATGTTGTTGCATTTGATGCTTTAGCAACTCCGCTTGATTTATATTTAGTGGAAGGTATTTCTTTAGGAGAAGAGACTGTTGTATCAAGTGGTGATTTAGCGGATTTAGCTAAACTGTTATTGGGGGATTCTAATCATCCTAATATTGGTCGTTATTTAGCAGGAACAAGTGGTTCTGGATATGAGGATGGTGGAACTTTCTTTTGGAAAATTGAATACACTATAATTTCTTCATCAATCACTTCGCCTAACCAAGCTACTGAAAATATTTTATATCTTAAACCAAGATTACATATTTCTTTTGGTGATGTTTACGAAATCGATCCAATTGAAGGACCAGTATGGCTTGTTGAAAATGAAACACAGTTACTAGCTGCTTTAAATGAAGAAACGGGTGCTGCTAATAAACATACTGTTAGATTAAAGGCTAATATTTCAACTAGTCAAAACCTTACAATATATAAAGGTATAACTTTAGATTTAAATGGTTATGATTTGACAGTAGCAGGAAATCTTAATTATCAAGCACCAATTGCTAGTAATAGTGTATTTTTAAATATTCCAAGTGGAAGTGACTTGAGTGTTGTTAATCTAAATATAAATACTAATGCTACTGGTAGAATCTATATTGATATGGGAGGCGGCGGTAAGACTGTTGTTTCTAATAATTTAAATTTAAATTCACCGAACTTAAGTGTAGCAATATTTGGAGATACTAGTGTTGATCAATTAAAAGTAACAGGACTAATAAATGTAAATGTCTCATATGATGAGGCTGATGAGCAAAGATTAAATTCAAGTAATGGCTTGAGTTTTTATGATTTAAAGACAAATACTGCTAACTTGCTTGTTACTAAACAAGAAGCAGGAAACAAATCAAGAATCTTTATTTCTGATAATAGTTTGATAGGTACTGTTACAGCTGAAGCTGCTGATGCTTCAAGTGAAGTTAATACTGTTCAACTTGTAAACTTAGGAACAGTTGGTTATATTGATCTAAGTAATGTAGCAGTAGCAGCAAGTCCTTCAAAATATATGGTTGACATTTATTTTGATGGAGTGAGTACTGCTTCAACTAATCAAATAAAAGTACCAGCTCTAGCAAACACTGATAATACTTATCTAGAAATATCAATGAATATGGATGTATTGATTAGTAGTGTCAGTACTATTACAAGTTATATACGAGTATTTAATAATGAAATTACTGAAGTAAATACACTTAATAAATTCTCAATTACAGGTTCAACTACTTTTACAAATGATTCTATTTCAAAACCTTATTATTGGGTTAAGTTTGATACAACTGGCGGAAAAGTTTTACAAGTTTTAAAATATGGTACTATTGCAAGTTTCTTTGAAGATAATGGTACTGGTGGAGTTTATGACTTTGAGCCTGTTAGTGATGAATATATTTATTTTGATGGTTGGTATGAAAACGGGCTTGAGTTTGTTAGAAACCAAGCAGTAACAAAAGATGTTGTGTTAACTGAAAGAATGTTAACAGTTGACTATTTATTACAACTTGAACTTGATTCTGGTGTTATAGATGATTATGATACTAAAAGTGATATGGTTGATGACTTTTTAGATGACTATACATACTTTTATAACACTGTTAATGGTACAAGTTTAACTGGTGTTAATTTGCTTGTTCCAGGAGATGCAGGATACAATGCTGATACTGCACTAGTTGCTTTGATGGATGAGGTAGGTTGTACGCCAACTGCGTTTTTTAATGATGATATTGTAAGAGCACGTTGGTTATGGATGATAGAATATATGATTTTAATTAGGGAAGCTAAAGGGCTTCCAACTACTGCGTTCTTTGGACTTTTAGACAATGAAGAAGAAACTGCAGGAGCGAGATTATTATTAAAGTATGAAATTTGGGCTTTTTTATCGGATAAAAAATATGATGTGAGTGGTGTTACAACATCTGATTATACAAATTTTGGTAATGGATATGATTATATATTCTTCCCATCATATCCTTATAGACTTTCAAGTGTACCTTTTGCACAAGGTGGAACTAGTTTTGTATATACACTTCCAACTCCTCAAAGAAGAGGTTCTCATATTGTTGGTGGTGCAACTTATGGATACATTTTTGGTGGTTGGTATAAAGATGCTGCATATACTCAACTTATTAGTGGACCTACTATTGATTATGCAACGCTAGTATCTTTAATACCTTCAGGCAGTACAACTGCTACCATTTATGCTAAATGGGTACCAGGTGTTGCTAAGGTGACTTTTACTGATAAATCAGAAACTTATTATAATAGTATAGAAGCTGCAATTGATGCTTCGCTTCTTGATGTAGGTTCTACTATAACTCTTTTAATGAATACAAGCCTAGACTCTGCTAGAACAATTAACCAAAATATTACCTTAGATTTAGGAATTTATTATTTAACAATAAATGCTAATTTTACTATTTCAAACGGTAGCCTAAAAGGTTCTAGTGCTTATCTTTTAGCAGGAACAAATGGCTCTATTTTAACTATTGATAACTTAGTACCAATTGAGGCAGGGGTTAGACCTTGGAGTGTAGTAGGTAACCCAATTAGTGAGTTTGTAATAGGTGGGGAAAGAGTTTTAGACATTGTATATACGGCTTCAAATGGATCTTGGACAACAAATAAACGTCAAGTAATCTTTATGTATTGGGCTGATGGAGATATAACTAATAATGTAACAAGTGACTTAGTACTAAAGGTATATAGTGTTGCAGTTGTAAATCAAGGTGCAACAGTTACTGCTCCAACTGCTCCAACAATGTCAGGTTGGACATTTGCAGGGTGGAATAAATATAGTGGAGGAAACTTAATTCCTTCACATAATGGATACTTATATGTTGGACCTTCAGTGACAAAAGCTAATGCAGCATTTAATTTCTCAACTGCAATTACTGAAAGTACGGTTTTAGTTGCATGGTTTAAAGATACAATAAGTTACTCTATTGAAGGAGTAACAGCTGATGCAACAGATGATGTCTATTTTGGTGAATTATCAACTGTTAGAATGGTTGATGCAACAATTAAGAAAACAGGATATAGACTAGTTGGTTGGGAATATGAAATCTCAGCTAATGAAACATTTGAATGTGGAGTACCTTATACTTATCAAGCATATTTACCGCACGATGCTTTATTAAAAGCTGTCTGGATACCAATAGAATATACTGTAGTTTTTGATGCTAATGGCGGATCTGGAATAATGAATCCAGCTTATCAAAATTTTGTATATAATGTTCCAAGTAATTTATATGCTAATACTTTTGTAAAGGCTGGGTATTCATTCTTAAGATGGAATACAAAGGCTGATGGTACTGGAACAAATTATAGTAATCAAGCATTAGTAAATTCAGTCAATCCAATTTCTTTAACTCACGGAGCAAGTATCGTGCTTTATGCTCAATGGGGTGTGGCAACATATTCAATTACATTTAATAGTAGTGGTGGAGCAGGTTCAATGCCTAATCAAAACCAAACATATTTATCAACAGTTGCTTTACCGACTAATGCTTTTACAAAAGCAGGTCATACATTTAGAGGTTGGTCACTTAATTCAAGTGCTCAATATATTAAATTCTTTGATAAACAAGTTATTACTAATGAAGAATTGCTAGAAATTTTTAATGCAGGAGTAGGTGGAGTTTATACACTTTACGCTGTTTGGGTCCAAGATATTTATGTTGCTCGTTGGACAATTGATGGAACTTTAGTAAGATCAGGAATTTATTTACATCAAGACTCTGTAACTATTAATATTACTAAAACAGGTTATACTTTTAGTGGTTGGTATGATAATGCTGCAATGCTAGGTTCACCAGTTTCATATGCTGGGTCGTTTTCTATGGATAGAGATATGAATTATTTTGGCCAGTTTGTTGCAAATACATATACTTTGTATTTTAATGCTAATGGATCTGAGGCGTTAGTTTCTCCTACAAGTAAAATAGTAACATATGATAGTGCAGTAGGTCCTTTACCACCAGCTTTATCAGGTTCTTCAATTACAAGAAGAAATTCAACTCTTGTTGAATGGAATACTGCTGCAAACGGAAGTGGTACAACTTATACATCTACAACTGTATATCAAGTTGCTGGAGATTTAACACTTTATGCGATATGGGATTTTAATATTAATTATAGTTTAAATGGTGGTGCATGGAGTTGGTCAACTGGTACTGTTACTCCAGCCAATGGAATTGATAGTGCCTCTACATTACCAGAAATATTTATGCAAGACTTTTATAAATATTTATATGATGAAACTTTGCTAAATTCTAGTTTAGTAAGAGCAGAGTTTAGAAAAACAACTTGGGCAACTTTTAGTGCCGATGCTAATGACCCAAGAGCGTGGTATAACTGGACATCTGATAGATATGGTAATATAGGTTATGTATCATATTTTTCTAATGATGGATATTCACAATTTTTCTGGAATTCGCTTACATTTGATAATAACCTTAATATTTATAAACCAGTTGGAGGATTCTTTGGAACTGAACCTTATAAGAGTAAATATTCTAATGTATATGATTTAGTTTATGAATTATATCAACTAAAAACTGCGACACCATCTGTTCCAATATACCCACCTATTACATCTCATGATTCAACAAATGGATATGGAATTGCGGGATTTGGTTTCATTTTGGACGGATATTTCTATGGTACACAAGGACTTACAGGTACAACTAATAATACTTTGTGGACTGATTTGCGTTCAACAATTCCAACTCCAACTACAAGATATTATGTAAGTGGCTCAACAAAATATAGTTCTACAACACCTTATCAAGTTACATCTTATCGTGATGGAACTATTGCGTATTTAAAAGAGCCGTTTAGAGATGGATATCTTTTTGGTGGTTGGTATGATGTTGCTACATCAACTACAGTTGCGGTGGGTTCTATACCAGCAGGTGTAATTCCAGCTGATGTATATGATGCATTGTGGGGGGATGTTTCTACTTATAGTGGTAGTTTTTCTATGAATTCAAATATCACATTTAATAAGCAAGGCGGAACTGGTGGTGCTGATTCAGTTGTAGCAACATATGGTCAGGCGATGCCACTTCCTAATCCTTCAACTCCACCAACAAAAACAGGTTACACATTTGCTGGATATTACTCTCAAACTGGTGGTGCTGGAACAAAATATTATAATGCTAATTTAAGCAGTGCTACAAATTGGAATATTTTTGGACCTGCAACTTTATATGCTTATTGGATACCGATTAATTATAATTTGACTTGGGATTTTGATTATACTAATAATTCATATCCAACTGGATATCAATCACTTAATGGTTCTTTAAGTGGCTACACTCGTACTACATACACAATTGAAGATACATTCTCTTTACCAAATGTAAATCAAGCAATTAGTAATCATCCAAATTATCTAGAATTAGAAGGATGGTATAATGCACCTGATCATTCTGGTGCTAAAGTATCTGCTATTTCTGCTGGTACAACTGGAGATAAAACGTTCTATGCTAAATGGAAACCAAAAACATATACTGTTACTCTTACTTTAAATGGTGGTACGTTATCTGGATCTTATACAGAATATACTTGCTTTACAGGATTAACTTTACCTACATCAAGTAATATTACAAGAACTGGTTATATTTTTGATGGTTGGTATGATAACTCAAGCTTTAGTGGAAGCCCTTATACAGCAATAGGAACACTAGATTATGGTAATAAAGATTTCTATGCTAAGTGGACTCCAATTACTTATACTTTAAAATTAAGAATGAATTCTGCGGGATATGTATATTATAATAAGACTTTGTTGGCTCAAGATTTTTGTGATGATTTTAACACTTATGCTAGTAGAACTAGTCCTCCTACAACACCATCTACTTTCTTTACGACTTCTTATACTCATTCAGCTATGATAGTTACTATGTTTAATAGTTCTAGAGGTAATATTAAATGGGGCTGGATGTTGAGGTATATAATTGAAGTTGCAACTGCACAAAATTATCCTGATTTACAATATTTAACTACTAATCCAAATCAAACATATTATAGACTTAATATACATGCGTTTTTAAATGGCATAACTTATCAATATGGTAGTTATACAAGTGCTGATTTTACTTCTACATACGGTACAGGATATGCTTCAAAAGATTATTATATATATAGAGAATTTACGTTTAATAGGACATATGATGATGGGCAAGCCCTAATGAGAGTTGATTATCCTGATACTAGTAACAATTATGCTTTGTTCTCATATTGGAATTTTGATCCAACACTAACAGGAAATGATTTTTCTCAAGAATCTACTGCCAATATCACTACTGTTAATGGTGCAACTGTTACACTTTATCCAGTATCTAATCTTAAAAGAAGATATGGAGCAGGTGTTGATGGAGATGGGTATACATATGATACTACTTATGGTATAGTTTATTATTTTGTTAATGATTATAGGCTGTTTTATAATGCTGTTAACGGTGCTTCTTTGGCAGAGTTAACCTTGCTTTCGCATGTTCCAGATGGAACTCCACCTTACAATGCTTCAACTGCTTATATTGGACGTCTTGGAAATGCTAATGCGTATTTATCAAAATTTTTAAATCATTCAACATATGGTCCTAAATGG
Organism: Bacilli bacterium; assembly: GCA_050953065.1. Lineage (GTDB taxonomy): Bacteria > Bacillota_I > Bacilli_A > ML615J-28 > CAG-698 > JAQUUM01. Next base: position 107,371 of record JBMNLZ010000003.1, on the reverse strand, counting down.
CGCTGGATATTAAATTATTGGATGGCTGTTAAAGTTAAAAATAATCAATCAGTAACGAGTTTATTAAATATTATGAATGGTAGTACAGCGGATCCTGGAGCATCTGCTAATAGAGAGTCTTGGGCGTTTTTGAGAGGGTATGGAAACTACTCTGGTTTTTCAAGTGATTATACTGGAATAGTTGCTAGATATAGTTATTGGTTATTTTTGCCTATGAGTGTTGCTTAAAGATAGTTTGTAATTTTTAATTAAAAATTTAAATAAAAGGGGGTGAATGCTATGAAAACGAGAGTTTATAGAATACAATCAATTGTGATTGTTGTTTTGACGTTATTTATAGCATTCGCTTACCTTTCAAATACTCATGCTTGGTATTCAATTAAATATGATTCAAAAGAGCAAGGAGCATCTATTAAAGTTGTTAATGATTTCCAAATGGATGTTCAGTGGTATGATGAAACAGGAAAAGTAATTCCTAAAAATACTGTAGACTACATTGAAAAATATGATGAAACTTGTACTAGATATCTTTCAATGGAAAATAAAGGTGTTGCTAGTTTATATGGAATGTTATCTTTTGATACATATGATTTAAGTTATGATTTTTATTTAAATAGATTTTCTTATAGTATTTATGAGATATATACTTTAGATAATTTAAGAATGGATAGGATTTTAAAAGGAAGTGGTGCTCCTAGTTCTGAGTTAGGAGTAATTTCTAATTATTATGTTAATACTGTTAATAATGATTTATATAAAAAAACTTCCTCTGGTTGGGGAAGTCCTATAACAAAAACTTATACAACTTCAAAACCAAGTGGGACTGGTTCAGCTGGAGTAATTTATTTATATAAATCTCCTAGTTATTATGTGATGTATCAATATATTAATAATGAGTGGGAAGTTATTGCATACGATGATTTGGCAACTCCACTTGACTTATATTTAAATGAGGAAGTTAGATTTGGAACAGAAGCATTAGTTTCTTCAGGTGACTTATCTGATTTAGCAAATCTTTTAATTGGTGATTTAGCAAATCCTAATAGAGGGTGTTTTTTAGATGGAATAACAGGTCCTGGTTATAAAGATGGTGGATTTACATTTTGGAGATTTGAATATAATATTATTACTGGAACTGTTACTTCTCAAAATGTTGGTTCAAGTAATAGTTTATATTTAAAGCCAAGATCACATATTACTTTTGGTCAAGTTTATACAGTTAATGAAAAAGAAGGTCCAATTTGGCTTGTTAGTAATGAGACTGAATTATTAGCTGCTTTAAATGAAACAACGGGAGCTAGTAATAAACATACTATTAGATTAACAGCTAATATTTCAACTAGTCAAAATTTAACAGTTTATAAGGGAATAACTTTAGACTTAAATGGTTTTAATTTAACAATTTCAGGAAACCTTAGTTACCAAGCACCAGTTGCTAGTAATAGTGTTTTTTTACATATTCCAAGTGGAAGTAATCTTAATGTTGTTAATTTAAATATAACAACAAATGCTACTGGTAGAATTTATATTGATATGGGAGATGGGGGGAAAACTGTTGTTTCAAATGATTTGAATATAAATGCTCCTAACCTAAGTGTTGCTTTATTTGGTGATACTAGTGCTGATCAATTATCAGTTACTGGAAATATAAAAGCAAATGTTTCATATGATGAGGCTGACGAACAAAGATTAAATTCAAGTAGTGGCTTGAGTTTTTATGATTTAAAAACGAAAAAAGGTGCATCTACGGCTGCTAGTATTCTTATTTCAAAACAGCCTTCAGAAGGCAATAAATCAAGAATCTTTATTTCTGAAAAAAGTGTTGTAGGAACTATTACAGCAGAAGCTGCTGATGGAACTAATAAGGTAAGTACTGTTCAGGTGGTTAACTTAGGAACAGTTGGTTATATTGATCTAACAAATGTTTCAGTAGTAGCAAGTCCATCAAAATATATGATTGATATTTATTTTGATGGAGTAAGTACTGCATCAACTAATCAAATAAAAGTACCAACTCTAGCAAATACAAATAATACTTATCTAGAAATATCAATGGATATGGATGTTTTAATTAGTAGTGTAAGTAGTATTACAGAATATATTAAAGTATTTAATAATGTGGTTACTGAAGTAAATACAATTAATAAATTCTCAATTACAGGTTCAACTACCTTTACAAATGATTCTATTTCAAAACCTTATTATTGGGTTAAGTTTGATACAACAGGCGGAAAGGTTTTGAAAGTATTAAAATACGGTACTATTGCAAGTTTCTTTGCAGATAATGGTGTAGGTGGTGTATATGATTTTGAGCCTGAAACTACTGCGTATGTTATTTTTGATGGTTGGTATGAAGGTGAAAATGAATTTGTTAGAAACCAAGCCGTAACAAAAGATTTAGTTTTAGAAGAAAAAATGATATCAGTGGATTATTTATTACAATTTAATCTTGATGCAGGTGTCATAGATAGTTATGAAACTAAAACAGATATGGTTAATGAATTTTTAACTGATTATACTGAATATTATAATATTCATAGAAATGATGATGGTGGCTCAAGAGAAGCTCTTGCAAGTAATGTTGATTTGAAGATTAGTGGTGATTTAGGTTATAATGAAGCTACTGCGTTAATTGCAAGAATGGATGTATTTAATTGTACACCAACTGCTTTTTTCGATGATAATACAATAAGAGCTAGTTGGTTATGGATGATAGAATATATTATGTCCATTAGAGAAGCTGCTGGATTAGATAACACATATTTTGAAAATTTACTTGATGGTACTTTAGGTCAAACAGGTGATGGACATAATATTGTTAAGAATGAAATTTGGGCATTTTTAGCGGATAGACAACGTACAACATGGCCTATTACGATGGATTACTCAAATGTTTCTAATGGTTTAGATTATATCTTTTTCTCATCATATCCATATAGAATTGCTAATAAATCTTTTGCACAAACTGATACAACATCATTTCCTTATACGTTACCAACTCCTTTCAAGCGTGGAACGTATATGGTTGGTGGAGCAGCTTATGGATACATTTTTGCTGGTTGGTATAAAGATGAGGCACTTACTCAAGCACTTGGTGCAAGCATTACTAGAGCAGAATTACTAACATTAGTTGGTGCTGGAACAACTGCTACGATTTATGCTAAGTGGACACCTGGTGTTGCTAAAGTAACTTTACCAGATAAGTCAGAAATTTATTATAATAGTATAGAATCAGCAATTGATAGAGCTTTACTTTCTGTTGGGTCTACTGTGACACTTTTAATGAATACAAGTCTAGATTCAGCTAAAACAATCAATCAAAATATAAATATAGACTTAGGAATTTATTATTTAACAATAAATGCTAATTTTACTGTTTCAACTGGTAGTCTAAAAGGTTCAAAAGCATATATTTTAGCTGGAACAAATGGTTCTATTTTAACTATTGATAACTCTGTAATAATAGAAGAAGGAGTTAGGCCTTGGAGTGTTGCAGGGAATCCAATTAGTGAGTTTGTAATAGGTGGAGAAAGAGTTTTAGATATTGTATATACGGCTTCAAGTGGTACTTGGACTACTAATAAACGTCAAGTAATCTTTATGTATTGGGCAGATGGAAATACAACTAATAGCATAACAAGCGATTTAGTATTAAAGGTTAATAGTGTTGCAGTTGTAAATCAAGGTGCTACAGTTACTGCACCAGCAAATCCAACAATGTCAGGTTGGACATTTATGGGTTGGAATAAATACAGTGGAGGAAACTTAATTCCTTCACATAATGGATACTTATATGTTGGATCTTCAGTGACAAAAGCAGGTGCAGCATTTAATTTTTCAACTGCAATTAATGAAAGTACGGTTTTAGTTGCATGGTTTAAAGATACAATAAGTTACTCTATTGAAGGAGTAACAGCCGATGCAACAGATGATGTCTATTTTGGTGAATTATCAACTGTTAGAATGGTTGATGCAACAATTAAGAAAACAGGATATAGATTAGTTGGTTGGGAATATGAAATCTCAGCTAATGAAACATTTGAATGTGGAGTACCTTATACTTATCAAGCATATTTACCGCACGATGCTTTATTAAAAGCTGTCTGGATACCAATAGAATATACTGTAGTTTTTGATGCCAATGGTGGATCTGGAATAATGAATCCAGCGTATCAAGATTTTGTATATAATGTTAGTGAAAATTTATGTGCAAATACTTTTGTAAAAGCTGGGTATTCATTCTTAGGCTGGAATACTCAAGCCAATGGCACTGGTACAAGTTATAGTAATCAAGCTTTAATAAGTTCAGCTAATCCAATTTCATTAACTCATGGAGCAAGTATAGTACTTTATGCTCAATGGGGAGTAACTACATATTCAATTGCTTTTAATAGTAATGGTGGGGCAGGCTCAATGCCTAATCAAAACCAAACATATTTATCAACTGTTGCTTTGTCAACTAATACTCTAACAAAAGCAGGACATACATTTAGAGGTTGGTCACTTAATTCAAATGGATTATATATTAAATTCTTTGATAAGCAAGTGATTACTAATGAAGAATTATTAGAGATTGAAGCAGCAGGAGTAGGTGGAGTTTATACGCTTTACGCTGTTTGGGTACAAGATCTATACTTAGTAAGTTTAACAGATCAAGGAGAAAATAAGGTTTTTGGCATTTATCAATATAACGCTGTTATAACTCCAGGTTATACAAAAACGGGTTATTCTTTTGGTGGCTGGTATACTGAACCAGGTTTGATTAATAAAGCTCAAGATGCTATGAATATTACAGTAACAAAAGATATTCAATATTGGTCAAAATGGACTCCTAATGTATATACTATTACTTTCAATAAAAACTGTTCAGATGCAACAGATCCAAATCCTGCAACAAAACAAGTAACTTATGATGCTCAAGTAGGTGCTTTAGCAACTACTAGTAGAACAAGAGCTACTTTTGTAGAATGGAATACTGCTGCAAACGGAAGTGGTCAAGCATATACAGCTACAACTGTATATCAAGTTGCTAATAATATAACGCTTTATGCTATCTGGAATTTCAATCTTACATATGAATTAAATGGTGGTTCATGGACTTGGACAACAGGTACTGTAAGCAATCCTGCCAATGGAATAGATAGCGTATCGAATTTACCAGAAATGTTTATGCAAGATTTTTATCATTATTTATATGATAATAACTTGTTAAGTTCTAGTTTGGTAAGAGCTGAATTTAGAAAAACAACTTGGGCAGCTTTTAGTGCCGATGCTGTTGACCCAAGAGCGTGGTATAACCATACCTCTGATAGATATGGCGGTTTGGGTTCTGTATCATTTTTTAGTAATGATGGATATTCGCAATTCTTCTGGAGTTCGATTTCAGGTAAAAACGTATCAGGTGGATTTTTAGGAACAGAACCTTATAAGAGTAAATATGCTAATGTATTTGAACTTGTTTATGAATTATATCAATTAAAGAGAAATCAATATCCTGTGATTGAATCGATGAACTCAACAGATGGATATGGAATTGCTGGATTTGGCTTTATTTTAGATGGATATTTCTATGGAACTCAAGGAGTAACTGGAACACTTAATGATACTTTGTTTACACAATTGCGTGGTTCAATTCCTACTCCAACTTTAAGATATTACGTAAGTGGATCGTCAAGAGCTCAACAAACTGTAACTTATCAAATTACATCTTATCGCGATGGAACTGTGGCTCCATTAAGAGCACCATATAGAGAAGGATATTTGTTTGGTGGTTGGTATAATAACCCAAGCTTTACAGGTGGTGCTATAACTAGCGTTGCTGCTGGAGTTGTTCCTGCTGAAAAATATTATGCATTATGGACTCAAGTCTCTACTTATAATGGAACTTTTGCGACTCAATTTAATATTACTTTTAATAAACAAAGTGGAACTGGTGGAAGCGATAGCGTTCAAGCTACTTATGGCCAACCAATGCCAGCAGCAACTGCTCCTACAAGAACAGGGTGGACATTTAATGGCTATTGGACAGGTACAAATGGTAGCGGAACGCAATACTATACTGCTTCGATGACAAGTGCTAGAAATTGGGATAAATTTGAAAGTATTACTTTATATGCTTCTTGGGTTGGCGATGCTTATACACTGTATTTTGATGGTAATGGTGGTTCAACTCCTAGCCCAACTAGTAAACAAGTAACAGTTGGTGCTGCAGTAGGTACTTTAGCAACCACATCTAGAACAGGTTATACATTTAATGGCTGGAATACTGCTGTAAACGGAAGTGGTACAACTTATACAGAAACAACTGTTTATAATGTTTCAGCTGATACTACACTTTATGCTCAATGGACTGTTATAACTTATAGTATAACTTATCGTTCTGTTGATGCTTATAATTCTTCAACTCAACTATTTGCATATAATACAAGAGCTCTTACTCCAAGTACATATACTGTAGCAAGTGCGACTTCACTACCTGCTGCATGGAGTGGCTCTACTTGGGATCATGAAGGATGGTATGCAGATGCTCCAAATTATGATACATATGCTTTCTCTGGCTCTGCAGTAACTTCTATTCCAGCAGGTCAAACTGGTAATAAAACATTCTATGCTAAAATGAAAGCACCTTTAGGTACTACATTCCATAACGGCAGTACAAATGCAACTAATTTTGTAAGTTATTTATATGACCAAAGAATTAATGCACCAGCAGCTCCTTTGATTACATATACAGCTAATGCTGCTACAAAATGGAAAATTAGAAATTTACATAACGTTGACCGTATTTCACTTCAAGTTTCTACTATTCCGTTTAGTGGATTTACATTTGGAAATAATACAAATATTACATCATCTAATACAAGTGCAATTGTATTAAGAGGTGGAAGTGCTAATATATTAGATCCTACTGGTGCTGGTTGGAGTTGGATTACAATAGCATTTAAAAATCAAGCTGGATGGGATGGTATAAAGGTTAGAATTTGTATGCATGTTGTACCTGAAGTGTTATTTAGAATAGCATTGTGGAATTATATTTCTGGTGCTCAAGATACTGTTGCATCTACTAGTCAAGCAACAATAACAGGTGAATATTCAGCTAGAAGAACAAGTTCTAGTGCTAGAATGTTTAGAATTCAAGTTTATAATTTGGCAGGTACTGCTATGAATATGGGAATTTATGCAAATCCAGCTTGGGCAAGTTTGACTACAAGTGGTGATCCACCAATTCAAATTGTAAGTAATGGTAGCTATGAGGTTGGTATAAGTGTAACTTCTGGAGGCTCTGGAAGTGCTACACTGACTGCTGTAAATACTGGTGCATCAATTAACATAGGCAAGTCTATAGCAGTTACAGCTTCGTACTAAAGTTTTTTCAAATTTTAATTGATAGTAATATTGACTTTTTCTAATATTATTATTTAAAAAACACTTTCTACCAATCGGTAGGAAGTGTTTTTAATGAATGCGTTTAAGAAAAAATTAAAAGGGAAAAAGTTTTTAAGTTTAATCATATTTAAAGCATAAACTTAATTATATAATCATTTTTTTATCTTTAAAAAATATCTGAATTATGTTATTATATAATAGATATTTGAGGAAATGAAATGAAAGTAATTGATTTAAGTAGTTTAGGCAAACAAAGAGTTTCTTTTTATTTAGCATTAGAAGAATATTTATTAATTAGTTCAAAAGAAGAGTTTTTCTTTTTATGGGATATTGATGCATCAATTGTAATTGGAAAACACCAACTAATGGAAGCAGAAGTTAATATGGACTATGTTAAGAAAAATAATTTGTTTGTTTACAGAAGACCATCAGGAGGTGGTGCAATTTATGCTGATGATGGTTGCTTTATGTTTACTTTCTTAAGTAGAATCAAAAACAAGAAAAGAGTTTTTAAAAGATTAGAGTTAATTGCTTTAGCATTAAAAGATATAGGATTGGATGTTTATTTTTCTGGAAGAAATGATTTATTATATAAAGAAAAGAAATTTTCAGGAAATTCTTATTATCAAACTAGCGAAGGTTCTATTTTACATGGGACGTTTCTTTATGATACTAATATAGAAGCTTTAGTAAAATCAATTACTCCTAATAATGAAAAGTTAATTTCTAAAGGAATTAAAAGTGTTAAAGAAAGAGTTATTAATTTAAAAGAATATCTTAACCTTTCCAAACAAGAAGTTATGAATCATTTGAATAATTTTATTGCTAAAGAAAAACAAATCTTAACAAAAAAAGATTTAAAAGAAATTTTAAAAATTGAAAAAAATTTTTTAAGTAAAGATTGGCTTTTAGAAAAAGAACCACCCTTTATATATAGAAATAAGATAACCTTTAGTTATGGCACATTAGAAGTGTTTGTTGATGTATATAAAGGAAAAGTAAAAACAATTGATTTAAAAGGTGATTTTTTTACTCTTTTAGAACTAAATGAATTTTTAAATTATTTTAAAGGTCTTGATTTTAGTAAAGATGCTTTTTTAAAAAAATTAAAAGAGATTGATATCTCTTTCTATATCATAGAAGCCAAAAATGAAGATTTTATTAAATTATTATTTTAAGGAAGGGAAATATGAAAAAAACTATTTTATACGAAGAACATTTAAAATTAAATGCTAAAATGGTAGAATTTGGAGGCTTTTTGATGCCTTTAGAATACTCATCAATTTCTATAGAACATAAAGCTGTAAGAGAAGAATGTGGATTGTTTGATGTTTGTCATATGGGAGAGATCTATATTAAAGGAGCGAATGCTTTAAAGTTTGCTAACTACATAATTTCAAGTGATGTAGAAAGTGTTGAAGACTCTAAAATGCTTTACGGATTACTTTTAAATGAAAGAGGTTGTGTGATTGATGATTTAATGGTTTATAAGTTAGCTAATGATAATATTTTATTAGTAGTAAATGCTTCAAATAAAGATAAAGATTATGAATGGATTTTAAGTCAAGTTGGTAATTTTAATTGTAGCGTCATTGATAGGTCTAATGAGATAGGCTTGCTTGCTTTGCAAGGCCCTAATGCAAGTATAGTTTTAGAAAAGTATACTGATTATGAATTAGACAATTTAAAATTCTTTCGTTTTGATAGTATGACTATTATTGATAAAAAATTTTTAGTTTCAAGGAGTGGTTATACTGGAGAAGATGGTTTTGAAATTTATGGTAAAAACGATGATATTTATGCTTTGTTTTTAAAATTAAGTAAAGATAAAAATGTTACAATGTGTGGTTTAGGTTCAAGAGATACTTTGCGCTTTGAGGCGGGAATGCCGCTTTATGGAAACGAATTAGGAGAAGATATCTCTCCGCTTGAAGCTGGTCTTAATTATGCAATTGGCTATAACAAAGACTTTATTGGTAAAAAGGCTTTGTTAGAATTAAGAGAAGTAGGAGTAAGTAGAAAGTTAGTTGGATTAGAGCTTCTTGAAAGAGGAATTGCAAGACATTCTTATCCTATATATTTAAAAGATAAAGAAATAGGTGTTATAACAACTGGTTATATGATTCCAAATTCAAATAAAGTTTATGCTCAAGCATTTATTAAGTCTGAACATGCTATTGTTGGAAGTGAAGTATTAGTTAAAATTAGAAATTCGTTTGTAAGAGCATTAATTAGAGATAAGAGATTTTTAAATAAAAAGAAATAATAGATAAAAGAAAGGTAATTTTAAAAAATGAGTAAAGTTAAAAAAGAATTAAAGTATTTAGATTCACATGAATGGGTAAAAATTGATGGTAGCATTGCAACAATCGGCATTACTGATTATGCACAAGACAGTCTTGGAGACATTGTTTATTTAGAATTAAACCAAGTTGGAGATAAGGTAACTTATAAAGAAAGTTTTGCAGCAATCGAATCAGTAAAAGCAGCTTCTGATATTAATTCTCCTGTAACTGGAGTTGTAGTAGAAGTAAATGATGCTTTAGTTGATGCACCTGAGGCTATTAATGAAGATGCTTATAGTGCGTGGTTAATTAAAGTAGAAATTACTGATGAGGCTACTTTAGATGAACTATTAGATTCAGAGGAATATCTTTTATTATGCAAGTAAACCATAGGTATTTTCCGCATACTAAAAAAGATATTGAGGAAATGTTATCTTTAATTGGTAAAGAAAAAGTTGAAGATTTATTTAAAACTATCCCAAAAGACAAATTAATTAAAGGTGAACTTGACTTACCATCTGCATTAAGTGAAAGAGAATTATATAAAAGAATAGAAAATGATTCTAATTTAAATAAAAAATTAGTTTCATTTTTAGGTGCGGGTGCATATGAGGCATATACTCCTGCAGCAGTAAAAACTATTGCTTCACGTCAAGAGTTTTTAACATCTTATACACCTTATCAAGCAGAAATCTCACAAGGAACTTTACAATATATCTTTGAGTTTCAATCTTTAGTTTGTGAGTTAACTGAAATGGATGCAAGTAATGCTTCAATGTATGATGGAGCAACTGCTACAGTTGAAGCTATTTTTATGGCTGTTGTTCACACTAAAAGAAATAAAGTTTTAATTGCAGATACTATTAATCCTAATACATTAGAGGTTATTAGGACTTATTTAAAATATAGAAACATTGAGATTGTTTTAGTTAAAAACAATAACTTTTTAGTATGCTTAAATGATTTAAAAGAAAAGTTAGATAGTGATGTAGCCGCTTTTGTGCTTCAAACTCCTAACTTTTTTGGTCTTTTAGAAGATGTTGAAGTAAGAGAATTATTAGATCAATATAAAAGTTTGTTTATTGTTAACTCGCCTCTAAATAGTTTAAGTATTCTAAAATCTCCAGGTGAAATGAAGGCTGATATTGCCTGCGGAGAGGCTCAAAGTATGGGACTGTCACTTGCTTTTGGAGGGCCATATTTGGGGTATTTAGCATGTAAATCTTACCTAGTAAGAAAACTACCTGGACGTATTGTAGGCCTAACAAATGACATCGAAGGACATCGTGCCTTTGTTTTAACATTGCAGGCTCGTGAGCAACATATTAGGAGAGAAAAAGCTAGTTCTAATATTTGTTCTAATCAATCTTTGATGGCTTTACAAGTTTTATTATATGCGATGTTAATGGGAAAAAATGGCTTAGTAAATTCTAATTTAGAATCTTTATCTAAAGCACATTATTTATATAATGAATTACTAAAGATAAAAGGATTTAAAAAGGTAACTAATCATGAATTCTTTAATGAGTTTGTTATTTATTATGATGGTGATATTGAAAAATTAAATAGCGAATTATTAAAAAATGATATCTTAGGTGGACTAAATCTTTCTAAGGTTTCAAATGAATTAAAAAATCATTTGCTTCTTTGTGTAACTTATACTAAAACTAAAGAAGAATTAGATAACTTTTTAAAAGTTGTAAGAGGTATAAAATAATGTATGATAAATTAATATTTGAAATTAAAGATAAAGATATTTGCGAGAAAAGCAATTTTAGTGAAACTTATGAAATAGATAAGAAATATTTAAGAAACTTTTTAGATTTACCTAATTTAAGTGAAGTTGATGTTGTAAGGCATTACACTAATTTATCACTTAAAAATTATGGTGTTGATCAAGGATTATATCCGCTTGGGTCTTGTACAATGAAATATAATCCTAAAATTAATGAAGTAGCAGCAAGCATGTCTAATTTTACTTGCCTTCATCCACTTCAACCTACCTCAACTACTCAAGGCGCATTAAAAATATATTATGAAACTTCTAAGATGTTATCTAGTCTAACTGGAATGAGTGAATTTAGTTTTAATCCCTTCGCAGGAGCACATGGAGAAGCAGTTGGATTGATGATTATCAAAGAATATTTTTTAAGTAAAAAAGATTTTAAAAGAACTAAGGTTATTATTCCAGATAGTGCGCATGGGACTAACCCAGCTAGTTGTAATGTTGTAGGCTTTGAAACAGTTGAAATTAAATCTAATGATAAGGGATTAGTTGATTTAGAGAGTTTAAAGAATGTATTAAATGATGAAGTAGCAGCTATTATGCTCACAAATCCAAATACAGTTGGAATTTTTGAAAAAGATATTTTAGAAATATCTAAGTTAGTTCATGCTAATGGAAGTCTTTTATATTATGATGGAGCTAATTTAAATGCAATTTTAGGAGTAGCTCGTCCTGCTGATATGGGATTTGATGTCATGCATATTAATTTACATAAAACATTCTCAACTCCACATGGTGGAGGAGGACCAGGCAGTGGGCCTGTTGGAGTAGTAGAAGAATTAAGAAAATTCTTACCTAATCCAAGAGTTACATATAATAACGGGAAATATGAATTTTTAAAAACAAAGGATTCAATTGGTAGTATTAGTAGTTTTTATGGTAACTTTTTAGTAGTTATTAAAGCTTATTCTTATATTCTAGCGTTAGGAAAAGAAAATATAATGAATGTTGGGAAACTGTCAGTTTTAAATGCTAACTATATAAAAGAATCTTTGAAAGATGATTATTTATTAGCAGTTGATGATATTTGTATGCATGAGGTTGTATTTGATGGCCTAAAAGATAAGACTGCTACTACATTAGAGGTAGCTAAAAGATTACTTGATTATGGCTATCATCCACCGACAATTTATTTCCCACTATTATTCCATCAAGCAATGATGATTGAACCAACTGAGGCTGAAAGTAAAGATACACTGGATTCATTTATTGCTGTAATGAAAAAAATTGCTAAAGAAGCAAGAGAATCTAGTGATTTATTAAAAGGTGCTCCACATAATACTTGTGTAAGAAGGCTTGATGAAGTTAAGGCTGCTAGAAATCCAATTTTAAAATATAAGGATATAGAATAATGAAAGATATAATTGTAATAGGAGCTGGAGCTGGTGGACTTGAAATAGCTTTAGCGGCTAAAAAAGAAGGAATGGATGTTTTATTAGTTGAAAAAGAAAAATTAGGTGGAGTTTGCTTACAAAAGGGCTGTATTCCTACTAAAACATATCATAAGAATGCAAGTCTATTAAAGGATTTAAAATCTTTAAATGAGTTTGGAATTGATGCGAGTTTTAGTTTTGAATTTTTAAAAGCATATGAAAGAAAAGAAAAAATTGTTTCTTCTTTAACTTCTAATTTAGAAAATGCATTAAAAAAAAGAGATGTTGAAGTAGTTTATGGAGAAGCAAGTTTTGTTGATAAGAATACTATTTTAGTAAATAATGTTACTTATAAGGCTAAAAAAATAGTTATAGCAACTGGTTCTAAACCTTTTATACCACCCATTGAAGGAATTAATTTAGAAGGTGTTATCACATCTGATGAGATTTTAGAATTAACTAGTATACCAAAGGATTTAGTGATAATAGGTGGTGGAGTAATTGGAATTGAAATGGCATCTATTTTTAAACTTTTTGGTAGTAATGTTACTGTAATAGAAGCCTTACCTAATATCATTGCTAATTTTGATGAAGAGATTTCTAAAAGACTTCAAGTATACTTAAAACAAATAGGAATAGATATCAATACTAGTGCTAAAGTAACTAAGATTACAAAAGAAGATAACCTAAAGGTAACATTAGAAGATGGCAGAACATTTTCAGCAACAAACGTTTTAGTAAGTGTAGGTAGAATTCCTAATCTTAACAGTTTAGCTTTAGATAATGCTTTAGTAAAATATACAAAAAAAGGTATTATAGTAAATGATAATTTTCAAACTAATGTTGAAAATATCTATGCTATAGGAGATGTAATAGGTAAAGTAATGCTTGCTCATTATGCAGCATACAATGCATTTTATTTATTTGATCATTTAACGGGAAAAAAATCAGAAATTAACTTTTCGTTAATTCCTGCTTGTGTTTTTTCTTTCCCAGAAGTTGCTAGTGTTGGTTTAACAAAAGAAATGATAGAAGAAGATTGTAAGGTTGTAAAATTTCCATTTAGAGCTAATGGAAAAGCTTTTTCAATGGGTGAGGTTGATGGCTTTGTAAAGGTAATTAGTAAAGATGACTTGATATTAGGAGTTCATATAATAGGACCTCAAGCTAGTACTTTGATTCATGAGGCTGTTATAATAATGAACAAAAAAATAAAATTAAGTGAGTTAAATAATTATATTTATGCTCATCCAACTTTAAGTGAGGTTATGGCAGCCTCTTATAAACTAGCTTTATAAAAAATAAAGGAAAGGATGATTTTAGATGGAAAAGGTTAAAAAATTTTTTGCTGCAATTTGGGAATATATAAAATTAGGATTTAATAAAACAAAAAATCATATCATAGCAAAATTTAATTTAAAAGAAGTTTTAGTTTTTATTGGAACAGTAATTTTTGCCATTCTTTTCTTAGTAATCTGTAATTTTGATTATGTAAGAAGTAATTTTTGGGGTGAGATTCAAAGCCAACCCTTAGTTAGAATAAAGGTTACTGAAGTTTGTGGTAGATCGATTGAGGATTTAAGTTATTTTAGGGAGCACCAAGTATCTCCAGATAGTGAAGAAGTATATTATGAATATATTCCTTCACATAGACATTATCTTGTTTTTGAAGGTGTTATTATTTGGGGAGAAAATAAAGGTGAAACTACTAGAGCAGTTCAAGTATTAAACTATACTTACGATTCATGGCCTGAGGATGAGATAAGTGTTGGTGATAAGGTCAACTTGCATGAATACAATTCAGAAATACCTAATCCAGAACTTGAAGAATCCTTATCAGGCGAGATTCCTTGGACTTTTTATAGATACCATAGAATTGATAAAGTAATTTGGTTAGCTATATTATTCCTTGTTTTAATTATTGTGTTTGGTGGCTTTAGAGGAATAACTGCAGCTTGTTCTTTAGGATTTACTTGTTTAGGAATTTTTTTTGTATATATTCCTGCAGCTTTATCAGGAAGAAATATTTATTTATGGACTTTGATAACTTGCTTATTTACCGTGACGATTACCATTTTATTTGTTGTTGGAGCCACTAAAAAGGGCCTAGCATCGGCTTTTGCGTGTTTATGTGGAATTGCCCTAGGAGCAATTTTAACGGTAATTATAAGAAAAGCAACTCATTTGACAGGATTTCAAAATATTGAAGAATATCAGTTATTATTGATGCTTGATATTCCGAGAGGACCTATTGACTTAAGAGCAGTCTTGTTTGGAACCATTACAATAGGAGCTTTGGGGGCTGTAATGGATGTTGCTATATCAATGTGTTCTGCTTTACAAGAATTAAATGATACAGCAGTTAATCCAAGTTTTAAACAAACAGTTAAATCTGGTATGGTAATAGGTCGTGATATTATTGGAACAATGGCTAATACTTTGATTTTAGCATATATTGGCACAGCGCTTGGAACATCAATTTATTTGATGTCTCATGTTAGAACAGTAGAGTTGTTTAGTAGAGAAGATGTGATTATTGAACTAGTTCAAACATTAATTGGTTGTTTTACTTTAATATTAACAGTTCCGGTTTCTACTTTTGTTTGTGCGTTTTTATATAATAGAAAGAAAAAACCTGAAATTAAAATGATTGAAACTGAAGAGGTTTAAATTTTTAAAAAACATTAAAATATGGCTTATTTGTAGTGCAAAAACTTGCATTATTGTTTTAAATATGGTAAAATATCATTATACAAGGAGGTATGTATGGAAAAAAGAAAACAATTTAAATTGTTTAAAATTTTGTTTTTATTAGTTGTTTTTATGTTCGTAGCGGTTGTTGCTGCAGGTTGTGACAAACCTGGAGAAGAACCGGTTAAGTACACTGTTACTTTTAAAGTAGATGGTGTTGTTGTTTCAACAAAAACTGTTGAAAAAGCTAGTGATTTGGTAGTACCTGCAAATCCTACTAAAGCTGGATATACATTCAAACATTGGGCTTTAGATGGTGCAACTACTAAATATAATATGGCTACTGCACTAACTGCTAACATCACTTTGATAGCAATCTTTGAGCAAGATGCTGTAGAATCTGAAAAGTTCATTGTAACTTTTGTTGTAGAAGGTGAAGATGATGTTGAAGTAGAAGTAGAAGATGGCCAAAAGGTTGAAAGACCTGAAGATCCAGTTAAAGATGGTTATACATTTACTGACTGGTTTGTAGGAGAAGAAGGTTCAGAAGTTGCATATGATTTTGATGAACCTGTTACTGCTGATCTTACACTTACTGCAAAATTTGAAGAAATTGTTGCTGCAGTTTGGGAAGTTTCATTCAATGTTGATGGCAGTATTACTGGAACAGAAGTTAATGATGGTGATCCAGTAGCTCGTCCTGATAATCCAACTAAAGAAGGATACGTATTTGTAGAATGGCAATTAAATGGAGCTACTTATAACTTTGGTGCTCCAGTTAGAGCTAATATTGAATTAAAGGCTTTATTTGCTGAGGCTGTTGTAGTTACATTTAATATTGATGGAAATTTAGTAACTGAAACAATTGCAATTAACACTACAGTTAGTAGACCTGCAGATCCTACAAAAGAAGATTTTCTTTTTGATGATTGGTATTTAGGAGAAGAAGTTTATAACTTTGCGGCTCCTGTTACAGGTGATATTACTATTACTGCTAAATTTAATGCAGCTGTAACATATGCAATTACTTATGAATTAAATGGTGGAACTAATGGTGATAACCCTGCAACTCACAAAAATACTACTGCGTTAGTATTAAAAGAAGCTACTAAAGCAGATGCTGCATTTGTGGGATGGTTTGATAATGCTGAATTGACAGGTAATGCAATTACTGAAATTGAAATTGGAAATACAGCAGATGTTAAATTATATGCTAAATGGGATAATAGAGCAAATATTACATATAATCTAAACGGTGGTCAACTTACTGTTGCTGGTATAGCAGGAAGAAGTGAAAAGACACGTATTTATGCTGATGCATATAAAATACATGACTGGACAGGACATCAAATTTTTGTAAGTACAGCTCGTGCTGGTTTATATTGGAGTGTAATGGGCTTCAAAGCAACTTCAATTGATGGCGTTTATGAGTTAGTTGGTAAGGGCACTGGCTTCCAAGATGATGCAGCTACATTCTATATTAGTTATCATGGTGATTGTACTTCACAATATAAAGATACTTTAATTGAAATATATAATAGTATTGCAGTAGGTGCATTGCTTGCTGTTCAAAATATACCTGCAGAACCAACTAAAACTGCAAATATTGAACTTAATTTCTTAAATGGCACACTTCCGGGTGTTGCAACTGATGATGTAACTAATATTTTAACAGCTCCTTATTCATCTATGTTAAGTTGTGGTGGAGTAGAACATGTTGTTCGCCCAGGATATAAATTCTTAGGTTGGTGTCTACAACCGGATACATCAGATGATCCTATTAAAGTTTATTCAACTGGTTATGGTGGAAAAGAAGTTACATATTATGCAAAATGGATTGCAGCTAGAGATATTACTTATGTATTAGATGGCGGAAATAATGATAAGGATAACCCTGCATATTTTGTAGAAGCAGATTTACCTGTTGTTTTAAAAGATGCAAGTAAAGCAGGTTATACATTTGAAGGTTGGTTTACAGAAGCTACTTTTGATAATGAAATAACTCAAATTACTGAATTTGCAGATATCATTTTATATGCTCAATTTACTATCATTAATTATGATATTACTTATGTATTAAATGAAGGAACAAACTCTCCTTCTAACCCTGCAACTTATAAAGTTACGGATCCTACTATTACATTAGCTAACCCTACAAGAGATGCTTATAGATTCTTAGGTTGGTATACTGAAGCTACTTTTGATAATAAAGTAACTGAAATTGCAACTGGATCAACTGAAAATAAAACATTCCATGCTAATTGGGAATTAATTGTTGATGCTTATATTACTTATGTATTAGATGGTGGGGATAATCATGCAAACAATCCTGCTTCATTTAAAGAAAGTGATATGCCTGTTACTTTAGAAAATGCAAGTAAGTTAGGTTACACATTTGATGGTTGGTTTACAGAAGCTACATTTGCTAATCAAATAACTCAAATAAATAAATTAGATGACATCACTGTATATGCTAAATTCACTATCATTGAATATAATATTAATTATACAGAAGGTGAAGGTGCGACAAATCCTGCTTCTAACCCTACTAAATATACAGTAATTACAGAAACTATTACTTTTGCTCCAGCAACAAAAGAAGGATATATCTTCTTAGGTTGGTTTACTGCTGCTGAAGGTGGTACTAAAGTTACTAAGATTGAAAAAGGTTCAATTGGTGAAGTAAATCTATTTGCACAATGGCAAATCATTTCAACTTACAATATTACTTACAATCTAAACGGTGCTTTAGCAAATCATGAAGACAACCCTGCGAGTCATTCAAATGGTACAGCTTTAGTATTACAAGCTATTACAAAAGATGGTTCTATCTTTACAGGATGGTATAATAATGCAGCTCTTACTGGAGATCCTATTACAACTATTCCTGTTGGACATACTGGAGATGTTGAATTATGGGCTGGTTGGATTTCTCCATTTACACTTACTTATAATTTAGATGGTGGACATTGGAAATATGCAACAAGAGAAGCAATGGTAAATGATTTCCTAGATGACTTTACTGCATTCTATAATGCAAATGCAAGTTCTAGTTTAGGCCGTATGACTTTACTAAAATCTGGAGATCCTGGTTATGATGGTAGTAAAGCTTTTATTGGTAGAAACTATTCAAATAACGGAAACGTAGGAAACTTCTTTAATCATGCTAATTATAAAGATAAATGGATGTGGATGGTTGAGTATTTAATTACTGTTGCTAGTGCAGGAAACGTTGCTGAATTCCAAAAAATATTAAATAATACTCATAGTACTACTTCAACTGTTGGTGCAACTAGATGGGAAACATGGGGCTTCTTAGCTGGAAGAAAAGATGGTGGTATAACTATTGCTGATTATACAGATGCAACTATTGCCAACGGATTCTGGGCAGCTCATTTCCAACAAACAGTATTTAATTATAATAATCCATTAACTGAATTACCTACTTTATATAAAGATGGTTATACATTTGATGGTTGGTATGATGCTGAAACAGGTGGAAATAAAGTAACTTCAGCTTCAACAACAACTACTTTATATGCAAGATTTTCAACTGAATAATAATCAATTGATATAGTTTTGGGCTATTCTCAAGAAATTGAGAATGGCCTTTTTTTAAATCTTAAATATAGATTAAACCTACTTTTTCTTAAATAGACAATCGTTTTTTTAAGTAGTATAATAAGTATGTATGGTGGAGTTTTGTGTGCATTATAAGAATAGATTATTTTTAAGAAAGGGGACTGCATAATTTGGAAGATTATGCAAAAAAAGGTATGAAAAAGATAATGCTTTTGTTTGTTGTTATTTTTGGACTTATAACAGTTGCGGGCTGCCAAGAATTTGTAACTACGACTGATGCAACAATAAGTGTTGAAAATGCCAATTTAGTTTTAGAGGTTGGTGATGAATTTAATTTGATTCCAAGGGTGGAAGGATTAAATGTTGCACCACAGTTTAGTTTTGTTTCAAGCGATACAACTGTTTTTACGGTTAGTAGTAACGGTTTAATTATTGCTGTTGGTCCTGGAATAGGTTTTTTAAATATTAATTTATTAAATGGGACTGCTCCTCAATTAAAATTAACAGTAGAAGTTGTTGAAGAAGATGCAACTTCAGGTGGTGAAGATAATCCAATTGAAGATAATCCAACAGAAGATACATATACGATTGCTAATGGAGATATAAATATTGAAGTTGGGCAAGAAGTTGTATTGCAAGTGTTAAAGGGAAGCAGTTTATATACTGGTGCTATTACATGGCTTTCAAATAATGCTGCTGCAGCAACAGTTGATGCTAATGGAACAGTAAGAGGTGTTGAAGCTGGAAATGCTAAAATAATCGCTGTAATTAATGGAAAACCTATGTCAATTGATGTTGTTGTTAGAGTTAAAAGTGTTGTTACAATTTCACCAACATCATTAATTATTAATGGGAGTAACTTTGTTAATACAACTGATTCAATTATATTAACAGCAACTCCAAATCAAGGTGCTATTGTAGGTGGTCTTACTTGGAAAAGTAGTGATGATACAAAAGCAACAGTTAATAATTTTGGAATTGTAACAGGTGTTTCAACTGGGATTGTTACTATTACAGCATCTTTATCTGATGATTTAACTGTTTTTGGAACATTCACATTATTTGTAAAAGAACTTGAAACTTCAGCTAGTCCTATTACTTCAATTACTCTTTCTGGTGCTAGTGAAGTGTTAGTTGGAAATAAAGCAAAATTAAATGTTAGTTATACTCCAGCTGATGAACCTGCATCATTTAAATTTACATCAAGCAATGCTTCAATTGCAACAGTTGATGCGAATGGTTGGGTAACAGGTGTTGCTGGTGGTTCTGTACAAATTACAGCATCATTAATTGGAGATCCTGATAAAAAAGCTATTTTTAATGTAACAGTAATTCCGCTTCCTGCAAGTATAGCAATTACTGGTGCAGCAAATGTTGGATATGGTCAAAATATATTATTAACTGCAGTTGTTTCACCGCTTGGTGCAAATAGCACAGTTATTTGGTCAACAAATAATGCAAGTGTTGCAACAGTTGATGTAAATGGCCGAGTAACAGGTATTGCAGAAGGAACTGCTACAATTACTGCAACTTCAATTGTAAGTGCAAGTATTAAAGCAACACATAATATAACAGTAACGGATCCAAAATCTATCACTTTGAATCCAAGTTCTTTAGCATTAGGTGTTGGTTCTAATCAAACGATTATAGCAACAGTAGTTGCGGCGTCACTAACAGATAAATCTGTTGTATGGTCAAGTGGAAATCCAGCAGTTGCAACAGTTGATGCAAATGGTAAAGTAACAGCAGTTGCAGTTGGTTCAACTACTATTATTGCTAAACTTAATGCTGATAATTCAACGCAAGCTCAAGCTACAGTTACTGTAACTGAAGCTCCACTTCCTGTTATAACAATATCTGCTTCTTCAGCAAGTATTGCTGCAGGAACTACTAAAACTTTAACTGCAACAGTTACTAATACTACAAATACTGCAGTTACTTGGACTTCTAGTAATACAAGTGTTGCTACAGTAAATTCTAGTGGTGTTGTTTCAGGTGTTGCAGCTGGTTCTGCTGTAATTACAGCAACTTCAGTTGCTAACAATTCTGTAAGTGCAACATGTGCAATAACAGTTACAGCTCAACTTATGCCTGAATTGACAGTGTCTCCTACTAGTGGTTCAATTTATGTAGGTGAACCACTTCAAATAACTGCAACTGTTACTAATGTTAGTAATACTGCAGTTACGTGGACTTCTAGTAATACAGGAATTGCAACAGTGTCAAGTACTGGTGTGGTAACTGGTAAGGCTGCAGGTAGTGCAACTATCACAGTAACATCAGTTGCTAATACATCAGTTAAAAAGACAGTTGCTATTACAGTAAAAGCTGTACCATCTGGAACTATTATTCTATCAGCTGAACCGGGGGCTTCATTAAAAGTTGGAGCAACAGGCTATCAAATATATGTAAGAGATACTGCAGGAACTGCCTTAAGTAGACTTGAATGTACTTTTATAACTTCAGATGCATCAGTTGCAACAGTTTCAGCATATGGAACAATTTCAGCTTTAAAAGTTGGAAATGTTGTAATTACTGCAATTCACAGTAAAGGGAAAGGAACTATTGCAATAGCTGTTGTTAGTTCAACTACAGTTACTGGATTAGTTGGAACATATAATGAAGGATCAAGACTTGCATATAATTCTTTAGGCTATGGTGTAGAGCATAGTAGATATAGTGGAACTACAAAATATACTTCATCAGGCTCACTAGTTAGTCAAAGAGTAAGTGTGTTAACTGTAGATACTTCAAGAAGAGCTAAAGTTGTAGTATGGACTAGATTTTCAAGTGCTTCAAGATGGAGTATGAATCAAGTTGCTACTTTAGCTGCTAACTATGAATCTAATCATAGTAGCTGGAAAGTATTAGCTGCAATAAATGCTGACTTTTATGATATTTGGCCAAGAGGAGCTTTAGCTTATCAAACAATGGGTACTATAATGATTGATACTCATGTTTATAAATCAACTGTTACAAGTACGACTGACTTTGTATCAGAAGGAAGCGATACTAATTATAAAACATTAGGATTTCCAAATGACGGAACTGCTAATTCAATTATTCAAGGTACTCCAACAAAAGCATTAAAACTTAGAGTTTATAATTCTAGTGGTACTCAAGTTGGAATCTTTGATGTTACAGGTAGAAATTCAAATCCTGGAACTGGTGCAGTTAGTGTATTTTATGCTACATATAACTCAAGTCATGCTGCGGTTGCAAGGTCAGTTTCAAAACCAAGCTCTGGTAAATTGTTTGTTGTTGGAACTGGTGTAAGAGTACTTGCAAATAGTGGAACTGATTTCTATGGAAGAGGTCCAGTTAGTAATGCTAATGCATCTTCAGCATCACTTGGTGAAAATCAATTTGCAATTGCTAGTAACAATGCTACTTTAAATAATCTAGTTGCAAATGGTTATACATTAAAAGTTCAATATGAATTTTCAGGTGCTTTTGCAGGCATAAGAGAAGCAACAAATGCAACTCGTGGATTTATTTTAAATGCTGCTGCAGTTGATGCTCAAACATGTATTAATTCAAGAAGTGATATGGGTGCTCGTCATCCAAGATCAATGATTGGAAGAAGAGCAGATGGTACGATTGTAATAGTTGCTGCTGATGGTAGACAAACTAATATGAGTGGTGTTAGAGTTGAAGAAATGCAAGCAATAATGGCGAAATATGGTTGCGTTCAAGCTCATAATATGGATGGTGGTGGTTCTACTAGACTTATGATTAGAACTGGTTCATCATATGGAACAACTGCTTCGTTTACAGCTGCAAACTCTCCTTCTGAAAATAGAAGTGTAACATCTGTAGTATTGGTTGTTGCTCCTAGATAATTAAGAGATATTTAGGCTATGGTCATTTTAAAAAAGGCTATAGCCTTTTTTTATTTTTCAAAATATAAAAATCTTGACTTTAACTCCTAATTTAAGTATAATATTATAGTATAAATGCGCCCATAGCTCAGCTGGATAGAGCGTTTGGCTACGGACCAAAAGGCCAGGGGTTCGAATCCTCTTGGGCGCGCCATTTTTTATAAAGGGTGAAAAAAGTGAAAAAAATCTATACTGGTAAAACTAAAGATGTTTATGAATTAGAAGATGGTAATTGTTTACTTAAATTTAAAGATGATGTAACTGGAGAAAATGGTGTATTTGATCCAGGTGCAAACACTGTTGGTTTATCTATTGAAGGCGTGGGACTTGCAGGACTTAAACTAACAAAGTTTTTCTTTGAAAAAATTAATGCTTTAGGAATTCCAACGCATTATATTTCATCTGATCTTAATAATAATTCAATGATAGTAAAAAAAGCTACTGCATTTGGAGAAGGATTAGAAGTGATTTGTAGGTATAAAGCAGTAGGTAGTTTTTTGAAGAGATATGGTAAATATGCAAAAGAAGGTCAAGATTTAGATGCTTTTGTGGAAGTAACATTAAAAGATGATGATAGAAACGATCCACCAATTACAGAAGATGCTTTAGCAATGCTTGGAATTTTAACTAAAGAGGAATATAAAATTTTAAAAATTTTAACTCAAAAAATTGCTGGAATCATAAAAGAAGAATTATTAAAAAAAGGTTTGGAACTTTACGATATAAAATTTGAATTTGGAAGAGTTGGTGAGGATAAACATATTGCATTAATTGATGAAATTAGTGGTGGAAATATGAGAGCCTATAAGGATGGTAAAAGAGTAGATCCTCTTGATTTAGAAAAAATAATGTTATCATAAAAAATGATTTTTAAATAAAATGCTTGTCTTTTTAGTTAATATAGTTTATAATGTAAAAGCACTATAGGTTTATGTTTAATCATAAACTTTTCGGGAAATAGCTCAGTTTGGTAGAGCGCTTGGTTTGGGACCAAGATGTCGCGGGTTCAAATCCTGTTTTCCCGACCATTTTGCAGGTATAGTTCAATGGTAGAACTTCAGCCTTCCAAGCTGACTATGCGAGTTCGATTCTCGTTACCTGCTCCATTTACAAATCAAACCACTTTTTAAAAGTGGTTTTTATTTTTATATTTTGATTTATGTAGAAAAAATTATTTTGAAAACATAAAAAACGTGCAAAATAACGTTTTAAAAAAGCAAAAAACGTGTAAAATGGTGGTTTTGAAAAAGTAAAAAACGTGTAAAAATTCTTGATAAAAAAATAAAAATTAGGTATAATACATATAGAAGAGGTAAAAAGTATGATGTTAAAACGTAAAATCTATGATAAGTTATTAGTTTGGAAAAAAGAAAATGGAAAAACAGCACTTTTAATTGAGGGAGCAAGGCGTATAGGGAAAAGCACAATAGTTGAAGAATTTGCTAAAAACGAATATAAATCATATATAATGATTGATTTTAGTATAGCAGGTGAAGATATAAAGTCATTGTTTAAGAAATATGCATCTGATCTTAATAATTTTTTCTTTTTTTTAACATCTATCACTGGTGTAACATTATATGAAAGAAATTCATTGATTATTTTTGACGAAATACAATTGTTTCCAATTGCTAGACAATTAATAAAACATTTAGTTAAAGATAATCGTTATGATTATATTGAAACAGGATCGTTGCTTTCAATTAAAAGAAATGTTGAAAATATTTTGCTTCCATCTGAAGAAAGAGCGATTAAAATGTATCCTTTTGATTTTGAAGAATTTTGTTGGGCATTAGGTAGGAAAGACATAATTCCCATTATAGAGCAACGTTTCAATGATTTGAAACCATTAGCTGAACTTCATTCTACAATTATGAAATTATTTAGACAATATATATTAATTGGAGGTATGCCTCAAGCCATAATAGAATATTTAAAAACCTCTGATTATACAAAGGTTGATTTAATAAAAAGAGATATTTTAAAACTTTATAAAAATGATATAGCTAAGTATGCTAAAGGATATGAATATAAAGTTTTAAGTATATTTGATGAAATTCCATCACAATTATCTAAGCATGAAAAAAAATTTACTTTTAGTTCTCTTGCAAAAGATGCAAGGTTTAGAGATTATGAAGAATCGTTTTTATGGCTAGACGAAGCAATGATATCTAACTTGTGTTTTAATGCTTCTGATCCAAATGTTGGATTAACTATGAATCAAGATAGACTGACTTTAAAAGTGTACATGGCAGATACAGGCTTGTTGATAAGCCATGCATTTAGTGAAAACTCTGAAATGCATCAAGAAGTAGCAAAAAAAATTATTCAAGATAAACTTGAAGTAAATAATGGTATGATTTTTGAAAATATTGTTTCTCAAATGTTTTCAGTAAAAAATAAAAAATTATATTTTTATTCAAGAATTGACAATCAAGATCATTCAAATACTATGGAAATTGATTTTTTGATAACAGACAGAGAAGATCCAACTAAAATTTCACCGATAGAAGTGAAATCTGGGAAAAAATATACCCTATCATCTTTAAAAAAATTTAATACTAAATTTAAAGATAGACTTGGTAAAAAGTATTTAATACATACAAAAGATTTAAATATTAAAGATGGTATAATTTTTTTACCAATTTATATGACTATTTGCTTATAATAGTTAAATATTAGTGTTTATTAATACAAAAATATTGACAAGTTGAATGAATATGGTAAACTAAATGTAGTTGCGTTTTCTGCAATTACTATTAAAATAAAAATGCAAATATAAAACTGGAGGAATAAATATGTTTGAAAAATTAGTAGATTTAATAGCAAAAGAATTAAGTGTATCAAAAGAATCAATTACGAAAGAAACTAACTTACAAGATGATTTAGGAGCTGATTCTTTAGATGCTGTTGAATTAATTATGAGTATTGAAGATGCTTTTGAAGTTTCTATTTCTGATGAAGCAGTTACAGAATTAAAAACAGTTGGAGATATTTTAAAATATTTGGAAAATAATAAATAATAAAAGAAAGAAAATACTTGTTTAAAATATTTACAGGGGGGAGTTATGGACTACAAACAAATCCAAGTCATTATAAAAGATTTTGAAAAATCTAGTTTAACATCTATGGAATTAGAATTTGATAATGTAAAAATAAAATTGGGTAAAAATAATACCAATGTTCAGCCGATAACTCAAGTAAATATACCAAAAATTGAAAAACCTATTAAAGAAGAAAAAAATAAAATAGGATATGAAGTAAAATCACCATTAGTTGGAACTTATTTTGCTTCAAGTTCTCCTGATGCTGAACCTTTCGTAAAGATTGGTAAACACGTAAAAAAAGGGGATACTTTATGTATAATTGAGGCTATGAAAATAATTAATGAAATTACTGCGCCAGTTTCTGGTAAAATTATAGCAATTGATGTTGCAAACGGAGAGGCTGTTGGCTTTGAACAAGTATTAATGTTAATTGACGATGCAAAATAAAGTATTGATCGCTAATCGCGGTGAAATTGCTTTAAGAATCATTAGAGCATGTAAAGAATTAGGTATCGCAACTGTAGCAGTTTATTCAAAGGCTGATAAAAATAGTTTACATGTAAAATTTGCTGATGAAGCTATTTGTGTTGGTGATTCTAGAGCAAGTGATAGTTATTTAAATATTAATCGTATTATCAGTGCAGCTTTAGCAACAGGTTGTAATGCAATACATCCAGGGTATGGTTTTTTAGCTGAAAATGAAAGATTTGTTTCAATTATTGAAAAATGTGGCTTAAAATTTGTCGGACCTAATAGTGAAGTTATTGCTAAATTAGGGAACAAATCAAATGCTAGAACAATAGCAAAGCAGGCTAGAGTTCCAATAATTGAAGGATCTGATGGTGTTGTAAATAGTTTAGAAGAAGGGATAGCAGTTTTAAATAAAATTGGCTTTCCTGCAATGATTAAAGCTAGTAATGGAGGCGGTGGCCGAGGCATTACTGTTGTATATTCAGAAATTGAATTTAGAAAGATGTTTGAAAAAACGTTAATAGAAGCAAAATCTGCTTTTGGAGATTCTGGAGTATATATTGAAAAATATCTTGAAAATCCAAAACATATTGAAGTTCAAATTATAGCTGATAATTTTGGTAATGTAGTTCAACTTGGCGAAAGAGATTGTTCTATGCAAAGAAACAATCAAAAAGTTATTGAAGAATCACCATGTGTATCTCTTAATCCTATGGTTAGACGTAGTATCGGGTTTGCTGCTGTGAGATTAGCAAAAGCTGTAAAATACACTAATATAGGAACGGTAGAATTTCTTGTAGACAAAGATGGGAAGTTTTATTTTATAGAAATGAATACTCGTATTCAAGTTGAACATCCTATAACTGAAGCTGTAACTGGGATTGATTTAGTAAAAGAACAATTAAATATTACTTATGGTAGTGAATTATCATTTAAGCAATATGGAGTCAAGATAAAAGGTCATGCAATTGAATGTCGTATAAATGCTGAGGATGTTTTAAATAATTTTAGACCTTCACCTGGAATAATTAATAATATAGTATTCCCTGGTGGTAATGGGGTTAGAGTAGATTCACACATTTATAATGGTTATGAAGTTCCACCTTTTTATGATTCATTACTAGCAAAATTAATTGTTCATGCACCTACTAGAAGAGAAGCAATTAAAAAAATGAGAGTGGCTTTAGAACAATTCATTATTGATGGAATTATTACAAATATAGATTTTTTATATGTAATTATCCATAATCCTGAATTTGTAAAAGGGCTTTACAATACTTCATTTGTAAAAAGAGCACTAGAGGTACAAAGAAATGGATAATTTTTTTGATGTTAGAAAGTCTAAATTAGATGTATTTAATAAAAATATAAGAAAAAAAGTTGTTGTTAAAAAAAAGATTGATATTGCAGAGGGGTTATTCATTAAATGTGAAAATTGTAATGAATTAATTTTTCATGAAGAATTATTAGCTAATTTGAATGTATGTCCTCATTGTAATTATTATTTTAGACTATCAGCTAGAGAAAGAATTCAAAGTGTTGTTGACAAGGGGATTTTAGAAGAAATGTTTTTAGATGTTAAAACAACTAATCCCATTAATTTCCCTGGCTATTTAGATAAAATCAGTCAATACCAAGAGTCAAGTCAAGAAAGCGATGCTTTTGTGTGTGGAAAAGCATCTATTAAAGGTATTGATGTTGCAATCGGTGCTTTAGATAGTAATTTTATGATGGGGAGTATGGGTTGTGCTGTAGGTGAAAAAGTTACAAGACTAATAGAATTCGCAACCAAAGAAAAATTACCATTAATAATTTTTTCAGCTTCCGGTGGTGCTAGAATGCAAGAAGGGATTTTTTCTTTGATGCAAATGGTTAAAACTAGTGCAGCTTTAAAATACCATAGTCTTGCAAAATTATTATATATAAGTGTTTTAACAAATCCGACTACTGGTGGAGTTGCAGCAAGTTTTGCATCATTGGGTGATATTAATATTGCTGAGGCTAAAGCCTTAATAGGCTTTGCAGGACCTCGTGTTATTAAACAAACGATCAATGAAGAATTACCGGATGGCTTTCAAACAGCTGAATTTCAATTAGAAAATGGTTTTGTTGATTTGGTTGTTGAAAGACATAAGATGCGAGATACAATTGCTTTAATTTTAAAATTACATAAAAAAGAGGTTTAATATGGAGTCTAAAAATATCAGCGCTTGGGATAGGGTGCTTTTAGCACGTCATTCAAAAAGACCGACCTCTAAAACATTAATTGATTATATTTTCCCTGATTTTCTTGAAATACATGGCGATAGGCTATTTGCTGATGATGAATCATTTATTTGTGGGATTACTACTTTAAGTGGTTTTCCTATTACGATTATTGCTCAAGAAAAAGGAAGAACAATTGAAGAGAAAATAAAAAAGAATTTTGGAATGCCACATCCTGAAGGCTATAGAAAAGCAATCAGACTTGTAAAACAAGCAGAAAAATTTGGAAGACCAATTTGTTTTATTATTGACACTCCAGGAGCCTATCCTGGGATACAAGCAGAAGAGCGTGGTCAAGCAACTGCAATTGCTCAAAATTTAACTGAATTAATTACTGTTGAGGTTCCAATGATTTCAGTAGTGCTAAGCGAAGGTGGAAGTGGTGGAGCTTTAGCGATTGGAGTAAGTGATCAAGTTTGGATGTTTGAAAATGCAGTTTACTCAATTTTATCACCTGAAGGGTTTGCTTCAATTTTATACAAAGATTCTAGTAAAACAAGTGAAGCGGCAGAAGTAATGAAACTTACGGCTGATGATTTATATGAATTTAAAATTATTGATAAAATTATTAAAGAACCAAATGGAGGTTTGCATAATAATTATCAAGAAATTTTTAATGATTTTAAAAAATCTTTAGAAAAAGCTTTTAAAGATTTAAAGAAGGTGCCAATTCATGAGTTGTTGGAAAAAAGATATAAAAGATATCGTCTTATAGGGCAATTCCAAGATATATAATTTAAACAATATATTAAGTTATTATTTTCCCAGTAAATAAATGTAAAAAATTAAAACAAAATTTAAAAAAATTAATGGTTTTATTTTTTGCTTGCGTTACTGGGTTTTATTTTTTTAAAATAAACATTAGGAGAAAACTATGAAAAACATTTGTGAACTTTTAAATATAAAATATCCGATAATTCAAGGTGGGATGGCTAATATTGCTAACCATATTTTAGCTTCAAGTGTGAGTAATGCAGGTGGATTAGGCTTAATTGCATCAGGTGGTGAAAATGCTGAAGTTATTAGAAAAGAAATTAGATTATGCAAAAAATTGACTGATAAACCTTTTGGAGTTAACATTATGCTTCTAAGTCCTTTTGCTGGTGATATTGCAAAAATGATTATTGAAGAAGGAGTTAAAGTTGTGACTACTGGAGCAGGAAGTCCAGGTATATATATTAAAGAATGGAAAGAGGCTGGGATTACGGTAATTCCTGTTGTACCAAGTGTAGCCTTAGCAGTAAGAATGGAAAGACTTGGAGTTGATGCAGTAATTGTAGAAGGGACTGAAGCAGGAGGTCATATCGGTGAGTTAACTACTATGGCTTTAGTTCCTCAAGTAGTAGATGCTGTATCAATTCCTGTGATTGCGGCTGGTGGAATTGCTGATTACCGTCAAGTTTTGGCAGCTTTTTCATTAGGTGCTAAAGGAATCCAAATAGGAACTCTTTTTCTTGCCAGTAAAGAATGCCCTATTCATGATAATTACAAACAAATGATTATTAATGCTAAAGATACTGATACTGTAGTAACTGGTCGCTTTACTAATGCCCCAGTTAGGGTTTTAAAAAATAAAATGGCTAGAGAATACTTACAATTATCAGCTCAAAATGTTGATATTAAAGAATTAGAAAAATTAACTTTAGGTTCTTTAAGACTGGCAGTCATTGATGGTGATATAGATAATGGTTCATTTATGGCGGGCCAAGTATCAGGAATGATTAAAGAAATAAAATCTGTTGAAGATATTATTAAGGACTTGTTTTTGCCAGTTAAAGAATACAAGGAGAAATTAGAAATACTATGAAAAAAATAGCAATAATGTTTGCTGGGCAAGGTGCGCAAACTATTGGCATGGGAAAAGAGTTTTATGATAATACTTTAACTGCAAAAAATTTATATTTAAATGCTAATGAAATTTTAGGATATAATTTATCTAAAATTTGTTTTGAAGAAAATGAAATGATTAATCAAACTCTATATACTCAACCAGCCATATTAGTTACTTCTTTGGCAATTTATGAAATTTTAAAAGAAGAAATAAAGATAAAATCTCAAGCATTCTTAGGTTTTAGTTTGGGTGAATATAGTGCTTTATATGCTGCTGGAATCTTTGATTTTAAACAAATTGTTGAGTTAATTAGAAAAAGAGCATATTATATGGATAAAGCCACTTATGAAAATCATGGAACTATGGCAGCTGTTTTTACAAGCGAAAAAGAGAAATTAGAAATGTTATGTGATGATGTAACTTCTAAAGTTGGTTTAGTAAAAATAGCTAATTATAATTGCAAGACTCAGTATGTGATATCTGGGGTTAATAACGCAGTAGATGAAGTAATAGAAAGAAAAGAAGAAGCTTTTATAAAAAAGTTTATAAAATTAAAAGTTAGCGGAGCTTTTCATACTCCATTAATGAATAGTGCTGCTTTAGGAATTGAAGAAGAACTTAAAAAAATTAAGTATAATAATTTTCATACTCCAGTTATTATGAATTGTGATGCTAAATATTTAAAAATTGAAGAATTGCCTTTGAAGATGAAAATGCAAGTAGAATCATCTGTTTATTTCGAAGACTCTATAAAAAAATTGATTGATGATAAATTTGATTTGTTTGTTGAAATTGGTCCAGGACAGGTGTTAAAGAACTTAGTAAAGAAAATTGATGAAAATGTAGAGACTGTATCTATAAACTCTTTAGAGGATATTGAAAAATTAAGGGGGATATTATGATAAATTTAAATGGTAAAATCGCTCTTGTTACAGGTGGGGCTAGTGGAATTGGAAATGCTATTTCAAAAAAACTAGCCGAGGCAGGAGCAACAGTTATTATTAACTATAATTCAAGTGAGGCTAAAGCGAATGCTTTAGTAGATGAGATTATGGCAATGGGAAAAGAAGCTATTGCAATAAAAGCCAATGTTTCTAATTTTCTAGAAGCAACTAATTTAGTTGATCAAGTTTTTTCAAAATATGAAAAAATTGATATTTTAGTAAATAATGCAGGAATTACAGCAGATAATTTTATTTTGAGAATGTCAGAAGAGGATTTTGATAAAGTACTTGCGACTAATTTAAAAGGAACATGGAATTGTAGTAAACAAGCTGCTAAATATATGAGCAAACAACGCTTTGGAAGAATTATTAATATTTCTTCAATTGTTGGGTTGGTAGGTAATGCTGGGCAATCTAATTATGCAGCTTCAAAGGCTGGAGTTATTGGTCTTACTAAAGCATTAGCTAAAGAATTATCAAAAAGGAATGTTTTAGTTAATGCGATAGCTCCTGGATTTATTGAAACAGAAATGACTAAAGTATTGCCAGAAGCAATAATTAATCAATATTTAGAAAATATTCCACTAAATAAATTTGGAACTGTAGAAGATGTTGCTAATATAGTATGCTTTTTAGCTTCATCATTAAGTGATTATATAACTGGTCAGGTTATCAATGTTGATGGCGGAATGGTAATGTAGGGGGCAATATGAAAAGACGTGTAGTAATTACAGGACTTGGAGCTGTAACTCCAATTGGTAATAATGTTGAAGAAATGTGGAAGGCACTTTTAGAAGGTAAAAATGGGATTGATGATATTACCTTGTTTGATACTTCAAATATGAAAGTAAAGATTGCAGCTGAAGTTAAGGGGTTAAAACCAGAACTTTATTTAGAACCAAAAGAAATTAAAAGAATGGATAGAACAATTATGTTTGGTTTGATTGCAGCAATTCAAGCTTATGAAGATGCATCTCTTAAGCCAGAGATGATTGATGAAAGAAGATTTGGCACTTTTATTGGAAGTGGAATTGGTGGGCTTGGAACAATAAATGATGAAATTAAAAAATCAGTTGAAAAAGGCGCTGATAGGGTATCAGCTTTCTTCATTCCAAATGCATTAATTAATTTAGTTGGTGGACAAGTAGCAATTAAATTTAAAGCAAAAGGAGCAGCAATTCCTGTTGTAACGGCTTGTTCTTCAGCTACTAATTCAATTGGTGAGGCTTTTAGATATATTAAACATGGTTATTTAGATTTAGCTTTTGCTGGTGGTAGCGAAGCATCAATTAATGATATAGGTATTGGAAGTTTTACTTCTATGAAAGCTTTATGTTTTTCTAATAATAAAGATGAAGCATCTATTCCTTTTGATGCTAGGAGAAGTGGTTTTGTTATGGGAGAAGGTGCTGGAGTTTTAATTTTAGAAGAATATGAACATGCAATAAAAAGAGGTGCTCATATTTATGCAGAAATTGTTGGCTATGGAGCAACTTGTGATGCTTCTCATGTTACAGCACCCGATGCTTTAGCTGAAGGGATTTCTAATTGTATGGAACTTGCTTTGGCTGAAGGAGAAGTTAGAAATGATGAAATAGATTATATTAATCCACATGGAACATCAACTATTTATAATGATAAATATGAAACTTTGGGAATTAAAAAAGTTTTTAAAGATTATGCATACAAAATAAATATTGGAGCAACAAAATCAATGCATGGGCATTGCTTAGGAGCAGTAGGTGGAATTGAGGCAGTAATTACTGTCAAAGCAATTGAAGAAGGCATAATTCCTCCTACTATTAACTATAAAGAAAAAGATTCAGATTGTGATTTGAATTACACACCTGATAAATTTGTAAAAAGACATATAAGATATGCTTTAAGCAATAGTTTAGGGTTTGGAGGTCAAAACGCAACTTTAGTTTTTAAAAATATTGGAGGTAAATAAAATGGTTTTATCAAGCAATGAGATTCAAAAAATTCTCCCGCATAGATATCCTTTTTTGATGTTAGATAAAGTTACTGAATTGATACCAGGTGAAAAAGCTAAGGGTATTAAAGCAGTCTCTGCCAATGAAATGCAGTTTTTAGGACATTTTCCAGAAGAACATGTAATGCCAGGAGTTTTAATTATTGAGGCTCTAGCTCAGCTTGGAGCTATAATTGTATTATCGCTTGAACATCAAAAGGGAAAAATAGCGTATTTTGCTGGAATAAGAAATGCTAAATTTAGACAAAAGGTAGTACCTGGTGATGTAATGAATTTAGAATTTGAAGTAATTAAATTAAAAAATAATGTAGGAATTGGACAAGGAAAAGCCTATGTAGGAGAAAAATTAGTGTGCGAAGCAGAAATGACTTTTGCAACGACTAATTAAAAAAATTTTTATTGTTTTTATGATGAGTTTTGTTGATTGTGCTGTATAGACAATTAATGCTTTTTATGTTATAATGTTAAAAAATTAAGTAGAGAAATCTAAAAAATAAAGAGAAATTTATATGACAAAACGTAAAACATCTCCATATTTAATAATTTTGTTAAGTTATTTATTTATTATATTAATAGGTGCTTGTCTATTTTTGTTACCCATTTCAACTGTTGATAACAAAGGTTTAGGAGTTTTTAACTCAATTTTTACAGCAACTTCAGCTATTTGTGTGACGGGGTTGCCATTTGTTCCTAATTTAGGTGCTACTTTATCTTTGTTTGGAAAAATAGTTTTGGCTGTTTTAATTGAAATAGGTGGGCTTGGCTTTCTAACACTAGCTGTTTTTATGTTTATATTACTTGGACTAAAAATTGGAATGGCTGAAAGATTTTTGATGAAAGAAGCATTAAATCAAAATACAGCTAAAGGAGTTATTAGATTAATCAAAGTCATTATTATAACAACCCTAACAATCCAGTTTTTTGGAATGTTAATTAATTTAATAGTTTTTATAAATGATAATTCATTTTTTAAAGCTTTAGGTTTAAGTGCCTTTCATTCAATATCATCTTTTAATAATGCTGGGTTTGATATCTTTGGTTTTGATAATAGTATGATTAATTATGGTGCTAATATTTTACTTAATATAAATACAATGTTATTGGTAATTTTAGGTGGTATTGGTTTTATTGTAATTCATGATATTTTAGATGCAATTAGAAAAAAAGATTTTAAAAAGCTACCTAGGCACACTAAAATAGTTTTGATTATGTCTTTTAGTTTGATTTTATTTGGAATGATTTTATTTAAAGTCTCAATGTATAAAGATATAACTTGGTTAGAAGCTTTATTTCAAAGTGTTAATGCAAGAAGTGCAGGTTTTTTTATAATTGATATTTCTAAAATAAGTGCTCCTGCATATGTTATTTTAATCTTTTTGATGTTTATTGGAGCATCTCCAACCTCAACTGGTGGTGGGATTAAAACAACGACACTTTTTGTTTTGATTGCTACAATTATAAGTTATGCAAGGGGAAAATCTCCTAAGATATTTTCAAGGCGAATTTCACAACATTCAATTTTAAAAGCATTTTCATTGGTGGTTTTTGCAATGTTATATATAATGGCTATATCTTTTATAATTTTATTAATTGAAAAAGATTTAGGGGTAAGTGAAACTGTTTTTGAAGTAGTTAGTGCTTTTAGTACCGTAGGTTTGAGTTTGGGGATTACTAATAGTTTGTCTGTAATAAGTAAAG
Organism: Bacilli bacterium; assembly: GCA_050953065.1. GTDB lineage: Bacteria > Bacillota_I > Bacilli_A > ML615J-28 > CAG-698 > JAQUUM01. The sequence continues at coordinate 72,138 of JBMNLZ010000003.1, read as the reverse complement.
TATTAATTTGTATAACGATGCTTTTTGGTAGACTTGGACCTTTAACAGTAATTAGTATTTGGAATCAAAATCGCCTAAGAGAGTTAGACGAAGATATTAAATATATTGAAGAAAAAATAATAATTGGTTAGGTGAAAAATGAAAAAAAGTTTTTTAGTAGTAGGTTTAGGTAGATTTGGAATGGGAATTGTTGAAACATTGAGTGCCTTAAAAGCTGATGTGATGGCAATTGATGTTGATGAGACTAGGGTAATTAAAGCAGGAGAATTTATTGAACATTGTTTTATTTGTGATTCTACTAAGGAAGGAAATCTAAAAGAATTAGGTGTTAAAAATATTGATCATGCAATTATTGCAATTGGTGGTAATATGCAATCAACTATTCTTACAACTATAATTTTAAAAGAAATGGGCATTGAAAGAATTACAGTAAGAGTTGATGATGATTATTTTACACCTGTAATGTATAAAATTGGAGCAACTGATGTAGTCCTACCTGCTCAAGCTGCGGCGGTTAGTTTAGCTAATCAGATAGTAAGTGATAGTATTGTTGATTATTATAAGATACTGCAGGATTTTGGACTTGTAAAAATTTTAGTGGCTGATGATTTTGAACAGGTAAGTTTAATTGAAATGGACTTAAGAAATAAATTTGATATAAATGTAGTAGGTATTATGCGCAATGAAAAATTTTTTATACCACGTGGGGCAGATTTCATTATGCCAAATGATACAATAGTAGCAATTGGTGAACATAGTAAAATTATGAAATTTGACCAGTTTGTGGGTGGCAATAAAAATAAAAAATAAATAATAAAAAAGGGAAAATAATGTCTTTATATTTTAGAATTGGTTTAGACACCATAATAATTATCAGTATTTGTTTAATTTATTTTTTTACAGTCTTAATTGTTAGAGCAAATAAATTATCTAAAAAAACTTTAGAATGTGAAAATTGTAAAGAGATAATAAAGATTTTTTGGATTAAATTAATCTTTGTTGTTCCAAACAATAATGAAATTAATAGAAAATGTCCTAATTGTAAAACAAAACAAAAAATTAAAATAAAATAATCTCTAGTAAAAATTTGCTAAAGAAGATATAATATAAGCATAAGTATAAAAAGGGTGATAAAAATGAAAAAAATTACTAAAGACTATATTAGAACCAATGCAATCGAGGAAAATGTTAAATATATAAAAATGCAATTTACTGATATGCTTGGTACAATTAAAAGTGTTGAAGTTCCTATTTCACAACTTGAAAGAGTTTTAGATGGTAAGGTAATGTTTGATGGTTCTAGTATTGAAGGATTTATTAGAATTAAAGAAGCTGATATGTATTTAGAACCAGACCTTTCTACATGGTTAATTTTACCTCTTGAAAGTAATGAATATGGAAAAGTAGCACGCTTTATTTGTGATGTTAAATTACCTAATGGTGAGTATTTTTCTGGTGATCCAAGGAGTAATTTAAAAAGAGTTTTAAAAGAAATGGAAAAGATGGGCTTTAAAGACTTTCTAGTAGGCGTTGAACCTGAATTTTACTTGTTTAGGCAAGATGAAAATGGAGATCCTGTTTTAGTATTTAATGATAAGGGAAGTTATTTTGATTTAGCACCTTTGGATGGTTCTGAAAGATGTAGACATGATATCGTATTAGAATTAGAAAAATTAGGTTTTTCAGTTGAAGCATCTCATCATGAGGTAGGTCCAGGTCAAAATGAAATTAATTTTAAATATGAATCAGCTATTAAAACTTGTGATAATGTTCAAACATTTATGCAAGTAGTAAAGCAAATTGCTAGAAAATATAATTTATATGCTTCATTTATGCCTAAACCTGTTGTAGGTAAAGCTGGTAATGGAATGCATGTTAATTGTTCTTTAACTGATAAAGATGGAAATAATGTTTTTTATGATCCGAAAAAAGAAAATGGTTTAAGTGATATTTGTATTAAATGGATTAGTGGAATCTTAAAACATGCAAGAGCATTTTCTGCTATTACTAATCCTACAGTAAATTCATATAAAAGACTTGTTTTAGGATATGAGGCGCCTTGTTATATTTGTTGGTCAGATGCTAATCGCAGTTCAATGGTTAGAATTCCTGCTGTAAGAGGTCTTGGTACTAGAACAGAAGTAAGAAATGTTGACCCAAGTGCTAACCCATATTTGGCATTTGCGGCTATTTTAGCAGCAGGTCTTGATGGTATAAAAAACAATTTAGAAGAAGTTCCACCAGTATATGATAATATTTTTGAATATACAAGAGAACAACGTGAAGCTTGTGGAATTATGAATTTACCTGAAAATTTAAAAGATGCTATAAAAGAACTACAAAAAAGCACTTTAATGAAAGAGACATTAGGAGAACATATTTTTAATAAATACATCGCTGCTAAACGTCTTGAATGGGATGAATATAGAAAACTAATTCATCAATGGGAAATTGATAGGTATTTCTAAATGAAAATAATAAATTCAAACAAGGCTCCAAATGCATTGGGGCCTTATTCTCAAGGTATATATTTAGAAAACGGTTTTTTATTTCTTTCTGGTCAAATTGCAATTGATCCAAAAAGCAATGCTTTAGTTGAAAAGGATATAACTCTTCAGACTAAAATGGTTTTAAAGAATATAAAAGAGATTTTAAATGAGGCTTGTTTTTCTATTAATGATGTAGTTAAAACAACAATTTTTTTAACTGATTTAAATAATTTTGCTTTTGTTAATACTCTTTATCAAGATTTTTTTGAAAACCATAAGCCCGCAAGGTCATGTGTAGAAGTAAGTAGATTGCCTAAAGATGCTTTGATTGAAATTGAAGTTATTGCATATTCCTCAAAAAAAGCTTAAGAAAAAATCTTAAGTTTTTTTATTTAAATTAATCAATGAATATGTTTTCTGCTAATTGCTTTAAAAAATAAAATTTGATATAATAATAAATATAACAAGGAATATTATATGGAAGAAAAATTATATCATGGTTGTATGAATACTTTTGCGATAATTAAAACAGAAGAGGAAAGAGATTATACTTCTCTAGCTATTAGTTTGTGTAAAAAACATCAAACTGATGGTTTTATTGCAGTTAAAACGAATCCTTTAGAAATGATATTTTATAATGCTGATGGTTCTAGAGGAACAATGTGTGGAAATGGAATTAGATGCCTTGCAAGATATTGTTTTGATGAGGCGATAATTAAGGATAAAAAATATCAAGTTTTAACTTTAGCTGGTATTTTAGATGTAGAAATTGCTAGTTTTGATCCTTTTTTAGTTAAAGTAAAAATGGGAAAAGCTATTTTTGATCCTAAAGCATCATCTGTTAATACAAATAAAAAGGATTTTCTTGATCAAGAGTTGGTTATTAAAAAAAGAAAAGTCGTTCTATCTACGATATTTATGAATACTGTTCATACAGTGGTGTTTGTAGATGATTTTAGTGAAATTGATTTTTTTGGTGAAGCAATTTGTAATCATGAAATTTATTTAGAAAAAACTAATGTTAATTTTGTAAAGATAATCGATTCCAAAACAATTGAGGTAAGAACTTATGAAAGGGGAGTTGGTTGGACTTTAGCTTGTGGCACAGGAGCAAGTAGTGCTTTTGTTTTGGGAAGACTTAAAAAAAAGCTAGATGATAAAGTGTTAGTAAAATTTTTAGGAGGAGAAATTTATCTTTCAGCAGATAAAGAAGACAATGTTTTTATGGAAGGCCCAGCTGAAGAAATAAAGAAATAAACTTATTGTTATGATAATTAAAGTAAAGAATGAAAATAAATATAATATAGTAATTGAAAAAAATTTGCTAGATAATTTAGGAAAACATTTATCTCTTTATGGTAAAGTTTTACTTTCTTATGATAGCAATTTATCAAAAGAGTTAGTTGAAAAGGTAAAAAAACAGTTTGTTAATATATATTTGTTTGAAGTTAAAGCAGGAGAGGCTAGTAAAAGTTTAAGTACCTATGAAACAATGCTTAAATATTTATTGGAACATGAATTTTCAAGAAAAGACCATGTTATTGCACTAGGCGGTGGAGTAGTTGGAGATTTAACTGGCTTTGTGGCTAGCACTTTTAAAAGGGGATTAAATTTTTACAATATTCCAACAACAACTCTTGCAATGGTTGATAGTTCAATTGGTGGTAAAGTTGCTCTTAATTTAGGGGATGTAAAAAATGCTGTTGGTTCTTTTTATAATCCTAAAAAAGTTTTAATTGATGTAAGTGTTTTAGAAAGTCTACCTAAACGTCACTTTTATAATGGATTAGTTGAAGCTTTAAAATCTGGTTTAATTATGGATAAGAAGTTATATGAAATCTTTTTAAAAGATAATTATTTAGATGATTTAGAAAAAATTATTTATTTATCTTTAATGGTAAAGAAAAAAGTAGTTGAAAAAGATTTTAAAGAAGAAAATTTAAGAAAAATCTTAAATTTCGGTCATACTTTTGGTCATGCATTTGAAAGTTATTATAAAATGGAAGGTTTATTACATGGTGAGGCAGTTGCTTGTGGGATGCTTTATATGATAGATTGTCCTACTTTAAAATCAAATGTTATAAATATCTTAAAAAAGATGAATATAAATTATAATATAGAGTTTGATAAAAAACAAATTTATAAACTTGTATTAAATGATAAAAAAACTTCTAATGGATATATAGATATTGTTAAAGTTAATTTACCGGGAAAATATATAATTAAAAAAATAACTTTAGAGGAATTAAAAAATAAATTGATGGGGGAATAGCTTATGAGTTCTATAATCGGGAATAATCTAAAAATCTCATTATTTGGCGAGTCTCACGGGAAAGCTATTGGAGTTGTAATTGATGGATTAAATTCAGGGATCAAAATTGATTTTGAAATGATTTATGAAGAATTAAAAAAAAGAAAGTCTATTGATAAAATTTCAACTTCAAGAAATGAGGCGGATGAATTAAATATTTTAAGTGGTTTTTTTAATGGCTATACTACAGGTACTCCACTTTGTATTACGATTGATAACATGGATGTTAAAAGTAAAGATTATAATGCTACTGTAATTAGGCCCTCACATGCTGATTATACGGCTCAGTTAAAGTATCAAGGTTTTCAAGATTATCGTGGAGGAGGACATTTTTCAGGTAGAATTACTGCAGCGTTAGTTGTAGCAGGTAGTATTTGTAAGCAAATTTTAAAGAAAAAAGCTATTGATATTGTAAGTCACATTAAGAGTATAAAAGATATTGAAGATGATAATTTAAGCGAGTTAAATGAAAATCTTATTTTAAAACTTAATAAGGACTATTTTCCAGTAATAAATGCTTCAGTCAAAGGAAAAATGATAGATTTAATTTCAAATGCTAAAAAAGAAGGCGATTCAGTAGGTGGTGTAATTGAGACTTGCATTTTAGGGGTAGAAGGTGGAATTGGAGAACCGTTCTTTGATTCTATTGAATCAAATCTTAGCAAATTGATTTTTTCTATTCCTGGAATTAAAGGTATAGAGTTTGGTAAAGGTTTTGAAATAACCAAGTTTTTCGGAAGTGAGGTTAATGACCAATACTACTATGAAAATGAAATTAAAACAAAAACCAATAATAACGGTGGAATTAATGGCGGAATTAGTAATGGGATGCCAATAGTTTTAAGGGTTGCTGTTAAACCAACGCCATCAATCAGCAAACCTCAAAAAACAATTAATTTAAATACCATGAAAGAAGAAGTGCTAACTATTTCAGGAAGGCATGATCCATGTATTGTACATAGAGCAAGAGTCGTAATTGAAAGTATGATTGCTATTGGTTTGGTTGATTTACATTTTTCTAGATATGGTTATAAATGGGGGTAAAATATGATAAAGTTAGGATTAATAGGAGAGAAGCTTACGCACTCATACTCTAAAATGATTCATAATTATTTAGGGCTTGAGTATAGTTTAATTTCTTTGAATAATTATGAATTCAAAGATTTTATGGAGAGAAAAGAGTTTGTTGGAATTAATGTAACAATTCCTTATAAGGAAAAGGTGATTCCTTATTTGTCGTTTTGTGATCATAAGGCTAGTAGAATACAAGCAGTTAATACAGTTATTAATGATAATGGTCAACTAAGAGGGTATAATACTGATTATGAAGGATTTAGATATTTACTTATTCATGAGAAAATTGAAGTTGAAAATAAGAAAGTGTTAGTTTTAGGAACTGGTGGCACATCAAAAACAATTGCTTGTGTTTTAGATGATTTAGGTGCAAAGAAAGTATATTTTGCATCTAGAATGAAAAAAGAAAATGCGTTTTTATATGAAGAAATTAAAGATTTAGAAGTTGATATTTTAGTTAATGCAACACCAGTTGGCATGTTCCCAAATGTTGGGAAAATGGCTATTTCTTTAGATCAACTAAAAGGATTAAAAACTGTAGTAGATGTAATTTATAATCCTTATAACACTCAATTAATGTTAGAAGCTAAAAAAAGAAAGATTAAGGCTGTAAATGGCTTATCAATGTTAGTATATCAAGCGTTATCTTCAATAGAGTTATTTTTAAATAAACGTTATGATAAAAATGATGTTGAAAGAATAACTAAAAAACTAAAGTTTGATGTTTTAAATTTGGTTTTAATAGGAATGCCTGGAAGTGGAAAAACTACTCTTGCAAATCAACTTGCTTTAAAAACAGGTAAAAGAATTGTAGATATCGATTTTGAAATAACTGAAGCAGAATCATCAACTATAACTGATGTCTTTAATAAAAAAGGTGAAAAATATTTTAGAGATTTAGAAACTAAAATTATTAAAGAACAATCAACTTCATCTGGAATCATTATTGCTACAGGTGGCGGAGCAGTTTTGAAAGAAGAAAATATGGATGCATTAAAAGCTAACGGATTATTAATTTATGTAGATCGTGATATTGAGAATATAATTTTAGATGATAAAAGACCGTTATCTCAAACAAAAGAAGATTTGAAAAGAATTTATAACGAAAGAAAAGATCTTTATGAAAAATATGCTGATTTTATTGTGAAAAATAATAATGGGTTTTCTGATGTTGTAGATGCAGTTTTAAATAATATTACTTAAGAAAGTTTTTTTAAAAAAATGAAAGTAAAAATTTTCCCTTCTATTCCTAGTGGAAGTATTATGATACCATCTTCTAAAAGCTTATTTCATAGAGCTTTAATTTGTGCTGCTCTAGCAAATGGAGAAAGTTGTATTTATTATTCTTCTTCTTTAAGCGAAGATATTTATGCAACACTAGAAGGGTTAAAAAACTTAGAAGCAAGTTTTGAGATATTTGATAATAAAATAATAGTTAAATCAAATGGTTTTAAAACTTTTGAAAAAACTGTTAGTTTTTCAGTTAATGAGTCTGGTTCTAGTTTGAGAATGTTAATACCTATTTGTTCGCTTATTTTTGATGAAACTAAAATTACAGGTACGAAAAAACTGTTTGAAAGACCTTTAAACATTTATGAAGAAATATTTGAAAGCCAAAATGTTAAGTTTGAAAGACATTTTGATAGTGTGTCTTTTTCTAAAGGCTTAAAAAATGGAGTTTTTGAAATAAAGGGGAATATCTCAAGTCAGTTTATTTCTGGATTGTTATTTGCACTGCCTTTATTAGAAGAGGATTCAAAAATTATTATAACAGGAAGTTATGAATCAAAATCTTATGTAGACTTAACAATTCATGTTTTGGATAGTTTTGGAATAAAGATTATTGAAGAAAAAAATAATGTGTATTTAATTAAAGGTAAACAAAGATATAAAAATTCAAACTTTACAGTTGAGGGCGATTACTCTCAAATGGCATTTTTTGGAGTTTTAGCTGCTATTAATAATAATTTAGAAATCTTTAATTTAAGACATGATTCAAAACAAGGTGATAAGGTTATTATTGATATTTTAAAAAAAGCTAATGTTAGAGTGCAAGAAATCAACACAGGCTATATTATTGAAAAAAGCAATTTAAAACCATTTGAAATAAGTCTTAAAGATTGTCCAGATTTGGGGCCCATCTTATTTGTTTTAGCTTCAGTCATAGCAGGTGAATCAAAAATTTATGATATTAGCAGACTAAAATTAAAAGAATCTGATAGAGTTTTAGCAATGGTTGAAAATTTAGAGAAAATAGGTGCCTCTATTAAAATAAAGGATGATTTAATTATAATTTCTAAAGGAAAGATTGCTAACGAGGAATATTGTTTTGATGCACATAACGATCACAGAATATTTATGGCTTTAAGTGTTTTAGCAACCGTTCTACCAATGGGAGCTATAATAGAAGATGCTAATTGTGTTAAAAAATCTTATCCTGATTTTTTGAATGATTTAAATAAAATAAAAATCAAATGGAAACATATCTAAGGAGAAGAAAAATGAAATTTTTTAAAAATTTATATGTAAGAATTGCACTAGTTTCAGTATTATCTTTTTTAGTGATTTTTCAGATTGTTTATGATATAATAGCACTTAGTGAGGCTAATTATATAAATTCTGATTTTATAACAAAAGAATTAATTATAGTTAGTTTAATAATATCTGTATTTTTATTAGCTTTATGTATCTATCTTTATGTTAGAATAATTAAGCAAGCAATTAAGAATAAATAAATTAGTAAAGAGGCATTTATATGAAAATGAGAAAGATATTGAGCAATTATCCGTTTTGTGATAGCATAATAGATGTTACAAAATATGGTGGTGGTCATATAAATAAAACATATTTAATAACTACATATTATGATAAAGATGCAAAGTATATTTTACAAGAGATTAATTCTAAAGTTTTTAGAAGACCTAAAGTAGTTATGAAAAATATAGATTTAGTAACTAACTTTATTAGAGAAAAAGCATTATCAATTAATTTAGATGTTAGTAGGGTTTCTTTAGAAATAATTCCAACTTTTGAAGGTAAGAATTATGTTAGAATTGATGATGAGTATTGGAGATGTTTTAGGTTTGTTAATGGAACTAAAACATATGAATATATTGAAAAACCTCAAATGTTTTATGAGGCGGGGAAAGCCGTAGGTTATTTTCAAAAACTACTTGAAGGTTTTCCAATTAGAAAACTTGGTGTAACTATTCCTGATTTTCATAATACTCCTGTTAGATTTCAAAAGTTTTTAGAAGTATCAAAAGCTGATAAAAAGAAAAGAGGTCTTGATATCTATAATGAAATTTCTTTTGTTTTAGATAGAGAAGATAAAATGTCTATTATCACTAATATGCTTGATAAAAAAATAATTCCTTATAGAGTCACTCATAATGATACTAAATTAAATAATATTATGTTTGATGAAGCAACTGATAAAGCAATTTGTGTTATCGATTTAGATACTGTTATGCCAGGATCAATTTTATATGATTTTGGTGATGCAATAAGAATTGGAGCATCAACTGCTAAAGAAGATGAAGTAGACTTAGAAAAGGTAAAACTTGATTTAGTTTTATTTAAAGAATTTACGAATGGATTTTTAAAATATACTCATAATTTACTAACACAAGAAGAATTGGATAATTTGGTAAATTCAGTTATTGTAATTACTTTAGAATGTGGGATGCGTTTTCTAACTGATTATTTAGATGGAGATAATTATTTTTCAATTGATCCAAATAGACCGCAACATAATTTAGAAAGGGCTAGGGCACAATTTAAATTAGTTAAAGAAGCAGAAGAAAAATATTCTGAAATGACAGAAATTGTTAATAATATTTATAAAAAATATCAAGAAAAAAGCTCTAAATAAGAGCTTTTTTTTTATTTTGAGAAATACAGATTTCACCTTTATTTTAAAAAGATATAATGATATAATTTTTTTAAAAAAGGGTGGGTTATGAAAAAAATAATTTTAAGTTTAGTGTTGGTATTTTTAATGATTAATTATTCAAAAGTTTTTGCACAAATTCCTAATTGGGAATTTATTCCAGAAAGTGGAAGTTATTTAGAAAATGAGAATTTTGCCTTTATTGGTATTTATGGTAGAGCAACATATAAAAGTATAAATTATATAAAAGTTAAAGAAAATCAAGAATACACTTTTGTTTGTAAAGTTCAAGATTCAAATATGGAAGAAATTGAAATGTATTCTTATAATGCAAATAAAGAAAAAGTTGATATAATTTATTATGTACCAAATAATTATTATTTTACATTTAAAACTTTATCAAATGTTTCTTATATAGTTATAACCATTGATTTTTTAGGAGAAGAAAGTGCCTTTGGTGGTGAAGTAGAAGATGATTTAATAATGATTGAAGGAAATAGTGTGCCTTCAAATTATTCAACAATTATATATAATGGAATAAATCATGGATATCAAGAAGTATCAACAAAATATGCTTATCTTACAAAAGAGGTAGGAGAAGTTTTTAATGTTAATAATTTTAGATCTAAACTTATGGCATATGATTATACAGATGGTGATGTGAGTGAGGGGATTTATGTAGCATATGATTATTATACTCCTAATTATGATAAGTGTGGGCTATGGGAAATTATGTTTAGAGTTAGCGATAGTGTAGAAAATGAAATTGAATTTGCTTTGTTTGTATATAATAAAGATAATGTAGCGCCTATAATTGTCGGACCAAGTCTAATTACAACCACAAAAGAAGAGATGCTAACTGATATAGATATAATAAGTAATTTTAGTGCGTATGATGAAATAGATTTAGATGTAAGTGATAGTTTAATAGTTAATGAGAACGCATATTATAATAATGCTTCCAAGGTTGGAGAATGGTATGTTTGTCTTGAAGCAAGTGATAAATCAGGTAATAAAGTAACATATGCTTGTTATATTAAAGTTATAGATAATGAGGCACCTATTTTTGTGATTGATCCATTAATTGTTAATCTGACCTTTACTAATCAAAAGCCTACGCTTGAAAATATAATTAGTAATTTGAAAATAGAAAATCAAATTTCATCTTTTGCAACAATCGAGATTTTATATGATGGATATAGTAATGTAGAAGGTCAAGATGAATATTTTGTTAGATTATTAATAGATGAAGAAATAAAAGATCTAAAAATAATTTTAACTGAGACAATAAGTGAAGAAAAGCCAAATATAATAAAAAAAGTCTTTAATGCAATTAAAAACTTTTTTGTAGAAATCTTTAATTTATTCAAAAAACTCTGGGAAATAATTTTCTAAATCTTTTTCTAGTCTATTTTTAGGAACTGGGTCATATCCTCCTTTTGAAAAAGGATTACATTTAAGTATTCTAAAAAAAGTTAGAAAAAAAGCTTTAAAAAATCTAAATTTATAAAATGCTTCTAAAGCGTAATTAGAACATGTAGGATAAAACCTACATGTTTTTCTTTTAGGGTTTTTTAAAGATTGATATTTTTTAATTAAAAAAATTGTTAGTTTATTCATAAAATAATTATAACTAAAAAGAAATTGCATTTCAAGGAAAAAAGAAAATTAATAATTAAAAAGTTTAAAAGATAATTCTTTTAAGGCTTAACTTTTCAAAAGGTTTATGTTATAATATCTAAGGTATTTAAAGATAAAGGGAAAATTAATTTAATAATAAATATAAATATGTTTAAAATAAAGGAGAATTAAATAATGAAAAAAATTATGGCCGTGAATGCTGGTTCATCATCGCTTAAATTTAAATTGGTGAACATGCCTCAAGAAAAATACATTGCTGAGGGTCAATTTGAAAGAATTGGTTCAAAGGATGCGGTTTTTAAAATTTATTCAATTTTAGATAATGGTGAAAAAAAAGAACTTAAAAATGAAACACTGCATATTAAAAACCATGCTAAAGCTGTTAGTATTTTGCTTGAAGATTTAATTGATTTAAAAATAGTTGAAAATTTAAATGAAATAGCAGGAGTTGGTCATAGAATAGTTCATGGTGGTGAATATTTTCCTAAGTCAGCTTTAGTTGATGAAGATGTACTAGAAAAAATTGAATCACTTTGTGATTTAGCTCCCCTTCACAATCCTGCTCACTTAATTGGAATTAGAGCTTTTATGGAGGTTATGCCTAATACTCCTTCAGTTGTAGTATTTGATACAGCTTTCCATCAAACTATGGAACCAGAAGCGTTTATGTATGCCTTACCTTATGCCTGGTATGAAAATTATCGCGTTAGAAAATATGGCTTTCATGGAACAAGCCATGATTATGTTTCACAAAGAGCTGCAATATTACATAAAAAAGATAAAAAAGATTTGAAGATAGTTACACTACATTTAGGAAATGGAGCATCATTATGTGCTATTAAAGATGGTAAATGCGTAGATACATCAATGGGGCTTACTCCGCTAGGTGGTATTCCGATGGGAACTAGAAGTGGGGATATTGATCCAGCTGTAGTTGAATTTATCGCAACAAAAGAAAAACTAACTGCTAAAGAAATAGTTAATATTTTGAATAAAGGAAGTGGATATTTAGGTATTTCTGGAATTTCTAATGATTCTAGAGATTTAGAAGAAGGCGTAAAAAAAGGAGATGCTAAAGCAAGGCTTGCACTAGACTTACAATATAAAAGAATTGCTGACTTTGTTGGAAGTTACTATGTTTTCATGGAAGGAATTGATGTTTTAGTATTTACAGCAGGAATTGGTGAAAATTCTAGAAGATGCCGTAAAAAGATTATGGAAAGATTAGAAATTTTAGGAGTTAAACTTAATGAAGAAGCTAATGAGAAATGTAAAGGCGAAGCATTAATTTCAACGAGTGATTCAAAAATTGCAGTTTATGTTATCCCAACAAATGAAGAGATAATGATTGCCAGAGATACAATGGCATTAATTAGTGAATAAAATAAAAAAGTAAAAATAGGTCACCTCTACTAATATAATAGTAGAGGTGTTTTTATGAAAAAAATTTTAATATTATTAACAATGATGTTTTTTATTAATTTTCAAGGAGTAAGTGCATATAGCGATATTATAATCCCAACTGGAGTGGGTGACCAAGGCGATTTAGAAAGGAATGATTTAGTATTAGTAGAAAATAATGTAAATTTTAATTTGCCAGGTAATTACCAAGCTACATACTTTTCTAATGAACTAAATATGTTTGTTGGAACTAATGTTTATATTGTAAATGACAATGTTTTAAAAGAAGGTTATAGTAAAACTGAAAATAAATTTTATAATAGTAATGATTCAATTTTAATTAAAAAGGTTATTTATGTAAGTCAAACTGAATATTATAGAATTGGTGAGGTTGATAATAATTATAATAATCCTATGCCTAGACAAGAAAGATGGCCCTTAGCATATCTTGCATATTATCAAGATGATCAAAAGATTTGGGAGAGAAAATTTGAGATTGAATCAACTTTTAATGATGCAACTCTAACTTTTAATAGTATAATTTTAGGTGGAAAACATTTTAAAAATGATAATATGAATAGTTGGATTTTAGAAATAACAAAATCTAATCAAATTGTTAGATCAATTATTTATGAGGAAAATGTAACTTCTGAAATTTATGCTATTAACTTAAATGATGAAAGATTGAATATTTGCGAAACTAGAAGGTTAAAAAATAGTCCTAATCGTTTAATTCATTATAAAGAATTAAATTATTATAATTTAAATGTTGTTAGTGAAAGTGTTTTTGGAAATAATGGATTAAATTCAATTATAGAAGTTGAATTTAATGATGATGATTTATATGGTGTGGTTAAATTTGCAGGTAACAGTGGTAATTATTATTTTAATTCAGATTATACTTTTACTGCATTAATAAAAGTAGATGGAATTTCTGGAATGGTAGATTATGTAAGAATAGATTCTTTCTGGCAAATACATGATATTTATGTAGATGCTAGTGGAGTTATAATATTAAGGAAAGAAAAAGTAGGCAGTTATTGGAGTTTCTATATTGAAAAATATCAAGACAATATCTATGAAGCAAGAACCACCTATGTTTGGATGCATGATGAAATAGTTTCTAGTATTATAGATCCTTTAATTAGAGTCGATGGTAGAGGTGATTTTCTTTTATGTTATGGTAGTTATAAGACTTCTTTTATAATTAATGTTGTCAAATTCAGTAAAAGCGATGAAACTAGGTTCCATTATCGATATAATGTTAGTAATTTAGATAGCATTTATCAAATTAATGAAGTTGGAGAACAAATAAAAATAGTTTATAGAAGTGTAGTAGAAGATGGAAAATATCTTAATTATCGTTTTGATTTAACTTATATCAAAATAGTAAAAGAAGCATCGATAGAAAATAATAACTATAATTATGAAAATTACAGTGTTTTTATAAATAATGGTCTAGCTCATAAAATAGGTATTAATCCAAATAGATATATAAATTTTGGAAATTATAGTTTTAAAATAAAATATTATTTAGGAGGTGTAGTTGTTTATTATAAAAGCAATGTGTATGTTAAACCTAAAATTTCTTTGAAAAATGGTGAAGTTTATAACAATGATATTAGTTTGTCTTTTAATGGGATTGGATATTTAAACAATGCTTTAATTGAAAATAATCATATAATAAAAAAAGATGGCAATTATACTTTTAGACTTGTTAGTAACGAAGGGGAAGAAGAAAGTATTAATTTTGTTGTTAGCGATTTGTGTTATGATGAAAAAGATTATCAAGTAGCAACTAATTTTTCTGAATTTCTAGAAATTAGTGAAGTCCAAAAGGAAGAAGTTAAACACATTATTACTTATGGAGAAGCTGTTTTGGATAACGAGAATTCAAGTAGCCTTGAAAAAGTATTTTTTACTTTGATATTTGTTTTAATAGGTGGGGTGCTAGGTTTTTTAATCCCTTTTAAAAGTAAGGTGTTTTTAGTTGTTGTGTTAGTTTTTTTATATGTAGGGGTTATTGATTTAAATGCTAAAAATCATTATCAAGAAGAAGGAACAGTAGTTAATGAAATAATAGTTCATGAAACTGCCAATTATAAAATAGTTTCTTCCTTAGATAAAAAATTAAGTGCTTCTTTATATGAAGAGGGGCAATTAAAGAAGACTCTTGATTTAACGAGTAATTATTTAACGGTTAATGTCTTTGAAGTTGAAGGCCAAGTTATCATAATGTATCTTGATGCAACGGGCTGTTTAAATAAAATAACTATTGCTTTAAACTGGGAAACTTTCACTAAACAAAAACTTTTTGAAAGCAAGTTTTCAAGTAAAATTGAATGGTTTAATTATGAAAATAAAAGATATTTAGTAGGCCAAGTAATTATTGCAGGTGATGAATTTCAAAGTGCACTAACTGCTAAAAACGTTGCTGGAATAAGCGCCTTTATTATTAGATTTTCTAATAATTTTGAATTTGAAGATTTAAATGTTTATGGAGGACTAAAAACTGAGACTTTTAAATCGATTACTGCTTTAAATAATAATTTGTTTGTTTTAGGTGAAAAAGAATATTTAGCAGAAGGAGAATTTGGTAATGGAGGTGCTTTAAATAAATGCAATATGGTTTTAGCTAAAATCTCTTTAGATTTAGAGTTACTTAATTTTAAGATTATACTTTCTAGCCAAAACGCGTTAAAAGTTTTTAATTTTGAAGAAGATATAGTTATAGTAGGTGATAATGTAATAGCTTCATTCGATGAGGATTTACATTGTAATTACTATTTTGAGTCTTCAAATATAAATTATGCTTTCAAAACAAAAGCAAACAAACTATTAGTTTTGGAAAATAATAGTTTGCTTTTATATAATCCTTTTACAGCTTTAAAAGAAGAAGATATTGAAATTGATAGAGATTTATCAGAAATAATCTATTATACAGATTATGAGAATTTAAGACTTTATTTTTCAGAAGAAGAAATCTACCTAAAAGAAATAGAAATATATCATTTGGATAATTTTGATCAAGAAGTAATTTTTGGTTTAGAAGAAGATAAAAATGAAGTTTTAGGTCTTTTTAAAACATTAAAATTGTTTGAAAGTACTAATAACGATTATTTTAGTGAAAATGTATTTGGTGAATATAAAAGTGTTGAAAAATATAAGTCAGGGAATCTAGATTTATTAGAATTAGAAAAGACGGTTGTAGTACCATTAAGAGTAAATGTTAGAGAAGGTGAAGTTTATCCTTTAGGATATAATTTGTTTTTTTCAGGCGATGCTAGTTTGAATGGTGTAGGAGTTGAAAACAATCATGCTGTAAATAAATTAAATCAAAATAAATTGATTTTGAGTGGTTTAAATCAAACTCATGAAGTAAATTTTTTGATAGAAAATTTAGCAGTGAAATATAATGAAGATTTTTATTTAGACTGGGATTATGAATTTTTAAAAGGTCAAGATATAAAAATTAATATTACTCTATCAAATTTAGATGATTGGGAAGTTAAAGGATTTATTGTTAATAATAATTTTGAAAGTAATTTTACAGTATTAGAAGGAGTTGTAACTCTAGAGTTACCTAAATATAATGAAAGTGGGGTTTATAAACTTCATATTTCTAAAGTATATTTAGAAAAAGAAAAGTATAATCAAATTATTAATTTGGATAAATATTTAAAAATTAGAATTTTAAAGGATTTAGTTTCTCTTAATTCAAGAATTGAAAATAAAAAACTTCAAATTTCACTGATAGATTTAGAAAACTGTGCAAGATATTTAGAAATTTCTTTAACTTCTAGTTTAAATAATTATAAAAAAAGAATCTCTTTATATAATCAAATGATATATTTTGAAGGGCTAGAAAAAGCAAATTATGAGGGAAGTATTAGTTTGCTTTGTGATTATGGGAATAAAAAATTGGTTAGTTTAGAACTAGCAAAAATTTCAATTGATGCTAGTGATTCTTGTAAGATAGCTAGTTTTGAAATTCTTAAGAGTTCAAACCAATTAGAAGAGTTTTTACTTGATTTTAAGACTTCAACGCTTAGTAGTGTTAGTAGTGGAAATAATATTATTGAGCTAAATAAAAATAATTTTAAAACAGGAACACTTCTTATAGCACTTTTTAGTGCAGGGGTAAGTTTTCTTATAATGTTTTTAATAAAGAAGAAAATCTTTAAAAAGGTGTAATTTAATTGCACCTTTTATTTTTTTGGATTTATTGCTAAACTACGTTAATTGTGCTATACTAATTGATAGATAAAAATATTATTTAGTGAGTAAAATTATGTTTGTTAATCTTTATATTCAAAGTGAATACAGTATGCTAAATAGTACAGTTAAGATAAGTGAACTTATCTTAAAAGCTAAAGAATATAAACTAGATGCTTTAGCGATAACTGATACTAATATGCATGGGGCTGTCAAGTTTTATGAAGCATGTAAAAAAGAGAACATAAAGCCTCTTTTTGGACTGAAAGCCCATCTTGAATCAAAAGGAAATTTTGATTCATATATTTTGTTTTTTGCAAAAAACATTGAGGGATATAAGAATTTATTAAAGATTGCCTCAAGAGAAAGTTTGAGTGTTTTAAATTTAGAGTTTTTAAAAACTGCTAATTATGATTTAATTACAGTTATTCCTGGAGATGAAAATGAGGTTGTTAAGTTTTTATTAAATGATAATTTAAATAATGCTTTAGAACTACTTAATGAATATAAGGAAACGTTTAATGAATTATATTTAGGCTGGGATTTTCAAGATGAAAAAAATCTAAATAGTTTTGAATTAGTTAATAATTTTTTTAAAAAAAATAATATTAAAAAAGTAGCTTTAAATAAAACTAACTTTTTAGTTGAAGAAGATTTTGAAGCATATCAAGTATTAAGATGTATTGATTTAGGCTTAAATAGTTATACTTATACAGAAAAGGAAAAAAATTCATTTTTACTTAGTAAAGAAGAAGCGCAATTTAAATTTAAAAATTATCAAGATATGCTTGCTAATACTAGAAAAATAGCTGACCTTTGTGATGTAGAACTTGATTTAAGCAAACATTATTTACCTAAATTTAAGGCTGATTTAGATAGTAAAACTTATCTTTTTGATTTATGTAAACTAGGATTAAATAAAAGGTTAAAGAATAAGAATAAAAACCCTTTAGTTTATAAAGAAAGATTATTACATGAATTAAAAATAATTTCTGAAATGGGATATTCTGATTATTTTTTAATAGTATATGATTATGTTTTATACGCTAAGAAAAATAAGATAATGGTAGGGCCTGGAAGAGGCTCTGCACCTGGATCTTTGGTAAGTTATTCATTAGGGATTACTGAAATTGATCCTTTAGAACATGATTTACTATTTGAAAGATTTTTAAATCCTGAAAGAGTTAGCATGCCCGATATAGATATTGACTTTCCAGATGATAAAAGAGATATGATAATTAAATATGTTGGTAAAAAATACGGAAAACATAGAGTTGCTCATATTAGTACTTTTGGAACTTTTAAAGTTAAAATGGCTTTGAGAGATATTGCTAGAGTAATGAAGGTTAATGACACAATGCTAGCTGAGATTTTAAGTGAAATTAGCTTTTATAATCAAACAATAAATGAATTAATAGCATCATCAAGTAAATTACAACAAATGATTGAGGAAAATGAATTTGTTAAGAAAATATTAGATGTAGCAATGAAGATTGAGGATTTACCACGCCATATTTCAGTACATGCAGCGGGTATTATTATGGGACCAGATGACTTAGTGAATTATACTGCTTTAATTAATGGTCCTAATGACATTTATCAAACTCAATTTGAAGCTGAAGATTTAGAAAAAATTGGTTTAGTTAAAATGGATTTTTTAGGTTTAAGAAATCTAACGATTATTGACAACGTTTGTTCTATGGTTAATAGATTAGTTGATCAAGATTTTAATATCTCTAAAATCTCATTTGAAGATGAGGCAACCTATAAATTAATCGCAAGTGCTAAAACAAATGGAATTTTTCAATTAGAATCAAGTGGAATGCGTAATGTTTTAAGAAAACTAAAGGTTAGTAGTTTTATTGATATAGTTCATGCAATTGCGCTTTTTAGACCAGGACCAATGGATGAAATTGATAATTTTGTTAGAAGAAAATTTGGAATAGACAAAATTGTTTATCCACATCCAGAATTAAAAGAGATTTTGGAATCTACTTATGGAACAATTGTTTTCCAAGAACAAATAATGTTAATTGCATCGAAATTTGCTGGTTATTCTTTAGCAATGGCTGATATTTTAAGGCGTGCTGTTTCTAAAAAAAATGCTTCAATTTTAGAAACAGAAAGAATTAACTTTGTTGCTAAATCAATTAAGTTAGGGCATTTAGAAACAGAAGCTAATGAAATATATGATTATATTGTTAAGTTTGCTAATTACGGTTTTAATAAAAGTCATAGTGTAGCTTATTCATATATTTGCTATCAATTAGCATATTTAAAAACTCATTATTTTCCATATTTTATGGCTGTTTTATTATCTAATAGTTTAGGAAGTACTTCTTTATTGAGTACTTATGTTCAGGAATGTTTGAGTGAGGGGATAGAAGTTTTATTGCCAAGCATTAATATAAGTAGTAAAGAGTTTGTTATCAGAGAAAATAAAATTTATTTTTCTTTGCTTGGGATTTTAAATGTTGGTGATACTGCTGTTAGTAATATCTTAGAAGAAAGAATAAATGGTAAATTTGAAAGCTATGTTGATTTTATTTCAAGAACAAATAAATTACTTAATAAAAGAGTTGTTGAGTATTTAATTTATGCTGGTGCTTTAGATGAGTTTAATATTCCAAGAAAACAAATGATTTTAGAATATGATAATATTATTAACTTACTTGACTATCAAACTACTTTAAAAACTGAAGTAGAAAAGATGAGTTATTTAAAAGAAGAATTTACATATGAAGAATTAATGGAAAATGAAGCAAAAGCATTAGGCTTTAATTTGAAATTTAATATTTTTGCAAGAAACCAAGATTTGAAAACTAAATATAAAATAACAAGCATCAATGATTTAGAAGAAAATAGAAGTTATTTAATTTTAGGGCTGTTATATAGACAAAAGGTTATTAATACAAAGAATAATGATCAAATGGCTTTTTTAGAAGTTAAAGATGAAACAACATCAATTGATGTTGTCGTTTTCCCTAATGTTTATGGAAGTATAAAAAATGAACTTGCAACAAATAGTTTGTATGTTTTAGGGGGAAGAGTTGATGTTAGGAATGAAAAGAAGCAGTTTATTTTAGAAAAAATATATGAAAAAAAGTAAAGTTATGATACAATTTGTAAATGTGAGGTGTGGTATAGTATGGTAAAAAAAGTAGCTGTTTTAACATCAGGTGGGGATGCACCAGGAATGAATGCTGCTATTAGAGCAGTAGTTAGAGCTGGACTTTATTATGGATATGAGGTTTATGGGATAGCTGATGGTTATAAGGGGTTGTATGAAGGTCGAATTGAAAGAATGCATAGAAGTTCTGTTTCTGAAAAAGTAAATCATGGTGGAACTTTTTTAGGAACAGCTAGATTAAAAAGATTTGCGGAAAAAGAAGTTTTAGAAGCATCATATGATAACTTAAGAGAATTAGGAATTGATTCTTTAGTTGTTATTGGTGGTGATGGAACTTTTAGGGGAGCGGTTGATTTAGGAAAATTAGGAGTTAAATGTATTGGAATCCCTGGTACTATTGATAATGATATTAGCGGAACTGATTTTGCAATCGGCTTTGATACTGCTTTAAATACTGTAATTGAGGCTGTCGATAAACTTAGAGATACATCAAATAGCCACAGAAGGTGTAGTATTATTGAAGTTATGGGAAGAAATTGTGGTGCTATTGCTATGTGGACTGGCATTGCAGTTGGAGCTGAGTTTGTTATTACAAAAGAAACTGGGCTTGATATAGATGCAATGGTTACTAATATTAGTGAGGCTGCGAAGTTTAAACGTCATGCGATATTAATATTAGCTGAAAATATGATTCCAATTGATGAATTAGTAAAAATCGTTAATGAAAGAACACCTTTTGATTCAAGAGCAACTATTCTAGGGCATGTACAACGTGGTGGTAAGCCATCTGCCCGTGATAGAGTTTTAGCTTCAACTATGGGAGTTAAAGCAATTGAAGCTTTAGAAGCTGGCAAGAGTGGTTGTTGTATTTGTGAGATTGGAAGTAAATTAGAGATTGTTCCTTTTGAAGTTGCTTTACAGGATAAGAGATCTGATGTTAATGAGAAATTCCGTAATTTTAATATTCTTTGGTAAAAAATATTTAAAAAAGATGTAGTAAGAATAGGTGAAACAAAATGAAAAAAACATGTTATATAACAACTCCAATATATTATTCAAGTGGGATAGTACATATTGGAAATTCATATACAACGATAGTTTGTGATGCTTTTGCTAGATTTAAACGTTTTAAAGGTATGGATACTTTTTATTTGACTGGAATGGATGAACATGGTCAAAAAATTGAAGAAGCTGCTTTAAAAAACAATAAAACTCCTCAAGATTTTGTTGATCAAATTGCTCTTTATACAAAATCTTTATGGGAAAAGTTAAAAATTACAAACGATGATTTTATTAGAACATCAGAACTTCGCCATACTGAGGTTGTTCAAGAGATGTTTGAGGCATTACTTAAAAAAGGAGATATTTATTTAGGCAAATATGAAGGTGACTATTGCGTCTCTTGTGAATCTTTTTTTACAAAAACTCAAATTGTTAAAGAAGGTTTTTGTCCAGACTGTGAAAAGCCTTTAAGAAAGGTTGAAGAAGAAAGTTATTTTTTAAAACTAAAAAAATATGAAAAGCAACTATTAAATTACATAAAAGAAAATCCTGATTTTATTCAACCTGAATCAAGAAAAAACGAAGTTGTATCTTTTATAGAACAAGGTTTAGAAGATTTGTGCGTTAGTAGAACATCTTTTAAATGGGGGATTCCTGTTAAAAGTAATCCTAGACATGTTATTTATGTTTGGGTTGATGCTTTAAGCAATTATATTACAGCTTTAGGCTATAATACAAAATACGATAGTTTATTTAAAAAGTTTTGGCTAGAAGGTGATGAAGTTTATCATGTTGTTGGTAAAGATATTTTAAGATTTCATGCTGTTTATTGGCCAATTCTATTAATGGCTTTAGAAATTCCTATTAAGTTTAAGCTTTTAGCTCATGGTTGGGTTTTAATGAGAGCAGGAAAAATGTCTAAATCAAAAGGAAATGTTATTTATCCATTAGATATTACTGAAAGATATGGACTAGATGCTTTAAGATTTTTCTTGATTAAGGAAATGCCTTTAGGAAATGATGCGATTTTTTCTTATGAGAGATTTATTGAAGTATTCAATAATTATTTAGTAAATGATTTAGGCAATTTATTAAGTAGAACTACTGCTATGATTAATAAATATTTTGATTCTAAATTAACTAAACCTACTAAACAATATTTTGATTTTGATAAATCATTAGAAGAAACTGTAAATAAGACTATTATTTCTTATAAAAAAGCATTTGATACATTCCATTTTCAAGCAGGAATTAATGAAATTTGGGAAATGATAAGTAGAGCAAATAAATATATTGATGAGACACAGCCTTGGATTTTAGCAAAAGATGAAAGTAAAAAAGAAGATTTAAATAGTGTTTTATATAATTTATATGAAGTGCTAAGACTAACTGCTTTAATGATTCATCCTGTAACTCCAGATTGTGCAGATAAAATTTTT
Organism: Bacilli bacterium; assembly: GCA_050953065.1. GTDB lineage: Bacteria > Bacillota_I > Bacilli_A > ML615J-28 > CAG-698 > JAQUUM01. The sequence continues at coordinate 49,544 of JBMNLZ010000003.1, read as the reverse complement.
GAACAATTAAATGTTTTTGAAGAAAACCGTATTTATGAAAATTTAAAATACGGTATAAGTAAAGATATTAATGTTTCTAAAGAATCTATTATGCTATTTAAAAGACTTGATATAGAAGCAGAATTAAAATATCATGAAGAAAAGAATGCTTCAAATGAAAAAGAAGAAGCTAAACCTGAAATTACAATAGATGATTTTAATAAACTTGATTTAAGAGTAGGTAAAATCATCGAATGTTCTAATGTAGAAAAATCAGATAATTTATTGGTTTTTAAATTAACTTCGGATGAAAAAACATATCAAATAGTATCAGGAATTGCTAAATTTTATAAACCTAATGAACTTTTAAATAAAAATGTTGTATTTGTGAAGAATTTAAAACCTTGTAAAATAAAAGGAATTGTTTCTGAAGGGATGATTTTAACAGCTAGCGATGGAAAAAATTTAGAAATATTAGAAGTTAAAAAAATAGAAAGTGGGAAAGTAAGTTAAAATATGAAAAGAATAACTTCGTTTTTAAATAAACGAGATATAAGAACTACGATAACGATGCTTCTTGGAACTACAATTTTTACAACTTCATTAATTTGGATAGTTGCAATGGGTGGTTTTTATACTAGTGGAGTGACTGGGATAGCTCAAATTATTTCTTTTGCTTTAGAAAAAGCAGGGATTACTCTTAGTATGAGTTATTTTGTTTTGATTATTAATATACCTTTATTTTTAATAGGTTGGAAAAGTATTAGCAAAAGATTTGCTATATTTTCAGCTTTAGCAGTTTTATATCAAAGTATTTTAATCTTAATTTTAGAAGCTTTAGTTAAAGAAGGATTTCAACCTTTTCTTGCTTTAAAAGATGATCGTTTAACTTTAGCTCTTTTAGGAGGGTTTTTAGGTGGCCTTGGAAGTGGAATTGTTTTAAGAGGAGGAGCATCAGGTGGGGGGTTAGAAATAATTTCTCAACTGGCTACTTTTAAGAAAGGTGCTTCCTTTACAAAATTCTTTTTTATAGTTGATTTTTTTATAATTTTAACTGGATCAATTTTAGGGGCAGATATTGCTATAGCTGCTTATACTTTAATCAGATTAATAACTTCTTTAATTGTAGTAGATAGAATTTATACTATTTATCATTTTACAAAAATATCAGTTGTTACTACAAAGAAAGATGAATTAAGAAAAGCCTTGATTTCTAATTTTGTTCACGGAGTTACGATTTATGAGGCTTTAGGTGGATATGATGACCAAAAACGATATGTTTTTGATACAATAATCCTAGCTTATGAAATTGATAAATATCGAAATATAATTTTAAATATAGATCCTAAAGCATTTATTAGTTATACATCAGTTAAAAGAGTTGATGGATTATATTTTAGACGTGCAATTACTTAAAAAAATATCATTAAAATTGAAAATGCTTTGCATTTATGGTATAATGGAAGAGATGGGATAAATTTTAAAAAGGAGAAAAACATGAAAAAAATTTTAACTTTATTTTCAGTATTAGTTTTTGGAATTGTACTTGTTGGTTGTAAAAAAACAGAACCTACTTATACAATCAGATACAATTTGGATGATGGTGTTAACCATGCTAGTAATGTAGCTAGTTTTAAGGCGAGCGACTTGCCGCTTACAATTTCAGCTCCTACAAAAGAAGGATTTACTTTTGAGGGGTGGTTTGATAATGCAGCTTTTACAGGAGATCCGATTACTTTAATCCCAGTAGGGACTAAATCAAATGTTTCTTTGTATGCTTTATGGCAAGAAAATGATCCTGTAGTTGTTGATACAACATATCAAATTCAGTATGTTTTAAATGATGGTGTAAATAACGCTTTAAATGTTTCATCATATAAAACAACTGATGCGACTATTATTTTAAAACCTGCAACAAGAGATGGTTTTGCATTTGCGGGTTGGTATACTAATGCAAGCTTCACAGGTGATAAAGTTGTTTCTATTGTAGCGGGAAGTACTGGGAACAAAACATTATATGCTAAATGGGAAATCGTATATAATGTAGTGTATCATTTAGATAATGGAGATAATGCAAGTTGTAATCCTGCAACATTTTCTGAAAGTGATTTAGATATTTATTTAGAAGATGCTGTAAAGCAAGGTTATACATTTGATGGTTGGTATACTAATGAAGGCTTTACTGGTGATAAAGTTACTCATATTAAATCAATTGGCGATAAAGTATTATATGCAAAATATACTGAGAACAAATATACTTTGAATTATGAATTAAATCAAGGAACTAACGATCCTGCTAATCTTACAAGTGTAGGTTATTCACAATTTCCATACGCTTTAGCTCCTGCAACAAAAGATGGCAAGAAATTTGCGGGGTGGTATGATAATGCAAGCTTTAATGGTTCAAGAATTGATGTTTTAGAAGTGCCTAGTACTACATCAATTACACTATATGCTAAATTTGAAGATCTTTATACTATTACATATACATTAAATGATGGTGTAAATGATGGTTCAAATCTAACTGAGTTTTCTGAAAGTGATTTACCACTATCTTTAGCAAAGGCAGCTAAATTAGGTTGTGTTTTTGATGGCTGGTATACTGAAGCAGGATTTACAAACAAAGTTACTGCTATTACTACTTTAGCAAATGTAAATCTATACGCTAAATTTAGTGCAGCAAGTTTGGGAGCTGGTGAATATTCAATTAGCTATATAATGAATGGTGGAGATATTAAATATGATACTGTTGAACAACTTGCAGATGAATTCTTACGTGATTTTTATAATTATTTAGGCTTAACAAGTGATTTCCAAGCATTTAAAGCTGTAGGAGGAGATTATACAAAAGGTGCATGGTATGTTGAAGCAACATTCCAAAAAATGTTCTCACCTAATCAAAAATTACCTGATAATTCTAATTTCTTTATTAATCAAGTTGAATATAATTCAAAATGGTTAAATTTCTTTGAAGTGCTTGATGTTGAAATTACAAAAGTTAATCCAGCTCAAACTTTCTGGGGCGGATACTTTGTTGCTAGAATTAGAATGGGTGAGTTATTTAATAAAACAAGATGGCAAACATCTAATGTAATTAAATATTTCAATGGAATTCCAGTTTTAAAATATACTAATACTGGTTCAGAAATTTCTCTTACTAGTCCAATTAAGCCAGGATTTGTATTTGGTGGTTGGTATGATAATGCCGACTTTACAGGAGAACCAATGGTAGCATTACCAGCAGGGTCTACTGGAAATAAAATTTTATATGCGAAATGGGGCGATGCTGTGCTTCCTACAGAAATAACAATATCTAATCCTGTAAGTGAACTTGAAGGATATGATGAATATCAACTAAATGTTAATATTGCTCCAAATGAAGCATTTGATAAAAGAATGATTTTTGAAAGTAGCAATGAAAATGTAGCTACAATTGACCAAACTGGTAAGATCAATACTAAAAAATTAGGAACTACTACAATTACAATTACTTCTGTGGCGGATAATAAAGTTAAAGCCACTATGACACTAACTGTTGTTAATGTTGATAGAGTTGAAATTAGAACTGTAGGACATGGAACTATAAAGGTTGGTGAAACTATTCAATTACAAGCAACAGTATATCCTACAACTGCTAATGCTGCTTGGTCAAGTGAAGATCCAAGTATTGCAACAGTTAATTCGACTGGACTTGTGACTGGCGTTGCTGAAGGTGCTGCAACTATTAAGGTTGCATCAAGTGCTGATGGTGAAATAAAAATGACAGTTGAAGTAGTTGTATTACCAAATTATGAAGAAGCAGATGCTTTATTAGAATATTTAATTAGTATAAATGAAGGTAATGTACTTTATAAGAATGCAAAAGTTACAGGTTATCAATTTGTATATTACGCAGACATTTATGGAAGTGTTTCAAAATATTGGTTTGGTACAAACACGATTACTGAAAGAATAGCACCATTGACTAATGATAATAGACCTGGAACAAAAATGACTTCTGTTGAATATATTACTGTTCATGATACAGCATCCTCAGCATCAACTGCAGACGCTTTTATGCATGCAAATTATGTTTATAATGGTGGTGGTGGAACTTCTTGGCATTATTCAGCTGGCGATACTGGAATTTATCATCAAATTCCAGATGATGAAGTAGCTTATCATGCAGGAGATGGCAGTTTAACATATCAATTAACAGATACAGGAATTCCTGCATCAGGTCCAAATCCAACAATTACAATTAGTGCTGATGGATATTGGGAGTTTAATGGCCAAAAATCAACTTTAGCTGCTCCTACAAATGGTGGTGCAATTTTACCGACTTCAAAAATAACTCCGGCTGGAATTCATACTGTAATTGGAGAAAATGGTAATTATTATATAGGTAGAACTTGGTATAGTTCAAGCTTTGGATATATTGGTAATGGTGGTGGAAATAGAAATAGTATTGGTATTGAAACAATGGTAAACCAAGGTTCAGATTTATATTTAACTTGGCAAAAAACTGCTAAATTAATTGCGCAATTATTACTTACTAATAATATAGATCCAAGTAGAGTTAAACCTCATAATTTCTTTAGTGGTAAGAATTGCCCTCAAACTATGAGAGATAATAATTTGTTAAATAATTTCTATGAATTGGTTGAGGCTGAATATTATATTGCTAAAAATTATAGCGATTATACTATTACTTTCACAAGCAATAATCCAGAATTGGTAAGTAATACTGGTAGAGTTATTGGTATTCCTAGATATTCAACTGTAGTAAGTTATACTATTAAAGTTGAAAAAGGCGCTTACTCAAAATCTGTAACTCTTTACAGTATTATTCCTGGGCAATGGAATTGGTAAACAAATAAATAGAAGATGCACATTAACTTGTGCATCTTTTTTTATGATAGGTTTTCTAGCAAAATTATAAATTTAAATATTGACAATAACACTTAATAATAGTATAATAGTGAAGTACATTTTAAACCCACAAAATGCCCTCTTGTCAAACGCCACGGTTTGACGTAGATTTTAAAATTAGGAGGAAAATTAAATTATGAGTAAATCATTTATGGCTAACGAACAAAATATCGAAAGAAAATGGTTTGTAGTAGATGCTACAAACGCTATTTTGGGTCGTTTGTCAACAGAAGTTGCTACAATTTTAAGAGGTAAACATAAACCTACATTTACGCCTCATGTAGATTGTGGTGATTATGTAATAGTAATTAATGCTGAAAAAGTTGCTTTGACAGGTAATAAAATGGAAGAGAAAAAATATTATCGTCATTCAGGTTATTCAGGAAGTTTAAGACACAGAAACGTGAAGCAAATGTTAGACTTGCAACCTCAAAAGGTTGTTGAAGCTTCAATTAAAGGAATGTTACCTAAAAATAAATTAGGTGCTGATATGTATAGAAAACTTTTCGTTTACTGCGGTGCTGAACATCCACATCAAGCTCAAAAGCCTGTAGTGTATGAGTTAAAAGGGTAGAAGGAGGAAAATATGGCAAAAAAGATAGTTCAATATATGGGAACTGGAAGAAGAAAATCTTCAGTTGCTAGAGTTAGATTAGTTCCAGGTGCTGGTAAAATTACGATTAATGATCGTGAGTTTGCTGAATATATTCCTTCAGCTGCAGTTAGATTAGACGTTTTACAACCACTTAATTTAACAAATACTGCAACAAGTTATGATGTGCTTGTTTCTGTATTAGGTGGTGGAATTAGTGGCCAAGCTGGTGCTATTAGACATGGCATTACTAGAGCACTTTTAGAAGTTAATCCTGAATTCAGACCAGTTCTAAAAAAAGCTGGATTAATTACTCGTGATCCAAGAGCTAAAGAACGTAAAAAATATGGTCTTAAAGGTGCAAGACGTTCACCTCAATTCTCTAAACGTTAAAAATTTAAGCAAACTTTTAAAAAGAGTTTGCTTTTTTCTTTTTTTTTTACTAGAAAAATGCTATAATTGTATTGGTGGGTGATTAAAATGAGAATTCTTGTAATTGAAGATGAAAAACATTTAAACAAAGCAATTAGTGAAATGTTAAGCAAATTTGCTACTGTTGACTCTATTAGGGATGGCGAAGAAGCTATGACTCAAGTTGAACAAGATATTTATGATGTAATAGTATTGGACTTAATGCTTCCAAAAGTTGATGGTTTTAAAATTTTAGAAAAAATTAGAAGATTTACAAAAGCTCCTGTTTTAATTTTAACGGCTAAAGATAATATTTCTGACAAAGTAGAAGGCTTAAAACTTGGTGCTGATGACTATATGACAAAGCCTTTTTATCGTGATGAGTTAATTGCTAGAATTAATGCTTTGCTTAGAAGATCAAGTAACACATTTGAAACATTACAATTAATTTTTTTAGATATGAAATTTGATGTTTCTAAAAAAACTGTAACTATCAATGATGAACCATTAGAAATCTATGGGAAAAATTATGATATTTTAGAATATTTGGTTAAGAATAAGGATATTATTGTAACTAAAGAACAATTGTTTAATCGTGTTTGGGGATTTGAATCTGATACGATTTGGAGTGTTGTTGAGGTTTATGTAAGTAATTTAAGAAAAATATTAAAAAAATATAATTACCATATATATTTAAAAACTTTAAGAAATGTAGGTTATATGTGGAGTGAAAAAGAAAAAGAACAAAATTAATAAAGCGATATTAAAAAAACAATTTATATTTATAGGCTATAATTTATTAGCCTTTTTACTTACATTTATTGTTTTAGGAGTCGCAATGGTTCTTGCGGTTGATAAATTGTTTTATCAAGAAACTAAGAAAAATCTTGATAGTTATGGAAAAACTATTTCTGAAAATATTGGACAGACTACTAATGGTTATGTTATTCCAGAAAAAACTAAAGATGAAAGATTGTTAGTGTTTTTGTATGAAATAGTTGGTTCAACTGGAGAACACTTTATTTATAAAAGATATTATGATGCGAGAATCATAGATTATCTAATAAATGAGAACACTTCAGTTGCCATTAATAATGAAAGCAATATAAATCAAGCAATTGATGATTCTAATAATGAACAAATTGTTCCACTTAGTAATCAAATATTATTAAGTAGTGGTGAAGAAATTCATTCAAGCTTGAATGAACTTCAAACTCCATATCATTGGAGCAATTATGGAATTTTTCCAGATGAAGAATCATTTAATGAATTTATTGAATCTTCACTTTCAGATGATGCTTTTAAACTTGATTTAACAATTTTAAATAAAAAAGAGTTTGTACATTATCAAAATTATGATTTTATAGTTTATACAATTCCCATAACTAACTCTCATCCTACTTTTTCATCTTTAAAATATGCTCAATTAATGGTTAATATTGATGGAGAAGTTAATGCAAGAAGTCATTTAATTCAAATTTACTTTACTGCAATTCTTATAATTATGTTTATGAGTATTGTTACTAGTTATTTACTTAGTAGAAAATCTATCAAACCGATTGCTGAGGTTTTAGATAAACAGCTATTGTTTGTTAGTGATGCATCGCATGAATTAAGAATGCCACTTGCAATTGTTAGAAGTAAATTAGAAAACATATTAACACAATCAGATAAAACGGTTTATGATGTTTCAGAAAATATAGCAATTGCTTTAAGTGAGGTTGCAAGGCTTAGCAAACTTACATCGGAACTTTTAACTATTGCGAAAACTGATAATCAAACTTTACAATTAAATTTCACTGAGTTTGATTTCAATGATTTAATTAATCAAGTTGTTGAACCGTTTAAAGAGATTGCAGCAGTTCAAGAAAAGAAGTTTGAAGTTCAAAGTGAAAGTATAGCTTTTTATGGAGATACTCAAAAAATGGAACAATTGTTAATTATTTTATTAGATAATGCTATTAGGTATACAAATGAAAATGATTCTATTAGTATAATTACTTATGAAACAATTGATGATATATTCTGTGAGATTAAAGATACAGGAATCGGCGTTACTCCGCAAGTTAAGAAAAATATGTTTGAAAGATTTTATCGTGGAGATAAAGCAAGAAGTCAACAAACAGGAGGAAATGGGTTAGGTTTATCGATTGCGAAAAATATAGTGGAAGCTCATCAAGGAAGAATTTGGGTAGAAGATAATAAACCAAAAGGTACTATTTTAAAAATGAGGTTTCCTAAGGATATTCTTCAATAATAAAATTTAAAAGTGTTTCTTTTAAAGAAACACTTTTAAATTTAAGATAATTTTAGTATAATATTAAAAGAGGTAAGAGAAATGATTAGATTATATAATTCGCTTTCAAATAAAATTGAAGAGTTTGTTCCACTAAAAGAAAATGAAGTTAGTATGTATGTTTGTGGTGCAACTGTTTATGATAACATGCATATAGGCAATTCTAGACCTGTAATTTTTTTTGATTGTGTAAAAAGGTTTTTTACATATCTTGGATATAAAGTTACATATGCTTCAAATTTTACTGATATTGATGATAAGATTATAAAAAAAGCTAATCTTGAAAATACGACTGAACAAGCAATAGCTGAAAAGTATATTAAAGAAATTTTGTGTACTAATGCCTGCCTAACTTGTTTGCCGTATGATTATAATCCTAGAGTTACTCAAAAAATTCCTCAAATAATTGAATTTATTAAAAAGTTAGTAGATCTTAATGCAGCTTATGTAATTGATAATGATGTTTATTTTGATGTTTCTAGTGTAAAAGAATATGGCGTTTTAAGTAATCAAGATATAGAGAGTTTAATTTCTGGCGAACGTTTAGAAATAAATGATAAAAAAAGAAACCCAATTGATTTTGTTTTATGGAAAGAAACTAAAGAAGGCTTAAATTGGGATTCACCTTGGGGAAAGGGAAGACCTGGCTGGCATACTGAGTGTGTAGTTATGGTTGATGATATATTCAAAGGAAAGATTGATATTCATGGTGGAGGCTCTGATTTGAAGTTTCCTCATCATGAAAATGAAATCGCCCAATCTCTTTCTGCTAATAATCATATGATTGCTAATTATTGGATGCATAATGGAAGAATAGATTTTGGTAAAGAAAAAATGAGTAAGTCTTTAGGAAATGTTATTTGGGCAAATGATTTACTTGATAAGATTGGGTGTGGTGCTTATAGATTGCTTATTTTAAATACGCCTTATCGCCAAACACTTGCTTATAAGGATGAATTGTTAACTCAATATACTAATGATTATGAGAAAATTAAAAGAGCATATACTTCACTTTATAGAACTATAGAAATATCTTCTAATATAGAAGATGTAGAAATAAAAGATGCCGAACTTATTAGTTTGAAAAATGAGTTTATCGAAGCAATGAGCAATGATTTTAATACTGCTAATGCTATAACAACAATTTTTAAAGTAGCAAAACTTACTAACAATATATTAAGAAGTAAAAATGAAGCAACTTATTTAAAGCAAGTTTTAACGCTTTTTAAAGAATTTCTTTGGGTTTTGGGGATTAATATTGATTTATCTAGTTTGAGTGAAGAAGAGAAAAATCTTTATAAACTTTGGGAAGAAGCAAGAACTAATAAAGATTTTATAAAAGCAGATGAATATAGAAAAAGGTTAGTGGATTTAGGAATTCTTACATGAAAATAGATTTGTTAAATGGTGCTAACTTAGCTTTTATTGGAGATGCTTATATAAATCTTTATATTAGAGAATATTTAATAAAAAGTGATATTACCAATTCTAAAAAACTACATAATTTATGTGTAAAGTATCTTAGTGCAAAAGGCCATGATAAAATAGTAAAAAATATTAGTGCTGAATTAACAGAAGAAGAACAAAATATTTTTAAAAGAGGAAGAAATTTTAAATATCAAAGTTATAGAAAGAACGTTGATCAAACTGAATATTTAAATAGTTCAGGGTTTGAAGCTGTAATTGGATATTTATATTTAAAAGAAGATACTGATAGATTGGAGTATTTACTTAAAAAAGCCATTTTGGTTATTGAGGAAAATGATGAATGAAATAATATATGGTAAAAATACTGTCATAGAAGCTTTAAAAGCTGAAAGAGTATTAAAAGTTTTTTTATCAAAAGAGTTTAATGCTTTTGAGGTCTTAAATCTTACAAAAAAAAATGATGTAAAAATTGAATATGTTGATAAGGAATTTTTTAAAAAATATAAAAACGTTAATCATCAAAATATAGTTGCTGAAATTATTCCTTATAAATATTATAATTTAGATGATGAGTTAAAAAACTTAAATGATAATGAAGTTTGGGTAATGTTAGATGAGATTAATGATCCTCATAATTTCGGAGCTATCATAAGAACCTGTGAAGCTTTTGGAATTAAACATTTAATTGTCGGTAAAAACAGGTGCGTTAAATTAAACAGCACCGTGGCTAAGGTTTCTACCGGAGCAATTGAATATATAAAAGTAGTAGAGGTAGTTAATTTAAATCAAACAATTAAAAAAATGCAAGAAAAAGGTTTTTGGATTTATGCGGCTGAAAACAAAGAGGAAAGTGTTGATTTCCAATCGGTTAAATACGAAGGAAAAATTCTTTTAGTAATTGGTTCTGAAGGAAAAGGAATATCTCCACTTGTTTTAAAAAATTGTGATTTTTTAATTAAAATACCTTTGGTAGGTAAAACTACATCATTGAATGCTTCAGTTTCGTTTGGGATTTTAGCTTGTGAAATATCAAAAATAATTAGGAGGTAGGTTTGAAAAAATATAACGATTATGAATTGTTATATTTGATTGCCGAAAACAATGAACATGCATTGGATATTATGTTCGATAAATACACTAATTTGATTAAAAAAAGAATTGAACTTTTTAAAATACAAAGTAGACTAGTCGATGATTTCTTTCAGGAAGGTCTACTAGTGTTAGATAAAGCAATTCGTAGGTTTGATGAAACATACAACAAAACTTTTACTAGATATTTTGATGAATTACTACAGTGGCGATTTATGGAAATATTAAGGAAAGAAAAAGAATATTTTTATAATGTGAGTTTAGTTGAGGATTTGTATTACCTAGCTGATGAGGTTAAATTCTATAATGAAGATAAAAGAATTATAAATGTAGATGAGATTTATTTTAGCGATTTAGAGCAGGCAGTTTATGAATACAAGTTTTTGGAGTTTAAAAAAACTAAAGAAATAATGGAATTAACAAATGCCTCTAAGAAAAGTATTTATAATGCTACAGTTAGGGTAAGAGCAAAACTTAAAGGCTTAAAATAAAATATCTTAGCATTGACAAAAAACGCATATTTTGATAAAATATTCAGTGTGCTTAAAGGTGAATATTATGAAACGAAAAATTATTTTAATTTGTGAGGAGTGCTTATCTCGCAATTATACGGTTGATCGTAAAGTGAATTTACCTGATAGAATGGTAATAAAGAAATTTTGTAAACGATGCAATAAACATACATTGCATAAAGAGACAAGGTAATAGGAGAGGTAAAAAAATGGTTGCCGAAAAAAAAGAAAAAAAAGAAAATAAAGAAAATAAGATTTTAACTATTCTTACTAAAGAATATAAATATGAAGGATTAATTCTGTTGTTATTATCTTTAATAGCAATAGTTTTAGGAATTTTAATAATTGTTGGTGAAAACACTGGTACTAGTGGTTTAGTAATTAAAGATGATGTATTTTTAATTGGAGACTATCCAAAAGTATTTGCTTGGATTTTAATTATCTTAGGTGCTGTGTCACTATTATTAGCAGTTTGGCCGTTTTATAAGCCTTCAATTAGTGAAATTAAGAGAATTTCATGGCCAAGCAAAGGGGTTTTACTTAAAAACAGTGTAACAGTTTTTGTGTTTTCTTTAATTATGTCACTTTTCTTTTTAGTTGTTGACTTAGGTTTAACTCAATTAGTAGCATTATTTAAATTGATTGCTTCTAAGATGGGTGTTGCCGTATGATTAGTTCTAAAATAGGTAGAGCTTGGTATGTGGTTCAATCTTATTCTGGATGTGAGAACGCAGTAAAAACTAACATTGAAAGAAGAATTGAATCAATGAATATGGGAGATTACATATTCAATGTATTAGTACCAGAAGAAATAAAATTAGAAAAAAAGAAAAACGGCGAGTATAAAGAAGTTGTAACTAAGCCTTTTCCAGGATATGTTTTCATTGATATGATAGTAACAGATGATACTTGGTTTATGGTTAGAAACACACCGATGGTCACTGGGTTTTTAGGTTCATCGGGTAAAGGAACTAAACCAGTACCACTATCTCAAGAAGAAATTGATCCGATTTTAAAATTGTGTGGTGTTACTAAAGAAAGAAAAATTGATATTAATGTTGGTGATAAGGTTAAGATTAATTCTGGACCATTCCAAAATCAAATTGGTCGTGTAGAAGAAATCGATGAAGACAAAGAGTTGGTTAAAATATTAATTGATGTTTTTGGTAGATTAACGCCAACAGAAGTAGGATTTGATTCTATAGAAAAAATATAAAACAACAAACTCTCTTAAGCAGAGAGTTTTATATTTTCTTGAATATTAAATTCAACTTAAAACCAAATAAAAAACTTTAGGTTTAAAGATATATTTATGCTATAATAAAGGCGTAATGAAAAATAAAGGAGTATAACATGAAAAGAACTATACTACTAGTATTAATACTTACACTTATGTTTGGTATAGCTGGTTGTGGTAAAAAAGCAACTAGTCTACATATAACAAATGCACCTAGTTCGGGACTATTAGTAGGTGGGACAATAACTTTAGGCATTAGTGGTGTTAGCAGTCAAAGAAATATTGCGTGGGAATCAATGAATGTTCAAATCGCAACTGTTAATGCACAAGGTCAAGTTTTGGGTATAGCTCCGGGAACTGTTATAATTAAAGCTACAGATGTACTTTCTCAAGCAGAAGATAGCATTACTATAATTGTTATTTCTAACACTTTAGAAAGTATTACAATAAAAAATGCTAGAAGTGTAGAAATGAATAAAACTTTACAGCTTACAATTCAAGCGACTCCGACTGGAGCAAGCAATGCTGTTCAATGGATAACTGGTAACCCTAGTATAGCATCAGTTTCTGAAACTGGTTTGGTAACTGGAGTTAAACTTGGAAAAACTACAGTTACAGCAATTTCTAAAATTGATTCAAGTATATCTACAACAGTAGAAATTTCTGTTACAACTCCTACATCTGATGGAGGAATTACGGTAACGATATTTGGTTCGGAAAGCATGTCGGTTGGTGAAACTCAAAATTTACAATTTGTTTTAGTACCAGCCTCAACAACTGGAGGAGTTAAATGGAGCACAAGTAATCCAAGTGTTGTTACTGTCAATCAAACAACAGGAGCATTATTAGCTGTTTCGCCTGGTGTTGCAAATATTACAGCAACATACAATACAACAGAAGAAATAAAACCTTTCGATGTTATAACTGTTACAGTAACACCTGCTGGCGGTAGTGGAATTTCAATTAAAATAGTAGGCCCTACTACTATGGTGGTAGGTGGCCAAAGCACTTTGGTTGCTGATGTTTCAAGCGGAGGAGTTAGTTGGTCTAGTAGTAATAGTATGATTGCTACAGTTAATAGTAATGGTATAGTTACAGCTTTACAATCTGGAACCGTTGTGATTACTGCAACATCAACTCAAGATACTAATGTAAAAAAGACACATAATATATCAATAAGTGGTAATACTATAGCACCAACATCAATTTCTTTAAGTGGTGCAAATAGTTTGGATGTGTATCAATCATTAAACTTAACAATATCTTTCACTCCGAGCAATGCTTCAACATCAGTTACTTGGAGTAGTAGTAATACAAGTGTTGCAACTGTAAACAGTAGTGGTAGAGTATCAGCTGTTGGTGTTGGGACTGTAGTAATTACTGCAACATCAACTCTTAATACAAATGTTAAAGGTCAAATAACTATTACAGTTTCTCCTTCAACTGGAAGTACTCCAGAATCAATTATGATTAATGGACCAGATAAGGTTGGAGTTAATCAAACAGTTACATGGACAATAACTACTGACCCAGTTGGTGCAAATCAAGGTGTTGTTTGGGGAAGTGATACTCCTGAAGTTGCGAGTGTAAACAATGGTGTTATTACAGGACATTCAAAAGGTTCTGTAAGAATATATTGTTATTCAATTTTAGATAATAATGTTCTAAATGCTATGATTATAGATGTTTATGATGTTGATAGTAATGGTAATTTAATAATAGATCATAGTAATTAAAAAAAAGATAACCCTTCGAAAGAAGGGTTTTTTGATAATATAATGGTTGAATAAAAAATGAAAATGTGGTAAAATAATTATGTTTTGTGGAGAAAAATATGGGTATCTTAAAAAGAATAAATAGCGGACTAAGTTCTCCCAAAGAACTTGTTAACTATATAAATGATAAAATTTATATGATAATTATCTATATTTTAATATTATTGATAATAGCAGTTATTCCTACATTTTTAAGCGTAGGATTTGGACCTGCTTTAACTTCAACTGAAAAAATTTCAATAGTAAAGAGTTTTAATGGAGAGCCAGCAATTCCTTTTAAAGTTATAAATGGTAGATTAGTTCATCGATTTGGGCTTGATGATACATTTGAATATGAGGTATCACCTACTTTTAAAGTTGTAGTTAGTCAAAGTACTAATATTAATGTAAATGCTTTAAAATATGCAGATTATTTAGTTTTATCTCCTGATAAGGTATATTTATATGTAAATGGATTGCCATTTAAAATTGAAATATTGTCGTATAGTGAATATCCTAGTTTAGCAAATATTGACTTTTCAGAAGCTACAAAAGGAGAAAATCTATTTTGGGAAGAAATTTTTGAAATTTATAGACTTGAATATAATAAGTTTCGCCCTTACAATTTAGCAATTAATTTAATTGAAAGTGCAATTAATTCTTTGTTTATGATTTTGCTTTTTTCACTCTTAATTTCGCTTTTTGGAAGACCTGAAATAAGTGAAGTATATGGTCTTGTTAAAATTTGGAAGTTAACAATTTATGCAATGGCTCCTTATGTTTTTTTAACAACGATTGGTGTTTTATTTAATTTAGTATTTTTCAGAATATTAGGAATTTTAATTACAGTTGTTTTTGTGATTAGAATGAATAATTATTTAATTAACATATATATGAATAATTCTAAAAAGAACATGCTTTAAAGAGGTGATTTAATTGAGTTATAATCATTTAAAAATAGAGAAAAAATGGCAAAATTATTGGAAAGATAATAAATCTTTTAAAACAAAAGATGATTTTTCTATGCCTAAATATTATGCTTTAGATATGTTCCCATACCCAAGTGGTGCAGGATTACATGTTGGTCATCCGGAAGGGTATACTGCAACTGATATTATTTCAAGATATAAGAGAATGAATGGCTTTAATGTGCTTCACCCTATGGGCTGGGATGCTTTCGGGCTTCCAGCTGAACAATATGCTTTGGAAACAGGAAAAGATCCAAGAGATTTTACAAATAAAAACATTCAAATTTTTAAGACTCAACTTCAAAGTTTAGGTTTTTCTTATGATTGGGATCGTGAAATTAACACAAGTGATCCAAAATACTTTAAATGGACTCAGTGGATTTTTACTAAACTATATGAAAGAGGTTTAGCAGAAATTAAAGATATTGAAGTTAATTGGTGTCATAACCTAGGAACTGTTTTAGCAAACGAAGAAGTTTTAATTGTTGATGGCAAAATGGTTAGTGAAAGAGGTCAACATCCAGTTATTAAAAAGCCTATGAAGCAGTGGGTTTTAAAAATAACTGAATATGCTGAAAGACTTTTAGAAGATTTAGAGGGGCTTGATTGGCCTGAATCTGTTAAAGATATGCAAAGAAATTGGATTGGTAAAAGCGAAGGTGCTAAGGTTACTTTTAAAGTAGCAAATACTAATTATGATTTTGAAGTTTTTACAACAAGAGCAGATACTTTATTTGGAGCAACTTATTGTGTACTTTCACCTGAGCATCCACTTGTCTTAAAAATTGCATCAGAAGAACAAAAAGAAGAAGTTTTAAAATATATTGATTTTGCAAAAGCCAAAACTGATTTAGATAGAACCGATTTAAATAAAGAAAAAACAGGTGTTTTTTTAGGTGCATATGCTATTAATCCTATAAATCATAAAAAGATTCCAATTTGGATTGCAGATTATGTTTTAAGTTCTTATGGAACTGGTGCAATAATGGCAGTGCCTGGTCATGATTCAAGGGATTATGAGTTTGCTAAAAAATTTGGAATAGAAATAATTCAAGTTTTAGAAGGTGATATGAGCCTTGGTTATTATGATGGCGATGGAATTCATATTAACTCTGGTTTTATTAATGGCACAGATAAAAAAACTGGAAATGAAATGGTTATTAAATATCTAAACGATAAAGGATTAGGTTATGCAGATGTAAATTATAAACTTCGCGATTGGATATTTAGTCGCCAAAGATATTGGGGTGAACCTTTCCCAGTGATTTTTTGGGAAGATGGCACAGTAGAAATACTATCTAAAGAAAAATTACCATTAGAATTACCAGTTTTAGAAAAGGTTACTTTAAGTAAAACTGGTGAAAGTCCTTTAGTTAACGCAAAAGACTGGGTAGAAGTTGAACGTGCTGATAAAGTAAAGGGTAGAAGAGAGACTAACACTATGCCTCAATGGGCCGGAAGTTGTTGGTATTATATCGGTTATTTATTAAAACATGA
Source organism: Bacilli bacterium (assembly GCA_050953065.1). GTDB lineage: Bacteria > Bacillota_I > Bacilli_A > ML615J-28 > CAG-698 > JAQUUM01. The sequence goes on along the minus strand of JBMNLZ010000003.1, from coordinate 32,870 downwards.
TGATAATTATTTAGATCTTTCTAGTCCTGAAGTTCAAAAAATGATTAATTATTGGTTGCCGGTTGATTTATATATTGGTGGGACTGAACACGCTGTACTTCATTTGTTGTATTCAAGATTCTGGCATAAAGTTTTATATGATTGTGGAATTGTTAAAACTAAAGAACCTTTCCAAAAATTATTTAATCAAGGAATGATTTTAGGGGAAGACAATGAAAAAATGTCAAAATCTAAAGGTAATGTTATTAACCCTGATGATATAGTTGATGAATTTGGTGCTGACACGTTAAGACTTTATGAAATGTTTATGGGACCACTTGAAGCAACAAAAGCTTGGTCTACAAAAGGTGTTGAAGGATTAAGAAGGTTTTTAGAAAGAGTCTATCGTTTATATACTGAAATTTCAGTAGTAACTGAAGAAAACAAAGATCTTGAAAAAGTTTATCATCAAACAGTTAAAAAAGTAACTTATGATTATGAAAATTTAAAATTTAATACAGCAATTAGTCAAATGATGATTTTTATTAACGAGTGTTATAAAAACCCTAATATTCCACTTGAATATTTAAAAGGATTTTTAATTCTTTTAAATCCAGTTGCGCCTCATATAACTGAAGAGTTAAACGAAGTAATTTTAGGAAGTTCAAGATCTTTAGCTTATGCTAAATGGCCTAAGTGGGATGAAGAAAAGTTGGTTGAAGATTTAGTAACTTTAGTTATTCAAGTAAATGGTAAGATTAGAGATAAATTCGATATTGAAGTTGGAGCAGATGAAGCTACTGTTAAGAAAGTTGTTCTTGAAAGAGAAAAGATAAAAACACTACTAGAAGGAACAACAGTAAAAAAAATAATTGTAGTACCTAATAAAATTGTAAATATTGTTGTTTAAACTGACCTTTTAGGTCAGTTTTTTAAAGTAATCTTATATTTTCATGTTAATATAATTATATGAAGTGTGAAAAAAATATTAATAGAGATATCTTCAATTTATTTAAGGTTTATGAGTGTGGTGAATGCCAAAACTTCTATCAAGATGAATTTATTTTGATTGGCTATAGGTTAATTGGAATCTATAAGTTTAAGAAATGTTTTTACGAAGACAGATTTTTAGAAGTAAAGTTTTTAAAATTTTTACTTGAGGCAATTAAAAATAGTGAAAAGATTATTTTGCTTTGGGGAGAAGAACATTTTACTCCAAGAAACTATGAAGCACTGAGTAAATTTTTAGATGATGGTTATGATATTCAGATAATAAATTACTAAAAAAATTCTTTATATCTCGAAAGAAAAATGGTATAATAATGGTAGTAAAGGAGTGCAAAATATGAAAGTTAATGTACGTGGAAAAAACAAATTTGAAATTTCTAATGCTATTAGAGATTATGCTACTACTGAAGTGAGCAAGCTAGAAAGACTATTTAAAAAAGACGAGGAAGTTACAGTTAATGTTTTGTGTAAAGATTATAACACTCATAAGACTGCTGAAATTACTATTCCTACTAAACACATGATTTTAAGGGCAGAAGTTAATGCTCCAACTATTTATTCAGCAATTGTTTTAGCAGTTGAGAAAATTGAAACTCAAATAAAAAAACATAAGTCTAAAATCTATAGCAGCTTAAAAAAACGTGAAGGACTTGCAGCTCATTTTGCAACAGATACTGATTTTGATATCGAACAAATGAAATCTGAAGTTAATGCTATAAATCTTGTTAAGAGTAAAACTGTGGATCTTCAACCTATGACTCCAGAAGAAGCCATTACTCAAATGGAAATGTTAGGCCATGATTTCTTTATTTTCTTAAATGTTGAGACTGATAAAGTATGTGTTGTTTATATAAGAGAAGATATGGATTATGGCATAATTGAGGCTAATAATTAATAATAAGGGTACATAAGTACCCTTTTTAAATTGTGATAGAAAATCTTGAAAAAAAAGCATAAAAATGGTATTATATTCATAGTATGTATATAGATAAATAGTAGAAAGGAATCTATTTTTAGATTAAGTACAGTTATGTTTAAAAGATTATTTGATTCAGGATATAAGGAATTAAAGAAGGTAGAAGTTATTGCTAATCAAATTGATGCATTAGCAGAAGAATATAAAAAACTATCTGATCAAGAATTAAAAGATAAGACTTTGTATTTTAGAGAAAAATTAAAAAATGGAGCATCTTTAGATGATTTGATAGTTGATGCTTTTGCAACCGTAAGGGAAGCTTCAACTAGAGTTTTAAAAATGACACCATTTAAAGTGCAATTAATGGGTGCATTAACAATGCATCGTGGTAATATTGCTGAGATGAAGACTGGTGAAGGTAAAACTTTAACTTCAACTTTAGTAGCTTATCTTAACGCTTTGCCAGGAGAAGGTGTTCATATTGTAACAGTCAATGAATACTTAGCTTCTCGTGATGCGAGGGAAATGGGTGAACTTTTTAAGTGGTTAGGCTTAACTGTAGGCTTAAATTTAAGAGAAATGACGTCTGAGGAAAAACGTGCTCAGTACAATTGCGATATAACTTATTCAACAAATAGTGAGTTAGGTTTTGATTACTTGCGTGATCATATGGTAATATATAAAGAACAATTGGTTCAAAAACCACTTAATTTTGCAATTGTGGATGAGGTTGACTCAATTTTAATTGACGAAGCAAGGACTCCATTGATTATTTCTGGCGGAACAAAACATACAGGAGATCCTTATAGACAACCTGATATGTTTGTTAAAAGATTAAAAGAAGATGAAGATTATGAAATTGATATAAAAGCAAGACATGTAATTTTAACTGATAAGGGAATGGAAAAGGCTGAAACTTTTTTTAGTCTTGAAAATTTGTATGATTTAAAACATGTTGATTTGTTGCATAGAATTAATAATGCTTTGAGAGCAAACTATATAATGGATAAAGATGTTGATTATGTAGTTCAAGATAATAAAGTAATTATTGTTGACCCATTTACTGGGCGTTTGATGCATGGAAGACAGTATAGTGAAGGTTTGCATCAAGCTTTAGAAGCTAAAGAACATGTTGAAATCAAAAAAGAAACAAGAACCATTGCTACAATTACATTCCAAAATTATTTTAGAATGTATAAAAAATTAGCGGGGATGACAGGTACTGCTAAAACTGAAGAAGAAGAATTTAGAAATATTTATAATATGTATGTAGTTGAAGTGCCAACAAATATGCCTGTTATTAGAAAAGATGAACCAGATTTAATGTTTTTAACAATGAAAGCCAAATTTGAGGCGATTGCTAATGATATTAAAGAAAGGTATATTAAAGGTCAACCTGTTTTAGTCGGAACAATTTCAATTGAAACAAGTGAATTACTATCTGATTTATTAAGAAGAAAAGGTGTTCCACATAGTGTTTTAAATGCTAAACAACATGAAAGAGAAGCAGAAATCGTTGCTAATGCAGGGCTTCAAAAATCAGTAACTATTGCTACTAACATGGCAGGGCGTGGTACGGATATTAAATTAGGTCCTGGAGTTGTAGAATTAGGTGGTTTGGCTGTTATCGGTACAGAACGTCATGAGGCACGTCGTATTGATAATCAGTTAAGAGGACGTTCTGGTCGTCAAGGTGATCCTGGTTATACTCGATTTTATTTGTCAGCCGAAGATGAACTTTTGAGAAGATTTGGTAGTGAACGTTTTAAAACAATGTTAGGTTTTATTGTTAATCAAAAAGGGCAAGGTGAAGAAGTCCCGTTAGAGTCTAAAATGTTTTCTAGATTTGTTGAAAGTGCTCAGAAAAAAATTGAAGGAAACAACTTTGATAACCGTAAAACAATTTTAGAGTACGATGAGGTTTTAAGAAAACAACGTGAAATAATTTATGGACAGAGAACTGAAATTCTATTTAGAGATGATATTTCTGATATTATTACTAGAATGATGGGGACTCTAGCTTCAAGGCTGGCTTTTGAATGCATGGATAATGAAAGAAGAGGCTATATTGATTCTAAACATTTCTTTGATATGATTAATGGAATCTATTTTCCGCTTGATTATATTTCAAAAGAAGAACTTGAGGATAAAACTGTAGAAGAAGCTAGTGATATTTTCTACCAAAAATCTATGGGATTGCTAGAAGAAAAGCAAGCAAGTTATCCTAATGAAGTAAAGGAATTTTTGAAAGTAGTTTTATTAAGAGTAGTTGATACATATTGGATGGACCATATTGATGCAATGAGTGAATTAAGACAAGCAGTTCGTTTGCAAGCATATGCTCAAATTAATCCTTTGCGTGAATATCAAGAATTAGGTTTTCAAAAATTTGAAGATATGGTTAATAGTATTGAAGCAGATGCTGTTAAATTGGTTAATAGAGCTCAAATTAGAGATAATCTACAACGTGAAGAAGTTGCTAAACCAATCGCAACAAATGCAGGAGATGATGGTGTCAGAAGAGCACCTGCTAAATCTAAAAAAGTTGGTAGAAACGACCCTTGTCCTTGTGGAAGCGGAAAAAAATATAAAAATTGTTGTGGCGTGTAAAATATGGAAATATATGAAATTACTAAAATAATTGATGATTTTAATATTCGTTTAAAAGAATTAATTAAAGCTTTAGATGTTGCTTCAATTGAGAAAAATGTTTCGGATAATGAAAAGAAAACTAATGAAAGTAATTTCTGGAATGACAATCTAGCAGCCAGCAAAATTTTAAAAAAAATAAAAGAAGGTAAAGATAAGTTAGAAACTGTTAATTCTTTACAACTTGAATTAGAAGATTTGAATTTCTTTTTAGAAATGATAAAATCAGGAGAAGAAGTTTTAGATATTGAAGATTTACTTAATAAATATGAAAATGAATTAAATGATTTTGAAATAAAAATTTTATTATCAAAAACATATGATGATTGCGATGCAATTGTTACACTGCATCCTGGGGCTGGTGGAACTGAATCCCAAGATTGGGCATCAATGCTTTTTAGAATGTATCGAAAATATGCTGAGAAAAAAGGCTTTGAATTTGAAGTGTTAGATTATCTTGATGGTGAAGAAGCTGGAATTAAAAGTGTTACCTTTATGATTTATGGTGAGAAAGCATATGGATATTTAAAAGCTGAACATGGAGTCCATCGTTTAGTTAGAATTTCTCCTTTTGATAGCAATGCAAGAAGACATACGTCTTTTGTTGCTTGCTCTGTAACTCCTGATATTGATACTGAAATTAATATTGAAATCTTACCGGAAGATATTAAGGTTGATACCTATAGAAGCAGTAGTGCAGGTGGACAGCATGTTAATACGACTGATTCTGCAATTAGAATTACACATTTAAAAACAGGAATTGTAGTTACTTGCCAAAACCAAAGAAGTCAAATTCAAAATCGTGAAAAAGCAATGCAAGTTTTAAAGTCAAGATTATATCAATTAGAACTTGAAGCTCAAGAAAAAAATATTAAATCAATTGCTGAAATTAATGAAAATACTTTTGGAAGTCAAATTAGATCTTATGTATTTCATCCGTATTCAATGATAAAAGATCACAGAACAAATTTTGAATCCTTTAATGTTGATATAGTTATGGATGGGGAGTTAGATGGGTTTATTAATGCGTTTTTAAAATCAGAATATAATAAAAAATAGAAGGTGGTATTTTGAAAAAACAAAAAGTAATTGAATGGGGTTATATAACAATTGGAATTATTATAACAGCTTTTGCGTTTAGTTTTTTCTTAGAGCCTTTTAAATTAGTTATTGGCGGAGTTTCAGGACTTGCAATAGTTTTTAAAGATGCACTAGGAATTAATCCTTCGACCATGATTTTAATATTAAATGTTCTTTTATTATTAGTTGGATTGATTTTGCTTGGGAAAGATTTCTTTATAAAGACTATATATGGATCTTTGATGTATCCTGTTTTTGTTTGGTTTTTTTCTTTTATTTATAAAACAATAAATTTTGATGCATTTCAAACTGATAATTTAACTTTAATTATTTTGTTTGCATCGATTCTTATGGGGATAGGAATTGGTTTAGTTGTAAGGTATAATGGTACAACGGGTGGTACTGAAATTCCTCAAAAGATTTTATTTAAATATGCTCACTTACCATATTCTATATCGTTGTATGTTTTGGACGGCATTGTTGTGTTAATAGGTGCTATATATTTTAAAGCATTTGAATTGGCTTTATATGCCATTATTTCTATAGCGCTAAGTGGTTTTGTTATGGATATGATAGTTTTTTCTGGATATAATAAAAGAACTGTTTTTATTATTTCTAAGGAGAAAGATTTGATTTCTCATGAAATTCAAGAAAAACTTGGACGTGGTACAACGATAATTAAATCAGTTGGTGGATATTCTGATGAACCTAGAGATATTTTAGTATGTGTCTTATCAACACTTGAATTTTATAAACTGCGAACTATCATAAACGAATGTGATAAACAAGCCTTTTATTTTGTTGTGAAAGCTAATGAGGTAGCAGGTGAGGGCTTTACATATGATAAATAAATATGAGGTTGAAGAATTAAAGAAAAATAAAGATAAATATACTGTTGTTATTGAGAAAAATAAATTTAATATAACTGAAGATGTTGTTTTAAAGTTCAACTTATTTGTTGGAAAAAATTTGAAAGAAGATGAGTATTTTGAATTTGTTGACTTTGTAGAATATAATACGCTACTTTTAAAAACTCTTAAATATATAGCTTATCAAGCACGAAGTGAAAAAGAAATTAATGTATATTTTAAAAAACATGATATTAATCAAAAAATAAAAGATAAAGTTTTTAATGTTTTAATAGAATATAAATATATTAATGATGTTGAGTTAGCTAAAAGCATTTATGAATATGAAAAGAATGTTAAGAAAAAGGGGCCTAAAGCGATTGAACAAAAACTCTTATTAAAAGGAATTTCAAAAGAAAAGTTTAAAGACTTGATTACCTCCTACGATGCCACTTTACACCTTGCAAACATAGAATATATCATAGAAAAGGAAATTAAAAAAAACCAAAAATTTCCTATTAAAAAAAGGAAAAAAATTATAATTGAAAAGTTAGTTAGAGATGGCTTTAGTCGTGATTTAATTTATGATAAAGTTGAAAATATTGAAATAGAAGATGAAAGCTATCCAGAATTATTAAAAGAAGTAGAGAGGCTAAAGAAAAAATATTCAAAAGATAAAGACTTTCAAGCGAGGCAAAAAATAATCAATAATCTTATGAACAAAGGCTTTGAGTATTCTTTGATTACTAAAGCACTTAGTAGTGATAATTTTTATAGTTTTGATGAATAAATTGTGGAAATTTATATATTTAAGAAAACCTTTACATTTAATGTAAAGGTTTTCTTAAATTGGTCTTAAGACAAATCTTAAGCCATTTTAAAAACTATTTATTTTGCTTTTTTTAATACTTGAAATATGCTATAATAACAATAGAGAATGTTCTTTTTATGAAAGGATTAACTATGGCGAATATAAGAAAAGGGTTAATGGTATTTTTGTTTTTCATATTTGCAATATGTGTAAGTTTGCAAGGTGTAAATGCTGCAACTTTGACTAATTTAACTATTAACGGTTCATCTGTTTACTATAGAGGCACTTCAACTAGAGTTCAAATACCATCGACTTATGAAAAGCAAAAATTTGATATGAGGGCTGTATGGATTTCAGCTTATGCTGGTGATGTTTCAATTAATGGAGAAACTCAATTTAAAACTGCTATGAATACAGCAATTGATACTATGAAATACTATAATTTAAATGCTATGGTTTTTCATATTAGAACTCATAATGATGCTTTTTATCCTTCAAATCTTAATCCAAAATCATCATATATAAGTAATATAAATTTTGGAACTTTCGATCCGTTAACTTGGCTAATAGATAGGTGCCATGCTGAGGGGATCGAATTTCATGCGTGGATGAATCCTTACCGTGTAAAAACTTCATACACTTTTCCATCTGTTAACCCTGCATCAAGTTCTAGTAATTTGCTAACTGGAACATCAGTTACAATTCTTGATCCGGGTAAACCTAATGTTAGAGAATTCTTATATGATACAGTTATGGAAGTATTACAAAACTATGATGTAGATGCAATTCATTTTGATGACTATTTTTATGCTGATGGAATAAATGATACTGCAACATACAATGCATATAATCCGTCTGGACTAGCTTTAGCAGACTGGAGAAGAGCACAAGTAGATACTTTTATCCAAACATTAAGTGGTAAAATAAGAACTTTCAATGCTAATAATAATAAGTGTGTTCAACTTGGAGTTTCGCCAACTGGAATTTATAGAAATGGTGGTTCATATTCTGTGGCGATGAATGGGTCTTATGATGCTAATGGAACTTATTCAAGTATTGGTTCTAATACATCAGGTCAAGAACATTATGCTTCATACTTGTATTCTAATACAAAAAAATGGGTTGATAATGAATGGCTAGATTATATTACACCACAATCATATTGGGCTTTCACTCATCCAACAGCAGCTTATGCAGATGTAATGGATTGGTGGGCAAAGGTTGTTGCTCAAAAAGATGTTAATCTATATTCTGGAATTGGTATTTATATGGCTGATTCCTCAAGCGAAACGTATTCTTGGAAAACCCATTATTACGAAGCAGCGATGCAAGTTAGATATCTTACTAAGTGGTCTCAAATTAAAGGCTCATGTATTTATAGTTATAAATATTTACTAGCTGCTAAAAATGGTGGAACTACATATGCAAGTTATAATGCAAATAATTTAAGAACTTTATGGAATTATCAATCATTAACTCCGTCAGTACGAACAGCAACAGCGATAACGCTGGGAACAGTTCCTGGCTTTGCGAGTTCTGGAAATACTTTATCTTGGAATTTACTTACTAACGCTAGAAAGTATGCTATTTATCGTTCGACTACTGGTACGATTAATTCAACAATTGATGAGTTAATCGCTGTTGTTGGTAATACAACTTCAAGTTATGTTGATACAACAGCCACATCAGGAGTTACTTATACTTATGGAATTAGAGCAATTTCAAGAACAAATCATGAAGGAACTTTAACTTTATCTTCGCAAGTTACTCCTTCTAGTGTAACTATGTCTGGTGCTAATACAGTACCGTTAGGAAGTACAATTCAGTTAAGTGCTATTGTATATCCAGTTGGTGCGGTTCAAACTGTTAACTGGAGTAGTAGTAATAATAACGTTTTAACTGTTAATGCAAATGGTGTTGTTACTGGAGTTAGTGTAGGAAGTGCTACAGTTACAGTTTCAGTTGCATCTAACTCAAGCATAACTGCTTCAAAAACTATCAGCGTAACATCGGCAGTTCCTACGGCGGTGACTATCTCAGGGGCTCCTAGCAGTAATCCATTATTGCCAATTGGAGCAACCTTAAATCTTTCTGCAAGTGTTACGCCATCTAGTGCACCACAAACAATAACATGGACATCAAGCAATCCTAATGTTGCTACTATTACAGCAAGTGGAGTTTTAACAACTATTGCAACTGGTAATAGTTCTATTAGGGCAACAGCAAGTAATGGTGTATATGCGACTTTATCAGTTGACGTTTATGTATCAACACCAACTTCGGTTATCATAAATAGTCCTTCTAATACGCTCAATAAAGGTGAATCAATTACAATGAGTGCAACTGTTTTACCATCTACTGCTAGTCAAAGTGTTATTTGGAGTAGTAGTAATACTAGTGTTGCAACTATTAATAGCAGTGGTGTTTTAACTGCTTTAAGTACAGGAAATGCAGTAATTACTTGTAGAGCTAGCGATTTAGGGACTGGCGGTACTGTAGTTTCAACTACTTATGCAATTTCAGTTACATATGATGGTCCTACTAGTGTTGGAATATCAGGTGATAGCAATGTGTTAAGAGGGGGGACAATTACGTTAAATGCTACAGTCTATCCTTCAAGTGCTAGTCAAAGTGTTTTGTGGTCATCAAGCAATCCAAATGTTGCAACTATTAATAGTAGTGGTGTGGTTACTGGGGTTTCAACAGGGACAACAACTATTCAAGCAACATCAATTCTTGATGCTGGAGTTTATGCTACAAAGACTATTACTGTAGTTTATTATAATCCGACTGCAGTTAATATAAGTGGACCTTCTTCAGTAGAAGAGGGAAAAACAATTACGCTTTCTGCAGCAATTACTCCAAGTGCAGCTATGCAAACTGTAACTTGGTCTAGTAGTAATACAAGCGTTGCAACAGTTAATAGCAATGGTGTTGTAACAGGAATTACTCAAGGTAATGTTACCATTAGAGCAACTTCAACTGAAAACGGAATATATGGAACAGTAAATATTACTGTATTTAAGGTAATGCCTGCTTCAGTTGTTATTAATGGTGCTACAGATCTTGAAAAAACAGGTACTTTACAATTAACAGCTGTAGTTTCAGCTGCAAGTCCATATCAATCATATCAAATTGCCCAAACTGTAACTTGGACAAGTAGCAATTCAAGTGTTGCTACAGTAAATCAATATGGGATAGTAACAGGAGTTGAACTTGGTTTGGTAACAATCTATGCTGCTTCAACTATTGATCCTTCAGTTAAAGGGCAGGTTACTATTAATATCAAATCAATGTCTCCTACTTCAATAACAATTGAAGGCGCTGGTTTGGTAAATTTGGGTGGTTCTATCAACTTAACGGCTTCTATTTTACCACTAGGAGCCTCACAAGATGTAATTTGGTCAGTAAATAATACCAACCTAGCTACAATAAATCAAAATGGAGTTTTAACAGCAAATAGTTTAACTACAGGTAGTGTTACAGTTTTAGCTATAAGTTTAGCTAATACTAGTATTAGCGCTACAAAAACAATTGCGATTGGATATGCAAATCCAGCATCGGTTACGATTACTGGTGGTGTTAATGTTGTAATTGGTTCTACACTTAAACTAACTGCTACTGTGGCACCATCTAATGCTTATCAAGCAATTAGATGGGAATCAAATAATAAAAGTAGAGCAACAGTTTCATCAACTGGTATAGTTACAGGTATTGCTACTGGTGTTGTTACAATATTTGCTTATTCAGTTGCTCAAGAAACAGTATTTGCAAGTGTCGATATTTATGTTGCAACTACTGACAATACACCTCAAGAATTGATTATTGAAGGTGATTCACAATTAATTATGGGGATTTCTAAAGAATATTCAGCATATATATTGCCAACTCTTGCTAACCAAAGCTTCACATGGAGTATTTTAGATCCGAGTGTTGCATCAGTTGATGCAAGTGGTAGGGTAATTCCAGTTAGAGTAGGAACTACAACTTTGGTAGGTACTAGTTTGGTTGGTGGAGTTATAGGTACTAAACAAATAAGTGTTGTTCAGAGTCGTTATTTTGAACTTGAAACTTTTGAAAATGTAACTGTTGGACAAGCAAGTACTTATGACTGGAGATGGGCAGTAGAAGGTACAGGGACTGGAACAGGCTCTGCTAGTATAAATACAACTGCTAATTACGTTAGACATGGTTCTAAATCTTTAGCAGTAACATATAATTTTGCTAATAATACTGGAAATAAAGAAGTTTCAGTAGGCTATGGTTCAAGTAGTGAGTCTTTATATTTACCAAAAAGTGTTACTCATATAGGCTTTTGGTGTTATGGTGATGGAAAGAATGCACAACTTGGAATTAGTTATTTTAATGGTACTTCGGTTCAATATGCAAATTATGAACCAGGAACTGTTGATTGGCTTGGTTGGAAATATGTTGAAGTTCCAATTACTGTAGCTCAAAACGGTTATTTCACATATGCAATTAGAGTTATGTCAGTTGGTGGGTTTCCAAAAACAAGTGGTACTTTGTACTTTGACAACTTCAATATAATTTGTAGTAACGCTTCTGATGTTACAACAACAGCAGTATCTAGTGTTACGTTAACTGCTCCTTTGATGTCAATTCAACCGGGGAGTTCAATGCAAGTTTCTGCATCAGTTGCTCCAGCAAATGCGATAAATGATTTAACTTGGGTAAGTGATAATCCAAGTGTGCTGGAAGTTTCTCAAAAAGGAATCGTTACGGCAGCAAACTCAGGAAGTGCAAAAATTTATGCCATTTCTAATACTGATGGTTCTAAATTTGGATCAATTACACTTTCAGTAATTGCAACTGCGCCAACTAGTATTGTTGTTCGTGGAGAAAATACAGTAGAAATTGGTAGAACGATTGCTCTTAATACTACTGTTAGCCCTAATAATTCTACTCATACAGTGAATTGGTATTCTAGTGATACTTCAAAAGCAACTGTTAGTAATAATGGTGTTGTTACTGGAGTTAAGGAAGGCAGTGTTGTAATATCAGCTAAATCTACAGTTGATGAAAGTGTTTATGGAACTTTAACAATAACTATTACAAAAACAAAAGCAACAAACGTTATTGTTTCTGGAAGTAACGATACACAAGTAGGTGTTAATATTCAATTATACGCTACTGTTTATCCTACATTAGTTGATCAAAGTGTTGTTTGGGAAAGTAGTGATGCTACGATTGCTACAGTAAATCAAAGTGGACTGGTTAGAGGTATAGCTGAAGGAGTTGCAATAATAACTGCTTTTTCAGTTGATAACAATTCAGTCTTTGGAACGAAAGCTATCACTGTATATAATATTCATCCACAAATGGTAAATATAAGTGGATATAATGAAGTCCAAATTGGAAAATCTATTGTTTTAGTTGCTAGTGTTATTCCGAGTATTGCATCTCAAAAAGTAACTTGGAGTAGTAGTGATAATGCAATAGCAACAGTTAACCAAAACGGTGTTGTTAGTGGAGTTTCTAAAGGACTTGTAAATATAGTTGCTACTTCAAATGCTAATGGAATAGCTACCGAATTTTTAGTAGTAGTTTATGATGATATTTCTAAACCTTATGCTATTACTTTGGTTGGACCTAACCGTATTGAAATTGGAAATTTTGCAAAATATACGGCAACTGTTTTACCAAGTGGTGCTAATCAGGAAGTTTTATGGAGCACATCAAATCATGATAAAGCTTTGCCAAATGCTACAACTGGCAATATCTTAGGAGTTAGTATTGGTGAGGTAGTAATTATTGCAAGATCAACAATTGATAATGGAGTTGTTGGAACTAAGATAGTAGAAGTGGTTAATATTTTACCAAAATCAATTACGATTAGTGGTGAATCGACAATTACTATTGCAACTAGTAAAAAACTTTCAACTAACATTTTACCAAATGATGCGTTTAATAAAAAAGTTTCTTGGTCAAGTGGCGATGAAAAAATTGCAACAGTTGACACAAATGGAAATGTTTATGGGGTGTCGCTTGGTACTGTTCCGATTACAGCAACTTCAATTGCTGATCCTACAGTTAAAAGTTCATATCATGTTACGATAGTTCCTAATCAAAATACTAGTTATAATAAGTTAGTATTAACTGCTAATAGTGGATATGGCGAGGTTTTCTTAGCTCACGGGAATAATATTTATGCAGAAGGAAATACTATCATCTCAAATCCATATCCAGGTTATAGATTTATATTCTTAACTGAAAACGGAAAGATTGTTAGTTATAGTACTAGATATAATTTTAGAATTGCAGAAGATACTACGTATGAAGCATATTTTGTTCCAATGGATAGATATTATGTATTGTTCATGGATAAAAACCAAGAGTTAATCGATGTTCAGTATGTAAAAGCAGGAACAAATGCAACTTCTCCAACAAATATCCCACAAAAACCTGGATACTCATTCTCTGGTTGGAGTAGAACATTTAACAATGTTAATCAGAACTTAATTGTTACACCTAATTATACTGTTAATAAAACTGATACTTATACAGTGGAAGTTGTAGGTGGAACATATACTGGTATTGCTAAATTTGATTCAATCGTAACTGTTCATGCAACATCAAATAATTTTAGTTATTGGACAAGGAATGGTGAGATTGCAAGTTATGATAAATCTTATTCGTTTACAGTTTATGGGAATGAAAAATTAGTAGCTAATGATACTACGATTTATAAAGATGCAATAGCTACTATAAATAAGAGTGTTTTAAACTTAAATGATGATCAATTTGTTGCTGTTGGTAGTTATTATTTACCTGCCACTGCTTCGTTTGTTGAGGCTGGAGTATTACTTTATCAAGGAAATACAATTACTAATTTAACATTTGATACAGCAGGAGTTTTAAAATATAGAGCAACTAAGTTTTCAAACAATAATGAATTTGCAATTATAATTAATGATGTTGATGATAAAGCGATGTGGAAAGCTTGTACATTTGTTAGTTATGTTGAAAACAATATGATTAAGCAAATATATAGTGCTTTAGCTACGTATAAATCAGAATTGACAAATTTAGAAAAACTAAATGCTGCAATGACTACACTTCCTAGTCATATAACTGGAAATTATACTTTCCCAGATACTTATGGAATAGTGTGGAGTTATCAAGCAGGTCAGGATACTAGTTTATTTAATATAGCAACTGGTACATATACTGGATGTAGTTTTGCTGTTGCAAATAGAACAATTGTTGGAACACTAGGTGATGCTACTGCAACTAAGACAATTAACTTTGGAATGCTTGCAACAGGTGAGGTTGGCAAGTTCTATCATGATGCTTCCCAATATGTAACTTCAAGTGCTTGGAAAGGTTGGACTTTAACTAAAGGCACTCAAGTATTGTTCTTAATTAACAAAGTAGTTGAAATTCAAGGAAGTGGTGCTATTAATATTACGAGCATTATGGCACAAGATGGTAATATTGATTGGCATTCAGCTGGAAGTTATATTGTTAATAAGGGGGCAAATAGTGTTAACTTCACTTTAGCTAATGCAACTAATGATTCATCTAGTTCACCAGTTAGACTTGGAGTAGTAGTAACAAGTAGTGGTACAATTAAAGAAATACTTACTGGAACAACTTCAACTGTGACTCTTGCTCCAAACGAAGGATTGTGGACTGCTAAATATCTTGACAGAGCTTCGCTTGGTTTTGGAAATGAAAGTGATTTTAGTACAGCAACAAGTCTAGTATTAAAAGAATTAAGATAAAATTAAAAATGAGGAAGAATTTTTAAGTTCTTCCTTGTTATGCGAAAAATAATAAATACAAATTGAAAGAAGGCGTCATTATGAAAAAAATTAGAAAAATCTTTATGTCTTTAATAGTATTAGTTTTTGCAGTGTATTTTGGGCTTCAGACAGTAGGTGCTTATACTTTGACTGGTTTATATATCGGAGGAAATCCAGTATACTACAAAGGTACAAGTTCTATTGTTCAAATTCCAAATGTCTATGAAAAACAAAAGTTTGATATGAGAGCTGTTTGGGTATCAGCTTTTGTTGGTGACATTTCATTTGCAAGTGAGGCAACTTTTAGAGATAATTTTGAAGAGTTGCTTGATGATATGGATTATTATAATTTAAATACGATGGTGTTCCATGTTAGAACACATAATGATGCTTTTTATCCATCAGCATTAAACCCTAAATCTTGGAGGACAAATGGTATTGACTTTAATACATTTGATCCAATAGCATGGGCGGTAAATAGATGCCATGAAGAAGGTTATGAGTTTCATGCTTGGCTTAATCCTTATAGAGTAGGAAATCCTTCAGCAGAACCATTATATAATTATTCTTATCCGACAGCTAACCCTGCAAGTAATTCTGCAAACTTATTAACAACTTCAGATAATAATCTTTTGATATTAGATCCAAGTAAAGCGATTGTTAGAAATTTTTTAGTAAATACTTGTATGGAACTTATTCAAAATTATGATATTGATGCGATTCATTTTGATGATTATTTCTACGCAAGTGGAGCAAATACAGGTAGATCAGATGCTGATAAGCGTGCTGATATTGATGCTTTTATTTCCTCTTTAAGTACATCGATTAGAACTTATAATGCTAATAATAATAGATATGTTCAACTTGGAATTTCACCAACAGGTGTATATAGAACTGTTTCAAGTAGAGCCCAAGCAATTGGCGGGACATATGATTCAAATGGGACATATTCAGTATATGGGTCAAATAACTCAGGATGTCAAGAGCATTATGGATATTATCTTTGTGCGGATACAAAAAAATGGGTTGATAATGAATGGATTGACTATATTACTCCACAATCTTATTGGGGATTTACTCATACTACAGGACAATTTGCCGATTTGATGGAATGGTGGGCAAAAGTAGTTGATCGTAAAAAAGTAAACCTGTATTCAGGAATGGGAATTGGAAGAACGGATTATTCCTGGGGAACCAATGTTTATGAAGCAGAGATGCAAACTAGATATCTTACACAGTTTGCGCATGTTAGAGGAACATTTATTTATAAATATATATATTTAAAAAATGCTAGGGATGGTGATACAAGTTTTACTTCTCAAAAAATAGCTCAACTTAAAAATATTTGGAATTATAAATCGTTAATTCCAGAAACAAGAACTATGACAGCAGTTAATCTCGGAGAAGTAAGTGATTTTTATGCTGATGGTAGTTATTTAACTTGGAGCCTAAAACCTGGTGCTAAAAGATATGCAATTTATAGGACAACTGGGACTACAATTAATTCAACTATTGATGAATTAATAACAGTAGTAGGTTCTTCAACTAATAGTTATATAGATACAACTGCTCAACAAGGAATAAGTTATAGATATGGAATTAGAGCAATTTCAGGAACTAATACTGAAAGCACTTTAACATATCAATCTCCTTTTGTTCCTGCAACTGCTGTTACTATTAGCGGAGCAAGTAGTTTATATATTGCTAATACAACACAATTAACTGCTGTTGTTTCACCAACAGGGGCTTCTCAAGCAGTTAATTGGAGTAGTAATAATACAGGTGTTGCAACAGTTGATGCTTTTGGTAAAGTGACTGGTGTTTCTACTGGTACAGTTACAATAACTGCAAGAAGTGCTACTCATACTAACATATATGACACACACGTAATTAGTGTTACTAGACCTTCACCAGTTTCGGTTACGATTAATGGACCGAATGCTGTGGCACTTGGACAAACAGTGAATTTAAGTGCTACTGTTTCTCCAGCAGGAGCAATTCAAACAGTTTCTTGGACATCTAGCAATACATCTTTAGCTACAGTAAACTCAGCTGGTCAAGTAACTGCCAATTCTACAACAACAGGAGAAGTTACAATAACTGCAAGAAGCACCGCTGATACTTCAATTTTTGATACGAAGATTTTATCAATTTCTAATGAAGCGATTACAATTTCGGGGGAATCTACTGCAGAAGTTGGTTTTAGTAATTCATATATTGCTTCATCACTTTCTGGAGATCCTTATACATATAATTGGAGTGTTAGTGACACTACAATTGCAATTATTGAAAGTACTGGTAGGTTGGTACCTCTTAGACCAGGAGTTGTTAATATAACAGCTACTACTGTAGAAAATGGACTATATGATACGATGCAAGTTACAATTTCACAAAATAATTTTATGAAATTAGAACCTTTTGAAAGCAACGTATGGCAAACTCAAAATCTAAATAATGGGTCTGGAACTGCAAGTATAAATAATGATTTAAGTTATGTAAAATTTGGTAGCAAATCTTTAAAAGTTACATATAATTTACTTAATGCTACTGGCACTGATGGTGTTTATGTTGGAAGATATATAGATGATAATGCTTATTTTGGATTAACACCGGGAGCAATAGGTCTTGGTTTTTGGTGTTATGGTGATGGCAAAGGTGCTAATTTACGCTCACAATTAAACGTAAATGGTACAGTTCTTTACGCTGAACCTACTCCAGCTACAGTAAATTGGACAGGGTGGAGATATGTTGAATTTGCTTTTCCTGAAACTGTGTCAGCTAGTCAAATTACTTTTGCTATAAGAGTTCTTGCTATTGGTGGATTACCAAAGATAAGTGGAACTTTATATTTTGATAATTTTTCAATTATTTATAATAATGTGCCAAGTGGTTCTACTGATGTAACATCAGTAGCAATTGGTGCTACATCTAATACAATTGACTATAATACAACAAGACAATTAACATCTATTGTATCACCTTCGACTGGTGCGATTAATGATGTTCAATGGTATTCAAGTAATACCAATGTTTTAACTGTTACCCCTCAAGGGTTAATTAATGCAGTAGGGTATGGCGTTGCTACTATTAATTGTGTTTCTAGTGTTAATACTAATAGGATGGATAGTAAGACATTTACCGTGCCTGGTGGCGTACCTACATCTATTTCTGTTTCTGGTGCATTGAGTGTTGTAAAAGGTGGTAATACTACTTTGACTGCTACAGCGTTACCTAGTTCAGCTAGTCAAGATGTAAATTGGTATTCAAGTAATACAAGTATTGCTACAGTTTCTTCAAGTGGAGTTGTAACTGGAGTTAATGTTGGTAATGTTATTATTACTGCTAAATCAGCTTTAGATGAAAATATTTATGGAACAAAAGAAATAGCAGTAAATTATGCACCACCAGTTTCGGTTTCAATAACTGGTGCAAACCAAGTGAATAAAAATTCTACTATTACTTTATCGGCTAGTGTTAGTCCTGTGAATGCTAATCAAGCAGTTGTCTGGAGTAGTGCTAATACAAGTATTGCCACAGTCAATCAATTAGGCCAAGTAACTGGAGTTTCTGGTGGGATTGTTAATATTTCTGCGGCATCAGCTGCTGATGGAAGTATTGTAGATACTCATAGTGTTACAGTTATTGATACAACAATGGCTCCAAACTCAATTTCTGTTACTGGTGAAAATTACTTAGAAATTGGAAGCACAACTAATTTTACAGCAACTGCTTTACCAAGTTATACATGCCAAGATGTAAATTGGTCATCAAGTAATTCTAATATTGCAACAGTTGATCAAACTGGTAAAGTAACTGCAGTTGCAACTGGGCTTGCAACAATTACAGCGACTTCAACTTTAAATGGATCAGTTTATGGTTCAAAACAAATTGAAATAGTTTCAGTTGCTGTTACTAGTGTAACTATATCTGGAAATACAAGCATGACTATCAATAATACTTTACAGTTATCTGTAGAAGTATTACCTAGTAATGCGACTAATACAAGTGTAAACTGGCAAAGTAGTAATCCTTTAATTGCTACTGTGTCTTCAAACGGTTTAGTTAGTGCAGTAGGTGTTGGGACAGTAACTATTACTGCAACGTCAGTTTCAAATCCTGATAAATTTGATACTCACGAAATAACTGTTAATGGACTAGCTGGAGTTACATATTATAATATTAATCTTTCTGTAAATAATAGTAGTTACGGAACGATTGCTAAGAGTAATTATGATACTACTTATGGAAGTTCAAATTCAATTTTAGTTAGTCCAAATTCTGGCTATAGATATTTATTCTTAGCTGAAAATAATAAAGTTATCAGTTTTCAAACAACATATGCTTTTAAAGTTAATAGTGATGTAAATTATAAAGCTTATTTTGTTCCAAATAATATGCACTATGTGTTATTTATGGATCAAAATAGAAATATTTTAAGTTTAGAAATTTGTAGTAGTGGTGCTAGTGTTAGTGCGCCTTCTACAAGTCTTATTCCTACAAAACAAGGCTATACTTTTAGTCATTGGAGTGAAGCATATAATAATGTAACTGAAGACTTAATTATTTTGCCGATTTTTATTAAGAATGTTAGTGATATATATACTATAACTATACAAAATGGAACTGTTCCAAGTGTAACTGCAGCATATGATAGTACAATTACAGTTACTGCTAATTCTTTTTCAACTTTTAGTTATTGGATGAGGAATGGAGAAATTGTAAGTTATGATTTGAGTTATACTTTTTCAGTATATGGTGATGAAACTGTAACTGCTGTTTTAAGTGGAGCAGTAGCAGAAGAACCAGTTGCAAGCATTTCACCTAATATAATAGATACTGAAATAGAAAATGGATTTTTATCTTTTGTGGGTGCGTATTCATTGCCAGAGGACTATACATTAATTGAAAAGGGAATGTTAATATATCAAGGTAATTTAGAAAGCGGTTTAACTATTGCAACTCCTGGAGTTAACAAGATTAGAAGTTTAATCGCAACAAACAATAATGAATTTGCAGTTTCTTTAAGTGGTGTATTGTCTACTCAAAAGTGGAACGCATGTACTTATGTTTCATATTTATATAATAGTAATGTGTATTATAAATATAGTAATGTTGTTACATATCAAGCAGCTTTATCAGATAGTGAGTTACTTGCTAATATGGTTGCATCCCTACCAAACCATATTCCAGCAAACTACGCATTCCCAACTTATCCAGGGCTTACTTGGGCTTATCAAACTGGAGAAAATGAGGATTTGTTTGATATAGCATCAGGTGCTTACAAATCAGTTTATAGTTTAGATACTGCTTATAGGACTATTAAAGGAACGCTAAATAGCCATACAGCTACAAAACAAATTAACTTTGGAATTTTGCCGGATGGTTATACTAAGAAACATTATAATTCTGTTTCAGCTGGGGTTGGTGCAACTGAATGGAATGGATGGACTTTAACTAGAGAAAGTGATACTGCGGTACTATTCTTGGTTAAGGATCTTGTTAATATTTCTGTTTCAAGCAATACTACGTATACTGATTCTCAGTTTGCAGCAATTTGGGCTGCCCAAGACGTAATCTATAAATCTTGTGGTAACGTGATTAGAAATACATCAACTAATGCAAACACTATTACATTTAATTTTAATAGTACAGCCTTTAATGGTGAAAATGTAACCAATGAAGTGGCTGTAAAAATAGATGTTGATGGAGAAATTCTAGGGGTTTATTATAATGGGCAAACAGGTATTACACTATCTCAAGGACAAGCTTTATATGTTACTAAATATTTAGATAGGCAACTAGGATTTAATACTGGTTATACAGTTGGCTCAACTTTTGCTTTAGAACAAGTTAGAGATTTTAATAAAACATATGTAGTTACTTTTAATGTTGATGGAGTAACTAATAATGTAACTGTTAATTCTAATACTGCTGTTACTAAACCAGCAGATCCTGTAAAGAGTGGATATACATTTGTTGAGTGGAGATTAAATGGTGTTGCTTATAACTTTAATACTTTAGTAACATCAAATATTACACTTGTAGCATATTTTGAGGCAACTGTAACTTATACAGTTACATTTACAGTAGATGGCACAACTTATACAACTTCAACCGTAAATTCAGGAGATATGGTTACTAGACCAGCAGACCCAACAAAATCTGGATATACGTTTGTTGAATGGCAATTAAATGGAAGTGCATATAACTTTAATACTCCTGTAACTTCAAATATTACACTTACTGCATATTTTACATTAAATACAACTTATGTAGTTACATTTACAGTAGATGGAAATACTTATACAACTTCAACTGTGGTTTCTGGAGCAACAGTTGCTAAACCAACTGATCCTGTTAAGAGTGGATATACATTTGTTGAGTGGAGATTAAATGGAAGTACATATAACTTTAATACTCCTGTAACTTCAAATATCACACTTGTAGCGTATTTTACAGAGGATAATTTCACTATTACTTATAATTTAAATGGTGGTTATTGGGTGTATGAAACAAGAGAAGATATGGTAAATGATTATCTAGATGACTTTACAGCATTCTATAATGCTAATGCTGGAGCTAGTTTAAGTCGTATGAGTTTATTGCAAAGTGGTGATGCTGGCTATGATGGCACAACTGCTTATATTGGCAGAAACTATGCAAATGCAGGAAATGTAGGTAATTTCTTTAATCATGCTAGTTATAAAAATAAATGGATGTGGATGATTGAATATTTAATAACTGTTGCTCATACTGATAATGTTGCTGAACTTCAAAAAATATTAAATAATACTCATGATCCGTTAACTCAAGCATCTGCTCCTAGATGGGAAACATGGGCATTTTTAGCAGCAAGAGGCGATGCTATTGGAACTGCTGCGGATTATTCGATTAGTTCTAATGCTAACGGTTGCTTTGGCACATATATAGAAAAAACTGCGTATAACTATAGTGCACCAGTTACAAGTTTGCCAACACCTAATAAGTCTAGTGCTACATTTGAAGGTTGGTATGATAATGCAAGCTTTAACGGTTCGCCAGTTACGAGTGTTTCAAGTACAACTACACTTTATGCAAAATGGAGTGGTGGAGCTCCTTCGACTTATACGATTAATTATGCATTAAATAATGGTTCTTGGACTTGGACAACAGGTACTGTTGGTACTATACAATCAGGTGCTTGGGCTGGACGTTATTATGTGGATGGAGTTTCAAATTTACCTGAAATCTTTATGCAAGATTTTTATCAATACTTGAAAGATAATAATTTGTTAACATCTTCAATTGTTGCAACATCTTTACAAACAACAACTTGGGCAGGATTTAGTACTGCTCAAACTGACCCAGTTGCTCTTTATAACTGTACATCTACTGGAACTTATGGTGCAACTGATGGATATTCACAATTCTTCTGGGATTCAATTTCAGGAACAATTGCCACTGGTGGATTCTTTGGAACAGAACCTTATAAGAGTAAATATCAGAATGTATTGATTCATTTGGTAAATTTATATTTAACTACTGCCTATCCATCAATTACATCTACTGATCCGACAACTATGAAGCAAGTTAAATCGGGTGCTGGATTCCTTCTAGATGCATATTTCTATGGATCTCAATCAAATGGAAGTGGTAGTTACTTAAATCTAAGACAACAATTAGCAACTCCTACCCTATATTGGAGTGCTGATGGAACTACATCTACTGCAACAACTTATCAAATTACAACTTACTTGCAAGGACAAACTGCAGTATTGAAGGCGCCATTTAGAGAAGGATATGTATTTGAAGGATGGTATAATAATTCTAGCTTTAGTGGAAGTCCTATAACAAGTATTGCTGCAGGAGTTGCTCCAGCTGCAATGTATTATGCAAAATGGACTGATGTTGCAACATATGGGGCTGGACCACTTCCAACTACTTTAGTTGTTAGTGCTGGACAAACTAATCTTACAACATATACTACTACTCAAGCATCAGTTGAAGGTGGTTATGCTGTAACTTGGGCAAGTAGTAATACTAGTTATGCAACTGTTAATAGTAGTGGTTTAGTTCTAGCTAAAGCGGCAGGTACTGTTACAATTACAGCTACTTTAGCTGCTGATCCTAATGTAGAAGGAACTGTTACTATTTATGTTAGTGGCACCGAACCATATGATAAATTAATTACATTTGGTTCTAATCCAACATACAGTAGTCCTGCAACTCAAGAAATGACAAATCCATTCTATTGGTTAGGTAAGGCATTAAATGAAGGATTAAATATTAATGAAGTTTTATTAACTCCTGCTGAAATTGCTACACAAAATACTACAATGATTAATCAAGGAAATATGAGATTAATTAGTGTTACTGCGTTAGCTCAAATAACTACAATTACTACTGCTCAATGCGATGCTTTAATTAGTGAGTTTGGTTATACTAATAAAGAACCTTTTAAAAGTTCAAGTTGGACTCGCCTTACAACTGCTGAATATGCTGTTGTTACATCGTTTGCACTTATGAAAAATGAACCTACAACTTCAACTGCTACATCTTATATTGAAACAGGACTTGAAGTTGGAGAAGGAGTGGTTATTTATGGTAAATATAGTACTACATGGTTGCTTGTAAGGAGTCAAAACTATTTTGGCTGGATTCCAACAACAACTGTAGGAACATGTACAGCTGCAGATATGTTAAGTTATGCTAATTCTACTGATTTTGCTGTAATTACGGCTGAAAGAATTAAAACGACTCAAATAACAGGCCTTCCAACTGAATTAAGAATGGGGGTAAGATTACCTTTAGTTTCAAGTACTTCAAGTTCTGCTACGATAAGAGTACCTACAAGAAGAAATAATAACGGAAAACTTGTTACTGCTGGAACTAGTGTGGCTATTCCAATTGATAGCAATGAATATGTTAGCGTTGGATATTTACCATATACAACAAGAAATGTTGTTAAACAAATGTTCAAGATGTTAGGTCAACCATATGGTTGGGGAGACTTAAATGCTGATAGAGACTGTTCTTCAACAATTTGGGCTGCATATAAGGTTTGTGGATTCTTACTTCCAAGAAATACTTCACAACAATCTTTAATAACTGCTAGTAATTATGCAAGGGTATATCCAAGTTATAATATTGGCACTAACTATTCATTATTAGAAAATGTTAGAATGGGAGCTATTCTATTAATGAGTGGGCATGTTATGATGTATTTAGGAAAAGTTGGAGACAATCACTATATAATTCATCAATATGGTGGTACAGGTTATTATTGTCAGGTGACTGGCATGAGAGGTTATTCATTGTGGGATACAAAGACATTCATAAAAACTTCGTAATAATTTTAAAATTATTTTTGATAAGGCCATTTCATTTAGAAGTGGCCTTATTTTTTTAATTATGATTAAAATGAAAGTGTTTTTATATTAAAAACACTTGTATTTATTTTAAATACAGTATATAATAGGCTAACGAGGTGATTAAAATGTTTTTTGTTGCGAAGTTTGGTGGGTCTTCACTTGCTAATGCTGCTCAATTTAAGAAGGTGAAAGATATAGTATTAGGCGATGATAGAAGAAGGTTGGTTGTAGTTTCAGCTTTAGGAAAAAGAAATAAGGATGATAGTAAAATAACTGATTTACTATATTTATTACATGCCCATACAAGGTATTCAGTTCCAGGTGATAATATCTTTAATATGATAAAAGAAAGATATTTGGAAGTAAAACGTGAATTAAAATTAAAGTTTGATGTTGAAGCTGAGTTTGATGAAATTGCTAAGCGCCTTACAAAGGATGTGCTTGTTGATTATATAGTTAGCCGCGGAGAATACATTACAGCCAAAATTATGGCCGAATACCTAGGTTTTACGTTTGTTGATGCTAAAGATGTAATTGTTTTTGGATATGATGGACTAATTGATCAAGAGAAGACATCTCAACTAATAGAGGCCAATTTTAGAAAATATGGTAAAATTGTAATTCCTGGATTCTATGGTGCTTATCCAAATGGTGTGATAAAGTTGTTATCTAGAGGCGGTTCTGATATAACAGGTTCACTTGCTGCTAAAGCTATAACTGCATCAATGTATGAAAACTGGACTGATGTTTCAGGCATTTTAATGGCAGACCCTAGAATCGTTGATAAACCAAAAAGAATCAAACAAATTACATATAGCGAGTTAAGAGAACTTGCTTATATGGGTGCTAATGTTTTGCACGAAGAAACGATTTTTCCAGTTCAAGAATCAAATATTCCGATTAATATTTTAAATACTAATGATCCTACAAATTCTGGGACTGTTATTACACAAGATTGTGATGATGAATCGCAAATTATAACTGGAATCGCAGGAAAAAAGAATTTTACATCTTTTACTATTACAAAGAGTCACTTATGTAGCAAGGTAAGTATCATTAGGCAAATTCTTCAAATCTTTGAAAAGTATAAAGTAAATGTAGAACATATTCCATCATCAATTGATAGTTTTAGTATTATCGTTAATAGTGAAGATGTTGAAAAATGTATTTACGATTTGGTAAGTGATATAAAGAAAGAAAAAGATGTTAGTGATGTTCAAATAACTGATCAAATTGCTTTAGTTGCAGTAGTTGGTAGAAATATGGCAAAAAGACCTGGAATTTCTGGGAAGTTATTTGCAACAATTGGAAATAATGAAATTAATATTAAAACGATCGCTCAAGGTTTACAGGAATTAAATATCATTGTAGGCGTTGATAATAGAGATTTTGAAAAAACAATTAAAGTAATTTATGAGAATTTTGTTGCATAATTGAGGCTTTTCTTTTAGTTATCTTAAACTAAAGGTAAAGCCCTTTATTTTTCCAAATTAAGTGTTTAAAAAAACTTGAGTTTATGGTATAATTATAAAGAGTTTCAAGTATAGTTTTATATACAGAATATATTAATGCTGAGGTTTTAAACTTATGAAATTAAAAAGAATATTATCGCTAATGATTATCCTGTGCTTTGTGTTAATGATGACTAATGTTAAGGTAGAAGTTAATGCTTTTAACTTAGTTCCTTTGCTTTCTTCAAGCGGTACTAATATTACATATAGAAACACAACTAATCAAGTTTATACTCCTGATGTTTATGAGCAACAAAGATATGATTTTAGAGGTTTGTGGGTTTCGCCTTTTGCAGGTGATGTATCTTTAGGTTCTTCTATGACTACTTTCCAAAATGCGATGAATATTGTTTTAAATAAAATGCAAGAATATAATATGAATGCTTTGGTATTTCATATTAGAATTAAGAACGATGCTTTATATCCTTCACAATACAATATAAAATCTACATATATTGGTTTTACTCCAACGGCTGGAAATGATCCTATTGAGTGGTTAGTTGGCGAGTGCCATAGAAGAGGAATTGAATTTCATGCTTGGATGAATCCTTATAGAGTTGAAACTTCAGCTGTAGATTTAAATACTATTGCATCTAGATATGCATCATGTCCTTCTAATCCTGCTAGTTCTACTTCAAACTTGCTTTTAGGAACAAGCGGTGTAATTTTAAATCCAGGACTTCCTAATGTTAGAACGTATTTAATTAATACTGTAATGGAAGTAATTCAAAAATATGATGTAGATGCGGTTCATTTTGATGATTACTTTTATATAGCTGGTGTAGATGATGCATCTACAATGGCTATGTATAATCCGAATGGATATACTAGAGACCCTTGGAGAAGAGAACAGGTAAGTTTGTATATTCAAGAATTAAGCAATACAATGCGAACTTATAATAGTAATAATGGAAGAAAAGTTCAACTTGGAATTTCTCCAACTGGTGTTTTTGCTAATAATACTTATAATGGTGCGATGAATGCTACTTATGATGCTAATGGAACTTATCAAAGTAATGGCTCTAATACGTCAGGACAAGAACACCGCAATTATTATTTGTTTGCAGATACTAAAAGATGGATTGATAGTGAATGGATTGACTATATCGTACCGCAATCTTATTGGGGTTTTGAAGATAGTCATTGTAAATTTGCTGATGTTATTGATTGGTGGGCTAAGGTTGTTAAAAATAAAAAGGTCAATCTATATGCTGGTATGGGACTTTATATGGCGGCAACTAGTGCGAATGGGTGGACTCACGATAATGAAGCTGCAAAGCAATTAAAATATATTATTAAACATCCTGAGGTAAAAGGAACGTGTATATATACTTATAAGTCTTTTAATTCAACTGCAGGAAAATTACCTGGAAATATTCAAGGAATAAAAAATACTTGGAATTACGCAGCATTAGTTCCTGAAATGGCTAATACTACACCAATTACTTTAGGCCAAGTTCCAAACTTTTCTAGAAATTCTAATGAATTGAGTTGGTCAACTGTGAGTGGTGCTAGAAAATATGCGATTTATAGAACTACTACAGGTAGTGTTACTGGTGCTGCTGGTGAATTGTTAACTGTTGTGGGACCTAATGTTACATATCACAAAGATTTAACAATTTATGGTGGAGTAAATTATACTTATGGAATAGCAGCAATTTCAGCGACTAATACTGTAGGACCTATCTCAACTGGAACACCTTTAGCAGCAACTTCAATTACAATTACTGGCGCTAAAGGGATTAATCCTCAGCAAACAGTTTCCCTTACGGCTACAGTTTATCCTGCAGGTGTAGGTCAAGGGGTAACTTGGAGTAGTAGTAATACTGGTGTTGCTACAGTAAATAGTAGCGGAGTAGTTACCGGAGTTAATCAAGGAACTGCTATAATTACAGCAACTTCAACTGTAACGCCTTCTGTTTCTCAAAATGTATCAATTGTAGTTTCTAATAAAACTTATAGTCTAACTTGTCAGACTATGAATGGAACTCATAATATTACGGTTTCAAGTGGTGCTTATGGTACTGCAAGCAAACTTACTGTAACACCTAATTCAGGATATGAATTTTTGTTTTTAGCTGATAAAGGAAAGTTAGTATCATTTAATCATCCTTATAAATTTAGGCTAACTGATAATCATGAATTTACAGCATATTGTTTCCCTAGAAATTCAAATTTTAAATATGTTGTCTTTTTAGATAGCAATAATGACATTTTAAAATATGAAAATGTTCCAAGGGGAGGAAATGCTACTGCTCCGAATTTAACGAATTTGATTAAACCAGGTTATGCTTTTAATGGTTGGTCAAGATCGTTGTCAAATATTCAAGGTCATACCATCATTAAAGCGGTATATGCTAAAACGAATACAACTAATTATAGTGTAACACTTGTTGGGCAAGGTTATGCTGTAGGTGGTAGTACAGCACAATATGACCAAACAGTAAGATTAAAATCAGATAATGCAACTTTTAAATATTGGTCTGTTAATGGTCAGGTAGCTAGTTTTAATAGAGATTTTGCTATTACGTTATATAAAAATACTACGGTTACTGCAATTACTGCATCATCTAGTGAAATAAATTCTCCAAGAGTTTATATAAATCATAATTTTAAAAATACAACAACTGGATATTTGTTTGTAGCAGGTGGATTTTATATCCCTACAAGCTGTACATTGGTAGATGTTGGAATGATTTTTTATGTAGGTACTCATGAGGTTACACTTAATTCAGGTGATATAACTAAAATTAGAGCTTATAATTACTCTAGTGATAATGAATTTGTTATTATAAAGAAAGAAGATTATGCAACAAGTGCATGGAGAGCAAAACCATATATTACGTATTTAGAAGCAGGAGTTTTAAAAACTGCATATGGCACTACAGCGACAATGCCTACAAATTAAAAACATATTAAAATTTAAGGTTGTAAAATTAAAAAAAATTTAGTATAATATATTTGTTAGGTTTAATATATTTTTAAACGGAGGAAAAAATGAAAAGATTATTTTTATTAATTATGTTAAGTTTGTTTGCTTTTGTATTTGTTGGATGTGGTAAAAAAGATATAGAATTAGAAGCTCCAAAAAATTATGATTCTTCAGCGTTAGAATTAGCTGTGTTTGATTTAATTGAAAATTATAAAGCTGCTAAAAATTATGGTGTTAAGTTAACATCAAATGATGGTACAACTACTTTAGTTACTGAACTTAAAATGAATAAGGAAGGTAATGCGATTACTTCAATGTCTTATACACAAACTGGTGGCGAAAACAATATGCATGTTTATATTTCTAGTAATACAGCGTATATGTTAACAGAAGAAGGCGATAAAATTAAATATGAAGTAGGTGCTTCTGAACAATCTTCTATCTTAAGAGATTATGGATTCAATAAGTTTATTGAAGATGTTGAGTCGCTTTTCTTGGATGATGCTGATTTATATACAGCTTTACCTGTATCTGTAGAAGTAAAAGAAAACGTTGCTTCGTTTGCTTTAGATTTACTTGCTTATGATGGAACATATTTCACAGAAGCAACTGCAGTTACTTTTAAAATTACTTTTACTGGAAATGATATTTCAGCAATTGAAATTTTAGTAACAAAAGATAATATAGCTATGAGTAACAAAGTTGAATTTTTAGGCCTAGTTGCTCAAACTGTTAATTTGCCTGCAGATGCTGCAAGTTATGTAGAACAATAATAGATGAAATAAGCGCTTAGGAATAAGCGCTTTTATTTTGCTTTGAATTAAATAATATTCTAAGAAAAAAGATTAACTTTTCTATTGAATTTCATATTTGTTTGTGTTATAATATACAAGCGTGCATAAAACGCAAACTATTTTATAATTAGTGGGAGAGTGAAAACTCAATTACCACACCCGGACAAAAAGGAGGTGTGTCTCGTGGCTGCAAAAAAGATTACGAAAGTTATTAAATTGCAAATCCCTGCTGGAAAAGCGACTCCCTGCTCCACCTGTAGGTCCTGCCTTAGGTTCAGCAAGTGTAAACATCCAACAGTTTGTATTACAATTTAATGAAGCAACAAAAGATCAAATTGGTTATGTAGTACCTGTAGTTATTTCAGTGTATGAAGACCGTACATTTACTTTTGTTACTAAAACTCCGCCAGCTTCTGATTTATTAAAGAAAATGGCTGGTATTAGCAAAGCTTCTGCAACCCCTAACAAAACAAAAGTTGCAACATTGAAACGTGAAAAGGTGGCTGAAATCGCGAAAATGAAGATGCCTGATTTAAACGCTTATACACTTGAACAAGCAACTAAGATTGTTGAAGGGACTGCTCGAAACATGGGTATTGTTGTAGAAGATTAAAAAATGAAGTTTCAAACCAAAATAAGTTGATTATCAACTTAAACTGTGGAAGGAATTTCCGATTGACCACATTTAAGGAGGAAAAAATGGCAAAAAGAAGTAAAAAATACATGGAAGCCGCTAAATTAATTGACAGAACAAAAAGATATCCTTTAAGCGAAGCTGTTGAATTAGTTAAAAAAACCAGTATTTCAAAATTTGATGGTACAGTTGAAGCAGTTTTTAGAATGAATCTAGACTCAAGAAAAGCTGAACAAAATTTGCGTGGGGCTATTAATTTACCTCATGGTACTGGTAAAACTAGAAAAGTTTTAGTTTTAACTAAAGAAGCAAAAGCCAAAGAAGCAGAAGCAGCTGGTGCTGACTATGTAGGTGATGTTGAATATATTGAAAAAATCAAAGGTGGATGGTTTGATTTTGATATTATAGTAGCAACACCTGATATGATGGGAGAATTAGGAAAGATTGGTAAAATCTTAGGACCTAAAGGCCTAATGCCAAATGCTAAAACTGGAACTGTAACAATGGATATTGCAAAAGCTGTTAGTGAAATTAAAGCTGGTAAAGTTGAATATCGTGTTGATAAAACTGGAAATATTCCAACTATCGTAGGAAAAGTTAGTTTTACACCTGAACAATTGTTTGATAATATTAAGACTGTTTATAATACGCTTATTAGAATTAAACCTTCAACTGTTAAAGGTGTTTATGTAAAGAACATTTCAATTGCTTCTACTATGGGACCTGGCATTAAAATTGCTCCAGAATCAATTGAATAAATGTAATAAATAAAATATTAAAAATAAAATAGTTTTAATTTTTATGCCGTAGAAAGTAGGTGCTTTTAAGCTTAATATTCCTACCGAGGTTATGAAGTGTGATGAAACCCTCTTTAACCTTGCTTGGTGAAGAGGTTTTTAAATTTTTATGGAGGATGAAATGAAAGAAGCAACAATTAAGTTAAAAATTGATCAAGTGGAAAAAGTTTATGAAAAAATGATTTCTTCTGGATCTTCTGTATTTGTTGACTATCTTGGATTGACAGTAGCAGAAATGACTGAATTAAGAAAAGGCTTATATGATGCTGACTGTGAAATTAAGGTTGTTAAGAATAATATTTTAAGAAGGGCTGCTGAAAAAGCAGGTTATAAAGGGCTAGATGAAACTTTTAAAGGCCCTAGCGCAGTAGCTTTTTCAAAAGACAGTAATAGCGCTTCAAAAATCATTTATGATTTTGCTAAAAAGTGTAACCGTCTTGAAGTAAAAGCTGGTGTAGTTGAAGGAAAAGTAATTGATAAAAATGAATTAAAGGTAATTGCAAGTCTACCAAACAAGGAAGGTATGATTTCAATGTTCTTAAGTGTATTACAAGCGCCTATTCGCAATTTGGCGTGTGCTATTAAAGCTGTATCAGAAAAAAATTAATATAAGGAGAAATAAAAAATGGGAAAAATTAATGTAAAAGAATTTATCGAATCAATGAAGGAAATGACTGTTTTAGAATTAAACGAATTAGTTAAGGCGATCGAAGAAGAATTTGGTGTAACTGCAGCCGCAGCAGTTGTTGCAGGGCCAGCAGTAGCAGCTGTTGAAGAAGAAGGGCCAAAATCTTATAAAGTTGTTCTTGCTAGTTTTGGCGCTAACAAAATCGCTGTTATTAAAGTTGTGCGTGAATTAACTGGACTAGGATTAAAAGAAGCCAAAGATATGGTTGATGCTGCTCCTAGTACTTTAAAAGAAGGCGTTAACGAAGATGAAGCAAAAGCTATTAAAACAAAATTAGAAGAAGCTGGAGCTACTGTAGAGTTAAAATAATCTTTTTAAATAATAACCCGAGTTTCTCGGGTTTTTTCGCTTTTACTACTTTAATATTTAAATTACAATTTTTATGTTGACAATTTGACAACAATGTACTATAATAATAAAATGCGATAGTGTGCGCATTTATTTTTAAAAAATCAGTGGGTGAATAATTTTGAGTTACAAAAACATAGTGTATGGTAAAAACAGAGTTCGTAGAAATTACTCTCGTATTCAAACGAATGTAGAGCTTCCAGATTTAATAGAGGTTCAAACTAAATCATTTGATTGGTTTATTAAAGATGGAATTAAAGAATTATTTAAAGAAATTTCTCCAATTACTGATCATAGCGAGAAGTTTGAATTGTATTTTGATGATTTTGAATTTGATGAGCCAAAATACGATATCCCTCAATCAAAAACTAAAAGTGTAAATTATGCTAGTCCATTAAAGGTTAGTGTTAGATTAAGAAATAATGAAACTGGCGAAATAAAAGAACAAAAAATATTTTAGGCGATTACCCAATGATGACTCCTTGGGGAACTTTTATCGTTAACGGAGCTGAAAGAGTTATTGTTACTCAAATTATAAGATCAGCTGGAGTGTTTTATTCTTCTGATGTTGACAAAAAAAGTGGACAAGTTAATTTCTCAGGTCAAGTTATTCCAACTCGTGGAGCATGGATTGAATTTGAAAAAGGAACTAGAGATGTTTGGTATGCAAAATTTGATAGATCAAAAAAAGTTCCTTTAACTACTTTCTTAAGAGCTATGGGGCTAAACTCTAGAACTGAGATTGTTGAAATGTATGGA
>JBMNLZ010000002.1:0-639747 GCA_050953065.1 Bacilli bacterium | reverse complement strand
CATGTCCCTTATGTACCCAAGTATATAGTCAATATTAATAACGGAGAGATACATAAGCTCGGGTGTGATTCCCTGATGGATACCTATGAAGAACATCAACGGGGTTACCATTTGTTAAATGATGCGGTAAATCGTGGCTATGACGGTTGTAAGAGATGCCTGCCGGCTTATCATAGCAGGTAAAGGTTTGGCCCGGCTTATCACTCCCTTTCCTGAAATCCCAGACTGTCCAAAGGGGGAGATAAGGCTCGGGATTTGCTAAAGAAAAACCCCGCCATGAAGGTACTTTTGGCTATACTTCTGCACGGGGTTTTCCAGTTTTTCATATTGCTGCGTATCTGGAACCTTAATCAGGTTTTGCTTGCCAGGAGTTACAAATTACTTTAACCTGATCTCTTTATATTGCCGGGTAATTTCTATTACCGCATTTTCCGTGGGCATCCTTTCGCCGCTGGAACCGGAGGCATAACCATGGGCGGCGGAGTATTGAACGGAATATGATGCAGTATCCACATCCTTGAATGGCCCCCCATGAGTTAGGATCATATTAATATAAGGCATTACAGCTCTACTCCATTTAAAAGAAGTCTCTAAAGGAGCCACATCATATATTTGGTTTTCAATCCTTAAAAAGCCTTCTAACTTATAATTTAAACTTTTTTGGAAATAACAAAACTCTTTTTCATCATCTAACGAACATGAAACAACAATTGCATTTGAAGATTCATTAAATGCTTTTAAATCACAAGCAAAATCATTTTTACCATCAAACTTTTCAGCCACAACATAAATTTTTTTATAATTTTCAAAGTTTTTAATACTTATTAGAATTTTATTGTTCTTAAAATAATTTTCTAAAGAATTATCACTTTCAGAGATAAAGAAATCTTTTTTTGAAAATAACTTATAATACGATTTAGAATATTGAAAACCTCTTTTTAAATCATAAAAACCAACTTCAGCTAATTTATAAAGCCAATTATCCGTTATTTCAATAAAAAAACCATATTCAGAATTACCAAAAAAATAAAAATTTGTTTCTTTAATTTTGTTTTTTCTAGCCTTTATTCTAGCTCTTTCATAATGTTTTACTAATTTATTAGAATATCCTTTTTCAACTAACCTACCATATTGATCTAATAAATTACCAACCGTTAATTTATTTTCCATCATTAACCTTCTTTGTTGCTTCTTCTTCACTTATTATTTGAGCAACTCTAGTAGATGCAGCTGCCGCAATTGCTCCAACAACATCATCTAAAAAAGTATGACATTTTTTAGAATCAGTCTTACCTACATCATTTAAAATACCTACGATACCTGGTTTATTGACATCAATATCACCAAAATTAGTCTGACCAATTACTCCATAATTAGCAGCAATACTTAAACCCAAAATCTCATCAATTCCAAACATCCCTAAATCACTTTCCATAATGCTTTGAATTGGTTCTCTAAAAACTCCACCTTGTTCAGTTAATCGATCTATTTCAACACTCAATTGAACAATATGAAAGATATCTCTATAAGATAAAGTCTTTTTTACACTTTCTAAACATAACTCAAAAGTAGTTTTTGGATTATATCGACTTTGTTGTTTATAGGCAATTGAAGCAATATCTTCAATTTGAACCCCTCTTTCATTTAATCTTTCAACGTTTAACTTATACATTTCCTCTCTTGAAAAATAAATTCTTTTCATATCTTTAATCTCCTATTAATAAATTTTTTTATTTTCAAAAACTATATTTCTACCAACTCCGTTTAAAAAATCACGAGTGGTCATTTTCTTTTTGCCTTCTAATTGTAATTCCAAGATTTCTAAAAGACTTTTATCTCCACATATTATTGAAAAAGAATCTTTTCCTACATTTATTATTTGACCAACTTTTCCTTCTACTTTACTATCTATCACATTAACTTTATGAACTTTAATTTTTTTATCATCAATTTCAAAATAACATCCAGGATTAGGATTTAAAGCTCTAACTTGACATTTTATTTTAAAAGCAGTTTTATTAAAATCAATTTTCTCATCTTCTTTTTTTATATTTGGAGCATAAGTTACTTTAGCTTCATCTTGAATAACTGGTTTAATTAAATTTTTTTCAATTTCTTCTAAACATTTATTAATCATTGAAGCACCTAAAATACCTAATTTATCAAACAAATCATCTTGATAATCACTTTCTTCAATAATTAAAGACTTTTGCATTATGATATCACCAGCATCCATCTTACTTGTCATATAAATTATACTAATTCCTGTTTCTTTATCACCATTTAATAAAGCTTTTTGAATAGGAGCTCCGCCTCTATATTTTGGTAAAAGCGATGCATGAACATTAATTGCTTTATATTTTGGATGATTTAAAACAATATCTGGAACAATTTGACCGTATGCTGCAGTTATAATTATATCACATTCTTGATTCAAAATAACATCAAAATCTATTTTTATGTTATCAGGTTGAAAAATAGGTATATTTTTATCAAGAGCCCACCTTTTAACAGCTGATGGGGTTAATTCTTTTTTCTTCCGACCAATTTATCTGGTTGAGTAACGACTAAAACAACATCATGTTTTAAAGAAACCTCATCTACAATCTTTACTGCAAAATCAGGTGTTCCCATAAATATAACTTTCAAACTATCACCTACCTAAATACTTTTGGATTCTTTTCAAAAACAAGATCTACTTTTAATTCAAGACTTCTTTGATACATTTGTTTATATAAACTATTTAATCCAACAGGATCATTATGTTTTAAAATTAATTGTACACTTTTATATCTATTTACATAAACTGGACCTAAACAATCTTTTTCTCCTTCAATTAATTCAAAGAAGCGTTTCTTAAAACTATTAGCAAACATATACATCTTTTTATATTCGCTTCTAATATAAATTCTATTTAATTCTGAAAACGGAGGATAATTTAACATTCTTCTTATTTTTAACTCTTCATTGAAGAAATTACTATAATCAGCTAAACAACTATCTTTAATTATTTTATTATCTTCATAACTTGTTTGAACATATAAAGCCCCTGTATATCTAATAGCACAATTTGCAATTAAACTATAAACTAAAAAAGAACTGTTATAATCACTCATATTCAAGATATTATCAACATTTAAAATACCTACAACATGAATATTATTATTCTTTAACATCTTTGTAAGGACATTAGTACCTAATATAAAATCAACATTTCCTTCTTCGATTGCTAAAAGAGCTTCTCTTATATCATCATATGCCTTTAAATTATCACTATCAATTTGTAAGATTCTTGCTTGTGGAAATTGTTCGATTAGTTTTTCTCTTACTTGTTCTAAACCAAAGCCTAAGATATTAATAGTTTCTGAATCACAATGCCTACATTTTTCATAATTTGTTTCTTTGTAATTACAATAACTACATTGTGCATGACCTTTTTCTTTATATAAAACTAAAGGAATATTACATTTAGGACACCTTACTACTTTCCCACAACTTCTACAAGTAAGTAGTGAACTATAGCCTTTATTATTTAAAACAAGCAAAGCTTGTTTTTTATATAATAAACATTCCTTAAGTTTATCTAACAGTTGTCTTGAAATAATTTTATTATTAGAAAGAATTTCATCTTTCATATTGATTATCTTATAATCACTATCTAATTCTTTATGATATTCTAATAATGTATATTTACCCATCACTGATTTATAATATGTTTCAACCAAAGGAGTTGATGTAACATATAAAATCTTAGCCTTATTATATTCAGCCCTAAACTCAATTATATTTTTAGTATCAAAATTTGGTGCATAGTCATTTATATAGTTTCCTTCTTCTTCGTTAAGCATAACAATTAAACCTAAATTATTAATTGGGAAAAATATTCCAACTCTTGTAGCAATAACAATGTCAACCAAATCATTTTTTAAATCAATATAATTATCATAAAACTCTTTTTTAGGAATAGAACTATTAAAAGAAACTATCCTATAGCCCTTTAACCTTGCTTTTAAAAAGATTTCTAACTCCTCACAAGCAAGAATAGTAGGAACAATAAACATTGTTCTTTTATTTTTTTTAATTTTCTCCTGACAAATATCTAAACAAAAATCAAGTCTAAATTCATTATCGTTAGTAAAAAGTAAAGTTGGCTTATTTTCAACTCTTTCCCATTTGCTTTTTAATTGACTTTGATTAAAGTCATAACTTATTTCAATCTGAGATTTTTCAAGCGTTTCTTCTTCTTTTGTAAAACTTGTAATAAGACCATCTTTTTCTAATTTTAAAACTAAATCAGCACTACAGTTAGCATAATCACAAATTTCTTCTAAGAGTGCATCTTTATGTAATTTTAAATAATTCAGACATTCAGTTTTTTTAGGACTTAATTGAACTAATGAACTATGTTGAGGAGAAATATTAAAACGTTTTTGTCTTGGTCTACCTTTATATTGTTGAGTTTCATACTCAAAACTAATATTTCCCTTTTTTACTTCATCTTTAATATTAGGAAATTCTTTCATTAAATCTTTTGTAACTAAGACTTTAGACTTTGTATTAAATGCTTCAATCAGTTTTTCATCAACTTGTTTTTCATTAATTACTCTAATATATCTTTTATATTTACCTTTCAAAAAAGCTGGTAACATCATATTAAGACAAATTGCTACACTAACATTAAGTTCAAAACTCATCTTTTTAGCCAGTTCAAGTTGTTCTTTTGTTAAAGATGCATCTAAATCCAAAACATCTAAAATTTCTTTTAATTCACCCTTATAATCAGTCGTATCATTTATGGCTACTACAAATCCCATAGTCTCTTGATGCCCAAAAGCAACTAAAACTCTACTTCCAATATCTATAAACTTTTCAAAATGTTCTGGAATTATATAATCAAATTCTTCATTCATTATTGAGGTAGGTATATCTACAATAATCTTCGCATACATCTAATCACCTCCTAAATACTTCTCATATATATATTAGCAAAAAAAATTAAAAAATAAAATAAAATTTAAAAATAATGGTGATTTTGTCACCATTATTTATTTAATAACTATTTTTCCTTCATAAATTTCTTCTAAAGCAATACCTAAATTTTTAACATTTCGTGGTTTAGTTACTAAACGAAGTGTAGGTTCATTTGTTTCAGGATCAACTGATGCTAATTCCTTAGATCTTTTTGCAGCACCAATAACAAGTTTATATTTAGAACCAACTTTATCTACTAATTGATCTATAGATGGGTATCTAATTCCGTCTTTTCTCATTATTTCACCTCCAACATATTATAATATGTATTAATTGTTCTTTCAGTTTTTGCATGTTCTGCACGAATAATAGCAAGAATTTTATCTGCAGCATTTTCTACAGTATCATTAATTACTATATAATCATATAAATAAGCAAGTTTAAGTTCGCTTTTTGCTTTTTCTAATCTTGCATGTAATTCATAATTACTTTCAGTTCCTCTTTCAATCAACCTTTTTTCTAAAACTTTAAGTGAAGGAGGAGCAATAAAAATAAATACAGCTCCAGGCATTTTTTCTTTTACTTGTAAAGCGCCTTCTACTTCAATTTCTAAAATAACTTCGCTTCCTTCTGCTAGTTTATTATCAATTGATTCTTGCAAGGTTCCATAATAATTACCAACAAATTTTGTATATTCTAAAAACTTACCTTCTTCAACTCTTTTTAAAAATTCCTTTTCATCAACAAAATAATAGTCAACGCCTTCTTTTTCTTCTCCTCTTGGTTTTCTTGTTGTAACTGATATAGAGTATATTAAATTATGATTTTCCATTGCAAATAGGGCTGACCTAACAGTACCTTTTCCAACACCAGATGGACCAGAAAGTACTACTAGAATTCCTCGCTCATTTAATTTCATAAAACACCAATAGGTTATGACCTTGCCTTTCTAATTATATCACTCATTATACTACAAATTATTAAAAAATAAAAGTATTTTCTTTTTTTAGTATTAATGTTAGAATATAAAAGGTGAAATATATGAGTATAGATGGCGTTTTAATTAGATTTTTAATACTTGAAATTAAAAATAAACTATTAAATAAAAGAGTAAAATCATTTTTTAAAATAAATAATAATGATTTTTTTATTATGTTTCAAAACAATCTAAATTTATATATTACCCTTAATAGTAATTCTCATTTTAGGATTGATTCTAATACTTACCTATCAAGTAATGCTGATAACTTTACTAACACCTTAAAAAAACATCTTGAATCAACTGTCCTAACAAATATTCATCAATTTGAAAATGATAGAATCGCTATTATGGATTTTCTTGGAAAAGATGAATTAGGTTATTTAAAACCAGTAAAACTAATTTTTGAGTTTTTTGGAAGATATAATAATTTAATCCTTTTAAATGAAAATAACCAAATTATTGATTCTTATAAAAAAACTAGTTTAGAAAATTTAGACCAAAGAATAATTCAACCCAAATTAAACTATGAATTTCCAACTTCTACTTCTTTAATTAATCCTTATCCTACAAAGTGTCTTGATATTTATCAAGACTATCAAGGATTTTCTACTATTTTGAAAAAAGAAATTTTCTTTAGAAAAAATATGGATTTTATTTATTCTAAAATATCTCCCTCAATTATAAAAAAAGATTCAAAACTTTATTTTCATGTTTTTGAATTAACACATTTAAACGGTGAAAAAATAAGTTTTCCTGATATTTCTAGTATGTTAGAATACTATTTTAAAACCTCAACTGAAGATGAAATTAAAAGCAATGAATATAAAAGAATTCAAAACTTTTCAAATAAAGAAATAAAGAAAATAAAAGAGAAAATTTTAAAACAAGAAACTGAATTAGAAGAAGCTTATAAAAATCTAGAACTAGAAAAAACTGGAAATTTAATTATAAATAATCTTTATTACTTACCTGAGTACACTGATAAAGCTATCTTATTAGATTATTATACTAATGAAAAAATAGAAATAAAGCTAGACCAAAGTATTTCTGTTAAACAAAATGCTGAAAAGTATTTCAAAAAATACAAAAAAGCTAAAAGAACGATTCCAATTTTATTAAATCAAATCAAAGATGCTAAAAAACGAATTACTTATTTTGAAGAAATTTTATCTCAAATAGATTATGCAAAATCAAACGATTTAAAAGAAATACTTTTAGAACTTAATCTAGTAAATTCTTCAAACAAAAAGTCTAAAAAATCACTTAAACCTAATATTACGATTTTTGTTGATGATTTTGAAAATAAATACTATGTAGGAAAAAACAATCTTCAAAATGACTATTTATCAAGTAAAATTGCTAACAAAAATGACTATTTTTTCCATGTTCAAAACTATAGTGGTAGCCATGTAATCCTAAAAGGCATATTAAATGAAAATTCTATTCTTTTAGCAGCTTTACTTGCTTCTTATTATTCGAGTATCTCAAACTCAGAAAATGTGGCTGTTGATTACACTGAAGTTAAAAACGTTAAAAGAGTCCCAGGAACAAAAGGTTCTTTTGTTACATACTCTAAGCATAAAACAGTTTATGTAACACCTGATTATCAAAAAATAAAAAAACTAACAAAATAAAAGTACCCAATGCTTTCAAATACATATATGGTTTGCTTACCATATTTAAAGCATTAGGTACTTTTTTATTGTTAATTATACTTATTATCATAAACACAATCCTCAAAAAAAGGACAAGTTTTACAATTTGGGTTTCTTGCTTTACAGTGATATCTTCCAAAAAATATAAAATATAAATGAACCATACTCCATTTTTCTTCTTCAAAAAACATTTTTAAACGTTCTTCAACAACATCAGGATTATTGCTTTTAGCAATTCCTAACCTATTTGAAACCCTTAAAACATGTGTATCAACTGCAATACTAGGTTTTTTAAACCCTTCACTCATCAAAACATTTGCAGTTTTTCTTCCAACACCTGGAAGTTTTACTAATTCATCAAAATTAGATGGTACTTTACTATCATAATCTTTAATTAAGATTTTACTTAATTTAACAATATTTTTTGCTTTTGTTTTAGCAAGACCAATTGTCTTGATAATATTAACTACATCTTCTTCTTTTGCCTGCGCAAGTTTAGCAGGTGTTGCATATTCAGAAAATAACTTTTCGGTTACTTTATTTACTGCAATATCAGTAGTTTGAGCAGATAAGATAACTGCAATTAATAGTTGAAAAATATTATCATAGTTTAGTTCACATCTAGCATCAGGAAACATTTTAGAAAGTGTCTCATATAAAAAATCTTTATTTATCATATACTTTATTAAATAACTCTTGAATATTTGGATTTTCAATACCAGATATCTTTTCTATCTTTTTATCGCTTTTTGCTAGAAGTTTATCAATATATCTTACATTTGCTCTTTTATCTTTCAAAGCTTTTAAAACCATACTTTCAATTAAATCAAAAGAATACTTATATTCGAAAAACCATTTTGATACTATTTCTAATTCTATTGGAGAAAGAATTGTTTTTGATTCTTTCTCAAGAGTATTAATAATATTATACATTTCTGAATCAGAAGTTTTTTTATTTGAATCATCTTTACCGTTTTCAAGGATAATTGCAAGTCTAGAATATAAACCTTTTAAAGAAAAAGTTTCATTATTATCTTCATCTAATTCCAAATTAACAAACCCTTTTGAAACTAAAAATGCAACTCTTTTTGAAAAAGTCTCTTCTTTTATGCTCATTGTGCTTATTATATCATTTAAAATTAAAACATTTTTTCTTTTTTTAAGATAATCATTTAATTTAATTAATATAATAACATCAACTTCTGTAATCTCTAGTAAATAGTAAGTTTCAAGTAGTAGTCTTTCAAATCCTATTATTCCTTTTTCTAACATTTCTTGATACTGATTCATAATCCCTCTTTTTTATAATCTTTATTTTGCAAGTTTGTCTAATGCATCTTTAGCAGCCATTTGTTCAGCTTCTTTTTTACTCGCTCCTTCTCCTGTTCCTAACTTAATACCATTATGAAACACAGAGATAACAAATTTTTTATTATGACTTGGTCCTGACTCAGAAACAAGTTCATATTTAACAGCTATTCTACTAGAAGATTGAATATATTCTTGCAATTTACTTTTATAATCTTCAAAAAAACTTTTTTTACCTACTTTAGGTAGTATAATTTTATCTAAAACTTTTTTTACAAATACAATTCCTAAATCTAAAAATATCGCACCTAAGAAAGCTTCAAAAACGTCAGCTAATAAATTTTGTTTGTTAGTTCCACCTTGATCAGTTTCACCTTTACCTAACATTAAACATTCATTTAAACCTATTTCTAATGCATATTTTGCATTTGCTTGAGTACAAACATAATTAAATCTATTTTTAGTCATCTCACCTTCAGGCATATTAGGAAACATATTATACAATAATTCTGCGATATAAAAGCC
The DNA here is from genome assembly GCA_050953065.1 of Bacilli bacterium. Taxonomy (GTDB): domain Bacteria; phylum Bacillota_I; class Bacilli_A; order ML615J-28; family CAG-698; genus JAQUUM01. The sequence continues at coordinate 630,306 of JBMNLZ010000002.1, read as the reverse complement.
TAAAATAGAGTCCCCCAAAAATTCAATTCTTTCATTATTTGAAACATCATTTTCATTAGCAAAAGAAGCATGGGTACAAGCTACATAATAAATATCAATGTCTTTATAAGGTATTTGTAGCTTCTTAGCAATTTTTTTAAACTTTTCTGTAAACTCTTTTTTAGTCATTTTTACCACTACTATCAATTAGTTTTTCCATCTTAGCAATAATATCTGCTTCTATAGTCCTTCTTGCTTGACCAATTGCTTGAGCAAATGCATATGCAGTACTAGAACCATGTGCTTTAACAACAACACCTTGCACTCCTAAAACATTAGCTCCACCAACCTCATCAGCAGACATACTTTTTTTAAAATTATTGAAAACTTCTTTCATTAGAAAATATCCAATTTTACTTTTAACACTCTTACTAATTTCTTCTTTTAAAATATTACCAATAGATTTAGTTACACCTTCTATAGTTTTTAAAACCATATTACCAGTAAATCCATCAGTAACATAAATATCACAATCACTTGTGAAAATCTCTTTTGGTTCAACATTACCATAAAAGTTAATGTTTTTATCTTTTTTAAGTAAATCAAAAACTTCCTTTTCTAAATCTCTTCCTTTGCCGGGTTCAGTCCCAATGTTTAATAATCCCACCAAAGGCTTTTCACGTCCCATTGTTTCTTTTGCATAGATACTTGCAAACTCCGCAAATTGGACAATATGCTCACTTCTTAATTCCACATTAGCACCAACATCTAATAATAATCGTTCTTTTCCACCAATATTTGGGAAACTAGGACAAAGGGCTACTCTCCCCATTCCTTTTATTCTCTTTAAATATAAATGCGAAGCTGCTATCATGGCTTGAGTTGGACCTGCAGAAACTAATCCTTGAGCAAGACCATCTTTTATGGCTCTAAATGCTAAAACCATTGAAGTTTCTTTATTAGATCTAACCTCAGAAATAGCATTTTCTACACCCATATCAATTTTTTGAAGTGTATGGACAATTGAAACTCTATCATTTTGAATTAAATATTTTTTTATTTCTTTTTCATCCCCAAAAAGTATTATTTCAATATCATCAAACATTTCAACTGCCATATTAACGCCTTTGACTGTTTCTCTTGGAGCATAGTCTCCCCCCATTGCATCAATTGCTATTTTTATCATATTCTCACCTAATTCAACATTTCTTTATTTTTATTATAATTATCATCAACTATTTTTAATATTCTAGCATATTCTGGTTTGCTTAATCTGTCTTCCATAATTACTAAATCGGCCTCAGCATTGACTATTTCTAAAATATCTTTATCAACTACTAAATCAGCCATTTTAAAAGTTACAATTCCAGATTGTTTTTCTCCAAAAAAGTCCCCAGGACCTCTAATGATTAAATCTTCTTCTGCTAAAACAAAACCATCACTATTTTCTTCTACTAATTTCAAACGTTTAACAGCCGTCTCAGCAGTTGAATCACTTACTAAAAAACAATATGCTTGATGATCACTCCTTCTAACTCTACCTCGCATCTGATGAAGTTGAGCAATTCCAAATCTATCTGCATCTAAAATAACGATTGTAGTAGCATTAATTATATTTACACCAACCTCAATTACACTAGTTGAAACTAAAATTTGAATTTCGTTCTTAGCAAAAGCATTCATTACACTTTCTTTTTCTTCTGTTTTTAATTTACTATGGATTAAACCAACCTCACAAATATCCTTAAAATATAATTTTGTTTTTTCATAAACTTGATTAGCATTATTTAAATCAATTACATCAGAATCTTCAATCATTGGTGTAATAATATATATTTGTCTACCACGTGCAAGTTCTTCTTTAATATGTTCTATTACTAATCTAGTTTCTGTTCCTTTAACTAATTTTGTTATTACTTCCTTTTTTAGCCCTGGAAGTTTTTTAATAATAGAAATATCCGATTCTCCTAATATACTAATTGCTAGAGTTCTTGGAATTGGAGTCGCACTCATTTTTAAATGATCAATTAAATATCCCTTCCCAACAATTGAAACTCTTTGGCGAACTCCAAATCTATGTTCCTCATCCGTAATAACAAGTCCTAATTTTTTAAATTCAACATCTTTTTGAAATAATGAATGAGTCCCAACGATAATATCAACTTTACCATCTTTTAATGCATCTAAAATATCTTTTTTTTCTTTTTGTAAGATAGAAGATGTTAATAATTCAACTCTTAAGTCTACATTTGAAAATAAATCTTTAAATGTATGGTAATGTTGATTAGCTAAGACTTCAGTTGGAACCATAATAGCTCCTTGATAGCCACTTGTAACAACAGCATATAAAGCAATTGCTGCTACTACTGTCTTTCCACTTCCTACTTCTCCTTGAAGTAATCTATTCATTTTATAAGAAGAGTTAATATCATTTAAGATTTCTTCTAATACTTTTTCTTGATCACTTGTTAGTTTATAAGGTAATAAGTTTATAAATTCATCAATTTTTTTTCTATTGTAATTTATTAAAACACCTTCAGGAAAGTTTTTTCTTTTATAAAGCATATATTTAACCATCATTTGATATTTAAACAATTCATCAAATTTTATTCTATAAATTGCTTTTCTTACTTCTTCTATATCTTCTGGTATATTAATATATTTTATAGCTCTTTTTAGATCAATAAGTTTATACTTATCTTTTATATCTTGAGGTAAATCATCAACAATTAAATCTTTATATTCTTTATATAATTTTTCTTTAATCTCTAAAATTTTATTATCCGCTACATTTTTTATATTAAAAATCGGATTAATTTGACTGCTAAATTCATCAAAATGAATTTCAGCAGCTGTAAAATTATTCATTTTTTCATTAAACTTTCCAGTTAATCTTACATAAACCCCATAATTAATTCTTGATTTTAAAAAATGTCTATTAAAAATCGTTACTCTTATTCTATGGCCTTCTGCTTCAGCAAAAAAATTCATCACTGATAATTTTGTTTTCACATTTGCAACAGTTGCTTTAGTTTGTGCAATTGCTTCAATTGTTAAACTTTTTTCAGGTTCAACCTCATCCATAGGAGTAATCGTATAATCCTCAAACTTTGTTGGATAGTTAAACAATAAATCAGCGACTGTTTCAATATTCGCTTTTTTTAATTGCGTAACTATTTTTGGATTTATGTAATCTATACTAGATAATAAAATTTTTTCCATTTTATCTCCTTAATTTTAGTACAAAAAAGGGCAAAAGCCCTTTTATTCGATTGCAAATATATAGCTATATACTTCTTGAGTTCCATCTACTATGTCAACATCAACATTAGGGTAATTCTTTTCAATATATTTAACAAGTTCATTTGCTTCTTTTTCAGTAACATCTTTACCGTAAATAATTGTAACTATTTCTTTTTGATCATTTATACCTTTTTGAAGTAAAGCTTTTACAGCGTCTATTTTTCTTCTACAACTTGTTACTATTTTACCATCTAAAATACCAATAAAGTCATCTTTTTTAATATGTAATCCCTCTAATTGAGTTTCTCTTACTGCATAAGTAATTAAACCAGTAGTTACATTACTAACAACAATCTTTAAATCTGCAATACACTTATTTGGTTCATCATTTAAATCAATCATTGTTAAAGCAGCAAAACCTTGAGCTAAAGAGGTTGTTTCAACTACATAAACATTACTTTCTTTAAATAATTTAGCAGATTGTCTAGCAGCTAAAGTAATATTCTTGTTATTAGGAAAAACTATGATGTTTTCAGCATTTAATGTTTCATAGCCTTTGATAAAGTCCTCAGTTGATGGGTTCATACTTTGCCCACCAGAAACTACATAGTCTGCTCCCATTTCTTTAAAAGTTCTAATCAATCCTTCTCCTGTTGCAACTGAAACAATCGCATATTTAGATCTAATTTCTGGTTTCTTAACTGGTTCATGAACCTCACCACAAGCACATACACCATTAGTAGTATGAGAAATCATCTCTTCATGATCTTCATGTTGAACTTCCATGTTTTCAATTTTTAAATGAATAAACTCACCATATTTTTGGCCTTCATTTAATATATCTCCAGGTGTTAAAGTATGAATATGTACCTTTAAAAGATCTTCATCTTTAACCAAAACAATAGAATCACCAAGTTTTTCAATATTTGTTAAAACAGTCTTTTCATCAAACTTTTCAACATCGCCTACTTTTTTAGCAGACAATTGTAATATAAACTCAGTACAATATCCATAAGATGCTTCTGTTGGATCTTGTTTTTTTAATGTACTTACTAAATGTAGATTATCAATTGGAGCTCTTTTAGCAATCTCATCACCTTCAATTGCTGCAAACATACCTTCAATAATACAAATAAGTCCCACTCCACCACTATCTACAACTCCAGCTTCTTTTAAAGCAGGTAGTAGGTCAGGTGTTCTTTGAAGTGATTCATTTGCTTCTTTAAGATAAACTCTAAAAAATTCATTTATAGTCATATCTGGCTTAATAACTAGTAAAGCTTTTTCACTAGCCTCTCTTGCTACAGTTAACATAGTCCCTTCAACAGGTTTCATAACTGCTTTATACGCTTGTTTTACACCACTAAAAAACGCATTAGCTAAAATTGTTGCGTCTACTTCTTCGTATCCTTCAAAACCTTTATTTATTCCACGAAATAATTGTGATAAAATAACACCAGAATTTCCTCTTGCTCCCATTAACATTCCACGAGATATCTTTTTTGAAACCTCAGAAATATTATCATCTTCAAAACCATTAATTTCAGTTACACCACCATTTAAAGTCATTCGCATATTTGTACCAGTATCGCCATCTGGAACAGGAAATACATTTAAAGCATTTATAGCCTCATAATCCTTTGAAAGTTTTTCAGCTCCCGATAAAAGCATAGCTTTAAAAATCGAGCCTGTTAATTTATATATATCCACTTATTAATCCTCCGAAATTTTTTAGATATAAACCTAGTTATATCTTTAGTTATTATACCACCAACATTAATAAAAAGCAAGATTATTGAATTATTTTGGACTTTTGAAAACCTTTTACCTTATATTTAAAGATTTTTTATACTAAAATTACCTATTTACTTTTAAAAAAATGCTTGCAAATATCTCTTTTAAATGCTATAATTGATAAGGTAAAATTATAAGTGAGGAGGATTTTAAAAATGGCAAGAAAATGTTATATTACTGGTGTTGGTACAATCACTGGAAATAATAAACCTCATTCTTTGAAAAGATCAAAAAGAGTTTGGAAAGCTAATTTACAAAAAGTTAGAATCATTGATGAAAATGGAAAAATGAAGAGAGTTTATGTTTCTGCTCGAGCTCTTAAATCAGGACTTGTAAAGAGAGCATAAAAAAAGCTATAAATAATATATAGCTTTTTTTTATAATTTTAAAAGATCTTTAATGACCTTTTTTCTATCAGTACTTTTAAAGATATATGTTCCTGCAACAATCACTTCAACTCCTGCATCAGCTACTTTTTTAGCTGTTTCTTCATTGATACCACCATCAACTTGAATTAAATAATGATAATTATTCTTTTCTTTTAATTCTTTTAACTTAGAAATCTTTTCTAAAGCTGAATCCATAAACTTTTGTCCACCAAAGCCTGGTTCAACTGACATAACAAGAACTAAATCAACTTCACTTAAAACCGAATAAATACTTTGAACATTAGTATTAGGTTTAATAGAAATTCCAACCTTTACTCCTAAAGATTTAATATATTTAACAATTTCTTTTGGATTATCAACTGCTTCAACATGAAAAGTAATATAGTCTGCACCAGCCTTTACAAAATCTGTAGCATATTTAGCTGGATCACTTATCATTAAATGCACATCAAAAATTATATCTACTTTACCTTTTAAATCCTTAAATACAACCGCACCTAAACTAATATTAGGAACAAAATGTCCATCCATTACATCAATATGTAAGAATTGGGCACCATTTTTTTGGACTTCTTTTACTTCTTTTAATAAATTTGAAAAATCAGCTGATAATATCGATGGAGCTACAATCATATCTATTCCTTTCTAATACTGTTTTTTTCTTACCTCTTCTATTTCTTTAATAAATAATTCATAATTTGTATATCTTGATGGTATTATCTCGTTTGATTTTACCATTTTTTTTACATAACAATCAGGTTCATTTATATGAATACATTTAGAAAATTTACATTTTCTGCTATATTCAAAAAACTCCTTGAATGAATGACTTAATGTTAATTCATCAATTTCATGGAAATCAACAATTCCAAAGCCTGGAGTATCTGCTAACCAACCATCATTAACTCTAATTAACTCTATATGTCTAGTTGTATGTTTCCCACGTCCTAATGCTATTGAAATTTCTGCAGTTTTTTTATTTAAACCAGTAATAGCATTAAGAAGCGTAGTTTTTCCAACTCCAGATTGTCCTGCAAAAACTGCTACTGAATTAGCAATTTCTCCTTTTATTAAATCTAAATCTTTATCACTGAAAAAGACTTTATAACCTATTTTTTTATAATATTCAAAGAAATGTTCATACTTTGAAATATCCAACAATAAATCAAGTTTTGTTATTACAATAATACTTTCAATATTACGATATTCATTAATAGCTAAAATTCTATCTAATAAGTTTGAATTAAAATCAGGTTCTTTAATTGAAAAAACTAAAAAAAGTTTATCAACGTTTGAAATAAAAGGCCTTTCTAACTCATTCTTTCTAGGTAATATTGAGGAAATTGTATTTTTATCAAGACTTACAATATCTCCTACCTTAGGAACTAAATTTTTATATCTAAAAACTCCCTTAGGTTTACAGACTACTATTTCTTGGTTTTCTTTAAATATTGTATATTCTCCACTTATAGCTTTAATTATCAAGCCTTTTTTCATAATCATCTCTCATCTTCTTCATCCTTAACTGTCCACAAGCAGCACTTATATCTAAACCTTGCTCACGCCTTAATGTTACATTAATTTTGTTTTTCATCAAATAATCATAAAACTTATTTTGAGCTTCTTTCGTGCTTCTTTTAAACATTTGTGTATCATTATAAGGTATTAAATTAACATAAGCATTAAGACCTTTAATCAAAGTAACTAACTCTTTAGCATCCTCTATACTATCATTAACATCTTTAATTAATAAATATTCAAAAGTAATTCGTCTTTTAGTTTTATCAAAATATATTTTTAAAGCATCAATTAACTTTTCAAGATTATATGCTTTATTAATTTTCATATATTTACTTCTTTTTTCATTATTTGCAAAATGCAAACTAATTGCTAAATTAACTTGTAATGACAAATCAGCAAATTCTAAAATTTTTGGAACAATTCCACAAGTTGAAACTGTTATGTGTCTTGCTCCAATATTAATTCCCTTACTATCATTAACAATTTTTATAAAATCAATAACATTATCATAATTATCAAAAGGTTCTCCAATTCCCATAATCACAATATTTGTAAGGTTTTCATCTTCTAATAAAGTATTTTTTACTTGAAGAACTTGTAAAACCATTTCTGAAATTGTTAAATTTCTGACCTTTTTATCTTTTCCACTCGCACAAAAACTACAGCCCATATCGCATCCTACTTGAGTAGAAACGCAAACACTTTTACCATAATTAAAACTCATTAAAACTGTTTCAATATAATTTCCATCATCAAGTTTGAATAAAAACTTCTTAGTCCCATCAATTGATTCTTTTACTTTAATAAGATTTAGCTTTTGAAAATTATATTCACCCTTTAATACTTCAATATCCTTTTTACTAATATTTTTCATTTCCTCAAAATCAGAAACATTCTTTTTATAAATCCAATCAAAGATTTGATGAGAACGATATTTACTTATATTCTTTTTAGCTAAGTCTTCTTCTAATTTTTCTTTCGAAAATTCAAAAATATTTTTCACTTATTTTTTTCTTAACTTACAAATGTAAAAACCATCACTATGATATTCATAAGGTAAAATTAACTTTTCATATTCCTTTTCAAAATCTGGATGTTTTTTTAAAAACGAAGCAATTTGCTTTTGATTTTCATAACTATTAATAGTACAAGTACTGTAAGTTAAACTTCCCCCTTTTTTAACAATTTCATAACTTGATTCAAGCAATTCTTTTTGAATTTTAATAACTTCTTGAATGCTTTCATCACTTAATTTAAATTTTATATCTGGTTTATCTCTAATAACACCAAGTCCACTACAAGGAGCATCAATAATTAAAGCATCAACTGTTTCTTTCTCAACGATGGATTTTATTTCTCTACCATCAATTATATTAATTTCAATATTTGTACAACCAAGTCTTTCAAAAGTCTTTTTCATTAAATTTGCTTTATGTTGATAAATATCACAAGCGATTATTTTCCCTTTATTATCCATAATTGCACTCATATGACTAGTTTTTCCACCTGGTGCACTACAAAGATCAACTACTAAATCTAATCCTTTCGGATTAACTACTTCTGCTACTAATTGGCTTGATATGTCTTGAAAAGTGATTGAACCATCTTCAAACAATTCACTTTTAAGTAAAACTCCATCTACAATATATCCATTTTTAACAAGTTTACTTTTTTCTAATTCATAATTTCTACCAATTAAAAACTTTTCGACTTTAGAGTTTGTTGACTTTAAAGTATTTACTCTTATATGAGTTTTCTTAACACTAGCATTTTCTTCTAAGATTTTTTTTACCTTTTCATAACTTAAATCATTTAAAAAAGTTTTTATTATCCAAATTGGATAACTATATTTAATACTTAATTCAGTAATTTCATCAAGCCCTTCAAATGTCCTTAATTCATTTCTCAAAAAATTCCTTAAAACTGCATTTACAAAAGAGCCAATGTGTTTATTTTTAATAGATGCTATTTCTACGCTTTCATTAACCACAGCATAATCAGCCATTTTCATAAAAACAATTTGATAAACACTCATATATAGTAATATTTTAACCCATGTTTTTTGAGATTTTTGACCAATATATGGTTCTAAGTAATAATTAAGTAGTATTTGATTTTCTACAGTTCCATATACTAGTTGCGTAAAAAATCTTCTATCTTCTTTAGATAAAGAGAATTTATTTAAATATTCATTTACTACCAAATTAGAAAAAGCTTTTTCTCTAATTATTTTTTCTATTGCTTCTAAAGCAAATCTTCTTGCATTCATTCATTCACCTTTTCTTCTAAAGATTCTTTAAATTACAATTCCTCTTCTTTTTCAAAATTAATTAATAATATTATATAGAATAATTCTAATTCATCAAAAAGCTTATAGAATTCTTTAAATGTATTCCTATCAATATTATATAAGTTTATTACATATTTAAGTTTATTAAACAAATTAATCCATTCACCCATTGAAAGACAAACAAAAGCCTCTGAATTAGTAAAATACTTTATATCATATCTTTCTTTAGTTCGTTTATCTAATATTTTTAATAACTGATTAATTGTATCAGTTATTAAAGTAACACTATGGTATGTGATAAATGAAACCGCGGTTTCTAAATCTTTATAATCTAAAATAAATTTTTTAATTTCATCAACTAAATTACTTAATTCAAGAATACTTTTGTTTGCACAAAAACTAAATGAAACTGCTCTTAATTTTTTATAATACCCTTTTTGTATATCATCTAAACTTTTTTCTAAATCTAGATTATATAAATAAAATTGATTTAATCTATCATACATATAAGTATTAGTAATACTCATATCATCAATTTCATACCTTTCTAACTCTTTTTTTAGAACTTCGTAATTTTGATTAAGTAAACTTATATGTGTTTCAATCGTATCTAAACTTTTTTTAAGGTATTCATTTGAATCAAAAGAATATTCAAAAACTCTAAAAATATAGAACTTCTGAATTGAATTGTTTTTCTTTTTTTCTAAATCAAGATAAATTTTTTTGGCTGAGCTTTTTATTTGACTTAAACTAGCCGTCTCATCAAGTTTAAAGCGAAATGAAAAATCTAGTTGCTCACTATAGGCATCATCAAAAGTATCACTTTTAACCTCTAGTTTTTGATTTAACTCTAAAACTTCATTTTCAATTTTAGTAACATTAATTTCTTTAACTTTTTTATTCATAAATGCCTTCCTATTTATAATAATTATACCATAAGTAGTAATAAATGTTAATAAAAATAAGAAAAATCCATTATTCAAACGAATAATGGATTGTTTTATTATTTTTTCAAATTATAGAAAACATTCATTCCTCTATATTGAGCAACTTTTCCTAACTCATCTTCAATTCTTAATAATTGATTATACTTTGCAATACGGTCAGTTCTACTCATTGAACCAGTTTTAATTTGACCAGTATTTAAAGCAACAGCAATATCTGCAATTGTAGTATCTTCAGTTTCACCACTTCTATGAGAAACAACAGCAGTATAACCAGCTCTTTTTGCCATTTCAATAGCATCAAAAGTTTCTGTTAGAGTTCCAATTTGGTTAACTTTAATTAAAATTGAGTTAGCAATTCCTTCGTTAATTCCTCTTTCTAATATTTTAGTGTTTGTAACGAATAAATCATCACCAACTAATTGAACTTTCTTACCTAATTTTTTAGTTAAAATAGCCCAACCTTCCCAATCATTTTCATCTAGTCCATCTTCAATTGAAACAATTGGATATTTGCTTACTAACTTATCATAGAAATCAACTAATTCTTCGCTAGTGAAAACTTTTCCGCCTTCACCTTCAAGAACATATTTCTTAGTTTTTTTATCATAGAATTCGCTTGAGGCAACATCCATTGCTAAACATACATCTTTACCTGGTTTATATCCAGCTTTTTCAATAGCCTCAATTATAGTAGTAATTGCTTCTTCATTACTCTTTAAGTTAGGAGCAAATCCACCTTCATCACCAACTGCAGTGTTTAATCCTTTTCCTTTTAAAACGCTTTTTAGACTATGGAATACTTCAGCTCCCATTCTAATAGCTTCTTTAAATGAAGATGCTCCAACTGGCATAATCATAAATTCTTGGAAATCAACGTTATTATCTGCATGTGAACCACCGTTTATAATGTTCATCATAGGAACTGGTAATTCTTTAGCGTTAAATCCACCAAAGTAATTATAAAGTGATAAACCACATAAATCAGCTGCAGCCTTAGCAACCGCCATTGATACACCTAAAATTGCGTTAGCTCCTAATTTAGCTTTATTTGGAGTTCCATCTAAATTAATCATAAGATTGTCAATGTAATTTTGTTCAAACACATTTAATCCAATGATTTCAGGTCCGATTACCTCATTAACATTTTCAACAGCTTTTAATACTCCCTTACCTAAATAACGACTTTTGTCTTGGTCTCTTAATTCAACGGCTTCATGTTCTCCTGTTGATGCTCCAGATGGCACCATTGCGATTCCAAAAGCCCCACTTTCAGTTTCAATCTCTACTTCAATCGTAGGATTTCCACGTGAATCTAATACTTCTCTTGCATAAACATCTCTAATAAATGGCATTTTTTATTTTCCTCCTTATATTTTATTTTTTTATTAAACTCTTACCAGTCATTTCAGCTGGTTTCTTAACACCTAATAATTCTAGCATTGTTGGAGCAATATCTCCTAAATTACCACTAGCTTCTAATTTTTTATTACAATTGATTAAGATAAAAGGCACTGGGTTAGTCGTATGAGCTGAAAAAGGTTCCCCATTTTCATCAAGTATCTTATCTGCATTTCCATGATCAGCAGTAACTATCAATACTCCATCAACTTGTTTTATTGCTTTATAAATTTTACCTAAACATTCATCTACTACTTCAACTGCTTTTACAACAGCATCTTTTACAGCAGTATGACCAACCATATCACAATTAGCAAAATTTAAAATAATCGTATCATATTCATTAGACTCAATTGCTTTGATAACTTCGTCCGTAACAAGATAAGCGCTCATTTCAGGCATTAAATCATAAGTTGCAATCTTTGGTGAAGGAATTAAAATCCTTTTTGCTCCAGGGAAATCTTGTTCAACACCACCGTCAAAAAAGTAAGTCACGTGAGCATACTTTTCTGTTTCAGCAATTCTTAATTGTTTTAAACCATTTTGAGAAACAATTTCACCAAAAATATTATTTAAATTTTGATTTTCAAAAGCAACTAACCCTTTAACGTCTTCACTATATGGCATCATTGAAACATAAAGTAAATTTTTAAATTTCTTTCCACCTTTAATAGTAGTCTTATTACAATTAGTAATCGCTGTTGAAATTTCAATAGCTCTATCTGGTCTAAAATTAGCGAAAATAACAGCATCATTTTCTTCAATATTACTATTTTCACTTGCAATAAAAGGTACTACAAACTCATCAGTTATATTCTTAGCATAAGAATCTCTAACACCTTGAATTGCATCATTTATCGTTGCTTTATTATAAATTAAAGCATCATACGCTAATTGAACTCTATTGTAGTTTTTATCTCTATCCATCGCATAATATCTTCCACTAACTACACCAATTCTACTGCCAAGATTTTTTGAAATTACTTTATTTAATTCTTCTAAATAATCAACCGCTGAACTTGGTGGAACATCTCTTCCATCTAAAAATGCATGAACAACTACATCTTTTACTCCTAAAGCTATTGCTTTTTCAATTAAATAAAATATATGACTCATATGAGAGTGTACTCCACCATCAGATAACAAACCCATAATATGTAATTTTGAATTGTTATTAATCGCATGATTGATTGCTTGAGCTATCGCATTAACTTTAATTAACTTATCTTCTTTAACTGCCATATCAACTCTTGTATAAGATTGATATACTACTCTGCCTGCACCAATATTTAAATGTCCTACTTCACTATTTCCCATTTGTCCATCAGGAAGTCCTACATCTAATCCACTTGCACCTAATTTAATGTTTGGATAATTTTTAAAAAAATAGTCTAAGTTTGGAGTATTAGCTTCAGCTATCGCATTTCCATATTTTTCTTCTCTTAAACCATATCCGTCCATTATTGTCAACATAACTAAGTTCTTCTTCATATTAAAAGCCTCCAAACTTATTATATTATACCACTTTACTTATATTTTTTCAATGATTTAATTTCTAATAACGATTTCAAAAAAATGATTAGTATTTAAAAATACTAATCATTAGTTTTCTTTTTTTATTTTAAAATTAACTCTTCATTTGTTTTATCAAAAATAGAAAGTTCAAAATCATTAATCGAAACTTCTTCAATAATAACTAATGGTGCAAGAGCAATAACTAATCTTTCAAGCAAAAAGATATTCGGAATAAGCATAACTATCATTGTTATAATTCTAGTTCCCCATTTAGCAAGAACACCAGCTATAGTAAAATAAGACCCATCAACGAATAAAGCATCTATCATCATAGCACCAGTATTAGTTAAATTAGCACAAACTGAAGATAATACAACTACTAAAACAATAAATTGAATAGATTTCTTATCCTTAAAAAACTTTGTAAGTATTCCTGGAATAACTGCCCACATTATATATGCAGCAGGATAAATTAAAGTAGCAATACTAAGTGGATATTGTAGTTGAGCTAAAAATCCTGCTGTTATACCAGTAAAAAAACCAATTAATGGTCCAAACATAATTCCTGTAAACATTAAAGGAATACCATGAATGGTAACCTTAGTCCAACCTGTTTTAGCGCAAGCAATTTCAAGCACAACTGACATTGCAGCCATCATCGCAGGGATAGTAATCCTCATAAGTTTAGATTTCATATTCATAAAAAAAGACCTCCTTAATAAGAGATCCGCATAAAAAAAGACAGCGGATGCGCTAGCAAATCGCCACAAATAGTGTTCGTCCTTATCCAACTTCCCATGAGTAAGGCACTTAACGCTCGCTAACTACTCTGTAATTACATAATAATACTTTAATAAATAAATGTCAATAAAATATATTAGAAAACGCTTCAACTTTTTTATTGAAGCGTTTCAGATATTTTATTTAAATTTACTTCTTAACCACGCAGGAAAAATATGTTTTTTAGGTTTTACTTCTTTTGCTTTCTTTTCCTCTTTTGGTTCTTCAAAAGGATTTCCTTCAGTTTCCATTTGACTTTCTTCTGAAACTGGTTCAGGTTCAGTAACAAGTGGCGCTTCTACTGTTTCTGGTTGTGGTGATAATCTTGGACCATAGTTTGGAGGAGTTATAATATTTTCCTCTGTTTCAATATCAATCGTAGATTGATCAAAACCAGTAGCAATAACAGTTACAATCAATTCTCCTTCAATTTCAAAGTTTATACCAGTTCCCCAGACTATCTCTATTTCTGAGGTTGAAGCATTTCTAATTTCTTGAATAACAGAAATGGCTTCATCCATCGTAATATTAGCATCACTTGTCATAAAAACAATCGCATCAGTTGCTCCATTAATATCAATTTCCAATAAAGGACTTCTAATTGCTTGTCTTGCAGCTTCAATTGCCTTATTTGGACCATTAGCAATTCCTACACCCATAAGTGCTGTACCTTTATTTTTCATGATGCTTCTTACGTCAGCAAAGTCAACATTAATGATACCAGGAATAGTAATTATTTCAGAAATTCCTTGAACACCTCTTCTTAAAACATTATCTACTTCTCTAAATGCTTCTAACATAGGTGTTTCTTTATCAGTCATATGTAGTAATTTATCATTTGGAATTACAATCAATGTATCAACAAAAGGTTTTAATTCTTGAATACCTTTATTAGCTTGAGTTTGTCTTTTTCTTCCTTCAAATGAGAAAGGCTTTGTTACTATACCAACAGTTAAACAACCCAATTCTCTAGCAATTCTTGCAACAACTGGTGAAGCACCTGTTCCAGTTCCTCCACCCATACCAGCAGTGATAAATACCATATCAGTCCTTCTTAGGATTGCTCTAATATCATCTTCACTTTCCTCAGCTGCTTGTCTACCTACTTCAGGGTCTGCTCCAGCCCCTAATCCTTTAGTAAGTTGTTTTCCTATTTGTAGTCTGATTTCAGCTTTTGAAGTTCTTAATACCTGTGCATCTGTATTAATTACGATGAAATCAACACCTTTAACGTCATTTTCAATCATTCTATTAACGGCGTTCCCACCACCGCCGCCTACACCAATAACTTTTAATACTGGTTTTTCATTAAATGCTTCTTGTCCGTACATAATTACATCTGTTAGAAAAGCTTCTAACATTCTCCTTTCCAATTCTTAATATATATAAAAGGTTTAATATTATTTGACATATATTATTATTATATCATAAACTTATAAAAAAATAAATAAATATTTACACTTTTTGTTTGTAAAGACTTAATTTTCTAAATAATCTATCTCAAAATTTTCTTCGTTAAACTTAATTGAAAATTTTTTACCTAAATATTTGAATTTAAAAACTTCATTTTCTTCAATTCCATTATAATTATCAATATAATACTGTTTTATTGTATTGATGGCTTCATTTAAGGCTTCAGGATTAGTCGTATCAACATTTAGATAACTAAATTTATAATCATAATTTCCATAGGCATATTTATCTTTAAAAATTAAATTACCAACACCTAGTTGAAAATTAACAGTATAATTAGCAAACCCATTAGGTAAAGTCAACAAAATCAGTTTATTTTTATCACCTTTTTTAATTACCATAATAGGGTAATGTAGAATCATTCTAACACTTGCTGTATATTGCCAAGCATAATATGTGATACCTTCACTTGCAAATCTTCTAAATTGCATAGTTAATTTTAAACCATTATCTAAATTAACACAAACAAGTTCATTATATAAAACACCATCTGCTACATCTAAATTTAGAGTTTCTCTTTTTCCATTCACAATTTTATTCATTTTAGTAGTTTTCATTTCCTGAGGTTCTGAAACTAATACTACATAATCATAACTATTTAAAATATTACTAATTATTTCACTTACCTTAAAATCATCATTGTTAGAAAAAATCACTTCTTCTTTTTTCCAATTAGCGATAATGTTAAGAGTATCATCAAACTCTAACTTAAAATTAGGAATGTCATAATCATAATCGAAATATTCTATAAATTCATCTGATACGGTTAGTTTATAAGGTGAAGAAATAGTTTCTAAACCCTTCCCACAACTAGATAATAACAACAACAAGATTATTAATAATAAAATTCTTTTCATTAAAAATCTTTCTCCTTATCATTCAAGCCATATTCTCTATAGACTTTTTCTTTATATTCTAAAAACCTATCTTCTTCAATTGCTTTTCTTGCATTAGTCATTAAATTATTCAAAAAATGAATATTGTGAATTGAAAGTAGTCTAAACCCCAAAATTTCTTCTGCTTTAAATAAATGCCTCAAATAAGCTTTAGTATAATTTTTACATGTATAACAATCACAATTGCTATCAAGTGCAGAGAAATCTTTTTCAAACTCTTTATTCTTTATTAAGACTCTTCCCTTTGAAGTCATAGCAGCACCATGTCTTGCAATTCTAGTTGGTAAAACACAGTCAAACATATCAATTCCAAGTTCAATTCCATCAAGTAAAGCACCAGGAGATCCAACTCCCATTAAATATCTTGGTTTATCATGTGGTAAGATGCAATTAACATAAGATATAACCTCGTTTTGAAGTTCTTTAGGTTCTCCAACACTTAATCCACCAATTGCATAACCTGGAAAATTCATTTTTACAAGTTCAGTTGCTGAATATTTTCTTAAATCTTCGTATACTCCACCTTGAACAATTCCAAATAAAGCTTGGCTTTCTTTATTCTTATGAGCATCAAGACATCTTTTTGCCCATCTTAGAGTTCTATCTACTGACTTTTTCATGTAATCATATTCGCAAGGATAAGGAGCACATTCATCAAAACACATAATGATATCAGAACCTAAATTGTTTTGAATCTGAATAGCTATTTCTGGTGTCAAATAAAGTGGAGCACCACTTTTATGGTGTTTAAATTTTACACCTTCTTCTGTTATATCTCTCATTTGTGCTAAACTAAAAACTTGGAAACCACCAGAATCAGTTAAAATTGGTAAATCCCAATTCATAAACTTATGTAACCCACCAGCCTCTTTAATTAACTCATCTCCTGGTTGATTCCATAAATGATAAGTATTTCCCAAAATTATTTGAGTATTAGCCATTTTTAATTCTTCTTTTGTTAGGGTTTTAACTGTTGCTTGAGTTCCAACAGCCATAAAAACAGGAGTCTTAACTTCACCATGTAGTGTTTTAATAATTCCTGTTCTTGCTTTGCATTCTTTAGATTTTTTTAATATTTTAAATTTCATTTTTTACCTACAATGTTGTATTTTTATTTTTCTTGTTGTATAATCAAATCATCTTTATTTAAGGAGCTTATTATGTTTTTAACTTTTTTTACATTTAATAGCCTTTTTGCAATTGCTTTTACACTTGTAAACTTTTTACTTCTTGTGCTAGCATATAAGCTATTTGGAAAAATTGGTCTTTTTTCATGGATTGTGATGAGTAGTATCGTTGCTAACATTATTGTAACTAAAGTAATAAACCTTTTTTGGTTTCAAGCAGCCACTCTAGGAAATGCAACTTATGGTTCTATATTTTTAGCAACTGATGTTTTAAGTGAAAAATACTCGAAAAAAGATGCTCAACTGTCCGTTTATCTAGCCTTTTTTGCAATAATATCTGCGACTTTAATTATTCAATTAGCACTTTTATTTAATCCTGTTTATCAAGAAACTCAAGATCATTTGCAAGGAGTATTTAAACTTGCACCACGAATTGTTTTAGGAAGCTTATGTGCTTTTGTGGTAAGCCAATTATTAGATATAACTTTATTTGATAAAATTAAACAAAGACTACCAGATCATAAATTTCTATGGGTAAGAAATAATGTTGCTACATTAATAAGCCAACTTGTTGATACTATCATCTTTGTTGGAATTGCCTTTTATGGTGTATATAACTTTGACATCTTAATTAGCATTTTAATATCAACTTATATCTTAAAGCTTTTTGTAGCTATACTAGACACACCATTTATATATTTAATGAAAAAAATTACACCTTTAGATGAAAAAAATAAAAATCCATTATAAATGGATTTTTTATTTTATAATACTTTTCCATTTAATTCTATCTATAAACTTTTCAAACACTTGTTTTGGATTTGCTAATGATTCTTTAATTGTTGCTACATCAGGTACAATTGAAAAAATATGCTCTACTTTTAAATCTTTAACATCTGTTTCATCCAATTTATTATTTCCAGTAATTATTATTACTTTTTTATTGTTTTCAATTGTTTTCTTAGTAATTACACTTACAACCTTTCCGTAAAGACTTTGTTTATCAAGTGCACCTTCTCCTGTTATAACATAATCATACTCTTTAATCAAGTTATCAAAATCGTATGATTCAAGTAAATATTCAATTCCACTATATATTTTATCCGATAAATAACTTAAACAAGCAAAACCAACACCACCAGCACAACCTGCACCTGCTATTATGCTTGTTTTTTCATTTATTTTATTTTCAATTAATTCACTGAAAAACTTAACCTTTTCTTCAGTTTCTTTCATTTCATCTTTTTGCAAACCTTTTTGAGGTCCATAAATATAAGTAGCACCTTCATAACCTAGCAAAGGGTTTTTAACATCCGATAAAATTGTGAATCTTACATTTTTGATATTTTTACAAAGTTTAGTATCATCTATATATCTAATATCCTTAAACTTACTTGGTGTGATCTTTTCTATTAAAGTCTTCTTTTCATCATAATACTTAATTCCAAGTGCTTCTAACATCCCAGCTCCAGCATCATTTGTTGCAGAACCACCCAAACCTAAAACGATATTTACTACACCTTTCTTAATAGCTTCAAAAATTACTTCACCAAGTCCATAAGTAGATAAAAAAATAGGTTTCCTATGTTCTTCTTTAACTAAATTCAAGCCATTTATCTCAGCCATTTCAATATATGCCGTATCTTTATCAAATAAATATCTAGTTTGAATTTTTTCAAAATTAGGATTATTAGCTAAAATAGACTTTTCAAAAACTTTCTTTTGTTTACTAATAGTCTTTAATAGTCCTTCTCCACCATCAGAAATCGGTAAAATACAAGACTTTATATTGTCTTTTTTTAACTTTTTAGAAACGATATTTCCAATGTCTTGAGAAGTTAGAGTTCCTTTAAAAGAATCAACCATTATCAATACTTTCATATTTCACCTATTTTATAAACATAGCATCGCCAAAAGAAAAAAATCTATATTTTAAACTTATTGCTTCTTCGTATGCTTTTAATATTTTCTCTTTGCTGGCAAAAGCACTAACTAACATTATTAAAGTCGATTTTGGTAAATGAAAATTTGTTATTAAAGCATCAATTGCTCTAAATTCATATCCTGGATAAATAAATATGTTAGTTTCTTCTTCACATTCAACAAACTTTTGATATTTTTGAAAAATACTTTCTAATGTCCTAGTACTAGTTGTTCCAACAGCAACAATGCGTTTATTATTTTTTTTAGCCTCATTCAAAATATCTGCTGTTTCTTTTGACATTGAATACTTTTCCTTATGCATTATATGCTCACTAACATCATCAACTGCTACTGGTCTAAAAGTTCCTAAACCAATTTCTAATGTTAAATAACATAAAGTTACTTTCTTTTCCTTTAATTTTTCAAAGATTTCTTCTGTAAAATGAAGACCAGCAGTAGGAGCTGCACTACTTCCTAATTCTTTTGCATAAATAGTTTGATATCTATTTTTATCTTTTAATTTTTCATGAATATAAGGAGGTAGTGGCATTTCACCAAGGCTTTCTAATATTTCTAAAAAAATTCCTTGATAAGAGAATTTCATTATAACTAGTCCTTCTTCTTTTTTTTCAACGCATACTGCTTCTAGATTATCACTAATTATAATTTTTGTATTTAAATGAATTCTTCTAAAAGGTTTAATTAAACATTCCCAAAAATCATTGCCTAAATTTTTAAGCAACAAAATTTCTATTTTTGCATGTGTATCTTTCTTTTCGCCAAAAATTCTACATGGAATAACTTTAGTATTATTTAATACTAAGACATCTTTTTCTGAAAGCATATCTACTATTTCGTAAAAATGATGATGAGTAATTTTATTAGTTGCCCTATCTAAAACTAAAAGCCTAGAATCACTTCTTTTTTTTATAGGAGACTGTGCTATTAACTCCTCAGGTAAATCAAAATTAAATTCTGCTACTTTCATTTTTTAATTCCTAAATGATCATAACCTTTTTCAGTTATTATCCTACCTCTTGGTGTTCTGCTAATAAAACCTTCCTGTAATAAATAAGGTTCATAGAAATCCTCAATTGTTACAATATCTTCTCCAATAGAGGCTGCAATTGCATTAATTCCAGCAGGACCCCCTGAAAATCTTTCAATTAATGAAATAAGATATTTTCTATCAGTTTGAGTTAAACCTATTTCATCAATTTCTAACTTTTCTAATGATTCTTTTACAATATCTAAAACAATATTATTTGTATCTTTATCATAAAATTGAGCAAAATCTCTAACTCTTCTAAATAACCTATTAGCAATCCTAGGAGTCCCTCTAGATCTTTTAGCAATTTCTAATGATGCATCATCATCAATAGTAAATTTAAAAACCTTTGAAGTTCTTTTTACAATTTCTTGTAATTCTTGATTATTATAATAATTTATTTGATTAACAATCCCAAACCTATCTCTTAATGGTGCAGAAACATCCCCGCATCTAGTTGTAGCACCAATTAAAGTAAATGGTGGTAAATCTATTTTTATACTACTTGCAGTTGCATCTTTTCCAACTATTATATCTATAACATAATCTTCCATTGCAGAATACAATACTTCTTCTACAATTTTAGGTAATCTATGAATTTCATCAATAAATAAAACATCTCCTGCTTCTAAAGTAGATAAAATAGCTGCTAAATCACCAATTCTATCAATACTTGGTGCAGTTACAGAATGAATAGTTGAACCCATTTCATTAGCAATTATATGGGCTAAAGTAGTTTTACCAAGTCCTGGAGGACCATACAATAAAACATGATCTAGAGTTTCATTTCTCAATTTAGCAGTATGAATAAAAATATTTAATAATTCTTTTAAATCTTTTTGACCAACATATTCGGCTAGAACTTGTGGTCTTAAACTTAAATCATTATCATCATCTTGTAAAGAATTATCAAAAATCTTTTTATCTTCCATTTTATAAAATCCTTTCTAAAAGTGTATATTCTTGTGTTTGTTTTTTGTAATACATTATGATATAATGCAGTTATTAAAGGAGTGATATTATTTGTTTGATTATATAAAAGGTCTTATCACAAATGTAACAGCTGAGGCTGTAACCATTGAAAACAATAACATTGGATACACTTTCAAAACAGCTAATCCTTACTTATTTACTGAAAACTCTGAAACAATAGTCTATCTTCATCAATATGTTAGAGAAGACAATATCTCTCTTTATGGTTTTTCTTCAAGAGAGGAAAGAGCTTTTTTTAATAAACTTATTTCAGTTAAAGGAATTGGGCCTAAAAGCGCTCTAGCAATTCTTGCAACTAGCGAACTAGATGAATTAAAAACAGCTATTGAAGAAGGCAATATTGAGTACCTTCAACAATTCCCAGGAATAGGCTTAAAAGCCAGCCAACAAATAGTTCTTGATTTAAGAAAAAAACTAGATTTCAAAAAAGAAATTATTAAAAATCCAAAAGTGGATGAAGTCTTACAAGCCCTTAAAAATTTAGGCTATAAATCAAAAGAACTAGATGGTTTACAATCAATTTTAATTTCAAATATTAATTTGCCAATTCAAGATTTATTAAAATTATGTCTTCAAAAACTAAGTAATAAAAGTGTTCAACCGTAAGGACACTTTTTTTATAACATTTTTATTTTTAAAACTATATCTTTTTCAATTTCAGTAATTTGCATTTTATATCTAGATGTAATCTCTTTGATTGCATCTTTTATTTTTTCTTCAGAGGCTATTTTTATATTTTGCTCTCTTTTATCAATTTCTAAAATCATATCACCTTTAGAAATTATTTCGCTTCCTCTAGCTAATAAAAACTCTTTTTCTCTTCTATCAATTAAAACTTGTTGTTCTGAAATCTCTAAACTGCAACTATTTTCAAATTCAGTTTTTAATGAATCAAGTTCTTTAATAGTATCAAAATGAGCCTTTTCATCTTTTTCTCTTTGTAGTTTTATTTCATTTTTACTATTATTAAAACCTAAATCATACTTTTCTTTATTTTCATTATTCAAACTAATATTTAATTCTTTCATTTTAGCTATCATTTCTAAATCATCTTCAATAGATTTTTTATATATAGTAATTAATGATTCATATTTTTCAACTACATGCTTACTGATTTCTTTAAAAAATGCTTTTAGTTCAATTTTAAATTCATTCAAAAACATATTATGTTTTTTAAAGGTATTTTGAATTTGAACATCAAAAATTTCAATAAACTTTTCTAAACCAAAACTTTTCAATTTTGGAATATTTGTTTTAAGTGCTTCTAATAAAGCAAACAAAAATTTATTTTTATAATCATAATATTGAAATAAAATTTTTTCTAAAATTGCATAATTGATTTCAAAATACTTTAATAAAGAAGTTTTCAACGCTTCAAACGCATTTAAACTTTTTGTTAATTCCTCATTACTAAATTTTTCTATATTCTCTAAAAAATTTTCTTGGAACTTTATAAAATATTCATTTCCTACCAAATGTTTTGCTTTTTTATCATCTTCTTCTAAAGATTTAGCATCTAATAAATCATTTTTTAAAACTTTAATTTCTTCTTTAATTGAAATTTTTTGTTGGATGCTATCAAAATAATTAGCCTTAATATTCTCATAACTTTTGATTTTTGATTTAAAATCATATAAATCTTCTTCGCATTCGATTTCAAGTTGTAAGTTTTTTTGAATTGATTTAAGTTCAGCAGTCCTTCTTTCATTATGAATGTCTAACAATTTAAGATCTAAATCTAAGTTTTCATTAAAAATCAAATGTTCTTTTTCAAGATTTTCTTTTTCTTTTATATTATTAATTTTTAAATTCTTTTCATCACTTAATCCCGTTAAACGGATTTTTTTTATTTCTCTTTTCAATTCAGCAATTCTTTTTTTATTTGTTTCAGGAGCCATTTCTTGTTCTAAAGGTAAAGTTTTAATATCTAATTCTTTATTTAATTTAGCGACTTCCTTATCAAAACGTCTTTTTATATCAATTGATTTGGCTCTATATGTTTTTTTTGCATCTTCTCTTTTCTGTTTTATTTCTTTAATTTTGCTAGTTATATCTTTTTCTAAAATAGTTAATTGACTTTCAGCTTCTTGAATTTTTCTTTTCAAAGGTTCAATAATTGATTTAATTGACATTCCTTTTACTTTTTGAAATTTTTTAATCTCGTTTTCAACTAATTCGCTTGTTAGTTTTTCTTCAACTACTTTATTATATTCGAGTTTTTTTGCTTTTATTACTTTTTTTAACTCTTCATAATTAGTTAATCTAACATTTATTAAGTCAGAAATCTCTTTTTCAAGATTTTCAAAATATATATTTCCTTTATCTATGACTTTTATTTCTTTTTCATAGTAAGAATTATATATTTTTTCTTCCTTTTCAAGAACTACAAGAATATCATCTATTGTTTTTTTATTTAAACTATTAATTTGTTCTAAGAACTCATTCATATTTATTATCCTTCTTAAATTCTAAAATTACCGCGGTTTTTACCTTTTCCTTTTTTTTGTTTCACTTGAGGCATTTGAAAGTTTGGTTTTTGCATATCTCCTAAAGACTCTGGATTCATATTAGAAAATGATTCCATTTGTTTTTTCATATCCTCAAAACGTTGAACTAGATTATTTACTTCAGTATAAGATCTACCAGAACCTTTTGAAATTCTTTCTTTTCTTGAACTGTTTTTCGTAATTAAATCTGGTTTCTTTCTTTCCTCATCAGTCATTGATCTAATTATAGCTTCAATATAGTTAAATTGTTTTTCATCAATTTCCATATTTTTAATTTGTCTACCAATTCCTGGAATCAAACCTAAAAGTCCTTTAATAGATCCTAAACGCTTAATCCATTTTATTTGTTTAAGGAAATCATCATAATTAAACAATCCTTTTTGAAGCCTTTCAGCCATTTTAGTGGCTTCTTCTTCTTCAATATTAGCCGTTGCTTTTTCAATTAAAGAAACAACATCTCCCATTCCAAGAATTCTTCCTGCCATTCTATCTGGATGAAAAACTTCAATTTGGTCTAGTTTTTCACCTAAACCAATAAATTTAATTGGAATCTCTGTCAAATATCTAATTGATAAAGCTGCTCCACCCCTAGTATCACCATCTAATTTAGTTAAAATACACCCTGTTATTTTTAACGTTTCATTAAATGAAGTTATGACGTTAATTGCATCTTGCCCCATCATTGAGTCAATTACTAAAATCATTTCATCTGGTTTAGCAATACTCTCAATTTCTTTTAATTCAGTCATCAAAACATCATCTATATGTAGTCTACCAGCTGTATCTATGATAACTAAATCAAAACTTTTTTCTTTAGCATATTTCAACCCTTTAGTAACTATTTCTTGGGGTTTGACTTTATTACCTAATTCAAAGACCTCAACACCAAGTTGCTTACCAATTGTTACTAATTGATTAATTGCAGCAGGTCTATAAATATCTGCAGCAATTAATAAAGGTTTTTTAGCATCTCTTTTTCTCAAAAGATTAGCAAGTTTCCCGCAATGAGTAGTTTTACCTGAACCTTGTAAGCCTACTAATACAAAAACACTTATACCATCTTTTTTATAATTCACATCACTTGCTTCATCGCCCATAAGTTTTTTTAATTCTTCATGAACAACTTTAACTACTTGATCTCCTGGAGATAAAGACTTCATTATCTTTTCACCTAAAGCTTTTTGTTTTACTTCAGCGGTAAAATTCTTTACTACTTTATAGTTAACGTCAGCCTCAAGCAAAGAAAGTCTTATTTCTCGCATCATTTCATCTATATCATTTTCAGTCAATCTGCCTCTACCAGTAATTCTACGTAGAGCCATTTGAATTCTTTCTGATAAACTTTCAAAAGGCATATTATTCACCTACTCTATATTTTTAATTTCTTCTATTATTTCTTTTACTTCTTTGTTTTCACTGTTTTGGTATTTCTTAATTAAATTATTTATTTTTTCAAATTTGAATGCTAATTTTAAATTTTCTTCATAATAATCTAATAATTCACAGATTTTCTTTAATCCATCAAAAACAGCATTTCTACTAACTTCTTTTATACTGGCAATTTCTGCTAAAGATAAATCATCAAAATAATAACTTATAAAATATTCTCTTTGTTTTTCAGTTAATAATTTTTCATAAAAATCAAAAAGAATCGTATAACGTTCTTTTTTTTCTAATACATCATTCATCGTCAATCATATCAGCAAACAACCCATAAATATATTTTTCAATATCAAAATATTCTATGTCAGTTATTTTTTCTCCTAAACATACAAATTTTATTGGAATATTATACTTATCTCTAATTGCAAGTACAATTCCCCCTTTAGCAGTACCATCTAATTTTGTCAAAACAACTCCAGTAACATCAGTTGCTTCAATGAAAGCTTCTGCTTGACTTAAACCATTTTGGCCCGTTGTTGCATCAATTACTAAAAGCGTATCATGAGGCGCATTCGGAATTTTATTACTAATTACTCTTTTAATTTTTTCTAATTCTTTCATTAGGTTCACTTTTGTTTGAAGTCTACCTGCAGTATCACAAAGTAAAACATCATATTTTTCATCAACGGCTTTATTTAAAGCCTCGTATATTACACTCGCAGGATCACTGCCAATATTTTTTATAACAATATCAACATCAGCTTTTTTAGCCCAAACTTCTAATTGCTCAATCGCTCCAGCTCTAAACGTATCACCCGCAGCAACTAGAACTTTTTTCCCTTCTTGTTTTAATTTGTGGGCTATCTTAGCAATAGTTGTAGTTTTACCAACTCCATTTACACCAACAAATAAATATACTGCAAGTTCATTTTTTTTATAATTTAAATTTGAATTAACAATTTCACCTTTTAAATAAATATCAAACATCCTATCAACAATAATAGGTTGCAAATCTTGAGCATTAGTAATTTTTTTTACTCTAACATCGCTTTTTAGTTCATCAATAAACTTAATAACTGTATCAACACCTATATCTGCCATCACAAAGATCTCTTCTAATTCATCGAATAAATCATCAGTTATTTCATTTGTATTAGAAAATAGTTTTTTTAGTCTAGAAAAAACACCTTTTCTAGTCTTTTCCATTCCTATACGATATTTTTCAGCTTCTCGCTTTTTTTCTTTATTTTTAAAAATTTTAAAAAGTCCCATCATTTTCTCCGCACAATTATACTTTTATATATTATACCACATAATTAAGATAATTTCATCATTTTTTTGTTTTTATAAATTATATTTTTTCTAAAACATTTATATATGTTTAGCAAGTAATATTTTCCTATAAAAAAAACTATATTTTAAAATATAGTTTTATAGATTAGGAAGTTTATTAATAAAATTAACTAAATTATTAAAATCTCCATTTTCAAATTTTGAAATATCAATATTATCTAAATTGATTAAACAGTCCGTAACTAAGAATGTTTTAACACCTAAAGTTGAAACTATCATATCTTCTTTTGCATCATTACCAACCATTATACATTGTTCTGGAGTTTTATTTATTTTTTCTAAAACTTCTTGGTAATAGTTTAGATTCGGCTTACAAAAAGAGGAATTTTCATAACTTGTTATAAAAGAAAAGTCTTCTTTGTTTAATCCAGCCCAAGCAATTCTTTTTTCTACAGCCAGCCTTGGAAAAAGAGGATTAGTAGCTAAAACTATTTTATATTTCTTCTTTTTTAAAACTTTAATTACTTCTTTTGAAAGTGTGTTTTGTTTAGAACTATCTTTAACTAAATCAAAATCATTAGTATAAAAATCAATAAACATATCTTCCAACTCTTCTTTTTTAAAACCGATTTCCACAGTAAATAAATTCCAAAAAGCTTCTTCATTTGATTTTGAGCCATCGTTTTTACGCATAGCCATAGTTCCCTTCCATATGGCCTCAATAAACTTTTCTTTTTGAATCCCTAAATGAGTAAATTTAACACTCAATAGTCCAAAATACTTTTTAATAAAAACATCTTCATCTATTGGTAATAATGTCCCATCTAAATCAAATATAATTGTATCTATCATTTTTCTTCACCTTGACTTGGCAATTCTGAAAAAGTTGTTTTACAATCTGGATATCTATCACAAGCATAAAACTTCTTCCCTTTTGCTCTGCCTTTTCTGCCTACTCTAATAACTATGTTGCCTTCTTTACAAACAGGACACTTAACATCAGTTTTTTCAGGTTCATCTTCTTCATTTTTTTTAATATATCTACAATTAGGAAAACCACTACAAGCAACAAAACGGCCAAATCTACCATTTCTATAGACTAACTTTGATCCACATTGAGGACAATCTTCATCTAAGTAGATCGGATAAATTTTTTCCATCTTTTCATTAGCATAATCAACTAAAGGCATATAATCATTATAAAATCGTTTTAATTCATCAGACCAATTTTTTTCACCTTCAGAAATTTCGTCAAGTATTTTTTCCATTTTAGCAGTATATTCAATATTTATAACTTTACTAAAAAACTCATCTAACTTTTCTGAAGTTAAAATTCCTTGTTCTGTCGGAACAAATACTTTCTTTTCTACTTTTACATAATAGCGTTGTTTTAAAGTTTCAATGGTAACAGCATAAGTAGATGGTCTTCCAATCCCTAACTCTTCCATCTTTTTAATTAATCTTGCTTCTGAATATCTTAATGGAGGATTAGTAAATTTTTGTTCTGTAATAATTTTAGGATTGACTATTTTTTCTGAAAGTTCAAATTTTGGTAATGTTTTATCTTCTTCTTCATATTTTGAATAAATTTTTAAATAGCCATCAAAAATTACTCTTTCACCATTTATTTCAAAAATGTAACCATTGTTATCGATTTTAACTTTTTCATCTTCAATTACAGCATTGCTCATCATAGATGCAATAGCTCGATTATAAATAATAGTATATAATTTATATTCATCATTTGAAAGATATTTTTTTACATACTCTGGAGTGTAATTGATATTAGAAGGTCTAATTGCTTCATGAGCATCTTGAATATTTTTACTCTTGTCTTTAATATCTTGATATCCCTTATAATACTTCTCTCCAAATTCTTTAAAAATATATTTTTTACCATCGTTTAAAAATTGATCTGACAATCTTTGAGAATCAGTTCTAATATAAGTAATAATACCTACCCTTTCATCTCCTAATTCAATTCCTTCATACAACTTTTGAGCAATTTGCATTGTTTTTCTCACATTAAAATTAAACTTACTTGAAGCTTCTTGTTGTAATGTAGAAGTAATAAAAGGAGGCTTTGAAGATTTTTCTCTTTCTTTGTTGATTATATTAGAAACAATATAGTTTTTCCCTAAAGCAGATAATACTTTTTTTGTTTCTTCTTCATTTGTAAGTTTTATTTTTTCATCATTAAAAGAAATTAATTTAGCCTTTAATTGTTCTTTATTTTTTTTAAACTCACAAAACATTTCCCAATATTCTTCAGGAATAAATTTTTGAATCTCTTTTTCCCTATCTACAATTAATTTTAAAGCTACTGATTGAACTCTACCGGCAGATTTAGAACCAATTTTTCTTTGAAGTAATTTTGATAAACTAAAGCCAATTATTCTATCTAAAATTCTTCTTGATTCTTGGGATCTTACTAAATTCAAATCAAGATCTCTACCATTTTCTAAAGCATTTAAAACGGCTTTTTTTGTAATTTCATGAAAAACAATTCTTTCATAATCTTTTTCTTCTAACCCTAAGATTTCATATAAATGCCAACTAATAGCCTCACCCTCTCTATCTGGGTCAGTTGCTAGAAATACTTTGTCTGCAGATTTTACCATTTGTTTAAGTTCTTTAACAACAGCACTTTTATCTTTTAAAACTTTATACATAGGTTTAAAATTATCTTCAATATCCACTCCGAATCCACCAAAACCTCTTGTTGTAAGATCACGTACGTGTCCCTTGCTAGAAGCAACGAAATAATCACTTCCTAAATATTTTTCTATTGTTTTTGATTTTGCTGGACTCTCCACAATAACTAAATACTTCGACATTTTAAATACCACCTTTTTCGCTTTTAAATTATAACACTATAAAATTAAGTATGCAACCTTTTTTTAAAATGTTATTTTTTATAAAATTTAAATAAAAAAAATAAAGTCGTGAAAATCACGACTTTATTTTATACTTTTTACCATTAAATCACACATTTTATTAGAAAAATCAACTGGATCTTTTAAAGGAAATCCTTCAATTAATAAAGCTTGCGAATATAATAAATCTACATATTTATCAAAATCAGGATCATTATCAATAAACAATCTATCAATTGCTTTAAACAATTCATGATTAGGATTAATTTCTAAAATTTTTGATGCTTTAGGTTTTTCACTAGATGGAATTGCAGCTATAACTTTTTCCATTTCAAAAGATAATCCTTCATCACTAACTAAGCAAACAGGAGATGATGTTAATCTTTTTGAAAGTTTGACATCAGTAACTTCGTCTTTTAATACTTCCTTAATTCTTTCAAGTAATGATTTCTTGTCTTCTTGTTTTTCTTTGAAAGCCTCTTCTTCCTCTTTGCTTAAAAGTCCTAAATCACCTTGATTAATTGATTTAAATTTTTTTCCATCATATTCATTTAAAATAGTAATAGCAAACTCATCTACATCATCTGTTAGTACTAAAACATCAAATCCTTGTTTTTTAATCATATCCATCTGAGGCATTGCAAGAACGGCATTTTTATTTTTCCCTGAAGCATAATATATGAATTCTTGACCTTCCTTCATTTGTTCAAGATATTTTTTCAATGTGATTGGTTTTTCTTCATTAACAGTAGTGTATAATACTAAATCTTTTAGTAAATCTTTTTTCTCACCAAAATTATCATAAATACCAAATTTAAGATTTATTCCAAAATTATTGAAAAACTCTAAATATTTATCATAATCATTTTTTAAAATTTCTTCTAATTTTGATAAGATTTTCTTTTCTACATTTACAGCAATTTTTTGTAAGTCTTTATTTTGTTGTAAAATTTCACGACTTATATTTAAAGAAAGGTCACTTGAATCTACAACACCTTTTACAAATCTTAAATAATCAGGAACTAATTCTTTGCATTTTTCCATAATAAAAACGCCTTTTGAATATAGTGCCAATCCTTTTTCATATTTTTCAGAATATAAATTTTGAGGTGGTTTTTGAGGAATAAAGATTAAAGCTTTATAAGTTAAATTTCCTTCTACATTTATATAAATATGAGTCAAAGGATCTTTATAATCATAATATTGTTGCTTATAGAATTCAGCTAACTCTTCATCTTTTAATTCTTTTTTAGGTTTTCTCCAAATAGGAATCATGCTATTAAGAGTTTCTAATTCTGTTATTTTTTCATATTTACCTTCAACTATGTTGCCTTCCTTATCTTTTTTAGGAAGTTCTTTAGTTATTTCCATTTTAATAGGATATTTTACATAATCTGAATATTTTTTAACTAACCTTCTTAAATTATATTGTTCTAAAAATTCATCATAGTTATCTTCTTTTTGATTTTTTCTAATACTTAAAACAATCGAAGTTCCTGGATTTAAACCTTCTTTTTCTTCAATTTCATAAGTATCTTCACCAGTTGACTTAAAATAGTATCCTTTATCACTAAAAGGAGACTTTGTATATACTTCAACTAAACCAGCAACCATAAACGCAGAATAAAAACCTACTCCAAATTGTCCTATAACATCGATTTGGTCTTTTTCTGATTCTTTTAATTTTTGCATGAATTCAAAAGAACCACTCTTAGCTATAGTTCCTAGGCTATCATTTAATTCTTCATATGTCATTCCAATTCCATTATCAGTGATTTTTAACAATCTCTTACTTTTATCTATTTCTAAAAAAATTTGAAAATCTCTTTTTTCTAATTTATCATTTGTCAGTGATAAAAAATGATATTTATCAATCGCATCACTGGCATTTGATATTAGTTCTCTTAAAAATATTTCACGATTAGTATAGATAGAATTAATCATTAACTCCAGCAATCTTTTCGATTCTGTTTTAAATTCTCTTACTTCTGCCATAATATACCTCCATTTTTAAACATTATAACACATATTTTTAGCACTGTCAATACTTAAGTGCTAATTAAAATAGTGAGTAAAAAGCGTCTATAAGACGCTTTGCTCTCTACCATATTTTTCAGATAATACTTTAATTTTTTCTGCTAACTTTTTAGATAAATCTTTTTTTGAAATTCTATAAACCCAATTACCCTCTAGTGTAGAAGGCGTGTTCATCCTTTTATCCTCTCCTGCTCCAATAAAATCTTGGAACGGAATTATTACAGTTTTTGAGTTAGCTTTATAACAATATTCAATTATCGCTTCATTGACTTTTTTACCACTATAATTCAAAATCTTTTTTAAAACTGTTTTATATTTATCTTCTAAACTATTCGCCCAAGCAACTATTGGTAAATTATCATGAGTCCCAGTATATAAAATAGTATTCTTCGGAATTGTTTTAAATCTTTCTAAAGTTTCTTTAACAGTTTTAGAAATTTCAAACTGAAAAATCTTCATACCAGGATAGCCAGTATCCCAGAGCATATTAATAACATCTTGGTCAATAAAGCCTAAATCTTCAGCTATTACATCTAATCTAAAAGTATTTTTTTCAATCGTTTTAAAAAGTTTAGTTCCAGGACCTTTAATCCATTGTCCCTTAATAGCAGTTTTATTTCCAAACTTAATACTATAATATGCACTAAAACCTCTAAAGTGATCTATTCTAACTATATCAAACATTTCCATCGCTTGGTTCATTCTATCAATCCACCATTGATAGTTAGTTTTCTTCATTTTGTCCCAATCATATAAAGGATTACCCCAAAGTTGTCCCTTCTTACAAAAAGCATCAGGTGGGCATCCCGCAACATGAGTTGGCTTTTTCTTAGAATCAAGTTGGAAAAGTTCAGAATTTAGCCAAACATCTACTGAATCATAGGCAACATAAATTGGAATATCCCCAATAATTTTAACACCTTTATCATTTGCATATTCTTTCAAAGCATTCCATTGTTTTAAAAAAAGAAATTGCACAAACATAATTCTTTCTATTTCTTGTTTGTTAGCCTCATAGATTTCATCTACTTTATCTAAATCTATAATTTTATATTCTTTTGACCAATTGTCCCATGAAACAAAGCCATGTTTTTCTTTTAAAAAACAGAAAACACCATATGAAAAAATCCACTTTCTATTTTTTGTTTTAAAATCAAAATATTCTTTTTCAAACAATTTATAATTATCATAGGCTTGTTTTAAAACGTTCATCCTTGTTTCAAACAAGTACCCATATTCAGCTTTTTCTCCGCCTTCAAATTTTTTTAGAGTTTTTATAGATGATCTTTTTATTAATTTATCAGCAACTAGCATATCTAAATCTATAAAATAAGGATTAAACGCAAACACTGAAGGGGATTGATAAGGGCTATCTCCAATTGAGGTAGGATTTATTGGCAAGATTTGCCAATAAGACTGTTCAGAGTCTTTTAAAAAATCTACAAATTTATATGCTTCTTTTCCTAATGTCCCAATTCCATAAGGAGAATGTAGTGAAGAAATATGTAATAAAATACCAGCCCTCATAATTTAAACCTCTTATTAATAATTTTTATTTAATGTAACTTCTCCCGAAGTAAAAGTTTTGTTTTGATTATTATAGTTAACTAAAATTGCACCATCATCTGTTATATCTAAAACTTTTACCTTTTCTTTATTACCTTCTATTTCTAAATAAACCTCTTCTCCTATTATAGCAGAATTTATTCTATTCACTGTTAGAAAGTCAGATTTATTCTTTAGAAATAATTTATATTCAGATCTTAACATATTAGAAAATTTTTCATACATTTCTAATATATTTTCTTTTTTTCTAATAACTTCATATAGAGAGATTGCTTTTTCTTTTAAATTCTTATTAAAATCCTCATCATTAATGTTAATACCAATTCCTACAACCAAATATTCAAACTTTTCTAGATATTTAGCTTCAACTAAAATGCCCGCTATTTTTTTACCATTTACTAATATATCATTAGGCCATTTTATTTTAACATTATCAAGATATTCTTTTAAGAATTTATAAACCACAGCACTAGCTACTAAAGGTATTAAACTTACAGAAAGATCTTTTTTAGGTTTTATTAACATTGACAATAAAATACTGTTAGAGTTATCTTCCCAGGTTCTTGAAAGTCTCCCCTTACCTTTAGTTTGGTGTTTGGCTATTACAATGTCTAAGTTAGAAAGATTCTGATAATTTTCTTTTATATAATCGTTTGTTGATGGAAGCACATCAAAATATATATATTTTCTCATATTTATTATTATAACATATCAAAGATTATTTTAAAACAAAAAAAGTTAGGATAACCTAACTTTAATCGATAACAAATAATAATTGTTTATTATTTACATTTTGGCCTTGAGATACAGCTATTTTAGTAACAACTCCACCTTCAGGTGCATAGATTTCATTTTCTAATTTCATAGCTTCAAGAACCACAATCGGTTGGCTTTTTTGAATAGTCGCACCTTCTTGAACTAAGATTTTAATAATAACACCTTGCATTGGAGCCGTAACTTGAATGTTTTTACCATTGCTAACAGAACGAACTGGTGTTGCAGGAGTTGCTACTGGTGCTACTACTTGAGTTGTAACAGGCGCAGCAGGAATTGACATCTGAGAACCAGCAACTGCACTTCCTAATTCAACTTCGTAGAACTTATTATTTACTCTAACATTATATATCTTTGATACAGGAGCATTAGCCACTGGAGTAGCTGACACAGTTTTTGTTTCTTGAATAGCTGCATCTACAGTTTCTTTTTTAGGTTTACCTTTATTTTCTAAAAATTGAACCGCTACGTTTTCAAATAACGCAATAGAAAGTACATCTTCATCAGATTTAACTAAATCCTTATATTTTGCTTTTAGCGCTTCAAATTGAGGTTTAATATCATCTGCTGGTCTATGAGTAATTACTTTTTCATCACCTATTATTTTTTTCTTAATATTATCAGCAATAGGTGCTGGAGCCTTACCATATAATCCTTTAACATATTCTTTAACTTCTGAAGGAATCATTTTATATCTTTCACCAGAAATTACATTCATAACTGCTTGAGTACCCACCATTTGAGATAGAGGAGTAACTAAAGGAGGATATCCTAAGTCTTTTCTAACTTTTGGAATTTCTTTTAATACTGCATCATATTTATCCATAGCATTTTGAGCTTTTAACTGACTCATTAAATTAGATAACATTCCACCAGGAACTTGATATTTTAAAATAGCAGGATTAGAAGTAAGAGCTTTTGGATTAAGCATTCCTGATTCCAAATACTTATCTTTTGTTTTAGTTAAAATTGAAACAGCTTTTTCTAACATTTCAACATTTAAACCTGGATCGTATTTTGTATTTGCTAGAGCATATTGAAATGATTCAGTTGGTGGTTGACTAGTTCCGCCACCAAATGGCGATAACGCTGTATCAATTATATCAACACCAGCATCAATTGCTCTTCTATAAGTCATTTCAGCAATTCCACCAGTACAATGACTATGTAATTCAATCGGCAATTTTGTATTAGCTTTTAGTTTACTGATTAATTCAAAAGCATCCTCAGGCAATAAAACACCAGCCATATCTTTTATACAAATAGAATGAGCTCCCATTTTTTCAATTTCTTTTGCTAAATCAACATAATATTGAACAGTGTGAACAGGGCTTGTAGTATAACTCAAAGCAATTTGACAATGAGCTTTATATTTAACAGTCGAATCTACTGCTGTTTTTAAATTTCTAATATCATTTAAAGCATCAAAAATTCTAATAATATCAATACCATTTTCAATTGATTTTTGAACAAACTTATCAACTATATCATCAGAATAATGTTTGTAGCCTAAAATATTTTGGCCTCTAAAAAGCATTTGTAACTTTGTTTTCTTACATGCTTTTTTAATGTTTCTTAATCTTTCCCATGGATCTTCATTTAAAAATCTTAAACAAGAATCAAACGTTGCACCACCCCAAACTTCTAACGCATGATAACCTGCATTATCAAGATACTCAACGATTTCCATAATTTCATCAGTTGTCATTCTCGTTGCGATTAATGACTGATGTCCATCTCTTAAAGAAGTTTCAACTACTTTAACTTTCATACTTTTTTAGCTACTTATTACAACAATAGCTTCTCCTTTCTTTATTAAATATGTTTTTTAGCGCATTCTAAGATATTTTAACATACAACTTGCTTTTTATCAACTGTTAAATATTATTTTTTTATCAATATTTTTATGATTTTGCTTGCATTTAATTTTTAAGAATGATATAATTAACTAAACCGATGATAAGGAAGTAAAACTATCGATGTCCTTAAAGAGAGTCTAACGTTGGTGTGAGTTAGATAGGTAACACTTTAGTAAATGGGCCTTTGAGGGTGTGGCGAAATCAAATTTTGAAAGTAGCTTACAACGTGAGCTTACGTTACAAAGCATAAATGTGTTAGCATTTAGAAAAGTGGTTATCGTATGATAGCAAAAAAGGTGGCACCGCAGGTATGAAATACTTGTCCTTTTAAAGATATATTTATTATGTCTTTAAAAGGACTTTTTTTAAATGCTAAAGGCAACATTCATTTTAAAAAAAGAAAAAAGAAAGGAAGGATTTTAAAAAATGAAAAATGTTGACTTTAAAAACTTTTTTGAGACTTATTTTAAGTCTTACCCAGACAAGAATGGTTATTTTGGAAAATACGGAGGCCAGTATTTACCACCACAACTAATTAAACCATTCAATGAAATCACAGAGGCTTATCAAACTATTTGCAAATCTGCTTCATTTATTAGCGAACTACGTAGAATTAGAAAAGAATTTCAAGGAAGACCGACTCCGGTTTATCATTGTGAAAGACTATCTAGATTATTAGGGAAAGTGCAAATATATCTAAAAAGAGAAGATTTAAATCATACTGGTGCACACAAATTAAACCACTGTATGGGCGAAGGACTACTTGCTAAATTTTTAGGCAAGAAAAAATTAATCGCTGAAACTGGCGCTGGACAACACGGAGTTGCATTAGCTACTGCTGCTGCATTCTTTGGATTAGAATGTGACATTTACATGGGTGAGGTTGATATTAAAAAACAAGCCCCAAATGTTGCTCGAATGAAATTATTAGGAGCTCGTGTTATTCCTGCCACACATGGCTTAAAGACTTTAAAAGAAGCCGTTGATGCAGCTTTTGATGCATACTTAAATGAATATGAAACAGCAATTTATTGTATAGGTTCAGCTGTTGGACCGCATCCATTTCCAATGATGGTAAGAGATTTCCAAATGGTTGTAGGCGAAGAAGCACGTGCACAATTTAAGGAAACGACTGGTGAATTACCTGATACTATTGCAGCATGTGTAGGTGGTGGAAGTAATTCCATTGGATTCTTTTCAGCCTTTTTAAAAGATCCTGTAAAAATTGTTGGTGTTGAGCCAATGGGAATCGGAACAAAAAAAGGAGAACACGCTGCAAGCGTAACTTATGGGAAAGAAGGTATTTTACATGGTTTTAACTCACTTCTTCTTCAAAACGAAAAAGGAGAAGCTGATCCAGTTTACTCAATCGCAAGTGGACTTGATTATCCTTCAGTAGGTCCAGAACATGCCTTTTTACACAGTATCAATCGTGTTGAATATGATTCAGCTACTGATGAGGAAGCACTAGAAGCATTTTTCTTGCTTTCCAAATACGAAGGTATTATTCCTGCTTTGGAAAGTTCTCACGCCCTAGCATATGCTATTAGAGAAGCAAGAAAACCTGGAGCAACAGGTTCAATTCTAGTTAATCTATCTGGAAGAGGCGACAAAGATATGGATTACGTTCTTGAAAAATATGGAATTGATTTTTTAGAAAAATTAGAACAAAAAAGAAAGAAAAAATAATATTTTTAAAAAAGACATCAGTTCGCACTTGAACCGATGTCTTTTTTTAGTTTTTTAAATAAATACTTTTCATTGGTATAGGTAATAATAAAAGGAATTGCCAAAAGCGCTACAGTTCCAAAGTACTTATACGCTACTCCTAAAAAGAATATCATTAAAACTTCTAACACAAAACAAACAAAACATGTTATAGAAAACAGTCTATTGCTTGCATAAAAAAGTTCCTTTTTATACTCTTTATTCATTTTAGTGTTAAATCCTAAAACATCATTCTTCTTTGAAATAACTTCATTACCTATTAAAAAAGAAACTACTGCATAATATAACATTATTAAACTTGCAATTAATGGTACAAAAGATGTGGAGTTAAATTCAAATATGCCAAGTTCTTTTTTTAAAAACCAAAACAAAACAAAAGATGAAACAAATAAAATAAACCATAGAATAAATAAATAGAGATTCTTTTTCAATTTGATAAATGAAAAAAACAAGATAACTGGCATTATAGCTAACAAAATATCAATATAAAACCAATAACTTATATAATCCCATCTAAGAGATGCAATCATAATAAAGTTAACAATAAATGCAGTAATTGAAACTGGAAATATTATTCTACGATAATCCATTTTTCCCCTATCCTTCTAAAGCTAAAACAAATGAACCTATTGCAGCTAAAAAAGCAGTTATAATGCCAATAATAGTAAATGTACTTAAACTATACACAGAAATATTATCTACTATATCTCTAACAAAAATAAGCATAAATGCACTCCCTGCAAAAAGCAATCCACTAACTAAGCAAACAATTTTTTTAATACTCTTTGAAGCAATTAATACAAATATACCTGCTAATAATGGAACAACATACATTAAAACAGCTAAAATGTTAAAATCATATACATCTTTGTATCCAAAAGCTATTTGTAACCCAGTAGATTTTAGAGTAACTGGAGGAAAAGCTATTTTTAAAGTTACAGCATCAAAAAACATCATTACAAATGTTACAGCCCCCAATCCTAAAATAACAAATGCTAACCAACCAAGATTGCTACTTTTTCTTTTTCTTGCCATTTTTTTCTCCTTTCCCATTTAAAATTTTATTTTATTAAAACCTTCTTTTTCAAGAAGCGTATTAATCATTGAAAAATGTTTACATCCAAAAAAACCATTATATGCAGATAAAGGACTAGGATGTGCAGCCTTTAAAATTTTATGTTTTGGATTATTAATCAAAACCTCTTTTTTCTTAGCATCATTTCCCCAAAGTACAAAAATGACCATCTCATCTTTTAAAACAATTTTTCTAATTACATTATCAGTAAATTCTTCCCAACCGTATCCTTTATGGCTATTTGCAAGTCCTCCTCTTACAGTTAGAGTGGCATTTAATAACAATACCCCTTGTTTAGCCCAATTAGTCAAATCCCCTGAAGCACTTTTTTTAATACCCAAATCATCTTCTAATTCTTTATATATATTTTTTAATGAAGGGGGTAAACTAATACCTTCTTGAACTGAAAAGGCTAAACCATGTGCTTGGCCTTCACCATGATATGGGTCTTGCCCTATTATCACAACTCTTACATCTTTATAACTAGTTAATTTAAAAGCCGTAAAAATGTCATTTGCATTAGGATAAACAGTATAATTAGAATATTCATCACATAAAAACTTTCTTAAATTTTGATAATAAGACGATGCTAGTTCTTCTTTTAGAACAATATCCCAATCATTACCAAATTTAATCATCTTTTTATTCTCCCTTATATTCTAAATAACAAATGCTTTCAACATTATTAGTTCCACAAAACATATCAATAACTGCTGTTTTAATAATTTTGTATCCTTTATTTATCAACAACAAAACATCTCTTGCTTGTGTCTTTGGCTCACAAGATACATAAACTATCTTTTTAATCTTTAAATTAATTATATTATTTAAAAAACTTTCAGTTGAACCTTTTCTTGGAGGATCAATAATAATTCCATCAAGTTTTACATTCTCTTTAGTTAAGTTTTCAAGAAAAACTGTAGCATCTTCACAAATAAATCTAACGTTATTAATTTTATTTATTTTACTATTTATAATTGCATCTTCTACTGCTGTTTTATTAGATTCTACTGAAATGATTTGTTTCACACTATCACTTACTAAAATTCCAATCGTACCCACTCCAGAATATGCATCCATTACAATATCTTTACTCTTAAAAGCAGCAAATTCTATTATTTTATTATACATTTTCTCAGTTTGTTCTGGATTAATCTGAAAAAACGATTTAGAAGATATTTTAAACTTTTTGTCTAATAAATAATCATAGATAAAACCATCACCATATAATACTTTTTCTTCTTCACCTAAAATAATATTAGTTGATCTATTATTTATATTTTGAACAATGGTTTTAATTTCTGGAAAGTTTGTTTTTAATTCTTTTACTAAAAATGAACTACTTGGTAAAATATTACCATTAGTAACTATCACAACCATTACCTCTTTAGTTGTAAAGCCTTCTTTTAGTAATAAATATCTAATAATTCCTTTTCTTTTATCCTCATTATAAATTTCTATCTTATTTTTTTTAATAAACTCAAAAACATAATCAGCGATTTTTTGTTGTAATTCAGTTTGAACTAAACACCTATTAACTTGAATCACATTATGAGTGTTTTCCTCATAGAAACCGTATTTAGCAACTCCTTTTTCATATTTATAAGCTACTTGCATTTTATTTCGGTACCCCTGTTTCTTTTTAGCACCTATCATAAAATCAACATTAACATCTATTCCTAATTCTTGATAAGCTTTAATAAAATATTGTTTTTTAAATTCAAGTTGTTCTAAATAATTCATATGCAGCAAATGACAACTACCACATTTATCATATATATCGCACTTAACAGGAACCCTATTAATAGATGGAGTAACTATTTTTAAAACTCTTGCTTTTTTATTATCTAAAATTTCTACTAAAGCTTCTTCCTTAGGTAATAAATTAGAAACTCTATAAACTATATTTTGAAAACTAAAAATGCCTAATCCATTATCATCTAAACTAATACACTCAATTTGAGTTTTTTGATAGTTCTTCTTCTGATGAAAGCTTTGTTGGTTTGTCTTCTTCTGTTTTATTTTCTTTTGGTTCTTCTGCTTTTGATTCATTTTCTTTTTCCTCAAATTTAGACATATAGTTAACAAATAAAGCACCTAATACCATCAAAACAAATCCTATGCCGACAGTTAAAATAATACCAGCCCCTTCTAAAGATGACATTACAGCAGTTGGATAGTCTTTATACATACTATAAAAAATCAAAATTGGTGAAGAAATTAACAAACCTAAGATAGCACAATATAATTGTCTTGGATATTTAATTAAAGCTTTTTCTAAAAGTTTAGCCATAAATACAACACCTATGACATTCCCTAAAACAAAAGGAACCATCGGCCATACAAAATCCCACATTCCTATGAAATCAAGGTTTAAAACTGCTCTTACAATTCCATCTGATAAAGATGTAATATAATAATAGTATCCTAAAACCATCAGCATCATCGAACCACTTATTCCTGGTACTATCATAGTTGCTGCTGAAACGATTCCTAAAATTAAGATAATAATAACTATCTTTAAATTAATAGTTGTTATATCAACCATATTTTCACCAAAGAATATATGCATAAGCATAACTCCAAGCATCAATACAATCATTGAAATGAATACTGAAAGATCATATTTTGTTTTTTCTTCTTTGTCCATCTTTTTCTTAATAAAAGGTAGAGAACCAATTACCATTCCAACAAATAACATTGTTGTAGGGACTGGAAAATTTTCTAAAAAGTAAATTACTCCAACAACACTTACAGCAATCCCTATCCCCATACCAAGAACAATCGCCCATAAAAGTTTTATCGTTTTAATTGGGTGTTTAAAAAAATTTGAAAATCCATAAATAAATTTATCATATATATTAAAAGCA
Organism: Bacilli bacterium; assembly: GCA_050953065.1. GTDB lineage: Bacteria > Bacillota_I > Bacilli_A > ML615J-28 > CAG-698 > JAQUUM01. The sequence continues at coordinate 589,022 of JBMNLZ010000002.1, read as the reverse complement.
ACTGCAATACTCCCACCACTTAATCCAGGAATTACATTTGCTATACCAATCATCATACCTTTAAAAATTTCAATAATTTTTTTCACTTTTTCACCTATAAACAATCAATTACTATTTTACCAAAAAAATATAAAAAACACAATTTAAAAAACACAATTATAAAAGCACTATTTTATAGTGCTTTTAGTCTTTTTTAAAAGTTTTAGCAACTGGGCTATAACTAAAGCGATGTATACAGCAAGGTCCAAATTCATTTAATTTTTCTAAATGTTCTTTTGTTGCATAACCTTTATTTCTTTTAAAGCCATATTGTGGATACTTTTCATCTAATTTAATCATATATCTATCTCTTGTAACTTTAGCTATGATGCTTGCAGCTGCAATTGAAACACTTTTTTGATCTCCCTTAATAAGTGAAATATTAACAAATTTACCTTCTAAAGGCATCGCATCACTTAATACATGACTAAATGATAATTTACTTTTTTTAATACATTCTAACATCGCTTGTTTACTAGCTTGATAAACATTGATTTTATCAACTGTAGCCTCATCAATAAAAGTAGTTTGAATTTCTAAAGCTAAACTAGAAATTTTTTCAAATAACTCATCTCGCTTTTTAGAACTTAGTTTTTTCGAATCATTTATTCCTTCAATAACACAATCTTTAGGTAAGATTACACTCGCTGCAACTAATGGTCCTGCCATAGGGCCTCTACCAACCTCATCAGTCCCTAAAACTAAAGTTCCTTTGTTCCAAATTTCCTTTTCATAACTATACATATCATTCATAATTTATATCTAATGAAATTCTCCCAATTCTTAAATTTCTAAAATCAGTAAGTATCGCAATATAAGTTTTATCATAATCATATTCTTGATTAGAAATAAAACCTCTTTTTTGAGCAATTGCTTCAATGATTTCTAAATTAGTACTTTCCTCATCAATGTCATATCTTTTATTTAATAATCCTCTATAATTTTGTTTTAAAAAATCTAAAAAATAGAAAATTGAATCCTCAAGTCTAACAACATCATCTTTAATAGCTCCCGTTAAAACAAGCTTTATAGCCGCTTCTTGGTCTTCTAATTTAGGCCATAAAATCCCTGGAGTATCTAAAAGATCAAGATCTTTAGCAATTCTTATCCATTGCAAACTCTTAGTAACCCCCGGCTTATTGCCTACATTAGTAACTTTCTTTTGAGATAATTTATTAATTAATGTTGATTTTCCAACATTTGGAATCCCTACAATCATAGCTTTAGCATTTCTTGCTTTCATTCCTTTTGCTTTTTCTTTTTCAAATGTTTCTTTTAAAACTTCTTGAACACAACTAGAAATCTTATTAATATTAAAACTTTGAATAGAATCTATAAACAAAACTTTAGATAACTGCTTTTCTTTAAAATATTTTTCTATTTTTTCATTATATTTAGGATCTGACATTGAAGACTTTGTTAATAGAACTAATTTCGGTTTATTTTTAGTTAACTCAGAGATTAAAGGGTTTTGTGAAGAAATTGGAATTCGTGCATCCAAAAGCTCAATTACTAAATCAACTAACTTTATATTTTCTTGTAACTGTTTTTGTGTTTTAGCCATATGGCCTGGATACCAATTAATCATTTTTATTTCCTTAAATCTTCAATTTTAAAAATATTATTACACCTAAATCTTGCAAGACCTACGATTTGATCTTTGTGAATTAAACCAATTGTTCTACTGTCAACACTATTACTACGGTTATCTCCCAAAACAAAATAATAATCAGCAGGAATTTTACCGTCTTTTAATTTTGAAGCAATAAAACTATAATCACTAAGAGTGAAGTTTTCAATACTTTCATTTAACTTTTCAAAAGTTTCTTCAACTAAAACTCCATTAATATATAACTGCCCATCAGTATAAGTAATTTCTTCACCAGGCATTCCAATTATTCGTTTAATTAACATTTCTTTATCTTTAAGATTTGGTGAACTTAAAATATTATTAATTTCAGAATTTACCTCTAAAACAATAATATCAAATCTAGATACATCAACAATACGTTGAACTAAAATACAATCTCTTTTATTAGCAGTCCCACTAAGAGTAGGATCCATTGAATTACCATTAACTCTCGTTGGGAAAATAATGAAAATAAAAACCACTTCTAAGATTGCTATTACACCTAGTATCAAATATAAATAATCACTAATTTCAAAAAATATTCTGTATAAAAGTGATGATTCATCCTTATTTATCAATCTTAATACTGGATATGCTATAACAAACAAAATTGAGATGATTAAAGTTGCGAAAACAAACTCTATTTTTATTGAATTATATTGATAAGGTTTAAAATAAATTAATAAAGCTATTAAAAATGTAAACAAACCAATCAAAAAAACTCTTGTATAGATTTTATTAAACGTTACTTTTCTTCTTCCAAATTTTTTTGGTTTTTCTTGTTCTTCTTTTATCTCTTCTATTGCTTCTGTTGTTTCTTTTTTTACTTGTTCTTCCACTTTATTCACCCTTTTAAAAATTATTTAATATATCTTCTAATTCATTAATGTCTATTAATACTTTTCTAGGTTTACTTCCTAAATTTTCAGAGACAATATGTAAATTTTCTAAAGCATTCATAATGCTTTGAGCACGATTGAATCCAATATTAAAAGTTTTTTGAATTGTATTAATTGAGGCCATATTATTGTTAACTACAAATTTAGCAATCTTTGAAAACAATTCATCTTTCATGCCTAATTCTTCTGTTGCTTCTTGTTCAAGTTCTTGCTTTAATTCTTCTTCTGTTAATAAGTAATCTGGTTGAGATTTTCCTCTTGCATAATCACAAAGTTCTTGGATATCATCTGGACTCAAATATGCTCCTTGAACACGAATTTCTCTTGTACCGTTATGATATAACATATCTCCATTTCCAAGTAAAGCCTCAGCCCCCTCTTTATCAAGAACAACTCTTGAGTCAACTCCTGTTGCTACCTTAAAAGCAATTCTTGTTTGTAGGTTAGCCTTAATTGATCCTTTAATTATATCTGCTGATGGTCTTTGAGTAGAAACTATTAAATGAATACCAGCAGATCTTGCTTTTTGAGTTATACGTTGAATATAGTGTTCAATAGTTCCACTATCATTTATTAATAAATCACCAAATTCATCCATAATAATTACTAATTTTGGTATTTTTTCTATTCCACCATTTTCTTCTGCATATTTATTAAACTGAGTAATATCAGTTAATCTATGATGTTTAAATAATTCAAATCTGTTTTCCATTTCATCTACTATCCACTTTAAAATTCCTGATGCATATTTTACATCAGTTATAACTGGAGCAATTAGATGAGGAATTTCATCAAATAATACTAAAGTTAATTTAGGATCAACTAATAAAAGTTTTACTTCATTAGGATCAGCTTTATATAAAATACTAGCAATTATTGAGTTAATACAAACACTTTTACCACTCCCTGTTGTTCCTGCAATTAAACCGTGTGGCATTTTTTCAATATTTAAATAAACTGGATTGCCAGCTACATCTAATCCTAAAATAACATTCAAAGGATTATCATCTTTCATAAATTCTGGGTTTCTTAGCAAATCACCAAATAAAACTATTTCAGGGTTTTCATTTGAAACTTCAATTCCTACAGTTGGTTTTCCTGGAATTGGTGCTAAGATTCTAATTGAATTAGTTTCTAAATTTGCTTGAAGACTTAATTCTAATGTTTTTACTTTTTCTACTCTAATACCAGGTTCTAATTTTACTTCAAACAAAGTAAATCTAGGTCCTTTTGTTACATCACTAACATGTCCTGGAACACTAAAATCACTTAAAGTCTTTTCAATAATTTCACGTCTTCTTCTTGCATCTGACAAGTCTTTCTCTTTAATTACACCTTTATAACTTACCAAATTAATAGGAGGTTTACTATATTTTAACTTTTTAAAACTCTTATGAGGTTTTCTTGGCTTTTCAGGAGCCCTAAACTCATATTCAGGAAGTTCTTCAATTTCTTCTTCAGTATCATCAACAAAATTTATTTCTATGTCATCCATTGAAGAAACCGTTACTTCTTTAGCATCCTCATAATTTGATTCAGGCATATCAAAAGCAACTTTTTCATTATCATATCTTAATAATATATCTTCATCAACATTAACAGTTTGAAAATCTCTATCTCTTTTCACATAATGAACCTCAGTTGGTTCTTGTTTAGGAAGTTCATGTACTATAACATCATCGTTATATACTTCTTCTGTTGGAGGATTAAGAGGTTGATAAACAGCTGAAGATTTTTCTTCAATAGAATCCATTGTTACTAAAACTTCATCAAAGTCATTACTTTTTCTTTTTTCTGTAGGTAAAAACTCAGGATATTTAGTCCCGTATTTTTTAATATTTGCTTCATCCACTTCACTTCTAAAATTAGGTGATCTTAAAGTATCATACCCACTTACATTACGTCTAACTCCTAAAATAGGAATAACATCTTTATTTTTAGTTCCACTATATGAACTAACAAAAGGAGTTGGAGTAAATTTTTTTTCCATAGTTTTAACTTGCTTATTTTGTTGTTCTTCTTCAAAATCATCTTCAACTGGAAGTTTTGGAATTTCTTTAATTTTTGACATATCTTACCTCTTCTTACTGGTTATTTTCTTCAATTATTTTTTCAATATCATCTGGATTTTCTAAAATATCTGCATCAATTTGTTTTTCTACACCAAATACACTTTTACTATAAATTTTATTTGTTTCATCTGCTACTATATCAATAATCGTTAAGGCTACTTTATTAGCAACTTTTGGGATTGTAACACCATTGATTAATTTTCTAGCCCAAAATGCTGGATTAAAAACATTTAATACTTTTCTTGAAAAGTTTAAAGTTTCAACAACTTTAAACTTAGTAAGCATTTTACTAACTTTACTTTCTTCAATTTTTCTTTTTTTATCAATAATATCTAAAACAGTTGATATTTTTTGTTTTCTTAAAAACCTTAAGGCTGGTCTATCAAAAATCTCATCAACCCTTTTTGTTATATAAGTATTTAAAAGAATTAATTCATCTACTGACAATTCATATAATGGGTGATTTGATTTTGGATGATAGGTTCTAGCAATATCTTCAATCAATCTAAAAGTAATATATTTAACTTCAATAAACTTTTCTTTTAAATCCAAAGCACTACAATCTTCTTTAAATTCGTTTTTTGCAAAAACTACTAATTTTCTTACTTTTTCTTCCTCACTGTTTAAAGGATCAGTTTGTTTTTCTCTTTTAGCTTTTGTTTCTTTTTTATCTTTTTTTATACTAGCAATTACTATCAATGCATAAATTGCACCTGATAGAATAAAACCAGTAATTATTCCACCTAATAAAATCAAAATATTTTTCCACTGGGAACTTGATAATAAATTTATTATAAATTCTTTTATTGCATCAAAAATAGATAGTACCATATTATCTCCATTTTAATAAATACTCAACTCATTTACTTATTATACCACATTTTTACATTAGTTTAAACTCTTTATTTTAGTTTTATTACAATTTTATTAATATTATCTACCTTTTTAAAAAACGCTGATATTTTTACTTTTAATTATGCCTATTTTATGCTATAATTATTATTGGTATTAGTACTATTAAAAGACAAGGAGAATTTTAATTATGAATTTTTTTAAAAAAATTATGATTTTTATCGTTGCAACACTGCTTATTTCATTTATTGCTTTGCCAAACAGTAATGCCTATACTTTGGTGTCAATTCCAAAAACTTATGGAACTAACCCATCTGGTAATATTGTTTATAGAGGTACTTCAATTGAAGTTAAAGTGCCTGATACTTACGTTGAAGAAGATGCTCAATTTAGAGCTGTTTGGGTAACACCTCACGTTAATGATATTGCTAAATTCCAAAGTGTTGCTCAATATAAAGCTGAAATTTCAAAAGTTATTGAAATTATGCGTTATTTTAATTTAAATGTTATGGTATATCATGTAAGGGCTTTAAACGATGCTTTCTATGCTTCTGCATTAAACCCTTGGACAAGTTATCTAAAAGGCTTTGGTATCGATCCAGGTTGGGATCCACTTCCTTGGATAATTGAAGAATGTCATAGAAATGGTATTGAATTCCATGCTTGGTTAAATCCATATAGAGTTAGATCATCAGCATCTGGAGTTCCATTAAGTGCAGTGGCAGTAACTTATAAGGATTACCCTAATAACCCTGCAAGTAGTGCTGATAATATGTTAGCAGGATCAGATACTATTATTTTAAATCCAGGGCTACCTAATGTTAGAACTTTTTTAGTTAATACATGTATGGAAATAGTTCAAAATTATGATATTGATGCGATTCACTTTGATGATTACTTCTATGCAGCTGGAATCAACGATGATTCTACATACGCTGCTTATAACCCTAGCAGTTTAAGTAAAGCTGATTGGAGAAGAGAACAAGTAAATATCTTTATTCAAAATTTACATATTGCTTTAAGCAATTACAATACTGCTAATGGAAAATTTGTACAATTAGGAATTTCTCCAACTGGTGTTTATAGAAGTGCAATTAGTTATCAAGCTGCTCTTGGTCAAGGATATGATGCTAACGGTAATTATCTTGGAATAGGATCATATACTATCTCACTAGAACATTATGGAGATTACTTATACGCAGATACAAAAAAATGGATTGACAATGAATGGATTGACTATATTATTCCACAATCATATTGGTCAATGGAACATGATAGAGCTCCTTTTGCAGACCTTATGGCTTGGTGGAATAAAGTTGTTAAATACAAAGATGTTAATCTATATGCTGGAATCGGACTTTATTACAATAGATTATCAGACGCAGCTTTCTCTTGGGCAACTAATCCTGATGAAGTTGTAAATCAATTTAAATTTATGTCTACACTTGAAAATGTTGATGGTTTTTCAATTTTTAGTTTTAAAAACCTTAAAGCTATTTATGAAAATAGTGCAGCTCCAATGATGCAACAACAAGGTGAAAAAATGATGACTGCTCTTAGTAAACCTGCAATTCAACCAGTATTAAAAACTTTTTCACCAGTTGTTTTATCTGGTCCACTTACTAACCTTGGTATTTTTACTGTTAATGGTGGATATGTCTTAAAATGGAATAAAATGGCCAACGCTAGTAAATATGTTATTTATCGTAATGAAGAAGTTAGTGGCGTACCGGGCGATGATATAGTAGTAGGTGTTGTTGGAAACACTGCATCAGAACCCGATGTAAGATTTTTTGACAACTTAAGACACGGTTTAAAATATAACTATAGAGTTGTTCCAGTTTCAGGAACCAACTCACTAGGATCTAATAATACCATAGACTCTACTCAAGCAGTTGTAGATAGTTCTATTTCATCATTAGGTGAAGTTGAAAATGTTTATTACAACGGAGCCGAAGGCTTTGGTAAGAATGTTAGAATATTCTGGAATGAAAAAACTAATGTATTAGGTGGGCAAGTTTCATACGAAGTATACTATTCTTCTAATCAAGTTACATGGCAAAACATTACAACAACAATCGGTCAAATTTCATATTTACGCTATATGGATGTTACACTTCCTAAAGATTATGAAGCATATTATAAAATAAGAGTTTATAATAATCTTGGAGAATCATACTCAGATCCTTTAGAAATAATAATTTTTGAAAGATCTGAAATGGTATTTTATATAATGGATCTCATTATTGAAGTTAAGGATGAATATTTTTTAGATATTGTAAAATAAAAATAAAAGCAGTTTCTCAAAAGAAACTGCTTTTTTATTTAAAATATTTTTTTAAAAATCTATATACTCCGTTTTTTTCTACACTTGTTGTATGGAAATTGGCAATAGCCTTTAACTCAGGATGAGAATCTTCCATAGCCACTTTTACTTTAGCTATATTTAACATTTCAATATCATTATGACCATCACCAATAGCTAGTATATCATCACTATTAATATTGTAAAATTCTGCAACTAATTTTACGCCCTCACCTTTGTTAGTAGTCGGCGAATAAACTTCAAAGACAATAAAATCTTCTTCGATTTTCCAAAATCTAGATTTTAATTTTCCTTTAAACTTATTATCAATATAGTTTTCTAATTGATGCTGATATCCTTCTTTTACAAAAACAATCACTCCATTAGGATTTTCAAAGAGAATATCTTTAAAATTTCCAATAGTTAAAGAACCACCTTCTAAATGCAAATAATGTTTTATTTCTAAATCATATTTCCATAAGAAGATATCATCTTTTACTTCACAAAATACATTTCTTAAACTTTCTAAATTATCTTCAATAATTTGAAAAACATGTTCTTTTGAAATTGTTTTAGAAACTGATTTAAAATTAAAATCTTTTGGATGATGAACATATGCGCCATTATAATTAATAATAGGAGTATTTAATTCCAAATATTTATAATAAAATTCACTCGATCTAAACGGACGTCCTGTTGCAATTATTACATAATGTTTTAAAGCAAGATTTTTAAGTAGGTTCAATGACTTTCTATCATAGTTTGAAAATCCAGTCACTAACGTTCCATCTAAGTCTACTACTATCATTTTTTTATCAGCCATATAATAAATCTACCTTTTCTTTAAAAATTACTTATAATCGTAAGAATAATAACTCTTTCTTTTCTCCATAACAACATTATTCATTACAATTCCTGCAATTTTAACATTATTAGATTTTAAAATATTCAGAGCTTCAATTGCTTCTTTTTTAGTTACTCTCTTTTGATTTAATACAAATAAAGTTTCATCAGCATATTTTGAAATTATCATAGCATCATTAGTCGCTAAAACTGGAGGACAGTCAAGAATTATCACATCGTAATTTTTTCTTAATTCATCAATCATTTCTTTTACTTTTGAATTTGCAACAAGCACATGTGATAATTCAATTCTCTTACCACTTGTAATAATGTCAATGCCATCAGCAGTTTTTTGAATAATTTCATCTAATTTAACCTCACCCAAAACATAATTTGAAATTCCTTTTTTGTTATCAAGTTCAAATTTGTTATGAATTTCTGGTCTTCTTAAATCCATATCTATAATTAAAATTTTCTTATTTTCAAATTCATTTAAAGCATAAGCTAAATTAATTGATGTTGTTGTTTTAAATTCCCCTTTAACTGATGAGGTAATTTGAACTACATTAAATTCTTTTTCTACTGAAGCAAGTAGTTTAAATGGTATTTTTCTATAGCCTTCAGCATTTACACTATCAGGAGATTCTTTAACAACAAATTCAAACTTTTTCGCTGCCTCTTCTTTTTTAGGTGCTTTTATTCCCATAATGCGAGTAATTACATCTTCACCCGTTAACTCTTTTACTTCAACACTAGAAGCAAACTTCATACTTAAAACACTTTTTAAAACAACATAAACTAATGCTAAAATTAATGCTACTACAAAACTAATAAAAACATTTAATGACGTTCTAGGACTTACAGGGCTTGATGGCAAAGTAGCTAAGTTTTCGATTTTTATTGTTGCATATTGATATGCCCAAGACATACTTGCTCCGCCCTCACCATCTGAGAACTCTTCATTTACTCTTACTTTTATTTCTTCAGCCATTAAATTACAGATATCTTTAGCAACCAGCGGATCTATGTCTTTATAATTAACACTAAAAATTGTATCAGCTGATGTTTTTTTAATACTGATAGATTGTCTTAAAGCACCAATGCTTCTATTTACGCTATATTCATCACTCGCTTGGTCTTTAATGCTTTGAAGAAAGCCTTCGTATTTAGTTTGAGTTGACAACCTATCAATTAACTCCTTAGCAACAGTAGGAGTGTTTGTTGACATTGTTTGATTTTCAACACTCATTATACAAACTCCTTCATAATATGGTGTAAGTGCAAATTTTGTAATAGCAAACCCTAACCCTATAACTACTACAAATATTAAAATTATCACAAGTAAATTTTGTTTAATTTTTACAAGAATATCTTCTATCGTAATTTCTCTTCCACTGTTATTATTGTTATTATTCATTTGTTTCTCCATTTCTAATTAGTATAAATCCAAAAGATACATTATTAGCATTTTTAAGTTTATATGCTAAAAAAATGTTCTCTAAATTTACTGATTCAATAAATTCTTTTTTAATCATTATCTTATTATCATCAATCATATAATCAGCACTAGTAATATTGTGTCCGAAAAGCCCTTCAAAATTACCATCAAAAACGTTAAATTCTAAAGTTACATCTTGGTTTTCATAAACAAACTCATAATCTGAAATTATATAAGGCGTTCTAGAATCAATTATATTTACAGTAACTTGATACGATGCTTCCGCATTAAAAATTCTAAACATTTGATTTTCAGAAGTAATACTTCTTAAAAATGTATTTTTAATTACTAAATTATCTCCAGTTTCATAATTTAATTCTTCTATTTCAATACCATTCATAGTTATTGTATAATTTCCACTATAAGGTAAGATTAAATCTTTTTCGTTTTCCTTATCAAACAAAACTTGAGAAGCTATATCATTACTAAATGTTTTATCAAAATATATTATGAAAGAATAATCAGAATCTTTATATCTTTCATTTGATAAACTTTTTATCATTGTAAAACAATTAGTAGGCTCAAGTAAACTAAGATCATAATAATTATTTTCAATATTATAAGTTTCATTATTGATTACTAATCTATAACCAACTGCATTAGCCACTTCATCCCAACTTAACAATTGCTTTTCTATTTTTATATTATTAGGAGATTCTATTGTTAAACTATTTATAGTATAATTATAAAACTCTGAATAACTTGAATCAGTATCAGTTGAATTTCTAGCTTTAATTCTAAAACAATATGACCCTTCACCTAATTGAGTTAAATCAAAACTATTTTTATTAGAATCATATAATAAGCCATTAATCTCTAAAGTATATTTGCTAGCTTTATCAACCTTATCCCAATAAATTATATGTTCCTCAATTGATATATTAGTAGGCGTATCAAGAATAATTGTTATGACATCTTTACTACAAGCAGTTGTAAATAATATTAAAAGTAATAAAATAAATTTTTTCATAGGATTTCTTTGCCTCCTACTACTTCTTTTACTTTTGTCATAATCAAACTATACTTGATTTTAATAACATTCATTTCTTCATAAATAATATAACTTCTTGCATACCAAACATCATCTACTTCAACATTAACTTTAGACATTATAAATTCATTAGTAGGAGAAATTAATGCAGCATTTGCTCTTAAAACTCTTGGGTTTTTAGTTCTAAAATTAGCATCTAACTCAAGTAAACTTATATCTATACTTTCTGTAGTTCTAATCATTAACATTCCTGCTTCAATAAATTTATAACTACTATTATTTGGAAAATAAAATTGATTAAGATATGATATCTTTTTAGCTTCAATTACACTTGTTACAACATTAATATTGATAAAAGGTTCTTCTACTCTAGTACCAATATCACCGTATATTGCTGTAAGCTTTGTATCTTTAATCATTGTAAACTTCAATTTACGACTAGGAGAAATAATATTTCCAACTTCATCAACCCAATATAAGAATTCTTTATTCACTGGATCAGGATTTGCTATGATAGTTACAAGGTGTCCAAAAGGATAATAATTTTGACCTGATGGAATTATACCATCAAATACTATTAATCGATAAGGATTCCTTTTATCTAGCATTTTATAAGTAGCTTTTACTATTATATCTGAAGTTAAAGTAGTAACATTTAACTCCTCACCATTAACATACCAGCCATTGAATCTGTATCCAATTTTATTTAATAATCTCTCATCATAATAATTTTCTTCTTCAAGAACATCTCCACTATTATAATAACTTACCTTTAATACATAGTTGTTGTCATCAACAAAAACAACTACAATTTTATCATTGGGCTTATATATAGCAGTTGCTTTAGTGTCTTTAGTAATCTCAATTCTATAATTAATTTGTTCTGATGTGATATAATTATCAATTAACCAATATTTAAAACTATAATTAGTAAATCCTAAAGCGCAGTTTTCCATCAAAGCAACATTTGTTTTATATTTAACATCTAAATTTTCAATCACTATGTGGTTATCTTCATCAAAATATGCTTCAATAGTAACATCATAAGATAAATAAGTACTATTTGCACCTATTGCGACAAGATTTATCATTAGGATTATTATTATTAAAACAAAGGTTTTTCTTTTCATATCTATCTACCTACTATATTATTATATGAAAAAATTACTGCTTTTTCAATCTAAAGTTTTCATATTAATGTGTGTTCAATCTTTAACTGATACCAATCTGGATTTTCTTCTAGACTAATTTTTTTATTTAAAACTGGATGAGTAAATTCTAAATAGCAACAATGAAGCTTTAACTCTCCTGCTTTGCTGCCATATAAACCATCACCAATTATTGGAAAACCTAAATGTGATAGATGAAGCCTTATTTGGTGTGTTCTTCCAGTATATAGTTTCAAAAGCAAACAAGACATATTATCAAATTCTTTTAATACTACATATTCAGTAATTGCTTTTTTACCCTTTTCAGTGATTTCCCTTTTTATACTCATTTCAGCACTTCTATCAATTGGTAAATCTATAATTCCTTTTTTAGGTAAAACAAGGCCTTCTACTAAAGCAATATATTTTCTAGTTATATCGTTTTGTTTTAGTGCATTATGAATAAAACCGTGTTTGGCAACTATCATCAAACCTGATGTAGAAAAATCTAACCTATTTACAATATGAATATTACTAGTAATACCATTTTCTAGAAAATGGTATTTTATTGCACTAACAACATTATCAGTAAAATGTTTTCTTGTTGGCATACATGCAAGATTTCGCGGTTTTGAAATTACCATTAAAAACTCATCTTCATACACTATTTTAAAATCAATTTTTTTAGCTTCAATCTCTTGATTTAATTCTTCTTTTAAAAATAGTTCTAAAACATCGCCTTTTTTTAAAGGATAATAATTTTTAGCAATTTCTTGATTTATTCTAAATTCACCATACAACTTAACTTTTTTTAAAAAATTACTTAAAAGATTTTTATTTTTTAAATAATCTTTTATTAAAACATTTTCGTCTTCTACAATATATTTTATAATCATTATTTTAAAAAAGGGCTAATAAATTAGCCCATATCCTTATTGTTTTTTATATTCGTTAATTATTCTTGATACTAAACTATCGTCTCTAACTTCTTCATATCTTAAGAAACTTCTACTAAAACGTCCACTTCCTTGAGTTAAAGCTTTCAAATCTGTTGTGTATTTAATAATTTCACTTTCAGGAACTTCAGCAATAACTTCTTGCCAGCCATTATCTCGTGGTTCAGTTCCTAATACTCTACCACGTCTTTTAGTAACGTCCCCCATAATAGCACCCAAGTATTCATCTTTTACAATAACATTAATTTTCATAATTGGTTCTAAAATAGCAGGTTTAATACTTTTACAAGCTTCTTTAAAAGAAAGTTGAGCAGCTAAAACAAACGATAATTCATTTGAGTCAACTGGATGATAAGATCCATCATATAAAGTTGCTTTAACACCAATTACAGGGAATCCTGCTAAAGGTCCTCTTTTCATCGCTTCTCTTAAGCCCTTTTCAACTGCTGGGAAATAGTTTTTAGGTACGGCTCCACCAAAAATTTCTTCTGCGAATTCAAATTCTTCTTCTGTTGGTTCAAATCTAATCCAAACATCACCAAATTGTCCAGCTCCACCTGATTGCTTTTTATGTCTACCTTGAGCTTCTCCTTTAGCTTTAATTGTTTCTCTGTAAACAATTTTTGGATCTGAAGTTTCAAGTTCAACTTTAAACATATTACGCATTTTTTCAACAATATAACCTAAATGCGTCATTCCTTGGCCACCTAATAACATTTGAGCAGTTTCTTCATTTCTCTTTATTTCAAAACTTGCATCTTCAAGTTGAATCTTTTGAAGTGATGTTGAAATTTTATCTTCATCTTGTTTATTTTTTGGAGAAATTGCGATATAAATTGTAGGTGTAGGATATTCAATTTTTTCAAATACAATTGGATCCTTTTTATCACAAAAACTTACATTAGTTGTAATTTCTGGCAATTTAGCAACAGCTGCAATATCACCAGCATAAATTGTTTCTAAAGGAATTTGCGTTTTTCCCATTAAAGTAAATAATTGAGGCATTTTAACTGTTGTATCTTCTTCTGGCAAATAAACTTCTTGAGCAGTTTTTAAAGAACCAGAATATACTCTAAACATTGTAATAGTTCCAACAAAAGCATCAATCGTAGTTTTGAATGCTAAACCAGAAAGACTAGCATCTGTTGTTTTTCTAACAACTTTTGAGTTGTCTTTTGGATTAATCCCTTCTTTTTCAAACTCTGATGCTGCTGGCATGTAAGCTATGATTGCATCTAACAAGCCTTCTATTCCAATGTTCTTTAGTCCCGAAGTTGTAACTACTGGGAAAATATCGCGGTTTTTTAAACTGTTTTTTAAGCCTTTAGCAATTTCATCAACAGTTAATTCTTCACCACCAAAATATTTTTCAAGTAATTCTTCACATGTTTCAGCTGCAAATTCAATAATGCTTCCGTTGTTTTCTTCAACTTGACTACTTAAATCACTAGGAATACTTACTTCAGCGGCTTTTCCACTAGCATATGAAAAAGCTTTTTTTGAAACTACATCAACATAACCATTAAAGTTCTCACTAACTCCAAATGGAATAAAAAACTGTGTAGCTTTTTTATCTAACTTTTCAGAAATGCTATTTAGCACTTCATTGTATTTAATATTTTCTTTTTCTAGTTTATTGTTAACTATGATTATAGGGATATTTCTTTTAGCAAGTTCATCCCATACTCTTTCAGTACCAATTTCAACTCCTCTTGAAGAATCTATTAATACTATGGCCCCATCAACAACACTTAACACATTTGTTAATTCACCAATAAATTCTTCAGAACCTGGAGTATCTAAAAAATTAATTTTGGTATTTTTCCATTCAATAGGTATTAAACTAGAACTTAGTGTAGTTTGTCTATTTTGTTCTTCTGGTAAAAAGTCACCTACTGTATTTTTACGTTCTACTTCTCCTTTTTTTTCAATTGCTTTACTAACATATAACATTGATTCACATAAAGATGTTTTCCCACACCCCATATGTCCTAGTATAGCAATATTTCTAATCGAATCAGCTTTGTATTCTTTCATTTCTGCCTCCTTAATATACATTCACTCTAGTATTATATAATATTTCATTAAAAAAAACAATAAAAAGTTTTTAGTTATAAATTATAATATCCAAAGGTAACATCTTCTATAATAAAATCACTTTTTTTACCTTCAAAAACATTTTTATAACTATTAGCTACAAGAAGTGTTTCCTCATAATCTTCATCTGTAAAACAAACTAAAAAGTTTTTAATACCATTATTTTTCATTTCTTCAAGATTATTTAACAAGTTTATTTTTTTAGAATTAAGTATTTCTATAATACAATTTTTCCTTCTAACAACTACGAATTCATTATTCATTCTATCTTTTATAATAAACTTACTCTTGCAATTCTTACAGCCTTGTTTTTCTTTTATGAAACAATTTCTTGTTATCATCAAAGAATATCTACCATAAACCATGACAGTTAAAGATGGTGTTTGTTTAAACAAATCATAATAATTCTTGACTAAATTAAAAATTTGATTTTTATTTAATTCAATTGAAAGACCAACATTTTCAACTCCAAAACTATGAAGTAAATTAACAGCATAAATATTCGTTACGTTTAAATATATACTTGATGATAAAATTTTTTCGTTTGATAAAGTTTGCATCATTGTTATTTTAGGATCAATTTTTATATCATCAGCAATTCGCTCTTCTAAATATAAAAGTTTTATTCTCTTAAATTTTCCCTCATATTTTTCAAACAAATCAAACGGAACATAAACTTCACTCACAAAAACTTCGTTTAATGCTTCTAATTGCTCTTTGCTATGTGCAATAAATTCTATCCTAGAATCTTTGTTTTTTATTACAAAATTATCAAATTCATACTTTTTATTAATCTTTCTTGTGTATTTTTGCTCTCTAATCGTTTTTAGTCTATCCAATACTCTTCTTCTTAATTCGTTAATTTCGCTAACAGGCAGGAAAATAGGGCGGTCTATGAGCATTTTAAGGTCTTTAAACAAAAAATTATAGTTTTGGCTCTTATTTACCTGTTGAATGATTCTTTCTAAGAAATTAGTTGAAGATGATGCTAAAACTTTTGAAGTGCTTAATTCTTTTAAAACATTTATTCCATCAGTTACTTCTAAAGAAAGATAATCATTTTCTAAAGATATTTTACCATCTATTTCAACAAACTTTTTTTGATTTAATTTTTCAAACATTTCTTTTGTTTGAGTAAAATCTGAAGTTTTATAGACAATTCCACCTAGTAAATTTTTACTATGTGCTTTTAATTTTAAAACATTATTTGTTTTTAATTTTTCATAAATCTTTGAATCGTTAATAATCAAACCATCTTCTTCTTTATCAGTAACAATTCTTAAAGCATCTTGATTATTCACTTTTTCATCAAATCTAATAAAAACAAATTCACCAATTGTTTTAACTACTTCTCCAACCTTTTCACCAAAATGTCTTGGATTATCAAAATTAATTTTTTCATTATCTTTAAAGATATGTCCTTTTGTAAAGTCTCTACTAAAGACTTTTTTAAGCTCATTTTGATAATAGTTTAAATCAATTTTTTCCTTTTTATAAAATGCATCCAGTGCTTTTCTATAGCTATTTACTACAACATAAACGTATTCACTTTTTCTAAGTCTTCCTTCAATCTTTAAAGATTTAACTCCTATCTTGCAAAGTTCACCAATTAGTTCAAGAGTGTTTAAATCTTTCATACTCATTAAATAACTTTTTTCACCATTAAGTTCATAAAGCATTCTACATGGTTGAGCACATTGTCCTCTATTTCCACTACGTCTTCCTACAACACTACTAAATAAACAATTGCCAGAATATGAATAACATAGAGCTCCATGAACAAAAACTTCTACTTCTATTTTAACTTTTTCGATAATTTCTTTTATTTCTTCTAAACTTAATTCTCTAGCAAGTATAATTCTTTTAACTCCTAAATCTTTTAAAGTTTGAGCTTGCGAAACACTGTGAACATTCATTTGAGTTGATGCATGGATCTCTAGATCAGGATATCTTTTACTAATGATGTTTATTAACCCTAAATCTTGAACAATTACAGCATCACAGCCTGCTAGATAAACAAAGTCTATAAATTCAAGCACATCTTGTATTTCCTCATCATAACAAACAGTATTAACTGCAATATAAATTTTAACACCATAAAAATGTGCTTCTTTTATGATTTGTTCAATTTCTTCTTTTGTAAAATTTGAAGCATTTGCTCTTGCTCCAAATTTTTTACCTGCAAGATAGATAGCATTTGCTCCTGATAAAAGAGCTATTTTATAGGACTGGTAATCACCAGCTGGGGCTAATAGTTCAACCATTCTTTCTTAACTCCTCTAATTTTGAAGCAGCTTTAAATGCTTTTTTAAGAAATTCTTTTTCATCCTTAATTTTATCTTTATGAAAACAATGAATAACCTCTAAAGTTAAATTCCCTAAATAATTTATTTTATTTAAATTATCCATTAGTTTTTTCCAATCAATATTACCAGTAAAAGGAATTTTATGCTCATCAAAATCACCATTATTATCATGTAAATGCAAACAATGAAGTTTATCTTTATATTTATCCCAAGGAAAAGACTCAATATTTTTAGTAAATGCATTTGCATGCCCACTATCAAAACAAAACTTCAAATATTCAGATTCACAGTTTTCAAAAACATAATCTAGATAATCTAATCTCCTTAAATTTTCAAAAGCTATATAGATATCATATTTTTCACAATATTTTAAAATTTCATTAATTCTTTTTATCCCTAGCATATTAAATTCAGGAGGATTATCAGTGCTTGAAATATGCATAATTACAGTTTTGATATTAAGTTTTGAAGATTTTTTTATTCCTTTAATGATTGTATTTTTATATTGTTCACCTTTTTTACCTTCAACCCATAAATTATTACACATATGTCTATAAGGTAAATGTAGTGTTTCAATCTCTAAACCATTTTTCCTAATCTTATTAACTAACCTTTTATTCGTCTTCCAATTACAAAATAAAAAAACACCATCAAAACCACTTTCTTTAATGTAATTAATCTTTTTATTACTATTTTTTGAATAACCATAATTATAATAAATATACTTACCCATAATCTTCTTCTCCACTAATTTATTATTATAACATATTTTTCCAAATCTTTAAAGAAAAAACAAAGCTAAAAGCTTTGTTTTAATTTTATTGTTTAACTACATAAGCAAGACCAATCGTTCTTGGTCCACAATGAGTCGAAATTGTACAACCAGCAGTTGTTGTTATAAAGTCTTTTACTCCTAATTTATGTAATTCCTTCTTCATATATTCAACATCATTTAATGCTTTAGGATGTGGATAAATTAAGACAACCTTATTTAGATCAACATTATTCTTTTTTAAATCTTCATTAAAATATACTAACATTTCATCCAAAGCTTTTTCATATCTTCCTCTTGGCTTTTTAGCTACTTCCATTTTATTTAATGCTACTCTAATTATTGGTGTTATCTTTAACATTGCACCAAATAATCTTGCAGTACCACTACATCTTCCACCTTTGTGTAAATATTCTAATGTACTGATTGCAAAATAAGTCCTTACCCTTGTTTTATATTCATTTAGTACTTTCACAATTTCATCAATTGACTTACCTTCTTCTCTTAATTCACAAGCTTTTAATACTACAAAACCTGTTCCAATCGATAATTTTTCAGAATCTACAATGTAAACATTTTTTTCAAATTCACCAAATGCAATATGAGCATTTTGAAGTGTCGCAGAAAAGCCGCTTCCAATTCCTATAAATAAAACTTTTTTTTCTTGATTAAGATGTTTTTTAAATACTTCTATAAACTCATCCGGAGCAATCGCAGAAGTTTTAGGCAACGTCTTCTTTTTTTCTGCTAAATCAAACAATTCAACTGTTGATAATTCAACTCCATCTTTATAAATGTCCTCGCCGATATTAATGCATAGAGGAATTATTTCAATATTATATTTATCTCTTAACTCCTTTGGGATATCACTAGTACTATCTGCTATAATTACAAATTTTTCCATATAACCTCCTTTACATTGTAAAAAAATTATATTATATCAATAATTGTTTGTCAACTTGTTTGATAAAACAAAAACCAAGTTTCCTTGGTTTAGTGTTTTTTAATGTATAAAATACCGATTGTTCTTGGTCCACAGTGCGTAGCAATAGTACAACCTGCATTTGTTTCTAAAATATTTTTAACTCCTGCTGCTGCTAATTTCTCCTTAAGATATTTTGCATCTTTTGGTGCATAAGGATGTGTTACCATCACACAATCAAGATCAATGTTATTATCTTTATAATCGCTTTCGAAATAATCAAATACAATATCTAAAGCATTTTCAAATCTACCACGACCTTTTTTAGCTACCTCCATTTTACCATCTATCACACGCACAATTGGATAAATTTTTAATAGCGTTCCAAAAAATCTTGCAGTACCACTACATCTTCCACCTTTATGTAAATACTCTAGTGTACTAATAGCAAATTGTGTCCTTACTAAAGGTACTAATGCTTCAATTTTAGCAACACTTTCTTCTATAGATAAACCTTCATCTCTAAATTTTACTAATTTAAGTAATAAAAGTCCTGTTCCAGAAGATAAGTTTCCTGAATCAATAACGTATATTTTCCCTTCAAAATCTTCTTTTCCAATTACAGCATTCTGAAGAGTTGATGAAAAACCACTACCTAGTCCAATATAAACAGCCTTTTTACCAGCTTCAACAACTTTCTCAAAAATTTCCATAAATCTTGCAGGTGAAACAGCAGCAGTTTTTGGAATAGCTTTTTCCTTTTCTGCTAATTCAAAAAGTTCCATAACAGCTAAATCACCATCAACAAGTTCTTTTTCATTAACACTAATTGTAAACGGTTCAACAACAATTTGATTCTTTTCATAAAATTCTTTAGGTAAGTCGCTTGAACTGTCAGTTATAATTACAAATTTTTCCATCTCTACCTCCAAATATATCTAATATAATTATACATAAATTATCCTGAAAATCAAACAAAACAAACAATATTAAAAAAATTATTTATCAAATGCCTTTCTTCTTTTTGTTGCCTCAACAAACAATTTCTTTAAGCTTTCTTTATCATCAGTTTTAATTTTATCCTTTAAATTTTCTAATTCAGATATAAAAAGATCAATATCTTCAAGTAAATTATCTTTATTTAGCAAAAATAACTCTGACCATAAGTCTTCATTTATTTTAGCGATTCTAGTTAGATCTCTAAAAGAATCCCCAGTATACTTTATAAAATTACTATTTTCTTTAGAATTCATTAAACTAACTGCAATGGCATGTGTTAATTGCGATAAAAAACTTATCGTTTTATCATGTTCTTCAATTGAAATAGTTTCAATATTTTTAAATTCTAAAACTCTTGCTAATTCTTTTATTACTTCAATTGACTCATTCTTATTTTTAGCAGTCGGAATAATTAAAAAGTTTGCACCTTTAAAAGCATTTGCATCTGCATTATAAATACCTTTTGATTCTTTTCCTCCCATTGGATGAGAAAAAACAAAATCTATGTCTTCTCTTAAAACTTCTAAAACAGGATTAACCACTGAAAGTTTAATACCACTTGTATCAGTAATTATACAATTTTCTTTAAGTTTACTTTGATGTTCTTTTAAAAAATCAACAACTTTAGTAGGATATATTGCTAAAACAATAATATCACTTTGAGCTAAGATCTCTTCTTCTGTTAAACCCTTATTATCAATAAACTTCTTTTCTTTAGCATATTTGACGGCTTCTTTATCAATATCAATTCCAAAAACCTTATATCCCTTTTTGCTTAAGCCTTCGGCATAACTTCCTCCAATTAAACCTAGGCCTACTATTAAGATGTTTTTACTCTTTAAAATCATATATCCCTACCAATAAATTGAGCAAGTTTTTTTGCTTTTACTACCAAATCTTTAAACTTATCAATCTTTAAAGATTGTTGACCATCTGATAAAGCTTTTTCAGGATTGTTGTGAACTTCAATCATCAAGCCATCACATCCCGCAACAATCGCTGCTAGCGAAATAGTTTCAACTAATTCCCAGTTTCCTGTTGCATGAGATGGATCAATAATAATTGGTAAATGTGATAATTTTTTAACAATTGAAATAACTGATAAATCTAAAGTATTTCTAGTTAGAGGTTCAAAAGTTCTAATTCCTCTTTCACAAAGAATAACATTAGGATTACCACTATTTAAAATATATTCAGCACTCATCAACCATTCTTGTATAGTATTTGATAATCCTCTTTTTAAAAGAATTGGTTTATTTGTTTTCCCTACCTTTTTAAGCAAATCAAAATTTTGCATATTTCTTGCACCAATTTGGATTAAATCAACATTCTCTACAAATTCATCAACCTTTTCAACTGACATAATTTCTGAAACGATTGGTAAACCATATTTTACTTTTGCAGCCTTTAACAAATCAATGCCTTCTTTTTCAAGCCCTTGAAATACATATGGTGATGTTCTCGGTTTATATGCACCACCTCTTAATAAAACAGCTCCTGCTTCTTTTACTCCTTTAGCTATTTCATCAATTTGCTCTGCATTTTCAACAGAGCATGGTCCTCCAATAATTACCACCTTTTCATTTCCACCAATTTTTACAGAAGAAACATCAACAATTGTATCAATAGGATGAAACTGTCTACTGGCTTTTTTATAGGGAACTGTAATTCTTGTAACTTCAAGCACCCAAGAATAAGCTTGAATTTTTTCAATATCTACAACTGAAGTATCACCAATCAAACCAAACAGTCCCAGATTATCACTGCTTGCATCAGCAATTTTTATTCCTAAGGTTTCTAATTTTGAAACTAATTCATTTAGCTCATTGATGGGAGCATTTTTCTTAAAAGTAATAATCATATTAATTTACTCGCTTTCTTTAAGCAATTTTTATTTGTTATATTATATCAAACTATTTCAATAAAGTAACTAATATAGCTTTTTGAGCATGTAATCTATTTTCTGCTTCAGTAAAAATCACTTCAGCGTTATCTTCAAATACTTCTTCTGTAATTTCTTCACCTCTATGTGCTGGTAAACAATGAAGAACTATTGCATCGCTTTTTGCATTTTTCAATAAATCTTTGTTAATTTGAAAACCTTTAAAAGCAGTTTGTCTAGCTTCTACTTGTTTTTCATGTCCCATTGAAGCCCAAACATCCGTAAATAAAACATCAGCATCTTTTGCAGCCTCTACTGGTGAATTAACTAACTTAAATCCTTCAAAGTCTTTTGCCCAAGCTAAGATATCTTCAGCTGGTTCATAACCTTTAGGCGTTGCAACAGTGATTTCCATACCAAGTTTTAAACATCCCACAATTAAAGAATTAGCCATATTGTTTCCATCTCCAATGTAAGCTACCTTTAAATTTTTAAAACTTCCTTTAAATTCTCTGATTGTCATTAAATCTGCCATAACTTGACAAGGATGCTCATAATCAGTTAATCCATTAATTACAGGAATTGAACCATATTTTGCTAAGTCTTCAACTTCCTTTTGAGCAAATGTACGAATCATTATCCCATCTAGATATCTAGATAAAACTCTTGCAGTATCTTGAATAGGCTCTCCTCTACTTATTTGCAAATCATTGGCACTTAAAAATAAAGGATAGCCACCCAAATCATACATTGCAACTTCAAAAGAAATTCTTGTTCTTGTAGAAGCTTTTTGAAAAATCATTCCCAAAGTTTTACCTTGTAAATGATTATGTGCAACATTATTTTTTTTCTGATATTTTAATTGATCAGCTAAATTTAGAATATCAATAATCTCTTGAGTGCTTAAGTCACTCATTTTTAAAAAATGTTTCATTTTAAAATCCCCTCTAAGATAGAAAGCCCTTCTTCTAATTCTTCATGTGAAATATTTAAAGGAGGTAAAATTCTGATCTTATCCTTTGCTTTTAATACTAATAGTCCTTTATCTAGACAAAGATCAACAACTTCATCTGCATTTAAAGAAGTTTTAAAACCTATCATTAAACCTTTTCCACTAATCTCTCCTACTTTTTTAAAAGTAGACAGTTTATTAAAAATAATTTTTGATTTTTTCTTTACTTCTTCTAAGAAGTTATCATTAATCCTTTTTAAAACACTAACAGCTCCTGCTGCAGCAATTGGATTTCCACCAAAAGTCGAACCGTGCTCACCATAACCAATAGTATTTTCTAATTTGCTGTCAAATAAAATTGCACCAATTGGTAATCCACCACCTAGCCCTTTTGCAGTAGTAACAATATTAGGTTTTAGATTATATTCCATATAGCTATAAAAATAACCAGTTCTCCCATTTCCAGTTTGTACTTCATCAATGATAAAAACTAAATCATTCTTCTTACATATCTTTTCTACTTCTTTTAAAAACTCTTCTTCTAGATTTAAAACTCCACCCTCACCTTGAATCGTCTCAAGCATTATCGCACAAGTTGCTTTGCTAACTAAAGACTTTACTGAAGTAATATCATTTGCTGTTGCATATTTAAATCCTTCCAAAAAAGGATTAAAAAACTTATGAAATAAGTCTTGTCCAGTAGCTGATAATGTAGCCATCGTCCTACCATGGAAACTATTTTTAAGAGTAATAATTTCAAATCTGTTTTCACCATATTTATCAAAACTATATTTTCTTGCTGCTTTGATTGCTCCTTCATTAGCTTCTGCTCCTGAATTAGCAAAAAACACCTTTTTCATTTTTGTTTTTCTACAAAGAATTTTAGCAAGTTCTATTTGAGGTAATGAATAGTATAGATTTGAAACATGCTGTAATGTCTTCGCTTGTTTTGTAATAGCCTTAACCCATTTAGAATCAGCAATTCCAAATGTATTAACTGCTATGCCTGAAGAAAAGTCAATATACTTTTTATCATTAACATCATAAAATGTAGAACCTTTTCCACTCTTAAGAGCTACATCAAATCTTTTATATGAATTAAGAATATATTTATTATCTTCATATTTTATTTTAGAAAAATCCATTTTTATTCTCCCTTTTTTAAGTAAACATCGTTCCTATCCCCTCATCGCTTAACAATTCAATTAAAATCGAATGAGGAACTCTGCCATCAATTATAAATACTTTTTTAACACCTCTTCTAATTGCCTCACAACAACATTCTACCTTTGGAATCATTCCACCTGAAATTATGCCTTCTTTTACTAAAGACTTAACCTCAGAAACATTAACTGAAGAAATTAGTGAAGTTGGATCATCTTTATCTTTAAGTAAACCTATTACATCAGTTAAAGAAAGAAAACTTTCAGCCTCTAATGCTCCTGCAATTCTTGCAGCAGCAGTATCAGCATTGATATTGTAAGTATTTCCTTCTTTATCACTTGCTACAGTTGAAATAACTGGAATATATCCAAGATTTAGCAACTCTAAAATTGGTGTAGGATTGATATTAGTAATTTCACCAACAAAACCTAATTTTTTATTAATCGGTTTTGCTTCAATTATTTTTGCATCAATTCCAGAAAGACCAATTGCTTTTCCACCAGCAGCTTGAACATAATTAACTAAGTCTTTATTGATTTTACCAGCTAAAATCATTTGTACAACTTCAACTGTATCTTTATCTGTAACTCTTAAACCATCAATAAATTCACTTTTCATACCTAACTTAGTAAGCATACCAGATATTTCAGGTCCTCCACCATGAATTAAGACAACCTTCATCCCAATCAAAGATAATAAAACAACATCTTCAATTACACTTTTTTTAAGATTTTCATCAGTCATAGCATTACCACCATATTTAACAACCACAACTTTATTGTAGTATTTTTGAATATATGGTAAAGCTTGAATCAAAACTTTCGTTCTTACATCATTAGTAATATCCATTTTAAATCTCCTAACTTCTATAATCGCCGTTAATTTTTACATAATCATATGTTAAATCACAGCCCCAAGCAGTAGCATTGAAGTTCCCTTGGTTTAAAGAAATATTAATCTTTACATATTTTTCTTTTAAAATTGATTTCGCATTCTCTTCATCAAAGCGTACTCCAGCTCCATTTTGACAAACCAAAATTTCCCCTTTTTCACTTTCAAATTTTACATCAATTAAATTAATTTTAACATCTACTCCACTATAACCAATGGCACATAAAACTCTTCCCCAGTTAGCATCAGAACCAAACATTGCTGCTTTAACTAAGCATGAAGAAATAACTTTTTTAGCAATTATTCTAGCTGCTTCTTTTGTTGGAGCACCGACTACATTACACTCTAATAGTTTAGTAGCACCTTCTCCATCTTGTGCAATTGCTTTAGATAAATGTTTCATCACATAAACTAAAGCATTATAAAATGTTTGATAATCAGCATCTATTTTTGTAATTGTTTTATTGTTCGCCATACCATTGGCAAGAATACTCACCATATCATTAGTTGATGTATCGCCATCAACACTTACCATATTAAAAGTATCGTTTGTTGCATCAAGTAATGCTTTTTGTAACAAACTTTTTTCTATACTAACATCAGTTGTTAAGAAAACTAACATTGTTGCCATATTAGGATTAATCATTCCAGAGCCTTTTGCAACTCCACCTAATCTACACTCAACTCCTGAAATTTCAAAAGAAACAGCAATTTCTTTTTCAACTAAATCAGTTGTCATTATAGCATGTGCCACACTACTACTATCATTACCAAGGGATGCAACCAAAATATCAATATTATCTTCAATTGCTTTAATATTAAGAGGTTCCCCAATAACACCAGTTGATGCAACTATAACATCACTAGCATTTATCTTTAATTCATTTGCTACCAAATCACACATTTTTTGAGCTATTTCTTGTCCATTAGCATTACAAGTATTAGCATTACCACTATTGCAAATTATTGCTTGTGCAAATCCATCAGCAACATTTCTTTGTGTAACATAGATTGGTGCACCTTTAACTAGATTAGTAGTATAAACACAAGCTGCACTAGCTTTTTTTTCACTAAAGATTAAAGCTAAATCTTTCTTGCTACGATTTTTTCTAATACCACAGTGAATGCCCGCTCCTTTAAATCCTTTAGCAGCGCATATTCCGTTTGTTATAACTTTCATTTTGACCTTCCTTTATAGAGCTAGTCCAGTTGTTGGATCTAGTCCAAGCATGATATTCATACATTGCACAGCAGCACCACTTGCACCTTTGCCCAAATTATCAAATCTTGCAACTAGTGTCATTCTTTCATCATTTCCAAAAACAAATATTTCCAAATAGTCTTTTTCTGCAAGAGTATTGCTTGCAAGATAAGCATCCTCTGTTTTAATATATCTAACACATTTTTGGTTTTTGTAGAAATCACTATACATCTTTTTTATTTCTTCAAATGTTTTAACTGTTTTCATATTATTTTTATGTAAAGTAACATTCACAACCATACCACAATAATAATCTGATACTATCGGAATAAAGATTGGTTCATTTTCTAACCCACAGATAGTTTTCATTTCAGGCAAATGTTTATGCATTTGAGTTAAAGCATATTGTCTTGGACTATCTAGTGCAATATCTCTTGATTTATTCTCATAATCTGCAATCATTTTTTTACCACCACCACTATATCCAGTCACTGAAACACATGACATAATAGCAGATTTATCAATGATATTATTAACAACCAAAGGATATACTAAAGAAATAAAACCACTTGCATGACATCCTGGAACAGCAACTCTTTTAGAATTTTTAATTTTCTCAAAATGATTATTTGATAATTCAGGTAGTCCATACGCCCAATCATTAGATGTCCTAAAAGCAGTTGAAGCATCAATTATTTTAGTATTTGGATTAGTAACTAAAGTAACTGCTTCTTTGCTTGCAACATCTGGTAAACAAAGAATTGTTAAATCAGATTGATTTATTAGTTTTTGACGTTCAACACTATCTTTTCTTAAATCACTATCAATACTAAGAAGTTCAATTTCATTTCTATTTTTTAATCTTTCAAAAATTCTAAGACCAGTAGTTCCTTCTTGGCCATCTATAAATACTTTATACTTCATTTTTTTTAATTTCTTTCTTTATATATTCAATTTGTTTTTCTACTTCTTTTACAGCAGGACCACCTAAAGAATTTCTACTGAAAGCACATTTTTCAATATCAACTACCTTATAAATATCATCTTCAAATTTATTACTAAATTTTTTGTATACATCAAGTGGCATTGACTCAAAAGTATACTTAGATTTTATTGCTTCAGCCACTAACTTCCCTGCAACTTCATAACTTTCTCTAAAGGCTAAACCTTTTTTAGTTAAATAATCAGCAACATCTGTAGCGTTCATGAAACCACTACTAGCGGCTTCTTTCATTTTATCTTTATTTACTTTAATAGAAGCTAACATATCACCAAAAACACTTAAACACATTTTCACTGTATCTATACTATCAAAAATAGCTTCTTTATCTTCTTGCATATCTTTATTATATGCTAAAGGTAGCCCTTTAAAAACAGTCAACAAAGCCATCAAATTACCAAATGATCTTCCTGATTTTCCTCTTACAAGTTCTGCAACATCAGGATTTTTCTTTTGTGGCATAATACTAGAGCCAGTCGAATAAGCATCATCTAATTCAATGTATTTAAATTCAGAAGTACTCCAAAGAATAACTTCTTCTGAAAATCTTGACAAATGCATCATAATTACTGAAATATTTGAAGCTAGTTCTATTACATAATCTCTATCAGACACTGCATCAAGACTATTTAAAACAACTCCTTCAAACTCTAATTTTTTAGCAACATTAACTCTATTAATTGGATAAGTTGTTCCAGCTAAAGCACAAGCACCAAGTGGTGAATAATCCATTCTTTTATATGTATCATCTAATCTTTCAGTATCTCTTAAGAACATAAAACAATATGCCAATAAGTGATGAGCAAAGGTAATGGGTTGAGCTCTTTGAAGATGAGTATATCCAGGCATTACACTAGTTTTATTATCTTCTGCAATTTTTAATGTTTTTTCAATTAATTGAATTAATTCTTTTTTAATTAAAGTTATTTCTTTTTTTAAATATAACTTTATATCTAGAGCTACTTGATCGTTTCTACTTCTTGCAGTATGTAGTTTTTTACCAACTTCACCTAACTTTTCTATTAGTTTTGCTTCAACAAACATATGAATATCTTCAGCATCTTTAATCTCAAGTTTACCATTATTAATTTCATCAAGAATTTCAATTAAACCATTCTTGATTTTTTTTGAATCTTCATTACTTATTATTCCTTGCTCTGCAAGCATTTCAACATGAGCAATCGATCCAATAATGTCTTCTTGATACATTCTCATATCAAAATGTAATGAAGAATTAAAATCATCAACTTTTTTATTTAGATTTTTTTCAAATCTTCCTGCCCACATTTTTTTCATAAATTTTTCTCCTATTTTTTATTTTTCTTATCAGTTAAAGCCTTAACTTGAATTGGTAGTCCAAATAAATTTATAAATCCTTCTGAATCTTTTTGGTTATAAACATGATCTTCACCAAAAGTTGCGATTTCTTCAGAATATAGTGAATAAGGACTTGTAATACTAGCAGGTGTAATATTGCCTTTATATAGTTTTAATTTTACTGACCCTGTCACAGTTTCTTGAGTTTTATCAACAAAAGCAGATAAAGCTTCTCTTAATGGTGTAAACCATTGTCCATAATATACTAACTCAGCAAATCTGATTGCTACTTGATGTTTGTAGTGTTGTGTATCTCTATCTAAACAAATTGATTCTAACGCTTCATGAGCTGCATAAAGAATCGTTCCACCTGGTGTTTCATAAACACCTCTACTCTTCATACCAACTAGTCTGTTTTCTACCATATCAATGATTCCAATTCCATTTGCTCCGCCAATTTCATTTAAATACCTTAACATTTTTACAGGATCTAATTTTTTATTATCAACTGCAACAGGAATTCCTTTTTCAAAATCAATTGTAATATAAGTTGGTTTATCAGGTGCTTTTTCAGGTGAAACACCTAATTCTAAAATCTTATCAAAATTTGGTTCATTAGCTGGATCTTCTAAATCCATTCCTTCATGAGATAAATGCCAAATATTCATATCTTTTGAATAGTTTGTTTCTCTTGTAATCTTTAAAGGAATATTTTTTGCAATTGCATAATCTATTTCTTCATCTCTACTCTTAATATCCCAAATCCTCCATGGAGCAATAATTTTCATATTAGGAGCAAAAGCTTTAATTGTTAATTCAAACCTTACTTGGTCATTTCCTTTACCAGTACATCCATGAGCAATGGCATCAGCATTTTCTTTTAAAGCAATTTCTACAACTCTTTTCGCAATAATTGGTCTTGCAAATGAAGTTCCAAGCAAATATTTGTTTTCATATTTAGCTCCAGCTTTTAAAGTTGGATATATATAATCAGTAATAAATTCTTCTGTTAAATCTTCAATATAAATTTTTGAAGCTCCAGTAGCAATAGCTTTTTCTTTTAAGCCTTCTAATTCTTTATCTTGACCTAAATTACCAGCAACAGCAATAACCTCACAACCATAGTTTTCTTTCAACCATGGGATAATAATAGAAGTATCTAAACCTCCTGAATAAGCTAAAACAACTTTTTTAATTTTTTTCATTTACTTTCTCCTTTTCATATCAATATAATAAAAAAAGTCTCTTTTAAAAATAAAAGAGACGAAATCTTTCCGCGGTACCACTCTAATTGTTACATCTATAACCCCTCTAATAATTAACGCTTATTAACGACCATTCTACTACTATTTCAAATGGTTATCTCCCAAGATGCGGTTCATAATATTTTTTGTGTTAGACTCTCATCATCTCTAACTTGCTTTAACAAAAAGATATTACTACTCTTCTTGATCTTCGATTAATATCTTAAAAACTTCTTCGGTCCCCTATATTTTACTATATTTTTTATTAAATTGCAAGACTTTTTAAGCTTTTAATTGCTTTTTCTACTATCAAACTTTTTCCTTTCAACTGTATTTAAAATCTTTTTTCTTAATCTAATACTTTTAGGAGTTATTTCAAGCAACTCATCATCATTAATATAATCTAAGCATGCTTCAAGGCTCATCTTTTTGGCTCTCTTTAAAACAACAGTACTATCTTTTGTTGCACTTCTCATATTTGTCATTTGTTTTGCTTTAGTTATATTAACTGCTAAATCATCATCTTTATTACATTCACCAACAATTTGACCTTCATACACTTCATCATTTGGTTCAACAAAGAAAACTCCCCGATCTTCTACTTGACTAATTCCATAAGCAGTTACTCTACCTTGATTAGTAGAAACTAATACTCCTAGTTTTCTAGAACCATAATTAATATTTTCAACTTCTTTATATTCTTCAAAAACATGACTTAAAGTTCCATAGCCTTTTGTTACAGTCATAAAATCAGTCATAAATCCTATTAAGCCTCTTGAAGGAACACTATAAACTAACTTAGTGTGCTTATCATCACTACTCATATTTTTTAAAGCACCACCTCTATTACCTAACAACTCTATAACAGACCCCACAGTATCATTTGGAGTATCAATCACTGCATATTCATAAGGTTCAAAAAGAACACCATCTTTTTCTTTTAAAATAGGTTTTGGTTTTGATACTTGAAATTCAAATCCTTCACGTCTCATTTGTTCAATTAAAATTCCTAAATGAAGTTCACCTCTTCCTAAAACTAACCACTCATCACTTATCCCAATTCGTTTAACTTTTAGGCTAACATCTTTTTGAGTTTCTTTATTTAGTCTATCATCAATTTTAGTTGAAGTAACAAACTTTCCTTCTTTACCAGCAAAAGGACTTGTACTAACAGAAAAAAGCATTTCAACAGTTGGTTCACTAATCTTAATTGGAGAAAGTGCTTCTTCTATACCAATCTCACAAACTGTCTCACCAACATTAATATCACTTAGACCACTAATTGCAACAATATCCCCAGCATAAGCTTCTTCTACTTCAATTTTCTTTAAACCTAAAAAACTATACAACTTTTGAATTCTAAACTCTTTTCTAGAACCATCATTTCTTAAACAGCAAACCATTTCATTAACTTTGACTGTTCCTCTTTCAATTCTTCCAATCGCCATTCTTCCAACATAGTCATTATAATCTAATAGAGCTCCTTGAAATTGCATTCCTCCTTCTTTTTTAACTTTTGGAAAAGGAATTTCTTTAATTATTAAATCAAGTAGAGGTGCCATAGTTTTACTTTGAGTTTTTATATCACTATTTAAACTAGAAGTTCCTAAAGTAGCACTAACAAAAACACTCTTAAAATCAATTTGTTCATCACTTGCTTTCAAATCAATAAACAAATCAAAAACTTCATTTAATACTTCATTAGGTCTTGCAAACTCTCTATCAATTTTATTTATTACTACAATTGGTTTTAAATTATATTCTAATGCTTTTGAAAGAACAAAACGAGTTTGAGGCATACAGCCTTCAAAAGCATCTACTACTAATAAAACCCCATCAACCATTTTTAAAATTCTTTCAACCTCACCACTAAAATCAGAGTGCCCTGGAGTATCTAGAATATTAATCTTATAATCTTTATAATAAATTGCAGTATTCTTAGCAAGAATAGTAATGCCTCTTTCTTTTTCTATGGCATTATTATCCATTACACGTTCTGAAATAGTTTCTCTGTTTTTTAAAGTATCAGATTGTTTCAATAATTGATCTACTAAAGTTGTTTTCCCATGATCAACATGAGCAATAATTGCAATGTTTCTTATATTCATTCAAATTTAATCTCTTTCATATTTAATTCTTTATAAAATTCTTTTTCATGAGAAACCATGATTACAGTTCCTTCATATTTATTAACAGCTTCAAACAAAGCTTTCTTAGCAGTATTATCTAAATGATTAGTCGGTTCATCTAGGATCAATAAATTAGATTTTTCTAAACTAAGTCTTGCAAATCTCACTTTAGTTACTTCTCCACCACTTAACTTATCCATTGTCTTTAAAGCAAGTTTTCCCCTTATTCCATACCTTGCAAGTAGTTTTCTAATATCCTCATCAGTCATTAACATATATAAATTCTTTATATACTGAAGCGGGGTAATATTTTCTAACGCTTCTTCTTGCTTATAATACAAAACTTTATTTAATTCATCTAACTTATAACTTCCACTAATGGCAGGAATTTCACCTAAAATTGTTTTTAAAAAGGTTGTTTTACCAACACCATTTTTACCAATAATAACAACCTTTTCTCCAAAAGATATAGAAAAATTCAAAGGTGCTAATAAACTCTTCTTATAACCAATACATAAATCATTTAAGATTAATGCTTTTCTATTAAATCCACTAGTAAACTTAAACTCAAAATGGACCTTTTTCTCACTTTGAGGTTTTTCCATAACCACAATTTTATCTAAAAGTTTTTGTCTACTTTTAGCTCGTTTGGCAGTTGTTGCTCTTACAATATTTTTATCAACAAACTCTTGTAAACTTTTAATTCTTTTTTGTTGTGCTTCATATTCTTTTTTATAAAAATTATCCCTTAAACTTTTTTGAAGCAAAAAACTTTCAAAATCCCCCCTGTATTTAACAATATCTTTATTCTCAAGATTTGCAATACAATTTGAAATTGCATTCAAAAAAACATAATTATGTGAAATTACAATAAATGCATTTTTATAATTATTCAAATATTTAGTTAGCCAATCAATATGAACTGCATCTAAGAAGTTAGTTGGTTCATCTAATAATAAAACATCCTTTTCTTCTAAAAGCATTTTAGCTAAAAACACTTTAATTCTTTGGCCACTTGATAACTCACTAAGAAGTCTATCTTCTTCTACATTTATCCCTAAGCCATTTAAAACATTCCCAATTTTTGATTTAATTTGATAAAAATCTTTTTCTTCTAAATAACTTTGAATATTATAGGCTTTATTTAAAATCCTGTCAATATCAACTCCATCTGGATTTTCTAAAGATTTATATAGTTTATTCATTTCTTTTTCTTTTAAAAAAAGTTCTTCATAAACATCATATAAATATTTTTCAATAGTAATATTGGTATCTATCTTTAAATGTTGGTCTAGGTAACTAAAACTAACTTTATTATCCCACGTAACACTTCCTTTATCAGGATAAATTTTATGTGATATTAAATTTAAAAATGTTGTTTTTCCACTACCATTAGCACCAACTAAGCCTAAATGATCATTTAAATGTAAATCAAAATTAACATTATTAAATAGATCATTTTCGCCATAACTAAATTTTAAATTTTCTACTTTTAAAATACTCATAAAAGGCTCCTAAATACTTAAGAATTATACCATAAAGATTAATATTTTACAATTTATAATTTTGTTTTTAAAACAAAAAACTTCTTAAGTAATTAATACTTAAGAAGTTAAATTTAAATTTTAAAAATTATCCTACTTGATAAATATTCATAACATTAGCTTGAACAGTTGAATCGATTGCAGGATCAGCATTAGCAAGTGCTGATTGAATATTTAGATATGTAGATAAATTAACAGTAACCATATGTTTAGTAGGTGAAGTTGACATTATTACAAATTGATAAGTTGCAACACTTCTACTTACAGCTAATGCTACTGCTATACATTCTTCCTCAAACCCTTCTGCATTAGGATCTGTTGATTTTGAAAGAATCATTAATCTTGCCATCAATT
Organism: Bacilli bacterium; assembly: GCA_050953065.1. Taxonomy (GTDB): domain Bacteria; phylum Bacillota_I; class Bacilli_A; order ML615J-28; family CAG-698; genus JAQUUM01. The sequence goes on along the minus strand of JBMNLZ010000002.1, from coordinate 555,015 downwards.
GACCTTCATCTATAAAATCAACATCGTCTATTTCTAATCCAGCATCTTCAGCTAATTCTGAAATAACATTCTCAATTAAATCTTGAGCAATCTCACTGTTTTCGATATCTTCAAAATATTGTAGCATCATTTCTGGATCAATATTATTAATATTATTTATATCTTGCATAATTGAGTTAATATCATTATATAAAGCTGCAGCTGCAGCAAAAGCAACTATTTCATTAACGATTTCATCAAAAGTCATTGAACTTAAATCATAACCTGCAAGGAACGGATATTGTGTTTCAAGTTGTGCAATCGCTTCAGCAAATAACAATGGTAAAACTTGATCTTTAATATTAAACTTTTCTGAAAAATCAATACTAGACAAATCAACTGATTCTAATGAACCAGATTCAGCAAACAATTTTTCCAATAAATATATTACTAACTCTTCAGTAACATTTCTAACATTACTTGTTTGATTTAATTTATTTAAAGAATCATCGATTTTGCCTAATTCATCCCCAATATTATTTAAAGCTGCTCTTAATTCAATAACATTCATTGTTCCAAAATCAATATGGAACATATCGCTATTATCTGTCAATCTGTTTTTGATTGAAAGACCTAAATCTATTACATCAATAGCTTCTCCTACTTCACCAAAAGCATTATATTTCTTATCTTCATGTGTATATTTACCAACCCCTTTTGCAAAAGGACTGGCTAGTTTTGAAACTATCTTAAATGAAAAAGAACTATCAACATAATCTACTGGAGCAGCCATCTCGTTTTTCATTTCTTCAGTCATAATCTCTGACTCTTCTAGTTTAGCAACTAATGGGCGAGCAATAATTGCTGGCATTAGAATAAAACTAATAATTACTAATGACTGAACTAATGAAACAAAGACTCCGCCAATTCGAATTTTCATATCTTTTGGGAAGAAATGCTTCAAAAGCAAATGCCAAAGCAAGTTAGATATTAATATCATAGCAACAAATAAAACTAACCCAGTTAGATATATAACTAAAACCTTTACAAAAACTTCTGACCAATTTTCAATTAACACTTCTAATGAAGGTACTGCATCAAATATTTCTGCTGCTCCTTCTATCTCTCTTAATTTAGGAACAATCTCATCAATGCTTTCAATTGGAATCTTACCACCAGTAAGTTGATCAAAATTAATTGTCTTTAATTTTCCATAAAGAATATTTCCAAATAAAATTGCTAAAGGTATGCACAAAACGGCTGAAATTAATTTAAACAATGAATTCCAAAGCCCTCTTCTTAAACCTAGCAAACAAAAGAATATAACTAAAACAATAACAACTATATCAATAATAACCATAAGCTCTACTTATCCTCCCTCTTTTAAGCTTCTGCTTTATCCATTTTTTGTTTTGTAAACATTTTAGCAATACGACTTGGGAAGTATGCTATAACATCTTTTATTACCACTGGTAACATTTTAACTGACTCTTTAAACGCTTCTTTCCTAACTTCTGACTTATCAAGTTCTTTATATTCAGAAAATAAATATCTTCTTGTAACAATACCAATTCTAATAGTAAGCAAAGCGTTTGAAATACCTTGCAAAATACTATTAATCAAAGTCCTAACAAATGGAATATCAGCTAATATATTAGCAGTTGTATTTGGAAACAATTCATTAAAATCAATTCCTTCTAACCCTTCTGCAATTAAAGCAGTCGTTAATACATTAAGCGATAGTTTTCCTAGTTTAGCATAACTAGGCCTAAATCCACATTTTTCAACAATCTCTTTAATCATTTTTAAATTAACCGCAATCACAGTTAACATATCAAGTTTTCCATTTTGGGAAATAGCAGTTGATATCATTACCGTTTTAGCATTTTTAAAGATAACTTTATTAATTTCTTTTTTTACATAAGTGTTAAAAAATGTATGTAAGTTTTCTTTTAATTCAGTTTTTGATGAAGCTTTTCTAGTAAGAATTTCTTTCCCTTCTTCAGGAATTTCAGTCTTAGATAAAATATTTTTTCTAATCTTTTTACATAATCTATAACTTTTACCTGTTTTTTGATCTAGAATACTAACAATAGAAAAAGTTGGTGCAAAAAGAACTACTCTTACAGGATTAATTATTAAGAAATATATTAAAAAAAATGCTAAAACATAAAACCCATATTCTACATATTCATGAATATTTCTTAATTTTTCACCAATCGACAAAATACTACTTATGATTAGTATCAATAAAAACAAAGCAGAACCAATTCCAATTGCAATCCAAAACTTATTTCTTCTGGTTTGTTTTTTAGTCTTTGGAGTTAATGGTTCTTTTATTTCTACAACTTGATTATCTTCTTGTTCAACTAATTCAAATTTTTCATTATTTTTAGTATTCATACTTTCCCCTTTATACAAATATATTATATAATATATTTTATCTATATTGCAATATTTTTCTCATTTTCTCTTTAGCAATGTTAATGTTTTTTTATCTATGTTAGTTTGACACTAGAAATAACTAAAACAAAACAATCTTTTCTAAGATATTTTTAAAATTATTTTAGTTAAATTCCAAAAAGCATCAAATATTCCTTCTTGTAAATAAACAAGTGGTTTTGTTAGTAGATTTGTTGACAACAATAAAAGTAAAACAATCATGCCATATTGCTCGTATGCCATTATTTTAAAATAAACATTTTCTGGAAGAATTGCTCCTAAAATTTTTGAACCATCTAGTGGTGGAAAAGGAATTAAATTAAAAACTCCAAGTCCAATATTTATTACTATTAAAAATTGAATAAACGTAATAAAATATGAATTAAATTCAATATAATAACTTCCACCAGTTTTAAGATAAATTCCTAGTCCAAATACACATAAAAAAGCAATTAACAAATTCATAAAAGGACCAGCCAGCGCCACTAAAACCATGCCTGTTTTTGGATTTTTGTAATATCTTGGATTTACCATTACTGGTTTTGCCCAACCAAATTTAAAAAATATTAAACATATTGTTCCAATTGGGTCTAGATGTTTTAATGGGTTAAGTGAAAGCCTACCTCCTTCTTTTGGTGTAGGGTCACCTAAAAGATGAGATACAAAACCATGTGCAAACTCATGCAATACAATTGCAATCAGTGCAGCTGGAACTATATAAATTAAAGAATTAAAAAAATCTGCCCACATCTTTTATTCACCCATTTATATTATATTACTTTTTTTAAAAAAATGACATATTTTTTTAAATTAGAGTTTGCCATTTTAGAAAAAATATTATATAATATCTTTAGTTTATATGCACCTTTAGCTCAGTCGGTAGAGCAATTGACTCTTAATCAATGGGTCTAGGGTTCGAATCCCTAAAGGTGTACCATTTGTCTATTTTAAATGCCTGCTATTAAGCAGGCATTTTTAATTATTAGTACTTAATTATTTTTCCGTATGTATTAGGTGCTATCATCCCAGCATTTGATTCATCTGTATCAATATGCATAGCACTTTCAAATTTTGGACTAACACGAACTACAACATCTTTAAACACTATAGAACGCACATCGTTATTTACTTCTACTCCTACTATTTCCTTATCCATAATTCCTAAAGCTTTAGCTTGTTCAGGAGTAGCATGTATGTGCCTTTTAGCAACAATTACACCTTCTTTAATTTCTATTTCTCCTGCAGGGCCAATTATTTTACATCCAGGAGTATTAGCTATATCCCCCGATTCACGAACAACTGCATCAATTCCTAAACTTCTAGCATCAGTTGCTGAAATTTCAACTTGTGTAGCAGCTCTAACAGGACCTAAAATAGAAACATTTTTAATGCTTCTCTTTGGACCTACCAATTCAACTTTTTCATTTGATGCAAATTGTCCTGGTTGTGATAAATCATTTCTAACTGTAAGACATCCATCTTTTCCAAAAAGCGTTTTTAAATCTTTCTCACTTACGTGAACATGTCTTGCTGATGTTTCAATTAAAATTTTTGCCATAATATCCTCTACTTTCTATTTATATATAAATTATATATTTCATGAGCTAGTATCTCTAATGTTGTTTGCTCATTTATTATTACCTTATTTATTTTTTTTATATTTTCTTTATTAAAAATCTTATCATCGTTTTCTAATCTTTTATGAATTAAATCTAATTCATCATGTCTTTCAAGCATTCTTTTTTTTCTTAATTCTTTGGTTGTTTCTAAATAAACAGTATATATCCTATCTTTAAAATAATTTAAAAAATTATTAGCACCCGCTGGGTCTAGTATTACTACCTTATTATCACTAATATCTTTAATCCTAGTACCATAATAATTATCATTATAAAATGTAGTTTCAATAAATTCATTTTTATCTTTCATTAATAAAAATTCTTCTTTACTCACAAAATGATAATCAATACCACACTTTTCATTAACTCTTTTTTTTCTAGTAGTATAAGTAACTAACTTTTCAAAGTTATATTTTTCAATTAAGATTTTAGCAATTTCAGTTTTACCAGAAGCGCTAGGTCCAATTAATACTAACATAAACTATTTCTTTCTTTTTACTATATATATTATATCACAATCAGATTTTTTTTCAATTAAAAAGGGTATATTTATTTAAATATACCCCATCTATTATTCTCATAACTTAATAAATCGTTGTCGATTAATTCATCAATCGTAGTTTTTACTACCTTAGCTTTTACATTAAGTTTTTTAGCAATTTCTAAAATACTAATTTTATCATCATCAGCTATAATATCAATAATTTTTCTTTCTAAATCACTAGCTTCTATTAATCTATCAGCCTTTTGTTTAGTTTTAACCCATTTCATTTTTAAAAATATAAAATATAAAACTATTAAGATAATTACTACTAAAGCAATAAAAATTATGATAGTAAAAAATTTACTCAATATCATGTTTCACCTTTTAAAAGATTTATTAACTTTTTTCTAATTCTAAAAGTTTTTCATACTTTTTAAATACTTCTAAAATAATTTCCTTATCAATTACTAATTCAAAAGATTTATTACTTACTTCTTCATCTAAAACTTTATAAATCACTAAGCTATTTTCTTTTATATCAGAATATTTAGAAAGTGGTTCTACAATAACATAATAATCATGTTCATGGTTTATACCTGCAACCATATGGAAAGAGATATCTTTTCCCTCATCATTTATTAAAGTAATAATACTATCTTTTTGAAGAATTTGATTCTTTACACCCATTTTTATTTGCTGGCAATAATTTTTTCAGCAATTTGAACAGCGTTACTTGCAGCCCCTTTTCTAATATTATCAGCTACTGTATATAATAGTAATCCTTTTTCAGTACTTAAATCTCTTCTAATACGTCCTACATAAACATTATCAGTATTTGTAGCAATTGTTGAAACTGGGTAAACTGCATTACTTGGATCATCTGCTAAAACTATTCCTGGGAAGTTTTTCATTAATTCTTTAACATCTTCTACTTTGAAATCTTTTTCTAATTCTACTTGAATAGAAACACCATGACATGATAAAACAGGAACTCTAATACAAGTTGCACTAACTTTTAAATCTGGTAAATTTAGAATCTTTCTTGTTTCATCAACCATCTTCATTTCTTCTTTTGTATATCCATTTTCAAGAAAAACATCTATTTGAGGAATACAAGTATCAACAATTGGATAAGGGTAAAAAGTATTCTTTTCACCTTTTCTTGTTACAAGTAAATCATTGATTCCCTTCATTCCACTTCCTGAAACCGATTGGTAAGTAGCAAAATTAACTTTCTTTAAACCATATTTTTGTTTTAAAGCTGCTAAAGGTAGAATTACTTGAATTGTAGAACAGTTTGGATTTGCAATCAACTTAGCATCTTTAATTGAATCAAAGTTAACTTCTGGTACTACTAAAGGAACGTTCTTATCCATTCTCCAAGCACTTGAGTTATCAATTACAGTTGCTCCTGCTTTTGCAGCGATTGGTGCAAATTTTTGGCTAATTGAACCACCTGCACTAAACAAAGCAATATCAACATCTTTAAAAGAATCTTCTTTTAACTCTTCAACTGTCCACATCTTACCAAAACATTCGATTTGTTTACCAGCACTATTAGCTGATGCTAATAATTTTAAATTCTTAACAGGAAAATTCTTTTCTTGTAAAATTTTAATAAATGTAGAACCTACTAATCCAGTAGCTCCAACTAATGCAACATTGTATTTTTTCATATTTATTTCTCCTTATATTATTCTTGTATAAAATTTTATATTATCTAATTGACTCAAGAACTCTTCTCTTGTGATTTCATGTGTCATAATTTGGCGACCATTTTTAAATCTAATATAATATTCGCTTTTTTTAGTTAAATCTGGTCTAATTGTTAATTTGTTTTTATTTGTAAAATAGTTGTTTCCTTTGTTTTCTAAAACCTTAATCATATCATTAATTAAAGCATTAGCTGTCGGATATCTTCCGGCCCCTTTACCATAAAACATCAATTTATCGTTAATACTTGCATCAATAAAGATACCATTAAATTCTTGGGTAACTCCCGATAGTATATTATATTTGTTAACTGCAACTGGTTCTACTAAAATATCAATTTCATTATTATTGTTAAATGAAGAACCAATCAATTTAATATCATAACCTAATTTTTTTAAATATACAATATCACTATACTCTATATTAGAAATTCCAAAATGATAAATCTCTTCAATATCTAATACACCCTTATAAGCAATCATTGAAAGGATTGCTATTTTTCTAACTATATCTAGGCCTTCTAAATCCGCTGTTGGATTAGCCTCAGCAAAACCTTTTTGTTGGGCCAACTTTAAAGCTTCTTTAAAATCTAAATTATCCTGACTCATTTTAGTTAAAATGTAATTAGTCGTGCCATTTAAAATTCCTAAAATATTTTTAATTTCATTAATTTTAACACATTCAAGTAATGGCGTAATTAAAAACACTCCTCCACCTACTGATGCTTCAAACATTAGACTAACTTTATTGTTTTTAGCGATTGTTGTTAGTTCATCTAAATAAAGTGCAATAACTTCCTTATTTGCAGTTATAACATGTTTTTTCTTTTCTAAACTTTTTTTAATACATTGATAACTAAAGTCTCTTGCTCCCATCACTTCAAAAACAATTTTTATATTATCATCATTTAAAATCTCTTCAAAATTATCTGTTAATTGTCCTGGTTTTAAAAGACTTTCCTTTGATTTATCTTTATCTAAAACCTTTTTTACCTTAACATCTTTTAGATATTCACTTTTATTAATTAACTCATAGACTCCAAAGCCTATAGTTCCTAATCCTAATATTGCTACTTCCATTTGTTCACCTCATTCAACCGCTATTAAATCTGCTCTATTAACGCCAGACATTTTTCTTAAATTATCTAATAATACATCTAATGATACATCTAACTCTACAATATCAACTGTTAAAGTTACATAAGCAGTATAGTTAATTGGCACTTCTTGATTTATAGCAATAATATTGCCATGCATCTCAGCTATGAAATTTAAAATACTTGAAAGAACTCCTTTTACATCTTGTAAAACAAATGCTAATAAAACTTTTTTACCTAATTCCTTAGATGGTAAGAATAGATAATCTTTATACTTATAATAAGTACTTCTACTAATATCATTTAATTTACAAGCCTCAGAAACACTCATTTTTTTTTGTTCTATCATTTCTCTAGTTATAATTACTTTTTCATAATAACTAGGAAGTATACTTTTATGAACAATCAAATATTCATTTTTCATATTTCAATCACTCTTGCTCCTATATTATCAATTTTTAGGGTTTTAACCTTCCAACTGCTATCAATATTTTTCTTTAGTTTTTCAATAACATCTAATGTTTTACTAATAATTAATAAAGTAGACCCAGACCCACTAAGTGTACAAGATGCATTATTTTCATAAGCTAACTTTTTAATCTCAACTGCTTTTTCAATTAATGGTAAGCGATAAGGTTCATGAATTTTATCTAAAGTTAACTCTTTCAAAACATCAATGTTTCCACTTTGTAAGATATGTGGTAGATTTACAATTCTAGATGCATTAAACACAACATCAGAAGTTTTATATTCTTTAGGTAAAGCCTTACGGCTTGCTTCAGTTGATATCTCAAAATTAGGAATAATTAAAGTGTATTTTAACTCATCTCCTATTTCATATTTCTTATAAAAAATTTCCTTCTCTAGTTTAGTTGCTGTTACCAGTCCGCCAACTAAAGCTGGAGTAATATTATCAGGATGGTTTTCAAAAAGATATGCAATCTCTAAGATCTGACTCTTACTTAATTTACTATTAGCATAATAATCAGCTGCTAAGATTCCTGCAATAATACATGTAGCACTACTACCAAGTCCTCTTGAATCAGGAATATCACTTTTTATTTTAATTTTAAAAGAATATTCTTTTACATTTAAAATTTCAAAAGTCTTAATCATCACTTGAGCAACTAAATTGTTATTTATTGAGGCATATTTAGAATCAAAATCAATGAATTCCCAAGAATTACTTTTTTCAAAAGTAAATTCATTATAAAGTTCTAAAGCCATCCCCATAGAGTCAAAACCAGGTCCAATGTTTGCTGATGTAGCTGGCACTAAAATTTTAATCATTATAAATCACCTATAGTTTTTTTAATTTTATCAATTGCTTCCTTACTAGAAATTTCATTTTTTATAAATTCTTTATTAGCAATTTTTTCCAGTGAAGAAGGTATTTTTATCTTTGTATAATCACTAATTGATTTTAAAGATTCAACTAAAGAATTCCCTTTCTTTATGCCTAAAGCTTCAATTACAGCATCTTGGAACTTAAAGCCACTTGCAGTTGATAAAATTACTGTTTTTGTATTATCATTAGTCCTATACTGATAATCTTTATAAACCTTATATCCTACCGCTGTATGTGTATCAATCAAATATTGATGCTTTTCAAAAACTTCCTTTATATTTTCTAAAGTTTCTTTATCATCAGCATAACCTCTTTCGAAGATTTTCATTCTTCTTTTCATTGAAGAAGAAATTTGATATCTTCCAACAGTAGATAATTTATCCATCAATTCACGAACTTTGTTAGGCTTTTTACCAGAAATATAATATAAAAGTCTTTCAAGATTAGAAGAAATTAAGATATCCATTGAAGGAGAATTCGTTAATTCTAAAACTCTATTTTTATCATAAATTCCTGTTTCAAAAAAGTCATGTAAAACATTATTAATATTTGATGCACAAATTAACCTCTTTACAGGTAACCCCATACAACTAGCAAAATAACCCGCTAAAATATTTCCAAAATTTCCTGTAGGTACACAAAAATTAATTTTATCATGTAGTTTAACACTTTTGTTTTTTACTAATTTAATATAACTATAAAAATAATAAACAATTTGAGGAATAAGACGTCCTATATTAATTGAATTTGCACTTGAAACATTTTTATTTTTTAGAGCTGCTAAGAACTCACTTCCACCAAAAATTTTCTTTACTAAGTTTTGTGCATCATCAAAATTACCTTCTAAAGCAAATGCTTTAGCTTGATTATTAGTAAATGAAAGAATTTGTTTTTCTTGAATTTGACTAATTCCCTTATTAGGATAAATTACAATAATTCCACTATTATCAACTGTACTAAAACCACTTAAAGCAGCACTACCAGTATCTCCAGATGTAGCAGTTAGAATAATAGTTTTTGATTTATCATTATTAATTTTTTTTGCTTCATTCATTAAAAGCGGTAAAACAGTTAATGCTAAATCTTTAAAAGCAAGAGTTGGGCCATGATAAAGTTCTAAAAATGAAAAATTACCAAACTCTTTTAAGTTAACTACTTCTTCTATATCAAATTTAGCATAAGCCTCACTAACTATTTTTTCAAGACTTTCAATACTAAAATCCTTTAAATATAAACTCAAAATTTTAACAGCTAGAGTTTTATAATTTAGATTAACTAATTCTTCAATCTTTACTTTCGGAATTCTATCAACAATATATAAGCCACCATCTTTTGAAATTCCATCTATAATAGCTTTTGAACTAGAAACGTTAATTTTCTTTCTTGTACTTGTAAACATAATTATTCCTTTTTTATACTTTTTATATATTATACATTGTTTTTATTTTAAATACAAGTGTTTTTATAATGAAAACAATTTTATTATTTTATTTTTAATAATTCTTTAATAAATAATAAAAGTCTTAATAAAATATTAAGACTTTTTACTGTTATATTATAAACTATCTTTAAAATCTTCTTTAAATTTCTTTACTAATTTTTCAGGCCAATTATTTACTGGTCTTAATCTACCAAAGAAGAATCTTAAAATTTCAGGCTCATCATAAAATTCTAATCCACCAATTAAATCTTTATTTTTATGAAGCCAAACAATTCTATCTATAGCATATTTAATTTGAGATAAAGTAAAGACTCTTCTAGGTACAGCAAGTCTCACAAGTTCCATTTCTGCATAAACTTCAGTTCCATCAGGATTTCTTTGTTCTGAAAGTGTTCCTCTTTCCATACCTCTAACACCACTTATTAGATATAAAGCCGCGTTTAAAGCCCCTGCTGGATAATCTTTAGAAGATAAATGAGAAACAAAGGCCTTAGCATTTAAATGACATCCAAGCCCTCCTGCTGGAGTAACAACAGGTACACCTGCTTTTTCTAATTCCTTAACCATATATTCTATAAATAAAGGTCCTTGAGAGATAATATCTTCATCCATAGTTTCTTCAAGTCCTACAGTAATAGCTTCAATTTCTTTGACACTCATTCCACCATAAGTTAAGAAACCTTCATAAAGAGGGACTAGCGCTTTCATTTTCAAACATTCTTTTTCATCTTTAATGCAGATTGCTCCACCCCTTGCAAAACCAAATTTTCTTGCAGAAAAATATACAATATCAAATTCAGAACAAATTTCTTTTGTTAACTCTCTAATTGATTTGTTTTTAGCAGCCTCTTCTCTTGTTTTAATAAAATATAAGTTATCTTGAAGTAGGCTTGCATCTAATACTGTTCTAACTTTATATTTTTTACATAAAGCAGTAGTTGCTTTGAAGTTTTCTAGTGAAATTGGTTGACCACCAATTAGGTTCGTTCCAGCTTCTATTCTTACAAACGGTACATTTTCAGTTCCATTTGTTTTAAAGAAGTTTTCTAATTTTACTAAATCCATATTCCCTTTAAAAGGATAATTACTATTCACATTTAATCCTTCATCAATTAATAACTCAATAACTGTTCCACCATTAAGAGTAATATGAGATTTTGTAGTAGTAAAATGAAAGTTCATCGGTACAATATCACCTTTTTTTACATATGCATGACTAATAATATTCTCACAAGCTCTTCCTTGATGAGCTGGTAAAATATAAGGCAAAGTTATAATTTCTCTTAATTTTTCTTCAAATCTATAATATGTTTCACTCCCTGCATAAGCATCATCTGCTACCATCATAGCTGCTAATTGATTATCGCTCATTGCATTAACACCACTATCTGTAAGCATGTCTAAAAATACATCTCTATTTTTAAGTAAGAATGTGTTAAAGCCTGCTTCTTCAATTGCCTTTTTTCTTTGATCGATTGGGATTAAATTTAATTTTTGAACAATTTTTACCTTATGCATTTCTAAAGGTAAATTTTCACCGTTAAACATTTTAATTTTCATTTTTTTTACTTCTCCTATTAATTTATTTTTATAAAAAAAGGTCCTTGAATTAATTCAAGGACGAAAACTTTTCCGCGGTACCACCTTTACTTCATCTTTAACAGATGCTCTTTATACTTTTTAACGCAAAGCATACGATAAGCTCCAAAATTGTAATTCGTCTTTAAAACTCCATGTTTTTCCACCAACCAAACACTCTCTATTAGTAAGTTATTAAAAACTACTCCGATTTCTTCTACGCCTATATTAATCAATCTATAAAAGATTATACTACACTTTTAAGTGTTTTGTCAAGACAATTTATGTATTAAAGCATCCAACTTTCATCGCTTGGATCTTTTTTCCACTTAATTAATTTATCCATTGAATCACTAGCAATATATTTTTCTTCAATGGCAACTTCAATTAAAGTTGAATAGTTAGTAAGTGAGATAGTTTTTATCTTCATGCTTTCAAAGTTTTGTTTTGCTTTTTCTAATTCATAAGTAAAAATTGATGCGATTCCTAAAACTTCTACTCCTGCTTCAATTAATGAATTAACAACTTCAATTGAAGATTTTCCAGTTGAAATTAAGTCTTCAATAACTACAACCTTTTGGCCTTTTTCATACTTCCCTTCAATTTGATTATTTCTTCCATGATCTTTACTACTACTTCTAACATAGCCCATCGGCAAATTTAAGATTTCACTAATGTATGCTGCATGAGGAATTCCAGCAGTTGCAGTTCCCATTAATAACTCACAATCCGGAAATTCATTTTTTACCATCATAGCAAATTTATTTTCAATCATTTTTCTCACTTTTGGGTATGATAATATTAATCTATTATCACAATAAATCGGTGATTTAATTCCACTTGCCCAAGTAAATGGTTTATCTGGTGATAAAAATACAGCTTTTATTTCTAATAAGGCTTTTGCTACTTCTTTCATTAGTTTGTAAAATCCTCTCTTATTTTTCTATATGCTTCAACTGGATTATCAGCTTTAGTTATTGGACGTCCTACAACTATAAAATCACATCCAATTCTTTTTGCATCTTTTGGAGTTGTGATTCTTTTTTGATCATCAATAGATGCTTCTTTTGGTCTAATTCCCGGAGTTACAGTAATAAAACTTTTCCCGCAAACCTCTTTAATTGCTTCTACTTCTAAAGGTGAACAAACCACACCATTTAAACCAGCTTTTTTTGCATTTAAAGCATACTTCTTAACTGCTTCAATTACTTCACCTGGAATCATAATTTCATTATTCATTGTTTCTTTATCAGTTGAAGTTAATTGAGTAACTCCAATTAATAAGGCTTTTGAACCATTTTCTCTTAAACCATCTAAAGCTTCGCTCATCATTTTAATTCCACCAGCTGCATGAATGTTAATTATATCAACATCTAGTTTTGCAAGACTTCCCATTGCTTTTTTTACAGTATTAGGAATATCATGACATTTTAAATCAAGAAAAATCTTATGACCTAAGGCTTTTATATCTTTTATAATAGATGGACCTTCTGCATAAAACAATTCCATCCCAACCTTTACATATAACTGTTCATTAAACTTCTTTAAAAACTCAAAAGTTTTTTCTCTATTTTCAAAATCTAATGCAATAATTACCATATTACTCCTTTCTGTGAGCATATCCAATGCAGTCATTAATATCATCAAATCCTTCTTTCTTTAATACTTTAGGTAAAGTTTCAATGATTTCTTTACACACATATGGATTGATAATATTAGCAGTTCCAATTCCAACAGCACTAGCTCCAGCATACATAAATTCTAAAACATCATAGGCATCCATTATTCCACCCATTCCAATGATTGGAATTTGAACATTTTTATAAACATCATAAATCATTCTAATTGCCACTGGTTTAATTGCTGGGCCACTAAAACCACCAATTTTATTTGCAAGTAATGGTCTTTTTGTTTTCATATCTATCTTCATACCAACTAAAGTATTTATCATACTTAAACCATCTGCTCCTGCCTCTTCAGCTGCTTTAGCAATTTTTACAATATCAGTAACATTAGGACTTAGTTTTACATAAACTGGTTTAGTTGATACTTTTTTAACTCTTTTTGTTATTTCAAATACCATTTGAGGGTCAGTTCCAAAAGCAATTCCACCTTCTTTAACATTAGGACATGAGATATTTAATTCCAAAGCACCAACATTATCAATTTTACTTAAAATGCTAGCAACCTTTTCATAATCTTCAAAATTCTCCCCTGCAATATTAGCTATAACTTTAAAATCATATTTTTTTAGGTTTTCTAACTTTTCTATGACCTTTTCTACACCAGGATTTTGTAGTCCTATCGAATTAAGCATTCCACCATAAACCTCAGCAATTCTAGGAGTAGGATTCCCTAATCTTTCTTTTACAGTCGTTGCTTTAACCATAATAGAACCTAGAATATTAAGATCATATATTTTTTCCATTTCTTCTCCAAAACCAAAAGTCCCAGAAGCAGGAATAATCGGATTTTTTAAATCTAGTCCAGGTAATTTAATTTTAAGATTCATAAATAACCTCCCCTAATTCAAAAACCGGTCCTTCATGACAAACTCTAACGTTTCCTTTAGTAGTCTTTATTGCACAGCCATAACAAATCCCAACTCCACAGCCCATTCTTGCTTCAAAAGATAAAAACCCTTGCTTTTTATCCTTATATGTTTTATCCAATGCTTTTAACATAACTAAAGGTCCACAAGCATAAACTGTCTCAAAGTCTATATTATTTTTCTTTATATAATCAAGCGGATTACCTTTAAAACCACTCGAACCATCATCTGTAGTAATAATAACTTTTCCGTATTTTTTTAATTCTTTTTCTAAATAGATTTGATTTTTACTTTGATAGCCAAGAACAATGGTAATCGTATTTTCAAATGAAAGATTTTTAGCAAGTTCAAGCAATGGAGCAATTCCAATTCCTCCCCCTATTATTAAAACACTTTTTTTGCTAACCAAAGGGAACCCATTTCCAAGAGGCCCTAAAATTTCAAGCATTTCACCTTTTTTTAAAAGTGACATTTTATTAGTTCCAAAGCCAACAACTTTATAATATAAAGTTAAAAATTTCCCATTGACCTCAGATATTGAAATCGGTCTTCTTAACAAATGAGCTTTATCGCCTATATTAATGTCAATAAATTGCCCCGCTTTAGCAATTTTACTTATACTAGTTTCAAGTACTATCTTATATATATCAAGTGCTACCTTTTCATTTGAAGCAACAATTACCTTTTCTTTTTTCATCTAAATTGTTCTCACCTTCATAGTAATTTCATCAAGGACATCTAATAAAACTCTTACAGTATCAAGAGATGTAAATGGTGTAATATTATTTTCAACTGCAACTTTTCTAATAATAGCCCCATCCCTAGTACCACTGTCATCATAACTGCTTACTGTATTTATAATATAAGAAATATATCCTTTTCTAATTTCTTCTAATATTTCTTCAGAATTCTCACTAATTTTTTTCATAACTCTAGTTTTAATACCATGTTCTTTTAAAAACATACCCGTTCCTCTTGTTGCTACAATATTAAAACCTAATTCATAAAATCTTCTAACCAGTGGCAATGCTTCTTCTTTTGTTTTATCAGATACCGTTACAAAAACTGTTCCATAATTAATAACTTTTTGATTACTTGCTTTTAATGCTTTATATAATGCCCTATTTAAAGAAGAATCATATCCTATTGCTTCTCCTGTTGATTTCATTTCAGGACTTAAAACAGCATCTAACCCACCAATTTTAGAATAAGAAAATGTCGGAGCTTTTACATAATAAATTGATTCTTTTTCAAGCAAACAAGTTGTAAAGCCTTGTTCTTTCAAACTTTTACCAAGCATAACTTTTGTTGCAATGTTGGCAAGATTAACTTTTGTTGCTTTGGAAATAAAAGGTACTGTTCTACTTGAACGAGGATTTACCTCAATTACAGATACTTGATCATTCTTTTCAACAATAAACTGGATATTAAACAAACCAACAATCCCTATTTCAAGGCCTAATTTTATTGTATACTCACAAATCTTTTCTTTTACTTTATCACTTAAAGATACTGGTGGATACACACTAATTGAATCTCCTGAATGAACTCCTGTTCTTTCAATATGTTCCATTATACCAGGAATAAAAACATCAACCCCATCACATACTGCATCTACTTCAGCTTCTTTTCCACTTACATATTTATCAATTAAAACAGGTTGTTTGCTGTCTACTAAGAAGGCTTCGTTTAAATATCTAACTAATCCTTCATTTTCATAAACAATTTGCATAGCTCTTCCACCTAAAACATAAGATGGACGAACTAAAACAGGATAACCTATCTCTTCTGCTGTCTTTATTCCATCAGCCATATTATTAACAGTTTTCCCTTTTGGTTGAGGAATTTTTAATTCTCTTACTAAAGCTTCAAAGCTTTTTCTATTTTCTGCTCTTTCAATTGCTTTAGGATCACTACCAATAATTGGAATATTTAATCTATCAAGTCTTTCTGCTAAATTAATAGCAGTTTGACCACCAAGTTCTACAATCACTCCTTTTGGTTTTTCTAATGTAATAATATTCATTACATCTTCAATTGTTAGAGCTTCAAAATATAATTTATCAGAAATTAAATAATCCGTTGAAACAGTTTCAGGGTTATTATTAATTACAATAGCCTCATACCCCATTTCTTTAATACCCCAAATGGCATGCACTGTTGAATAGTCAAACTCAACTCCTTGACCTATTCTAATAGGACCAGACCCTAGAACTATTACTTTTTCTTTTTCAGTCACAATTGATTCATTAAATGATTCATATGTTGAATATAAATAAGGCACATAACTATCAAACTCACCTGCGCAAGTGTCTATCATATGGTAAACTGGAAAAATATTATTTTCTTTTCTTAATAAGAAAAATTCAATTTCATCCATTCCCATAACTTCTGCTAGATATGCATCAGAAAAGCCCATACGTTTAGCCTTTTTAATATTATCTAAACTAGGATCTGCTTTAAATACTTTTTCAAAATCAATTATTAATTTAATTTTATCTAAAAAATATGCATCTATTTTAGTAACAGAATTTATTTGTCTAACAGAAATATCTCTTCTTAACAACTCAGCAATAACAAAAATCCCCTCATCAGTAGGTTTTTCTATTTTTTTAAGTAAATCTTCAGTTGATTTATCAGCCATCTTTTTAAGATAAATATGATTAACACCAATCTCTAAAGATCTAATCCCCTTTAAAAAAGCTTCTTCAAATGTTCTACCAACACTCATAACCTCGCCAGTTGCTTTCATTTGAGTAGATAAATTTCTGTTAGCTTTTACAAACTTATCAAATGGAAATCTTGGCAATTTTACAACAATGTAATCTAAAGAAGGTTCAAAGCATGCTTTTGTACATGAAAGATCGATTTCATCTAAATTTAAACCAACTGCAATTTTTGAACTTACTCTAGCAATTGGATAACCACTTGCTTTACTAGCAAGAGCTGATGATCTTGAAACTCGAGGATTAACCTCAATCACATAATAATCAAAACTATTAGGGTCTAGTGCAAACTGAATATTACAACCACCTATAATGTCTAAAGCTTGAATAATTTTTATGCTTGCTTGTTTTAACATATTATATTCTTTGCTTGCAAGAGTTTGACTCGGACAAACTACCATTGAATCTCCAGTATGTACACCTACTGGATCAATATTTTCCATACAACAAATAGTAATAGTTGTCCCCTTATGATCTCTCATACATTCAAATTCTATTTCTTTATAACCCTTAATTGATTTTTCAATCAAAACAGTATTATTTGAAGATAAACTTAAAGCATTATCAACTAAATATAATAATTGAGCATCGTTATCTGCAAAGCCTCCACCAGTTCCTCCTAAAGTATATCCAGGTCTAACAATAATAGGATAACCTATTTGATTAGCATATTGAATAGCTTCTTTTTTGTTTGTTGCAATAAAACTTTCCAAAACAGGTTGTGAAATTCTTTCACATAGTTTTTTGAATAAATCTCTATCTTCTCCATGCTCAATAGAATCAATTGAAGTTCCAATTACTTCTACTCTACATTCAGCTAAAATTCCTTTTTCATATAACTGAACAGCTAAATTTAAAGCAGTTTGACCGCCTAAAGTTGGTAATAATGCATCAGGGCGTTCCATTCTGATAATTCTAGATACAAACTCTAAATTAAGTGGTTCCATATATACTTTATCTGCAATGATTGTATCTGTCATAATTGTAGCTGGATTTGAGTTTATCAAAACTACTTTATATCCTTCTTCTTTTAAAGCAAGACAAGCTTGGGTTCCTGCATAGTCAAATTCAGCCGCTTGACCAATTACAATTGGTCCAGATCCTATAACTAAGATTTTCTTTATATCTGTTCTTTTTGGCATAATTTAGGCCCCCTGCTTCTGTATTTTGATATTTTCAATAAAGATGCCATAAAAATCAGTTGATTCATCAGGATAATATTGAATTGCATAAATTAACTTTTTATTATCTTTGATACCTTGAATAGTATTATCCAAAACATTTTTAAAAACAATTTCAAAATCAGTTTTTTCTAAAGAGTCCTCAATTACTTCATATGCACTATTTTGTGTAGTAATTCTTATTTTACCACTTTCAATTTCTCTTACAGGAATATTACAACCGAAATGTCCTAATTCTAATTTTCTAGTTTTAGCGTTGTTTGCTAAAGCTATAATTTGCATTCCAAGAGAAATTCCATTCAAAGGTAATTTACCTTGAATCTTTTTAACTAAATCTATTACTTCCGTATAATCTTCAGGATTACCTGGTCCATTTGATAAAATTACTCCATCTGGATGTAATTCTTTTATATCTTCTGCTTTGACAGTAATTGGAACAACAGTTACATTACATCTATTTTGATTTAATGCATTAACTAGCTCAACAGTTGTTCCTAAATCCACTACAACAACATCATAATTCGGATTTTCAGTTTTTGAAACCCATTTCTTCTTAACACTAACTTTTGAAGTTGTTTTAGGTTTTTCTTTATATGCTTTAATTTTTTCTATACAATATTCTAACGAATTAGAAGTATCAGTAATAATACCAATCATCGAACCTTCTTTTCTTAAGATATTCGTTAAATATCTTGTATCTATATCTGATAAAATTACAGCCCCATTTTCCTCAGCAAGTTCTGCTAAAGATTTAATTGATCTAAAGTTAGATGGTTTATCATTATAATCCCTAACAACTAACGCTGAAGGCTTCATTTTTTTAGTTTTATCATAATCAGAATTGATTCCATAATTTCCAATTAAAGGATATGTCATAACTACAATTTTGTCTAGATAAACCGAATCAGCAGAAACTTCTTGATATCCTACCATTGAAGTATTTATCAATATTTCACCAATCACTTCAGCATCAGCACCATATCCAATTCCTTCAAAAACTATTCCATTTTCTAAAACTATCTTTTTACTGTAATTCATATACTATTTCCCCTTTTGAAACCGTCATTATAATTTGTCCAAAACATTTATATCCATTAAAAGGAGTGTTTTTCCCTTTACTTACAAATTTATTCTTATCTATAATAAACTCTTTCTCTAAATCAATAACGACTAAATTAGCACTATTTCCAACTTTTATTTGATTACTCTCAATTCCAAATGCTTTGCTTACATTTAGACTCATCATATCTAAAAGTTTTTCTAAACTTATCTTCTTTTGTTTAACCAAATAAGTATACAATAATCCAAAAGAAGTTTCAATTCCAACCATACCAAAGGAAGAGTTTAATAACCCTTTATTTTTTTCTTCTTCACTATGTGGAGCATGATCTGTTGCAATCATATCAATCACACCATTTTGAAGAGCCTTAATAATTGCTTCTTGATCTTCTTTACTACGAAGCGGTGGATTAACCTTATAAATTCCATCATCTTTTAAATCTGTTTCATTTAACAAAATATGATGAGGTGTAGCCTCAACCGTTACATTAACGCCTCTATCTTTAAAATATTTAACTAAAGAAAGAGTTTCTTTAGCTGATACATGACATAAATGATAATGAACTTTTGTTGCTTCTGCTAGCACTAAATCTCTTGCTACTTGTACAGTTTCACTAGCCGAAAGAATGCCTGGTATGTTTTGTTCCTCACTAATTTGCCCTTTATGAATTACCCCACCATAAAGAAGCGATTCATCTTCAGCATGAGCTAGAATTGCTCTATTATATTTCTTAGCTTTCAACATTGCCTCATACATTGTTCCGCTATCAACTACGCCCTTCCCATCATCAGAAAATCCAACAACATAAGGAGCTAACCTTTCAATATCACTTAATCCATCTTTTCCTGATTGATTTTTAGTAATTGATGCTAATTGATAACAATCAATTAAAGCATCTTTTTTTATAATATTAAAAATCAAGTTCAGATTTTCCAAATTGCTTGGAACAGGTTTTAAATTAGGCATCAAAAAGATTTTAGTATAGCCACCTTTTGCAGCAGCTTTAGTAACTGTTGCAATAGTTTCTTTATATTCATATCCTGGTTGTCTACCATGAACATGCGGGTCAATAAAAGCAGGTGCAACTAACTTATTCTTACAATCTATTATTCTTCCTTCTTCAATATCTGTATCAATTTCAGATATCCTACCATCTGATACCAAAATATCTTTTTGTAAGAATTTATTATTCATATAAATTCTAGCATTTTTTAAAGTAAATATCATGAGAAACTCCTTTTAATGATGGCTTGTCTTACATAAACCCCATTTTCAATTTGTTTAAAAATTCTAGACTTTTCACATTCAGCTACTGCTCCTTCTATTTCAACACCTCTATTAAATGGAGCAGGATGCATGATTATTGCATTTGGCTTCATTTGATTTACTCTATAAAGAGTTAGTCCATATTTTTCTAGATATTCAGTAATAGACATTTGTAGCCTTTCTTGATGACGTTCATGTTGAATTCTCAACATCATTACAATGTCAGCTTTCTTTAAACCTTCATCAAAATCATCCCAATCAAAACCATCTTCCTTAAACTCTAAAGCTCCCGAAACAAAACAATTCATTCCAAGGCGTTTCATAATATCAATATTTTCGTGAGCTACTCTTGAATGTTTAATGTCTCCTACTATCATTACATTTAAGCCTTCAAACTTACCAAACTCTTCATAAATAGTAAAAAGGTCTAATAACGTTTGACTGGGATGGCTTACAACTCCATCCCCTGCATTGATTATCGGAACTTTTATATTTTTTAATTCATCATAGTATCTATCTTGTGAATGTCTAATAACTAAAGCATCTACCCCCAAA
Organism: Bacilli bacterium; assembly: GCA_050953065.1. Classification (GTDB taxonomy): domain Bacteria; phylum Bacillota_I; class Bacilli_A; order ML615J-28; family CAG-698; genus JAQUUM01. The sequence continues at coordinate 533,976 of JBMNLZ010000002.1, read as the reverse complement.
GCTTCAAATGTTCTAACTGTATCATAAAAAGATTCACCTTTTTGTAGTGATGACATATTAGCATTGAAATTGATTACTTTCATATCAAGTTTCAATGCTGCCATATTAAATGAGTTTTGGGTTCTTGTAGATGGTTCAAAGAATAAATTAGCTATAACTTTATCGCTTAATTTATAAACCATACCGTTTTTAAATTCTTTTGCATCTTTAAGTATTTCTAAAATTTCGCTAATTTCTAATTCTTTTAATGTTTTTAGATTTTTCATAAGATACTCCATTCTATTTTTTTAATGTTTAAAATGTCTAACTCCTGTAAATACCATTGCGATATTAAATTCATTACATCTATCAATACTATCTTGATCTTTTATAGATCCTCCTGGTTGAATAATCGCAGTAATTCCTGCATCATTAGCAACTCTTACAACATCATCAAATGGAAAGAATGCATCTGAAGCTAAAACTGCTCCTTTTGTTACTCCTTCACCAATTAACTCACCAGCATGTTCAATTGATTGTTTAGCAGCCCAAATTCTATTAACTTGACCTGGACCAATTCCAATAGTTTGCTTATTTTTTGCAATTACAATACCATTTGATTTTGCAAACTTAACAACCTTCATTGCAAAGATTAAATCTTCCATCTCTTCTTTTGTTGGTTTTTTCTTAGTAACATTATTTAAAGAATCTCCTAAAATAATACTATCTACCGTTTGAACAATCAATCCGCCATTGATTTTCTTTAAATCATATGCATGTTCTGATTGTTTTAACATAATATCTTCTTTTATTTGTAAGATTCTTAAGTTCTTCTTTGATTGTAAAACTTCTAAAGCTTCTTTTTCATAGCTTGGTGCAACTATCACTTCTAAAAATATTTTATTCATTTCTAAAGCTATTTCTAAAGTAACTTCTCTATTTAAAACTACAATTCCACCAAAAATAGAAACTTTGTCTGCATTAAATGCTTTACTCCAAGCCTCATATATACTATCAGCACTTCCAACACCACATGGATTGCCATGTTTGCATGCAACAACAGTTGGTTCTTCAAATTCTTTTAATAATTCTAAAGCACCATTAGTATCATTAATATTATTAAAAGATAATTCTTTACCATTTAATTGAATTGCACTTGGCAAATTGCCACGATTATCTAACACATCTTTATAAAAGCTTGCTTTTTGATGAGGGTTTTCTCCATATCTCATATCTTGAACTTTTTCATATACTAAAGTTAAATTTTCTGGGAATGAATAATCTTCTCTTTTATTTGATAAATATTTTGCTATTAATGCATCATATGCAGCTGTATGAGCAAATACTTTTTGCATTAAATAAAGTCTTGTTTCCATTGATACATTTTTCGTCTTTTCTAATTCATCTAAAACTTTTTCATAATCTTTAGGGTCAACTATCACTACCACATCTTGGTAATTCTTAGCAGCAGCTCTTAACATTGTCGGTCCACCGATATCTATGTTTTCAACTGCTAAATCAAATGTCGTATCCTCTTTTAAGATTACCTCTTTAAAAGGATAAAGATTTACTACAACAAAATCAATTGTATCAATTTTTAGTTCTTTTAAATGTTTCATATGTTCATCAGATGATCTTTTGGCTAAAATTCCTGCATGAATCACAGGATGAAGAGTTTTAACTCTTCCTTCTAAACATTCCCTAAATCCTGTTAAATCAGAAACTTCTAAAACAGGAACATCGTTTTGTTTTAACGTTTTATAAGTCCCACCAGTTGAAACAATCTCTACACCTAATTTATTTAATCTTTTTGCAAAATCAACTATTCCATCTTTATAAAAAACACTTATTAATGCTTTCATTTCTTCTCCTATTCAAACTCAATAGTTCCTGGCGGTTTACTTGTTATATCATAAAGCACCCTATTGATATTTTTTATTTCTTTTACCATTCTAGTTGCAGCTTCATCTAAAACCTCATAAGGAATTCTTGCAAACTCTGCAGTCATCCCATCAACTGAAGTAACCGCTCTAATTATAATGGCATCGCAATAACTTCTAGCATCCTCTTTTACACCAACTGATTTGATACCTGGTAAGCATGTAAAGAATTGCCAAATAGAATCAGTTAGATTATGCTTTTCAATTACTTCATGTAGGATTGCATCACTTTCTCTTACTAATTCTAGTTTTTCAAAAGTAATATTACCTAAAACTCTAATTCCAAGACCTGGTCCTGGAAATGGTTGACGATTTACCATTGCTTTAGGTAACCCTAATTGACGCCCTAATTCTCTAACCTCATCTTTAAACAATTGATTTAAAGGTTCTAACAATTTAAATTTCATATCTTTTGGTAGACCACCAACATTATGATGTGATTTAATTGTTTGAGCAGTATTAGTTCCTGATTCAATAATATCAGTATATAGCGTTCCTTGAGCTAAAAATTCAAAATTACCTAATTTAGAACTTTCTCTATCAAAAACTTCAACAAACAACCCACCTATAATTTTTCGTTTTTTTTCAGGATCAACTACTCCATCTAATCTTTCTAAGAATTCTTTTGAAGCATCAATTTTCTTTATATCCATAGAAAACTCATTTTTAAAAGTTTCCATTACTTGCTTTCCTTCGTTTTTACGAAGTAAACCATGATCTACAAACATGCAAGTAAGTTGGTCCCCAATTGCTTTATGAATTAAAACAGCTGCAACGCTACTATCAACTCCACCAGATAAACCAAGTAAAACTTTTTTATCTTGAACTTGTTCTTTAATTGCTTCAATGCTTGCTTCAATATAGTTCTTTATAGACCAATTAGCTTCAGCTTTACAGATTTCAAAAACAAAGTTTTTTAAAATATCAATACCTGCTTCAGTATGACCTACTTCTGGATGAAATTGAACTCCATAAATTTTTCCATAATTACATGCAGCAATACTACAATTGCTAGCATCAGCAATCACTTCAAATTTAGACTCTAACGTCTCAACTTGATCTCCTTCTCCCATCCAAACTGTTTGACTTTTTGGTAATCCTTTAAATAAAGGATTTTTTACATCTACATTTACATTTACTTTACCAAATTCTTTTTTATTAACTTTACTTATTTTACCACCAAAGTCATGACAAATTAGTTGCATTCCGTAACTAATTCCAAGAATTGGAATCTCTAAATCATAGATTTTTTTATCTAATTTAAAGGCCTTTTCATCATAAACAGAATTAGGTCCACCACTAAGAATAATCCCCTTTACATTACCTAAGGATTTTATCTCATCAGCTGTAGTTTTATAGCTTTTTAAATCGCTATAAACTCCTAGACTTCTAATTCTTCTGGCGATTAATTGATTGTATTGACTTCCAAAGTCTAAAACAATTATTTTGTTTATTTTATCGTTTTGTATAATTTGGTGACTCATGAGTTATCTCCACATTGTGAGGATGGCTTTCAGATAATCCTGCACTTGTTATTCTAATAAACTTTCCATTATTTTTTAATTCTTCAATATCTTTTGTTCCACAATATCCCATACCTGAACGAAGTCCACCACATAGTTGATAAATCATATCTTTTACTTCACCTTTATAAGCAACACGTCCTTCAATTCCTTCTGGAACTAATTTTTTCGCTTCTGTATCTGCACATTGGAAATATCTATCACTAGATCCTCTCTTCATCGCAGCTAAAGAGCCCATTCCAACATAAGTTTTGAATCTTCTTCCTTCATATATTACTTCTTCACCTGGCGATTCTTTACATCCAGCAAGTAATGAGCCCAACATTACAACATCAGCACCAGCTGCTAGAGCTTTTACAATATCACCACTAAACTTAATTCCACCATCAGCAATAACAGTAACTCCTAATTCTTTAGCTGTTTTACAAACATTTTGAATTGCTGTAATTTGAGGTACTCCAACTCCAGCTACAACTCTAGTAGTACAAATACTACCAGGACCAATTCCAACCTTTACCCCATTAGCTCCAGCTGCAACTAAATCCTTACAAGCCTCAGCCGTAACAATATTCCCTGCAATTATTTCTAGTTTAGGAAATTTTTTTCTAATATTTTTAACTGCTTCTAAAATATTAGTAGAATGTCCATGAGCACTATCTACAACAATTACATCAACTGCAGCTTCAACTAACTTTTCAACTCTTTCAAGATAATTACCACTAGATCCTACAGCGGCACCAACTCTTAAGCGACCTTGTGAGTCTTTACAAGCATTGGGATAATTTACTACGTTATCAATATCTTTGCTAGTAATTAAGCCTTTCAAACGATAATTTTTATCAACTATCGGTAATTTCTCAATTCTATGTTTGCCTAGAATTTTTTTAGCTTCTTCTAAAGTAGTTCCTTCTGTTCCTGTAATTAAATTATCTTTCGTCATTACTTCAGTTACATTGGTATCATCAATTACATGATATTTGATATCTCTATTAGTAATTATTCCAACTAAAATACCATCTTTATCAACAATCGGTAATCCACCAATTTTATAAGTAGACAAAATATTCTCACAATCAGCAATTGTAGCATCTGGACCTAAAGTTAATGGATTAGTAATGAAACCTGATTCAGATCTTTTAACTAAATCCACATGATAAGCTTGGTCTTCAATTGACATATTTTTATGAATTATACCAATTCCGCCTTCTCTTGCTAAAGAAATCGCCATTTTATATTCAGTAACTGTATCCATAGCAGCTGAAATAATTGGAATATTCAAATCAATATTCGCAGTTAATTTTGTTTTTAATGATACTTCTTTTGGTAATATAGATGACTTTTGAGGAACCAAAAGCACATCATCAAAAGTTAATCCTAAAGGTAATTGCTCAATTTTGCTCATTTTTATATACTCCTTTTTCTCTTATTTAATCATTTGATAGCCTATATCTTTTCTAAAAAATAAATTCTTAGATTGAACTTCTGCTACCTTCTTATATGCATTTTCTCTAGCTTCTAGAAAAGTTTTACCTTTTCCTAAAACTATTAAAACTCTACCACCATTATTTACTATTTTGCCATCTTCTATTTTAGTTCCCATATGAAAAACATCTTCTTCTGGAATATTACTTATTTCACAATTTTTCTTGTAATTTCCTGGGTATCCAATTGAAGCCATTACTACACCTAAACATATATCATTTGTCCAATTAAGTTTAAAATCTTTTTTAGCAATAACATTTAATATTACATCTAGTAAATCATTCTTAAGTCTAGGTAAAACTACTTCAGTTTCTGGGTCTCCAAATCTTGCGTTAAACTCAATGACTTTAATTCCATCTTTGGTTTTCATCAAACCACCATATAAAACCCCTAAATAACAGATTCCTTCACTAACTAATGCTTTGGCAGTTTTTTCCATAATATTCTTTACTGCATAGTCAATATCTTCTTTAGAAATAATATTAACAGGACTATATGCACCCATTCCACCAGTATTAGGCCCCATATCATAATCATAAGCTCTTTTATGGTCTTGTGCTATTTCCATAGGATAAACTTTATCTTTATTAACAAAAGCCATTAAAGAAAATTCTGGACCTTCTAAGTATTCTTCAATAATAACTTCTTTAGTGTCATACTTACCTTTTAAAAAGATTTCTTTTAAAAATTCTTCTGCTTCTTCAAAAAGGTTAGCAATTACAACACCTTTCCCAGCAGCAAGCCCATCATATTTTATAACCATAGGAAGGGTGTTTTTTTGTATATATTCAATTGCGTCTTCATAATTAGAAAAAGCTTTATATTTAGCGGTTGGAATATCATATTTTTCCATTAATTCTTTAGCAAACTTTTTACTGCTTTCAATTCTAGCCGCATCTTTTGTTGGTCCAAAGATTAGTAAATTATTTTTTCTAAAGTCATCAACTAGCCCATTATTTAAAGCAGCTTCAGGCCCAACGATTGTTAAATCAATTTTTTCCTTTAAAGCAAATCTAACTAATGCTTTATTATCATCTTCATTAATATTAACAAGCGTTGCACAAGTCATCCCAGCATTTCCTTTTGCTACAAAAACTTGTGGTTTATGTTTTGATGCTGCAATGTAAGAGGCAATTGCGTGTTCGCGTCCCCCACTTCCTATTATTAAAACTTTCATAATATCACCTATCAAATAATTCTTTTAACACTTTCGGATAAAGTTTATGTTCTAGCTTATGTATTTTAGCTTCCGTTTCTTTTAATGTTAAATTCTTAATTTTAAAACATTCTTGAGCGATTATTTCGCCACCATCTAATTCTTTATTAACATAATGAACTGTTATACCAATAATTTTTACCCCTGCTTTATAGGCTTCTTCAATTGCATTCATTCCCTTAAAAGCAGGTAATAGCGAAGGATGAATGTTAATAATTTTATTTTCATAAGCATTTAGAATAGTATCTTCTAAAATTCTCATATAACCAGCTAAAACTATAACATCAATTTTTTCTTCTTTTAATTTTTTTAAAATGTTTTCTTCATATTCTTTTTTTGATTTAAACTTTTTATACGGAAAAACAAAATAAGGAATATTTAACCTTTTACTTCTTTCAATACAATATGCATTCTCTTTATCAGTTATTAAAAGTTTTATTTTTATTTTTTTAAATTTTGTTTTAGCAATGGCTTCAAAATTACTACCATTCCCAGAAGCAAAAACTGCTATATTCATAATATTTCAATTCCTTCTTTAGTAGTAACTACTCCAATTTCAAATGCTTCTTCACCATTTTTATTTAAAATTTCAATTACTTTTTTAGCATCATTTTTTTTAACGATAATAATCATTCCAACTCCCATATTAAAAACATTATACATTTCACGGTGATTAACTCCACCTTTTTCTTCTAAATATTTAAAAATTTCTAATTTAGGAAGTTTTTCTTCAAAGATTGTTGCTCCTTGATTTTTATTTAAGGCTCTTGGAATATTTTCATCAAATCCACCACCTGTTATATGAGCAATCGCATGAACGTCAACATTTTTAATAACTTCTAAAACACTCTTTACATAGATTCTAGTAGGTTCAATTAACCATTCTTTTAATTTTTTAGGTCCTACTTGTTCTTCTAAATTAAGTTTTTGGTCTTTAAAAACTATCTTTCTAACTAAAGAATAACCATTTGAATGAATTCCAGAAGATTTAATTCCAATTAAAACATCCCCAGCGCTTACCTTAGAGCCATCTATTATCTTACTTTTTTCAACAACTCCTACAGTAAACCCTGCAATGTCATATTCATCTTTTTGATACATATCAGGCATCTCAGCAGTTTCCCCTCCAACTAAAGCAGCGCCTGCTTTTATACACCCATCACTTACTCCTTTAACAATCTCTGAAACTTTTAAAGGATCATTTTTTCCAATTGCAATATAATCTAAAAAGAATATTGGTTCTGCTCCTTGTGCTAAAACATCATTAACACACATCGCTACAACATCTTGTCCAATCGTATCATGAATATCTAAAAGTTGAGCAATCATTAATTTTGTTCCAACTCCATCAGTTCCACTTACTAAAACCGGTTCTTTATACTTTAAAATAGATAAATCAAACATCCCACCAAAAGAACCAATTCCGCCCATCATCCCTAATCTTTTTGTTTTTAGAACGTGTTCTTTAATTAAACGTACACCTTCATATCCTGCTTCTAAATCAACGCCAGCACTTTTATATATTTTACTCATATTTTTTAAAAAATCCTTTACATTTATTTCTTTCTAATTTTTGTTGGATATACTCCATTAAAACATGCAGTACATAACTGTGCTCTCTTACTAGCTTTATATAAAGAATCAACTGATAAGAATGCAAGAGTATCTGCTCCAATTGCTTCTTTAATTTCTTCAAGTGTTTTATTAGCTCCAATTAATTCTTCTTCTGTAGAAGTATCAACTCCATAATAACAAGAATGTTGCATTTGAGGAGAAGAAATTCTAACATGCACTTCTTTTGCTCCACTTTCTCTTAAAAGTGTAACAATTCTTTTAGATGTTGTTCCTCTAACAATTGAATCATCTACTAAAACAACTCTTTTGCCCTTTACAACCGCTGAAACAGTAGATAGTTTCATACGAACTGTTCTTTCTCTTAATCTTTGGGCAACTTGAATAAAAGTTCTTCCAACATATTTATTTTTAATCAATCCAGTTTCATTTGGAATCTTACTTTCCTCAGCATATCCCATAGCAGCAGAAAGTGATGAATCAGGAACCCCTACAACAACATCAGCCTCAACTGGGCTTTCTTTAGCTAATAGTCTTCCAGTTTCACGGCGGAATAAATGAACATTAATTCCTTCAATCTCGCTATCTGGTCTTGCAAAATAAATATATTCCATAGCACACATATGATGATTAATATCTTTACTGTATTTTTCACTATGTAAACCATCCTTAGAAATCACTAAGATTTCACCTGGTTCTATATCTCTAATATAATCGGCTACACAAAGTTCAAAAGCACATGTTTCAGAAACAACGATATAACCACCATTTAATTTTCCAAGTGCTAAAGGTTTAAAACCATGTTTATCACGACATGCATAAATTTTATCTTCAGTCATAATAACACATGAAAAACTACCTTCTATTTTATTTAATGCTCCTTTTATAGATTCTAACATGTTGGCATTTTGTTCTTTCTTGATTAAATGAGCAATCATTTCAGCATCAGAGTTTGATTGAAATATACTACCATTATGCTCAAGAAAAAGTCTAATTTCTTGATAATTAGTCATACTACCATTATTAGCGATGGCAAAGTCTCCGTCACAATGTCTAAACAAATATGGTTGTAACATCGAAACATCATTACCGCTTCTAATGCTTGGATAATTCACATGTCCTATTCCCATATCGCCAACTAGCTTTTTTAAAGTATTATCATGAAAGTTTTCATGAACTAATCCTGGACCTTTAATTAATTTAAAATCACCATTATTAGCACATACCATTCCGCAACCTTCTTGACCACGATGTTGTAAAGCATGCAAAGCATAAAATACAATTTCTGAGGCATCATGGCAATTAAATACTGCTACAACACCACATTCTTCATTAATTTTATTTTTGAATACCTTTTCCATATCCATCCATTCTATTTAGGATTCATCTTACCTAAATCTTATTTTTCAAATTTATTTAAATGCCTTTAAAATAATTCACTGCATTAGCAAAGATATTTTGAACTTTATTTCCATAAATATTTTTAAAAGCATTTTCATCTTTTCTTTCAGAATGTCCCATTTTTCCTAAAATCAATCCATCTTTTGAAATAATCCCTTCAATGGCATATAAACTTCCATTTGGATTATATTTTGGATCATTCGTTACTTTCCCTTCAAAATCACAATATTGAAAAGCAACTTGCCCATTATCAAATAAATTTTTAGCCATTTCTAAATCTACTACAAAACCACCCTCACCTTGGCTAATAGCAACTTCATGAACTTCTCCTACTTCAAACGAAGAAAGCCAAGGAGATTTTAGGCTCGTAACTCTTGTTTTTACAAACTTAGAAACATATCTGTTGATTTCATTTTTTACTAAAGTAGGTGAAGACTCTTTTGTTTTAAAGTCTCCATATGGCAATAATCCCGCTTTTACTAAAGCTTGGAAACCACTACTAATTCCTAAAATTAGTCCTTTTCTAGCAATTAATTTTTCTATTGCTTCTTTTATTTCTTGATTATTTAAAATACATGCAAGATATTTTCCAGAACCATCACTTCCATCTCCAGCTGGCAAAGCTCCACCAATAACAAGAATATCTGTTTTATCAATTGCTTCTTTTAATTCAATAATCGAATTGCTAATATCTTTAAATGTTAGATTCTTAAATACTAACATTTTCGGATTAGCTTTTTCTTCAAGAAACGCTTTATAAATATCATATTCATTATTACTTCCAGGAAAGACTGGAATTAATACATTAACTTTAGTTTTATTAAATTTAGGACTAACTTTATCATAACAATCTTTAGAAATACTTAAATTACTATTTACACTTCTACCATATTCTGGATAAATCTTTTCAAGAGGTGCTTTTAAAGCTTTAAGTGCTTCTTCATGAGTTAAAGTACAGCCATTTATTATAATAGTTCCATCTGTTACTTTACCTAATTTAATAAAATTATCTAGAGTTAGTTCTTTTGTAGACTCAATTACTATATTTCCATAAGTTATATCAAATAGATTTTCTTTAGTTGAAACATCTAAACCTAATTTATTTCCTAAAGACATTTTAATTAAAGCTGCTGATAGTCCACCAAACTCTAAAGCATAACTTGAAACAATAGTCTTTTCTTTAATTAACTTTTCTACTAATTTAAAGTTTTTCTTTAATAAAGAAGCATTTGGTAAATAGTCTTTATCATAATTTGCTTTTACTAAATACAAATAGTTTCCTGATGATTTTAATTCAGGTGATACAATATTATCACTATTTGCTGTTGTAACAGCAAAAGATATTAAAGCAGGAGGTACATTTAAATCATTAAATGTTCCACTCATTGAATCTTTACCACCAATTGATGCTAAATTAAATTCATTTAATATTTCAACTGCTCCTAATAGGCTTGCAGTAGGTTTAGCCCATTTAGAACTATCTTTACCTAATTTTTCAAAATACTCTTGGAAAGTAAATCTCACTTTTTCATACTCTCCACCCATAGCAACTAGTTTTGCCATTGATTCAACAATCGCATATTTAGCTCCATGATATGGACTAATACTTGATAAAACAGGATTATATCCAACAGTCATTATAGAACATGTTTTAGTATTACCTTCCAATACTGGGATTAATCCAACTGAACCTTGAGTTGGAGTTTCTTGATATTTTCCACCATAAGGCATCAAAACTGTAGATGCACCAATTGTTGAGTCAAACATTTCGATTAATCCTTTTTGACTACAAACATTTAAATCACTTAAATTAGTAACTATATCTTCTTTTAAATTAGTAGTTTTACAAGTTTTAGCAAGTTCTGCATAATTTGCTTCAGCAATAACAACTTTAGCATTCTGTCTTGCACCATTTGTATTGATAAAATCTCTACTTAAATTAACTACTACTTTATCATTATATTTCATTATTAAACGATTATTTGAAGTTACCTTAGCAACAACTGTTGCTTCTAAGTTTTCTTCACTTGATAGTTTAATAAACTTTTCTACATCTTTTTTACTAACTACAACTGCCATTCTTTCTTGAGACTCTGATATAGCAAGTTCAGTTTCATTTAAACCTTTATATTTAACTGGAACTTTATCTAAATAGATCTCTAAACCATCTGCTAATTCACCAATTGCAACACTAACTCCACCTGCACCAAAATCATTAGCTTTTTTAATTAACGTAGTTACTTCTGCTTTTCTAAACAATCTTTGAATTTTACGTTCTTCAGGAGCATTACCTTTTTGCACTTCAGCTGCTGATTGTTCTAAAGATGTATCAGTGTGTTGTTTAGATGAACTTGTTGCTCCACCAATCCCATCTCTTCCAGTTCTTCCACCAAGTAAGATTACAACATCTCCTTCTTGTGGAGTTTTTCTAATAACATTTTCAACAGGGCAAGCAGCAATTACAGCTCCTAATTCCATTCTTTTAGCTAAATATCCCTCATGAAAAATCTCTTTAATATAACTTGCAGGTAAACCAATTTGATTTCCATAAGAAGAATAACCTAAAGCAGCTTTTTTAGAAATCACTCTTTGAGGTAGTTTTCCTTCTAAAGTTTCAGAGATTGGTTTTGTAATATCAGCTGCTCCAGTTACACGAAGTGCTTGATATACATAGCTTCTTCCACTTAATGGGTCTCTAATAGCACCACCCACACAAGTTGAAGCCCCACCAAAAGGTTCTACTTCAGTAGGATGATTATGAGTTTCATTTTTAAACATCAATAACCATTTTTCTATTTTTCCATCTACATCAACATCTATATAAATACTACATGCATTAGTTTCTTCTGAAATTTCTAAATCTTTTAAATTATTTTGATTTTTTTCATAAAGCATGTTTATCTTAGCCATATCCATTAATGTAACAGGCTTAGCTTCACGCTTTAAAACGTTTCTCATTGATAAATATTTTTCGAAAGCTTGTTTTATTCTTTTATCCTTAATTTCAATATCAAGTTCTGTTTCAAATGTTGTATGACGACAATGATCTGACCAATAAGTATCTAACATTTTAATTTCAGTTACAGTTGGTTTTCTTGCCTCACTCGTATAATGTTCTTTTATCATATCCATGTCTTTAACTGACATTGCTAGTTGAAATTTATCAACTAATTCTTTTGAAGATAAATCAAAAAAATCTTCAACAAAACCAACTGGTTTTGGCAAATCATTATCACTATAATTTAAAACATTTAAATCTTTTTCTCTAGTTTCAATTTTATTGATATAATATCCTTTTACTTTTTCTAAATCAACTTCGCCTTCTAAAACAATTAACTTACCAGTCTTTACAAAAACTTCAGCTTTTGGATCAATAAATGCAATTAGTTGTTTTGTACTATCTGCTCTTTGATCAAATTGACCTGGTAAAAATTCAATTGCAAAAAATTGATTATTTCCAATTTTTAAATCTTTAATATCATCATATATTACATCTTGAACTTTATCAGCAAAAACTAAACTTTTAGCTTTTTCTAATAATTCTTTTGAGATATTGAAAACATCATATATATTGATAAATCTTACATTTCTTATTTTTTGATTTAAATTACTATTAAATTCATTTGCTAATGCTTTAGCTTCTATTTGAAAGCCTTCTTTTTTTTCAACAAAGATTCTATATTTATTCATACTTTATAATCCCTTATTGCTTTCTAATGATAATTTTTTTATTTTTTCTCTATATTCAACTAACCTTTTTTGTAAAGAAATATCATTTACTGCTAATACTTCAACTGCTAATAAAGCAGCATTTGCACTTCCATTTATTCCAACTGTTGCAACAGGGATTCCACTTGGCATTTGGACAATTGACAAAAGTGAATCCAAACCAGCTGTTGACTTACCTAAAATAGGCACACCAATTACAGGCAGGACTGTCATAGAAGCAATAACACCAGGTAAATGTGCAGCCCCTCCAGCTCCAGCAATTATTACTTTAATTCCATTATTAATTGCATTCTTAGAAAAACTTGCCACTTCTTCTGGTGTCCTATGAGCGCTCATAACCTTTTTCTCATAAGCCACATTAAAACTATCTAAAATTTCAAAAGCTTTACTCATTACCTCTTTATCACTAATTGAGCCCATAATAACACTAACAACCGGTTTCATAATATTCCCTCCTAATATATTAATAAAAAAACATTAACAAATAGTTAATGTTTAGTTGTTTAAAAACACACCAAAAATAAAAGAAGTGTTACAAACAGTTGTTAAATTCGCAAAAATTAAATTTCTCATATTTGTACCTCCTTTTACCAATTTTTTAAAATGTATAGAGGGTATTATTCGCTTATGTTCTAAAATTTGTAGTCTTAAGATTTACGGTCTTAAGGTAGAAACTTGCTTTCCATATTCAAGCGATTATACAAACCTCTTATTATGTCTTATTATACCATTAACTCCCTTTTTTTACAAACATATGTAAACATTTACACAATAAATTTTTTTACTTAAAAAAAAGCTAAAATATCTATTTTCATAAATATTTTAGCTTATATTTTTACTTACATTTTAACTAAGAAGAAACGAAGCAAGAATAGAATCGACAAAATTATTAAGATATAATTATTTTTGAAGAATTCTTTAGTATCACTTGCTGAACGAATCGATGCAGCTTTTAAGATTACATATGAAATCATACCTAAAGCAATACCATTTGAAATTGAATAAGTAAGTGGCATCATAACTAATGTCATAAATGCAGGAACTGCATTTGTAATATCTGAAAAATCAACATCTTTAATATTCTTTAACATTAATACCCCAACAAACATTAAAGCTGGAGCAGTAGCAACACCCGGAATAATAGTAGCAATTGGTGATAAGAACATTGCTAAGAAGAACAAAGCAGCAACAACAACTGAAGTAAGACCAGTTCTTCCACCTACTGATATACCAGAAGCAGACTCAACATATGTAGTAACAGTTGATGTACCAGCTAAAGCACCTGTAACAGTTGCAATAGCATCACTTGCCATAGCTTGATTTAATCTTTGAGGATTTCCTTCTTCATCTAACATATCAGCTTCAGCACAAGTTCCTTGAAGTGTTCCTAAAGTATCAAACATATCAACTAAACAGAATGTAATTACTAGCATAATTACTGAAAATACATTTTCAGCAGTCCAATATTTAAATCCTTGGAAAGCACCAAATAATCCTACTTCACCAAAATTTTTAAAAGCTGTAAAAGGATTAACTAATGGATCAGTAAATGCAACATAAGCATCTGCGTTTCCAATATTAAACAAGTAATATAAAACAGTAGTTCCTAAAATACCAATTATAATTGAACCACCCTTAAGTTTAGTTTTTGAAAGTGCAGCAATTAAGAAAAATCCAAGTAAAGCTGCTATAGGACCAGCAATTTCATACCATCCTGCAGTTAAGTCAACTAATTGAACTTGAACAAAAGGATTAGCTTGAATGATTCCAGCATTTTGGAAAGCAATATATGCAATAAATAAACCAATTCCAGCAGGAATTGCTTTTTTCAAAACAATAGGCATTCCCTTTATTATTGCTTTTCTAAGTCCAGTAATTGAAATAATTAAGAATAAGAATCCAGCTACCAGAATAATTGAAAGACCTGCTTTATACATTTCAGGAATATTTGCAGGAGCTAATTCTAATGCTGTAAATGCACCAAAAATAAATGCTGTAGCAAAGAAACTATTTAAGCCCATACCAGGAGCTTGAGCAAAAGGCATCTTTGCATATAAGCCCATTAACAACGTACCAATAATTGCACCAATAGCAGTAGCAATAAAGATTGCATAATAAACTTGCATAACTTCAGGTGCGAAAGCAAATGTAAAACGAGTAAATCCAGTCATTTGATCTGGGTTAACTAACAAAATATAACACATTGCAAAGAATGTAGTTAAACCAGCAATAATCTCAGTCCTAATAGTAGAACCCTTTGCAGTAATTCCGAAGAATTTGTCTAGTTTTTCAGCAAAAGCATTTTCAGTTTTTTCTTTTTCTGCTTTAACTGGCTTTTCTTTCTTTTCTACTTTTTCTTCAACTGCTTCTTCTTCAACTGCTTCTTCTTCAACAACTTCTTCTTTTTCTACAACTTCTTCTTTTTTAGTTGTAGAAGTTTTTTTAGTTGCAGAATCTTTTTTGTTTTCTTTTTCCATAATACTCTCCTTTTTCTTTTTTTAAGCAATAATTACTTTAATTGCTTTTTTTTAAAAACCATTATTATTTTATCAATTAAATTCACTAAAGTCAATTCAAAATAAAACTTTTTCATTGTTTTTTATAAATTTTATTTAGAATTTTTTAAATATTCATCAATGTTTTTAGCAGCAACCTTCCCTGCTCCCATCGCAGAGATTACTGTTGCAGCTCCTGTTACAGCATCACCACCTGCAAAAATACCCTTTCTAGAAGTTTGATAGTTTTCATCAACTATTAAACAACCTCTAGAGTCAACTTCTAAATTATCTGTTGTTTTTGTTAATACAGGATTTGGATGATTTCCTAAAGCCATAATTACAGCATCAACTTTGGTAAAGAATTCACTATCTTTAATTTCAACTGGAGTCATTCTACCCTTTGAATCAGTTTCTTTTAATTCCATTTTAACACATTTAATTCCAACTACTTTACCGTTTTCAGCAACAATTTCAGTTGGATTGCTTAGTAACATAAATTTAATTCCTTCTTCTTTTGCATGATGTACTTCTTCAAGTCTTGCAGGCATTTCCTTTTCACTACGTCTATAAATTATATAAACCTCATTTGCTCCTAGCCTTTTAGCACATCTTGCAGCATCCATTGCAACATTTCCACCACCTACAACTGCAACCTTGTTAGCTCTATAAATTGGTGTTTCATAACCTTCCTTATATGCTTTCATTAAATTAATTCTTGTCAAGAATTCATTAGCAGAAAAGACACCATTAGCATTTTCTCCAGGAATCTTCATAAATTTAGGAAGACCAGCTCCAGTACCAAGATAAACTGCCTTATAACCATCACTAAAAATATCTTCAATTGTTAAAGATTTACCAATAATAACATTTGTTAGAATTTCTACACCTAAACTTTTTAGTCTTTCTATTTCATCTGCTAAGATTTTTTTAGGTAATCTGAACTCAGGAATTCCATATGCTAAAACTCCACCTGCAGCATGTAATGCTTCAAAGATAGTTACCCTATATCCTCTTCTTGCAAGTTCTGATGCGCAAGTTAAGCCTGCAGGACCAGAACCAACTACTGCAACTTTAATATTATTATCTTTTTCTTTAATAATACTTCTTTTACTTTTGTTTTCATAAACATAATCAGCTACAAATCTTTCTAAATAACCAATTCCAACAGGCTCTCCTGCTTTTCCTCTAACGCATTGTGCTTCACATTGAGTTTCTTGAGGACAAACTCTACCACAAATACTTGGAAAAAGACTATATTCACTAATTACATCATATGCTTCTTTAATTTCTTTTTCTTTTATTTTTGAAATAAACCTTGGAATATTAATATTTACAGGACAACCCTTAACACAAGGTGGATTCTTACAATTTAAACATCTAGACGCTTCATCTAGCGCCATCTCAAAAGTGTAACCTAAAGCAACCTCATCAAAGTTTTTTATCCTTTCAAAAGGTGCTTGAGAAGGCATTTCATTTTTTTTCTTACTTAAGTTCATCTTTTTTCACCTTAAACAAATTGCACGTAGCCTCATCCCGCTTTTTCTCAACATCAGCATAAATTCTGCTTCTTTGAATTGCTTCATCAAAATCAACTAAGTGTCCATCAAAATCAGGTCCATCAACACATGCAAACTTTACTTCTCCACCAACTGTTACTCTACAGCCTCCACACATTCCAGTTCCATCAACCATAATTGAATTCATACTAACAACAGTTGAAGTATTAAATTCTTTTGTTAGTAAAGATACAAACTTCATCATTATCAAAGGTCCAATAACATATACTTTATCATATTTTTTCTTTTCAAGTAATCTTCTTAAAGCATCAGTTACCATTCCTTTTTCACCATGTGACCCATCATCTGTCATAAGATAAAAGTCATTGCTCACTTTTTTAAACTCATCTTCTAAAATTACTAAATCTTTATTTCTAAAGCCAATGATTGAAGTAACATTTATTCCTAGATTATGAAGTTTTTTAACAATTGGAAATGCTATCGCACATCCCACTCCACCACCTACTACGATTGCATCTTTAACATTATCAAATTCTACCGCTTTTCCTAAAGGACCTACAACATCTAAAATATAATCTCCTACTTTTAATGCATCTAATCTTCTAGTAGTAGCGCCAACAATTTGAAAGATTATACTAATAGTACCTTTTTCTCTATCATAATCATAAATAGTAAAAGGTGTTCTTTCGCCTTCTTCGTTTGCTCTTAGGATAATAAATTGCCCAGGTTCAGCCCTTCTTGAAACTAACGGCGCTTCAATTTTTAAAAAACCTACACTTGGATTTAAATTTCTTTTTTCTAATACCTTATACATTTTTATCCCTCTTACCTAATTATTCTTTTAAGTAGTCTATCCTGCATTCTAGCAGGAAGCATTCCTAATAATGCTAATTTATAACTATTACAGATTCTATAATTTAGTTTATTCTTCTTTCTTTTTAGAATCTTTAAAACTAGTTTACCAAACTTTTTAGGATTATTTTCTTTTGAAAGTTCAGCATCCATAAGTTTTTTTAGTTTAAGCAAGTTGTTTTTATAATATGCAGTTTTATCAACCAAAATGTGAAACTCATCATCTGCAGCATTAAGCATTTTGGTTTTAAAACTGCCTGGTTCTATTTTAATTACTTTAATATCTAAATAATTTAATTCCCTTCTTAAAGCATGAGTATATGTATCAACCATTTGTTTACTTAAAGTATAAAAACCATTAAATGGTTGAGGAGTATATCTACTTACCTCACTTGCAACATTTATAATTTTGCTGTATTTTGGTTTTAACATTTCAAAGAATATTTTATTAACTCTATAGGTTCCAAAGAAATTAATTTCAATAATCTTTCTTAGTTTTTCTTCTTCTCCTTCCACAAAAGAATCTAAGAAGAAAATCCCAGCAGTATTAACTATACCAAATAAAGTATCAGTATGTTTTTTTATCTTTCTTTTTAACTCTTCTATACTTTCGTTTGATGTAATATCTGATTGAAAAAATTTAACATTTCTTGCTTCAAACTTTGTATCTTTTACATCAGTTGCAAAGATAAAAAAATCTTTTTCAGCTAAACTATTAACAACAGCACTACCAAGTCCACCTGCAGCACCAGTTACTAAAACATACTTCATATTTTACCTCTACTCTTAATTATAATATATCATATCACAAATTTAAATAAATCTCAATTTATTTTAATAGATTCTTACTTGTTTTAAAGCAAATTACTTGAGATTTCTAAAAAATAATATATAATCAAATTAATAGGAGGATATTTATGATCTTAACTAAAGAAAATTTCAACCAGGAAGTCTTAAATTCAAAAGGCAAAGTATTAGTAGATTTTTACGCAGACTGGTGTGGTCCTTGTAAAATGATATCTCCAATCCTAGAAGAACTTGCAAAAGAACTTGCCGGTAAGGTTAAAATATTTAAAGTAAACGTTGATAAAGATGAAGAATTATCGGACAGTTATAATGTTTGGACAATTCCTGCTTTAGTAGTTTTTAATGATGGTAAAGAAATAAATCGAACTGCAGGATTTCTATCAAAACAAAAAATACTATCTTTATTAGGAGAAGTAAAATGAAAACATATCCTAAAGAAATAAGAAAACTGATCAGGAAAATGCAAAAAGGTGAGATTACTGAATACTATGTTTATTTAAATATTGCTAAAAGAATCAAAAACGAAGAAAATAAAAAGATATTAGAAAAAATTGCTAAACAAGAAAAAGCTCATAATGCTTTTTGGGAATCACACACAAAAGAAAAAATTAAACCTAATAGGTTTAAAATCTTCATCTATACTTTGATGAGCAGGCTTTTTGGTTATACTTTCACTTTAAAATTAATGGAAAAAGGTGAAAACCATGCTAATAAGACATATCAAAAATTAGCTGAATATATTCCTGAGGCTTTAAAAATTGCAGCTGAGGAAGATGAGCACGAACAAAAACTACTTTCTCTTTTAAATGAAGAAAGCCTAAATTATGTAGGTTCTATTGTTTTAGGATTAAACGATGCACTTGTAGAGTTATCTGGAGCTCTAGCTGGACTAACTCTAGCTATGACAGATCCAACAATTATTGTTGTCAGTGGCTTGATAACTGGAATTGCTGCAAGTCTTTCAATGGCATCAAGTGAATACTTAAGTGCTAAAACAGAAGGAAAACCAGATGCTTTAAAATCTGCACTTTACACAGGAATAGCATATATTATCACAGTAGCAATTCTAATACTACCTTACTTATTACTTGGAAACAATAAATTCTTAGCACTAGGAATTATGTTAACTTCAGTTGTATTAATTATTTTAGTCTTTAACTACTATATCTCTGTTGCTAAAGACTTACCATTTAAGAAAAGATTTTTCCAAATGACTGCAATTAGTTTAACTGTTGCTGCAATATCTTTTGGAATTGGATACTTAATAAATATAATTTTTGGAATTTAAAAAAGGCCTCAAGGCCTTTTTTTATTTTAATGAAAATCCATTGTCAGTTAAATATTCAATTACTTTTTCAATTGGTATTGCATATGCTCTAACAAAATTACCATAATCATCATGACTACCTGCATAATTAATACCTACTATATGTAAACTTGAATTAAGCAACACTCCACCACTACTGCCTGAATTTATCGGAGCATCATGACTTATTACATCAAACTTGACATTTGATTCACTAATAGGTGTATCACTTAAAGTAACTTTACTATATGTTATTATTTGACCAAATGTAATTGTATTGCTTTGGCCTTCTGGTTGACCAATCGCTACAACAACATTTCCAGGATCAGGATTGACTGTTTCAATTTGAAGTGATTTTAATGGATGTTCAGAATTTTTTCTAAATCTTAAAACTGCTAAATCATAATCCGCTGAACTAAATAACAAATCTGCTGTATATTCATTAGCTTTATAGTCTTTGATTGTATAATTCATAGAATATGATGAAGAAGTATACTTTGAATCAGGAGCAACAACATGATGATTGCTTAAAACATAGTAATATAATTCATTGCTTGATTGACTAAAAATAACTCCACTTCCTTGACCAGTTGCAACTAAAGAACTTCCACCCCACATTGATACTCTATAAGTTTTTGCATATACGATAACATTAGCCTTAACAACCTCTAAGGAAATTTCATTGATTATATCGTAAAGTTCAGCATCACTATTAAATTCACTTACAATACCGTTTTCTTCTTTAATTTCAGCAATTCTTGCTTCAAGGCGATCGATCTCTAATTGCAATCTAGCCTTTTCAGCTTGTAATGCTGTTAAATCACTATTAGTGCTACTACTATTATCGTAGTTTGAAAAATCTAAAAAATCACAACCCACTAATAATGAAACACTTAAAATTAATAAGAATATAAAAAATATTTTTCTTTTCATATCTATTTACCTCTATAAAGTAAAACTATTTTCAGTTAAAAACAAACGAACCTTTTCTATTGGAATAGCTGCACCAATTACAAACTCTTCAGTTTCAGGATCATAACTTCCAGCATAATTTATACCAACTGCAACTAAACTCATATTAAGTAAGACTCCTCCACTACTTCCTGGTAAAATCGTTGCATCATGCATTATAACACTATATGTTACATTTGAAACTGATGGCGGAGTATCACCTAAAGTCATAGTCGTATAAGTTGTAATTTTACCAAAAGTAACTGTATTTGTTTGTCTTAAAGGTTGACCAATCGCAATTATTCTATCTTGAGAAAGAGGATTAGTTGTTTCTAATGTTATAACTCTTAAAACTGGCAATTCTGAATCCTTAGTAATTCTTAACAATGCTAGATCATGGTTAGGATCTCTAAATTGTAAACTGGCAATATACTCGTTTCCTCTAAAATCAATTGCTTTATAAGATAGATTTGTTTGATTTTCAATATAAACAACGTGATTATTAGTTAATAAATAATAATATGTTGTATCTTCTTTTATAATAATTCCACTACCAGTTCCAAGGCAATTACTAAATTTATATGTTTTAACAACAATATTTGCTTTCATTATATCAAGTGAAATCTCATTAAATAAATTAAATAAATATAAATGATACTCTTCAGCTTCTTGTTCTAATTCTAATAACTCTTGATTTAAAGCAGCAATCTCTGTTTCTAAAGTTGCTTTATCACCTTGTAAAATAGTTACTTGAGAATTAAGAGAATTTATTGTATTTGTTAGAATTGTTTTTTGTTGATTTAAATTTGCTATATCAGTAGTTAGAGTTGCTTTAGTAGACTCTAGTGCTGTAACATCAGTTTGCAAACTTGTCTTATTAGCCTCTAAAGCAGCTACATCTAATTCAAGTTGAGCAATCTCTTCAGTTAAATCTTCAACTAATAAAACATCTTCTTCATATTCAGTAATTTGAGCTTGCAAATTAGTTATTAAAGCATTCTTACTAGCAATTTCATTATCTAAAGATATAATAGTATTATTCTTTTCACTAATTTGATTATCTAGGGAAGTAATAGTTGCATTTTTAGATTCAACTGAAGCTTCTAGCGAATCTACAACTCCTTCTAAATTAGTAATTTCAGTTTCTAAGTTATTCTTTTGAATTCCTAAAGTTGCAACTTCAGTTGTTAGAGTCGTTTTATCACTTTGAAGTTGTGCAATTTCTGCTTCTAATAAATCCTTTTCAGCTAATAACTGAGCCAAAGCTTCAGCATCATCTGCTTCTTCAATAGAATCTACAATTTCAGGAGCATTATTGAGATTACTAATATAATCTATAAAGTCACAACCCGTCAAAAAAAGTCCTAATATTAAGGTTAATATAAAAATTAATAATCTATTTTTTCTCATTTTCATCACCTTCTTTTCATCTAGGACTTCTTATAACTTATTATAACACATTTAAATTAAATATATCTAAAATTAATATGCTTTTGCAAATAAAACCATCTTAGTAGCTTTCTTACCACAAACAGGACAAACATCTCCTATTTTTTCTTGTTCAAAAGGAATACACCTTGCAGTTGCAGTCGTATCTTCTTTAACCTTTAACTCACATGCTTCATCTTCACACCACATCATCTTTACATAACCACCAAACTCATTAATGATTTTTTTAAATTCATCATATGTTTTAGCAATTCTTGTATTAGATTTAACATTTTCTAAAGCATTATCATATAATTCTTGATGCATTTTTTTGAAAATTATTGGTAATTGCTCTTCTAAAGCATCAAGAGAAATAAACTCTTTTTTTCTTGTGTGTCTATAAACAATAGTTGCTTGATTTTTTTCAATATCTCTTGGGCCAATTTCAATTCTAACTGGAATTCCTTTCATTTCATATTCAGCAAATTTCCAGCCAGGTGTCCTATCACTATCATCTAGTTTTACTCTAATTCCTTTAGCTTTTAATTTTTCTAAAACTTTATTACAAGTTTCTAAAACAATTGGAACTTGAGATTGAATTGGAATGATAACAACTTGAGTTGGAGCAAGATATGGCGGGATTACTAATCCTTCATCATCTCCATGAACCATAATCATCGCACCAATTAATCTAGTAGATACTCCCCAAGAAGTTTGATGAACATATTTTAATGTATTATCTTTATCTTGGAATTTAATATCAAAAGCTTTAGCAAAACCATCACCAAAATAATGAGTAGTTCCTGATTGTAAAGCTTTACCATCATGCATTAAAGCCTCAATTGTATAAGTTTCTAATGCTCCAGCAAACTTTTCCTTTTCAGTTTTTCTTCCTGTAATAAAAGGAATTGCTAGCAACTCTTTTCCAACTTCTTTATAAATCTCTAACATTCTTAGAGTTTCTTCTCTTGCTTCTTCTTCAGTTGCATGAATTGTATGACCTTCTTGCCATAAGAATTCTTTTCCTCTTAAAAAAGGTCTAGTTGTTTTTTCCCATCTTACAACAGAACACCATTGATTATATAATTTTGGTAAATCTCTATGATTAGAAACTACCTTGCTATAATGATCACAAAATAAAACCTCTGATGTAGGTCTAATAATTAACTCTTCTGCTAACTCTTCTTTTCCACCAACTGTTACTATAGCACACTCAGGAGCAAAACCTTCAACATGATCTGCTTCTTTTTGAAATAAAGATTGTGGAATAAGCAAAGGCATATAAACATTTTCATGTCCTGTATCTTTAAATCTTTTATCTAAATAACTTTGAATCCCCTCCCATAAAGCATAACCATATGGTCTATAGATAATAAAGCCTTTTGCTAGAGAATAATCCATTAACTCAGCTTTTAAACATAAATCAGTATACCATTTTGCAAAATCTTCATCTCTACTTGTAATTGCTCTTACTAACTTGTTATTCATAATATCACCATAACTTTCTTGTATATTAATCATTATACACTTTTTTATCTATTTTTTCTACCAAAATATTATCTTTGTTTTTTATAAAATTTACTTTGTTTTTATTTAATAATTTCTTCCTACTAAAACACAGATATAATTACCTAAAAAAAAGAAAACTTATGTTTTCTTTTTTTAAGTTTTAACTTGCGTAATTATCAAAATACCCCTTAATGTATACGATAGGAGTCCCTTTATCTCCACTTCCACTAGTTAAATCTGCAAGACTACCTAACAAATCAGTCAGTCTTCTTGGTGTAGTTCCTAATGTATCATTAACATCAAATGAAGCATTTTCTTTTTCAAAAATAAGTTTTTTCATAGCTTCTTGTAAAGCTTCACCACTCAAATCTTTTAATTTAGTATCAGCTAAATATTTTAATTTTATTTCATGTGGAGTTCCAACTAATCCCTTAGTAAAGAAAGGTGAAACAACAGGATCAGCTAATTCCCAAATCCCACCAACTGGGTCTTTAAAAGCTCCATCTCCATAAATCATAACTTCAACTGTTTTACCATATTTATCAAAAAACTTCTTTTGAATTCCATCAACTATATCTTGAGCATCACGCGGAAAAAGTTTCACTGAATCTTCAGTAGCAAGGTTACTTCCTAAAACTCCATACGTTGGATGATAACCTGAATTATCCACACTTTTACTTAAAATCTCATCTAGCGAATAAACCTTTTTAGCCCCTGCTTCAATTAGCATTTGTTTAGTTCTTACTCTTTCATGAGTATTTGCAACTAGAACTTGATCTGTATAATTTAAAATAAATCTAGGGTTATTTGATAATACAACTTCAGCATTATTACCAGCAATTTCTTTATAGTATTCAATATAATCAACCCCAGTAAAAGCATGAATAGTTTCTGGAAAATACTTTCTAAATTGTTCTTCAGTAAAAGAATCACTGTAAGGATTTATACCATACTTATCTAAGTCTTCTAAAGAAACTAATTTATTTCCAACTTCATCTCCTGGATAACTAAGTTGAATAACTAATTTTTTGCATCCCATACTAATAGCTTTTAATATTATCGAAAATCTATTACGGCTTAGTATCGGTAAAATAAGGCCAACTATTTCACCATCAAATTTACTTTTAACATCTTTAGCAATTTGATTAACATTTGCATAGTTATTTTGAGCTCTTGCTACTATAGCCTCAGTTATACAAACAACATCTCTATCTTCAATTTTAAAGTTGTCACTTTCTGATGCCTTAACAATTGAATCAAAAACTGTATCCACTAAATTATCGCCCTTTTTAATAATCGGTGCTTTAATTCCTCTTGCAACTGTGCCTACATTACTCATACTACTCCTCCTTATTAAGACTTGTATATTTTAACACAAATACTAAAAATATACAATCATTCTTTGACTATTTTTGATTTAATAGCTTTTATAATTTCAACAATTACTATTATTGAAAAAGATAATCCCATAACAATCATCAATTGTCCAAAATTTAAAGGAACCATTTTAAAAATATCGTTTAAGAAAGGTATATAACAAATTCCAAATTGTAAAGCCATTCCTACAATGAATGCTCCTACTAAATATTTATTTTTTAAAATATTTGTTTTAAATAAACTATGTTCGCTCTTCATATTAAATGAATGGAATAATTGAATGCTTGATAGAGTCATAAAAGCCATTGTTTGACCTAAATAAGTCTCAGGACTTGTAAAATGACCAATCATATAAGCAATTAGTGTTAATGAACCAATTACAATTCCTTGCCAAACTATTGAAAAACCTAAACCGTGAGCAAAAAAACTCTCATTTTTACTACGTGGTTTATGTTCCATTACATCTGGTTCTGGATCTTCTGCTCCTAAAGCAAAGGCAGGCAAACTATCAGTTATCAAGTTAACCCATAATAAATGAATTGCTAATAGTGGAATTCCAAAATCAACCCCAGCTAAAATTACTGATAATAGTGATGCTACAAAGATTGTAAAAACCTCACCAATATTACTAGATAATAAATATCTAACAACCTTCTTTATATTAGCATAAATCCCTCTACCATAATAAACTGCTGTAACTATTGTTTTAAAGTTATCATCAACTAAAACAACATCAGCTGCTTCTTTGGCAACATCAGTCCCTGTAATCCCCATAGCACAACCAATGTCTGCTTGTTTTAGAGCAGGAGAATCATTAACCCCATCTCCAGTCATTGCTACAACCTGACCATTTTCTTGCCAAGCCTTAACAATTCTTACCTTATCACTAGGTGCAACTCTTGCATAAACAGAATACTTTTCAATATTATTTGAAAGTTCTTCATCACTTAATGCATTTAATTCTTGAGAAGATAATGCAATATCTCCTTCTCTTAAGATATTAAGTTCACTTGCTATGGCTTTAGCTGTAGCAACATAATCCCCTGTTATCATAATTGTTCTGATACCAGCTTTACTTGCAAGAGCAACTGAATCTTTAACCTCAGGTCTAGCAGGGTCAATCATACCAACAAGCCCTACAAAATTCAAATCTTTTTCAACTTCACTAAAATCTAAATCTTTAGGAATAAAATCCATTTCTTTATAAGCGACCGCTAAAACTCTTAAAGCTTTACTAGCCATTTCATCCGTTGCTTTTAGAATCTTCATTTTATCAACATTTAAAGATCTATTCATTAAAACATCAACAGCACCTTTAGTAATTACTAAATATTTTCCATCCTTTTTTTCAAAAACTACACTCATCATTTTTCTTGCTGAATCAAAAGATAAGTCATAAACTCTTTTTAAGCCTTTAAAAGTAGGTTTTTTAACGTATTTTTGTTTTGCTGAGACTAATGCTGTTTCAGTAGGATCTCCTATTTCTTTTATACCATCTTCTGTTTCTTCTACAATTGCATCAGTACACATTGCAAAAAGTTCTAACATTTCTAACTCTTCTTTTGTTAAAGAGTTATCTATATCTTTTAATTCATTATGAAAGATTTTTAAAACAGTCATTTTGTTTTGAGTTAGAGTTCCTGTTTTATCAGAACAAATAACAGATGCAGCACCTAATGTTTCAACAGCAGGAAGTTTTTTAACAATCGCTTTTTGTCTAACCATCTTCTCAACACCAATCGCTAGAATAACTGTAACAATCGCAGCTAAGCCTTCTGGTACTGCTGCTACTGCTAAAGCGACTGCCATTTTAAAGGCCTCAATAAAATTAGGTTGTACTATCATTTCCAAAGCAAAAACAACTATACAAATAGCAACACATAAAATTCCAATAACTTTGCCTATTTGATCTAATTTTTCTTGAAGTGGAGTTTTAGTTTCTTTAAAATCCATTAAAGAAGATGCAATTTTACCAATTTCAGTTTCCATCCCTGTTTTTACTACAACTGCTTTACCATGACCATAAGTTGCATAAGTTGATGAAAACAAACTATTCTTCATATCACCAATTGAAATACTTTCTTTATCAATTGGTTCAATAATTTTGTGGACTGGAACACTTTCTCCAGTCAAAGCACTTTCATCAACTGAAAGGTTAACTGCTTCTATTAATCTACAATCAGCTGGAATAAAGTTACCAGCTTCTACTATTATAATATCTCCTTTAACTAAATCAGTTGAAGAAATACTTAACATTTCAGTATTTCTTATAACCTTAACAAAAGGAGTGCTTAATTTCTTTAAAGCTTCTAATGATTTTTCTGCTTTACTTTCCTGAACTAACCCTAAAATAGCATTTAATAAAACTACAATAAAAATAATCAAACTTTCTATCCATTCATGTGGGTCCACTAAAATTGAAACTACCGCTGCAATCAAAAGAATGATAACTAGAAAATCTTTAAACTGCTCAAAAAATCTGATAATCCAAGGTTTTTTCTTTTTTTCTAGCAATTGATTTTTACCAAATTTAGCTAGTCTTTCTTCTACTTCGCTACTACTTAAGCCCTTAACTACATCAGTTTCAAGTTCTTTGATTACTTCATTAATACTTTTTTTAACATCCATATATTCCTCCAAAACTTTAAAAAAGGATAAAAGCATTTTTATAAATTACGTTAAATCTTTATACTAAACACTTCTTTTATTTTATCACTTTTAGATAGTTTTATCAAGATTTTATGCTACTACTTTAATAAATATATGTCAACCAAACCAATTAGCGAAAAAGAGCTCCTCTTTATTCATGTACATAGAAAACATCTTCAACTTTTAAAAGCTCTTTTATTGATAATTATTCTAACTTTTGATATAATGAAAATGAGGTGCACAAAATGAGAAAACTTTTATTTTTAATATCTTTTTGTTGTTTATTATTTATATTTAGTGGTTGTAATAAGGTAAGTAATGTTACTTTAGACTTTGTAACTGAATCTATTGAATTATTAATTGGAGAACAAATCCCACTACCTTTAGAAGTTTCTAATGCCACTTTAAATGAACTTGTTTTTACTTTTTCTACTCCAGGCATTGCACAACTAGAAAGTGGGAACTTGCAAGCGATAGATTATGGTGAAACAACTTTAACCGTTTCTTCAAAAGCAAATTCAGATATAAAAGCATCTATCAGTATAAAAATTCCTTTAGTTCTTACTAGCCCAAAAGAAGTTGTAGATGTAGACTCAATGGTTAGACTAACAATTCAAGACTTCTCAAATAGAGCTGATTTTGATTGGGTATTAGAAGATACTAACATCGCAACAATTGATGCAAACTATAATATTAAAGCTTTAAAACCTGGTACTACTACTGTAACTGTTACAAATAAGTTTGATACTACTATCAGTGGCACTTGGAAATTAATAATTCCGCTTAATCTTTCAATGCCAACTACTAAAATCCCAATTAATAAGCCTATCGCAGTTACAATTACAAACATTGATTTAACTGACGCTAATACTCCTTTAGATTTTACTTGGACTGTAGATAATCCTAACATTCTTTCTATAGATGATGATTGTAATGTTACAGGACTTTCTGCAGGTACTACTATACTAAGAGCTAGTTATACTGCAAAATCTGGAATTGATGGTTCTATTGAAATTACAGTTGGTGGCTCAGTTGAAGATGGAATCGCAACACTATATCTTGAATCACCAAACAATCCTGGATTCGCAGTACAAGCTGGTGAATTTGCTTATGCAAAAGTTGATGGAGTTAATGATAATACATTGTTTGATTGGTTTTCACTATCTCCTTCAATCCTTTCAGTAAATGAAAATGGACGTGTTACTACTTTATTGGCTGGAAGTGGAACTCTAGCCGCAAGATTAAAAACAAACCCTAAAACTTATACTACTATTACTATTACAGTTTATGGTGTACCAAATGTCGATTATGTAAGTAGACTTCTTGCTATTGCAGCTGAAGAATTAGGCTATCAAGAGGCAGCTAACGGATGGACAAAATTTGGTGCTTGGTATGGTGGCGGAGAATATCCTACAGGTGCTTGGTGTGCGATGTTTGTTTCATGGTGTGCTTATCAATCTGGAATTTCAACAGAAATAATTCCAAAATATGCTAGCTGTACTTTAGGTCGTGAATGGTTTATAGAACGTGATTTAATCCAATACAAAGAAACCTACACACCAAAAAAAGGAGATATTATATTCTTTACTTATGATGGTGATGATGCAGACCATACTGGAATTGTAATCTCAACTGATGCTACTAGAGTATATACAATTGAAGGTAATACTAGTAATACGGTTGCATATAGAAGTTATCCATTGCAACATAGTACAATTTCAGGATATGGCACTCCACAATATCCACCATTTACTGAATAATAATTTAACACTGATAACAACTTAATTAAGATATTTTAACATTATAAAACTAAAAAATAGAGTTGCATTAATTTGCAACTCTATTTTTAATTTCATTAATAAAAAAATCATCAATTTTCTTCATAACATTTTTATCTAACTCTACTAACAAATCATAATCTAAATTAGCATAATATTCTTTTTCAACACTTTCAGGAATTTGATTGTTGTATTTTTTATATAAAGCTTTTAAGTCTTCATCCCTTTTTATATCATATGCTACTGCTTCATCAGTAATATTAACTCTATGTCCCTTTGATTCAAGAGCGATTACTTTAAGATTATCAAACCTATCATTTTCAAACCCTTTAAAATCTAACATATTATCTTTTTTTCCATAAATAAATAATACCTTAGCTTTAGTCTTTTTAAAAGCTTTAAAAGCACTAAAACTTGCTAATTTACCAAATTTTATTGTTTCAATTAATGATAATCCAAAGCCAAAGATACCTAAAAACGGATTAACTAGTCTTGAAATAACTTTAGTATAAGCAGTTGATGCTTTTGGAAAACCTGCAAGTGATACTACTGCTTTAATATCATAATCGTAATTTAAAATATTCATCACAGCAAATGCTCCCCAAGAGTGTCCACAAAGTACAATTTTATATTTATTTAATTCTTTATTTTCTAAAACAAAGTCTAAACAATATTTTAAATCGATTACTCTTTGTGAAAAACCTACGATGTTTTTCCCTTCTGAAATACCACTTCCAGTATTATCATAACTTAATACTAAAAAACCTTGTTCTGCAAAATGATTTATCTCAGTAGTATAAGCTAAATGCCCTGCACCAATTCCATGTACAAAAATTAGCAAACCTAAATATTCTTCCTTTTCGTAATAATAAACCTTACCTTTTAAGGTTTGTTTTTTATTTGATTTAAAAGAAATATCTTTAGATTTTAAACCTTTAAAATCTTCTTCTGTAAAAAATTTTAATTTTGGATTTCCGTTATTTCTATTACTAAAGATAGCTCTATATATTGCAATAGAAATAAACATATAAATAACTGTTAAAATTCCAATCCCTACTAAAACATATGTCATACTTTATTCCTCATTAACTTTTTCTATGACTTCTTCTTTTTTATTTTTCTTAAAAATACTTCTTCTAAATAATATTAAATTCATTGCTATAAATAAAACAATTAAAATGAATAAAGTAATAACTGTTGCTGTATCATTTTGTGGTGCATACCCAAGTAATAACATCATTGGAAAGCCAAAAACAATCGCAGGCAAAGTTAAATACACAAGGTTAGTTGCAGCTGGAGTTTCAAACTCAGTATCTAGTTCTCTCAACAAAATAATCCCTGTACTAGCAGTTCCAGTCAAATTACCATATAATGATAAGAAAGCTTCATCCGGATAATCTGGAAAAATTCTTTTTGTGATAAACGCAATTTGGAAATAAGTTGCAACTCCACCGATTACACAAATTAATACCATCGGTAAAATATAATGTTCTAAGAATTCTATTTGAATAGCAGCAATACTAGCAACAACCATTACATCAAATAAGAATCCTCCAATTCTACTTAACATAAAATTGTTTCTATATTCTCTATTAATTATTTGTTTATCTTTTAATTTGTTTAAAACAACTTTTACTATAATCGCAAATATTGTTCCAATCAAAAAGTTGAATCCCCAAATAAGTGGTTTAATAGTCTTAGTTCCAAAATTACCTAAAATGTTTGTATCCATTAAAGTTGAAATTCCAAACATTGCTAAAAAAGCTAAAAAATAACTAAACATCACTAAACCTATTTGAACAGTAAGCTTATCCATTGATTCAGTCATTGGAATTTCATTTTCACTAGAAACTTCAATTGCTGATAAGTTCTCAGAAATAAAATCATCTTGTATTATAATTCTACCTTTTTTCTTTAATATATTTAAATAAATAACACCACCAATACTAGCTGCAATAAAGCCCATTGATGCAATAGTCAAACCAAACGACCCTCCACTTACAAAACCATATGTATCTTCATATGTTTTACCAAAGTTAAGTGCTTGTCCTGGGCCTTGACCATAACCTAAAGCAAGTAGAATTCCTCCTGCTTTAAATAGATTTGGAAATAAAGTATACCCCAATGTTATCGTAATAGCTAACCCTATAATTGCTTGCATTAAATATGAACTAACTACCGTAATACCTGAATCAAATATTTCCCGTTTCTCTTTTTTACCACTTTTTTTAACATTAGTTTTTAAAGCCATCGCTACAAACCCAAGCCCTAAACAGTGAAATGTTAAAGATTCTAAAACTGTTTGGTCAAAAAAAGGAGTTCCTGTT
The DNA here is from genome assembly GCA_050953065.1 of Bacilli bacterium. Classification (GTDB taxonomy): domain Bacteria; phylum Bacillota_I; class Bacilli_A; order ML615J-28; family CAG-698; genus JAQUUM01. Next base: position 502,135 of record JBMNLZ010000002.1, on the reverse strand, counting down.
GCTCTTTTTACAATTACATTAAACGCTAATAAAATAAAGCCACCTAAAACAGAACTTGGAATAAGTGCATGTCTTAAAGGTTTAATCAGCCTAATTAGCATGTGAGCATAAAGCATACCTAACATTAAAACTGTTAATTGAATAAGCAATTCCCAAATTTTATAATCCCAAAAATTCACTACTTCTAAAATCATCTTTTTCTCCTTTTTGTGTGTTTTTGTAATGATAAAATAAATGCATATATTTAACAGGGTTAAATCTTACATTAGACTTCACTTGAAAAGTTTCATCATTAAGATAAAAACCCAATTTATTCTTCCCTAAAGCTGTCATTGCATCTATGTCATCAAAATAAAAGGTATAGTCTTTTTTATTATTATTTATTGTTATTCTATTTTTATATAAGACAATTTGACCTTCTAAAATATTAATTTTTTTAACATTCTTTTCTTGTTTTAATAAAAAAACTCCTTCATCACTAAATATAACTTCCTCTTCTTTAAACTTTTCAAAGTTTAACTTTGAAACAAAATCTTCTTGATAATGATACCATTCTTTCATATTAAGAAAATTAAATTTTCCTTCAACAACTTCAAACTCTAAATTTTCATTATATTTAACTTTTAATTCACATTCAGGACAATATATATATTCACCCTTAGAATATATTTTAGTAATGCCACAATTAGGACAAACATACAAAAATCTCTCGCAATATTCAGCAGATTTTTTAGATTTATATGTATTTTTAGTTGTAGTATCATCTACATATAAATTTGTTTTAATAATATCATATAATTCTTCATTTGATAAATCCTTATATTCATCATATGTTAGAATTTTAACAACTTCTCCAAAAGTCTTACCTTTCCTTGATTTATTAGCCCAACGTGGATGTACACCATATCCACCAGTAATATTAAATATAATCAAAGTAACTTTTAACAATTTAACAAACTTAGCAATTGCAGGATCTATATAGGCTGTTTCACCACTATAGGTTCTGTTTCCTTCTGGTGAAACCATAATTACACCTTTTTCTTTAACAACTTGCATTGATATCCTTACAGTTTGAGAATCTCTCATTGATTTACTTTTTGGAATTGGCGCAACTGCAAACTTCAACAATTTTGATAAAAACCCCATTGAAAAAATATCTTCAGTTGCTATATAATATAAATTTCTATTAAAGGCCAAACCATACATAAAATGATCAAAAACAGTCTGATGATTAGAAACAATAATATAAGCTTCCTTTTTATTAAGTTTGTATTTTTTATAACGATATCCGAACTTAAAAAAACCAATTATTTTAAATAACGGTTTAACCAAAGCTACAATAATTTTATGTCTTCTTTTAGTCCACATAAATATTCCCCTAAATGTATATGTATTATTTTATCATATAAATATGTTAATTTCAATTTAATATAAAAAAACCAGCTCAAATGAACTGGTTTTTATGTTTTTATTATTTATTACTTAATAAATGTCTTTGTATTATATAATGAATAGCCTCTTGTATCAGTTACTTGACAATATAAACTACCATATTGGTGAATTATATAATATCTTGAATCAACTTTTCCTAAATAAAGCATTACGTGGCCTTTCATTAATAGAATAGCTCCTAATCTAACATTTGGTAAATATGTACTATAACTTGTTCCAATATTTCCACTTGGATAAACCTTTGCATAAGTACTATTTGAAATAAGTTCTTGTTGCGATGTATTTCTAGGTAGTAAGAACCCACTACATTTATAAGCTGTCCAAACTGTAGAAGAACAGTCTCTATCAGAATTTATATCTCCCCAACCATAAACTTGACCTAACATTTTAAACATCTGTTTAATAATATTTTTAGTTGAATACGGTAGATATCCTACATGAACATATTCATTACTATCAATTGGAATAGTAACACTAGCACCAGTAGTATTAAGAGTACCATTAGAATTTCTTGTAGGAACTCTTACTGTTGCTGAAGTTGCATTACTTGAAATTAAAGGAAGTTTAGTTCCCATTCTAAGCATTGTAGGAAGTCCTGATATTTGAGTTGTTTTAATTCTTTCAGCTGTAATTATAGCAAAACTACTTGGATTAGCAAATGTAGCCATATCAGATCCTGAACATGTTCCAACAGTTGATGCTTGAATCCAACCAAAATAGTTTTGGCTTCTTACAAGTAACCACGAACCACTACTGTATTTTCCATAAATCGCTACACCTTCTCCAACTTCTAGACCTGTTTCCATGTATGATTTATCTGTTGATGTTGTAGGATAACTTTTCATTTGAGCAAATGATGTTACAACAGCATGTTGTACAGTTGATTGTAAAGTCCATCCTGATGGTAAAGAATAACCAAAAGTACTTCTTAATGATTCAACTTCGCTTGAAGTAACTGAAGTCTTATTAGCTAAAGTACTTGGATTAACCAATCTCATATTACCTTGTTGGATCATAATGTTATTTTGAGCAGTAATTTCAGTTGTTGTTAATAGTGTTGCATTAATATCAACTCCATTATTTTGAGCCATTCTTAACCAATAGAATGGATTTGTCATTGCTTGAGTTGCATTACTACTATATGTCGGATTACTTCCAAATGTAATAATTCTATCAAAAGGATCTGCTCCTGAAGATCCAACAGTCAATGTAATTGCACCTGAACCACCTGTTGGATGAGTTACATTAATTATTGCAGTACCAGCCGCTAAAGCTGAAATTGTTCCATATACTGAAACAGTTGCAACACTCGAATTACTTGATGTAAAAGTACATTCTTGTCTAGATAAACTAGTTCCATTTGAATCTTTTACATATAATTGATAGCCACTTGCTCCTATTGGAACTGTTGCACTTGGATCAGCTGTAACTGTTAAAGTACCTGCTGGAGGATTTACAGGAGGCGTTCCACCACCACCAGATCCAATTGTTAAAGTAATTGTTCCAGTTCCTTTTGTTGAATGAGTTACTGTAATTGTTGCACTTCCATCTTTTAAAGCTGAAATTGTTCCATAACTTGAAACTGTTGCAACACTTGAATCACTTGATGTAAATGTACACTCAAGACGAGATACACTTGTTCCATTTGAATCTTTTACATATAATTGATATCCAGATCCACCCACTGGAACACTTGCACTAGGATCAGCTGTAATTGTTAGAGTTCCTGCTGGAGGATTTGATACTGTTACTGCACATGTTGCTTTTGCTGATGTATTAGCAACTGATGTTGCTGTAATAGTTGCACTACCTGCTGCAACAGCTGTAACAACACCACTTGAAGATACTGTTGCAACACTTGTATTACTACTGCTCCATGTAACGCTTGTATTACTTGTGTTAGTTACTGTTGCAGTTAATTGTTTTGTTGAACCAACATATACTGTTGTAGATGTAGGAGAAACACTAACCGTTGGAGTTGCTGATGCAATTGTTACAGCTACTGATGAAGTTACTGAATTATCAACCACTAACCTACCTGTAATTGTTGCAGACCCTGCTGCAACACCTGTTACCTTACCAGTTGCATCAACTGTTGCTACACTTGTATTACTTGATGAATATGTAACAGCAGTATTACTTGTATTACCAACTGTAGCTGTAATTTGTGCAGTACTACCTACATTAATATTTGAAGATGAAATGCTTAAACTCAACGTAGGTGTTTGAGTTGCATTAACCATTATATCAAGTTTACCAAAAATTGTTGAATCAACAGTTGAAGTTACTACGATTGAAGCAACTCCAGCAGACAACGCTGTAACTACTCCAGTATTTGACACTGTTGCAACATTTGTATTATTACTAGACCAAATAACAGTTTTAACTGTATCTGCTGGTAATATTGTAGCTGTTAAAGACGTTGTAGACCCAACATTCATACTAGTAGCTCCACTTACTGTAATACTACTAGGTTTTGGAACAACTGTAATAGTTTTAGAACCAGTTATTGATGTATCAGCATTCAAAGTTGCTGTGATTGTTACACTACCTTGAGCAACACCAGTAATTAATCCAGATGCAGCTACACTTGCAATCGCAGCATTACTTGTTGACCAAGTAACATTACCTGTTTCACCAGCTGGCGTAAAATTAACAGTTAACAGCATCTTATTTCCAACAAATAAATTTGAATCACCTGAAAGACTAATGCCTGTTATTGTATTAGTTGGTGTATTGTCTTGAATCATCATTGTCCATGTATTTTTTATTGAAGCATTAGATGATAGTGTTGCTGTAAAAACTACAACACCAGCTGAATTAGCTGTAACTTTTCCACTAGCATCAATCGTAGCAATACCATTATTATTACTTGTCCATAAAACTGTGAAAAGAACATCTTTATCAGGTGTAACAGTTAAATTAGTATTATTACCAACTGTTAAGACCCTTGGACCAGAGATTAATATTGAAGTAATTTGAGGAGTAACAATTTCTGGATCTTGATTTTTAGCTAATATAGTAACAAAAACAAAATCCGTAGCAGTACCTACTGTCAATTCAATTTTAGTAGTACCAGAATCTAATGCTGTAAACAATCCACTACTACTAATAAAACCTTTAGATATATCGCTTGATTTCCAAACTGGAGTTTCAGTATAAGTTTTATTAGCAAAAATTCCCAATTGAATAACATCACCTACAAATGCAGAAATAATCTTATTATTTTGCACTCCACCTGTAATTGTTACTGTTAATGATGTATTATCATTACCACCATTAGGATTTTCAGTTTTAGGAACAACAGTTACACTAATTTGTACTGTAGCTACTCCAGCAGCACCATCTAATTTTGCAATAATTGAAGCACTACCTTCCTTTATAGCAGTAATTACCCCTGTATTGCTAACCGATATACAAGGATCAAAAGGATCAGCACTTGATGTATATATAACCGTATTACCATGAAAACCAATAATTACTGGCTGTAATGCAAATGTGTCACCGACTTCAACAGTGACATTTTTATCTTGAAAATCAAAAGTAATTTTACTTTCTTCAACAGTAGATAAACAGCCTGTTAAAACAAACATTAATGCTAATAAAAATAATAAAATTGTTTTTTTCATTTCATCTTTTGCGCTAAAAATGCGCACTCCTTTTATTCAATATCTTCCTAATTAAATTATAACATAGAGATAATGTTTCTTCAAGAAAGCACTTTCAAAATTGCTTTATTTTATGATTGTTTTAAGATTAAATTTGTTTTTTAATGATTTCAGTATAAACTAGTTTGTTGTCAACAAATTTTGACTCCATTAATGATATAGAATCAACTTTAATTTTATCAATTTCTATATCGTTCTTAATGATTTCTTTAGGATCTGTTACTCTTCTAGCAAGAGTAATGTGTGGAGTAAAATTCATTTTATTTAAATTCATGCTGCTTGCAATTTGTTTGAATAGATTATCTAAAGATAGATTATTCCTAATTTTTAAATGCCAAATACTTCCATCTTTTTTATGAAAGAAATCAAACCCTTCTACTTCTATTTCAAAATTATTAAACTTTACTTTGTCTAATACTCCAATATAGAAGTCTAAATCAACATAATTAATTTCTCCAACAAAATAAATTGTTAAATGAATATTTTCTTTTCTTGTAAAAGATGCTTTCAGCCCTTTATTTTTTATAATATATTGATAAAGTTTTTCCTTAACATCATCAGAAAAGTTAATTGCATAAAAAATTCTCATTAAACTATAAACTCTCGCTTTTTAAATTTTAGATTAGCAAATGCTAATCCAACTATTACTAATACAAAATATAAAATCAAACTAATATATTCAACATCCATTGTGTTACCTCCTAAATTAAACAATAGAAAAATAGAGTTTTAAAACTCTATTTATTATTATCACCATATATTTTAGGTTTAACTCTTTTATGTTCTGTATTTCTATGGTATCTTTCAATAATTTCTTTTTCTTCTTTAGAAACTTCTAGCCCCTTCATATAAGCTTCAATCGCTTTATAACTTACACCCATTTCAAGTTCATCAGTTTGGCCTTCAAACAAGCCTGCTGAAGGAACCTTTTCTAAAATGCTTTTTGGAGCATTTAAATAAGCAAGAAATTCATATACTTCTGAAACCGATAAATCAGCAATCGGATTTATATCAAAAGCACCATCACCCCATTTAGTAAAATATCCCATAAAAATTTCACTTTTATTTCCAGTTCCAACTACTAATCTATTTTCAAAAGCTGCAATTGTATATAGAGTTGTCATTCTTAGACGAGGAGCAATATTTGTTATACCTGAACCTTCTATTCTTTTACTTTTATTTATACTTTCAACTAAAGTTTTTTTTGTTTTAGTTAAATCAATTGTTCTTGTTTCAATATTAAACTTTTTAGCTATTTCTAAAGCATCTATTGTATCTTGATTATAATTTTGTTTTGATTCACAAGGCATAATAACTCCTAACGTATTTTCACATGCAGCTTTACAAAGTATGGCAACTAGTGCACTGTCTTTTCCGCCACTATTACCAAAAATCAAACCTTTAGCGTTAGCATTTTTAAGTGCTTCCTTAATAAAAGCAATTCTTTTTTCTAATTCGCTTGAATAATCTCTCATATACTTACCTCGTTTTAAATATTAATCTATTAATTTAAAAGACAATTTTACAGGATTGTGGTCACTATATATAAAGTTTACATCCTGACCATTTAAGTTTACAATATTTTCAACTGCTATAATTTCAACATTATCCGATACTACAAAGCCATCTATCGTAACAGTATAATTAACTCCTTCTTCCCAAGGAATATCTGATGCTCTACATGTTGGAGCAAGCGATGAACTTCCAAATCTAAAACCAGTTGGAAGTTGAGATTCTTCTAAAACAAAAATCCATTCTGGTAATTTTTGTGTTGTTGGAAATAAATTTAGAGTTGATGCAATATCATGATTAAAATCTCCACCTGCGATTACATAATTTCCTAATTGATATTCTTTTTCTAAAAGACTTTTTAAAACTTCTAATTGTTTAGCTCTAATAATTCCACCCTCATCATATGCAGATAAATGAACATTTATCATCACTAGTTCTTTAGCATTTGAGGTTGGAATTCTATTTACAACAAAACATCTATCTAAATCAAAAAACTTATTTGGAAAAGACAAATCAACCGGAAGTTGATGTCTAATAGAACTTGTAATTTTAAGGTTTGAAAATGTTGCAAGTCCACTTTTTGTTATACCATGCGGATCATGAAATGGATAAAACAAATACGCTGTATGAAAATTATAACCAAAAGTTGTAATATAGTCTTCAAATTTTTCTTTTAATTTTTGGTATTGATTAATTCCATGACATCTATTTGACTGAACATCTACTTCTTGGAATAAATAAAAATTAGCATCTAAAGCTTTTGCTAAATCAATAGCACCATTAGTATTAATTAAGGCTCTTGCTTTAGAGACAGCTTTACCGTATTTACCAACAGTTTTAGTGCCATCTTGCATTGTTCCTTTATCCATAAAGAATGAGTACTCTCTATCATATGCCCCAAAACCAATATTATAAGCAACTGCGCTATATTCTTGATTAACAAGTGCAACTGGCAAAGCATTCTCTTCAATATCTTCAGTTAAGTCTTTTAAATCTTTTATTCTATAATATTGAATGCTAATATATCCTATATATCCACCTACAACAACTACTAAAAAAATTATAAAACTTAACAATATAATTAAAATGCTTTTAACTGTTTTTTTCATATGTCCTCCATATACTTTTTTAATTATATCATATTTTTTATTTTAATAAAGCCTTATTTTAAAAACTATTTGACAAGAAATTTCAAACTATGTATAATTTAAATATAAGTTAGGGGAGAAAATGGCAAAAAAAGCGAATGAAGAATTAATGGAAATGGCAATTAAACAAGCAAGGAAAACTATGAACAAAAATTATGGTGGTCCTTTTGGAGCCGCTATCATTGATGAAAAGGGAAAAGTTGTTGCTATAAGTTCTAATACCGTTCTAAAAGATAACGATCCTACTGCCCATGCAGAAATCAATGCAATTAGACAAGCCACAACAAAAATGAAAACTTATGACTTAAGCAACTGTATACTTTTCACTACTGCTTTCCCTTGCCCGATGTGTCTTGGTGCAATTATTTGGTCAAATATTAAAACTGTTTATTATGGTTGTGATGTCAAACAAACCAATGAAATAGGTTTTAGAGATGAAAAAATTTATGATTTTTTAAAGAGCGACTGCAAAAACATTAATATTTTAAAACTCTCAATCCAAGATCAAGAAAAATGTCTTGAATTATTTAAAGAATACAAAGAAAGTAATAAAAAAATTTATTAAGACCTTAAGAAAAAACTTAAGGTCTTTTGTTTATTTAGAAAACATAATCTTTTCACTATTAAACATTTTAGTTAATAAAAATACTAATAATCCGGTCCACATAATATTACTAATAATAGTGATAAGGAAATGTAGTAAATTAAAATTATAACTGAATATATTAGCCATAACATGAACACTATTATAAATTGGAATTAAATATAGGATTGCTTGACTGCTAGCTCCAGCAAACATTGCTGTAAGGCCTACTAAAAAGATTGCGATCATTAAAGGCATTACTAAAGTCGTTGCTTCTTTTACAGTCTTTGCAAAAGCTGAAATTATTGATACTAAAGTTATCAAAACTAAAACTGTTGACATAATTACAAAAAGTAAAGCCACATAATCTAAAACTCCATATGCTATAGCATTTACACCATCCATTTCAGGCCCCATCATTTTAGGAAATGATAACATCGTTCCTAAAAAACTACTCAAAGCACTTAAAGTTGCGATAATGCTTAAACTAATTATCTTTCCAATTGCAAGTTCACTTCTCTTAATCGTAGTAACAAGCAATGTTGCAATAGTACCTCTTTCTTTTTCACCAGCTATAGATTCAGGTGCAACAGCCATACAACCACTAAATAAGAATGTAATAATCAAGAAAGGTAATAACATTGAAAGAACCATACCCATAACATCTTTTTCATCAGCTAAATCAAAATCTCCACCTGGTAAATTAACATCAAACTTATTAGCCATTGAACTTTCATAAACATCTAAAATAGATAGAAAGATATTATATAAATTCATTGATTCAGTTTTTGAAGAATTATAATACATTTCAATATGAGGAGCAGCCAATCCACTTGATGGATCATAACCTATAACATCTGTATCAAAATCATTAGGAAATACCACTACTAACTCAGCCTCTCCAGCAACCACCAATTCTTTTTTAGCATCTATTTCACTGTTTTCTATTTCAGTTATGTTAACATTTAACTCCCCTGCTTCAAAAACTGCTTCTACACTTTCAGGATAATTTGCAACGTATACCGTTCCAACATATTCTTTATCTGGTGTAAAACTAGAAGTAATAGCTGGTCCCATTAAACTATATAAAGTAAAAATCAACAACCCAGGAAGTATTAAAGTTGTAATGACAATTCGAATATCCTTAAAAAATCTAAATAATTCTTTTGAAATTATAGTTTTGATATTTTTCATTATTCCTCACCTGCTTTTCTTTTATATAACGTGAAGAATAAATCTTCTAAGTTTTCTTTTTCCGTAATCTTAACAAGAGTATCGCAAACAACCATTTTCCCATCAAAAATAATTCCTACTCTATCACAAAGTTTTTCTGCTAAACTAAAAATATGTGTAGAAAGAATAATAGTTTTCCCTTGTTTTTTTAAATCTACCAAAAAATCAGTTACAGTTTTTGCTGTTAAAACATCAAGTCCGTTAGTAGGCTCATCAAAAATAATAATTTTAGGATCATGAACCATTGAAATAACCAATGATATTTTTTGTTTCATTCCAGAAGATAACTCTCCAATCTTAACCTCAGCAAACTCATCTATTCCAAACTTTTTAAAAAGTCTTTCTTTTCTTTCATTTCTTGCATTTTCATCTACATTATGAAGTTTAGAAAAAAAGTCAAATAAATAGTTTGGAGTAAAGAAATCTTCTAACTTTAACTCACTAGTTAAAAAACCTAACTCTCCTCTTGCTTTTGAAGGCTCTTTTACAACACTTCTTCCATTGACATAAATATCTCCACTATCTGGTTTAATCAATGTTGAAATCATTCTTAAAGTTGTCGTTTTCCCTGCTCCATTTGGACCTAACAATCCAAAAATTTCATTTTCATAAGCAACAAACGATAAATCATTGACAGCAACTTTAACTTTTTCATTTGTTTTTTCGATTTTTTGTTGTTTTTTTGAAAGCTTAAAGGTTTTAGTAACGCCTTCTACTTTTAAAACTTCTTTCATCTTACACCCCCTTAAAATAATAATAAACTAACCGCCATTATAATCATTCCAAAAACCATCCCATAGATTGCTAAGTGTGGTTCTCCGTATTCTCTTGCTGCTGGTAATAGTTCATCAAGTGAAATAAAGACCATTATCCCAGCAACTGCAGCATATAAAATTCCAAACATTGTCATAGACAAAAATGGCATTAAAATTAAAAATCCAAATAACGCTCCAATCGGTTCAGCTAGTCCTGATAAAAAAGATAATAGAAAGGCTTTTTTCTTATCACCAGTTGCATAATATATCGGAACATAAACTGAAATTCCTTCTGGAATGTTATGAAGCGCAATCGCAATTGTTACACCAATTGCAAGTGTTGGATTAGTTAAAGCTGAAATAAATGTTGCAATTCCTTCAGGAAAGTTATGAATACCAATTACTACAGCTGTTAGAATCCCTGTTTTTAATAATTGCCTTTGTTTTAGCTTTTTTTCTTTCTCATCACTACATTCAACCGTAACACATTTTTCATCATCTATTTCTTCTATCTTTAAAGCTTCATGTGGATTTTTAGCCTCAGGTATTACCTTATCAATTATCGCTATAATCCCCATCCCAACAAAAAACGATATAATAGTTATCCAAGGACCTAACGATTCACCAAGTTCAGTCTTTAAAGCTTCAAAAGATTCATTAAGCAACTCAACAAAAGAGATATAAATCATAACTCCAGCTGACATTCCTAAACTAATTGATAAAAACTTCTTACTAGTAGTTTTAGTAAACATTGCTAATAAACTACCAATTCCAGTTGATAGTCCTGCAATTAAAGTTAATCCAAAAGCAAAAAGAATACTTTTTAAATCATAATTTGCAACAAGATTAAGTAACATCTTGACCTCTTCTTTTATTTATTCTTCATCTTCAAACAAATTTTTAATAGTAGGCGGAGCAACAAGTAAAAAGTTAGATGAGTTTATTCGATAAGTACTTGTTCCATCTCCTTCAATTTGTTCTGGGTTAGTAAAGAATAACTCACTAACACCTTTAACATTAACGCCTAAAAGACTTGTTATTGTAATATCTATTTTAATTTTTGAAAAAACATTTAATTTCTTTTTATCAAAAAAAACAGAATCCTTATGAACAATAATGTTAACAATAATATTATTTCTTTTAGTATGTTCATTATATAACAAATAAGTAGTAGTTTCCTTTAATGAAGGCGGAGTAACAAAAATAAAATTAAGATCATCTCTTTCAAATTTTAATTTTCTAATACTAATATTAGAAGTCATTTTACCTTCAATTACTCTAAAAGGTATTTTTACAGATAAATAAGTAAATGAATCTGGGTTATCATATACGTCTTCTTCTTTTATTGAACTATCTAACATATGAAAATCTAACAGTTTTCTTTTAACAAATTTATCAACATACCTAGAAGATTCATCATAAATCAACATACGATCCATAAACTCAATGATTGAATAATTACTAGATGCAAATTGTAATTCTCTAAAAAGTTCTGCTCTTTTATTAGTGTCATCATTAATTTTAACTACCGTTCTATTATGAACTAAAATAAGTAAACTAAATAATGTAGACGAGCAAAAAGAAGCAAATGCTACAATTAGCACAGCGATTCTTATTCCAATTACATTAAACATTTCTTCAAGTTCATCACCAAAAATCAAAGATATAAGTGATAAGAAAAATATAAATGCACTAACTGATATCATTATTATCATTATTTTGTTTTGTTTAATTTTCATAATTTTTCTCCGATTATTTTTAAATTATTCTTTCTTAATTCCTATGTACATTCTAACACAACCAAATACTTTTTTCAATTTAATCTGATGTTTTTAAAGAAATAAATACATGTGTAATAATCTTTGCTTAAGTATCTTGACTTTAAATGATTAAAAGTTTAAAATGAGTTAGTTTGATAAATAAAAGGGAGATGATTATGAACGAATTTAAACCAAGAATTTTTAGTGTTTTAAAAAATTATACATGGCAACAATTTCTAAAAGATTTAATCTCTGGAATTATTGTAGCAGTAATTGCGCTACCATTATCCATTGCTTTTGGAATTGCATCAGGTGTTACACCTGAACAAGGTTTATACACCGCTATTTTTGGTGGGTTCATGGTTTCTTTATTAGGAGGAAGTAGAATCCAAATCGGAGGACCAACCGGTGCTTTTATGATGGTAGTATTAGGCGTCATAGCAGGATTTGGATTTGATGGTTTGATAATTGCTACAATAATGGCAGGTATCATAATGATAGGTTTTGGTTTACTAAAACTAGGAAGCCTTATAAAATTTATCCCCTTTCCTTTAGTAACTGGTTTTACAAGTGGAATTGCTATGATTATTTTTTCATCTCAAATCAATGATTTCTTTGGTTTAGGTATGACTGATATTCCAGCAAAATTTTTTCCAAAATGGTGGGCCTATATTACAAACTTTAAAAACATTAATTTTACTACAACTTTAATTGGTATAATATCACTTTTAATAATTATCTTTTGGCCTAAACTAAAGTATGTTAAAAAAATACCAGCCACTTTAATTGCACTTGTTGTAGCTACTTTAATTGTTAATCTTTTTAGTTTAGATAGTGTTGCAACAATCGGTTCTACTTTTGGTAAACTATCTACAAGTATTCCTATTCCTACAATTCCAGCTGTAACTTTTGAAAGAGTTGTAGCATTAATCCCTAATGCCTTTGTTATTGCCTTCTTAAGTGCAATGGTAGCACTTCTATCTGCAGTAGTCTCTGATAGAATGATTGAAGATACACATAATTCAAATGTAGAATTAATGGCTCAAGGAGCAGCTAATATTACTTCTGCTGTCTTTACTGGAATTCCTGTTACAGGCGGTCTTGCTAGAACAGTAGCTAATTTAAGAAATGGTGCTAGAACACCAATCGCAGGAATTATTCATTCTATTGTATTATTGCTTTTCTTAGTTTCTCTAACACCATTAATTCAACTAGTTCCACTTTCTGCTTTTGCTGCAATTTTATTTGTAGCAGCTTATAATATGAGTGAATGGAGAAGGTTTGTAAGTTTATTCAAAGCTCCAAAAAGCGATACATTAATTTTAGTAGCAACTTTCTTTTTTGCAATTGGAGTTAGTTTAATCTCTGCAATTGGAGTAGGACTTGCTTTATCAATGTTACTATTTATGAAGAGAATGAGTGAAGTGTCTACTGTTGAATCTCTAGAGTTTGCAGAAAATATGAATAGTGAAACTTTAGTTTTAGAAAAAGATCTAAAAGATATAGCAACATATAAAATAAATGGACCTTTCTTCTTTGGTACAGCTTATAAATTTACTAATGCAATAAAACAAATTCAACCCAATATTAAATATCTAATAATTGAAATGAAAGATGTCCCTGCAATTGATGCAACAGCAATGCAATCATTAAAATTAGCTATTCAAAAATGTCAATCTAAAGGTATTACTATTTTAATTTCTAAATTAAATGAACAACCTAAAAAAGCACTTACTAAAGCTTTATTTATTGATCTTATCGGAAGTGATAAAATATTTAATACATTTGAAGAAGCTTATGCTTTTGCAAAAACAAATCTTTAAAAAAAACGCGATTTGGTTATCCAAATCGCTATTTTTTTAACTAAATAAGAACCATGTAACTATATAACCAGCAACTACTGCAGCAAGTGTTACAGGTACTCCTATTCTTAAATATTCTTTTAATTTTACTTCGTGTCCTTCTTTTCTTAGAATTCCAATTCCTGCAATATTAGCAGATGCTCCAATTGGAGTTAAGTTACCACCAAGTGTTGCTCCAATAATTAAACCTAATAATAATAAAGTTAAAGGTGCACCAGTACCAGCTGCAAGGCTTCCCATAACCGGTAACATTGTTAATACATAAGGAATATTATCAATGAAAGCAGAAACAAGCATTGAGAAAAAGACAATAATCGTATAAACAACAAAAGGATTTGTACCACCAATCTTTACTATTAAATCAGCAATATCTTCAATTACTCCAACATTTGTAATACCAGCAATAATAACAAATAAACTAGCTAGTAAAACAAGTGTAAAATAATCAAAGTTTTTCAAGATTTCTCCAGCATTTTTAAAACTCTTATTTTTAATTGTTACATAAATTAATCCGATAATTGCATAAGTCATTGTAACAATACCATTAGCAACAGCAGGTTTAGACCCACTCGGTATAAATGAGACAATAATTAAAGTAACTATTATTCCACATAGTAAAATAGTTGGAACATATGATTCAGCTTTCACCTCTTCATTAAGTTCAATCGGTTGAGTTAATTTTCTTAATATTAAAGCTAGCACAACAGTAGCAGCAACCAACCCAACTTGAATAATAAAGAATGGTCCTGGTCTACCTTCTAACCAGAAGAAATCAAGGAAATTCCAATCAGCATAACCACCAAGCATGATTGAAGTAGTATCACCAACTAATGTAGCAGCTCCTTCTAGATTAGAGAAAACTGCAATCGCAATTACACTCGGAACTGGAGAAATTTCTAACTTTTTAGAAATACTAATGGCAATTGGTGCTACTATTAAAACAGTTGCAACATTATCAATGAAAGCAGATATAACTCCAGCAAAAACTGCCATCGCTATCACTGCCCACTTCACATTAGGCGTTTTCTTGATAATGACATTGGCTAGTACCGATGGCATTTTTGAATCAATAAATAGATCAACAACAATCATTGTTCCAGCTATCATCATCAAAACATTCCAATCTATTGCCCCAAAGACTTGAGTAATTGGCATCAACACACTGAAATCAGGAATAAATGTTAATAAAATGAAAATACAAGCTGTTGTTAAAGCAATCCAAGCTCTTATTTTTGGTAAGCTTAATAATAAAACATACGTTAAAAGAAATAAAACAAGTGCAACTATTTTAACCATAATATCTAACTGACCTCCTTTTTAAAACAACCTAAAATATTATAACAAATAAACATAATAAAATCTAGCATTTTTTTGTATAGATAAAAATGCTAGATTAAACTTTAAATAGTATTTACTTTTTAACTTAGACTTTTGATATATAAATCATAACTTTGTAGTTTGGCTTTAACGTTTGGATTTTTAATGGTGTCAATAAATAATGTAATATAAAAATCAACTACTTCATAATCTTCATCCTCAATTGTAGCCAGTACACTAACTAAAAATTCTTCATAATCGGTTTCAGTATCTACATATTGATAAAAATTATTTATCTTATCATACAAGTCATAAGCATATGAACGTTTAATATCTAAAGGATCAAGAGATACAGTAGTATAATGTTTATTAATTAAACTTAAACTATCTCTTAAAGACTTATTAATAAAAATATTTCTACTAGAGAACTTTGAAAATCCAAAAACATAATAATCCATAATTCTAGCTATTTGATAAGCATTCTCACTAGATTCTAGACTACTTCCTTCAGGATATATCCCTACAACAATTAAAGCCTCATCTGCTACTTCTGTTTTCATAGCACTAAGTGTTTCAGTTAAATAATCTATATTACCTGTATAAATCATCGGTTCTAAAACATCAATATAATCCTCTTCAATCCAAGTTTTCCAATCCTGATTAAAAACTTTTCTAGCAGTAGTAATGCTAGGCATGACCGCAGCTGATATTTTAATATCAGCATTTTTTTCTTTAATAATGCTACTTAAATCCTTTACTAAATCAGTCAAAAGTTCTCTTTTATAATTATACCAAGCAACTCTTATTGTTTCATTGTTTCTAATGAGACTTTTAAAATCTCCCGTTAAACCATTTTCATCCATAAATGGTTGAATGAAACTTTCAGTATATCCACTATCAGATAGATTAGAGTCATTTGTTATTACTCCAGTATAATTTAAAATGTTTGAATTAGCATAACGAATAAAATCAAATTCTATACCATCTAAATCATAACCTGCTAATTCATCAAAAACATCTAAAAGATGAGCTCTTGCATCAACATTCGCAATATCAATATAGTGCATTCCTGAATAATTATTACTTCCATCATAAAATATATTAAGCCAATTTCTAACACTATAATATGGATTAGGTTCTCCATCTCCAGCAATTAAAGTATTAGTCCAAGCATATACTTCAATTCCTCTTGCATGAGCTAGAGAAATAAAACATTCTAGATAATCTTTATATCCTACATAATTATAATAAGTAGTTAATTTTTGAGTTAAGATGCTAGATTTATAAACAGCATAGCCACCATAATTGGTATTTAGATAAATTCTATTTAATCCCATTCTAGCAACTTCATCTAAAAGAGAGGCAATAGAAGCTACATTGTTTTCCATATAACCTATGCACCTTGTAGGATAATGCCAATATGCTTTAACCATAGATGATGTTTCTTCAATTGATAAAAAAGAAACATCCATATAAAGTGCTAAAGCCGCTTGATATTCAGTCTCACTATAGCTAGATATCAATCCATTATAAAGATTAATTAATTGATTAGTTTTTTCTAACATCAATTGATAGTTTAAAGCTTTTAAGTCCTCATAAGAAGATAATATTAATTCTTTAATTCTATTAATTTTAAAATATAAATCAAAAACCTCACTAACTCCTTTTTGTCTGAAATAGTCTACTTTATTAGCCTCATAAATAATAACATCTCCAACTTTAATCAAATCTCCTAAAGTAGTAGCGCCTTCTCCATGTCCTGAAAGAATCGCTCCATTAGTAGGTAGATTAACTAAAACCGCTTTTTCTATTACAACGTTATTCTCATCAATCGCTACTTCAAATCCAAAACGATTCCTATCTCTAATATTAGTCTTATCATAATAATGAATCTTATTGGTTTCACGAAATCCTCCATAAACAATTTCAGGAATTGTTCCTTTTAGATTATTATAATAATCAAAATTTTCTAAAAGTGACTCGTATGAGCTTGCTTCATTATATGAAAAACTAGATACATAACTTGTATAACTAACGATATTATCTAAAGTATTTTTCATAAAAATTGCGTTTACCTCTAAATCTTCTTTAATCTCATCAAAGTTTTTATTCCACCCAACAAACAAATAACCTTCTTAAATAGGATCAATTGGAGCAATTGCTTTTTCTCCTTCTATAACATCTTGACTGTTTATTAAAATCCCTTCATTATAAAACCTAACCTTGTAAGAAACTTTAGCTATCTCAAAGATTGCATTGATGTCTGTATTTGCTTGGATGTTTGTAAAAGCTTTATCCCAACCAACAAATTCAAACCCTTCTTTAGTTGGATCATCTGGTGCTACTGCATCTTCGCCTTCTTTTATTTGTAATGTTTGAACAACTACTCCATCTACTATAAAATTAACATCATAAATATTAGGCATTTTTTCTTTTTTGAAGATACATCCGCTTAATAAAAATAATATCATTATTAAAAATAAAAATCTTTTCATATTAACCACCTTACTCATACATAGATTATAACACATTTAATGCTTTATATTAAATTAAATTTTATGTTATTACTATTTAATATAAAAAATAAGGATTATTTTTAATCCTTATTTGTTTTATCAATTACTTGATTAGTTATGTTTTCTAATATAGTTTCAGTTGGAACATAATTTATTTTTATTTGAGGTAATAAATCTTGATAACCGAGTTTGTTTAACTTTTCAGCAATATAACCTATACTTTGACCACCCCAACCATAACTTCCAAAAGCAATACAAGTTAAGTCTTTTGGATGCATTGATTCCAAATAACATAAAAACCCTGCAATTGTTGGTAACATTTGATTGTTTTGAGTAGGCGAGCCAACGGCTAAATACTTAGCATCAATAATTTCGGTTATTATATCAGAAGCTTCAGTTTCATTAACATTATATAGTCTTACTTCAACATCATTAGCCATAAAACCTTTACAGATTGCTTTAGCAATTTTAAAAGTACTTTCCCACATAGTATCATAAACAATAATTGCTTTATTTTTCTTTTCATTAGCAATTATTTTTTTATATAAAGCAACTATATCTTTTATATGTTTAGTCCATATAACTCCATGCGAGGTTGCAACCATATCAAAATCCATTGAAAGTATCACTTCAGCTATCTTAGAAGCTTGAAATGTATAAGGTAAAACTATATTAGCATAATATTTTTTAGCCTCATACAACAAAACACTTAAATCATTTTCAACATCTAAGATTTTGCTTGTTGCATAATGTTGTCCAAAAATATCATTGCTAAATAAAAGTTTATCCTTTTCTGAATATACTACCATATTATCTGGCCAATGAACCATTGGAGCTTGATAAAACTTTAAAGTTCTTTTACCTATTGAAATTACATCATTAGTTTTTACAGGAATTATATCGTTAATTCCATACATTGCTTGAAGAATTTTAACTCCAGCTCCAGTTGCATAAACAGTAGCATTTTTAGCAATTTCCATAACTTGTTTTAAACTTCCACTATGATCTGCTTCACTATGATTTGAAATTATAATATCAATTTTACTTACATCGACTATAGAAGATATTTTCTTAAGCATTTCATCTGTAAATTCTTCTTTCACATTATCGATTAAAGTAATTTTTTCATCAATTATTAAATAGGCATTATAAGTTGTTCCACTATCAGTTGAATAGCCATGAAAAGATCTTAAATTCCAATCAATAACCCCGACCCAATAAATTCCTTCTTTTATTTTTTTTGCTTCCAAAAAAAATCACCTCTTCTTACATTTTGCTAAAATTATCTTTATCAACACCACAAAGCGGACAAGTCCAGTCAGCTGGTAAATTTTCAAAAGCAGTACCAGGAGCAATACCTTGAGTATCATCACCTAATTCTGGATCATAAACATATTGACAAACATCACATACATATTTATCCATTCTAAAATCCTCCTTATATTTTTTTATTTACTTAATAAAATGACGCCAGTTAGTAATATAACCACCTGTTAAATCAGAAACATCGTGTACAACAATAAATGCGCGATCATCTATTTCTCTAATTTTTTCAACAATTTCATCTTTTCCTTTTCTATTAGCATAAATCATTAAAAGTGTTCTATCTTTATCTTTTCCTTTAGCTGCAAGTTCAGTACAACCAATATCATCTTCTCTTAAGACTTTAACAATTTCTTCTGCTTTTTCAATTGAAGAAATTGATTGAATTAAGACTTTTCCAAATGCTAAGCGTGCTTCTAATTTAGAACCAACAAAAACTCCAGTTGCAAAACCTAAACTATAAATAACACCTTTCATTGGTTGTTGAGAAATTCCAGTAATAACACGTGATGCTATAAACACCCACATCAATACCTCAACAAAAGCTATAATTGATGCTTGTTTTCTAAAACCTTTGTTTACAAGAATTACTCTTATGGTTCCCATTGAAACTTCAATAATTCTTGAACAAAATATAAGTGCTAATTCCCACCACGGAGTTGAAAATAAAACCTCTACTACCTTTTCCCAAAACATAAATACTTCACCCTTTTTCTAATAATTTATCATATACCATTATACTATAAATCTTTTAAAAATGTTAGTAAATTAATTTATTTTTTTATTTACTAAAAAACAACTCTTTTTAAAAAAGAGTTGTTTTAACTGTTAAGTTATTTTATTTTAAAAACTATTTAATTTGCTTGTATATTAACTTAGTTCCAACAGTAAAATCACTTTCACTACCAAAGTTTAAAGTTCTATCTAAAAGTTTTGCTACCCACAATGATTCTCCAGCAAGCAATGTTACATTTGCACCATTGTCATAAACCTGAACAATTGAGCCATCGGCACCAATTCTAATCCCCTTATCATCAGTAGATGGAGCAATATTAACTAAACCAAAAGTAATCTCAGCAGTTCCTGTATTTCTAACTAAGTTTCCACAATTTGTCCAACCTTGAGGATCTGCTGCATTCCATGCAGTTTGAAGTTGCTTTCTTCTAATATTAGTTGCAGTAGAATAACTAAATGTTACTGGTTCTTTAACTAAGAATAAAACTGCATTATCAGATTCTTTTGTTAGAGTAGTTCCTATCCAATCGCTTTCTGCAATATAAGCTGATACGCTATGATAGAATTTACCAACCTCATCTTCTGCTAGAATACCAAAGTTAATTTCAAATGTTGATGTAGCCGAATTTAGAGTTCCAACTAAAGTTCTTTCTGCAACACCAAGTGTCATACCTGTATGAGTACCTGTTGCTAGGTTAAATAAGCTTGTATCTTGACCTGATTGATATGCCCAAGTAACACCTGAAGTTGTTGGAAAAGTATAATTTGTATTAATATGAGTTGGAATTGTTGAAATAATTGAAAGTAGAACATCTAAATCAGGAGATTCTAAAGAATACGTTTCAAGTTTACTATATTTTTGATAAATAACTCCACTATATTGATAAGAAACATACGTACAAGCATTCCATGAAGTTCCAGGCACTACATTAAAAACGTTAACTCCAAATTCTTTATTAGGTGATATTTTATTAGCTTTAATTTTTTGCACTCCTGCTGTATTAAAATCTAAAGTTGTAACACCTTTACCTTGATAAATAAGCATACCTGCTTCAACTAGTGTATAACCTTCTGGTAAATAAAACCCGCCAACAAAAACAATTTGTTCATTTTCTAAGTTAACATCTACAATATTAGGATTTAATACTGCTTCTACTCCCTTTGTATCTCCATCATCATCTATTGCTTCTAATACTTCTTCTCCATATACTGAAAAAGTATAACTAACATCATAACTTGCAATTTCATTATTCCTTAACCAATAACTGAAATTACCTGGATTAAGCGCTGTTACAGTTACTGTGCTGTCATAAGCTACATCCGTAGCTGAAGCATTTCCGTTAATAACAGTAATTGAATATTTATCAGTAATATTTTTTTGATAGATTGGATAAACCAAAGTATCACTAGTAATATTTGTAAAAGACTTATCCCAATTAATAAAGTTATAACCAGCCTTTGATGGGATTTTTGTTGCATTCGGTGCAACAGCATTTGCATTTGGTGCAACTACTTGAATATCAATTAGTTTTCTACTTTGATCTAAGAATAAAACATAATATTTATCAGTAGGAACAAAGTATGCTTCGAAAGTACTGTCATGAACTGTTATAAAATTATAATTGACACTCGTACTTACAATTTTTCCATTTTCAACTAAGCATAACAATCTATAACCAGCCGATGGCGTCGATATTATAGTATTATTCTTAGCATATGCTGTATCATAGTGGTCTAACTCAACAGATCCACCTGGCGATGATGTAATTACAACATTTTGATATTTTATTCCAGGAGCCCCAGTTACAGTTACCATATAAGTATTATAAACACCTGGACTTATTGCAGATGTAGCAGTAATAACTACTGTTCCAATTCCTACTCCTTGTAAAACTCCAATACTGTTAATTGTTGCAATCTTTTCATTTGATGTCCCCCAAATAACATTTTGGTTAGCCCCACTCGGCAAGATATTTGCGGTTAATCCAATTGAACTATTAATAGCAACAGTATTTGCTCCACTAATATTTAAGGAAACTGGTTGTGGAATATTTACAGTCACTGTATGTGTATTTAAAATACTCGGATTAGCTACAGTTTTTGCAGTAATTATTACCGTGCCTTGTGCAACACCAGTAACAAAACCATTTGAAGATACCGTTGCAATGCTTGTATTACTACTACTCCATGTAACATTTTGTAAAGCATTACTTGGTAATACTGTAGCAGATAATGCAATAGTTTGAGCAATATTTACTTGATTTGGTCCACTAATAGTTACAGATTCTGGATCTGCAGGTGGAGCAACTGAAAGGTATGTTAATTCACCTTCAGTATTAGTTCCTGAAATTGCTCTAATTGCGTAAGTATAATCAATTCCAGGTTGAGCAGTTGTATCTTTATAAGATGTTGTAGTATTTCCTACAACAGCAATTAATTCATCAATTGTTGAATTGATTGTTGCTGAAGTTGATCGATAAATTGCATAACGTCTCGCACCAGCTACTAAAGACCAATTCATTGTATCTGTTATTAATTTAAAGTTAGGGACTTGTCCTAATGTTACTTTAGTCATAGTTCTAGTTTCAGGATTAAGAGCTTGGTAGTTCCACAATGGTCTAATATTATTAGCATTAAGTGCTGCTTTTGTAGTTCCACCATTTTTAGCTGATAATAAATATCTATAACTATAAACACATGTTCCTCTTATTTGAGTCCATTTTGTAACATATCTAATTTGTCTTGCTGCTTCCATATAATCGGTTGCTTGCCAAGAATAAGTAGATGCCGTTGAATCAGCCATATAAAGTCCCATTCCTGAATAAAGGTTAACCTTTTTATAAGCAACAGCTTTAGCCCACCAATCCATTACATCTGCAAATCTTGCAGTTGCATGTGTGAAGCCCCAATAAGATTGTGGAGTAATGTAGTCAATCCATTCATTATCAACCCATTTTTTAGTATCTGAGAATAAGTAAGATGCATAATGTTCTTGAGCTGAAACGTTAGCATAAACATATGAAAAGTTTCCATTAGCATCATATGTTCCATTCATTACACCACTATAATTTCCACCTGATCTATAAACACCAGTTGGAGAAATTCCAAGTTGCACATGGCGATTATTATTTTGATTATAAGTTCTCATACGAGTACTTAAGCCTTGAATAAATGTATCTACTTGAAGACGCTTATCATCTGCAGATCTATAAGGATCAGTTCCATCTGCATAAAAATAATCATCAAAGTGAATTGCATCTACATCATAGTTTTCAATTACTTCCATTACTGTATCATATAAGAATTCTCTAACAACAGGTAAAGCTGGATTTAGAATCGTAACTGATGTACCAGTTAATAAATTGCTAGAACTTGATGCAGGATTTGTTGAAGGGAAAGTGTATGATGTATTTACCCTATAAGGATTCATCCAAGCATGGAATTCAATTCCTTCTTCATGACATCTTGTAATCAACCATTCCAATGGATCAAAAGTATTAAAATCAATATTACTTACATAATTTGATTTAGGATTTAATGCTGTTGGATAAAAAGCATCATTATGAGTCCTTATATGAAAGACCATCGTATTTAAATTAAAGTATTTCATAGTATCAATTGCTGTATTCATTGCAGTTTGAAAAGTCGATACACCATTAATTGCAACGTCTCCAGCAAAAGCAGAAATCCAAACCCCACGCATATCATATTTTTGTTTTTCATAAACATCTGGAATTTGAACTTGTGTTGAAGTATTATAATGATTTACATTACTTCCACTAATTGTAAGTCCAACCAAATTATAAGCTTTAACTGATTGTAAACTAATAAGTACAACCAATCCAAAGAAAAGTACCATAAGTCCCATTTTTCTAAATATTTTCATTTCATCCCCCCCTTCTATAATTATTATACAACATAACATAAACAATTAACTAGTCATTTTTATTGGATTTAGGTTAAATTAAGTTAGATTAATTTTAAGTTATAATTAATAAAACAAAGAATAGAAATTCTTTGTTTTATTTTAATTTTTTAAATTATTAAATTCTAGCTACTTTTGATTTAATAGCTTCTTCAGCTACTGCTTTAGCTACATTTTCACTAACTCTTTTATCAAAAATAGAAGGTATTATATAGTCTTCTTTTAACTCTTCAGACTTAATTAAATCAGCAATAGCATAAGCTGCAGCAATTTTCATACTTTCTGTAATATCACTTGCTCTTACATCTAATGCACCTCTAAAGATTCCTGGGAATACTAAAACATTATTAATTTGATTTGGAAAGTCGCTTCTTCCTGTTGCAACAACTCTAGCACCAGCTGCTAAAGCTTTATCAGGCATAATTTCAGGAACTGGATTAGCACATGCAAAGACAATTGGATCTTTTGCCATAGTTTGAACCATTTCTTGGCTTAAAACATTGCCAGCTGATACTCCTATGAAAACATCTTTGCCTTTAATAATATCTACTAAAGGTCCTCTTTCATTGTTTTTATTAACATTGCTATACTTTAACATATCTTTTTGAGCATCATTCATCCATTCTGCATCTTTTTGAAGTGCTCCTATTCTATCTACTAAAACTACATTGCCTGCTTTAAATTGTAATAATAGTTTAGCAATTGAAATTCCAGCAGAACCTGCCCCATTAACAACAATATTAATATCTTCAATTTTTTTATCAACTATTTTTAAAGCATTTATTAGGGCTGCACAAACTACTATTGCAGTACCATGTTGATCATCATGAAAAACAGGAATATCTAATTCTTCTTTTAATCTTTTTTCAATTTCAAAACAACGAGGAGCTGAAATATCTTCTAAGTTAATTCCACCAAAAGTTGGAGCAAGATATTTTACTGTTTTAATTATTTCTTCAGTGTCTTTAGTATTAAGACAAATTGGGAAAGCATCAACATTTCCAAATTGTTTAAATAGAATTGCTTTACCTTCCATTACTGGCATTGCAGCATGAGGGCCAATATCACCTAGCCCTAAAACTGCTGTTCCATCAGTTACAACAGCAATAGTATTTCCTTTAATTGTATATCTATAAACATCGCCTTGATTTGCATGAATTTTTTTACAAGGTTCAGCTACTCCTGGAGTATAAGCCAAACATAGATCTTCTCTGTTTTCAACTTTAACTTTTGAAATTACCTCTAATTTACCATTATGCAATGCATGCAACTGAAGACTTTTTTCATTAACATCATCCATATTTTTCACTCCTTACCTTTCTTTTTTAAATAAATTTTATTTTATTTTTATCAACTGTTCCATCTTCTTTTATTAAATCTTCTCTTGCATGAACGTATAAGACTTTTGCTATAAACAAAACATGCGACCCAGTATGTATACTATCAACAACCAAACATTCAATATTTACTGGACATTCTTTAATAAGTGGAGCATCGATATTAATTGCTTCTTCTGTTTCTACCTTCATCTCTTTAAACTTATCAACATCACGCCCTGATACTGTTCCCATATATTCAATTAACGATTCATTTTCCTTTGTTGTAAGGTTTACAACAAAACATCTAGTCTGATTAATTATATGATACGAATATCTTGCTGGATTGATTGCTATTGCAAGCATTGGAGGATCAAAACTACAATTGCAACAATAACCAATTGTTAAGGCGTTATTTTTACCATTCTCATCTCTCATTGATACGATCACAGAAGGTGTCGGTCTTAGACACGTTCTTTTAACTGCTTCTTTCTTTTTCATTTCTTTCCTTTCTTTTTAAAAACCCGCCTTTTTTAAAGCGGGTAAATTAAAATTAATCTTTAACTATAACAGCAACTCCATCTGGAATAACTGTTATTTTACTATCTTTACCGGCTATTTTTTCGGCTTTCGCCATCGCTTCATTTACATCTTTTGCATGAAGCATATGCATATCAGTTATGATTTTTGGGTCACACAAATCACTTACTAAAATAACCGTACTTTTAACTAATATCCTTGCTAATATTTGGCTCTCCCATTGATCAAAAACTGTTTCTGAAGGTTCTACTCCTTCAATTTTTTCTAACGCTGCTTTAGGATTTAAAGCATCAGCTAAAGTATGATAAAAGAAGTCTCCACCATGGCCATCAATACAAGATGAAATCATCACAATAACTCCGTTAGGTTTAACACAAGCCTCAGCTGCTGTCATTCCTTTTACAGTTTGATAAATATTTTGATCAAGTGGATATCCACCATTAGTCGTAACTACAATATCAGCTGGAACTGGTTTAACTTTCGCAAGTTCTGCTACTAATTTACACCCCTCATTATGTGCTTTTGAAGGATCTCCTGCATAAGCACCAATGATTTCTTTTTCTCCATTTATAACGACATTTAAAATAAAGGCTAAGTTTGCTACTTGGGCTGCAAATAACATATCTTTATGTATTGGATTATCAAGCAAACTTCCTGCTCTTGCTGCAGGATGAGCGATAAACTTTGCATTATGATTCCATAAAACTGTCTTCTTAGAAGCAATACCAGGTAAAACAGATTTTCTTCCTCCACTAAAACCCGCAAAGAAATGAGGTTCTATAAAGCCTTCAGAAATTAATAAATCTGCTTCATCTACTAATTTATTAAGCCATACTTCTCCACCTGATGGTAATATACCTTTGAAAACCATATCTTCATCTTTATAAGCATCATGTACTACAAAAACTTCTTTCTCAACAACTTCTTTACCAAACTTTTCAATCATTTCTTGTTTAGTTGTTGGGCGATGCATACCTGTTGCAATTAAAATAGTAATCTTAACATCTTTATTATGTTTTCTTATTTCTTTTAAAATAATAGGCATAGTAATATGACTTGGCACTGGCCTTGTATGATCACTTGTAATTATAACAATATGCTTTTTCTTTTTCGCAAGTTTTGAAAGTGGTTTAGAACCAATTGGTTTTTTTAATGCTTTCTTAACTAGATCAGTAGGTTTTCCTTTAGGAATATATGTTTCTGCATTAGATATTAATACTCCCGCTAGGCGTTCTTTATCTTCAATTGATAAAGTCATATGATGTTTATAATACGGAAGTTGGAATTCTAGCATTTTTGCCTCCTTTTAAAAATTTTTTAAACTTTAATTATTTATTAATTCTTGCAACTTTAGTTTTTCTTGCTGCATCTGCAACTGCTTTTGAAACAACTTCTCTTACTCTTGGATCAAATGCTGCAGGAATAATATATTCAGGAGTTAATTCTTCATCAGTAATTAAATTAGATAATGCTTTAGCTGCTGCTAATTTCATTTCATCATTAATATCTGATGCTCTAACATCAAATGTTCCCCTAAAGATACCAGGAAAAGCTATAACATTATTGATTTGGTTAGGGAAGTCACTTCTTCCAGTAGCAATAACTTTCGCTCCACCTGCTTTTGCTTCATCTGGATAAATTTCAGGTATTGGATTTGCACATGCAAAAACAATTGCATCTTTTGCCATAGTTTGAACCATTTCTTTAGTAACCATATTAGGTGCAGAAACTCCAATAAATACATCTGCTCCAACTAGTAAGTCTTTAAGTGCTCCTTCTTTCTTAGAAAGGTTAGTTACTTTAGCCATTTCTTCTTTAATAGAGTTCATTCCAACTGCTCTACCCTCATAAATAGCACCCTTAGTATCACATAAAGTAATATCTTTAAAGCCATCAGCTAATAATAATTGAGTAATTGAAATAGCTGCTGCTCCTGCTCCGTTAATAACAACCTTAACTTTTGCTTTATCTTTTTTAACAATTCTTAAAGCATTTGTTAAGCCTGCTAAAGTTACAACTGCAGTACCATGTTGGTCATCATGGAAAATTGGAATATCACAAATTTCTTTTAATCTTTTTTCAATTTCAAAACAACGTGGAGCAGAAATATCTTCTAAGTTAACTCCACCAAAAGAACCAGAAATTAAATAAATAGTTTTAACAATTTCATCAACATCTTTACTCTTAATACATAAAGGAAATGCATCTACTCCACCAAAGGCTTTAAATAAAACACATTTACCTTCCATAACAGGCATTCCAGCTTCAGGTCCAATATCACCTAATCCTAAAACTGCAGTTCCATCAGTTACAACTAAACACATATTCCAACGACGTGTTAATTCATATGATTTATCAACGTCTTTTTGAATTTCTAAACAAGGAGTCGCTACCCCTGGAGTATAAGCTAGTGATAAATCTTCTTTACTAGCAACAGGTACTGTAACAACAACTTCTATTTTACCTTTTTTCTCGTAATGTAAGGCTAAACTTTTTTCAGCAGTAGTTAATTTCTTTTCCATAATTTTCACCTTTATTAATATAAACTCTTCTTAGTTTTATCTTCTGGTTTTTTAATTTTACCAAAATATTTTGTATAACTTAAACCAACAAATTTTGCCATATCAATCATTTCATATACTGTATTAATATTTACAGGAACTCCGTCTTTTAGAATTCTTTTTGTAGCTTCAACTTCTTTTTCACCATGTGTATAAATTCTTGCTTGACCTTCTGCTTTTGGAGCATCACGTAATTCTTGTAAGAATTTAGAGAAGTGTTTCTTTATATCTTCAGGATTTCCAAAGTAAGCAGGGTTAATTGCCATAAAACTATGACAAATCTTTCCTTTACCACCTGTCATGGCATAATTAGATGTTGCACCTTGAGATAGAATTGATGAGAAGATTTCACAAATCATTCCATATCCATATCCTTTATGACTACCTAAAACTTCATCAGATCCACCTAGTGGCATAATTCCACCACCATTCTTAGCAACGATATTTTTTAAAACATCAGCTGCATTAGTTGATGGTTTACCATCTTTATCAAGTGCCCAGCCTTCAGGTAAAGCTTTCTCAGCTTTATTATACATTTCAAGTTTTCCTCTAGTAACAACCGTTGTAGAAGCATCAAATAGAAAATCATATGGTTCTGCTGGTACTGCCATTGCGATTGGGTTAGACCCTATCATTGCCATACGTCCATATGTTGGAACCATTATCGCCTCAGAATTTGTTGTAGACCAACCAATTAAACCTGCATCAGATGCCATCTTAGCATAATAACCTGCAATTCCATAATGGTTTGAATTACGAACTGAAACTATTCCAACACCTTTCTTTTGAGCTTTTTTAATTGCTAAACTCATTGCTTGATGAGAAATTAGTTGTCCCATTCCTTCATGTCCGTCAATTACAGCACTAATTGGTGTTTCGAAAACCACTTCTGGTTTAGCATCAAGTTTAATTAAACCCTTTTCAATACCTTTATGATATCTTGCTAATCTTTGAACACCATGTGATTCAATTCCAAACAAATCTGATAATAATAATACATCAACGATAATCGCACTTTCTTTTTTTGTAAAACCAACTTTGTTAAATGCTTTAGTACAAAACTCTTTTAATAAATCATACTGATAATACCTGTAATCTGCCATTCTTTTTTCTTCTCCTTTAAGTTAATTTTTAGTGACAAATCTCACTTTACAAACAATTATATTATACAACTTTTAGCCTTTAAATGCAAGAAATGACGCAAACATTTTACCATTAAAGCAATTCAAAAGATAGATTCTTATTTTTTAAAATAATTGATTTTGTAGTATTTAACTATTTATGGTATAATTTAATATAGGAGGATTTTTATGAGAAAAATATTATCTTGTTTTTTATTAGTTTTTTTATTATTTTTAGTATCAACATTAGTTTTTACTACTGAAAGTTTTGGATGGTTTACTATCCCAACAAGAATTGATTTAGTATTTGCAACACCAGGTGAGGATGCTAGTACTGAAATAAATATTAGTTGGCACGCAACTGTTGAATCTTCTACTCTAACTTACACTACTAAAGATGATACAGATTATACAAATGGTATAGAGATAACACCAACTGCTGTATCTTCAACTTTTGAAAGTGCATCAGATGGTAATAGTGGTGGTTATACTGGTTCAGTAAACTATTATAGAAATATTGTTAACCTAACAGATTTAACACCAGGTACTGAATATAGATATAGAATTAAGGGTGAGGCTACTACAGCTAGTTATTTCTTTAAAACTGCAGATGAAAGCGATAGTTTTAGTTTTGTTTATATGTCTGACGTTCATGCTTATCCTAATATAAGCGCAAGACTATCTACTGCTAATTCTTTAATTGCAAAAGCTCAAGAAAAAAATCCAAATTTAGATTTCATACTTTTTCCAGGAGACCTAACAGCTCATGGAAGTGATTATTATCAATGGAAACATTTTGCAACAGCTCCATTTACTAAAAATTATTTTTTAGCAACAACTCCTGGAAATCATGATTATTATAAATATTCAGGTGGAGTAGTTCATACTTCAGATGTTTATTATAACGCAATGTTTGATAATCCCAAGAATGGTGCTGAAAATATTTCAAATTCATCTTACTTTTTCAAATATAATAATGTGTTATTTATTGCAATAAATTCTGAAATTCTAGATTATGCAACAAGAGAAAAACAAAAATCATGGTTAGCTACTACTATTCAAAACAATCCAAGTGATTATATCATAGCTTTTTCTCATAGAGAATTTTTCCATGGTTCTACTGCTAGTGCACCTAGCGGAGTTAGTAAATCTACTGATGCTTATAATATTTATGGAAGCACTTTAGAAAGCCTAGGTGTTGACTTAGTCTTAACAGGAGATGACCATGTATATGTAAGAACTAAACCTATTTTAAATGGGCAAGTTACTACAGCAGATAAAGGTACAGTATATATTACAGCAAACCAAATTGGAGCACGTGGAAGAATCGCAACTGCAAGTAGTGAATATTCAGAAGTAATCTATGGTGGTACAACAGATAGCAACTCAATTAGTTCTATTCAAGTTCTAACTGTCAGTAAAACTGAAATTACTGGTGAAATGTTTGATGATAGTGGAACTGTTCATGATAGTTACACTATTCCTTGTAAAAAAGAAGATATTGGAGACTTTGATAGAGATGCATATGCTAATTCATTTGATGTTACTATTAATCCAGAAGATCTATCTTTAGGAAAATTAACTTTCACTGATGTTGGTTGGGATAAAGTTAGAGATATCAAAGTATGTAATGCTGCAGCAGGTGATTATGTATACGCTTCATTTGAGCCAGCTGAAGATATGACACAATTTTTCTTTGGAGAACTTCCAGCTGGAAAAACACTCCAAATAAAGATTATTATTACCTTTAAAGATGCTACAACTAGAGAAGTTTTAAAAACTTTTGTCAACAAACACGACCCAGGCTCAATTAGTAATTTAAGAGTTGAAAAGGAAAATGGAGTATTATTCTTCAAATGGGATAATGATTTAGTAGCCTTACAAATAAAAGACTTTATTTTTGAAATAGATGGAGAGTTAATTTGTAATTTAGAAAAAGATGCCACTGAATATAATTTAACAGCCCTACTAGTTGAAGGAGAAAATCAGCTTACACTAATTGTTAAAGATATTTATAGAGATGAAATCTTTAACGAAACTCTAACATATAATTATTCACTAGATGATGAAGATGATGATGAACAAGGTGATGATGAGCAAGGCGAAGATGAAGATGGCACTCCTGGAAGTGGATGTAAAGCAAAAGCAATTAATCTATTCTTCATCTTTACTGGGTTTGGAATAATCTTTATCAAAAGGAAACAAAATATTTAAATTTTAATAATTAATAATAAAAAATGAATTGGAAATCCAATTCATTTTTTTACATATTATCTTTATTTTTAACTTTAAGTCTAGCCAGTGATCTAGCAATATTAGCTTTCCCCCAAGTATACTCATAATGAGATTTTTTTAATCTCATTGCTTCTTCACTCTCAGCAATCACTTCTTCTGCTCTTAAAATGTCAATTTCACTTGGCCATTCAGCAGTTTCAACTAACATCACTACAACTCCATTTTTTATTTGAATATATCCACTACCGTGTAAGGCAACTATAGTTTCATCATCTTTAATTATTTTTATGACTCCAGGTACTAAACCAATTACTTGATTTGATGCTCCTTTTAATAAACCTAAAGATCCATCAATAGCATCTACCGTAATCATTTCAACTTGATCATGATAAAACTTTCTACTTGGAGTTAAAATATTTAATTCAAATGTTTTTACACTCATCTTCTTGCCTTCTTAAACGCTTCATTAATTGCACCAATATATAAAAGAGCACTTTCAGGAACTTGATCTAAATCACCGTTTAAAATAGCCTCACATCCTGAAATAGTTCTTTCTTTTGTTACATATTTTCCCTTTTGGCCTGTAAAGCTTTCAGCCACATAGAAGTTTTGTGAGAAAAATCTTTGAAGTTTTCTTGCTCTAGTAACAGTTAAACGGTCTTTTTCAGAAAGCTCTTCCATTCCTAAAATAGCAATTATATCTTGAAGTTCTTTATATCGTTGTAGTGTTTCTTGAACTGCACGAGCAACCTTATAATGCCTCAGCCCAACAATGTTTGGTTCTAAAACTCTTGAAGTTGATGCTAATGGATCAACTGCAGGATAAATTCCTTGTTCAACAATACTTCTTGATAAAACAGTTGTGGCATCAAGATGTGAGAAGATTGTTGCAGGAGCTGGGTCAGTAATATCATCTGCTGGAACATAGATTGCTTGAATTGATGTAATTGAACCATTTCTTGTATTACAAATTCTCTCTTGTAATTTACCAATTTCAGTTGATAAAGTCGGTTGATAACCAACTGCAGAAGGCATTCTTCCAAGTAAGGCTGATATTTCACTACCTGCTTGAATATATCTAAAAATATTATCAATAAATAACAAAACATCTTGGTTTAATTTATCTCTAAAATATTCTGCGATTGTTAAACCAGTAAATGCTGCTCTCATTCTAGCACCAGGTGGTTCATTCATTTGACCAAAAACTAAAGAAGCTGATTCAATGACTTTACTTTCAGTCATTTCTTTTACCATATCATAACCTTCTCTGCTTCTCTCACCAACTCCAGTAAAAACTGAATATCCACCATGAGCTTTTTCAATATTTCTAATTAACTCAAGAATTAAAACTGTCTTACCAATTCCAGCCCCACCAAAAAGACCAATCTTACCTCCTTTACAATAAGGAGTTAGTAAATCTATAACTTTAATTCCTGTTTCTAATACTTGAACTTCATCTTTAATATCATGAAATTCAGGAGCATCTCTATGGATTGGCCAATATTCATCTGCTTCAATTTTACCTAATTTATCAATCGGTTCTCCAAAAGCATTTAGGACTCGCCCTAAAGTAGCTTTTCCAACAGGAACAGTAATTGGGGCTTTGGTTGCGACAACTCTAGCACCTTTTGTTAAACCTTCAACTGGTTCTAGTGCAACACATCTTACCACATTTTTGTTTCTATGTGAAAAGACTTCAACCGCAATTGCTTTATCTTTGTTTAAATAAACAAATAGTTTTTCATGAATTTTAGGTATTTGACCGCTTTCAAAAACTGCATCGATGATTGGTCCTAATACTTGTAAAACCTTTCCTTCCATTTTATTCCATCCTCATTCTTGATGAACTTGTTTCTGTAATTTCTTTTGTAATTTTTTCTTGTCTTATTTTATTAAATTCTAACTGTAATTCTTCCAAAATTTCTTTTGAGTTTCTAGTAGCACTATCCATAGCTATCATTCTATGATAATGTTCTGCTACTTCTGCTTGAAGTAAACAAGAATATATTTTACCTAAAACATATTGTTTTACAACAAGTGATAATGTTTCTTTATAATCACAAGTATAATCAAATGTTTTATATTTTTTATAGTCTTTTATTTCATCTTTATTAAAAGAAATAGGTAGAATTGTTTCAACTACAGCTTTCATATCATTTAAGCTTTTAATTGATGTATAGACAATTTTTATTTCATCAACAATACCATCATCATATAATTCAACCATATTATACATAATACGTCTTGCATTAGATGTATTTGGACTATTGGTAACGTATAAGTATTCAGGTTCTATTTTAATATCTCTTTTTTGAAAATAAAATTCTGATAAAAATCCTAATGGATAAACTTTCTTTTCTTTAACATACTGCATATCATCATATGCGGTATTAAAAACATCATCATTATAATCCCCTGCTAGCCCTCTATCACTAGCAACAACAATGTAGGCTACTTTATCACCTTTTTTTTCATTAAAATATTTAGAATTAGCTTCTTTTTCAGCTACATAAACTTCTTTGATTGATTCTTTTAATTTAGTAGTATATTCTTTATTATCTTCATACTTAGCCATAGCTTTTCTCATTTTGATTGTTGAGATAAGGTTCATTGCTCTTGTTATTTGGCTGGTATCTTTAATACTTTTAATTCTACTTTTTACTTCATTACTGTTTTTCATGGCTACCTACAAAATCCCTTATCGCATTTTCTAATTGACCAATTATTTTATCACTTAAATCTTTTTCAGTTTTGATTTCTTCAAAAATTTCATTGTGATTAACTTCTAAGTATGCAAAAAGTCCAGCCACTACTTCACGTACATTATCCTCTGTTATAAATGGAATCAACTGATTAGTAACAACATATAAGTATACTACCTGTTTTTCAAAAGATAGCGGTTTATATTGTTCTTGAGTTAAACATTTTGTAAGGATTGCTCCTTGTTCTAGAATTTTTTTGGTTTCATTATCAAGTTCTGCTACAAACCTAGAAAAGATTGCTAATTCTCTATAGTTAGCAAGTTCTAGTCTTAATTTACTAGCTACTTTTCTAATGGCTTTATATTGAGCAGATCCTCCAATTCTAGAAACACTCAACCCCTCATTTACAGCCGGTCTTCTTCCAGCATAGAAAAGTTCTGTTTCTAAGAAGATTTGGCCATCTGTAATACTAATAACATTAGTTGGAATATAAGCTGATATATCTCCCATTTGAGTTTCAATAATAGGTAAGGCTGTCATTGAACCACCACCTAATTCTTTAGAAAGCTTGCCTGCTCTTTCTAAAAGACGAGAATGTGTGTAGAATATATCTCCAGGGAATGCTTCTCTTCCTGATGGACGCTTTAATAAAAGTGATAGTGTTCTATAAGCTATCGCATGTTTTGTAAGATCATCATAAACGACTAATACATCTTTTCCTCTCTGCATAAAATACTCAGCAATTGCACATCCAGTATATGGTGCTAAATATTGCATTGATGCTTCGTTATTAGCAGTTGATGCTACAATTGTCGTATAAGACATAGCATTAGCCTCAGTTAATACCTGTAAGATTTTAGAAATTGATGAAGCTTTTTGACCAATTGCAACATATATACAAATAACATTTTTATCTTTTTGATTTAGAATTGTATCTATCGCAATTGCAGTTTTACCTGTTTGCATATCACCAATAATTAATTCTCTTTGACCTTTTCCAATAGGAATCATTGCATCAATTGCCATAATTCCAGTTTCTAAAGGTTCGTTAACACTATCTCTATCCATAATTTCTGGAGATGGTGCTTCTAAATGTTGATATTTATCAACCTTATATTTACTTTTTCCATCCATTGGAGTCCCAAGTGGATTAATAACTCTACCCAATATTTCTTCTGATACACCAACATCAGCCACATAGCCTGTAGCATAAGCAGTATCTCCTGCTGCAATATTACCAATATCATTTAAGACAATTGCTCCAATTTTATCTTCTTCAATATTTAAAACCATAGCATAGCTTTCATTTACTCTAATAAGTTCACCATAACCAACTCCACTTAGTCCATCCACAAAAATGACACCATCGTTACATTCTAATATGGTGCCGGTTACAAGCGAATTATATTTTCTTTTATAGCTTTCAATCTTGGAAGCAATTTTTTTAGTAATATGTTCTAAATTCACCTTTTTTACCTACTTACTTAAATGTTTTTTTATATCTAACAATTCACCAGAAACAGAACCATCATAAACAACATCACCTTTTTGAATGATGATTCCGCCTATTAGTGAACTCTTAACAACAAATTCAACCTCAGTACAATCTTCTTCTTTTTTTAAGATTCTAGCAGTTATCTTTTTTTGATAATCACTTGATAACTCTTTAGCTGTATAAACAATTATTTTATTCATGATTTTTCCCACTGACTCAAACAATTCTCAATTAATTTTTTATTATCTTTTTCGCTAATTTCACGTTCAACAACTTTACTAGCAATATCTATCGCAAGTCCTGCAATCTCTTTTTCAAAATCTTTTTGGGCTTGAGCTCTGTTGTTTTTAACAATCTCTTTAGCATTTTCAATAATATTTTCAGCTTGTTCTTTAGACTTTACAATAATAGCATCTGCTCTTTCTTCAGCCTCAAGCAAGGCTTTAGTAATAATATCAGTTTTTTCTTTTTCAATGTTTTCAACTAAAGCACGATACTCAGTCTTAAAGTCTTCAGCTTCTTTAACCATTTTTTTGCTTTCTTCTATAGCTTTCTCATGTTCAAGTCTTCTTCTATCGATATTCTTCTTAACAGGTTTCCATAAAAGAAAGCGAACTGCTATCATCAAAACAGCAAAATTAAACAAGTGAATTAATATTTCTACTAATGATAGTCCTAGTGGTAAATCCAAAAATAGATTATTCATTTATTTTCCCCTTCTTATAAAATATTAATAACTATTAAAATTGCAACAAACAATCCAAAAATTGCAGTTGTTTCAGCAAAAGCAAGACCTAATAATAAAACTGTTCTAATTTTATTGGCAGCCTCAGGTTGACGACTAATCGCATCAACTGCTTTTCCAGTGGCATGTCCCATCCCAATACCAGCTCCAATACCAGTAAATACAGCAATAGCAGCAGCTAGTGCTAACATTCCAACTTGACCTGGATCAACCGCAAGTAACAAATTTTGCATTAACATATTTTAATCTCCTTTTTATATATTACTTAAATTCATTTTTTTTGGACTTTCAACCATTATTTCTTTTTCACCAATCGCTTCACCTAAAAAAAGTGAGGATAACATCGCAAACACGTAAGCTTGAATAAAGGCATGGAAGAGTGTAAAGACTACGTGTAGGAAAGCAGGAATTACAAACGAAATATAAATTATTGAATAAACTAACTCCATTATTAGAAAACCGCTTAAGATACTACCAAACAAACGAAACGAGAATGAGACTGCAACGGTTATTTCTTTCAAGGAATTAAAAGCACCTTTTATTATACCTTTATTTAAAAGGCTATAAATGACCAGTTGTCCATATGTAAAAAGTGCCATTCCAATACATGCATTAATATCACTTAAGACTGGTCTTAAGCCCCATAATTCTAAACAGGTTCCAAGACAAATATACATCGCTGCTGTAAAAACATAGCAGGTTATAAAATCTTTATATTTATGAATAGAATCATTAGTAATACCTTCAAAGAAATTAACTATCCCCTCTAGAGCAACTTGGAATCTACCTGGTTTATCAGAAAACTTTCTTATAAAGAAAATTCTAATAATCAAGCAAACTAAAATTATTAAGGCAGTAACAAAAAAGGCCGAAAATAAACTCGGACCCACCTTTATCCCGAAAAAGTCAACTTTTTCAGGAAGCATTGCTCCTTTTAATCTGTCGCCAATGGCGCTTAATAGAATAACCTTATTCATTAAGTTTCTCCTTCAAACACTCTATTGTTATTATATCATTTCACTCGGCAATTTGCAATTGGTAAAAGAGCGTTATTTGTAATAAGTTAGCCTTTAATTTGTATAATATTTTTAATATTTTTTTACAATTAAATTAAACTTGTTTGAAAAGTATTTAAAAGAAAAATAAAAAAAGATATTTTGCATTAAAAGTCAAAATATCTTTTTCTTATTTTTATTAATTAGCAATTCTTTTTCTTTCCTTGTCATCTGTTTTATTTCATATTCTCTTTTCATTGCTTCTTCTTTTGTATTAAACTCTTCATAATATTTAAGTTTTAAAGGTAGTCTTGCTTTAGTATATTTTGCACCTAACCCTTTATTATGAGCATCAAGTCTTTTTTCTAAATCATTAGTCCAACCTGTATAATATGTTTTATCTCTACATTCTACAATATAAACATAATTCATGTTTTTTTACTCTTTGCTTAAATTATTTCATAATCCACATTTATCACTATGTTTATGATCACGACAAATAGTTCCACTTGATTTTAAAGACCCTTTTAAATATGATTCTACTACTGTTTTTGCATTACCACTTGCACCAACTACTACTTCAATATTTTTTTCATTAAAAATATCAATAGCTCCACCTCCCATACCTCCTGATATAATAACCTTTACTCCTAAATCATTTAAGAAGTTCGGTAAGAATCCCGGGCGATGTCCTGGGTTTGGAATTGATTCTACTTTAACTATATTGTTGTTGTCAACTGTATAAATATTAAAGTTCTCACAATGTCCAAAATGGCCTGCTACCATTTCCTTTTCACTTGCTACTGCAATTTTTTTCATATTTTCCTCCTTTTCATTTTAAAATATTAACACTACCTGTTGATAAATAATCTATATTATCCTTCATAATATTTTTTAGTATTTTATATGGTTCTTCACCTGTACAATGACAAGTATAAAACTTTGCTTTTGTTTTATTTAAATATTTAGCAATATTTTCTATTCTATTAAGATCTTCCATTCCACCAGATCGACTAAAAAGATGAAAACCACCTATTACATAATTAGGCATCTTGCCTTTCATTTGATAATAATGCTCTAAAATATTTACAATTCCATTATGAGCACAACCTGTAATTAACAAAGTTTTATCTTCATCTTTTATCACAAGATTTTGTTCGTGTTCAAATTTATCAATTATCTTTTCACCTTTATTTTCTTTAAATAAACCACTATTTGATTTTAAAGGTCCATCTTTTTTAAAAACATTAGAAAAAAGTTTAATTTCATCATTAATATTAAAAATATTTGATGTAAATATAATTTGTTTGTTTTCTTTTAGACTTTCATCAAGCCCAATGAATTCTAACTTATCATTTAAGCGTCTTGCATAATATTTTTCAAAAGCAAGGTGATGAATAAAAACTTTTGCTTTTTTATTTTCTTTTAAAAAAGTTTTTAAACCTCCTCCATGGTCATAATGGCCATGTGAGATTATCAAATAATCAACCTTAGAAATATCTACATCTAGCTTTTTTGCATTTTCTAAAAACAAACCACTTGCACCAACATCAAATAAAATTTTTTTATTTTTTGTTTCTATGTATAAACTAAAACCATGTTCACTTTTAAAATCATTTGTAAGAGTAGTATTTTCTACTAAAACTTTTATAAGCATAAATTTAACCGCCTTTTTTAATTAAAAAGCAAATCTATTGCTTTTTGATAAATCCCCTTAACTGCTTCTCCTGAAGTACAAATTATATCAACAATACTTTTTCCGTTATTAATAGCTTTTATAGCACTAGTATCAAAAGGAATCTTACCAATAAAGAATAGTTTATTTTTATTACAAAACTCTTCAATTTTTAAAGAATTTTCAAGATTAGTATC
Source organism: Bacilli bacterium (assembly GCA_050953065.1). GTDB lineage: Bacteria > Bacillota_I > Bacilli_A > ML615J-28 > CAG-698 > JAQUUM01. The sequence continues at coordinate 462,764 of JBMNLZ010000002.1, read as the reverse complement.
ATATTTATTTATACAAACTGCTATCTTTATTCTAAAATTTAGAGCTGTTTTTATAATACGTTCCATATCAGTAATTCCTGAAATAGAAGGTTCTGCTACAACTAATACCATATCAACACCACTCAAAGATGCTATAACAGGACAACCTATACCGGGAGAACCATCAATAATTGAAAAAGTAGCGCCTACATCTACTGATGTCATTTGTTTTTTTACTTCTTTTACTAATAACCCAGAAGTACCACTTCCCATCTTTAATTTAGCAGTTGAAAATACTTTTTCCTTTTCTAAATAAAGCATCAATTCTCCAGCAACATCTGGTACCATCTTTATCGCACCAACTGGACAAACAAACTCACAAACTGCACAGCCCTCACATGCAAAAGAATCTACTTTATATTCCCTGTCTTCTATAATAGCATCAAAGCGACAATTTTTAAAACACTCTCCACACTGAATACATAAATTAGAATTTATTTCTGCCTTTGGTAATCCATAATAATCACTTTTTTTAGGATTTGTTTCCCAACTACTAATAAGGTGTAGATTAGGTGCATCTACATCACAATCTGCATATGCTTTAGCATTAGCTAACCTTATAAAAGCACTTGCAATAGTTGTCTTTCCTGTACCACCTTTACCACTAAGAATCAATAGTTGTTTCATTATGCTTTACCTCCTTTATTACTGTTTTAAGTAAGGAAGAAAACATTTCCTTATATTTATCAGTTTTTCTAACAACAATTTCAGCATTTGAATTTAATAATCCTAAATCCTTATCAAATGGTATTTTACCTAAAATCTTAAGACCTTTTTCTAAACAAAATTCTTCAGCTGGATTTTTTTCATTTAAACATTTATTAATAACTACTCCAAATGGTTTATTAAATAACTTAACTAGTTCATATACCATATTAAGATTATGAACACCAAACAATGTTGGTTCAGTTACTAAGATACAAAAGTCTGCATCTTTAATACTTTCCATTACGATGCAAGCACTACCAGGAGGACAATCTATAATAATAGGTTTATCTGTTTTTAAATTATTCTTTGAAAGTAGTCTCTTAATAATAGGAACTCCTGATGCTTCACCTGTATTTAGAATCCCTGAATATATAATAACTTCTTCTGAAACTCCTTTTTTAACCTGACCAATAACCTTATTTTTTTCAGTTAAAGCTTTTTCAGGGCAAACCAAAAGACAGCCCCCACAAGAATGACAAACCTCATTAAAAACAAGAAGTCTATCTTTAATATAAGCAAGAGCATTAAACATACAAAATTCAACGCACTTTCTACAACCAGTACATAAGTTTTTATCTACTTCTGGAATTTTTACTAATATTTCTTCTTCTTCTAAAATATCTGGTTTAAAAAACAAATGTCCATTTGGTTCTTCTACATCACAATCTATATAAATAGCCTCTTTTAATAATGCTGCTAAATTCACCGATACTAATGTCTTCCCTGTCCCACCTTTTCCACTTAAGACAGCTAGCCTCATATTATTTCGCCTCATGCATATGAAATCCTGCATGAACATCATCAAGCAAAGAAAGCTTTCCTGCTAAAAATGCAGCAATATTATCTTTTGCATTAGCATCTAAAGCTTTATAAATTTTTACTTCACTATGGTTTAAAACATCAGCTGCATTCTCTCCTAAGCGTGGTGTTATTAAAACATTTGCTTTATTATCAACGATTATTTGAGCAGCTTTTATTCCTGCACCTCTTGTACTTATCGCTGCACTATTATCAATAAATACACTTTGTTTGTTTTCTACATCATAAATAAGAAAATAAGGTGCTCTACCAAAAGATATACATACATTTGATTCTATCTTTTTTTCATCTACCGGAATTACTATTTTCATAAATTACCTCCTTCAAAATTATTATCATCATTAAATCCTCTTCCACGTCTTTTCCTATGACAACCTCTTCCGCATCTATTACCAAACCCATCACACAAACGATATTCTCCACCTTCTATTAAAAGAGCCTTACCATTTACTAAAGATTCTGCTAACTTTTTTCTTGCTTCAACATAAATTCCTTGAACTGTACTTCTAGCAACATTCATTTGTTTGGCTGCTTCTTCTTGATTAAACCCTTCTAGATCAATAAGTCTAATAACTTCATATTCATCTACAGTCATATTTATATAATCCCCATCAACTGGAAAATCAAGAGGTCCAAATTTTTTTTGTTTTGGTAACCCACAAACATTTCTAAATTTTCTAGGTCTTGCCATATCTTACCTCCATTTATTTTTAAAATAACCAGAGAATCTCTGGTTATTTTAAAATACTCTTTATAGATCCTTTAGTTCTTTATCAATAACTTCAAGTCTTTTTTCTAAAAACTCTTTTTGTTCTTCTAGCCATTCTTTTTGTGTTTTAGAAGGATTTTGATTAATTAGCATACCTCTACCTGCCCCACGCCCCATTCCGCGTCTGCAAGCTCGACCAAATCCATAACCCATTCCAAGAGTTGCTCCTTCTTTTGAAACCTCACAATTACCTAAGCCTCTTCCAGTCATTGAACCTAAACCCATAGGACCAGTACCATCTCTTCTTGGCATGTTTTCACCTCCTTAATAGTTTATGGCATATGCCATCTACTTTTATTATACACCATTTTTGGCATATGTCAATAACTATTTTTAAAAGAAAGTAAAGACACTATAATTTTTATTTGTTTTTTGTTGTTAATAAGATACACCTTTTATATGGATGCAATAAAATTTAATGCTGATAAATTACTTACATCCAATAGATTACGCTGCCTGAAACACCAATAATTTCTGCAGTGCTTGATGCCATTCTTAATGACGAATAATATCTACCATATCCACCAGCATTTAACTTTGTTTCTCTTGGTTCACCGTTAACTTTATAACTTATTACCACATTGTCATAATAAGCATAAGATAATGCACCTTCGAAATTAAAAGTTGTTGCTGATTCTCCAGATATTCCCCTAATTTCAATGTATGTTTGGTAATTGTCCATCGTCAATCGAACTGTATGCTTTTTCATTGTTTCAACTGTTGAGTTACTAGTTGGATTATTTCCCATCAAATCACCAGTTGAAACACAGGATGTTAAACAAAATAAAAACAAAAACAAATTACAAACAACAAATAATTTTAATACTTTTTTCATACTATTATATCCTCCCATTATTATTACTTATACACATACGATAAAATCTGAATTTATAGCCCTCTATTTCAGCATCTACAATTATATCTTCAACAGGTATTGATTCTCTATATTCTCCAGTTAAGAAATAACCCATTAACTCTTTAAATATTTCATACCTTTCAATGCTCCATTGTAGAGTTTCAAAATCAATAACTGTCATATCATGTTTTGACGTACCACTAAAGTTCTGAGAAATTAATATTTCATAAACGTTATTAACCTTTTTCTTATCAAATAATTCATCACATATTTTTTGTGGATTATCCAAAATATATTTATTTTTATTATGTCGATGTTTGATTGCTTCCTTAATTTTATCATCGAGTCTCTTATGTTCTTTTTCGCCATCTCCAACAAAATACCATTCGAATTCACAAATATACAAATCATTTTTTTCGTTATCAAACGCCAGCATGTCATATTCGGCTAAATCTTTAGTTCCATTTTTAATTTTATAATTAGTTTCAATGCTTAAATTATATTTCTTTAATTTTTCAACAATTTCATCTGTCATTTGTTTTTCTTTTTGATTAGCTATAGATGAAATGTCCTTTTTATATTTGTTCTTGCTATAATCTAATATCATCTAAAATCTTTTTAGGATTCATCGTCATAAAATTCTCCCTTCCTACTTCTTATTAAGTATAAAAATACATTTAGGATAATTTAAACATATTAGAACTTACCATACTTACATTCACGTCCAACTAAAATACCATCACATCTTGGGCAAATGCTTACCCTTAATTTAGATTGAATTTGTTAATATTTTAAAGTTACCTTGGACATCTCCGCTTTGTTGCTTCACCCCTAAATTGAAACAACTCTAGTGCTGAGAAACTTTGAATATCGTACGAATTAACTTTAAGTCCAAATTTTAGGTTAAAACACCTTTAAATATCTAATCTTAACCCTATTTTTGCTTTTTCGGACTATTTATTAGTCAGCAAAACTACTGTCTCAATATGTGTCGTATTGGGAAACATATCAAACAAAGAAATCTCTTTTATTTCATATCCTTCATCACTTAAGACTCTTAAATCCCTTGCAAGAGTTGCAGGATTACATGAAACATAAATTATCTTTTCTATTTTTTTAGAAATAATTGAATTTAAAAGTGATGCATCGCATCCTTTTCTTGGAGGATCTATCACAATTAAATCAATTTCTTCACTAATTTCTTTAATCTTTTCTTCAGTTTTTCCTAAAATAAAATGAACATTATTTACATTATTCATCTCTTTATTTCTAATCGCATCATTTACTGAAGTTTCATTTATTTCAATTCCATAAACTTTCTTTGAAACTTTTGATAAAGGTAGAGTCATACTTCCAACCCCACAATACCCATCAACAACAACCCCTAAATTATTTCCTGCATATTCTAAAACTTTAGAATATAGTTTTTCAGTTTGTTCTTTATTTGTTTGAAAGAAATCATCAATTGAAATATTATAATTGAAGCCTAAGATATTTTCCTTAATTCTACCTTTTCCAAAAAGTGTATTATATTTATTCTTTTCTTCTTCACAAACAACAATTGAAATAATACTTTTATGTTTTTCAACAAGCTCTACAGTTAAAGTTTTTAAAAAATGAGATTTCTTTCTTGAAACATTTAAACCTACTATAAATTCATCTTTATCATTATTTCTAAAAGAAACACTTGTAATAAAATTGTTTTCAAGATCTTTTAACATAAACTCTTTAATCGTTTTTAAAATACTAGATATTTTCTCGTTAAACAAGAAACACTTTTCCATTCTTTCAATTTGATTAGTCTCTCTTCTATAAAAGCCATAAATAATATCGCCTTTTACTTCTTTGAAAAAAATAACTACTTTATTTCTGTAATTATATATTTTACTTGCAGGAATCACTTCTTCTACCTTTACACAATCTAGTTTCCCAAGGCGCTTTAAAATCTGTTTAAATATCTCTAATTTAGCCTCTAATTGACTTTCATAGGCTAAATGCATAAAATTGCAGCCTCCACATCTTCCATATAATGAACAAACGGGTTTTACTCTATCAGGACTTTTTTTAATTATTTGTTTTACTTTTCCAAAACAAAAACTCTTTTTCACTTCAGTAATAGTTATAACTGTTTCTTCTCCTACTAAAGCGTTATAAACAAATACCGCAATCTCATCAATTCTACCTACACCTAAGCCCTCATGCGTAAGAGAAGTAATTTCCATATTATAATCTTTTCCAACTTTTAATGTTTTCATATTCTACGCTCTTTTCTTTACTTTATTATTTTACCATTTTTTAAACTAATATAAAAGAAATAATTGTTTTACTTTTAAAAAAATAAAAACTTCCCTTAAGTTTTTAACCTAAAGGAAGTTTTTATTCTCTCCTTTTACTTTTCCTCTTGTTCTTCAAAAGTTATTTCTTCTTCTGGTAAGTTCAGTTTGTTTAATAAATTAGCTTTATCTAGTGCCAGTAAAATAGCTGGTATTAAAATTATATGTAGGATAATTCCAGGCCAAGCATTAATAAAAGCTCCTCCCATAAACATTTTAAACGTGAAAACCATTGTTCCATCTAAAACAGCTATTAGATATCTTACAACTCCCCACACCATTCTACCAGCTAGCATAGAAACTATTAAAGTAACATAGATTGCAAAAAGATTGTTTACATTCCTTTTAACAAATACTACATAAAGTATTCCAGTTAAAAGTCCATAAACTGCCATTTCAAATGCCATCGCTAAACCATATGGATAAATTGGTGGCATTCCAAAAATTAAAAATCTCAATAATGGTGCAAAAAATCCAACCGCCAAACCATACGGCCACCCACAAATAAAACCACATATTAAAACCGGTATATGCATTGGTGAAAGTTTTTGACCAATTTCTGGAATTTGGCCAGTTAAAAGTGGTAATACCATAGCCAGTGCTAAAAACATACCCGATAAAGATATTCTTAAAATTAATTTACTTCTTTTACTCATTTTTTATTCTCCTCCCATAAAAATAAGGTACCAAAAAAATTGGCACCTTCATGATACTTTTTTATTTATGTACTTCAGTACTTTAGATAAGCTTCTTGCTTACAAAACCGATTATACCATATCTTTATAAATTGTGTCAAGATGTTTTATAATATCTTCTAAGATATCACCCATTGTTTGATTAGTTAGTCCAGCCACAATATTATCACATTTATTCATTGGAATAAAAATTCTTTTAACTTCAGCTTGAGCTACTGCTAAAGCCATTTTAGGAGTAACCTCGCCATGAAAAGCATCAGCAATCACAATTCCTAAAGGTCCTATAATAACATCGACTTTTTTTGCATTCACTACAACTGGATTTTCTCCTGTTGCAACAACACTAGCACCAGCCTTTAACATGGCCTGCGTTGCTAAAGCATTTGTTCCAACCGCTATAATTTCAAATTTTTCAAACTTATTTTTAATTAAATTAATAACTTCAGCTCCTAGTTTTCCACCTTGTCCATCAATCACTAAAATTCTCATACATCTACTCCTTAAATACAAATCAATTATATCACAATTAATAAATATTAAAAAGTTATAAAAGGCGATATTTTAAAATATCGCCTTCCCCCTTCTTAATACTATTTTTAAAGTTTTTTCAATGAGCTTGATAATTTAGCTTTTGTTGTTACAGAAGCTGCAATATCATACGTTTTCCCATCAATAGGACTCTTCCATTTTCTAGCAGGTTTTTTAACAGGTTCTAATGTAATATGTCTATTCATTGAAACCTTTTGACCTTTCTTTAAGAAATGGATGTGTGCCTCCTTTTCTAACTTAAGAATTTTAAGGATATCGCCTGCCTTAAATTCACTCATTTGCTTTTGGATGTATTCTGCGATAACTTTGTCATCAGCTACAGGTAACACTTTCTTTTCTGCCATACTTCTCTCCTTTCGAAAATTTAAGAAAATACAAACAAAGAATATTTCCTTATACTTATATTATACCATTTTTAAAAGCGTTTGCATAGGCTTTTTTTACTTTTTTTATCAAAAAACCCCTAGAATCTAGGGGTTTTTCAAGAAATACTTCTTTTTTTACTCTTCATTAGCCTCTTCTTCAGTTTCTTTTTCTGTTTCTTCTGCTTTTGAAGCAGATTTTGGTTCTTCAGAAACTATTTCAGCTTCTACAACTTCTGCATTTTTACCAGTTATATCTAAATAAAATTCATATTTTGCAAGTAACATTGTTGGAATTAACCAGTAGAAATAAATACCAAAAGTAATAATTCCTAATAAAATTTGTGGGAAGAATGATAAATAAATACCAAATAATTTTCCTTTATTTCCATTCATGATTTCTCTACTTTTTGTAATAGCAGCATTACCTTCAATCTTAGGATCATCAATCATAATAAAATAAGCCATTGAATAAGCTAACGCTTTAATAATTCCAGGAATCCAGAATAGTATTGACCATAATATAATAAAAATCGTTTTTAAAAGACCAACAACAAAATATCTAATAAATTCATTAAACCCTTTAAATAAAGTTTCAAGTTTTCCTGTTTGTCCTTCTGACACCTCAACTAAATACTTGCTAAATCCAGCTTCTAGTGGACCTGCAACAATTAATGAACCAACACCATATGTAGCAGTTGTTGCAACTCCAGATATAACTGCATACACAAAGTAAACTAAAGCATGCATATGGTTTTGTTTCGCCATTTTTTCCCTAGCAATTTTTTTGTAATCTTTCATTTTTTTCTCCTTTTTTTATTTTATTAAATCTATTAATGCTTGATTATATAATGCATTCATACCTGCATGATTAAGATAAAGGTCATCACAAATATAAGTATCATAATTATTAACATTGATGGCATTTTCAAAATCAAGCAAGCTAAATCCATTTAATAAAGCAAGCGATCTAATCGTAGTATTATATCCTGCAATATCACCATATCCTGTTGTAAAAGGACCTGTTATTAAAGAACATAAGATGATTTTTGCACTTGGATATGCTGTTTTTAACTTATCAATCATATTAGTATAAGCAGTGTTAAAATCATGAGCATTTACATTTGAACGACAATCATTTAATCCCATAAAAATAAAAATATAATCAGGAACACTATCTTCTATTTGGCAGTTTGCAATCCTTAAATCTGCCTCACCTGCAGCCAAAGTATCTGATATTGTTTTAACAGTTGAACCACTATATGAATTATTAATTAGAATTTCCATCCCTAATTTATTAATTAACTGCATCCACCACATATGATTTACATCAGTAACATTTGATGCTTTATAAGGATAAAGATATGAATCGTTTTCTAACATAGAACCACTATAAGTTGAAAGGTCATCTCCCATAATCGCAACTTTCTTTCCAGCAAAGACATTTTCTCCTGCAATATAAGTTGCTTTAAACGTTGTATCCTCTTGAATATTTAAATGCGATTTATCAAAGCCATAAAACAAATATCCATTTCTTATTGGAGCACTTGGTAGAATTGCATTCTTGCCTTTAATTACAGTTTGAGTCTCTATTAGATTATCATTATAATCTAGAAAACTAACAGTATAAGATGTTGTTTCTTCTATTTCTTTTTCATCAAACTTTGCATATAAATTTTTATTACCTATTGTTCCTGGTAAAAGAGACGAAACTCTTTTTTCAAAACTTAAATCCTCATACCATCCATCAAAAATATAATCATCTTTAATAGGAGTAGGTAACATTACCACATCCTCAATTGTATAAGAATTAGGTATTAAAGTTAATTTGTTTTCACCTTCAAAATAATTTATTGTATAAGTAATTAGACTATATGTAGAATAAACATCCATATCAGCAACTACATTATCAAAGTTTTTATCCCAACCTATAAAATTATAACCAACTCTTTTCGGTGGATGTGGTGCCACAGCTCCTTGATTTTTAATTACCACTTGATGATCTAAAGCAAGCTCACCATCATAAAACCTAACATTATATCTATAAACGATTTCCTCAAAAACTGCATTAACTTCTAAATTACTATGAATATTTACTAACTCTTTATCCCAACCAACAAAAGTATAGCCATCTTTTCTTGGTGGTTCAAGCGAACTGATTGCATCTCCTCCTGCATGAACAAATTGAGTTTCAGCTAAAAGACCATCTACGTAAAACTTTATTGTATATTCTTTAGTTACATTGCTGTTATGACAGCCAACCAAAAAAAATAAAACTATCAAAACAAAAGAATATTTAATAATTCTTTTCATTATTATCACCAATTCTATTATAACATTTTCAACTTAATACTTAAAGAAAAAACTTTTAATTTTTTCATGTTTTTCTAAAAGTTTTAATATAATATTTATATCCAAAAGCAGTTGACAAAAAACTTATTACAAGCAATGTAATAATTGCAATAATCATAAGCCAGTTACCCCCTTCACTTGGTGTAACTATTCCATAATAACCAAAAGATGAGGCAGCAAACTCTAGATAATCACCATTTCTTGTGAAAGAAATTTCTGATACCTCTTCTGTTTGATAATGAATAAGTATTATTTTTTCTACTTCTCTTAATTTTAAAGGAATTAAAAGTTTAACATTTGCAACGCTATCTGGATTATAAACTACTTCTTCTTTAGTTAAATTAATTTCATATAAAGTCTTAATAGTATTTTTTTTAAAATTAGTTTTAACTAAACTATTTACATCTTTATATAATGTCTCTTTTTCTTCTATTAGGTTAACATTTAATGTTGCATTATCAACATTTGTAATGATTATATCTTCTTCACCATTAATACTAAAAAACAATTTAACTAAATTAACTCTAACATAAGGACTTGCTATAAAGCCTTCTTTTTCTTTAAATCTAACTAAATAAACACCTGATGAAAGTCCAGTTACTTCACTAGCATCAATACTAATCCATTCAGAAGCATTTTCTTCTTTAAATTCCATAAAATTATTAACATTAATTATTTTAGCATCATTATGAAAAATAGAAGTTTGAAGAACTCCTTTAACATTATTTGGAGCAGTTTGCGGAGCAAGTATTTTCCAATTTAAAGTATCTATAAAAGGAGCATTATAATTAACAGCATCATAACTTAACAAAGCACTTGCAGTATATTTACCTGGATTTGTTTTTTCATTTCCATAATAATTTAAAACATTAACTCCATTTGGTAAATTTACTAAAACAACACTCTTTACTTCTCCATCATAAATAAAAGGTTCTATATAATCCCAATTAGCCTCACTCATATCATAATCAGCTTTTAAAATAGTCCAAACAAGATTAACAAAAACTGGTTTGTTATAATTAGTTGTATCATAATTAAAACTAACATTTGAAATATAACTACCAGCTTCAGTCTTTTTATTGTTTGTATAGTTTTTAATACTAACTCCTGCTGGTAAATTAATTAATTTTACTTCCTTTTCTATTCCATCATAAGTAAAGGGTTCTATATAATCCCAATTAACCTCACCCATATCATAATTTGCTTTTGTAATTGAAAGAACACCAGTTTGATAATTAATCTCATAAAATGTAGAAATAAGACCACTAACTGAAACTGTATAAGTTCCTACATTTTCACCTTCTTCTCTTTCAAAACTAGCATCTCCTGTTATTTCTTCTATACCATGTCCTATAATAAAGCCATTATATTCTATGGTATAGTTTGGATCATTTTCTCCATATATTTTAGTAGCATCTTTTACAGAAACATCAATTGAAACAACTCCACCATCTATAATAGTCCAAGATTTTGTTGTTAAAGCATCTTTGGCAGTTTTTCCTCTTAAACTACATTTTACACTTAATCCCATATTAAAACTTACATTATTAGGAAGTGTAACTGTTTCATTTAAATTATTTAGTAAAGCATCATAATTATCAACATTCATTGAAGTGTTATAAAATGCATCAGTAAGATTTTCACTTGTTATGATATTAGAAAAATCCCAACCACTTAAATTTTGATTAAAACTAGTACAACCATAAAACATTTTAGAAATATTTATAACTCCACTAGGAAGCACACTGGGTACTTCTAATAAATTAATTGCTCCGTAAAATGCTCCTGATAAATTAAGATTATCTAAATTGCTAAAACTAACTACTCTAACAAGTTTACTACAAGCATCTATATCAGTAGGAATACTATCTCCATATCCAAAACTATCATAAGTACCAGTAATTTCAACTTGATATATCCCTTCACTTACATACTCATGATTAATTAATCCTGGTTCTGTAATATTTTCAAGTGCTGTTTCATCTCCCCAATTAATAGTACAATTAGTAAGGCCCATCGCAGTTCCTATCGGAAGAATAACTTTAGTACCAGCTGACTTTGTAGTATCAAATTCTAAAATCATTGAAACTTCTTCTGCACTAACAAATATCTTTTCTTGATATAAAAAGCCAAAGACTAAAAAGCATATTATTAAAGAAAACAATTTTAAAACTTTTTTCATTAGTTTCCTCCACTTATAAAGAATTATACCACAAAATACTTTAAAAAAATACTAAAAAATATGAGACTTAAAACCAAATTTTAAGTCTCAATTTAAGTCTATTTTTTAAGCAAATCTCTAATCTCTTTAAGTAAATCTATTTCGCTAGGATTATTTATTCTTTCTAATTCTTCTTTAGCTAATCTTTCTTCTTCTTCCTTCAAAGCTTTTTCTTTTTGAATTTCTTCAAATTTTTCTAAATCTTTAGGATTTTTATGATTTAATCCTAAAGCTTTCATTTCTTTCTTTTCTTCTCTTGAAAGTTTTGATTTAACTATTGATAATCCACCTTTAGCTTTCATAACTATTCTTAAGACAACAAAAATCGAAAAAGCAATAATTAAAAAATCAATAATAGATTGAATAAAAAGACCATAATAAATTGCAGATTCAGCTACACCATTGGCCTCATCAGCCGCAGTAATAACCCACTTCCAATCATTAACACTAACCCCGCCAGTAACCAAACTAATTAAAGGCATTATAATGTTTTTTACCAAACTGCTTATAATTGCATTAAAAGCAGCTCCAATTACAACCGCTACAGCTAAGTCTAAAATATTACCTTTAGTAATAAAAGCCTTAAAATCTTTAAAAAATTTTCTCATTTTTTTCCTCCAAAGTTTTTTCTTTCATTTCTTTATGTTTTTTTATTTGAGATTCATCAACTCTTTTTAATTGCCTAACTTCTTCTAAGGCATGTCCTTTAAAGATAGCTTTTAAAATTCTATGTAAATAATAAAATGGTAAAAAGATAAACCAAATTTTAAGTGAAGGATATTTCCTTTTCATTTCTTTAAATGATGGAAATGCTTGTTTAAAGAAATATCTTCTTTTTTTAGCAGCAATAGAACCTTTACCATCATCTTTTGCAAGTGCTGCTTGGACTTTATTGTCAATTCTTCCATAGATTCCACTTTCATAAATATATTTAGCCATCACTTCATCATCTTCTTCAAAGACTAATTTATCAAACCAATTACTAGCAAGTCTAGTAATCCTTTCTTCATAATCTCTTAGAGTTAGTTTTTCTAATTCTTTTTTAATATACTCTTTATTTAAATTTTTATGTTTCTTTAAATAAAAGTAAATATCTAAAACAAATCTAATTCCCATTCCTCCACTTTCATAATGCTTAGCACTATGAGCTATAATATATAAGTAATGGTCTTCTTTTGATAGACTGTATTCACTTGTATCTTCAATTTTAATAACTTTTTTCCAAATATCTTTATAATATTTTGAAAGTTTAATTGACTCATCTATCATATCACGATGCAACTCTACATTCATACAAGGTTTTTTCATGTAAACATCATGATTTCCACCTAGTTTTATTATATCATAATTTAGTGATTTCATAATAGGTTTTATTTGCTTTAAGTCTTTAGGTTGAACTAAAATATCAATATCAGCCATACTGCGCATTTCAAGTGAAGGATAGGCATCCCTTATAATAAAGCCTTTCAAAGGCAAAAATAAAATTTTTTCTTTTTTAAATTCTTCTTTTATAAGTTTAAATTCTTCTTCTTGAATTGTAGCTCTAAAGATTGCGGTTTGACGAATTAAGTTTATTTCTTCTTTTTCTTTTTCATCACTTGTAATTAAACCTTGTTTTAAAGCATGCCATAAAAAAGGTTCTAAACTATGCGCTTTAAAAAGATCAACTACTTCTTTATATGAAGTTATAGCCTCAAGTGTTTCTTTTTTATTTATAATATAATACAAAATTCTAATAACATCTTTATTCATAATTCACCTTTTCATAGCACTATATGATACATAAGGCGCTTGCTTTTCTATATTACATTCTAGTTCATAAATTGGAATTTTTTTAATTATTAAATTTAGAATCTCAGTTACTTGATCAAGGCGCTTTTCATTAGTTGGTCGCATTGTTTGACTTAAAAAATTAATGATTGCATCACGCGCATTCATTTTTTTTATTTTGTTTTTTTCTCCTCTTTTTAAGAAAGCAATTCCTGCAATTGGATATCTTTCATTTTTACTTAAATCATTTTTACCAGAAAAAGGTGTCCCATAAGCAAAGAAAGTATCTTCTTCATATCTAATTGCTGGTTTATCATCATTTAATATAAATGATTCAGGAAAAACTTCAGTCCAAAGTTTTGTATGAGTTGATTTTCCAGTACCAGAAGGTGCTGAAAATAAATATGCATAATTTTCATAAACTATACAAGATGCATGTAATAAAATTCCTTGATGACCTAATAATACATCATAAAAGTAAGCTCCATATAAGATATATTCAGCATCTCCAACGGACAATTTAGGATGCTTTTTTTGATAGTGGTGTATTACATCTTCTCCATCTGGAATAATACAATCTATTTTTTCTATTTTACCATCATATAAATAAGGATTAATTTGTTCTATTAAAGGTTTATATTTAGGCTTCATTTGGACAGTTAATCCAGCAATTTTATAATACATATTTTTTCTCCATATCATATTTTATCATACTTTATTATAAACTAAAAGTAATTTCAATTTTCAAAAAAAGGCTACTCTCAAAATCTGAGAATAGCCAAAAAAGTTTTATTACTCTTAGTTAGGAGTAAAACCAGCATGTAAAGTAGCATTTGCTGAAATTGGGTAAACTACTGGACTCATACAAGTTGCATCTGTATACCATCCATCAAATATATTATTATCTTTATATAAAGGAGGTAATGAGCTTTGTGGTGTATTATAAGTAATGCTTGTTTGTTGGAAATGAGCTGCCCAGAATCCATTTGCGTTAGCAGGTATTGTATAATCACTGCTTGCTGGCCAGCTAGTTCTAACTCTTCCAGCTAAGAAAGCCCATAATTCATATTTTACTGTTGAACTACTTGAAGTTGCAGTTTTATTAATTAATGCATCAAAATCAGCTTGACCTGAAGTACGTATACCTCTTGTATATTGAATTATCCAAATCCATTTATTGTAGAATGTATCATCAGTAAAAATATCTACTAGATCAGCACTTGGATTATCAAGTCTAGCTACTAATGCTGTGCCAGCATCATATCCAGGGTCACCACTAACAAGTAAAGTAATTGCAGTTAAACTTGAACTTGTAGCAGTATTATAGAAAACTCTATAGTCTTCAAGGAAATCATCTACCATATCTTGTCTAGTTGCATAACCCCAATGTCCACCATTCAAATTAAACGTTATAGTAAACGGACTTCCTAAAGTCATTTTTGCATAATAAGTTTTATTTCCTGATGTTCCAGCAGGGAATGATACAATTGCACTACCATTAAGCTCTGGATTATCATACCATCCTTCAAATATATAACCATCTTTTGAATATGTTGTTGGTAGAGTCTTTGCTTGTTCAACTGTATATGTATCATTTAATGATTCAATAAGAGTTGATCCATCATAATATCTAAGTGTGTATGGATTTGCTGTATATTGAGGAGTTAATCTAACAGCTTTAGTTACTGTATATGTTGCTCCAGCATTTACATTTGCTTCTCCATCATTAAAATATTGGAAAGTATAATGTTCTTTTAGTGGACCTGCTGGAACAGTAATTGTTTTGTTCTTATATATATACCCATCATAACTTGCATAATCAGCATATATTTTATTGTTATAATTAGAAACTGTATTATATTTTTCTGGAGCTGCAGGGAAGTTAATTGCAGTATATCCACCTACAACATATGAAAAGTTAAAGAAGTTAACGATTGAATATGATAATTGATCAGCGTGATATAAAGTGTATGTACCATTAGTACCATCTCCCTTTATCGCAACAATTTGACGAGAAGGGTGTGTTGTACCATCTACACTAGTAATATAATCTAAGAACCAACCCCATTTAGCATTCATTGCAGGATTATTAAAGAATTTATAAATGTTGCTTGGTGCTAAATTCTTATTACTTCCAATTGCATCAGTTAAACCTTCTTTTGCACTTGTAAAGAAATCTAGGCCAACAAGAGTAGTAAATGTTGTCCCTGTAAAACTATTCCAGTCAGCGATAAATTCAGCACGTAAATTCTCATGATCATATTCATATAATGGATTAGAAACTACATAATTTCCAAACTTATCAAAACCATATTTAAAGAAGTTTGCTCCAATATCTGTTAATACAGTAGAAACACTTGCACCATCACCGGCTTTTGCAGCATTTAATGCAACTTCAGCAATACTTCTAGTTACTTGGCTTTCAACTAATGTATATCCATCAGTCGCATTATGAGCATATCCAATAACTGTAATTGCTTGAGCATAACCATTTACTGGAATACCAGTTAAAACAACTGAAATTGTTGCACAAGTATTACTAAATGTAGTCGTAGCTTTTTTAACTTCTTTTCCATTAATAACAGGTGTTGCATGATTAATTACTGCTAATAAATCAGCTTGTGTTGCCTCACCATAAATAACGAAAAATCCTCTTTCATCATTTAAATAGGCTGCATCAAAAGTTGCTGAAAACTTCAACCCTTGTTCTCCTGCAGTTCTAATTGAAGCTCCTGGAAGCATTGCTCCAGAATAACCTTCTGCGTTAACCTTTACAAAATTAACACACACAAAAGCCAATAAAACGAATAAAATACTAAAAATACTAATTTTTCTCATCATAATTCTAAACCCCTGTTTCGAACCAATCATTTACACCAAAGTCCATTGTAGATGTATCAGTTCTAATCTCGCTTTCTTCAAATTTTACGATTTCAACAATCGGTTTTTGATAAATTTCCTTCATTAATATACCTCCTTCATTAAATAGCCTTTTAAAAAAACACTACACCTCATGTTAACATATTTTTTATTTTTTATCAACCAATTCTAACAAATATTACTCAACAATTAATACGGTTTTGTCCAATTAGGATCTTCTTTGATATATGTAATAGAATTATCTGTTACTGTATATTCTCCCTTTTCAATTGTTTTGTTATTAATAATAAATGTAAAACCTTCTTTTAAGCGTTTAGTCTCTTTTATGTTAACTATTATTGTTATAAAGTTATAATCAGTTGTAATAGTCGCTTCATATGATTCATCTAATGCTTCTATTTGATAGTTTTGATAATCTACATTTAATGAAACCTCTTCAATATAAGAATCTTCTGTTTGAGATAAAATCATTAATGCATAAGCAGTAGAAAGACTACTTGCTATATCATACAAACAAAAAGTTTTAAATTTTTCTGAATATTTTATTTTCTCATCTTCTGTTTCAATAAAAACTTTTATTTGCAAGGTCTTTGTATAAGTATCTTCCAAAAAATCACTCATAACAAACTCTACTTCTTCTTGATTAAAGGCTTGTTCTTTTAAACCTAAAGAACTTGATTTAGTTAAAACTTCATTTTCTTTATAAACCTTATAAATTAGTCCTACTTTAGAAATCTTTAGTTTAGTTAGACTTGGATCATCTAAAGTAAAACTTACTACTAATCCTTCATCATTCATTGTTATATTACCAATTTCAACTGAAATTGCTTTTGTTTTATCCCCACATCCAACTAAAAACAAAATTAAAAATGTGCTTAAAATTATAAAGACTTTTCTCATTTATTTTTCTCCTTATTGTTTCTTTTAAAAACCCTTCTTTTTATATAATTATTAACTCTTCTAAAAAAGCGAAACCAAACTCTAAATCTTGCATATATTTTATATCTAAAACTGTTTATGCTAATAAATTTTTCTCCTTTATAAACCCCATCCATTAAAGCTATTATATTATCTTTTTTTACGCCCCTTTCAATAATCCACTGGTTATCTCCCATCATATCATAACTTTCTTTGCATACCCTTACTACCCTATGAAGTACACAACTACCATTTTCTCTACTGTATAATAATACATCATATTTTTTAATAGGGCGTTTGATTTTAACTAGTCTAACAGAATCTATTCCTTCTTTAATTAAAGGTAACATACTAACCCCACGAGGAGCATAAACTAAAAATTCATTTTCTTCAATATATTCTTTATAAGTCGTTTCCTTTATCATTGTTTTATCCATCCTACTAGTTATTTTATCATATTTTTTTATAAACTAAAAGAAAATTCATTTAACTAGTAGTAACATAATTAACTCTTAAATTATCATTTAGTAAAAGCCAATTTTTTTGACAATTCTTTTTTTAAAATGTATAATGAAATCAAGAAAAACTATTTAAGGAGACTAAATATGAAAAAAACATGGTTTATTGTTTTATTACTAGGATTATTATTATCTCTTAGTGGTTGTGGCCATTATGATTATCCTCAGATGAATTTTATTCATGATGGGCTTACTTTAGATGAATACAACAAAATTGGAGAAGTTAGATTTATTGATACTTCTGTTAAAACTACTTCTGCTTTTTCACTGTCAGCATCAACTGCAGCTTATTCAAACTTTCGAAGTATGGTATTAAACGATAGAACTATCAGTCCTAATGCAATTCGTATTGAAGAGATGATTAATTATTTTTCTTATGATTACGCTGATCCAAGCAATGATGAAATAATGTCTATGCAAGCATCAATCATTCCAACTCCTTGGAATGAAAAGTCTAATCTTTTAATGATTGGAATGAAAGCAGCTCCAATTGAAAAAGATGAAATAAAAAATAATTTAGTTTTCTTACTTGATGTATCAGGTTCAATGAATAGAAGCAACTGCCTACCTTTAGTTCAAGAAGCTTTTATTCTTTTACTAGAAGCCCTAGGAGATGATGATGTTATCTCGATTGTTACTTATGCATCAAGTGATCAAGTCTTACTAGATGGTGGTATGGGATATGAAAAAGCTCGTATTTCAGCGATTATCTCTGATTTATATGCAAGTGGTACTACTGCAGGAGCTAAAGGAATCCAAAGAGCTTACGAACTTGCTGAAAAACATTTTATTGAAGGTGGAAATAACCGAGTAATTTTAGCTACTGATGGAGATTTCAATGTTGGAATTAGTTCACCTAGTGACCTAGAAGCTTTTATTTCAGAAAAAAAAGAAACAGGAATATATCTATCTGTTTTAGGATTTGGCTATGGTAACTATAAAGATAATAAACTAGAAACTCTTGCCAGTAAAGGAAATGGAAATCATGCCTATATTGATACTATTCTTGAAGCAAAAAAAGCTCTAATTGAAGATATTAATGGTACACTATTTACCGTTGCTCGTGATGCTAAAGCTCAAATTACTTTCAATGAAGAAACTGTTTCTTCATTTCGCATAATCGGTTATGAAAACAAATTATTAACCGATGAAGAATTTGATGAAGAATCAACTGATGCTGGAGAAATTGGTGCAGGTCATAGAGTCACAGTTATTTATGAAATCAAATTAAAAGAATCAGAGGCTAAAGATTTAGGAAACATTCTATTACGCTATAAAAGTCCTACCGTTGGCGAAGAAGAAATTTATGAACAAAGTTTAAGCGTTTCTAAAGATGATATTGTAATAGAACCAAATGAAGATATCTTATTTATTTCAAGCATCGTTGAAGTAAGTTTAGTCTTGAGAAATTCAAGTTTTAAAGGAACCTCTAGCTTCATTCAAGCAAGAAATCGTATTAATAATCTAAACTGTGTTGAAAATGATGTCTATAAAAAAGAATTCTTAAGTCTAATTAATAAGTTAATAGATAAAACAAACTAAGTAGTGAAAACTACTTAGTTTTCTTAATTTCCTCTTCTTTACAAAAAGATTTAATTATACTATAATACTTTTAAGAGGTAAACTAATTATGATAAGAATAGCAAACTTAAAAGACGAACGAAGCATTATCGAGTATAATATGGCTTTAGCTGAAGAAACTGAAGATTTAGACCTGCAAAAAAACATTGTTACAAAGGGTGTTAGAGCAGTCTTAAATGATCCAAGTAAAGGACGTTATTATGTCTATGAAGAAAAGGGTGGAATCTTAGGACAATTGCTTGTTACTTTTGAATGGAGTGATTGGCGAAACGCTAACTTTTGGTGGATCCAAAGTGTATATGTTAATAAAGATTCTCGCCAAAAAGGTATTTTTCAAGCTCTATTTGAATTTGTTAAAGAGGAAGCTTTTAAACAAAAAGATGTTTGTGGTTTAAGACTTTATGTAGAAAAAAATAATCAAGTCGCTAAAAAAACATATACAAAACTTGGAATGTATGAAACTTATTATAATATGTTTGAATGGATGAAATAAAAGCACAAATTTTTAAATTTGTGCTTTTTTTATTTTATTTAATAACAGCTTTAAAGTCAGCAATTGCAACATTAGCTATCTTTATCATTCCAGCTTTATTTGGATGAGCAGAATCAACTAAGTAAGTTGTGCTTTCTGCACGAGTAAATGCTTTTGCAAAATCTAAAACTTTTAAACTATTAGTTGTAGCATGTTGTTTTATTGCATTATTATAAGATATTTGATCAGCCTCAGTATAAAGAGTAATTGAAGGAAGAGTACAAAGGATGATTTCAGAATTTGGTGAAGCTGACTTAATATTGTTAATCATAATTCCATATGCAGTATTAAATTGACTTAATGTAATATAAGAACTTCCTGCATCATTTGCTCCCATTAGGATTAAAACAACATCAGGCTTTATATCACCAATATATAAATGTGATAATCTAGTTGTAGTTTGAGCAGCTGAAGAACCAGTACCTGTAACTGTACTACCACTATATGCATTATCAACTAATAACTTCATTCCAAAATAATTAATAAATTGCATCCACCATGTTTGATTTACATCTGATAATTCTGCAGTTGGATAAGGATAAAAATATGGAAAACCTGTAGGAATGTATCCTGCATATGTTGTAATACTATCCCCTAAAACACTAATTGTTTTTCCAGCATATGAATTTGCGCCTACCTCATATGTTGGAATAAATGTAGTATTTTTTGAAATATTATAAATGGTTTCACCATTTTGACCAACCCAACCAGTAAAAATGTGACCAAATTTTGGAAGTGGTGTTGGTGCAACTGCAAAGCCTCCCTTTAATACAGGCTTTTGGACTGTTTGAGTATCACTTAATTTAAAAGTAACCGTTACATAATTTGGAGCATTTGCTTCTTCTAAACTAGATTTAACAACTCCATCAGCTGAAGTTTTAATTACACACCAATAAACAACACTTGAATTTGTTTTTAAAGTTGCAGTAATGATAGCATACCCAGCTGATGCAATTGAGATTGATGAATATGCACTAATTGTAGCAACGCTTGTATTACTACTTGCCCAATTGTATAACGTAACCGATGTACTAGCTCCTGATGGAAAAACAGGTTGATATACATAACCAGACCCACTTGAATGTGGGTTTTTATTTATTTGAGTAAACTCTCCAACATTAGCTGGAGCTGTTAACTGACTTTGTTGCGTACTAATCCATCTACTATATAAAGTTAAATCATAATTAAACGAACTTTGTATCTTCGCAATTTCACAAAGTGAGATATCTGATAAAAACCACCCTACAAAAGCATAACCTGCTTTAGTAGGTACTGGTAAAGTTATTTCTTCTGAAGGTTTATATGAACTAACACCTAGTGATAATTTAGTTGTACCATCATAGAAATTAAGAGCATATGATGTTTCGCCACCCACTGGTACAAACACTGCATTAATTTCTAAATTTGATGTAACATTAATAAATGTCTTATCCCATCCAGTAAATGTATAGCCTATTTTAGATGGGCTTGCTGGTGCTGTTGCTGCTGCGCCATGATTAACAGTTTGAGTTGAAACAACTGCTCCATCTACTTTGAAAACAACTGTATATTGAACAGCAAACATAGCATTAACAACTAATTCAGATGTAATATTAGAAAAACTTTTATCCCAACCTATAAATGCAAAACCTTCTTTTGTTGGATTTGCTGGTGCTGTTGCTCCCTTGCCATATTCAATTGCTTGAGTTGAGACAGTCGCTCCATCAACTTTAAATAAAACATTATATTTAAGCACTTTAAAAATAGCATTAATTTCTAAATTAGAGGTAACGTTTGTATATGGTTTATCCCAACCTATAAATTCATATCCAGTTTTAGTTGGATTAAGAGGAGCATTTGATGTTTCACCATGACTAACTGTTTGAGTAGGAAACATTTGAATCCCATCTACTTTAAAAACAACCGTATATTGAGCAACAAATACTGCATTAATCACTAAATCAGATTGAATATTAGTAAAGTCTCTATCCCAACCTACAAATTTAAATCCTACTTTTGTAATATTTGTTGGTGGCATTGCTGATTCACCTTTAGCAACTGTTTGAATATTTCCACGTTGAACTCCATCAACTTTAAAAACAACTGTAAAAGTTGTTGCTGTATTTGACACAAAAACAGCATTAATTTCTAAATTAGAGGTAACATTAGTAAAATCTTTATCCCAACCTGTAAAAGTAAAACCTTCTTTTGTTGGATTTGCTGGTGAAGTTGCTGATGAACCATGAGTAATTATTTGAACATTACCTTGTTGAACTCCATCTACTCTAAATACAACTGTATATGTTACTGTATTAGAATCAACATAAATTGCATTAACTACTAAATCACCTTGAACATTATCAAAAGCCTTATCCCAACCCACAAATTTAAATCCTTCTTTTTTAGGAACAACAGGTGAAGTTGCTGTTTCTCCATAATTAACTATTTGAGCCTCTCCTTGTTGAACCCCATCTACTCTAAACACAACTGTATATGTTTCTTTTGCAAAAACAGCATTAACTACTAGATTAGATTGAACATTTGTGAAATCTTTATCCCAACCAGTAAAAATAAAACCTTCTTTTGTTGGGCTTGCTGGAGCTGTTACATTAGAACCTTCTATAACTGTAACTTTAGTAATTTCTACACCATCATCCATAAAAGTAACGGTATACTTTTGTACTTGCACAAACTCACAACCCATTAAAAGTAGTCCTAAAACTAGTAATAATAATAAACTTTTTAGAAATCTCATTTTATTATTCTCCTCTTTTTATAGTTATATTTTATCAAATGTATATAAAAAATACTAGACTTAAGTTTTTTTAAGTCTAGTATTTTAAAATATAATTAACTTTTAATTATTTAATTGCAGTTTTAAAGTCATCAATTGCAGTTTCTGCCATTTTATCCATTCCAGATTTGTTTGGATGAGCAGAGTCAACTAAATAAGTGCCAACTTCATCACGTGTAAATGCATCTGCAAAATCAATTACTTTATAATCATTGTTTGTTGCATAAGCTTTAATTACATTATTATAAGCTATTTGATCTTCTTCTGAATAAAGTGTGATTGAAGGAAGAGTACAAAGAATTATTTCAGAATCTGGACAAGATGTTTTTAAATTATTAAGCATCACATTATAAGCTGCTTCAAATTGACTTAAATTAATATAAGAACTTCCTGCATCGTTTGCTCCCATCATAATTACAATTACATCAGGTTTTACTTCTCCTATGAATGTATAATCTGTTCTAGAAACTTTTTGAGCAGCTGATTGAGCATCTCCTGCTACTGCAGATCCACTCCATGCATTATTAACTAATAACTTCATTCCAAAGTAATTAATAAATTGCATCCACCATGTTTGATTTACATCAGCTAAATCTGCTGTTGCATAAGGATAGAAATATGCAAATCCTGATGGAATATATCCATTATACGTAGTAATGCTATCACCAATAAGACTGATAGTTTTACCTGCATATGAGTTTGTACCTTCTTCATATGTAGGGATAAATGTTGTATCTTTAGTAATATTATAGATTGTTTCGTCTGCTTCACCTTTCCAACCAGTAAAGATATACCCTTCTTTTTCATAAGGAGTTGGAGCAATCGCAAAACCACCCTTTTGAACGATTTTTTCTACTTCTTCAGTTTCACTTAATTTAAATGTTGCAGTTACAAAACTAGGAGCATTTGCTTCTTCTAAACTAGCTTTAACAACCCCATCAGCTGTAGTTTTAATTACACACCAATAAA
Source organism: Bacilli bacterium (assembly GCA_050953065.1). Taxonomy (GTDB): domain Bacteria; phylum Bacillota_I; class Bacilli_A; order ML615J-28; family CAG-698; genus JAQUUM01. The sequence goes on along the minus strand of JBMNLZ010000002.1, from coordinate 439,120 downwards.
CAATATTTGAATCTGTTTTTAAAGTTGCTGTAATTATAGCATAACCAATTGATGCAGTTGAAATTGATGACCATTGACTAACTGTAGCAACTGTTGCATCACTACTTGCCCAATCATATTGAGTAACTGAAGTGGTACTAGCACCCGATGGAAACTCTGGTTGATAAACAAATCCTGCTCCACTTGAGTGAGGTTTCTTAATAATTTGAGTAAACTCACCAACATTAGCAGGTGCTGTTAAATTACTTTGAGCAGTTCTTACCCATCTACTATATAACTTTAAATCACCTTTAAAAGATGCATCTAATTTAGTAATTTCATAAAATGAAATATCTGATACGAACCAACCAACAAAAGCATATCCTTCTTTAGTAGGTGTTGGTAATACTAATTCTTCTGTTCTTTTATATGAATTAACACCAAGTGTTAATGGAGTAGCCCCATCATAAAAACTAAGTTTATATGAGCCTTCTTCAAAAACAGGATTAACATCTAAATTAGACTTAACATTTGTAAATGCTTTATCCCAAGCTACAAAATCATAGCCTGCTTTTTTAGGATTTGCTGGAGCTGTTGCATCATCTCCATATTCAACAATTTCTTGTTTTAATACAGCGCCATTTGCATCATAGAATTTAACTGTATAAGCTAACTTATTAAACTGAGCAGTTATAACTACTTCACTATTTGCAGTTGAAAAAGTTTTATCCCACCCTACAAACTCATACCCCTCACGTGTTGGGTCTGCTGGAGCTGTAATTGTTGCTCCTTTTTCTAATATCAATTCAGAAAGTACTGTTTCATCCCAATTGATGAATTTAATTGTAAATTCTTCAATTTCTTTAGTCTTACACCCTGTAAATACAAATAAACTTGCTAATAAAATAAATAAAAAAGTTTTTATTTTCATTCTTTACTTCTCCTTTACTAACATCTATGATACCAAAATGTAAGAGTTTTGTAAAGATTTCTATATTTTTTTAAACAAAATAAAAGGATTAATGTATTAAAAACATCAATTCTTTTATAACATATAATAATTTATAATTTAAACATTTATCAAAGACTATTTTTTGACTTTCTAATATCCTATTGTTCTACTAACTCTTTCAACTATTAAATCTTATCTTAATTGGTTAAGCATTACAACTAATATTGATTTATGACAATAAAATGTCATAAATCTTTTGTCATAAATGTCATAAATATAAGTGCCTTAAAACTGTTTTATTTACTACGATTTTTATAGTCTTCTTCTATTTTTTCTTTCCAATTATCATCAATTTCACCAGATTCTATAAAATCAGAAATATATTCACCTAGCACCATATAATTTAAGTCTATTCCTTCAAAATCATTATTATAACGAACGGCTCGATTTGCTTTAATTCCAATATCTTCTGCTACTCCAATTGCATCAATATTAGCTCCTAAAAACAAAAATTCCCAACTATATTTTTTAGTCTGATGCTTTATCATTTCTTTTACTTTCATAAAACTATACTCATAGCTTGCATTCTCCATTCCATCTGTTGTAATAACAAACAACACTTTTGAAGGACGCAATTCTTCTTTAGTTTTATTTAGCTTGTTGCCAATTGAAACAATGCTTCTGCCGATTGCATCAAGTAATGCTGTACAACCTCCAACATAGTATTCCTCTTTTGTTAATGGCTTTACACTTTTAATATCAATGCTATCGTGAATTACTTTCAAAGAATCATTAAATAAAACTGTTGTTAAAACAACTTCACCTTTTTCTTGTTTTTGTTTTTCAATAAGATTATTATACCCTAAAATTGTGCTTTCTTCTAAACCACCCATAGATTCACTACGATCAAGTATAAATACTAATTCAGTAAGATTTTCTTTCATGTTATACCTCCAATTTAAGTATAACATTTTGGTGGTACCAAAAAACGCCCTTATAAGAAAAATTATTGTTTTTTTTATATTTTTATAAATTTTTCTTTTAAAATTTTTTATTCACCAAATTGCTTTGAATACTGCATTAATCCTTGAACAATCTCAGGGAATAACCATGTAGATGTTACTCTATTAAAAATAGAGAATGTCATATTTTCTGGTGTTTGAACTTGTCCTGTGTCCCACCAAAGACAAGGAACACCTAAAGCAGTTGCTTTTGTTAGGTAATATTCTAACCATTCTAAACGTGATGCTAAGTTATCTTTATCACGTGTTGCGAATTCTCCCATAATAACTGCAATACCTTCTTTTAAGAAATAATTGTTGATTCGCTCAAAAACACTATCGATAGGACTTCTATCACTATAATTATCTTTACTCCAAGTAGTAGTTTCAGTTTTATCATGAGCAAAATCATATGGAGCATAAGCATGAACTGAAACTATTACATAAGGATCTTCTGGAACAGTTAAATTAGAAATAATAGCCTCTGATGTACCAGCTCCATTTGTTGTAACCAAAAGGTGTCTATATGAGTTGTTTCCACCTAAACTTCTAATCGTATTAACAAAAACCTGGTTTAAATGATTAATTACTGTAAACGCCTCTTCACATCCACTCCACTGAATAGAATCACTTGCCTCATATATTCTAGGTTCATTCATTCCTTCAAAGATTAAATGTTCATCATAACAAGCAAATCTTTCACCTATTTGAGTCCAAAGCTTTTCCATTAAAAGAGAAGCTCTTTCTTGATTAGCATAAGATGTTGAATTCCATCTTTCATGATGCATATTTAAGATTACAAATGTTTCATCATCAATTGCATAATTAATAACCTCTTGATACCTAGAAATCCAAGCCTCATCTATTGTATATGGATCTGCTGTATTAAAATGGCCTTCCCAAGTAACTGGAATTCTTAAGACATTAAAACCAGCCTCTTTAACCTTATCAATCATTTTCTTAGTTGTTACTGGATTTGACCAAGCAGTTTCTGATGGAGAATCAAATGTATTTCCTAAACACCAACCAACTTTCATTTCTTTTACTAAGTCAACAGAATTAATCTTTCGCATTAAAGCTTGTGCATTACTTTCTTCTGTTTGATAACGACACATTACATTAAATGGTTCATCTTGTGTTACTACCTTAACTGTTAAATCAACTCCAACATTTGGAATTATATATGTAGTAACTTCTTCTAAAGAATTTACTTTATTGTTATTGGCATCATACCATTCTAAGTTAGTTCCATTTATTCCAATATCAACAGGTAGTGCTTTAGTTTTATCTAAAACCGTCTTCCCATCAAAATATGAATCTAGTCTTTCTAAGATATATTGTTTACGAGTATCTCCTCTCATTCTATAAGCTGGTAGGTCTAATGTATAACTTTTACTTTCAATTGGATTAATAGCAGTAACTGTATAAGAAATTGTGATAGTTGTTGCATTAAATGGTGATGTAAAAACTCCTTCATTAGAAAATACTTCTTCATCACTACTTTCCCAAGTAACAGTATATGCATCAAAAAATGAAGTTTTTAAATTATAATCTCGAGCAATAATAGCAGCAAACTGTGAACTAAATTCTTCTGCAGCATCATCTATTGTTTTACTAACAACAAAAACTTCTAAAAAGTCAGTTCTTACATGCTTTCCTAATACAATCTTATATTCTAACATCGCTTCTTTATTGCTATTTGAATCAACTATCTTACCAGTATTTGATATTATCAAAGGATCAACCGAAGTCCAAGTAATCTCTCCTCCTAATATAGGATGAGTACTAGGTAAGACTAAATCTTCTCTTGTCATATTAGGAAGTTCTTCTTCTAGCCAAGAAACAATTTGGTTAATATTTTCTAATTCATCTGTTGTATTTGATTTACAACCAACAAATAAAAAAAACGAAACTATACAAATAATAATTAATCCTAATTTATTTTTCATTCTTCCTCCTTATTATCTTTCTTTAAAGCTTTTATTACAACTGCAACATCATTTTTTTGATCATATCCAACTAAAGCTTTTTTACCTGAATAATAATCAACTCGGTTAGGTGCAAGTAATCCAACACTTCTAAATATCGCTAAGGTTCTAACTTTTCTTTTTCCACCCTCTATTTCCATTTCTACTACAAAACAAAGATAAGCTCTAAACACATAAGATTCAAGTTTTTCAAGTTTAACCTCTTGAATATATAAAGGTTTTAATCTTATATAATAAACAAGTTGGTATAGATAATAAATTAATAAAATAAGGCTAAGAACAATCAGCACTATTAAAAAAGATTCAGATGCAGTATATTCGTTTTCACCAAATTTACCATTAATAATAGTAGCTGCTAAAACAATAAAGTTTAAAATTAATGATAAAACAAAATGGTATTTATAGTATCTAATTTCACATGTATCTTTTTCCATATTATCATCTCCTTTAATAAATAGTTTATTTCATAATCCTTGTATTATATTATACCATACCAAATTCGAATTTTATATATTAAAAAACTTTGACATTCTCATATCAAAGTTTACTTACTAATAATGGCGGAGTAGGAGGGATTTGAACCCTCGCACCAGTTGCCCGGTCTATGCCCTTAGCAGGGGCACCTCTTCAGCCGCTTGAGTACTACTCCGTTTAATCACTCTAATAACGAGTGATTTATTAAATATTAAATTCTTTCTTCCTTGTTTTCAGGTAAATACATAACACTATTTACTTCTTCAACAACTTTTGTCATTTCATTTTGTAATTCATTAGCAATTTCTGTTTTTAAAATTTGACGATCTACAATATAATGTGCATTGACTTTTAATAGTTGTGGCAGATCACTTCTTTTAATTTTAAAATCACTAAAATAATCATTTGATGCTAAAATATCAGATCCAGATGGAATCTCATCAACTAAACAACCTCTATTAGCTGCATCATCTACACAGAATAAATACATTTTAAAAATATTTTTTTTATCATCTGGATATTTATGTTTTACATAGTTTAAATATTCTAAAACAATTGGTTCAACATCTTTAGTTTTTTGAGTATAGTTAACACTTCCATCTTTTGGATATACATATACAAAATAAGTTGCTTCATCTTGATGATAAACAGCTTCTGCTGCTAATCTTAATTTAGAAACATCTTCAAGCGAATCAATCGTTTGATATCTTGCATAAATATTAATAGTAGCAATTACAAAAATTATTGTCATGATACTAATAACTGACCAAAAAATAATAACTTTATACGCTTTATTACTTTTATTTACTTTTTTATTCATGATAAACCTCTATATCTACATTTTAAATACCTAATACATTATACTAAATTATACCCTTAAAGTAAAGAAATTTTATTTAACTATAACTTAAATTTCTATTACAACAAATGCAACTGCATTTTCATTTGAATGAGAAATACTTAGAAAAACTTTTCCAAAATCAATTTTACTTTCAATGTAAGGAGCTCCTTTTTCATTATTTAAAATACTCACCTCATTAAATGTAAAATTAATGCCTGATGCTTTGATAAGCGCTTCTTTACAAGCAAAGCGACTTGCCATATATTCTTGCTTTCTTTTAATATTAGCAATTTCATTAAACTTTTCAATTTCTAATTTAGATAAAAACCTATTAATAGATTTTTCTTCTAAAACAAACTTTTTAAATCTAGCTATTTCAACTATATCTACTCCGATATTTTTAATCATTTTAGTTATCCTTATTTTTATATTTAAGTGCCATTTCTTTTATTTCTCTAAATCTATGATTTAAGCTAGACTTAGAAACAAACACTCCAATTTCATTAATTGACTCTTCACTTAACTCTTGAAGGGAAGCCTCAGGATAATTACTTCTTAAGATAACTGCTTCCATTAATCTAGTACTTAGTGATTCATAACCTTGATGAATTTCAATTATCTTAATATTTTCTAATTGTTCTTGAGCTGATTTATAAGCTCTAACAGCATTAGTAATATCACAATTATTAATTCTATTAACCATATTACCTAAATCTTTTGTAATTCTCGCATCTTCATATTTAAAAAGTGATGAAGTTGCTTCTAAAATCTTAATAAAGTCTCCAATTTGTTCGGCTTTTTTTACATAGTAAATAAAGCCTTTTTTTCTTTCTATTATTCTTCCTTCAATTTCTTTTTCTTCTAAAAGATCTCTAATAAATTTTGCTTGATTAAAAGTATCTAAAACTATCTCAAAATGATAACTTGGTTTTTCTGGATTATTAATTGAACCTCTTGATAAAAAGATTCCACTTAAAAAAGATGAAATTTCTAAATCACTATAAAAGAATTTAACACTAAAAGAATTTTTATTATTTAAATCAAATTCATCAATTATTAACTTTGCATCTTTAATTACTGGTTTACCATTTTTTATTTCTTTTTTAAAAACATCTTTTAAAAAAGATGAAAGTGGCTTAATATATCCTTTTGAAAGTTTTTTTAAATAAATTGTATTATTCTTAATCTCACTTTTTAAAACAAAAACAGCATATAAAAAAGCTTTTTTAGAAGAATTATTTCTTTCTTTACTTAAGATTTCTTTTTTTATCTCACTAGAAAATGACATTTTAATCCTTTAAAACACTGGCTATACTTAAAGCAGCAATTGTCCCATCGCTTGTTGCAGTAGTGATTTGTCTAAACTTCTTATCACAAACATCTCCTGCAGCATATAGCCCCTTAATTTTAGTTTCTTGATTTTCATTAACTATAATGAATCCTTCATCATTTAAAACATTAAATTCTTTAACCAAAGAAGAATTAGCATCTTGACCAATATATTCAAAACAACCATCAACCTTTAATACTTTTCCTGTATTAAGTTTTATTTGTTCTAGTTTATTAACTCCACTAAATTCAGCTACTTGACTATTTAAAACAAGTTCAATATTATCAGTTGCCTTTACTTTATCAACTAAAGAATCTTCTGCTCTAAAGCCTTCACGTCTATGGACTAGGTAAACCTTATTACATAATCTTGCTAAATAAAGAGCTTCTTCTAAAGCAGAATTTCCACCTCCAATTACTGCAACATCTTTTCCTTTATAAAAACCACCATCACAAATCGCACAAAAAGAAATTCCTTTATTAATAAAAGCTTCTTCTGATTCTAAGTTTAGTTTTCTTTCCGTAGTACCAGTTGCAATAATTAAAGTTTTAGCGTTTATTGTTTCTTCTTCTGCTAAAACACTAAAATAGTTTTCATTCTTAATTATTTTTTTTGCTTCACTATAGACAATCTCAATCCCTAATTCTTCTACTTGTGCTTCCATTTTAGAAGCAAGCTCATACCCATCAACTAAACCAAAGCCTGGATAGTTTTCTATCGCAGAAGTTGAAGTCATTTTTCCACCTGCTCCCATCTTTTCTAAAATCTTACATTTTAGATTAGCTCTTGCTAAATAGATAGCTGCAGTCATTCCAGCAGGACCTGAACCTATTATCAAACAATCTAGCATAATTCCTCCAATATTTTAAATATTTCATCAAAGTCATCAATTACATAATCTGCACCAAATTCAATTAATTCTTTCTTTGTTGTTAATGCCCAAGTAACACCAATTGATGGAACATTGGCGTTTTTTGCTACTACCATATCAAATTTAGTATCACCTATCATTACAAGTCTATCTTCTTTATAAAAAGCTTTAATCTTTTCAAAACCTTCTGGATTTGGTTTGGGATTAACAACATCTTCTAAACCTAAAACTATTTCAAAATATTGATCAATTTCTTTTAGTTTTAGTCCAAGCATAATCATCTCATGTGCTTTATTAGAAAAGACAGCCATTTTATAACCTTTAGTTTTTAGTTTTTCTAAGCCTTCTTTTACTTTAGGAAAAATTTTTAAATATTTATAATGATTAACAACATTTCTTTCTTTATAAAACTTAATTAACTCTTGTTGGAAAACTTTATCACTAGTTACCTTTCTAAAAGAATCCTCTAGTGGAGGCCCAAAAAAAGATTTAATTAAAGCATCATCATAAACAAAATCAGGCACTAAAGTATCTAAAACCTCTTTATAAGTTTCTTCTATTAACGAAAATGTATCAAGAAGCGTTCCATCTAAATCAAAAACTAAAATCATGCTGCACCTAGTTTTTCTTGTTTTTGTTTTTCGTTATATTCATCAATTGCTTCTTTGACTGAAATAAGTTCAATCTTAAAAACTCTTCTTAAAATAAATAGTGTAATTCCAGCCACAAACAAAATCAATGAAATAAGTTGAGACACTCTCATTCCTAAAAACATTAATGAATCTGTTCTCATTCCTTCAATAAAGAAACGCCCCAGTCCATACCATGCAAGATAGAATAACATCGCATCTCCAAAATAAAACTTCTTAACAAATTTTCTAATTAAAAGCACAGTAACAAGCCCTAAGAAATTCCATAAGCTCTCATAAAGAAATGTTGGATGATAATAACCAACCCAAGGATTAGTATTTGTAGTACTTGCAGCATCAAAATACATTCTATTAACTATCCCATCAGGTAATAATAATGATTTCAAAAAACTTCTTTGTTCATCAAGTTGAGCAACAGTTAATGTTTCATTAACATCAATCGTAAACTTAACAAGTCCACCTGTTGCTTCTTTATTAAAGAAATTTCCCCATCTACCAAAAATCTGACCTATCATAAAACCTGGTGCTAATAATTCCATAACTTTATATAAATTAATTTTTCTTTTCCTACAAAATAAAATCGCAAATACAGTTCCAAAAATAACCCCACCATAAATTGCTAAACCACCATCTCTAATATTAATAATATCCCATAGACTATGATATAATCCTTTTCCTAAAGTAAACAAAACATAGAAAAGTCTAGCTCCAATTATTCCAATAATTAAGCCCATAATAAAACCATCTATAATATCATTTTGAGAAATACCAATTTTTTTCCCAACATACAAACTAAACACAAGTGCAGTTAAGGCTCCTGTCATTATAAAAATAGCATACCAATAAATCTCAGCTCCAAAAATACTAAATGCTACTGGATCTATTTTATCTATAATCATATCATGTTGATTCATACTTTACTCCTTTATACCTTTTAAGATTTATTATGAAATTTATTACTTGTAATCATACTTTTAATTGATGATCTAGCAACTAAAAACAAAATCAAATATGTAATAATTCCCATTTCAGAAGTTACACTTAATTCTGGAGTTACAATTAAAGCTAAAATAAACGCCATAATACTTGTTAAGATGAGTATAACTCCAAAACTCATTAACACCAATTTAAACAAATATTTAAAAACCATTAATTTTAAAATTAATTCACTAAAAGAAAAAATCAAAACAAATAAAAAAATATACGCATAATGAGAAAATTCAATCCAATTAAAATTAAAAAATTTATAAATTCCAGCTAAAGCTAAAACAAAAAATAAATTTAAAGCAAGTATAAATAATGCATCTAAATAAGGATTTTTTAAAACTTGATTACTAACTCTAATTGAAACCACCTTTACTTTAGGGCCATCTTTTTGTCCTTCTTTTTTTAGACTTTCAATTAAATTTTCAAATTCTTTTTTTAATTCTTCTTCCTCTTTTTTTAATTTTTCTTCTTCTTTTTCTAACTTTTCTTTTTCTTGTTTAAACTTTTCTTCTAATTCTTCTAATTCTTTTTTTATGTCATCTTTGTTGTCCATTTAAATAACTTCCTTACATATCATCTATTATATACTCTTTTTAGATTTTTTTTAAGACTTTTTTTAAATAAATCCCAGTATATGATTTAGAATTTTGACTTACCTCTTCTGGAGTTCCAAGTGCAACAATTTCTCCACCTGCATCTCCTCCTTCAGGACCTAAATCAATTATATAATCAGCAAACTTGATTACATCTAAATTATGTTCTATTACAACAACAGTTGCATTATTATTAACAATATGATCTAATACATTTAAAAGTTTTTTTACATCATGAGAATGAAGACCTGTTGTTGGTTCATCTAAAATATAAATTGTTTTATCGGTAATCTTTTTATGAAGTTCACTAGCAAGTTTTACTCTTTGAGCTTCTCCTCCTGATAGGGTTAAAGCATTTTGACCAAGCCTAACATAACCTAAACCAACTTTTTTAAGTGTCATTAGTTTATTATGAATCATACTAATGTTTTCAAAAAAACTAACAGCCTCATCTACTGTCATCTCTAAGATATCAGCGATATTTTTACCTTTATATTTTACTTCTAAAGTTTCTTTATTATAACGTTTCCCATCACATTCTTCACAAGGTACATAAACATCTGGTAAAAAGTGCATCGCAATTCTAATGATTCCATCTCCACCACACCTTTCACAACGCCCACCTTTCACATTAAATGAAAATCTACTTTTAGTATAACCTCTCATTTTAGCTTCTTTAGTTTCTGCGAATAAATCTCTAATGTGATCAAAAACACCAGTATAAGTTGCAGGGTTACTTCTTGGAGTCCTTCCAATTGGTGATTGATTAATATCAATTACCTTTTCAATATATTCATAGCCTTTTATTTCTTGATGGTGTCCTACTTCTTCTTTAGAGCGATAAAGTTTTCTTCTTAAAGCCTTTGATAAAATTTCTCTTACTAAAGAACTCTTACCACTTCCACTTACGCCTGTTACTACAATGAATGTCCCTAAAGGAAATTTAACATCAATATTTTTTAAATTATTACAACTTGCTTGAATAATTTCTAAAAAATTACCATTTCCTGTTCTTCTTACCTCTGGTACTTTAATTTCGCGTTTTCCGCTCAAATATTGACCTGTGATAGACTTTTTAACTTCCATCACCTCATCAACCGTACCAGCCGCAACAACCTCTCCGCCCAATTCTCCGGCCTTTGGACCAATATCTATTAAATAATCTGCCTTACGCATAATCTCTTCGTCGTGTTCTACTACAATTAAAGTGTTCCCTAAATCTCTCATTTTCTTTAAAGCATCAATTAGTTTATCATTATCTTTTTGGTGTAAACCAATTGATGGTTCATCTAAAACATATAGCACCCCAGTTAGTTTTGAACCTATTTGAGTGGCTAGTCTAATACGTTGAGACTCTCCACCAGATAAAGATCCACTAGCTCTTGCTAGAGTTAAATAACCCAATCCAACATCAACTAAAAACTGTAATCTTGATTTTATCTCTTGAATTACTAGTTGAGCAATTAGCTTTTCTTGTTCTCCTAATTCTAAATTACTAACAAAGTCTAGAGCTTTTAAAGCACTCATTCTAGTAAATTCATCAATATTTAAAGCACCTATTCTAACACTTAATGCTTCTTTTGATAATCTTTGGCCATTACAAACAGGACACGGATAATCTGCAAGATAAGAATTATAATATTCTCTTGCTGCACTAGATGTTGTTTGTAAGTAACGTCTTTCAATTAATGTTGCAATCCCTTCAATATATTGAGTTTTTTTAAAAGTATTAGCCCCTCTTGAAGTTATCTCATAACTGATTGGTTCTTTTGAACCAATCATAATAATTTCTTTTTCAAATTCTGTTAAATCTTTATATGGTTTATCTAAATCTATCTTGTAAAATTCAGCCATTTTTTCAAAAACTTGCCATTCAATATTATCAGTATCTACAATATTTTTTAAATATTTAATCGCACCTTCTCTAATAGATAACTCATCGTTTGTAATAAGTAAGTCTTCATCAAGTTTTTGTAAGACTCCAAGTCCTTTACATTCCGGACATGCTCCATATGGAGTATTAAAAGAAAATAATCTTGGTTCTAATTTTGGAATCGCAAAATCACAATATGGACATGATAAATGTTCACTAAAAACAATCTCCTCATCATCAACAATCACAACAATCTTTCCATCAGCTAACTTTAAAGCTGTTTCTAGTGAAGCATAAATTCTTGATTCTTCTTCTTTTGTTATTTTTAATCTATCAACTACTACTTCAATTCGGTGACGTTTATTCTTATCAAGATTAATCTCTTCATCTAAATCAATCATTTCGCCATTAATTCTGGCTCTAACATAACCTTCTTTTCTAATTAAATCTAGGGTCTTTTCATGAGTTCCTTTTTGACCATAGATAATAGGACTTAAAATTGTAAGTTTAGAGTCCTCTTTACTTTCAAATATCCTTTCAACCATTTGAGTAATTGTTTGAGAAGCAATCAAACAATTATGTTCTGGACAATATCCTTTCCCGACTCTTGCATACAAAAGCCTTAAATAATCATATATCTCAGTTACAGTCCCAACAGTTGAACGAGGATTATTATGAGTAGTTTTTTGATCAATCGCAATAGCAGGTGATAATCCTTCAATTGAATCAACATCAGGTTTACTAGCATTTCCTAAAAATTGTCTAGCATAAGCAGACAAACTCTCAACATAACGCCTTTGACCTTCAGCATATATTGTATCAAAAGCTAGCGATGTCTTTCCACTACCAGATAAACCAGTCATTACAACTAGTTTTTCTTTAGGGATTTTTAAATTAATGTTTTTTAAATTGTTTTCTCTTGCACCTTTGATTTCAATATATTTCATATTTTTCCTCTTAAACTAATTTAATAAAATCATCCTCATTAATTATTTTTATATTTAGTTTAACTGCTTTTTCTAACTTACTACCAGCATCACTTCCTGCAATAACTAAATCAGTATTTTTAGTAACACTACTTAAAATATTACCACCTTGTGCTTCAATAATTGCTTTGGCTTCATCTCTAGTATATTTTTCTAGCCTTCCAGTTAAAACTACATTTAGATTAAGAAAATTAACTTTCTCACTACCTACTTCTTCAAAGGTAGGATTAATTCCAACTTCTATTAAATCTTTAATAATTCTTTTTTCTTTTTCAAAATATTCAACAACACTACTTGCAATAGCATCTCCAATTTCTGGGATTTCTAGCAAGTCTTCTAATTTAGCTTGTTCTAAAGCCTCTAGGCTTTTAAAAGTTTTTGCTAGGGTTTTAGCAATCTTACTTCCAACAAATCTAATTCCTAAAGCTGTAATTACTTTATCTAGGCTAGATTTTTTACTTTCTTCAATCGCATTAAGTAGATTTGTAACACTTTTTTCTCCCTTTGATTCTAACTTAACTAAAACATCTTTTTTATCCTTTAAAAAATAAATATCTTTAAAACTTTTAATAAAGCCTTCATTATAAAGTAGAGTTACTACCTTTTCACCTAAACCTTCAATATTCATAGCTGGCTTAGAAGCAAAATAGATAATTGAGGCTAAAAGTTTTCCCTCACATAAATCATTAGTACAATAATAATCTGCTTGGCCTTCTTTTCTAACTACCTTAGAATTACAAACAGGACAAGCATTAATCATTTCAAAAGCAATCGTATCCTCAGGACGCCTTTTAAAATTAACTCTAACAATTTCTGGGATGATTTCGCCTGCTTTTCTAACTAAAACATAATCATTAATTCTTATATCTTTTTCTTTAATATAATCTTCATTATTTAGGGTTGCTCTTTGAACTAAAGATCCAGATATCATAACAGGGTCTAATAAAGCAGTTGGATTAATTGTTCCAGTGCGCCCAACTGTAAACTCAATTCCTTTTAATCTAGTTTCAACTTCTAAAGCAGGAAACTTATAAGCTATTGCCCATTTAGGAGTTTTTACTGTATAACCTATTTGTTCGTATAATTCCAGTTCATTAACTTTAATAACAACTCCATCAGTATCATAATTTAAAGTTTTTCTTAGCTTGTCAAGATGTTCAATATATTCAAGCACTTCATCAATATTTTTACAACACTTAAAATGTGTTTCTACTTTAAACCCTTGTTTTAAAAGAAACTCTAAAACTTCTATTTGAGTTTTTAAATTATATTTTGAAGGATTAACAATAGTATAATTAAAAATATCTAAATTTCTTTCTTTAGTTATTTCACTATTTAATTGTCTTAAAGAGCCCCCAGCCGCATTTCTTGGATTTTTAAATAAACTCTCGCTTTCTTTTTCTTTTTTTTGGTTTAAGTCATTAAAAACATCCAACCTCATATAAACTTCGCCTCTTACCTCAATATCAAGTTTATCTTTTAACTTAAGCGGTAAAGACTTAATAGTTTTCATATTTTCAGTAATGTTTTCACCAACTGTTCCATCTCCTCTGGTCGCTCCTAAAACTAAAGCGCCTTGTTCGTATTTAACAGTTGAAGCAATTCCATCTATTTTTAACTCACAAACAAAAGTAGGATTATATCCATCTTTAATAATTCTATCAGAAAATGCTCTTAATTCTTCTTCGTTAAAAGCATTTGCTAGGGAAAGCATTGCTTCAGTATGAATTATTTTATTTAATTTAGTACTATCTAGACTCCCTACTCTTTTTACAGGTGAATTATTTTGAATGAATTCAGGATATTCATTTTCTAGTCTTTCTAACTCTCTTAAAAGACTATCATATTCAACATCACTAATAGTTGGAGAATCAAGTTCATAGTATTCTTTATTATATTGATTGATTAAACTAGTTAATTCTTTAATCCTACTTAATGCATCCATATTTTACCCCTTTTATTTTTAACTATTAATTATTATAACATAAATTATAAATCTTATAAAGAGATTTACTTAAAAGAAAATAAAAAAGGCACTGTAAAGCGCCTTTAATATTTTTCTTTAATCTTTTACACTTTTACAACAAATAATAGTGCACTCATAATTGCTCTTTGAGAACCAGTATTAGCTCCAGTTGCTTCATCTGCCGAACGAGTGACACCAGCAAATGTTCCATTAGATTGTCTAACAGCCATTTGAGCTGAACCTCCACCATCCATTTGATAAGCTTCTACTATTCCGTGAAGCTTACAAATAGCATTGATTCCATAACCTGTTGTTCCATAACTATCATTATAATCATCTATAATCATTAAAACAATAGTTCCATCAGCCTTTCTTCCAACAACGCTTCTTGGTCTATTATTAGTATTATATGTTCCAGAGACTGCTTGATCTGCCCCACCATTTCGTTGGACTGTATGATATCCCATTCCAGATTCAAAAGCATTATATGTAGCATCATTATATTCATATTGAACTAAAATCTTCTTTCCAACAGCTAAGGCACTTGTTACAGTTGAGTTGTTAGAAACAATTGCAAATTGTCTACTTGCTAGTGTTGCACTAGTTGTTTTAGAGGTAATGTTTCCTTTTCCATAAAAAGCATTTTGAGTAGCAGCAACTTTAGTATAAGCACTTGTATTATTACAATATGCTAAATCAGCTGAACCTACAACAAAAACATTAGTTCCTGAAACTGATTTTGATAGGAATGTTCCTAAAGATGTATCACTATAATATCCTGTATAAAGTGCTACTTCTCCACTTGCAGGAGAGCTATTGAATTTATTAACAGTATACTTATTAGCAACAGTACCATTTGAATTTAGGATAGATAATTTTAAAGTTGTTCCTGCATTTGCAGCATTAACACTTACTAATTGGTCAACACTACCATCATTAGTATAACCAACAAAATTACCTGCTGAACCACTTCCTGATGCCATCCATGTCCTACTAAACCATTTTTGTCCATCAGCAATTAATGGATAATATGGTTGAACATGATATGGATGTTTCCCATCAACTCCTAGTCCTGTTCCAAATCCTAAAGTATATTGGTCAGCATTGATTCCACCTAACACTCTCCAACCTGGATGTGTTGATTCATAATTAGCTGCTATAGAACTAACTGAACCATTAGTAAATCGATAGCCATTAGAATTTTGCATTACCCAAGAAACTATCTTAGCATTACTATTACATTTTTGTTCTAATAAAGAAACTCTAATTGTTTTAGTTCCAACTGTTCCATATTCTTTAATATAGGTTGTTGCAGTTGATCCTGGAACTGTTGATGTTGAAGATATAGATGTATCTCTTGTATACGTTGCTTTACCTGTATCATCAGTTGCTGTATTAACAGGATTTCCACCTGAACCAATCGTTACTGTAATTGTGCCAGTTCCCTTTGTTGGGTGAGTTACTGTAATTGTTGTTGTTCCAGCCTTTAGTGCCGAAATTGTTCCATATGAAGAAACTGTTGCAATTGTAGAATCACTTGGTGTAAATGTACATTCAAGACGAGAAATACTTGCACCACTTGAATCTTTAATAAATAATTCATATCCTGTTGCTCCAACTGAAATTGTTCCAGCTGGGCTTTGTGTGATTGTAAGAGTTCCAGTTGGTGGAGTTGAACCACTACCGATTGTTAAAGTAATAGTTCCAGTACCCTTTGTTTGATGAGTCACAGTAATTTTAGCAGACCCAGCTGCTAAAGCTGAAATTGTTCCCCAAGTAGAAACTGTTGCAACTCCACTATTACTTGATGTAAATGTACATTCAAGACGAGAAACCGCAGCTCCTTCTTCATCTTTAATAAATAATTCATAACCTGTTGCACCAACTTCAATTGTTCCTGCTGGTGTTTGTGTAATTGTAAGAGTACCACCAGTTGCTGGAGGTGCAGTTACTGTTATAGTACATGTTGCTTTTACTGATGTATTAGCAACTGAAGTTGCTGTAATAGTTACGCTTCCTGCTACTTTTGCGGTTACAACGCCACCAGAAACTGTTGCAACTGTTGCATTACTTGTTGTCCAAGTAACACTAGTATCACTTGCATTTCCAACTGTTGCAGTTAAAGTCTTTGTTGCGCCAACTAGTAAAGATGCAGTTGTATCAGATAGAGTAATAGTTGGTAAACTAGGAGCAGTAACTATCACACTTGCTTGAGCTTGAATACTATTATTTGCATTAAGCTTTGCAATAATGTTTGCACTACCTTGAGCTACTGCTGTTACTTTTCCATTACTATCTACTGTTGCAACACTTGCATTACTAGATGTCCATGCTACTGACTTATCAGTTAAAGATGCTGCAACTACTGTTGCTGCAATTGTTGCAGAACCACCTGTTGTTAAATTTATAGTTGTTGGATTAAGTGTAATACTCATTTGATCAGTTACTGTCACCTGATGAGTTGCTTTAATGCTTGCACTTACAATTGAAGTTGCTGTAATTGTCGTAGTACCTACTTTCATTCCAGTCACTCTACCATTACTATCAATTGAGGCAATACTTGCATCACTAGATGTCCAAGTTACTATACTACTTGAACCAACTGGATAAGCTGTTGCAGTTAAAATTATATTTTGTCCATAACTAACTGTTGATGCTCCATTAACAGTAATTCCTTCTGGAAGTGGAATTACAGTCACAGAAAAACTTGCCTTCTTTTCAGAATCTCCAACAAGTGATGCTGTAATTTGAACTTTTCCTCCACTAACACCCGTTACCCAACCATTAACATCCACCGTTGCAACACTAGTATTGCTTGAAGAGAAAGTAAATGTTGCTGGTTCATTAGCAGGAGTATAACTTAAATTTAATTTAATTTTATTACCAGCTAACACTTCACTAGTCCCAGTAAGTGTAATTGATGTAATTGGACTGGCTGAAGTTTCAGCTTCTTTTACAAATAATGTAAATGTATTTGAAACGGAAAGATTATCTGCTAGAGTTGCAGTAATTACTACAACACCAGTTGAAATTCCCGTTACAATTCCAAAATTATTAACTGTTGCTTTTGAATCATCACTACTTGTCCAAATAAGACTTGATACTGCTCCTTGATTTGGAGTTACAGTTAATAAGACTTGATTGTCAACATTAACAAAACTACTTCCATTAATTATGATTGAGGTTGGTTTAACTACTACTACATCAGGAACTCTAACTGTAACATTAATTGTTGCTGAAAGATTTCCGTATAAAGCTAGTATCATCGCATTACCAGCAGCTTTAGTAGTCAACAGTCCAGCTGATGAAACTGTTACAACACCTTCATTACTAGACATCCAAGAAATATTTTCGTTAATAATAACTCCACCTAGCAATGCTAGTAAGTTAACTTCTTCTCCTACAACTAAATTTTGATTACCATTTGAAATTAAAAAAACTTTATTGCTTGGATTTTCTGGTTTATCATCAATAATGATTGGAGGTTTTTCTTCTGTTTCATCACCAGGAGTATCTGCAACTACAACTTTATTTACTTTAACAATTACCTTTATAGCAACCTCAGTATTTATAACTCCAATTGTTAGTTCTGCAACTCCTTCACTAACTCCACTAATAACTCCATTTGAAACTGTGAAGATGTTTGTATTAGAAGAATCATAATAAAGACCATTATTAGACCCCGTAACCGTAGGAGTAATAAAAACAAAATCACCTTCATCTACTTCAATAGAATAGCTATCTACTGTAATTGTAATTTCTACATCTTTAAATAACTCACTACAGCCTACTAATAACATCAATATAAATAAAGTTATGACTAAAAATATTTTTTTCATATCCATACCTCTTATTTAATTTCTTAACTATATTATACCATATCCTATGTTTTTTTAAAAAAATACCTCTTAATTTTTAAGATATAATTTATTCTTTTTCTACATCTTCTGGTCTAGAGATTGTTGGATGTGTTAAATCAAATTGCTTAATTTCTTTTCTTTTTGTAAAACAAATAGTTCCAATATTATCTTTTTTAGAAACAATAATCCCTTCTCCAAAAAATTTATGAACTATTTTTTCTCCTACCTCATAACTTGAATTATCAGATTTTTCTTTTTTAACAACTTCTTTTTTCTTTTGAGATTCTGTTATTCTTCCTTGAGCAAAC
This sequence comes from Bacilli bacterium, assembly GCA_050953065.1. Taxonomy (GTDB): domain Bacteria; phylum Bacillota_I; class Bacilli_A; order ML615J-28; family CAG-698; genus JAQUUM01. The sequence continues at coordinate 420,461 of JBMNLZ010000002.1, read as the reverse complement.
TCAAGTAAGAACCGAGACTGCTTACTATTAACATATGATCCGTAAATCATTCTTCTTCTTGCAGTCATTAAATATAACTTTTTCTTAGCTCTTGTACAAGCAACGTATGCAATACGTCTTTCTTCTTCAAGTTCATTAGAATCTTCCATTCTATAAGTATTAGGGAAAATTCCTTCCTCTAAACCAATTAAAAAGACATATTCAAATTCTAATCCTTTAATAGAATGAATTGTAGAACAAGTCACTCCATCATAGGTTTCATTTTGACTTCTTAATTTATCATCAGCTAAAATTGCCTCATCAAAAGCCTCTTGAAGTTTATTAGCTTTAGTATCTATTTCTCCATTATCATCAATTGCAACTAAAAGGCTCTTAAACTCCATAATATTTTCTTCTTTGTCTTGACTATCTTCTTCATTTTGAATCATTTCTAAATAGCCAGTTTTAAATAAAATTTCATCATATAAATCAACTAATGGTGTTTCTTCTAATCTATTAGAAAAATCTTCAATCATTTCAATGAAACTAATAATATCATCATACTTTTTCCCAGTAATAACATCTTTTAAATCTCTAATTGTATCAAATAAACACTTCCCAGATTTCTCAAAAAAGACATCAATATGATGAAGAGTTGCTTTGCCTATTTTTCTTGAAGGTTCATTAATCACTCTTTTAAAACTATATAAGTCTTCATGATTAACAATCAATCTAAAAAATGCCATTACATCTTTAATTTCTTTTCTTCTTAAATAAGAAAAACCACCATATACTTTATAAGAAATATTCTCAGCAGTTAATGCTATTTCTATATTTCTTAATAAAACACTATTTCTATAAAGTATTGCTATTTCTTTAGCATTAACATCTTTTTTAAGTAAACTACTAATTTCATTAGCAATATATGTTGCTTCATCTTTTTCATCATTTGCTTGATAAACTACAACATCTTGGTCAGAACCTTTTATTTTAGAAAACAATTCTTTCCTTTCTCTATCAAGATTATGAGAAATTAATCTATTACAGCCATCTAATATAGTTTGAGTAGAGCGATAATTTTCTTCTAATTTAAAAGTTTTAACATCTTTAAAATCTTTTTTTAATAGCTTCACATTAGTATAATGAGCTCCTCTAAAACTATAAATGCTTTGGTCATCATCTCCTACTACAAACAGATTGCCTCTTTTAGATGCAAGTAGTTTTATAATTTGGTATTGAACAATTGAAGTATCTTGAAACTCATCAACTAAGATATAGTGATATATATCTTGATATTTCTCTAATACTTCCTTTTTTGTTTCAAATAATTCTTTTACCTTTAAAAGTAAATCTTCAAAATCAAGTAAATTATTTAACTTTAATTCTTCTTCATAATCCAATCTTAGACTTTCTTCTTTTGGATTAACCATTTTAGATAATGTACATTTTGCAAAATTAAGACGTTTTTGAAAAGCTCTTGGATTATTTTGTTTTTTATCTAAATTAGCATTATCTAAAATATCTTTAATAATTTTTTGTTGTTCATCTTCATCTATAATTTGAAAATTTTTTTGGTAACCTAAATGATGAATTTCTCGTCTTAAGATTCTAGCACACAAAGAATGAATTGTTGAGATAGTCAAACGAAATGCTTCATTTGGTGCTAAATCATTTAAGCGTTCTAACATTTCTTTTGTTGCTTTATTAGTGAAAGTAATCGCTAAAATGTTTTCTGGAGCAATTTTCTTCTCAACTAACATATAGGCTATTCTATTAGTTAGTGTTCTAGTTTTACCACTTCCAGCTCCAGCAAAAACAATTACGGCTCCTTCTGTTTCAAGTGTTGCTTTTTTTTGTTCTTCGTTTAATATATCTAACACGTATTTTCTACTTCCCTTACATTTTATTTAAAAGATGATTTTAATGATACTATATTGTTTATAACTAAATTATCTGTTGTTGTTGTTTTATCAACTGCATAATAACCATCTCTTATAAGTTGAAATTTTTCTTCAATTTCATAATTTTTATTTTCAATAAAACCATGATAAACTTTCCAAGAATCTTTTTTAAATCTTGCAATAATATCTAAAGCTTCTTCATCTTCTGAAACTTCATTTAACAAACAAGTAAATTCATTAAATGTTGCTTTCTTGGCAGTTGTAGCCTCACAAAAATGAATTGTTCCATTTGGTTTTCTTGCATCAAATCCACTACCTGATTTTGTTAGAGGATCATATGTACAAAGAAGTTCTATTATTTCACCTTTATCATTATAAACAACATCATTACATTTAATGAAATAAGCACCATATAATCTAACCTCTAAGTTTAAAGCAAGACGTTTAAAATGTTTATTAGGTTTATTAATTTGAAAATCTTCTTTTTCAATATACAAATGTTTAGAAAAAGCTATTTTTCTATTTCCTAAGTCTGGTGCTTCAGCATTATTAGCAATTTCTAAATATTCTACTCTACCTTCTTCATAATTAGTAATAGTAACTTTTAATGGTTCTTTTATTCCCATTAAACGATTTGTTTTTAATTTTAAGTCTTCTCTTAAAAAATGATCTAACATATCACGCTCAACTACAGCGTTTGTTCTTGAAAGTCCAGTTTCAACGATGAAATTAATAATCGCATCTTTTGTATAACCTCTTCTTCTTAAGCCTACTAAAGTTGGCATTCTAGGATCATCATATCCAGTTACTAAATTACTTTCAACCAATTGCTTTAAGTATCTTTTACTCATAATCGTATTTGTAATACTTAATCTTCCAAATTCAATTTGTTTTGGAGTATGCTCTGGTTCACAGTGTTCAATTACCCAATCATAAAGCGGGCGGTGATTATCATATTCTAAACTACATAAGGAATGTGTAATTCCTTCAAAAGCATCTTGTAATGGATGTGCAAAATCATACATTGGATAAATTACCCATTCATCTCCAGTTCTATGATGTGGAATATCTAAAATTCTATAAAAAACTGGATCTCTCATATTAATGTTAGAACTTGCCATATCAATTTTTGCTCTTAAGACTCTTTCACCTGGTTTATATAGTCCTTTTCGCATATTCATAAACAACTCTAAATTTTCTTCAACGCTTCTATCTCTATAAGGTGAATTAACCCCAGGCGTACTTAAAGTACCTCTATATTTTGAAATCTCTTCAGCACTTAAATCACAAACATATGCTAAAGATTTTTTGATTAAGCGAATTGCCATTTCAAAAGTTTTTTCAAAATAATCAGACCCATAAAAAATATTGTCAGGTTTAAAACCTAACCATTCAAGGTCTTTAATAATTGCCTCTACAAAAGTAGCATCTTCTTTAGCAGGATTAGTATCATCAAATCTTAAATTAGTTTTCCCATTAAAATAATCTGCTAAAACAAAGTTTGTTACCATTGCTCTAGCATGACCAATATGCAAATATGCATTTGGTTCAGGTGGAAAACGCGTAATGATTTCTTTAACCCTTCCTTCTTTTAAGTCATTTTCCATAATTGTCTTTATAAAGTTGTTCATTTCTATTTTCATATGTCTTCCTTAATTACCTTTACTGTTTCTATATCTGAAACTTCTATATTTTTTTTAAACATTTCTATTGTTTTTAATGCAATACTTTCTTTATCGCATTTATCAAAACAAATTATCATTAATAATAACTTATTTGTTTTACTAGTAATCGCCGTCCTTAGCGTATCACTAGTAGGAGAACCAAAAGGGCCAACATCATCACAGTATAAAGGAATATTACTTACATTTATAATACCTCTTCCTATTCCTTCATAAATATCTTCTTCAAGGCCTTTTCTAATATAAACATCTCCTTTAATTTTATCAAAGTCGAGTAAAGCTGTTGATCTTTTTAATTCAATCGACAAAAGATTTCCCAAATCAACAACATCTGAAATTCTATATAATTTATTATTTTTAACAAGCCTTCTAAGTAAAGACTCACAAGCAAGACGATATCTACTTGGATCTTTTCCTAAAGCTTTATAAGAATCTCTTGCTGCTTTAATTTCTTTAATTTGTAGGACTTCTTCTAGATTATAAGAATTTTTAATTAAATCTTCATAATAAGTAATTAAAGCCTCAAGATGGCTACTATCATTAACCTTAATAGCCATCTTAAAGGCGATAACATCAAAATCAGGAAGAATACTACTTATGCTTTTAGTAATTCTAATTATCATAAGTACTTTTTATTTTCATCCTTATACCAGCTTAAGTATTTTTCTTTACTCTTTCTTTGTTCAACAATAGTTCTAATTTTTTCTTTGTTTTCTTTTAATAACTCATTCATCTTAGCTCTATCTTGAAGACTTCTCTTATAGATTCTAACATCCTCAAATCGATCAAAATCTTTAATAATATTTTCAATATATTCTTTTCTATCTTTTAAAGATTTTTCTTCTTTCAAAGAATCTTCAATATTAGCTCTTAATTTTAAAGCTTTCATGCCAAGAGGTTCTGAAACATTTTCTAAATCTTTCTTGTATTTTAAAGTTTTTACTTTTTGATTTTCTAATAAAAGAATTAATTTATTTAAATTAAATAAATAACTTTGGAATTCCTTCATTGCTTCACTTGAATTCTTTAATTCGTTTTCAAAACTTTTTTGTTTCTTTAACTCTTCTTCAATTTCTGTAATCTTTTCATTAGTTAAAGTAAATTCAGTACTTAAAATTTTAATATCATTTTCTAACTTTAAGATATCATCTTTTACAACTATTGTTTTATCAGTAAACATTTGTTTACTTTCTTCTTTTGGTTTTGAAGTTTCTTTTACTGTTTCTATAGGAGTTGCCTTTTTAACAATCCCCTTTGCTTCCCATTTGGCATGAGCTTCCCTATCAGTAAATTTTAACTCAGCTAGTAGGGCTTCATATTTTACTTCAAATTCAACTCGTTCTTTTTGTAGAATTTTAATTTCATATAAAATTTCATCCCTCATAATTTCATATTCAGAATTAGAAATTAATTTTTGTTCCTTACGAGAGCCAATATTAGTTAACTTTTCTTTATATTCAGCTTCTGCTTCTAAATATTCAGTTATAATTTTAGCTTTCTTTGAAAGTTCTGCTTCAATTAAATCTTTTTGAGAAGTCTTTCTCTCAAGTGGTTCAATTGCACTTGGATTTTTTAATAATTCTAATTGCTTAACTAAAGCATCAATTTGACTTTGAACACCTAAAGATAGTTTTTCTAAAGCTTCATATTTAGCTTCAAGTTTAGCATATTTAGTTTCAAGAGAAATATTCTTTTCTAAAACTTCTTTATTAGCAGTTTCTAATTGCACTACTTTAGCTTCAAAATCTTTATTGATTGTATCAAGTTCTTTAATCTTAACTTCTAAATCTTGACTACCTAATTCTAGTAATTCTAATTTATCAGATAATTCTTTATTAACTGTTTCTAATTCTTCGATCTTTTCAACAAATTCAGAATTATCAACTGCAGTAACCTCACCACATGAATCATCTGCTTCAAGTGCTAAATCTAAATCAATACCAGCAATTTTAACAGGCTCAATCTTAGGCGTTTTAATAGCTTCACTTTGTTTAGCACGTAAGAATTCTTGAGCAGCTAGGCGACGTCTTCTTAGATCTTCTAAATCTCCATCTCCTGCTTTCTTTCTTGCTTCTTCTAAAATAGATTCTTCATCATCTTCAGAAGCATCTTTAAATGAAGCTTCTTGTTTAACTTCAATTGGTTTAAATTCTCTATTAGTTGAAGTTGGGAAAGGATTAGCTGCAGGTTTTTCAGCTTCTTCTTTAGAAATGAAAGTAAAGTCAGATGCTTCAGCTACAATTGGTTCTTTTGCTTTAACTTTAGGAGCTACAACTTCTTCTACAACTGGAGTAGTTGCTACTACCTCTTCAGATGCAACTTCTTCAACTACTTTCTTAATTAGTTCCTCACGAGCTTTAGCACTCTTTGCTCTCGAAACTGCTGTTGGAACTTTCTTCTTAGCAGTTGTTTTAGTTACTGTTGCTTTTTTAGCTTTTGGTTTAACTGCAGCAACTTTGCCTGATGCTTTTTCTTTTTCTTTTCTTAATCTTTCTTTCTCTTTTTCTTTTTCTCTTTGAGCTTTAAGTTTAGCTTGTTCTTTTTCTTTTTGAGCTTGAAGTTTAGCTTGTTCTTTGGCTTTTTCTTTATCTCTTATAGCCTTTTCTTTAGCTTTGATTTTTTCTCTTTCACGGCGTTTCTTTTCACGCTCTTTTTCTTTTTCTTTTTCTTTTCTTAATCTTTCTTTTTCTTTTTCACGTTCTATAGCTTTTCTTTCTCTTTCAGCTTGACGTTGTTTTTCACGTTCAGCCATCTTCAAAGCTTTTTCTCTTTCTTTTTCTATTTCTTCTTTTAACTTCAAAGCTTCAGCTAATTCTTTTTGGAGCTGATTTTCTAATTCTACTTCTTTTTTATCTAATTTAGCTGTTTCTTTTTTGATTTTTTCACTATTCATGAATTACCCTCCTGTTTTTTAAAAAACTACCTTTCTTAATACTTCAATTATAACACACAATATTATGATAAAAGAACCTAAATATGAAGATAAAATTAAAAACCATTTTGAAAAGAATAATATAGGTTTAAGTCTTTTAACTCTAGCAATACTTTCAGTATAAATGCTATTAATTTTATTCATCATTTCTAAATCATCTTCTTCAACTCCGATATACATCATATCGAGTTTTTTTGTATAATCTTCATCTTTGCATCTTTTATAACAATGTCTTTTAACTTTTCTATATTTAGAAGAAAAGTTTCTTTCTAGACGATGTTTTTTTTCTCTAAAAGTACTTTTAGCTTTCGCACAATATTTTCTATAATCTCTTATAATAAATTTAAGTAAAAGTGAAAACGCAAATACTCCAACTATTGAATAAACTGTTAAGTTTACTAAGACTCTAGCCCAAACAGTTGCTTCAAAGAAATTATTTAATGTATCTTGGACTCTATAAAAGAAATTATTATTACTTAAAGAATCCCATAAATTTCCTTGCGCAAAACCAAAGATTAGAATGATTGTTAGAAATACTGCTAAAGTAATTCTATGTTTTAGTTTTACCTTCTTACAAACAACATCTCCTGTTATTTCTTGAGTATGTTTAGTTACCTTAACAACTTCTTTTTTCTTTTGTTTGTATTCTTTTTTCCAAGCTTTTAAAGTTTTTTTAATGTATTTAAGTTTTCTTTCTTCAGAATAAGCCACATTCTTCATTAACTCATCAACACTAAATTCTTTGTTTCTAACTCTAATAAAGAAATCATCTAAATACAACTGACCAAAATCATTTTTTTTATTATCATGAAAAAATGGATTTGATTTTAAATACTGTCTTAAAAATGAATTATCAACTGGTTCTTTGACAGGAGACTGATATGTATTATCTTGTGCTTTAAATGGATTAAAACCATATTGATTTGGATAATTAGGTTGATTTACATTACTTGGAATATTATAGTTTGGTTTTTGATATCCTAGATAATTACTATCTCTTAATCTAGATTGATTATCACTTGGCCTATTATATTGATTTTCTCTTCTAACCTGTTCATCATTTGGAATATTATATTGATTATCGTTTCTAAATTGATTTTGATTAAACCTATTATTATCAACACTTGGCCTTGGATATGGACTCTCATATGGTGTTCTTATTGGTCTACCATATTGATCATAGTTTCCTCTTGCAAATTGATTTTGATAATTAGATTGATTACTAGGAGTATTAAAATTTGGTCTTTGATATCCTACATAACTACTTCTAGATGGATTATTTTGATTTTGTTGTTGATTAGGATGCTGTTGTTGGTTTTGATTATAATATGGATTATTATACTGGTTTTGGTTATTAAAATTATTATTCATTTTAACTACCTCCCATAAAATAAGCAATTGCTCTATCAGAGGTATATGGTGATGCTTTAAATTCTTCTAAAGCAGCATTTTCTAAATCATCTAAATAACCATCAAAAACAATCGCATCTAAAACCATCATTGCTGTTTCTTCAAAGATAATCTTATCATTAACTAACCCCTCAATACTATTAAGTAAAAATGCTACATCGCTTGAATTAACTACTTTTGGATTAGTATCAAGTAAATGATTAAAATAAATATAATCTGTTAAGAATTGAGCATGCATATTATCAACAATAATCGCATCTTGAACATAAGCAAAAATCAAAGCATTAGTTTTCCAACGTTTACTAAAATTCAAATAATATGGATTTTCAGTTAAAAAGATATTAGTTGAAATTGAAATATTATAATTTAGTGTTGAATCAACACTACTTTTTTCTAAACGGTTAACTGCATTAATAATTCTTATTTCACTTGCATAATTATCTTTTAAATAATTTAAAAACTCTACCTTTAAAGATGCATTATAAAACAGTTGATTAAAATAACCTTGATAAACTTTTAAATTCTCATATGAAATTCCAGCACTAATATCAACATTAACATCTTCTAAGACTGTTTCAAAATAATCAAATACTAAAGGATAGACATCTTTAAATACTCTGAAATCATCTACAATATCTAACATCTTATTAAGTTGTTTTAGGCTAGAAATTTTTTCATTAAATAAAGTGTTTGAAGTAACCATTTCATTTGTTACAACTTCTAATGATCCATTTTCAGGAATTGATTTATCAAAGGTAAAAAGAACCCAACCTTCAAGTTCAAACAATTCTTTATAAAAAGATTTTATTGCTCTAATATTAGCGTTTCTTCTTTCCTTTTTAATTATTTTATCATAAACATAACTCTTACCATCTTTTGCTAGTAATGCTCTTGCATAACCTGTATTTGGTACTGGTAAATAACTATTTAGTAATTCTTTAGATTCAGTTGATAGATATCCATAAATTGTTTCATTAAATCTTCTATCTATTTCTTTAATTAAATCTTGAGATAATTTAAATTCTTGATAATTTCTTTTAATTTTATTTCCATCAATTATATCCACATCAGTACTAATTTGATTATACTTTTGCATATCAACTTGAAGTCTTGCAATCTCAGTTACTTCATATTGTTGATTAGCTGTTTTTAAAAGAGTTTTTGTTAAAGGAAAAGAATCTTTAAAAGGTAGAACAATATAAAGCAAACTCATCACAATAAAAATTAAAACATACGCTTCAATCAATCCAAAAACTAAAGAAACAAATCTTAATCCAAAAATTTTTCTTCTTGTAACATTTTCAACATTAAATCTTGAAATTTTAAAGAAAAACCAAACAACTAATAAAATAAATCCAAAAACTAATATTCCAGAAAAAATAGAATATAAAGTATAACCATATTTAAATGTATAGAAAAACTTAATAATCGGGTCTAAAATTTTAGAATCAATAATAGTTTTATTAATCATTAAAGTTAGGCCTAATGGTAAAACTATATATAAAAAACTCTTTAAACTTTTTAAAAAGCCTTGATAAAAACAAACTATTAAAATAGTAATAGTAATTATTATGATTATGATATCAAAATTAAAACTTGTCCACATAAAATCTCCTATTTTCTATTTTTATTCTATACAAATTATACCATTTTCTACTAACATAATCAAACAAGAATAATAAGTTTAAAAAAGCTCTTTTACTTATTTAATTTATATTTAAAATATCCACTAATTGCAATCATGGCAGCATTATCTGTACAGTACTCCATACTTGGATAAATGACTTCTATTCCGATTTTTTCTGCTTCTTCTTTTAAAGTTTTTCTTAAATGAGAATTAGCAGCAACTCCACCTGCAATTAGAATTTGTTTAACATTAAACTCTTTTGCAGCATTAATTGTTTTATCAACAATTACTTTGATAGCTACATGTTGAAAAGAGGTAGCTAGATCTGCTTTATTAATTGGTTCGTTTTTCATATTTGCTTTATTGATAATATTTAAAACTGCCGTTTTAAGTCCTGAAAAGCTAAAATTATATGGTTGATTTTCTAAATAAACTAAAGGTAAATCATAAAGAGGTTTTCCTTCTTTAGCAAGTCTATCAACATAGACTCCTCCAGGATAAGGTAAATCTAGAACTCTACCAACTTTATCATAAACCTCACCAATTGCATCATCTAATGTTTCACCTAACTTTTCAAAAGAATAATGTTCTTTCATTAAAACAAGTTCAGTATGTCCCCCTGAAACAACTAAAGCTAAAAGTGGAAAACAAAATGAATGCTCAATATAATTAGCATAAATATGACCTGTAATATGATCTACTTTAATACAAGGAATATTATATGCTAAAGCAAAAGCTTCAGCCGCATTAATTCCAACAAGTAGCGAACCAATTAAACCAGGATTACCTGTAACAGTAACTAAATCAATCATTTTAGGATCTACTTTTGCTTTTTTGAAAGCTTCTTCAAAAACAACTGTAATTTTTTTAATATGATGACGACTTGCAACCTCAGGTACAACTCCACCAAATTCCTTATGAATATCTATTTGAGAATAGATAATATTTGAAAGAATCTCTTTCCCATCTTTTACAATCGCAACCGATGTCTCATCACAACTACTCTCAACACCTAATACTAACATTATTACTCCTTAAAACTTTTTAACATAACATATGCATCTTCGCCATTATTATAATAATTCTTTCTTGTATGGCTAATAGTAAAATTATTCTTCTCATACAAAGAAATAGCTTTTTTATTGTTTACTCTAACTTCTAAACTTAAAACATCAACTTTAGATGCCTCACAAACCTTTAATACAAAATCAAGTAACATCTGACCAAAACCTTCTCCTTGATATTCTTCTAAAACATAGAAGTTAACCAAAGAAGCAGTTTCACCTTCAACCCAAAAACCAATATATCCAGCAATAACTTTATCAATCTCTAAAACTACATAATGGGCATAAGGATTAAATTTTAATTCTGAAAAAAATAAATCATACCCCAAAGATTCACCAAAGACTTTTTCTTCACCTTTAATAACTTCAGGAATATCATCTAAAACCATTTCCCTAATTAAGTATTTCATAGACTTTTCCTTAAATAATTTGGTTCTAAACTGTGAATGTTTTCTACAGTTTCTAATCTTAGTTTATTAACAATTACTAATAAATCAAATTTAATATCATTTTCTTCTAAGAAAACGATATTTTTATTATTTAACTTTTCAAAAAAATCTTTTTTTAATAAAAAGTTATCTTCTTCTTTTTTTATAACTAAACTATTTTTAACCTCTATAACATTACAATAAACATAATCTTTTTTAGCTCTTAAATTTAAAGCATATACTCCATCCTTTACAAAATGTCCACTAAAAGCCATATCAAGACTACTTGCAGTCTTTAGGATAACATTATGAGTAAAAGCAAACATCTTAGCTACAACTAAAGATACCCTAGAACCAGTATAAGAACCTGGCCCAAGCCCTACAATAATTTCATCTAAATCTTTAACTTTTAAATTGTTTAAAGATAATGCTTGGCTAACAATTTTAATTAAATGTTCAGAATGATTATTTCTTCCTGCTAAAGTTTTATTATATATTATTTTTTCATCATCCATTAACCCAACAAATAAAATATCCGTTGCAGTATCTAAAATTAATTTTTTCATATCTTATTTATCACTTCAAAATATTCTTCATTCAAAGAATGAATTAATATTTCCCTTTTTTCTTCCCCAATTATTGAAATATCAATATTTAAAACCTCACCAATCATCTCTTTAATATTATCAGCCCATTCAATAACAGTTAATCCAGACATCTCAAAATATTCTAATAAATCTTCATCTTCAGTCTCTTCACTTATCCTATAAGCATCAATATGAAATAAAGGCATCTTTCCTTGATAGATTTTCATGATAGTAAAGGTTGGACTATTAACGATTTTCTTTATACCAAGCCCTAAAGCAATTCCTTTAGTAAGAGTTGTCTTACCTGCACCTAAAATGCCATTTAAAGCATATACCATATTAGGTTTAGCAAGCTCTCCTAAACGCTTCCCTAAATTAATTATTTCTTCTATATTGTTAATAATAATTCTTTTTTTCATAGTGTTATTATTATATCATTTTATCTAATATTTTTCAATTAGAGATTTATGAAAAAAAGCCAATTTAAATTAAAAATAAAACCTTCAAAAATTAATCTTTTTGAAGGCTTTTATTGCTATTCAAACAATAAAGAAAACATCTCATAATAAATATTATAAACTTCTTCTTTCTGAACATCATTTAAATTTCTAATATATTGATTTTCTTCATTTTTAAGTAGTGCTATATGATGAGCTAAAACTTCACCATCCTTTACTACATAAACATCAGGCACTATAATTTTAGTATTATCTATTAACTCTAAAGCAATCTCTTCTTTTACATTTGGATTGTTTAAATTAGTAAGATAATTATAAAGTAGTTGATATTGATAAGAGTTATTAGTTCTATCTGCATAAATATCAACATAGATAACTTTATCTATTTTTAACTCTTTAGCTACTTCGTTTATAATAGGTAATGCCTCATCACAATAAGGACAACTTCTAACATTAGGATTAAAAGCAAAAACTATAATTCCACTCTCTTTTATTAATATTTCTAAGACATCATTAAGATCTTCTTTTTGAAAAACATGTTCTGTTTTTTTAAAAGAAACATAATCATTTTCAAATGACTCTTTTTTTGTTGGAGTTTTTGTTTTACATCCAGTTAATGATAAAAACAATAAAACAATTAAAAGACGTTTCACTTTTTATTAATTCTTTCTAATAATTTAGCTTTTAATTCTTCAAATCCTGCTTTACCAAGTAAAGCTAACATATTCTTTTTATAATCTTCAACTCCTTCTTGGTTGAAAGGATTAACATCTAGTAAGTATCCACTTACTCCACAACTAAACATAAAGAAATATACTAAATATCCAAAACTATATGGAGTAATTTCTTTTAACTCTAAAATCATATTAGGAACTCCACCATCAACATGAGCTAAGACAGTTCCTTCTAAAGCATTTCTTCTTACAAAGGAAATATTTTTCCCAGCTAAATAATTTAGGCCGTCTAAATCAGTATCTTCTTTTTCTAAAATTTTATCGTATTTTGCATTCAAAACATCAATTACTGTTTCAAATAAAATTCTTTGACCATCTTGAACATATTGTCCCATTGAATGTAGATCAGTTGAATAGATTAGACTAGCTGGGAAAATCCCTTTATTTTCTTTACCTTCAGATTCCCCGAAAAGTTGTTTCCACCATTCACTTAAGAAATGAAGTTTTGGTTCATATGAAACTAAAATTTCAATTGCTTTACCTTTTTTATATAAAATATTTCTAATAGCAGCATATAAAAACGCATCGTTTTCTTTTAATGGTTTATTAACATAATAATTATATGCATCAACTGCTCCTTGCATAACATCATCAATATTAAAGCCAGCGCAAGCAATTGGCAGTAATCCAACAGCAGATAACACTGAATATCTTCCACCCATATCACTTGGAATACAAAAAGTCTCATACTTTTCAATCCCTGACATTTTAATTAAAGCACCCTTTACTTTATCAGTTGTTGCAAAAATTCTTTCATTTGCTTTTTTACCATATTTTTTTAAAGCTAATTTTCTAAAGATTCTAAAAGCAATGGCAGGCTCTATTGTGCCACCTGATTTAGAAATTACATTAATTGAAAAATCTTTTTTTTCTAAATAAGCTTCTAACTCACAAACATATTCAGGTGAAACATTATTTCCAACAAAAATTATTTCTAAATCTTTTTCTTTTGAAAAATATTTCCCTAGCATCTTTAAAGCAGCTTGAGCACCTAAATAAGACCCCCCAATTCCAATAACAACTAAAACATCACTATTTTTTCTAATTCTTTTAGCTGCTTCTTTAATCCTCTTAAATTCATCTTTATCATATTCAAGCGGGTATTTTACCCACCCTACATAATCATTTCCTTTTCCGGTTTTATTTAATAAAGCATTCTTCGCATTATTTAAATCTTTTTCATAAGCGAAAATTTCATCCTCTTTAATAAAGTTTAAAACATTTTGATAATTTAAATTAAGTATTTTCATTTATTCATTCCTCTTTTCTTTTTGTTCTTTTATGAATTCCGGCAATGCTTTCGCAAGCGACTTAAATCCGATATTAAACCTCGGGACTTCTCCTATTACACCACGTGTTTTATGTAAGGTCTTATAGGTAAGTTTCAATTTTTTTTCTTTTTCATTAACATCTAATACTTTCAATTTTACCTTTTGACCAACCTTTACATAATCTTTGATATTTCTAACAAAGCCATCTGAAAACTCTGATATATGAATTAATCCAGTATAATCATCTATTTGAACAAAAGCTCCATAACCCAAAATATTTGTAATTTCACCAATTACAATTTCTCCTTTTTTTATCATGATACATAACCTCAACTTATGTATATTATATCATAATTTAAGCAACAAAAAAAGACCAAATCTTATTTTACTTTTACCACATAAACTTAAATATTAGCCACTTTTAGTGGCTAATAACAATTAATTATATTTAACAACCTAAGGTTTTAAACACCCGATTGGAACAACAAAAACTCCATCTTCTCTTTTATACGCAAACTCTCCACCAATAATAATCATTAGAAACGATGGTTCTAATTTTATGTCTACAGTATTTTTAAGGATTATGTAAAGAAGTTGGTGCTCTCCACCAACTTCTTCACAGACCTTTTAAATAACTATTTATCAAGCTCAACACCAATAATGCCGGGCACTTCTTCTAAAAGAATTGCTTCAATTCCATCTTTTAGTGTTACATCTAAATGAGCACACCCAACACAAGCACCATGCATTTTGATATAAACAATACCATCTTCTATTCTAACAAACTCAACGTCTCCACCATCTTTTTGAATATATGGTCTGATTTTGTTTATTGCAAGAATAACTTTTTTTTGTAATTCTTCCATTTTTTTAGCCTCCTTTTTTAGCCTATTGGATCAACTGCAACAGATCCTCTATATCCATAATAACCACCATATAACTTGATAACTTCTAAACTAACTCCACCAAGTAAAGTCAATTCATCATCTAAAGCATTTATTACAACTTCACTATCAAAGATTGAATAAAGTTTAGAATTAACTACTACTGCTCTAGGATTATCATAATAATATCTATATGTAGTTTCTTCTTGTCTTGCAATAAGTCCTTTTAAAGTAATTGTTTCTGTTGCATCATCAACTTCTACAACTGCGATATATGAACCATAAATATAACTTTGATTAGACTTATAGATTGTAACAGGGAATATATATAATCCTTTACTTTCTAAAGTTATTAAACTTAAATGATTATACGTAACAGGTGTATAAGAATAATCTCCTTCAAAATGGTAAACATCAACTTCTTCTAATTCCTTACCATTAACTTTAAATAAAGAAACCTTAACTCCATTTAAACTTCCCACTGTATCACTTTCAGAACCTCTACCAATTCCAACAATATATGCTTCACTATGAAGATGTAAATAATCACTAACACCAGGTGATTTTAATTCACCTAAAATTACTATATTATAAGGATCTGAAAAATCAATTTTATATAATGGGTCAATTTGTCTGAATGTTACTACATAGCCTAAAGTTTTATCAAATCTTACGCTATAAATTGTTTCACCAACACCAATTCCACCTAAACTATCTAATTTTTCAAATTTATCATCTGCGATATCAAATGTATAAACAAAACTTTCAGTTTTAAAATTAATCATTCGACTTGGGAAAATCGAAATCATTACATCACCTTGAATTGTTGGAATATCTTCAGCTGGCTCATAAGTTGAAACTGTAGCAGCAACTCTAAAGATACCTTCATACTCATCCATTGAGAATTGATCTTTAATAGATCCTGCAATAAGTGTTCTAGCTTTATATGTTAGTTTTCCCTCTGCAATATTAAATCTATAAATATTAGAAAATGTAGTAGAGTATCTATTATCAACCACTAATTCTGGAATCATAAATTTTTGATCTTCATAATATCCTGTATAAACTTCATTAACAACATATAAGTTATTAAGTGATGAATAGATATTTCTAAAGTATCCTAAATATATTTCATAATTAATTTTTTCAGCTGTTTTGATATTTAATGATGAAACTATATTATATGAATAATATCCTTTATACCCTTTCATAATATAAATTGATGATAAAGGAGCCTCTACTTGACCACCTTCAACTGTATCTTGATAAGTAGGAATTACTATTTCTCTATCATCAAATCTTACATATTGATTTAATACTAAATATAAATTATCATCAATCATTCTTGAAGAAACTAAATAAGCATCATCATAAATAACAGTTCTCTTAATTTTCATATCTGATTTATTACTAACATCAATTATACTAACTACTGTACTACCAGTTGAATAGTAATAAAATTCATCTGTTGCTGGTTCATCAGTATCTCTTCCATAAGGAGTATAAGTAACTTTCTTATATAAAGTTCCTAATACCACTAATGTATTACCTTTTAAATATGCTTCTTCTGGATAAAACTGATCTTTTAAATCAATCGTCTTAACACTATCATCAACACTATCAATTACACTGATTTTTAAACCATTAATAATATAAATATAACGGTTATCATTTTTAATGATATCAGCTTCATCGACACCTTTTACTTGAACATTAGTTGAACTTGTTTCTCCTCCAGTTGTACCAACACTATCTGCTGCTTCATTAGTAAACTCTGACCTAGGAGCACCTGGTGTTGCATCAACCATATCCTCAACAGCTTTTTCACCACCAAAAAAAGTAATCAAACCATCAAGCCAATTTCTATTTGGAGCTTGAAGATTAAATAAATCTTTAATTTCACTAACATCTTCAACTGATTTCAAATCAAAAGACTGTGCTGAAACAACACTTTTTTCTTCTTCATCATCATTTGTTACAACATTTTTCTTGCAACCTACTAAAAATAAACTAAACACAATTAACAAAAAACTTAAAAACTTTTTCATATTTTCCTCTCCTTTAAACGTATATTTTCTTTATACACTATATATACGTACTAACTTCAATTTTTCTTGGAGATATTTATTATTTTTTTATTAACATGACTACACACTCAGATGCAATGCCTTCTTCTTTTCCAATAGCATCAAGCATTTCGTTTCTTGTTGCTTTAATATTTATTAAACTACTATCACATTCTAATAACTTTGCAATATTTTCTTTAATTAAAGCTTTATAATCTTTAAGTATTGGATTTTCTAAATAGATTATTAAATCTAAATTGTTAATCTTATAGCCTTCATTTTCCATTAATTTCTTAACTTCTAAAACAAAATATGAGGATGCTATATCTTTATATTTTGAATCAGTATCTGGAAACATCATTCCAATGTCTCCTTTTCCTAAAGCTCCAATAATGGCTTCAGCCACGCTATGTAAAACACAATCAGCATCACTATGACCAAACAACCCCTTAGAATGAGGAATCTTTATACCACCTAAAATTAAAGGTCTATCTTTAACTAAACGATGAATATCTTTTGAATGTCCAATTCTATACATTGTTTTTTCCTTTATAAACATTTGAAGATCTTCTTGATCAGTAATTTTATAATTATTATAAGTTCCTTCAACTATCTTCACCTTTTCTTTACTGTAAACCATTAAAATTTCAGTATCATCAGTTGCACTAAAATTTTCTTTTAAAGCTCTTTCAAAAGCATCTTTATAAACTTTAGTAGGTCCTCCTTGAGGAGTTTGCATTGACCACAACTTTTTTCTAACTAAATTTTTAGTAATATAATCTTCTTCTATTTCTTTGATAGTATCTTTACTCTTAACTGCTAAAGATGCAATTTCACCTTTTTTAATCACTTGCATTATATTTTTAATTGACTCTAAAGTTACATTTGGTCTTGCTGCATCATGGACTAAAACATAAGGAGCTGTTACAGATTTTAATCCATTATATAAACTATCCTGACGTTCTTCTCCACCTATCACAAGTTTTACTTTAGGAATATCTTTAATATACTTTGATACTATCTCTTCTTCAAAATCACGACAAACAAGATATATTTGATTGCATTCTTTAAAATTCAAAAAAGCTTCTAATGAATACATAAAGATTGGTTTATTTAAAACTTCAATTAAATTCTTATTAATGCCTAAATTAAGTCTTTTTGAACTTCCAGCCATCAACAAAATAACATCAAACATTTTTCTTTCCAAATTTTATAATTCCTTTTTCAGTTACTAAAAAATCAAGCACTATATCATGAGCTTCTTTAAAGCAAACATCTAAATAAAATTCACTATAAGCAACACCTATTTTTAATCCTTGATAATCTTTTAAAACTTGATCATAAAAGCCACTACCATAACCAAGGCGTGCTCCTTTTTTATCAACTGCAAGACAAGGTATAATGATAGCATCTAAAAGGTTTATATCAATTAATTTTCCACTTGGTTCTAAAATATTATATTTACTTAAGATAAGATTTTCTTTTCCTATAAACCTTGCAAAACCTTTTTCTTTAAAGATTGGTAAATAAACTTCTTTTTCTAATTCTCCCCAAAAAGAATCTAATAAAGGCTCTTCTTTGATGCTAGAATATATCGCAACCTTTTTAAAGTCTTTTATTAAAGATAATAAATTTTTAAAAACTAGCTCATCTTTTACTTTATCTCTTTTTCTAGATTTTAAAACTTTCTCTCTTAATACTTTCTTCATTCAAACTACCTTTTTTTAGAATATAAAACAAAACCTTTACCAAACATCTTAGCTTCCTCAGCTGCTTCAATCGCAGCTTTAACTGCAAGTTCTGCTGATTTTATTGGTAGAGTTGATACTAAACAAATTCCTAAAGTTGGTCTAATATCAAATTTTTTATAATCAATAATAATATTTGTATTTAGTAAATCAGATGTTTGTTTTTCTAAATCTCTAATAATTAAATGAAGATCATCTTGTCTGTTAATAAGTAGAGCATAATCTGAATTATTTAATTTGAAAACATTTAATTTATTCTTTAAAACTCCATTATTAGCCTTTTGGAAAAACTTAGTTAAAACAAGTGATGCATAATCTTCACCAAATTGAATTCTAATATTTTCAATATTTCTAAAAGATAAAACAATTAATCCAAAATCATAACTACTAAATGATTTATTAATCGCTTTAATTAAATCATCATATGCTTTAATTTCAATTTTATTCTCAGTAATATTTTTATAATGCCTAACAATATTATAAACTTCATTATCAAAAATATATGATCTATTTTCAAATAATTGATAACCTGTTGTAGTATGTAAATTAAAATATCTATTAGCCCCAGAAACACAATCCAAAAAATCTACTTGATCTTCACTATAAACAAATTCTTTAAACTTTTCTATTGTTAGCATCTTTTTATCAATTCCTAAAGTTTCTTGCATCTTAGGAGTTAAAACAAAAATCTTTTTATATGAATCAAAATATGCAATTGGTTCATTAATTAAAGTCATATAATTAAAAAACCTTAAATCATAAATGTCCATAAATCTTTGACGGAAGTTTTCAGTCATCAGTTTTTGATGGTCTACTAAAATAAAGCCAATAATTTCATCATTATAAACAACTTCTTTTTTAACAATCGTTTTAGCAATACTTGAATTATCTTCCATGATAATATTAATCTCAAAAGCATTACTATCTTCTTTAAAGATATCAAAGAAGTCTTTAGGACGATATTGTTTTCCACTACATTCAACAACCTTTAAATGACTAACCCATTCTTTAAAATTACTAATTCGGTTGTAATCTTTAAAAAATTCATCATTAATTTCAAGTGGTTTATATTCATAATCTAAATACACTAAAATCGTAGTTTGTTCATAAAGTGTCGCATATTTAAAAACACGATGTTTTGCTTTATAATAAGCACCAATAATTGCCATTGTTAGCAGTGTAAAACAAACTACTAAAGCACCACTTCCAAACAAATAATAATTGATGTATGAATCAAAGAAACTAAAAGTATCTTTGAAGATTAAATACACTACATAAATTATTGGAAATAATAATACCAAAATAAAATTAAATAATTGAAATTTTTTAAATGTAATTAATGAAATTATAATTATTAATAAACTCACCAAAAATGAGAATGTAAAAAAAACAAGTGGGGCATTTTCAAAAAAATTCATAACTATTACCTCTTACTTATCTATTATATCATTTATTAATACTTATTTCAATTTATAATCTTTAAAAAAACAAGCCCTTTTTAAGGCTTGTTTTTAAAAACTTTTTATTTAAACGGAATATATTTATCAAGCATCTCTTCTACTCTTGAAAGTGGTAATTCTAAATGAATTACACCATCTAAAGTCGCTGAAATATTTCCTGTTTCTTCTGATACAACAACTGTAAAGGCATCATATCTTTCACTAATTCCAATTGCTGCACGATGTCTTGTTCCTAAAAACTTAGGTACATCAAATTTATCAGTTGAAGGAAAATACGCCCCAGCACACATAATTTTATTTTTTCTAATAATCACAGCACCATCATGAGTTGCTGTACCTTCAATAAAAATTGATGATAATAATTCTGCTGTAATTTCTCCATTAATTGTAATTGCTTTATCAATAAAGGTATTTAGGTTATCTTCTCTTTCAATTGTAATAATTGCTCCGATTTGTCTTTTAGATAAAAACTCAACAGTCTTCATAATAATATTAATTAAATTCTTTTTTTCCTCAACTGAAGTAAAAGCATTATCAGTTCTACTTACCTTAAATATGTTATCAAAGAAATGTTTTATATCTTGACCATAAACAATAATTAGGATACCAAAACTCCAAAAAGCAAGAAACGACAAAATCTTAGCAGCCATACTTAATCCTAAAACATAAACAATTGCATAAATTATAAAATATGCAAATATAAAAATAAAAATTCTTAAAGCTTTAACTTTCCTTCTTAACATAAAATAAAGTAATACTATTACAGCTGTAACTATAATAATATCAAAGACTAACTTTAATATTCCCCAAAGTGACCAATAATCAGTATACTCATTTATTAAATCTATAAATTTATTTAAGTTCATATATCTCACCCATTCTTCTTAAAGATTTCTTTTACTCTTATTAATCTATCGCCTTCTATTTTTTGTTTACTCAAAAAATACTTGACAATCTTTGCATCTTTTTCATCAATTGCATAATCAATTGGTAAATTATTTCTCTCATCTAACAATAAAATGTCCGCACCATGTTCTACTAAATATTTAACTAAATCCATATTACCATTAATCACAGCTAAGTGCAATGGCGATTGCTCTAATTCAGTTCCTAAATTAACATCACAACCACCATTAATTAAAGCCTTAACTAAAGCAAGCTTATTTTCTCTTACTGCCTTATGAAGTGGAGTATCACCTATTTCATCTGCTAGATTTAAATTAATTCCACTTTTAATAAAAACATTTAAAAGTTTAACATCATTAATTTTTACTGCTAAATGAAGCAAGGTTCTACCTTGATCCATTTGAGTATTAATATCAACTTCATTTTCTTTTAATTTTTGTAAAGTACTCTTGATATAAAAATACCTATTTGGATCTTGTTTTATTGAATATACAAATTCATTAAAGATTTTTTTATTACCACGTTTCATAATTCACCCGCTATTTCTTTAACTACAGCCTTAACATCATTTAAGATATCTTCTATTAAGACTTTAAATACTTTAATCTCATGTTTTTGATATTCCTTACAATAATATCTATAATCATTTAAAATTTCATATCTTAAATTGTCTAAAGTCCATAAAATCATAATCCCTGATAATTTATCTTTATGTTTAATTACTAAATCTAAATCATCGTGTCTTCCGATTACTTCAATTCCAGATAATTGTAAAGCTTTCGCTAGTTTTAAAACTGCTTTATTATCATATTTATAATCAAATAGTTTTGTATCGTTAATAAAAGAATTTAGTCTTTCAGAAAGAAGACTTTTTTTATTTAAATAATTATTATTATCATAAATCCAAACTTCTTTTTGAACTAACATTAAAGTATCAATAATTAAATTAGCACTATGTTCTTTATCAATATTATGGTAACACTCTAATACTAAAATATTATAATCACTTTTTACTAAGTAATAATCAAGAGCATCACAGATATTAATATTAGTTGTTAGAATTTTTAAAATTCTATATTCACTATAACCTGCCTTTAAAAATGCAATTGCTAGTCTTTCATATAGATCTTTCATTTTAATAATATTTGAAACATAGATATTTATTTTTAAATCTTCATTATGTTGAAGAATAGAAACAATTTTTTCTTCTAAGCGTTGCTTAATTACTTTAATTCCTTGATTTTCTTCAAAAGAATTTTTAAAAATACTTTCTAAAGCACCACTATGTTCAATTAAATTCTTAGGTACTGGATTATAAGATCTTGTAAAATGAATAATATTTTTCTCTTTCATTCTAGAAAGAAGTGTATTAGCGCTAAAACTTTTTTTAGGTTCTTCTCCTGCAATAACTACTTGTCGACCTGTTATTGCTTTATAATAAGCTTCTGCTTCTAAAACATAAGCATCATCGATGATTACTAAATCAAAAGCTTTAGTTTCAAAAAAGTTATTTAAGATTTCAGTATCAGTTAAGAAAACTCTTTTATGAGCAAGTTTTCTAATAAGCCCTGCATAATCTAGATTCCTAAAAAACTTTTTAGTTTCAAAGACTCTACTATGACTCTTTAAAAGAAGCGATGCATTTTCTTCTAGTAATTCTCTTTCTAAAGAATATGCCTTTTCTAACATAACTTGTAATTGACTATTATTAAATAATTGAACTTTTTCTTGGAACATTTCATAAATCATTAAATAATAAGTATATTTAAAGTTATTAATTATTTTTCTAATATTTTTTTCTTCAACACAACTATTAACTAATTTATTAAGATTATATTTTAAAATTCTCTTGAAATGTTTTGTAATAGTAAGATAAATTCCTAATTCTTCTTTTGCTTCTAACTTTTTATCTAAAACATTTAAATTTTGCTCAAAACTTTCATAATAATATTTTGCTACTGCCCCTTTAAAAATTTGACTATAAGATTTTAAAACATCGTTAGCATCCTCTGCTATTTCTCTTAACTCACCTAAATTTAGATTAATCTTATTATACTTATCTAACTCAAGGCTACTAGCAGCATCTTTTGCACTAGTAAAACAATTAACGAAGTTATCAATTGAAACAATAACACGACTTAGCTTTTCTACATTTGTATTAACACCATCAAAATATTCTTGAAATACTTCTTTATATGTTTTATTATTTTGGAAGTTTCTCTCTAACTTATTTAAATAATCTACATCATTTTCAATGCTAAAGAAATCCTCACTATTAATGATTCCAGTTTTAGCTTCCCTAAATTTATTTTTAACTTGATCACTAGCAAAATATATACTAGACAAATATCTAAAAATTAAAGAAACATTTTCTAACTTTTCATAATATGATTTATATCCTATATCAAAATTATATTTACTTAAACCATCATAAAGTGCTTCTAAATCATCCATTGATTTAAGCAATAAGTTAAATGTTTGAATTGGAATATCTCCTTTTGAATATTGGAAATAAACAGATTTCAAATATTTTATAAACGCTTCTTTATATTTTGGCTTAATATTATTAATATATTCAAAACATTTTTCAAAGTCATTGATTATATCAACATCAGCTTGAAAATTAAAACCAGTTTCTTCAAAGAAAATATTTTTAACTTTATTATAATTCTTTCTTAAACTTCTTAATCTTTCAACTAATACCTTTAAAGCATCAGGACTTAATTTTGACTTTCTTATAATTGAAGCTAATTTCATATCACTTTTTTCAAGTCTCTTAGCATCAATTATATCATCTAATACCTTTAAGATATAGTTAGAATCTTTATATGCAAACTTTTGAAACTCATTATAATATTCTTTTCTTACCTCATCTAATTCTTTTAGATGATTAAAACTATCTTTAATTCGCTTTAATTTATATTGAAATTCATTTTCATTCTTGATATCTAACCACCAAGCATGATAAACATATTGACCCAAGAACTTACTTAATCTAACAACCTCTAAGACAAGTTCATCTGATTTATCATTTTCAATTTCAATAAATTGAACAATTTTATCAAGCGTTTTAGCAATGATTCCCCTTTGAATCTCACCACGATTAATTTTAGGTTCTAATGTTTCCCTAACTTCAAAAAGATAATTTATTTTTTCTATTTCATCTTTTCCAAATTGATAACTATATAAATTTTTAATTTCTGCTTTTATATCTAAATCATCAAGTTCATAATATTTTGAATTTAAGAATTCTTTAAAATTCTTAATATCAATATAATCTTTTTTTAAATCTTTCAAAGTTTCTTTAGCTTTGAAAAATCCTTCTAATGAATTATCAATCCAAGAACTTAATACTTCTTCGTGTTTTAGGTTTTTAAAATTATTGATGACATTTCTTAAAGAAGCATAATAGGTAATAGGTTTAAAACCATATTTTTTTTCTAAAGTTTTACTATCCTCATACATATGAGCATAAAATGACTTCATTTGAAAAACAATATTTATAACTTGATTTGGAAAACTTACATTATTATTAATCGGTATATTATTCCAAATACTATCTTTAAAAGAAGGTATTTTATCATATAATGAACTGATTATATCTAAACTTCTAACAGCTCGATTAAATTCTTCTTTATATAAACTACTTAAATCATCAATATCTATTTTTTTTACTTTACTTTTATCAAAACTAACTAGATTATTCATAACTATTAAATAACTATGATTTAAGATTCTAGAGTTAAGACAATTTTCATAACCATTAATTATTTTATAGGTTTCAATTAATTCTTCTTTAAAATCAGGTGAAAATGTTTTTTTCTTTGGAAATTGATACTGTTTTTTACTAATCAACTCATCATATGATTGAAGTAGGTTAGCAACAGAATATGACATATTTAACTCAGTTAGTCTAGCCTCAACATAATCAACAGTTTCTTTAATGTTTGAAACATATAAAACTTTTTTATTATTTAAAACTGCATTAACTATAATGTTAATTAAAGTTTCAGTTTTACCTGTTCCTAATTTTCCACTAATTACAAAACTCAAATCATTATTAGCCATTTGAACACAAGCACGTTGCTTTTTATCTAAATCGCTAACTAAATAAAAGTTTTCATTTTCAGGATGATAATATTTATCAATAATATAATAATCATCTATTTTTGAAGTATCAAATTTTTCATGATCAATTTTAATATCCTTATTAGAAGTATATGCATAAGTAATCATATTTTCTAATTTGATATGAATATTATATTTTTCAAATTGTAAGATATATTTATCTAGTGCATAAACAGTATTTAAATTATCAGGATTTCCTATACTTTTATCTTCTAAAGATAACATTTTAATTAAAATTTTATTCTCAATAGCAGATGCAATTTTTTTTATATAAATATCATCTTCTTGAATATAAATATTAATAGGAATTAAAACAATCGGAGCAAAAACTTCTTTTTTATCTTTATTAATCCAATTAGCAATTCCATACGTTATAAAGATTTGACGGTTTTTATTTTTATGATTTATATTTTCAAAAAATATTGCACTTAATAATATATCAATATTTGAATTGGTTTTAAAACGATTTTTACTATTGCGTATGATATTAAGATCAATTAAATCTTCAAACCTAATTAATTCACCTTTTAAAAGTAGTGACATCTTATCATACTCAATATTACCAATTTCAATATAAGATGCATTAGTAAAAATATCTTGAAGATGGTTATTATTATTTAAAATTGATAATTTAGATAATTCTTTCATCTTTATAAAACCTCAAATATTATTATATCACATTATTTATATTCTTTTAAGTATAGATTTAAATTTTTTATAGACTCTTTTTAGTACAAAAACCCCTTTTTATTAAAGGGGTTTTTATTTTTAAGCCATTACTATTTCTTTTTTGCTGGTGCTGGAGCAGCTTTTTTAACTTCTTTTGCCATTTTTAAAGATCCTCCTTTCTTAAAATATTTTAAAACAAAATCTTTAAAAATAACTTATTACACCTTAATTTTAAAACTTAAATAATTGCTTGTCAATACCCTAAAAAATATTTATTTTCGGATTTTGAAGGCTTTTTTAAAAATATTACTACTTTTTTTGTTTTTAGTGTGTTTTTTTAACATTTTTAATTTTTAGCTATTTTTGAATAAAAATAAAACCTATATCTATAAATTAAATATAGGTTTTAAATTTTTAAATTTTAGACATATTCATACTTTTTAACAAACCCAACACCTATTGCATAAGGGCCTGTATGAGTCGCAATAGTTGCTCCAATTTGAAAACTATCAACTGTAAACTTTTCATAAATTCCTTTTAAAGTTTCAACTAACTTACTTTCTAAGAATGCTTTTTCAAGTTTTTTATAAGTTATTCCAATTGTAAATCTAAACTCTCCAATGGCCTCACCCAATCTTAAAAAATGATTCTTAACTCTATCAACTACTTTTAGAATAGCTCTTTTTTGACCCAAAGCAACTCCAGGAGATGAAATCGCACCATCTTCTAAAACAATAATTGGTTGCATTTTTAAAGTGTTTCCAATTAAAGCTTTTAAAGCACCTATTCTACCACCATGTCTTAAGTAATCTAAATTACCAACAGTAAAAATAATTCTAGCCGTTGGCAGCATTTTATAAACTCTTTCTATGACATCTTTATAGTCTAATCCTGCTTCTACCATTCGTGCAGTTTCTAAAACTACTAAACCTTGTGCTCCTGTATTAACAGTTGAATCAATAACTGTAATGATTGCATCTGGATATTTTTCTAATAACATATTTTTACCAACACAAGCAGAATTATAAGAACCACTAAACTTTTCATTTATACAAATACATATAATTTGTTTTTCTTCTTTGTAGGCTTTTTCAAAATTGTCAAAAAATTCCTGACTAGAAGGACAAGCTGTCTTAGGGAATGTTTTTGGATTTTCAACCATTCTATCCATAAAGTTTAAAACAAATTCTTCGCTGTCTTCTTTCTCATAGTTTATGCCATCAAATGTAACATGAAACGGTACAACAATTAAATTGTTTTTTTTAACAACTGCTTTTGATAAATCACAAGACCCATCTGTAATAATTTGTATTTTTTTCATTTTACTCTCCTTTATTTATAAATACTTTATAAAAAAGCGCTTTATAAATAAGCGCTTAATATTTTGCTTAATCTTTTATTTATTTAAATTCCAGGGCCTTTAAATTGACCACCGTCGTCAAAATTTTTCATACGAGCTTCATCTTCTTTTATCTCTTTAATCAACGGACTAAAAATTATTATTATAAGAAGTAATAACAAAACAAACATAATTCCAACAGACAGTATTAATCCATATGATTCAAGTTTTAAAAGTAGTCTTACAGCAGTTGGAAAAACTTGTAATGCTACTAAAAAACTTACTTGTGCAAAACCAATTTCTTGTTCTTTCCAAACGCAAACAAATAAATATGCACTAATTGCTAATAAAGCAAAAACCTTGCTTACAAGAAATACTATTAAATTAGTATCACCAGTAACTGCAAAAAATTCTTGTTTATCAAGTAATAAACCTACCACGATTGAAGCTACAATAATAACTACTAATGAAAGCATTGCAAATAATTTAACAGCAAATTTTAATTTTTTCATATTTTAAAACCCCTTTTCTTCCAATTATTATTTTATACTAAATAATCAAATAAAACAAGTATAACTTATAATAAAGTTTTATTTTTAATTTATTTATGATAAAATAAATTAATAATGGATTTTAAAAGGAAGACTAAATGGAAAAAGCAATCATTATTGGCATTGATTTAGGTGATACTTTAATTGCTCAAGAAATGAGCGAGCTAAAAGAATTATGTAAAAGTTGTAATATTGAAGTACTAGATCAAGAAGTCCAAAAACTTTCAAAAATTAATACTAAAACTTATATTGGTAAAGGTAAACTAGAAGAAATCAAAATCGCAATTAATTCGCTTGATTTAACAGTTGCTGTTTTTAATGATGAATTAACTGCTTCTCAAATTAGAAACATCGAAAAAATTTTAGAAGTTAAAATTTATGATAGAACATATCTAATTTTAGAGATTTTTAAAACAAGAGCCAAAACCAAAGAAGCCTCTCTACAAGTAGAAATCGCCAGCCTTGAATATATGTTACCTAGACTTGTTGGTATGAGAAAATACTTGTCTCGTCAAACAGCTGGTGCAGGGAAGATTTATAGTAGGGGAGGCGGAGAAACTGCCCTAGAACAAGATAGGAGAACTCTTTCTAATAAAATAGTTTTCTTAAAAAAAGAATTAAAAAAACTTGCACTTTTAAGAAAACAACAAAGAAGCAAAAGAATCAAAAGCGAAATTCCAATTGTTTCTTTAATAGGTTATACTAATAGCGGAAAATCTACTACATTAAATGCCATATTAAAATATTCTCAAGCCTTAAAAAAAGAAGTCTTAAGTAAAAATATGTTGTTTGCTACCTTAGAAACCTCTACTAGACTAGTCCAACTTCCAAACAATAAAGACTTCTTACTTACTGATACAATCGGCTTTATTAGTAAACTACCTCATACTCTAATTGAATCATTTAAATCAACCCTACAAGAAATTCAAGATTCAACTTTAATCCTTCATGTAGTTGATGCTTCCATTGATATGAATGAACATATTGAAATTACTAATAAAGTAATCTCAGAAATCGGTGTTAAAGATATTAAAATGATCTATGCTTTTAATAAAATTGATTTAGCTGATCCGAACTTTTTTATTCCAAAAAAATATCATCCAGCCCTTAGCATCAGTGCTAAAAACGATTTAAATATAGATAAACTAATTGAACTAATAATTGCTACAATTTACGATGATCATTTAGATGTTAGTTTAAAACTACCTTATAATGAAATGTCTTTAGTTAATTTTCTAAAAAAGAACGCTGAAATCTATTCGCTTGATTATAAAAGCGACTTTATCTACATTAATTGTAATATCTCTAAAAAATATTTATATAAAATTAAAGACTATAAAAGATAAAAAACTTGTTTTAAATAAACAAGTTTTTTTAATATCTTTCAGAAATTTCTTGATGTAAAATAATTTTATAAATTATCTCTTCATGAAATTTAAAGTATTTTTGATTTACTAAATCCATTTCATAAATCTTTTTATAATTTTCCAAATCATTTTCAATCTCAAGATAATAACAATGAAATCTTATTTTTTCATTTTCTGTAAAACTACCTAAATATTCGTTTTCTAAAACTTTTAGGTTTAATCTCTTAATTATTTTGTTAAGCATTTCATCATGAAAAATTATACTTTTTGAAACCTTAAACTCAATTCCTTTTAAACCTTCTTTAGTTTCTTCTAAATAAAAATCTTTATCTTTCTTTATCACTAAATATAATCTTTCTTTTAAATCCTCTCTTCTTTTCTTGATAATTCCTTTATATTTATTAATATATAACCCTAAAAAAACAAAATTTGTTATTAAAAAAACTCCAAAGAAAGGTAAAGCAAAATATAAATAACTATTAAGTTTAATCACTCCTAAATTTAAATCAATCAAAAATGAAAACAAAAATAGAAGCAATAAACTTAATGTAATAATTAGATTAATGATAAATTTTTGTTTTATATTTTTATCTTTTATTGCACGATTAATTACTAAAACAAAAATAGAAGCAATTGCAATTGAAACAATTATAAATACTATCTTTAAAAGCATGCTTTCTTACCTTAGCATTTCTTTTAAAATCTGATCATAATTTACATAGATTTTATCTAAGATAATTACTGCATCTGATACATAATCTCTAATCACAATATTATCAATTATATATTCACTTTCTAAAAGACCATCACTAGCAACAATTTTTATCTTCGCACTTGAAGTCCTTAAAGATGGTACACGCCAAGCATAACTAAATTGTTCTCCTGTTACTGTAGCCTTAAAATTATAAGAATAAGTAGTTCCATTAGTAGAAACTAAAATACTTACATTTACATTATCTTCATTTGCATCAATTACTTTTCCTAAAATATTAACAGTTTCAGCAAAAGTAAAATACTTACGGCCTACATTAAAACGCACATTACTAATTTCTGGCGCTGCATTGAAGGAATTCTTTTCAGCAAAGACTTCTTTGTAATCTTCACTTAACTGTCCGTCCTTATAAATTATTTTTATTCCAAAAGTATAGTCTCTATATGCTAACATTTGTAAGTTAATCTCATATGCTGGTTTATCGTTTCTTACTATTTCAACAATATTACTATTAGAATAATCTTTTTCTTCTCCTTCATCAAAAGCATAAAGTGCATAACCTAAAGCATCATCTACTTTATTAAATGTAATTTTAACTTGTCTATTTTCTCTAGTCACAAAAATATTAGGAACTGTTAAATTATAACTTGAAACTTCTTCAAAATCAAAACCTAATGTTTTATGAGTCCAATAACTTTTTATCTTTTCCACTGCTTCTTGCATATATACGTTTTCTGGTAAAACAAAGTTTTTCATTGAGAAAAAGAAAATACCTTTAACCTCAGGAAATTGGGCTTGATATCTTAAAGAATCAATCAACTCATTAGTATTTGTCCAATTACCATCGTTTACAGAAAAATTATAAGACCCAAGTCCCATATATATTTTAACATCAGTTCCACTTACAGCATCTAGCCAATTAGCAGTTCTTGGTTTATGATAACTTCCGTTTAACGCTTGATACATTTGAGGTACAACATAGTCAATCCAACCTTCTGTAATCCAGTTTACAACATCAGCATATTGACTATCATAGGTAGCTGAAATACTAGACATTGGACTAATTCCAAATTCAACTGTCTTGTTATTAGTTGTATTATGAAGAACAATTAAATTATGAATCTCTTCAACTAACAAATCAACTTGAAGCCTTCTCCAATCTGCTTGACTAATTGAACCTTCTTTATATTTTTCATATGTGGCTTTATCTTCTGATGTATTAACACTAGTATAAAAATAATCATCAAAATGAATTGCATCAACATCATAATTAGAAATAATCTCTTCAATTGTTGCAACTAAATGATTCCTAACTGCAGGTTCACCGGGATTAAGTAATAATCTATCTCCACCAATTACTAATAAATCAGGATTTTGTTTAGCAAAATTCTTTTCACCTAAACTATTTAAATAAGCATTAATTGTAGTTTCATAATTATCAGGAGTAACATCTTTTAAAATACTCATCGCTGCTCTATAAGGATTTAACCATGCATGAAATTCCATTCCCCTTGCATGAGTTACCTCAACTAACCAAGCAAGTGGATCCCAACCTGGGTCAAGTCCATCTTGACCAGCTAAATATGTACTCCAAGAATTTATCTCTGATTGATAAAAAGTATCATTACAAGGTCTCACTTGAAAAAAGACTGTATTCATATTATATTCTTCAAATTTATCTAAAATACTCAAGTATTCATTTTTATAATTTTGAATACTAGCCTCGCTTGTTCCAATCTGCCTACCTATATCAATATTATAAACAGTTGAAACCCAAGCTCCACGCATCTCAAAAATCTTTTCTTCATATGTTTGAGGTACTGTCCAAACAACAGCAGCTTTGACATTAACAAAACTAAAAAACATAAATAATCCAAATAAAACAAATCCAAATAATCTTTTCATTTGTAGCTCCTTATAAATCATATACATTCATTATATCATAAAAAACGTTATTAAAAAAACACTATTTTTATAAATAGTGTTGATTACCTTAATCAAATCTTTATCTTATAAGATATAAGTTTATTTAAATCAAAAATTTTTTATCATTACATTTTCCCTTTAAATAAGTTCTACTCGAAAAACTAAAAAAAATCAAGAGTTTTTCGAGTAGAATTCTAATTCAAATCACCAGTTAATTAAAAAAAGAAAAGCTCCAAAGTATGCGC
This sequence comes from Bacilli bacterium, assembly GCA_050953065.1. GTDB lineage: Bacteria > Bacillota_I > Bacilli_A > ML615J-28 > CAG-698 > JAQUUM01. The sequence goes on along the minus strand of JBMNLZ010000002.1, from coordinate 388,387 downwards.
CTTTTGAAAAGGCTGTTTTATTTTTTAAGTTCATTCCCTATTAAGTAGTTCGATTTTTCATTAAATTACTTTAAAACAAGCCACTTGCCAGTTTTAGCACTACCAACATATTTAACTTCTCCTTGTCTTCTCAAATAAGATAAGTCTCTTTCTATTGTTGATCTTGAAACTCCTAATGCTTTGCACATATCATCTATAGTAATTTCAACATTATTAACAATCATTTTTATTATCATTTTTCTTTTTTCAACAGTTTTTAAAATTTTTATTTTATTTTGCACATCACTTTGCACATCATGTACGATATGCGTTTCTTGATTGTCATCATAATTCCTATTATAAAGTATAACTATATCACCATTATCTGAAATACTAAAGTGTGGTTTTTTATGAAAATCGATGTAATCTTCAAAGATTCTTCTTAATCCTGTAGAATAGTTTTCAATATAATCAGCTTTATCTAATGCGTTTACAATAATTGGATTTCTTTTAGCAGACATACCTTCTTTTATATTTTCTAAAATTAGTCCATCAGGTAGACTCCCAGGAGAAAATATTTGAACTCTATCATCATAAAACTCTATTTTAATATCTCCACTCAAAGTCCAATCTCCATGGCAATAGCAATTAACTATCACTTCTCTTAATGCTCTTTTAGGATAATCTAAATATTCATCTCTTTGGGGTGATCCCAATGTTTTTCATAGATATTTATTTTCATAAAAAAATAGTCTTACTATACTTTTGACAACTTTTCCTAAAATAAAGAAAAGATTTTCCTTAATTTATAATATTGTATTTCAAAAGAATTCCTTTTTAAATTTTAAAATAGCACTAGAATTATATAATAAAGAGCTCTTTTTATATGTGTGAAGATGAGTCTTTAAAGACGTTAGTAACAATCACTAGTTTCTTTATATACTCAATTAAAAATACTCCATACCAATTTGGCATAGAGTATTTTTTTTACCCTAAACTATCTAAAGGGTTTGTTTTTTTAAAATGAATTATTTTTCATAAATTATTTTACCTTTACTAATCGTTTTAAATATTTCAAAATTACTATTAATTACAGTAAAATCAGCATCATATCCTTCTTTGATATAACCTTTTTTATGATCTATTTTTAAATTCTTAGCAGGATTAACAGTAGCTAAATCAACTACCTCTAAATAATTCATTCCCATAACTTCTTTTATATTACGCATTGCTACATCCATCGTTAAAGTTGATCCAGCTAAAGTCCCATCAGCAAGCCTTGCAGCCCCATCTTTAACAAATACTTTCTGTCCACCTAAACTATATTCACCATCTGGTAAATGTTTAGCTTCCATAGCATCCGTAATTAAAACGATTCTATCTTTTCCTTTAGTCTTAAATAATATTCTAATTGCATCAGGACTTACATGTATTAAATCAGCAATCAACTCACAATATAATTCATCACAAAGCATACTTCCACCAACTGTTCCTGCTTCTCTATGATGAAGTCCTTTCATCGCATTAAAGCAGTGAGTAACTGAAGTTGCTCCAGCTTTAACCGCTTCTTTTACTTGTGCACTTGTTGCATCAGTATGACCAAGTGATGCTACAATATTATTCTTAACTAAATATTTAATTAACTCTTCGCCATTTTCCTCATATGCTAAAGTAACTTGTCTAATGTTATCTCCTGCTTTTTTTTGATAATGTTTAAACTGCTCAACAGAACAAGGAACAATCGCAGATTCTACTTGAGCACCTTTATGCTTTTTAGAAATAAATGGCCCTTCTAAATGAATCCCTATTACTTCTGCACCTTTAGATTGTTTTTTAATATAATCATTAATATTTACTAATGCTTTATCAATCTCTTCTTCTGTTTGAGTCATCGTAGTTGCAAGAAAACTCGCAACTCCTTCTTTAGGAATTGTTACTGCGATATTTTCAATATCTTCAAATGTTGGATACATTCCATCAGAATTATTAGCACCATGAACATGTTTATCAATAAAACCAGGAACAACTACTAAATCATCATCTAATGAGATTAAGTCATTTTCTATTAAATCACCAATTTTTTTAATCTTTCCATTTTCTATTAATAAAGATGTTTTAACTATCCTTTTATCGCCTAAATATAAATTAACGTTTTTAAAACCTTTCATACACTTCACCTTTATTTAAATAATCCAACTATATCATTGAATGTAACATAAACCATCAAGCCCATTAAAAGAACCATCGTGATAGTTATTAAAATAGTTTCTACCTGTTGATTAGGTTTTTTATTAGTAATAGCCTCATACCCTAAAAACAAAAGTCTTCCACCATCTAATGCAGGAACTGGTAAAAGGTTCAAAAGGCCAATATTAATACTTAAAATTCCAAGCCAAAAAAGAATCATTGCAAGACCTTGAGTAGAGATTATAGTTAATAAACTAAAGATACCAACTGGTCCACTTAAATCTCTAACACCAACTTTTTCACTAGCAAATAATAACTTCAAAGTTCTAGCAATCATTAAACAACCATTTTTAGTTTGTTTTAAAGCATATAAGCCACTTTGACCTAAACTAAAACTATATTCAGGAGAAACCCCTAATAAAACAATTCCTCTTGAAAACTCATCCCCAGTAATTGAAGGTTGAGCCTCTAATAAAGCATTCGGATATGGTGTTATTTCAATAGAAACATCATTAGTATATGATTCAATATAAACAGGTTTTTTTGAGATACTTGTTTTAATATAATCTTCATCTAATGGATTCCCATCTGAATCTGTCCTATAATTAGCTTTATCAATAATTACAGTCATTGTATCACCTTCTAGATTATTATAAAAAGCATCATAAATCTCTTTCCAACTACTAATATACACTCCATCAATTCCTCTGATAATATCTCCTTCTTTAATTTGAGAATTATCACCAGATTTACCAGAAAATTTTGAAACTCTAGCAACCTCTCCTGGAGTAGTAGATAAATAATTACTACTAATACCAGCATTATAAAGAACATATTGAGGATGCATCATTGCATCATATTCAACACCATCTCTAATATAAGTAATAATAATACTTGTACTAGTTAAGTCTTCTGAAAAACTATCCATAAACTCTCTTAAATCAGTCCAAGTTCTAACTTCTTTTTGAATACTTAAATTATTAGTTCTTAAATGAATGATTTCATCACCATTCCTTAAACCTGCTTCACTTAAATCATCAACGTTTGTTGCATAATAAATTGGTGAATATTCATCAACATCTGTAATAATTCTAGAGTTTTGATTTGGAAAGCCTTGAATAAGCCCTGCTAAAAAGAAAACAAAAATGGCTAATAAAATATTCATAAGCGACCCACCAAACATTACCATAGCACGTTCTTTTTTTGTTTTTGAATTTAGTGTTCTATTATATGGAGCTATTTGATATTCAATTTTTCTTTCATGAACAAAAGCTTGAGGATCTACTTTATATTCGATTTCTGATTCTTCTTCTTTTACAACAATAAACAAATTTCCAGTTTCTTTTTCATCAAAGATATCATAACTTATAACTTCATATAAAGGTATTTCATTATATTTTGGATTATCAATATCTGTATAAATATTTTTAACAACATTATCTACTATTTCTAATCTTACATTTTTATTATCTTTAAGTGGATCATCTTCTAAAACTTCCCCTGCAATGGCACAAAATCCACCAATTGGAAAAGCTCTAATTGTATATAATGTTTCACCTTTTTTCTTTTTCCATAAAATAGGTCCCATTCCAAAAGCATATTCCCTACAAAGGACTTTTGCTTTTACTGCAAAATAAAAATGTCCTCCTTCATGAATTGCTATGATTGAACCTAATACAAAAACAAATACTAACATTCCTACTAATATTTGTCCAAAAGTTAGTAAAATCATTTCCTCACCTCATACATTTTATAAATGTTATCCTTTACTAATTTATCTATCTTTAGAATTTCTTCTAAAGTTGGATTCTTAATATTTTTAGTTGCTTTTACTGCAGCAAAAATTATTTTTTCTATTTCTAAAAATTTAATTTTTTCATCTAGAAAAAGTTTAACTGCAGCCTCATTACTAGCATTATATACAACCGGTAAAATACCTTCATTTTTACCGCACCAATATGCTAACTCTAAACAAGGAAACCTTTTTAAATCTAATTCTTCAAAACTTAAATTTTTAAGTTTTGAAAAGTTTAATCTTTCTACATTAAAAAAATTCTTTCTTTCTGGATAAAACAAAGCATATTGAATTGGAATTCTCATATCAGGAATGCCAAGTTGAGCCATAATACTTCCATCAACAAATTCAACCATTGAATGAATAATACTTTCTTTATGTAGAATAGTTTTTATTTTATCATATTCTATATCAAATAGAAAATGAGCCTCAATTACTTCTAATCCCTTATTTACCATTGTTGCACTATCAATTGTAATCTTTTTGCCCATTGACCAATTAGGATGATTAAGTGCCTCTTTAACAGTAACATTTTCAAGTTCTTCTCTTTTCTTATCTCTAAAAGCACCACCACTTGCAGTAATAATAAGACTTAAAACATCTTCAATTTTACTGTTAAGTAAACATTGAAAAATTGCACTGTGTTCACTATCAATTGGAATTAATTTAACATTATGTTTCTTTATTAAATCTTTGATTATTTTACCAGCTGTAACTAAAGTTTCTTTATTAGCTAGTAAAATATCTCTTTTATTTTCAATTGCTTTAACAGTCGGCATTAATCCTGCAATCCCTACAATCGCATTAACTAACACTCCACCCTTTTCTCCACTTGAAACTAAACTAATAAGACCATCTTCTCCTGAAAAACATTTCAAAAATTTAAATTCTTTTTCTAAACTAAACTTATCTACTTCTTTTCCAACACAAGCATATTGAGGACGAAACTCTTCTATAATTTCTCTTAACAATACTATATTACTAAAACAACTAACTGCTTTCAAAGAAAATGCATTTTTATTTTCTCTTAATATTTCAAGTGTTTGTTTTCCGATTGAACCAGTTGCCCCCAACAAATAAACATCTTTCATTTTTATTTATTCCTTTTATGAATTAAGTAAACCAAGTTGGATAATTTGAGTAATAATATAAAGACACGCCCCTGCCCATATCATACTATCAAATCTATCTAAAACTCCTCCATGGCCTGGAAATATTTTCCCGAAATCTTTTATCTCATAGGTTCTTTTAAATTTAGATGCTACTAAATCACCAACTTGAGCCATGATAGATAAAAACATTGATATAAAGAAGATTACTATTGCAGTAATAATCGCAGTTTTTAAATTATCTACTTTAATAATATTCATAATATAAGCACTTAAAACTCCTGCAATTGATCCAAAAACAGTTCCAGATATTGCTCCTTCAATAGATTTTTTTGGACTTATCTCAGGACATAATTGATGTTTACCAAACCTGCATCCAAAGAAATAGGCAAAAGTATCAGTACAAACAACTATGATAAACAAATATGCCATTGTTCTTCCGCCCCAAAAGTTGGTTTCAAAATATTCTGATGTTCCAACTGGAGTTAAATATCTAATACTAATAACATAACCCATAATTAAGCCTGTATAACAAAGTGCCATAATTGAATTAGCAATATCATGAGCTGTTGAATGTTTTGTAAAAATCAAAATTGTAGCAATTACAACTATACAAGATAAAAACACCACAACCAACCAAAACTGATTAGCAAAAACACTTGGTTCTTCTGCCACTAACTCAACATTCACATACCAAACCATAAAAGTTAAAATTCCCGTTAAAGCTGGTACAATATATCTAACTATCTTTAAAGCCTCAGACTTAGTATAAAACATATTCATCATCTCAAAAGATGCAATCATACTTAAAACTATTCCTAATATCAAAAATGGAATTCCTGCTATAACTACCAATGGAATAATTATAACTCCTAATACTATACCTGTAATAATTCTTGTTTTCATATTATCTTTTATTCTACCTTACCATATCGTCTTTCTCTTTTAAGATATTCTTTTAGTGCTTTATCAAATTCCTTTTCTGTAAAATCTGGCCAAAGTTTCTTTGTAAAATAAAGTTCAGCATATGAAATTTGCCAAAGCAAAAAGTTACTTATTCTTAATTCATTACTTGTTCTAATTAATAAATCAACATCAGGTATCCCTTTAGTAAGTAAATAAGATTCCATTATTTCTTTATCAATTACTAATAATTTATCTTTAATTATTTTATTAACTGCATTAATTATTTCAGCTTGACTTCCATAATTAAAAGCTAAGATAAAATTTAAGCCTTTATTATTTTTAGTTTTTTTAATAATATCTCGTTTTTTATCTAATAATTCTTTATTTATCTTTTCATCAAAGCCAATAAAACTTACCTTTATATCATTATCTTGAATCATCTGTTCGTTTTCCTCAAAAAACTCTAAAGGTAGTTTCATCAAATAATCAACTTCTTCTTTTGGACGATTCCAATTTTCAGTAGAAAAAGCAAAGCAAGTAAGATATTTTATTCCTATCTTATTAGCATAAATAATTATATCAACCAATCTTTTAGCTCCTGCTTTATGCCCTAAATTTCTTGGCATACCTCTTTTTTTTGCCCATCTACCATTACCATCCATTATAATAGCAACATGTTTAGGCAAACTATTTTTATCTATTTTTTGCATAACGTTTCACCATTATTAATATTATACAATAAACTTAATTAAATTTCCACACTAATATTTTTAATTTAAAATTACTTTAAATAAAAAAAGAAGGCTTTTAAAAGCCTTCTTAACTTATATTATTTTTTAAATCATTCTTAAGATCCAATACTTTCCCATTTAGCATAATATGTTGCAGCAGGAACCACACCACGATCTATAAATAAGATAGCATCGCCAGTACATTCTTCATCACTATACCATCCCCTAAAGAAATATCCTTCTCTAGATGGATGTGGTAAATTATATTTTAATCCTTGAATATAAGTTACTACTGGATAAATATTTTCTGTATATTCAGTAGCAGTTGAATTCCATCTTACTGTAGTTGTAGGAATTTTTGAACGGAATGCTTCAAACGTAGAACCAGCAGTATAAGTTTGTGTACCATAGAATAAACCATCTAAAATAAATCCAACTAAAGCTCTTCCAACTGCTGTACTAATATCAGCACTATATTTAAATGGATACATGTAAATTAAATGACTTAATAAGTTAGCATATTTACTCTTATAAGGTTCGCTTCCAAAGAATCCACCAACTGCTTCACCATTTGAAATTGAATCCCAGAAGAATTGATTATATCCATCAGGTGTTGATGCATACATAGTACTTGTACGGTTATAACTAGCTACAGGGTCATCAAATTTTTCACTAAATGCTTGCCAAGTTGTTGTTCTTAAAGTTGCATAAACTAATGAAGAATTTAATAAATCTTTATCTGATAAGTATACAAAGAAGTCTTGCATAAATATTTCAGGTAAATTAGATACGCTATCAATTGCATAATAGCCTGTATAATCGCCACTAGTTAATTTAGTAACTTCTCCTGTTGTCCAATTCCAAGCACCACCTTTTAAGTCAAAATTAACTGTATAAGTTAAATCTGGATCTAACCATTCTCCATAAACTGTTACAATACCAAAAGAACCAAGTGTAATTCCGGTTTTAACAGTTTTTAATTCATCAGTTTCATACCAACCTGTAAATAAGAAACCCTCTTTTTCATATTCAGTAAATGTTACTGCAGTATTGATATCATATGATGCAGGAGTATGAGTTAAAAGAGTTGAGCCATCATAATACTTAATTTCATAAGTAATAATACTAAATTCTGCTGTGATTGTTAAATTACTTTTTACATTAGTATAAGCAGCACTCCAACCAGTAAAATTATAACCATCTCTTAAAGGATCATCTGGAGCAATTGCATCTTTTCCATATTCAATAGTTTGAGTTGCACCTTGTTGAACACCATTAACGATAAACTTAACTTCAAATGTTGCTACTACATAAATTGCTGTTACATCAAGATTTGATTTAACATTTGTAAATGTCTTATCCCAAGCTTGGAACCTAAAACCTTCTTTTAAAGGGGCTGCGGGAGCAGTTGCATCAGTTCCATACGCAACATCAAATTCTTCAATTAATTTTGTTTCATCTTCATAGAATCTTACTTTGAACATAATCGGTTCAAAGACAGCACTTATAATTAAATCACTTGTAACTTCTTCAAATTCATTATCCCAGCCAATAAATTTATAGCCTTCCTTTACTGGATCATCTGGAGCAGTTGCAGCTTCTCCATGTGTAATTGTTTGAGTTTCACCTTCTTGAATACCATCTACTCTAAAAACAACAGAATATGTAGCTACAGTAAACTCTGCATTAACTTCTAAATTTGATTTTACATTAGTTGTATTAGTATCCCACTTTACAAATTTAAAACCTACTTTAATTGGATTATTTGGTAGAACCGCATCAGCACCATAATTAACTATAACAGGATCACCATATGGAGCACCATCTACCATAAACTTAACTTCAAATGTTTTAATTGTAAAAATGGCTTTAACTACTAAATCTCCCTCAACATCTGTATATGCTATATCCCAACCAGTAAAATCATAGCCTTCTTTTGTTGGGTTTTCTGGAGCTTCTGCATCTCCACCTTTTTTAACTGTAACACTACCAAGTTCAGTATCACCATCCATAAACTTAACTGTAAATGTTTCTTTAGTTTTACAGCCAACTAAAAACAAACTAAAAACAAGTATTAGTAATAAACTTTTTAAAATTCTCATTTTATTTTTTTCACCTCTTTCATATCTATATTTTACCAAATTTATAATTAAAATACTAGACTTTTTTATTAAGTCTAGTACTTATAATAATTATATTTCCATAATTGAATCTTCTTTTTCTTTAACTTCTTTATCTACATTTTCAATTTGCTTGTCAGTGATTTTTTGAACTTCATCATTTTTTCTTTTTAGTTCATCTTCACTTATTAAACTATCTTTTTCTAATTTTTTTAATTGATCATTAATATCACGACGAATATTTCTAATTGCAATCTTACAATTTTCTCCAAGTTTTTTAACTTCTTTTACCAAATCTCTTCTTTTTTCTTCAGTTAAAGCTGGAAAATTAATTCTAATTACAACTCCATCATTAAGTGGTGTTAGATTTAAATCAGCTGTTAGAATAGCTTTTTCAATATCTTTAAGAATTGATTTATCATAAGGCTTAATTAGTAATTGTTGCGCTTCTGGAGTTGAAATCGAAGCAACTTGATTAAGTGGTGTATCAACACCATAATAAGAAATTCTAACTCTATTTAAAACAGTTGGATTAGCTCTTCCTGCTCTAATTAAAGCGAATTCAGTTTTCATACTTTCAATGGCTTTTGCCATTCTATCTTCACCATTTTTTATAATACTATCAGGCATATTCTTTCTCCTTTCATTTATTTGAAACTAACGTTCCGATTGAAAAATCTTTTGCTGCTTTTGCAATGTTACCTTTAACATTCATATCAAAGACAACAATATCAATATTATTTTCTTCACATAGTGTGATTGCTGTCATATCCATTACATGTAGTTCTTTTTCTAAAACTTCTCGATAGGTTAGTTTTTTAAAGCGATAAGCATTTTTATTAATCTTAGGATCATCACTATAAACTCCATCAACACCATTCTTTGCCATTAGAATTAAATTAGCCCCAAGTTCTGCTCCTCTTAAAGCTGCAGTTGTATCAGTTGTAAAAAATGGAATTCCATTTCCACCACCAAAGATTACAATACGTTGTTTATCTAAATGTGATAATGCTTTTCTTCTAATATAAGGTTCTGCAACACTTGGAATTGATAAAGATGTCATCACTCTTGTATCACAACCTAATAATTCTAAAGCATTTTGTAATGCTAGAGCATTTAAAATAGTCGCAAGCATTCCCATATAATCGGCACTAGATCTTTCAATTCCACAATTAATTGCATCTCTTCCACGCCAAATATTACCAGCACCAACTACAATAGAAATATCAATATCACCTTGGTCATATAAATCTTTTATTTCCAAAGCAATCTCTTTTATTTTTACATGATCAAAGCCAATTTTACCTTCACCAGCTAAACTTTCTCCACTAAGTTTTAAAATAATCCTCTTTCTCATAAGACCTCCTGTTTTTAAAACAAAGGCACATAATATTATGTGCCTTAGTTATTTTTTAAAGTTGAGACATAACTTCGGCTACAAAATCATCTTTTCTTTTTTCAAGTCCTTCCCCTACTTCAAGTCTTGTGAAAGCAACTATACTACTACGATTAGATTTTAGATATTCGCCAACAGTCTGCTTATCAGCAGCCTTTACATAAATTTGATCTACTAAACAAATTTCTTTTAGATATTTGTTTACACGACCTTTAACAATGTTATCTATAACATTTTGAGGCTTGCCATCATATTGAGGATCATTAAGAACCTCTTGCATAAATATATTTTTTTCTTTTTCTAAGTCTTCAGCTGGTATTTTTGTGTCATCTAAATACTTAGGATTCATAGCAGCAATATGCATAGCTACGTTTTTAGCAACTTCAAAATCATCACCTTCAATAGTTACTAAAGCAATAATTTTCCCGTTCATATGAGAATAATAACCAAATGTTTGTGAATTAGTTTTATCATAGAAAGCAACTCTTCTTAAAGAAATTTTTTCACCAATTGTAGAAGTAGCTTGAACTATCATTTCTTCAACTGTAGTTCCTTCAAAAACTGCTTTTGTTGGATCACTTTCATTGCTTGAAAGGATTCCTTGACCAATGTTTTCAACCATTTTTAAAAACTTTTCATTTTTAGCAACAAAGTCAGTTTCTGAATTAACTTCATAAACAACTGCTTTATTACCATCAACTTGATATGCACAAACACCTTCAGCTGCAATTCTACCTGCTTTTTTAGCAGCTTTTGAAATGCCTTTTTCACGCAACCATGTAACGGCTGCATCTAAATCACCATTCGTTTCAACAAGAGCTTTTTTACAATCCATCATACCTGCTCCTGTCATTTCTCTTAGTTCTTTTACTAATGATGCACTAATCATTTATTTTCCCTCCGTTTTAGAATCTGTATCAGCTTTTTTTACACGTTTCGGTTTTTCTTCCGCTACTGTAGTTTCTTCAGTTTTCTTAGTTTTTTTAGGAGTTTCTTCTTTTACTTCCTTTTCTACTTTGGCTGGTTTTTCTTTCTTTTCTTCTTTGTCTGCTTTAGCTGGCTTTTCTGTTTTTACTTCTTTTTCTGCTTTAACTGCAGTTTTCTTTGCTGCTTTTACTTCTTTTGCAACTTCTTCTACTTTTTCACTATCAGAATCTTTATCGCCCCTACCTTCTCTTGAAGTTTTATAAGGACGTCTACCATAACCACGTTTTTCTCCATCTTTTTGATAAGCTTTTCTTTGAGGTCTCTCCTCAGGCATATCATCAGTAAATTCGATAACGATTGGAGTTCCGCCTTGAGCTTCAACTACAGCATTAGCTAAAGTTCCAACAATTAATTTTACAGCACGAATCGCATCATCGTTACCTGGAATAACATAATCAACTTCATCTGGATCGCAGTTTGTATCAACTAAACCAAATACAGGTATATCTAATTTTTTTGCTTCCTTAACTGCATTATGTTCACTCTTAGGGTCAACTACTACCATCGCAGAAGGACGGTTTACCATATCTTTTATACCATTAAAAAACTTTTCTAGTTTTTCTTTTTCTTTTTTAATTAAAATTACTTCTTTTTTTGGAAGAACTTCAAAAATTCCATCTTCTTCCATTTTTTCAATTTCTCTTAATCTTCCAATACTTCTTCTAATTGTTTTAAAGTTTGTTAGAGTACCACCCAACCATCTTTGGTCAACATAATATTGACCACAACGAATAGCCTCTTCTTTAATAACTTCTTGAGTTTGTTTCCTTGTTCCAACAAATAAAACTGTTCCATTGTTTTGAACAATGTTGAATAATGCTTTATAAGCTTCTTCAACCTTTTCTTCTGTTTTGGCTAAATCAATGATATAAATACCATTTCTTTCTCCAAAAATATACTCTTTCATTTTAGGGTTCCAACGGCGAGTATTGTGACCGAAATGAACTCCTGCTTCAAGCAATTGCTTCATTGTAATTACTGACATTTTTTCTTTTCTTCCTTTCATTTTTTTTCGTTTGGCCTCCACTAGTTTCTACCAAGTCCACGCCACACAAAATGTGCACCTGACGAGACTCTAACTTAGTGTGTGTATTTTTTTTGCCTTGATAATTATAACACATTATACTTAACTAATCAAGAGAAATTTAATTGCTATTCCAAATTAAAAAGCCACCTAGGTGGCTTTAAATATAAATTATGTATTTAAACTTTTTTTATCCAGTGTAACCCCAGACTACTGTTCCACCATCATTATTCCAATATTCACTCCATCCTTCTGGTTGAATTGAAGCCCTACAATTAATTGTTAAACCTTTACAATTAAAAAATACATAATTATCCATAAATGTAACACTCAAAGGAATTATTATATTTGTTAGTGCAGTACAATTACCAAAAACAGATTCGCCTATACTTTGAACTCCATCTGAAATTACAGCGCTTATTAGACTTGTACATCCATAAAAAGCAAGAAAATCTATATTCTTAACACTTGAAGGAATTATGATGTTTGTTAGACCACTGCAATGAGAAAAAGCTCCCTTTTCTATCTTTGTAAGAGTTGATGGAAGTGTAATACTTTCTAAATCAATACGATTAACAAAAGCATAACAACTTATAATAGCAACAGGATAGTTTTCTATTGTTTCTGGTATTACTATTTCAGTTAAACTTCCTTCATAACCTGATATTGTTATACAATAAACAGAATCAATAAATGATACTCCATATTCAAATCCATCAAGAGTAACACCATGACTTACATATCCCCATACTACAGTTCTAGTTCTTACATTCCACAAATTATTCCAACCAGCAGGTTTTGTTTCTGCTTTAGCATAAATTATTAAATCACTACAAAAATCAAATGCAGAACTACCTATATATACAACACTTGAAGGAATTATTACATTTTTAAGTTTAGTGCAATTATAAAAAGCACTACTGTCTATACCGGTAACAGTCTCTGGAATAATAAGGCTTGTCATCTTGTTGCCAATAAAAGCTAGATTAGCTATATCTTTAACAGGATAGCCTTCTATTGTTTCTGGTATTACTAATTCACTTGGAGTTTCTTTATAACCAGTTATTGTAATACTATAAGGAGCATCTTCTCCCATTTGTGCAACTATATATTTTAACTCAGAAGTCTCACCTTTTCTTATATATCCCCAATAAACAGGAATACCGTTATTATTCCAATAACTATTCCATTCACTTGGTTGACTAGCAACTCTTGCATAAAGTATTACATTAATACAACCACCAAAAGCAAGATAACCCATATGAGTAACACTTTTCGGCATTACTATTTCATGCAATTTTGTTAAACCATAAAAAGATCTTTCGCCTATACTTAATAAGCCTTCTGATAAAATTATACTTTCTAAACTCATGCATTCAGAAAAAGCATTACTAGCTATACTTGTAATTGCTTTTCCTTCATAGTTTTCTCCAATATAAAGATCTTTAGGATTCCCCTGATATCCAACAACTTCATATGTATCATCTTCTTTCAAATTAAACGTTAAACCAAAATTTGAAGTAGCTTCCCATCTTGCTTCATAATGTACATAATTTCCTGGCATATTAAATGTATAAGTAGACTGTTGTGTTACTAAAGCATTACCTTCATACCAACCCAAAAATGTATAGCCTGGATTTGCATTAGCTTTTATTTCTACTTCAGTGTTATATAATATTCTACCTCCACCAGTTACACTTCCTGCATTTGAATTGTTTATAGTTAAATTTAGTGTATAACTTGCAATTTCCCATTTTGCATATAGGGTATAACTTTCTAGTGGTCCCATTTTATAAGTTCCTTCATTTTGATATTGAACACTTCCTTCTTTACTAGTACTCCAACCTAAAAAGTTATAACCTTCTTTATAAAATGCATTATTAGGAAGGCTGATAGTTTTAGCGGTTTCTGCTGTAACACTTTCCATTTCTCCTTCACCAGTATTTGCATCAAATGACAATGTATTAATATTTGCTTTCCACTTTGCTTGATAAAGTATGTTTCTTGCTGGCATAGTAAATGTATAAGTAGAATTATCAGATATTAAATCTGTACCTTCATACCAACCTAAAAATTCATAACCTGACTTTGTAGTAGCAGTAATTTCTACTTGGCTATTATATTCTTTTGTTCCAGAACCAGTTACAGTCCCTGCTAGAATTGGATTTCTAGATAATGTTAATTTATAAGTATTAATTTCCCATTTTGCATAAAGTGTGCAACTTGTTTTGTTAGTTACTGTGTAACTTGCTTCATCTAAATATTCTACATCACCATCTTTTGATGTACTCCAGCCAATAAATGTAGCTTCTTCTTTTGTAAATGTATTTTTAGGTAGTGTAATAGAAGTATTTTCTACTAGTAAAATACTTGTCATTTCACCTATTCCACCATTTGCATTAAAGACTAAAGTATTTTCAGCTGTATCTGATTTTGTAATTGTAACTTTATATAATTTAGTTTCCTTGCCCTTTATAACTTTAAGATATAAAATGTTTTCTCCATCTATTAGATTAACTTCATTTGAAGTGATTTTGTTGGTAGTTTTTTTATCTGTATACAATTCCCAAGTTACGCCTTCTTCTACTTTAATTTTTCCAGTAAAAGAAAATGTATCAGTCAAACTAGAAACTTCAAGTGCTAAATTAGTTCCATCAATTTTAAATCCTGTAGCACTAATAATACCAAAATCTTCTTCAGCCTTCCCACATGCTACTAATAAAAAAGCCATTAAGATAAATAATATAAAAAATATTCTTTTAATTTTATTCATTTTTTATTCCTCTCTTATTCATAATATGTATTATACAACAAATAAAAACTATAAACAAGAAAAAGAATGCTAGTAATAAGCATTCTTTTTTCACTAACTAACGAAATCTACGGTTTTAATGAAGTAAGTGGAATAACAATTACACCATCTTCTCTTTTATATGTAACATCAAGAAGACCACAAATAATTACTAATGCACAAGGCCTGCTTGCTTTAGGGTCTTTTTTTAAGGATTCATTGATTTTTAATAATTTTTTAGCAGCCTCATCAATTTGATTTGCTCCTAGTTTAATTTCAATCGCAATCCATCTTCCATCTTGCAATTCAACAATTGCATCTATCTCGTGATTTGTATCAAAATGCTTATAATGATAAACCTTTCCACTATGAGCATCAGCATAAATTCTTAAATCTCTAATAACTAAACTTTCAAATAATAAACCAAAAAATTCTAAATCATTATATAACATTTTTGATGATAAACCCAGGGCTGCCACTGCTAGTGAAGGATCAATAAAATGTCGTTTAGGTGATTTAGCTACCCTATCTTTAGAACGATAATTAGGATTAAAAGAAGGTTGATTTTCAATCAAAAACATTCTATCTAACAAATCTAAATACACTGGAATTATATCTTCACTAATTGATTCTTTTTCAAATTCTAAAATATCATTCTTCAAAACTTTATTACTAGCAAGTGTACTTTCATTTCTTGCTAATGACTTAAATAATGCTCTAATCTTTTTTTGTTCTCTTTTTATACCATCTAATTTTTCTAAATCATCTGTTATAATTGACTCAATATAGGATTGTGGAATTTTAGTATATTGTTCTTCTGATAAACCTAAACTCATAGGCCAGCCACCTCTGACCACAAATTCAATTAATTCCTCAAGTGATACTTTTTTTGTTTGTTGTGTTTTTACTTTATTATCAAACAATTCAATTAAAGAAACATCACCACTAGAATCACTAGATTCATAAAGAGACATTGTCCTCATCTTTATTTTATCAATTCTACCAGTTCCACTATGTAAAATACCTTTATGTTGAGGAGTTGATGAGCCAGTCAAAATGAATTGACCTCTTATGGCATTTTTATCAACTTCAAACCTTACAGCATCCCATAAAGAAGGAACTTCTTGCCATTCATCAATCAATCTTGGATATTCACCTTTCAAAACAGAAAGTGGGTCTAAACTAGCTAATGTGCGGTTTTGAAAATTTCTTTCAGGATTACCTATATAAATGACACTATTTGCATGATTTAAAGCTGTCCATGTTTTACCACACCATTTAGGTCCTTCTATACATAGTGCTCCAAATATCTTAAGGTTTTCGCTAATTTTTTTATCTATTATTCTTTTTCTATATTTTTTTGGTTTTAAAATCATTTCGCTTTCTCCTTACTTTCTTACCTTTATAATACTATAATCGGAGTTTTTTGTCAATATCAGTCGGGGTTTTTTGTCAATATCAGTCGGGGTTTTTTGTATAATTATTATTAAAAACCTTTTTATAAATTCTTTAACAAAAAAAGAATGCTTAAAATAAGCATTCTTTATCTTTAAAATATTTATTCATTTGTTTTAACTTCAATTTCTTTTACTTCTTCTATTTCAACTTCTTTTTCTAATTCCATCTTTTTATTTTTATCTTTTAATACACCATTATAAAGCCATGCACTAACAAAGATAGAAACAGGAATAGTTAATAATAAAGTAAAAGTCCCAATCAATATTTGAGCAAGCTCAACCACTACATCTTCTCTTGTAAAAATTGCTTGTAAATTAAAATGTGATGCTAAAAAGACTGTAAAGATTAATGAACTTCCAATGTAAGCAAGTAATAATGTATTTGCCATTGTTCCCATAATATCTCGTCCAATAACAAATCCTGACTTTACAGTTTGTTTAAAAGTTGGATTAGTCATTTGATCATTTACTTCTTTTAATGCTGATGTAATAGAAATTCCTATATCCATCAGTGCACCCAAAGCTCCTACTGTTATTGCTCCAAAAAGAATTGCTCTTAGGTTAATTGTAGTTGGTGTATCTAGGTAAAGCAATAATTGGTATTCTCTAACATCTTTATATCCAGTAAAATTAAGTGCATAACGAACTATTACTGTTAGAATCGCACCAACAAATAATCCCACACTACAAGAAATAATAGCTGCTAAACCTTTTTTATTAGCTCCAACAACATAAAGTACTGTAATAACTAAAATAAAAATACAAGTTATAATAGTCCAAAGATAGATATTTCTAGCAGATAAAATAGCTGGTACATAAACAACAAAAAGACCAAGAACTGTAAATAACAATGAAAGTAAAGTTAAGAAACCTTTTATTCCACCAATAATAAGCAAGCAAAGTATTAAAATAATTCCTAATATAATCGCATTAATAATTCTATTATATGTTAAAAAGATATAATCATAAACTTTACTATAACCTGCAACTATTGTTACATCCTCAACTACACTATATTCCTCATCTACCATTAAAGTATTATCAACATAATGACTATATGGACTTATTAAGTAAAAGCCTTCAAAAGTATATCCTTCTTTTTCAGGAATTGCTATTTCATTTAAAGGAATTACTGCCTCATCATCAACTTCAATATACTGAAAAACATTATCATCAAATACTACTCTAACCATTTGTTTGCCTGAGGTTGCTTCAGGCATTTCCTCTAAATTTTTTAAACTAGGGAAAAACATTAAACTATTATTATAATCATGTAGGATTACTTTTTTCCCAACCTTTATTTTATCTTCAGGCCAACTATCAAAAGCATAATGTAAAATTTGGATAGCATCTATCACTTCTCCTTTTGTTGGTCCTTTTGTAATTTCTGCTTTAAAAACAACTGTTTTTCTATAACTAATAATTGGCACTAAATTATCTTCATCATAATCATGACCTTCTAAAAATGTTTTATCTTCATAAAATGAATCACCAACTTCTACAACTCTTGCATCAAATCTAGTATTAGTTTCAAAAAAACCTGAAAAGAATTCACTTTTTGCAAAATCAAAATTACATAAAACTATAAACAAAACAGAAAAAATAGTTGTTGCGATTACTACAATAAACTGTTTCATATTAAATCTTTTCTTTAAATCATAATACTTATTAACAGAAACTCTTTTTATAAAGTTCCATATCTTTTTAAAAAAGTCTTTTGTTTTATCTAATATTTTTTTCATTTAGTCCCCTTTCTAAAGTTAGATATCTATATTTACTTACTCTTATATATTATACTATAAAACACCCTTTCTAACAAGGGCAAAAAAATGCTATCCTTAAGGATAGCATTCTTCATACTTTTTAATGTTTATTAAAGATTATTTCTATTATCTTATAACTTGCCTTTTAGTGATAATTTAGTCTTCTTATAAACTATTATAATACTAGTCTGATTCTTCTTCTAAAATACTTGCCTTTTTATCAGCAGCTACAATATTAGCTTCTTTTGCATTAGGGAATAAGCCTACTGGAGTTAATAATCTAAGTCCTATAAAATCATTCTCATCAATATCAAAACTCATAGACATTTTATCATTTTCAACTATCTCATCAATAGTTATATTACATGAACCATGACCAAACAAATAATAATCTTCAACAAGAAAAGTATTAGCTGGTAAATTAATATTTACTTTTGCATCTATTTTTTCATTATCAAAAAATTCAATTATTGTCCAATACAACTGAGCAACATCATTATAAACAGTAACAGCCCCAGTTATTGTAAAAGTGAATTTAAAAGTAATTTCTGATGGCATACCATCTTTTAAATAAACAAAGATAGAATCACATTCTGAAGTTTTTGAAGTAATCTCAGGTGGACAAGTTATCTCAATTCCTCTTTCATCTTTATCTTTATTAAAAGAATAACCAACCCAGTATTCTCCATCACTACAATCTACAGTGCTTGCAAGTGTTAATAATTCACCCATCATATCATATACTTTAACATTACAACTATCTTCATCTAGATATGCTTTATCAGTTAAAATTGTACTAGGACCTTTATCATAAATAATATCTTTATAAATTACATGATAATTATCAGGATAATTCATTGTTAGGGTTTCTTCAATTGTCATATCTCCAGCATCATTTAAAGTAACATCTACAGCATACCCTTTAACGCTTAATTCTAATGTCTGTCTATTCACTATACAATGATATAATTTAGTTTTATCTGCCTTCCTAACTAATATGTATGCAATGTTATTTCCCATTGAAAGAGTTATTGTTTTTGAAACAATTTTATCAGTTGTTGATATATCACTATATAACTCCCAAGTTGCTCCATCAGTTACTGTAATTTGGTCAACAAATGAATACTCATCAGTTTCATTTGAAACTTTAATATACATAACTTCACCATTCATTTCAAACCCTATAGCATTAATTATACCAAAATATTTACTTTCCTTTTGCCTACAAGCTACTAATAAAAAACACATTAATACAAGTAATATAGATAACATCTTTTTAATTTTATTCATAATTATCTTTCCTCGCTTCTCATACTATTTTATTATACAATAAAACCCTTTTCTAAACAATATTAAAAAAATATCTTAAATTTTAAAAAATAACTTTTTAGTCATTATCTTTACCTACCTTATTTTTTTATACTTTAAACAATTAAAAATGCTATCCTTAAGGATAGCATTTCAGACTGTAGAAAAAGCACTGTTTTTAAAAAGAGGTTTTTCTACAGTCTGAATAAACTCTCTATTTTAAAAGAGAGTTTATTTAATCTTTTATTTATTAGCATCATTCATTATTAAAGAAGCAAGTATATTTCCATTTGCTAGGACTCTATTATAAAAATCAGTTGTAACGTTTCTGTTTTTATAATAATAACCTAAAATTTTATTATAGAAATTTCTTGCAACTAAATAATTTCCTTTATCTTCAATATAACCTAAAATTTTATTATAAAAATCTCTTATAACTTGTCTTTCTGCCATAATTTTTCTTACCTTTCAAAATGACTTTTATTCCCTATATCCCCAAACAACATCATGAGTATCATGATTCCATCCATAATACCATTCAGCAGGTTTTTCTTCTGCTTCAACATAAATTGTTAAATAACTACAACTATAAACTATATCACCTTCGATTTTTTCAACGCTTTTTGGTATTATTAAAGACTCTAAACTACTACAGTAAAAAAACGCGCATACCCCTATACTTGTAACAGTATTTGAAATTTTTACTTTTGTTATATCAGTACATTTAAAAAATGCAGAAGAAGTTATGTCTATAACAGGATAGCCTGCAATTTCTGTTGGAATTATTACTTCTCTTCCAGATCCTTGATAACCAGTTATAGTTACACCATAATTAGAATCTATTAAAGAAATTCCATATTCTATTCCATTAGTTGTAATATGATTGCTCACATAACCCCAGACAACTGGTCTATAATCAGCATTCCAATCCTTATCCCAACCTATTGGTTTAGATTCTGCTTTAATATAAACTTTTAATTTATCACAGTCATAAAATACATTCTTACCCATATTTGTTACAGACCTTGGTATGATAATGCTTGTTAAATTATCACACCCTGAAAAAGCACCTAATCCTATACTTGTAACATTTGATGACATTGTTACACTTGTTAAATTTGAAAGATTAGCCAAAGCATTTTCCTTAATACTTGTAATTGGTTTCCCTAAATATTTTTTTGGAATATATATTTCAGTAGGATTAACCGCACAACCAATAAGTTCATATGTATTATCTTCTTTTAATCCAAAATATAATTCTGGTGCTGGAAGTTTATCCCATTGTGCATATAGAGTATAACTTTCTTGTGTACCCATAGTATAGTTTGCTTTATCAAAATATTCAATTTCACCATCTAAACTAGCACTCCAGCCATCAAATGAATATCCAATTTTTGAAAATGCATTTTTAGGAAGTTTAATAGAACCATTTGTTTCTATAAAAATGTTATCCATCTCACCTGTCCCACCATTTGCATTGAAGACTAATGTATTTTCATTTGCTTTCCACTTTGCTTTAATAATAATATCTTCTTCTATTTTAATAGGAAAAACAATTGTATCACCATTTGCATCTTCCCATCCTTTGAAAGTATAACCTGCTTTAGTTGGTTCTACAGTTGGAAGATTAAACATATTACCTTCTTCTACATTTTGAACTTCCATTACTTCCCCACCATTTGTATCAAAAGAAACATCACAAATAGCTAATCTTTTAATTACAACTTTATATAATTTAATATCATCTGCTTTTGTAACTAAAATATATACTATATTATCACCAACTAAAAGATCAATAG
The DNA here is from genome assembly GCA_050953065.1 of Bacilli bacterium. Classification (GTDB taxonomy): domain Bacteria; phylum Bacillota_I; class Bacilli_A; order ML615J-28; family CAG-698; genus JAQUUM01. Next base: position 367,035 of record JBMNLZ010000002.1, on the reverse strand, counting down.
TTTTTGAAAGAATTTTATTACTTGCTGTAATATCAGTATATAATCCCCAAGTTGCTTTAGTACTTACTTTAATTTGATTAATAAATGAATATGTTGTCGTAGAATTTGGCACTTCACGATAAAGACTCGCCCCATCTATTTCAAAACCTGTAGCACTAATAATTTCTAAAACTTCATCTTCATTATTAGCACATCCCACTAACAAAAAACAAACTAATGCCAAAAACAAAAAAAAGACCTTTTCAATTTTGTTCATATTTCCCCCTTTTTTCATACCTAATAATTATATAATAAACTACATCAATAATTTTCTTTCTATTAAATTTATTTTATATCTTCTTTGGATCAGTACTACCAATTCCACCAATTCGCTTTAAATTGTTTTCCTTTTCTCCACTTGCTACTAAATACTTCATAAAAATCCCTTGAGCTACTTTACTTCCTCTTTGAAGTAAAACATTACTATTACCTTCATTTTTAATAGCAATCATAATATGTCCTTCATTCTCAGCATTATCATAATAATCACTATCAATAATACCCATTTGATTTTTTAATCTTAAATTATATTTAAAACCTAAACTACTTCTAATAACTATCATTAAAAACTCATCGCTTTCCATATAAGCTTTAATCCCTGTTTTAATAATAGCACTAGCTCCACTTACTAATTCTAAATCATATGGTAAAACAAAATCATAGCCTGCAGATGAAGCAGTAGCTCTTTTAGGAATTATAACTCCTGCATAATTTGCGCCACCATCTTTTTCAAAAACTTCTTTACTTATTTTTTTAAAACCTCTCATTTATTCTTTCCTCCTTGCTCTTGGGTGATGTAACATATATTCAGTTTTTAACTGTTCTTTTGAAACATGTGTATAGATTTGAGTTGTTGATAAATTAACATGTCCTAATAATTCTTGAACACTTCTTAAATCAGCTCCATTATCAAGTAAATGGGTCGCAAATGAATGTCTTAACATATGTGGGCTAATATTTAGAGTTGTTGCTGCTTTTTGATTAATATTATCTAAAATCACTCTAACCCCTCTAGTTGTTAAAGCCTCTCCTCTATGATTTAAAAAAACCTCATTAACAATATTTTTTTTATTCTTAGTTTGAATATCCATTCTTGAATAATCCATATAATCAAGTAAAGCTGCTCTAACATTATCATGAAATGGGATTTGACGTTCTTTACCGCCCTTTCCCATTACTCTGATATGATTTGAATAAAAGTTAATATCACTAAGTTTTAAATTACAAAGTTCAGCAACTCTTATTCCAGTCCCATATAATACTTCTAGAATCGCAAAATCACGTCTTCCCATAATAGTTGCTGTATCAATACTATCAAAGAGTTGATCTATTTCGTTATAATATAAAAACCTAGGTAAAGTTTTATCAATTTTAGGGGAAACTACTTCATTAAAAATATTAGCCTCAACCTTACCTTCAATCATTAAGAATCTATAAAAAGATCTTAAACTAGACATCTTACGTGCAATGCTTCTTGGAGTTAAGTTTTTCTTTTTTAAGAATGCTAAATAATATCTTGTAATATTTTGACCAACTGATAAAAAATCTAATTTACTACCCTTTAAATAATCAAAGAATTCATTAACATCCTTTACATAATTAATCACTGTATGAGCTGAATATTTTCTTTCAACAATTAAATATGTTTCATATTTATTTATTAAATCTTTCATCTAGCACTTCCTTAATCTTATTTATTATATCTAAACTCCTAGATGCATACTCTTTCTTTCTTTGATTTTTCTTTCTAACATCAACTTCATCAAAAATTCCAAAATTAACATTCATCGGTTGAAAAACTTTATTAGCTGAACTTATATAGTGAGCTAGTGCTCCAATTGATGTTGCTTTAGTAAAATCAATTAATTCTTGACCTTTTAAAAATAACGACATATTAATCCCAGCAACCAGACCAGATGAAGCACTTTCTAAATAACCTTCAACTCCAGTAATTTGACCTGCAAAAAATAAATCATTTCTTTTATTTGATTGATAAAATTTATTTAATACTTTTGGAGAATTAATAAAAGTATTTTTATGCATCACACCATATCTAACAATCTCTAAGTTTTCTAACCCTGGAATTAAACTAAAAACTCTTTTTTGTTCACCAAACTTTAAATGAGTTTGAAAACCAACCATATTATACATCGTCTTAGCTACATCATCTTGACGAAGTTGAACAACTGCAAAAGGAGTTTTATCTGTTTTTGGATTAGTTAGTCCAACTGGCTTTAATGGACCAAAAAGTAGAGTTTGTTTACCTCTTTTAGCCATTTCTTCTATTGGCATACATCCTTCAAAAACTTTCAATTCAAAATCCTTTGGAGTAATGCATTCTGCATTTATCAAAGCATCATAGAACTTATCAAATTCAGCCTCAGTCATTGGACAATTATAATATGATGCTTCTCCTTTATCATATCTTGATTTTAAATAAGCAATCTCTTTAGAAATACTTTCTTCTAAAATAATTGGTGCAATAGCATCAAAAAAATATAAATCTTCTTCCCCACAAAACTCTTTTATTTTTAAAGAAAAATCTTTACTAGTTAAAGGTCCTGTTGCAATAATGGTAGGACCTTTTAAAAGATCTTTTACTTCTTCATTAACTACATTTACTAATGGATTATTCTTTAAATAATCGGTAATGTATGTAGCAAAAATCTCTCTATCAACAGCTAATGCTCCACCTGCTTCAATTTTAGCATTAAAAGCTGCTTTCATGATTAAAGAATCAAGTCTAATCATTTCTTCTTTTAACAGGCCAACTGCATTTTCAATTGATAATGCTCTAAAAGAATTACTACAAATCAACTCTGAAAAAAAAGCTGTTTGATGAGCTTCAGTCATTACCTTAGGTCTCATTTCATATAAATTTACTTTGATGCCTCTTTTAATTAATTGATATGTTGCCTCACTCCCAGCAAGTCCTGCTCCAATTACATTTACTATCATTTATAACCTCTTAATTTATATTAATTATACTCTTTTTTAATAAATAAATCAAATACTAGAAAGATTAAAAAGTCACCCTTTTGGTGACTTAAATTTTTTCTAATAATTTAGTATAAGTTTTTGTTTTTCTAAATTCTATTAATTCATCATCTTGCTTTAAAAAGTCAAGCAAAGCCTCATCTTTACTACAAGCATAATAAAAACATTTATAAGCTTCATCATCTTCTTCTAATAAAACATATAAACAAGCCAAATTATACCATAAGACATAATCTTCTTTATTTGTTGCGATACCTTTTAAATAGTAATGTTTAGCTTTATCATAATCTTTATAAATATCTTTATAAAGTAAAGCAATATTTAAATAAACCATATAATAAGACTCTTCTAAATTTAGCTCTTCTTTATAATGATGCAAAGCTTTATCATAGTCTTTTAATTTAGTATAAATTACACCTAAATTATAATTAACCATTCTTTTGGTTTTATCAATCTTGTAAGCCTTTAACATATGCTCTAATGCTTTTTCATCTTTTGAGTTTTTTTCATAATGAGCACCTAAATTTAGATGCGCCCAAAAATGCTTGCTATCATACTCTAATGTTTTTTTATAAAGTTCAATTGATTCTTCACTTTTTTCTAATCTATCATATAAACAACCTAAATTAAAATATGCTTCCCTAAAATCTTTTTGATATTTAATTGCTTGCTTATAATTTATAATTGCTTCTTCTGTTTTACCTAAATCCTCACAAACCATTGCTAAAGCAAAATAAGCATAAGCATATTCTGGAATCTTAACTGTAATCTCAGTAAAGACTTCATATGCTTTAAGAAGCGAATTATTTTTATGTTGTGTTATTCCATAATCAACCACATCATTTAATAAACTATATTCTTCAAATGCTTCTTCATAATTTATAATTGCTTTTTCATATTCTCCAGCCAGTAAAGCTTTTCTTGCAATTTTAGTTAATCTTTTATATCTACTCATATTCCAAAAAACCCTAATAAATTATTAATTAAATGCATTGTAAGTGGAACATAATAATTATCATCACTATAACTATATGCTAAAGATAAAACTAAAGCATATGGAACATATAAGAAAATAAGATGTAGACTTCCAAAATCTAAAACATGAATAAAACTAAATAAAAGAGTTGAGAAAAATATTGTTAAAGCTCTGTTAACTTTAAAACTATCTTGAAACATTCCAAACAAACATTTCCTAAAGATCATTTCTTCTAAAACTGGTGCAATTATCACAACTGCAATAAAAACAGCCCAAGCCATAGGAGAGGCAATTGCTTGTTCTATTAGCTCTTGGTTAAGTGAAGTTGTCGATAAATCAATTCCTAACAAATTTTCATATATATAACAAACTCCAATAAAACCTACTTTCATTAAAATAGATCCTACTACAATAATTACAACATTTCTTAACCACTTACTTTTAAACTTGATTAAATCATGTTTTAAAGGTTTAAAAAGTAATAACGAAAAAATAAAAACTAAAAAAACATTCGCAATTAAAGTTCCAAACATTGAATAAAGATGAATCTTTTGAGGAATATTATTTGTAGAAGTTGTTTTAAAATATTCTATAACTAACTCTGGATTATCAAAAAAAACTCTAAAAGAAAGGAAAGTAATTAAAATAAATACACTACCAAAAAGAAGACCAACTAGTCCTATAAAAAAATACATAGTATAGAGTTTTTCATATTCTTTATTTAACTCCAAAATTTAGTCCTCCTTTTTTAAAAATATTTTATTTTTTACCTAATGATTTAATTTCTTCAATAAGTTTAGAAACAAACTCTTCAACTTTTAAATTAAAAGAATCTTTTTCTCCATATTTTCTATAAGTTAAAGTATCACTTTTTACTTCATTATCACCACATACTAATTGATAAGGAATTTTCTTTGTTTGAGCTTCTCTAATTTTATAACCTAACTTTTCTTCACGCTCATCAATTTCAACTCTAATATCATTTTCTTTTAAGATTTTTTCAATCTTTTTAGCATATTCTAAATGATACTCATTATTAACTGGAATTAGTTTTACCTGAACTGGCGCAAGCCAAGTTGGAAATGCTCCACCAAAGTGTTCAATAATAATTCCAATAAACCTTTCAATAGATCCAAGTAAAGCTCTATGCAACATTACAGGACGCTTTTTTTCACCCTTCTCATCAATATATGAAATATCAAATCTAACTGGTAAATTCATATCTAGTTGAATAGTACCACATTGCCAAATTCTATTCATTGAATCTTTTAATTTAAAATCTAGTTTTGGTCCATAAAAGGCCCCATCTCCTTCATTTATTTTATAAGTTTTACCAGCTTTTATACAAGCATTAGCTAATGCTTTTTCAGACTTATCCCAAACTTCAACTGTTCCGATAAACTTTTCAACTGGCCTTGTTGAAAGTTCAATATGATAATCTAAATTAAAGACTGAATAGATTTCATCATATAAACGAATCAACTCACAAACCTCAGATTCTATTTGATCTTCTCTCATATAGATATGAGCATCATCTTGTGTAAAAGCTCTAACTCTAAACAAACCATTCAATGCTCCACTAGCCTCATGCCTATGAACAAGTCCTAATTCTCCAACTCTCCATGGAAAATCTTTATAAGAATGAAGACTATGTTTATAAACAAGTAGACTTCCAGGACAATTCATCGGTTTAATTGCAAATTCATGTTTATCTATTTCTGATGTATACATATTATCTTTATAATTTGCCCAATGCCCTGATATTTCCCATAATTCTTTATTAAGCATAATTGGTGTTTGAATCATTTCATAGTTTTCTCTTGTATGAACTTTATACCAATAATTCTCTAATGCTTTTCTTAAAACCATTCCTTTAGGTAACCAGAAAGGAAAGCCTGGTCCATAATCACTAATCATAAAAAGTTCTAATTCTTTACCAAGTTTTCTATGATCACGCTCAGCTCTTTCTTTTAAAATCTGAAGATGTTTTTCAAGTGAAATTTGATCTTTAAAACAAGTCCCGTATACACGTTGTAATTGTTCGTTTTTACTATCCCCTCTCCAATAAGCTCCACTAATATTAAGAAGTTTAAAAAACTTTAAAAACTTAGTATTAGGAACATGAGGTCCACGACACAAATCACAAAAATCATCATGTTTATAAAGAGTAATAGTAACTCCTTCTTCTAATTCATTAATGATTTCTTGTTTATATTTATCCTTTTTAAAAAACTTTAAAGCTTCTTCTTTAGAAACCTCTATTCTTTCAAAAGTCATTTCATGATTGGCAATCTCAAGCATTACCTTTTCGATTTTTTCTAAATCTTCTTCAGTAATCTTTTCGCCTTCTCCTGGATTAACATCATAGTAAAATCCTTCTTCAATGGCTGGACCTACTCCAAACATTGCTTTTGGATAAAGCCTTTTAATCGCACTTGCCATTAAATGGCTACAAGAGTGATTTAAAAAATCATTAATCCCCTCATCATCTAATGTTACTAAAACAAGGGTTGAATCTTTTAGAATCGGACGATTTAAATCATAATCAACATCGTTTACTTTAGCATAAACGCATTTTTTAGCTAAAGTTTTAGAAATAGAATTTGCAATATCTAAAGCTGAAACTCCTTTTTCAAATTCTGCTACTCTTTTGTCTGGAAATGTAATTTTCATAATTTTTCTCCTTATAAATATAAAATCCCTATGTAAAAACATAAGGACGAATTTTTCGCGGTACCACCTTAATTCATCTATAATAAATAGATGCAACTTTTAACTCTTTTAACGCAAAGACTACGGATTGTTTTTTCAATCTACTCCAAAGGTAGTAATTAATAAATATTTTTAAGTAGTTTCCACCAGCCTACTTTCTCTTGTAAAAAAATTAATTTATTAACCATGTCCTTTATCAACGTATCTAGTAGAGATTATACTCTTTTTTTTTATTTATGTCAAATAAAAAAACTCCTCACTTAAAGTGAGGAGAAAAGGAGACATTTTTTAAGTTGTTGATACACCGCCACCAAAAGTTGCTCCACTAACACTAAAGTTTTTAATTGGAGTTGAACTTGCTGGATATCCTGGTACACCATAACCTGTAATCTTATTATAACTCTTATAATAATACCAACGTTTCAATACTCTATCAGATGTATTTCCTTCTACTGTATACATTTTACTTCCTTCACATCTAATAACTAAACCAGTATGAGATGCTCCATTGCTTTGGAAGAATACGATATCTCCACATCTTGGAGTATAAGCGCCTGTTTGAGTTTGATAATATGATTTATAATAAGCAGATCCTTTATCTTTATACCATTGAAGTCCCCAATAAACTGAAGCATATTTATAAACAATTGAAGTTGGAATGCCTGCTTTATATGCACACCAAGAAACAAACATTGCACACCATGGTTGATAGTTCATTCCATACCAAGCACCGTACTTAGTATTATTATTATATCCTTCAGTATAACCTACTTCATTTAATGCTATTTCTATAATTGTATTACGTTTATTTTCTACAGCACCACTTGAACCTGTAATAGTTAGAGTAATTGTACCTGATCCTTTTGAAGGATGAGTTACTGTAATCTTAGCAGAGCCACCTGATAAAGCTGAAATTGTTCCATATGCAGAAACTGTAGCAACTCCACTATTACTTGATGAGAAAGTACATTCAGTTCTTGAAATGCTTGTTCCACTTGTATCTTTTACATATAATTGATAGCCACTTGCTCCAACATTAATTGTACCTGATGGGCTTTGTGTGATTACTAAGCCTGTTGCTGGAGGCGTAACTGGAGGAGTTGAGCCACCACCAGATCCAATTGTTAAAGTAATTGAACCAGTTCCTTTTGATGCATGAGTTACATTGATTGTTGCAGTTCCATTTGCTAAAGCTGAGATTGTTCCATATGCAGAAACTGTTGCTACACTAGAGTTACTTGATGAGAAAGTACATTCAAGACGAGAGACACTTGCACCACTTGAATCTGTAATATATAATTGATAACCACTTGCTCCTACTGCGATTGTTCCAGTTGGACTTTGTGTGATTGTTAATCCACCAGTACCACCACCACTTGGAACAGCTGTTACTGTTACAGCACATGTTGCTTTTAATGTTGCATCAGCTTTAGATGTTGCTGTAATAGTTGAACTACCTGCTGCTACTGCTGTAATTTTACCATTATTATCAACTGTAGCAACACCAGTATTACTACTACTCCATGTAACTGATTTATCTGTTAAATTACTAGCATTAACAGTTGCTGTAATTGTTTGATTTGCTCCTGCAATTAATGAAAGACTTGTCGGATTTAAAGTAATTGAATTTGAATCATTAACTGTAATATTATGAGATGCTAAAATACTATTTGAAACAATTGAAGTTGCTGTGATTGTTGCACTTCCTGCAGCAATACCAGTTACTCTACCACTACTATCAACTGTTGCAACAGCAGTATTACTTGAAGTCCAAGTTACAGCATTACTTGCTCCAGATGGCATTGCTGCAACTTCAAGCGTAACTTTTTGTCCATAAGATAGACTTGTTGGACCAGTGATAGCTAAACTTGAAGGAAGAGGAATTACATTAACTGTATGAACTGCACTCTTTGTAGAGTCTGCAACTAATGTTGCACTAATTTGAACAACTCCACCTTTAACTCCTGTTACCCAACCAAAAGCATCAACTGTTGCAATTGAAGTATCACTTGAAGCATAAGTAAATGATGCAGCCTCAGTACTTGGCACCCAACTAACTGCTAACTTAATTTTATTACCTTGTAGTACTTCATTAGGAGCACTCAAAGTAATAGTTGTTATTTTACTATCAGTATTTGTTTCTAAATCTTCTTTTACTAAAATAGTGAAAGTTCCTTTAACTGCTTCATTATCATTTAAAGAAGCTGTGATTATTGCAATCCCTGCACCAACACCTGTAATAACACCATCATTAACTGTTGCAATTGTTTCATCACTTGTTGACCAAACTAATTCAGGTACTTCACCAGTATTAGTTGAAACAGATAACATTACCGCTCCATTTACATTAACAAAACTTGAACCTGATAACATAATTGTTGAAACAACAGGAACAATTACATTTGGTGCAGCTTGAACTGTAATATTAACTGAATTCCAAGCACTACCAACTAGTGCAGTAATTGTTACTGTACCTGGTTTTAAAGTAGTAACCAGACCAGATGCATCAACTCTTGCAATTGAAGTATTATTTGAAAACCATTGAACTTCACCTGCATAAATATTTGAATCAACCATAACATTCAATTTAAGGCTTTCATTAACATGTAATTTAGTTTTACTTGCTATAACTAAAATCTCTGAAATGTCTTCACTACCCTCACTTGGATCAACAACTGTAACATTTACTATAGCAGTAGCATTAGTTCCTACAACTGAAATATTCAGTGTTGCTACTCCTACCTTTAATGCTGAAATGGCACCATTTTCAACAATAAAAACAGTTTCATCGCTTGAAGTGTAATTAAGATTAGCTCCTTCTATTCCTGTTACAACCGGTTTAATTATTTCTATATCTCCAACATTTAAAGAAATAGCATAATCTTCAACTGTAATAGTAACATTAGCATTAGCTACCATCTCACTACAACCTGTAATGATGAAACTAAACAATAAAAACATTCCCAAATATAATATTTTTTTCATTTCCCCGATTTCCTTTCTATTATAAAAAAGTTCCCTCTACTATATATTATATTTTATTTAATTTTATTTGTCTATTTGCTTTTATTAATGCTTAAGGTAGTTTTAAGTTCTAAAAAAACATCTAGTTTTACCTAGATGTTTCAATTTTAGTTATTTTAGTAGATGAGGTTCTAAAAATTATATTACCATGATCTTTTGTTTGATATAAAGTCATATTATGAGCCTCAAGCCTTGCTAGAGCATCTGCTTTGGGGTGACCAGTTGAAGTGATTGTAGCAGTTGTTAAAACACCATAAGTTGCACCAACTGCTTCTAAAAACTGATTGCTTGAAGAACCACTCGAACCATGATGACCAACCTTTAAAACATCAGATTTTAATTCAAGCCCACTATTTAAAGCAGTATATTCTCCATCAGTTGATTTAGTATATCCAGCGTCTCCTGTAAACATAAAAGCAACATTTCCAAAAACAAGTCTTGTTACTACGCTAGTAATATTTGGATCAGTTTCATTAAAAATTTGTCTAGTAGCTACTACTTGAAGCATTAAACCATCTTCATCAATTATCTTATCACCAACACTAACAACATTATAATCAAGCCCTGCATTGCTAATTGAATTCATTACACTTAAATATTGTGTATTTGTTCTAGTACTACCAGAACCATATACATTTAAAACGTCATATTTAGAAATTATATTAGGAACATATGCATAATGATCTGAATGATTATGAGTAATAATTAAATGATCAATTATACTTACACCTAAAGCATCAAGAGTTGAAGTAATATTTGTCCAACTACTAACTTCTCCTGCATGATCTTCTCCAGCATCTATCATTAAATTTTCTCCATTTGGAAGTTCAACAAAAATACAATCTCCTTGTCCGACATCAATAAAATAAACAGACATTGTGTTAGCTAAAGGAATTGGATCTTCAGGAGTAGTTGGTTCTTCTGGTATACCTGGATTATTAGGCTCAGTTGGATCATCAAGAGATTCTTCTACTACTGTAATTATTAATGTAGCTTTTCTTGCTCCTGCTGTAGCTATTATTTCAGTTGCTCCTACTTTTAAGCCTTTAATAACTGTTGAATTAATTGAAATAATCGTTTCATCTTTTATTTCAAAATTTACTAAACAGTTACTTGTTGGAGCTAAATCATAAAATTCTCCTACTTCTATTTCAATATTATCTTTTGGAAAAAGTAAAATATCGATGCTTTCAGCACAAGCACTTAATACTAATAATAAAATAATTACATAAAATATTTTTAATTTTTTCATTTAATCCACCTCAACTTGATATACTGATACACTCGAATCTAGTTTTTCAAATGCTATATAATAAATATATTGTTGCTTAAGCAATTGGTCTAAATAGAAAGGTTCATCTCCTCCATAATTAAACTTCATTTCATTTCCATAAATATCATATAGATATATTATAACATTAACTACCTCTAAACTCCTAAAGATATACACCTTATCTTGATCATATGGTGGGTCTAAAGGATAGAATGCATAATATGTTTTAATTAGATTACTACTAATTGTATTTATTCCTTTATAAAGTAAGTAGGCATTTTCAAAAGTAGAGCCATCTCTAACAACACTAATCCATTTAGCATATAATGTACAATTACTAGTTACAGCAAATGGAAAAGTAATTTTAGTTTGAAAATCTTCTTCTAAATACCAACCTTCTAAATGATATGTTTCTCTATAAGGCATAATAATCATATCAATTGTATCATTATAAATCTTTTCAATTGGTTCAATTAAAGCCTCAGTATTAGTAACAAAACTAACAGTATGAACTGTTGTGTTTTCTTGCCACTTAGCATAAACTACTGTATCAGTTTCAATTGCATCAAAATCAATCGCTTCACCTGAAAAATTAGTCCAACCTAAAAACTCATAACCCAATTTATATGGATTTTTAGGTAAAGTATAACTATCTAGTTTTGTAATGCTTTTTACTCTACTGCCACCCATACTATGAAAAGTTATTAAAATTCCAAATCTTGAAACATAATCTTCTAAATCAGGATATTCTAAAATAAAGTCTTGATGGACGCTTGCTAAAATTTTAAAGCTAAAATTACTACTTAATTGATTTAAATTAATAAAACCAATTGAAGCTAATTCTTCACTATAAAGAGTAATACTTTCTAAATTTATACAACCTGAAAATGCATTAGCTTCTACCTTTTTAACTGTTTTAGGTAAAACTAATTTCTTTAATTCTAAACTATTCTTAAAAGCATCACTTGCAATAGTAGTAACTGGATAACCTGAGATTTCACTTGGAATTTCAATTTCATATGATCTATTAGTATGTCCTTTAATAATCACTTGATTATCATAAATTATATATTTTAAAATTCCTTCTGAACTTACATATTCATCATATGCAAATAATAAATGTTTAGAAAAATTAATATTTTCTTTATAATTATCTAATCTTTCTTTTAAAACATAAATCTCTAATTTTTCATCATAAGAAAAAGTTGAATCTTTTATATTAGGAACAGCTAAACTTCTAAAGATAATCACCTCTAGATTAGATGAAGCAAAAACCCAAGCACCAAGTTTTTCAATTGTTTTAGGTAAATCAACAATTCTAACTGATGATCCAACAAAAGCATTGTTATTAATATATGTAACATTATAATCATCTATTTTTTCAGGAATTATTAAATCATAAGCATTTCCTAAATACTTTAAAATCATTGCTTTATTATTATATATAACATATTTAAAATCATCATTTTCTTTAATTAAAGAAGTTTTAGAAATAATCAAATACTCCTCAATTACATTAATCATTGCTTTATATAAAACTATATCAGCCTCTTCTACTAATAAAACTGCAGTAATTGGTATTGCATAAGAATCAACTGTACAAAAAGCATTTAAAGTAATACTTTCTAAATCTCTCATATAAGTTAGAGCATAATTTTTAATCATTAATGAATGATTAATAATAACTCTTTTAGGATTACCATATCCTTGAAAAGCATTGGCCTCAATTGTAGTAACATTTTCTGGAATAATTACTTCTTCATCATTACCAATATATTTTACTAAAGCATTATTTATAATACAAAAATCTCCAGCAAAATCTTTTTCTTTATAAACCTCATTAGTCATAAGACCATATAAAATATTATATTTATCAAATAAATCATCTTTAGCTTTTATAACTATCTCAGGATAAAACGCTACTTCATTATAAAGTGGTAAATAAGGAGTACTAAAGGTTAAAACTTTAATATTTTGAGCCATGATAAATGCTCCATATGAAAGTCTATAAACACTTTCTAAAATTTCAAACTCAGAATCTTTAATTCCGTTTGGATAAAAAATTAAAGTTCTTAAATCACTTGTATAAAGTACATTATCAACAGTTTTATAATAAACATTATCAAGTGTTAAATTTTCTAACCCAAATCCACCTAAAGCATAAGTATCTAGACTTTTAATTGACTCAGGTAAATTAAGAGTTTTTAAATTCTTACACCTACCAAAAACATAATAAGATAAGTGTTCTAAATTTTCATTAAAATTAACTTTGTTTAAACTAAGTGAACTATAAAAAGCATATGGATAAATAATCCTTAAATCTTTTGGTAAAGTCACCTCTTCAATTAAACTTTCAAAAAATGCATAAGCACCAAGTGCTACAACTTTTTTTCCCTTTATTTCATCAGGAATTACTATCTTTAATTCATCTCCTAAATATCTAGTTATGATAACCTCATCATTAATAACTCTATATTCATATGATGCATCATAAGTTGTATCTTTTGTAATAACATAATATCTATTATATTTTTTTGGAACATCTTGAGTTAAATTAACTCTTAGAATTACATCCTCACTTACAAAAGAACTATAAAAATCAGGTAAAACTCCTAAAAATACTATCTCATCAATTTTAGAATCAAAAGCATCATCATTGATATAAACTACACTTGCAGGAACTGTAATTCTACTAAGAGAGGTTTCAAAAAATGCATTAGTAGCAATCTTTTCTACTCCTTCTGGAATCTTATATTCTAAAGCACTACCAATATAGGTTAAAAAATAATTATTAAAAATAATTGATGAATCTTGATTTTTAAGCCATGGAGTACCTTTAAAAATATCAGCTCCAAAAGTCTTAACACTTGCAGGAATCTCTACATTAATCAAATTAGAATAAGCAAAAGCTTCAGTTTCAATTTCAGTTACTGAATTAGGTAACTTTACCTCAATAACATTTTTATAATAAAATGCTTTACTAGCAATTTTTTCTACACCATCTGGAACTATAACAATTTCATCTTCTCCATAATATTCAAGTAAGACATTATTAACTATAAAAAAGTCAATTCCTTCAACCATCTTAGTAAAATAAAATGCTTTCTCATAAACTATAGCATTGCTTGGAATATTAATACTATTTAAGTTAACACAAAAGCCAAAAGCATATCTTCCTATTTTTCTAATTGTATTAGGTAACACTACACTTTCTAATTTATTATTATCCATAAAAGCATAGTCATTTATCGCTACTACTTCAAGTCCATAAATATGACTTGGAATTACTAAGTTTTTAGTTGTATTATTAACGATTCCAGTAATATAAACATAATTGTTTTTAATAGAATATTTAAAATCATAATTTTTTATTTCATAAACTTGAGCATATAAATCAAGATTCTCATAAACATATTCAACTCGTTTTTCATTACTATCTAAAAAACCAACAAAAATCTCATTAGCATTTACTTCAAAAAGATAGTCTGGTACTTTATCTCCATAACTTACTTCTGTTTCATATAAGACTTCTTCATCATTTAAAAACCTAACTAATTTTTTACTTAACTGCCATCTTGCTTCTAAAACAAGATCATTTTTTAATACATCCGTTTCAAAATTCCAAGCCACTCCATCACAAAGCGCTTTATAATACCATCCCAAAAAATCATAATTATCTTTGTGGGGAGTGGTTGGTTCTTCAAGCAAACTATCCTTTACTTGATTGATAACTAAATCTTCTAAACCATTATTATAAATATATTTAACTTGATAAATATCTTTATATAAATCTAATTTAATAGTAATATTTTTTCCTTGATAATTGATTGTTATTTCATGAAGACCTACTTGATTTAGTTTTTCTAAATCTTCATTACTTAACATACTTTCATCTAAGTTAATTAATCCTTCTTCTCCCTTAATAATACTTTTAATTTGAATGTTTTCCAAACTAAAAAAGTCAAGATTATATTCATATACATCTTGAAGACTTTCTAAAACCACTTTTTCAGGTTTAGCACAACCTGATAAAAGAAGAAAAAAACCTAAGAAAAGCAATAACCTTTTCATACTTATAATACCTCTTCTATTATATATTCTAACATACTTTAATTTGATATAAAAGAAAAGAAAAGTCTTTTTTGACTTTTCTTAATCATTAGATAAGTTATCTTTTTCATTTTTCTTTTTTTAAATAAATTATTGTTTAATCATATCAAAAAATCAAGATAATTAATTCTTTACAATTCTACATTCACTGCACCTGCAACCACAGTTTTGTCATTCTTAATTTGGCATTTATTTATACTAAAATTATTAGTTTAGTACTTTAATAAACAACTACTTACTTTAAATAAGTATCCCCTAATAAAAAATCATCTACTAGTTTCAAATGTTTAATACCATTTCTAGACATATCAAGTGGGTCCATTGAAATAACATATTTAGGGAAGTTGTCTTTTATTAATTCCAAATTTCCAAATTCTCGTTCTAAAGTTTTTTCATCACTCATTAAGTAGGAAACTTGAATGTATGCAATACTCGCACCTTTCATAACAACAAAATCAATTTCTTTTTTGTATAATTTTCCTACATATACCTTAAATCCTCTAGAAATCAGTTCATTATATACGATATTTTCAATAGCATGTGAATATGATATCTTATTAGTATTACTTTTTATAGTTTTAAAAGCTAAGTCTGATAAGTAGTATTTTTCTTCAAAATTTAGTGTTCTTTTTCCTCTAATATCATACCTTTTGCAGCGATTAATTATTTTGGAATTAACAATAAAATCTAAATACTTATTTATTGTAGCTATCTTAGTGTTAATTTTTTCAATTTTTAAATATTCAACAATTGATTTTGAACTAAAAGTTGTTGCTGGATTATTACATACATAATCAATGAGTCTTGATAACAAATTTCTATTTCTTATCTTTACTCTTTTTAATATGTCTTTATCAATAATTTGCGTGCTAACACTTTCAATATATTTAAAGATTTCATCAGGATTACTATATGAAAAACGCTTAGGTAGCCCGCCATAATTTATATAATTTTGAATATCAAATACAATACTGGCGCCTGTTTCAGCAATATAGGTCATTGCTTCTTTATATGAAAATGGAAGTATTGAAAATTCAATATACCTTCCAGTTAACTTAGTAACTAATTCACCACTTAATAAATATGAATTACTTCCAGTTATGAATATGGATGCATTATAAGAAGTTCTATATGAATTAATAATTTCTTCAAAATTTTTAATGTTTTGAATCTCATCAATAAAAATATATGTTTTAGCTTTAGTATCTAAGTATAATCGATCAATTTCTTTTTCTAATGCTTCTTTAGTTTTATATCCTTTGTATGGTTTAGAATCCAAATCAATATAAATAATTTGTTCTTGTTTAACACCACTTAAAATAAGTTCATCCATAATTTGCATTAACAAAGATGATTTTCCAGATCTTCTTATCCCAGTAATTACTTTAATCATATCATCATTATAAAATGGTCTTATTTTACTTAAATACATCTCTCTTTTTATCATAATATACCCCGTTTAAAGGTAATAGTTTTGAATTTTTTTCATTTCTATTCCCCTTAACAATATAATATCACTAATATTTTAATAAAACAAGCACTTTTATTATAAATTATTATTTCAATTACCTTATTGTTTTCTTGAATTGCTATCATTGAAAGAGTATACAAAAATTTATACTGAACGATTATTTTTGTCTCGCTTTAATAACGCAAACGGACAATAATTATTCATACTTTTATATTGATAATAACTTAGAATATTATGAATGTTGTCATTACTTTTAAAAATATCAATATATTAAAATTTTACAAAACAGTTTCTCAATCAAAAAAAGCCATCCCTTTTGATGACTTCTTTTGAATATATGAAGAAGTTAGTGGTTTGTGCAAACTATGAATTTCTTAGTGGTCACCACTATCTTCTTCAAAAGACCCTTATTTTCTAATCAACTACAGTCAATTTAATATTACCAAGTCCAAATGTTTCATGAGTAACATTAATAACTACAGTACCTGCACTATGAGGTTGAATATGCCCTTCATTAGAAATAGTAATAACACCTGAATTACTACTTGTAAATGTACAATCTTTTAAATCTAAAGACGTTCCCATTGAATTTAAAACTGATAAACTTTCATTAAGACTATCAATTGCTAGAACTGTTTTTGATGATTTTACTGTTAAAGAGCCTGATCCCTCCATAGTTACTTGAATTGTAACTGTTGCACTAATCGTTGTATCAGCAACTGAAGTTGCTGTAATAACTGTTGTTCCAAAGTCTAATCCCGTTACACCCCCTAAGTTATCTACTGTTGCAACCGCAGTATTACTACTTGTCCAAGTAAGTGCTTCATTTCTTGTATTAGTAATAGTTGGAATAATTTTAGTAGTTTTTCCAATTGTTAAATATTCTGAATTTGGTGAAATACTTAAAGTTGGTTCTGAATCTTCGTTTACTAGATATCCCCAAAATACTGGCTTTAAAGTATTATTCCAAAGTAAATGCCAACCTACTGGTCTTGTTAATTTTTCAACATAGATAACCGACAAACTATTAGTTCCAAATACTATTCCTTCACCTACAATTTCAACAGTTTTAGGAATAATTAATTCCGTTAAATTATTACAATCATAAAATGCTTCTGCTTCAATAACCTTTATAGACTTAGGAATTTTTATTTTTTCTAAATTGATGCAAGCTAAAAATCCTTGATTTTTAATTTGTGTTACTTTCTTACCATCTTTAATATTTGGAATTTGAATTTTAGTTAACTCTGAAGCATTACCTTTATTGACACTATATTCAGTTTCATCATTAATTAGTTCATACTCTAATCCTAAAGTACCCCAGTCAGCATATAATGTTATATCTTTTGTTAGTATTGTATTTAAGTCATATTTTATTGTTAAATCAATATCACTATACCACCCAGCAAAAGTATATCCCTCTTTAACTGGATCATCCGGCAAAACAAAATCAAGTGTAGAATCTATCACAACATCTTCTATAGAACTTCCACCATTAGTTTCAAAAGAAATTATAAGTTTTTCTTTTGGCTTACAGCCATATAAAAACATAAACATTACTATTAATAATACAATATCTATTTTTTTCATTTTTCTCTTTCCTTTATTTAAGTAATTAAGTCAACCTATTCCCCAGTATAGCCCCAAATTACTGGTCAAGAAGATCCACTCCAAATATCACTCCAACCTTCAGGCCTACTTTCAGCAACACAATAAATGGCATTTTCAGTATAACTATAATCAAAAGCATTTTCACCTATGATTTCTACATTTAATGGAATAATCATTCCTTTTAAAGAAGCAATAGAACAAGGAATTGATGGGGTTATGATGTCTCATATCATCTATTCTAGTTTTGATACTTACCCTGCAAGTTTATCTAAAAATATTGTGAGAGATTTTTTAATTAATGAACTAAACTTTAAAGGATTAATTGTTACAGATTCCTTAACAATGCAAGCAATTAGTAAGAATTATTTGTTAGAAGAGGTTATTTATAATTCTGTGATGGCAGGATGTGATATGCTTGTTTTTTGTGGGCAAGCTTTATTAGAAGATCAATTCAATGTTTTTAATACTTTTGTAAGATTAGTTGAAGAAGGAAAGATTCCGCTTGAAAGAATAGAAGAATCATACCAAAAAATAATTAAACTTAAAGGTAAATATTGTAATAAAATATTTTATCATGCATTATAACATCCCGCGAAGCGTAGGAACGAAAACGAACGCCATTTATAAAAGTAGTATCTAATGTTATATCCCTATTTCCTATAATATAAACCGTATTTTCACTGTAAAAACATCCAGTACTGCTTTCATTGTGAGGATATCTAACAGTTACATCTGAAATGCTACTGCCCCTCATTTCTGTAATGTACCGAGCCGCAATAATTGTGGCTTGTGAAACCTGAAAGGCGCGCCCTAAATCGCCATCTCCTTCAACGCCATCAATAAAATTGCCCGTGTCGCGCATATTGAATGTACGATTAATTGTAGTCGTTGATCCCGTAGCTACGCTCCATACCGTTTCACTACACCAAACATATTCGTTGTTCGCACCTGTCTTAACGACTGAGTTTTCACCTTCTGGCCATACTTTAATAAAAATATTGCTACCTCCACTTCTATTACTGAATCCTACGCTAAAATTACCGTTAGCATTTGTGTAAACCGTGCATAAATCCCTGTCCCACCAACCAATAAGCAAATCTCCCTCTTTATCATAAACAGTAACCTTTGTGTGCTGTAATGGATGAGTATTCTCCCAATCGTCTATCCATTGCAATGTCCCTGAAACCCAAGTGTCACCTGACGCAAGCGGTACGATTAGCGGTTTCATATTCGTGTTTCCCAAACCACCACCACTGAAAACTGCCTCATATTCATCTAACGTCATTGTCCCTTCTTCAAGCGCAGTCGCATAATAAATATCCCTAGCCCCCTCATAAGAGTTCCCATTTATATATAGAGTATCATCCTCTATTATCCCATAAATACTTGCACACAACTGATGACCATTTGCAAGTTTTGCAATAACCGTAAATATTGGATCAATAGTCATCCCGTTATATTTTATTTGTGCTTTTATAGTCCCTTGTGAATAAAATGGTAACTGAATAACTAGAAACCCATTTGTTGTGTAATTTAGGGATGTCACCGTACTTGCCGATATTTCATAAGTTTCAGAATCGATCATAAATGATACAAGAAACTGCTCATCCAATCCGTATGTAAAATTTTCTATTGTAGGTTGAAATCCATATATTTCATCATTGTCGGAAGTCCATGCATAGGTCGACAATGTGCCGTTATTAACCACAAAAATGCCACAAACTAAAAAGTAAATCGACACTATGATTGTAATTACTCTCTTCTTTATTTTCATATTCTTCATAATTTTTTCTCCTAAATCTATATTTTACTGTTTTTACCTATCTTATATCGTTTGAAAAATTATAGTAACTGCTGTACAAAATAATGTTTTCTCCTTCTATTCTATAATACATAGAAACTCCTCCACTTTGGTTTATAGAGTCAATCCCAGCTTCCTCTGCCCATGTCAGTTTTGCTACTACAGTCCAACCAATTGCCCCCATTTCTCCGACAAACCAATTTGCAGGAATTTCAATTTCCTCAAATGCAACAAATTCTGATCCTGCCGTAGGATAATTATTTGAATTCGCAAAATTGCTTATTTCTTTCTTGACAAATTCTTCTTTATTTTCATACTCAAATGTATATTCAGGCTGACTATATGTATAGTCACCTTTCTGAAGAAGTTTTCTTGTATATGTCCCATATCCTGTAATAATCTTTGCTGTAACGCTAATCGGAGCTGGATCATATGTACTAATGTCATAACTTGACTGTGGTGCATAATAAAACTTAATCACCAAATTATCACCAACTTTTAATCTTGATTCATCCGATGTAAATTCAGTCCAGATAGGTGGTGCTGGCTCAACTCCTTCATCATCATATCCACCCCTTAATTTTCTTGATACCATATCAATTTCTCCTTTTGCTAAAGTAACCGCATCATCTACTAACGACCTATTATTTGAGGCTTCAATCGACATCTTGCCATTCTCAGTTGCTATGCCAATAGTCTCCCAATTTTCTACTGTATAGTTACTTTCACCTTTACTGTCTGCATAAGTTTGAAGTTCTATTATTTTAGCATCTTTATACTTATCAAGGCTTTCTGCACAACCCGCAAGCCCAAAAATTCCAAACAGCATTATCAATGCACCCACTATTCCTATTAGTTTTTTATACATAACATTCTCCTTCCTTTCACCTATATTGTATCATTTAAAAATATCTCAGTCAACATATACTGTTAAAAATAGTATTGTTATTTTGTCATAATTAATGTATAATTATATTATCAAATCTAAAACAAATAAAAAGCAGGTGATTAATTATGTGGTGGAAAATAGATCCTGATGAAAAATGGAAATTTGATCTTGATGAAAATTTAAAATTTGGATTATTAGAAATCCTAATCTTACATCTTTTAACCGAAAAAGATACTTATGGTTATGAGATTAAAAAAGACTTATATATAAGAACTAATGGTGTATTTGATGTTAAAGAAGGTTCTTTATATGGCCCTTTATATAAACTAGAAGAAAGAAAACTCATTTCTTCAAACAAAGTATTGGTTGGTAAAAAAAGATTTAGAAATTACTATCATATTGAAGATAGTGGAAAAGAATATTTAGAGTTTGCTTTAGAAAAATATCAAGAAGTTTCAAAAGGAGTTTCAAGTTTATTAAATTGGGAGGAAAATAACAATGGAAATTCTAAAAAGTAAAGAATTCAAAAAATACCTAAGAAACATTAAATCTAAAATGCTTTGTTCATCAAATATTAAATTAGCTTTTATATCTTCTTTTAAAGAAAATATTCAGGATTTTCTTTTTGAAAATCCTAATTCATCAATCAAAGAAATAAGGGAAGAATTTGGAGAACCAGAAGAAATTGCTAGTTCTTTCAAATCTTATGTAAATGTTGAATTATTACATAAAAAAGCTAAAAAGTATTTCTTTACTAAACTATTTATTTTGTATTAATTGTTTTACTTGTTTTAGCAATTTCTTTAATTGCTGTTATGTTATATTCATATGGTGGAACTATTGTAGTAAGTGATCCATATAGTATATAAATAGGAATATATTTCAGGGGGAATTACGAAAACATTTATTAAAAGAAAATTAAAAATGTATCATACTAATAGGTATGATACATTTTTTAATTATTTTTTAAACTTCATTTAATTATTTAACTCATAAATTTGATTAAATTTTAGAATTGATTCTTCTAAAGGTTTATATGCCCAAATAATACTTAAAAAACTACTAATAGCTAAAACGGCTGTAAAAGGAATATCCGCTATTAAATAAGCATAAAAATCAACCTTTAAAATCAAAACATTTACTGCCATAAAAGGTAGAACATAAATAATAGAATATAATATTCCAAGTAGTCCTAATAAATAAACATTTTCTATTCTTTTAAAAACAGAGTTAATTGAAAGAGGAATTACACTCCAACCAATTAGCATACTAATAAAGTATAATATATTAAATCCAAAAATCAAATTATCTAATAGAACATGCACAAAAACAACAATTAGACTTTTTTTAGTTCCCAAAACTCTTGAATATAACATTATCAATAATACTGTTAACTGAATATTAGGTAAAAAAGATAACGCTAATTCTTGAGCAAATAAAACAGCAGTTAAAACTGCTAAGATTGTAATATCTCTTGTTTTAAAGTTTTTCAAGAGAAATCACCGACCTTTGTATAAACAAACTTTATCACATCTTGATCTTTAAAATCTATGGTTTTAATTCCTTTTGTTGCGAAGGAATCATTTTTTAAAATCTTGATAAAGTTATCAACGCCATCTGTTTTAACACTTTCAAAGTCATATAAAAAACCATTATCTACTCTAATATCATAGTTTGCTTCTAAAATAGCATAAAGTGTTGTTTTCTTTCCATCAGTATATTCACTAAATTCTATTTCATCATTAATTACTTCAACACCTTCATCATTAACTAAAATAATATTAATTATACCACTATCTATTTTAGGTTGACTAATAAAATAGATAAAAACAATTAACGCTATACCAAGAAGAGTTAAAGCAACTTTAAGAATTGTGTTTTTCATTTATGAAAAAAGATTAACATTCTTTTCTGTTTTTTGAAACACTTGATAAAGTACAAAAGCCGTAAAAACTTGTGGTGTTGAAAAGTTAAGATCAGCTTCAGCATCTTCTTTTAACCATTTAAAAGCATCATCTAGTTTATAATCAAAAAGAATACTAATTAAATCTATATCATTTATTGCTCTTGGATTTTCTCCTAGTGCTAAAAATGCCATAACAGCCATTGCAGTAGAAGCTGAATTATTATTCCCCCAAGCGTTAATTCCCTCAGCAGTCAATGAATCTAAAATTAAATCCTTATGAGGCGTTAAATCATAATCCTTATTAGCTAAAGCTAAAATTACTTGTGCTGCATAATCACTATCACTATATGGATTATTTTCTAAATTTAGAACATACTCTTCAAAAGTAGTTTTTAATGCACTCTCTTCTTTTAAAACATTAAATGCATAAATGATATTTAGCATATCATAAACATTCGTAACGCTTTCTGTTGTAAGAGCATTTAAATCGTTTTTAACATTTGTTTGGTCTAGGCCAAAGAAATCATTTGTTAGAGCTTTTTTAAACAAATTAAGTGGAGTTTTTTCTAACCCATTTAAATAAACAACTAAATCATCTTTATCAATATTTAAAATTGTTTTATCAAACCCTTCTAATTTATTTATGGCTCCTAATACATAAACATTAACAACATAGGCCTCATCTTCAAAGGCAACATAATCCATAACTTTAGTTTCAATGAAACTATCAATATATGAATCGACATTCTGATCAACTACATCTTTTTGTTTTTTGTTTGAGCACCCAGCAAACACCAACAAAAAAATCAAAAGTAAATACATTTTTTTCATTTCTTCTCCTTATTTATTTTATATTTTTAAATATAGGCAAGTCTCCCGGCTTAACTTCACTTTACTTTGAACCTTCCCAAAAAATTTACTTTTCAGTGGTTAACTCATTTCATTCATATCACGGTTGCTGGGGCAGCTAAAGATTTTCACTTTGATTCCTTATTAAGTTTTTTTAAAACGCCTATAATTTAAATCGCATTCATATTTACAATAACAAACGCTACTATGTAAACTAAAACTCCAAGCAAACTAAAACGTAAATAGTTTTTAGCTTTACCTGGGTCTTCTTTAACATCTAAGCCCCACAAAGCAAAACCAAGTGGAGGGAAAAGAATCCCAATTAAAACTTGTTTTGCAGTAATTGGACTTAATAATACTAATTTTTGTCTTCTATTTAGTTTATGTACTGCACCACATAATCTACAAATAGTTTCATTTTCTTTCATTTCTGATTTACATTTTAAACAATTCATATTTATACCTACCTAATCAATTTCGATGGTTAACATCAGTTAAACTAACTACTTCCATCATATATCTAATTCTTTCAATTATTCTATCACTTTTAATTGTATTAACTTCACTTGAAGTTTCAGTTAAGTGTTGCCTTAATAAATTAAGATCATAATTACTAGTCATAAAAACTGGCAAATTAGCATTAAGCCTATAATTTAGAACTGGTCCTAAAACATCATCTCTAATAAAGTTTGTATTATTTTCTGCTCCAATATCATCTAGCATTAGAATATCTACACCTTTTAATTTATCAACAATTTCTTCTAAAGTACCACTTGAAACTGCGCTTCTTAAATTTCTTACTAAATCAGGATAATAAACAAATAAAACTGATTTATCCATTTTAGTAAGTTGCTTGGCAAGTTTTAATAAAATAAAAGTTTTTCCACTTCCAAAAGAACCATGAATATAAAGTCCTTTAGCATATTTATTTTCTTTATAATTAGTATTAAAATTATCAATTGCTTTAAAAACATCATTTCTTTTACTATTACAAATCAACTCTTGATCTTCAATATCAACTTCTGGAAAATAAAGCATTTCTAAAAGATAATCTTTATTAACTTTATATGGACATTCTTTATACGCTAGAACTACTTGACCATTTCCCATACTAAGTTTAGCTTGCATATAATCATCAAATGCACAATCTTTTTTCCCTAAACATTTACCACACTCTTCTAAATAATTAGAACATGTTAGAAAAATACCAAAATTATTATTTATCTCATTTTTAGTTAACTTATTTTCTTTTATAAATTCAGCAATTTCTTTTTTAGAAATTATTCGTTTTATTATTTCATCATATTTATTATTCATTATTTACCCTCAAGCATTTCTTTAGCTCTTGCAAAAACTTTATCAAGATCATCTTCTTCTATTTCTTTTTTCTCATTCTTTTTATTTTCTAATTCTTGTTGGTATGCCTCATACCAATCTGGCTTTAATGTATTATCCTTTTTATAAGTTGATTTAGTTTTTGGTTTTATATTATTAGAAGGTTTAGTATTTTTAATATAAGTTAAAGCATCAAGTGCTGTTTTCACTTTAGCTCTAGCCCAAGTATTAGCTATTTTTTCAAAATAATTATAACTTGGAAGCTCTCCATTCTTTTCTTTTAGAACCATTAAAATCATAACATTAATGACAGCTGGATTAAAGTTAGTCTTTTCAAGTAATGTATCAACCATTGCAAGTTCAGAAACACTTGGTGCAATTCCTGATGTTGATCTTAAAACATCAGCTGGACTTGCATTTTCTAAATAGTTAAGTAACTTTTTAGTTTCATCATCTAGACTACTATTAATAAAAGCATCTTTTTCTTTATTAACTAGTTTTGGTGTTTTATCATTATTTTTCTTTTGGAATAATCTTTTAGCATTTGTTGTAATATCAGATAATTTTAAATCCTTATCAATTGTAATTGTTTTAATAACAACGTCATACATTTCTTGTTCACTTAGTTTAAATAAATAACTAACTCTATAAATAGTATCTTTTAATTCTGTAGTTTCTAAAACTTTATTATCAATAAACTTAGTATCAAATAATGACTTGAAAAACTCATAATCAAAGTTTTCATTATCTATTGAAATATTATCAACTACTTTAGCATTAATCATCTTATCAAAAATATCTAGATTTGTTTTAGTAGTTGTTGTAAAAACATCATTAAATGATTTAGTTATTTCTTGATAATTCCTAAGTGAATTTTTTTGTTTAGTAAGTTTAGCAACTTCAGCCTCGCCTATTTCACTTTCAAGTAAAGCTTTTAGAGTAGAATCGGCTAAAAATGAATCCTCACTTAAAGGTGATATAAGAGAATAAACAATATTTTTTTGTTTATTAGTATAAACCTTTAATAAACCAAAGGCTTGAAGTTTATTAAAAGAATTCTCCAACATTCTAGCACTAGTAAAATGCAAATTATCAAGTAACCTTTTATGATCAAAATTATCCTCTGGATTTAAAAATGTCAACATCATATACAAAGCATAACTATCGATTCCTATTAACGGCAAATATAGGAGACTAAGTGTTTTGTAGTCTCCTCCGGTTAAGGTTATTTGATTGTTAATTTTAAAAGAGCTGTGGATGTCTAAAGCCATATATCCCTCACCTTACTTGTATAAACTAGTTCCTTTATAAGGTAGAACTTTATCTAATTCTTGATAAAGCCTTTCTATTATTTTTTTACCAGGTCCTAAAAGACCAAACATTCTATAAGTTGTTACTTTTATATCAATTGCTGTTTCACTAATCTTAGGACTTAGATAAATTATAACAGCACTATATTTAGGAGTTTCATAAAAAATCTCATGATAATTAGTACTCTCACTTTTTATTCTTCCTTTTTCTTGTAAGATTACTTGTTTAATTTTCTCATAAGCTTCTTCATTTCTAACTCTATAATACCTAGTTTTTAAACTAGGTATATAGTGATCTTCTCTAGTTTCAAATTCATTACTAAAATAATCTAAAAATTTCATTTTATTTTCTCCAATACCTCATCAACTTGCCTAAAGGTTTCTTCTTGAGTTTTACTGTTATCAATTACAAAATCTGCTTCATTTTTCTTTTCTTCCATTGACTTTTGGGAAACAATCTTTTTCAAAGCATAACTTTCATCAATATTATCTCTTTCCATTAATCTTTTTACTTGAATATCTTTAGTTACATAAACTACTACTACTTTATCAAAAAGATTAACAGAATTAGTTTCATATAAAAGTGGTAAATCAACAAAAATTAACCTTTCTTTATTTTCCTTAATATTTTGTTTTATTTTTCTAAAAACTAAAGGATGAATTAGATTTTCTAATTTTTCTTTATTTTCTTTAGAATTAAAAATTTCTAAAGCGATTTGCTTCTTATCTATTTTACCACCAATTAAGGCATTAGGGAATAACTTTTTTATTTTCTTTAATTTCTTTTCAAAAACTTCTTTAGCAATTTTATCAGCATCTATGACTTTAAAACCTTTTTTGATTAAGTAATTTGAAACAAGTGATTTTCCACTAGCAATTGAGCCAGTTATTCCGATAACCATTTTTATTCTCCTTATAGTTTCTGACAACTCTTACAATAATAACTACTTCTTTTATTAATAAAATCTTTACTGATTAACTCTCCACATTTAGGACAAGTCTTTTTCATATGAACATTTAAATCATTTTGAAAACGTCCATCAATATCATCTACCTTAAAAGACCTTATAGTAGTACCACCTAATAGGATCGCTTTATCTAAAATTTCTTTTGAATATTTAATGATATTATTAATTTCTAAATCATTTAATGAACTGGCTAATTTATGAGGATTAACTAATGCTTTAAATAAAACCTCATTTGCATAAATATTTCCAAGCCCGCTTAAAACGCTTTGATCAAGTAAAACTGTTTTAATAGCTATATTTTTCTTTTCAAACTTTTCTTTTAGATAACTAAAGGTTAATTCATTTGAATTAGCTTCAACTCCTATTAAAGATAAAGGTTTTTCTTTAAAGATATCAGTCTCTTTATTAAATAAATAAAACTTACCAAATTTTCTAACATCATTATATATCAAGAATTTTTTACTTTCAAGGTAAAAGATAATATGGTCATGTTTATTTAAACTTAAATCATTTTTTAAAATGTATTTTCCTTCCATTCTTAAATGAGATAAAAGATAAAAATTATTCAGTTCAAAAATTAAATATTTAGCTTTTCTTTTAATTTCATTTATTTTTTGATTCTTTAATTTACTTTCAAATTCTATTTTACTTACATTAGCAATTAAATTATCCCATCTAACTTCAACTGATTTAATCACTTCACCTTTAATTAAACTACTTAAATGATTTTTGACGGTTTCAACTTCAGGTAATTCTGGCATTATTTAAAACCTATCATAATGGATTCTACTTGAATCATATTTATCAATAAATTTTAAATCAGCCTCATCTTTTGGATAACCTAAAGCTATCATTGAAAAGTATTCACAGTTTTCAGGAAGAGGAATTAGTTTTTCTAACTTTTCCATTCTTTCAATATTTGGATAAGTTCCAAGCCAACAACTTCCAATGTTTAGTGCCGTTGCTGCTAACATTAAGTTTTGAGTTGCTGCAGCCATATCTTGAGGATAATACTCAACTGATGCTAAATCAGATTTATCCGTTACTAAAATAATACAAAGACTAGCTTCAACTAACATTATTCCATTAGATAAAATATTTGATAATTCTTTTAATATTTTTTTATCACTTACAACAAGAAACCTCCATGGTTTTTGACCACGAGCAGTTGGAGCTTGCATTGCCATTCTAATCATTGTCTCAATTTCTGTTTGTTTGATTTCTTTATTAGAAAACTTTCTAATACTTCTTCTATTCTTTATAGCTTCAAAAATATCCATTTTAACCCCCTTATTTTGCCGCTAGCCACGTTTTCCCACTACTTACCTCTACTTCTAAGGGTACACTTAAACTAACAGCATTTTCCATAATTTTTTTAACTAATGTTTTAACTTCTTCTACTTCATCATGCGGTACATCAAATAACAATTCATCATGTACTTGAGCAATTAAAAGTGCTCTAAAGCCTTTCCTTTTTAATTCACTATGAACTAAGTTCATAGCAATTTTTATAATATCAGCTGCAGTTCCTTGAACTGGAGCATTCATCGCAGTTCTTTCTGATGCTTCTTTTAACATTCTATTTGAACTATTAATTTCACTAATATAACGTCTTCTATTAAAAAGTGTCTTTGTATAGCCCTCTTTTCTTGCAAAGTCTACTACATCATCTAAGAAAGTTTTTACTTTAGGAAAAGTTTTAAAATATTTTTTTATATAAAGCTCAGCTTCTTTTGGAGTAATCTTAGCATTATTACTCAAACCCCAAGCACTAATGCCATAAATAATTCCAAAGTTAATTGCTTTAGCTGTTCTTCTCATAGTAGGCGTTACTTCATTTTGATTAACTTCAAATATTTGACTTGCTGTAATTGTATGAATATCACAGCCATCCTTAAACATCTGACACATATTATCATCATTTGAAAGATGAGCTACAACTCTTAATTCAATTTGAGAATAATCAGCACTAACAATACTGCCATTAACAAACCTAGAAACAAATGCATCTCTTATTACTTGACCAGTTTCAGTTCTAATTGGCATATTTTGAATATTAGGATCATATGAAGAAAGTCTTCCTGTTGTTGTTAGAGCTTGTTTATATAATGGGTGAAGATAACTTTTGTTATCAGCTAATTCAATTAAACTTGAAACATAAGTACTATTAATCTTTACAAGTGTTCTATATTCTAAAATATCATCAGCTATTTTAAAGCCTTCATAACTTAATTGTTCTAAAACATTTGAATCAGTTGAATATCCTGTTTTATTTTTCTTTCCAGTTGGCAATCCCATCTTTTCAAATAAAGCTACAGCTAATTGTTTAGGAGATGAGATATTAAATTCATATCCTACTTGTTTATAAATTTCATTAGTTTTAGCTAATGCTTTTTCTTCTAAGTCTTTTCCAATTGAATTTAATTTAGCTTTATTAATTAATAATCCAGATATTTCCATATCACCTAAAACTTTAGATAAATAATATTCAACATCTTTTAATAATGATAAATTAATATCCTTTAAATCATTCTTAATTTTTTCTTCTAACTCTTTTATTACTAAACATTTTCTTATTGCATATTTACTATAAACATTAATTAAAGGAACATTAGCTTTTTTACCAGAACCATATACTCCATCATAATAATTCTCACAAACAACTAGATATCTATCAGCGATATTTTTAATATCTTCTGATGCATTATCAGGGTTTATTAAATAACTATCAAGTAATAAATCAAAGTCAAGTCCATTTAATGAAATTCCAAATTTTTTTAAAACAACATAATTTTTTTTATAATTAAATGTTTTCTTTTTATACTTTTCATTTTCTAAATATGCTTTTAAAGATTTAGAATTAACAACTACTTCTTTTTCAATAAAATATGCTTTCAAATTACAAATAATACCAAGCCCTAAAAATAAAGCATTGTAGTAATTTAAACCAAATATTTCAACCTCAATTATTGAATCTTCTTTTAAAAAAGAAAAGTCATAATTTAGATCTGAAATTATTTCATAGTCTAATTCTTCTACACTTTTTTCTTCAATCTCTAACTTCTTTAAGAATGAATAAAATTCTAAATCTCTATAGAACTTATTAAGTTTTTCTAAATCAGGCGCTTCTTTTTTAATATCTTCTAACGATAAAATGCTTTTATCATCTTGAACTAAAGTTGCAAGATATTTACATTCAAAACTAATCTCTTTATTCTCTAAGAAAAGATTTTTATTTCTTTCAGATAATTTATCTAAATTATTATAAATATTTTCTAAGCTTCCAAATTCAGTTAAAAGTTTTAAAGCAGTTTTTTCTCCAATTCCTTTAATACCAGGCAAATTATCCGATGCATCTCCTACTAATCCTTTAAAGTCAGTTACTTGATTAGGGTTTAATCCAAAAAGAGAGAAAAAGTTATCATTATCATAAGTTAATAATTCTGTAATTCCTTTTTTAGTTAAACTGACCTTTATCTTATCGTTTACTAGTTGTAGTAGGTCTTTGTCACCTGATATTATTTCAATCTCATCTACATCATTATAGATATTCTTACTTGCAATTGCTAGTAAATCATCTGCTTCATATTCTATCATTTCTAGACGTTTGATATTTAAGATATCCAGATATTCTTTAATGTAATCTATTTGCATAGCCATTTCTTCTGGCATTTGAGAGCGATTTGCTTTATAGCTTTCAAGGCGTTTATGACGAAATGTTTCTTTACCTACATCAAAAGCAACAAAGATATAATCATACTCGGTTTCTAAGATTTTATTCATCATATTAACAAAACCAAAAATTGCATTAGTATATAGTCCAGTAGAACTTCTCATAACATTCCCATAAAAGGTTGCATAGAAAGCTCTAAACATTAAACTATTGCCATCAATTAATACTGCTTTTTTCATAAGACACCTCGCCTACATTTATCTTATTCTATCATAATTTACTTAAAAAATCACTAGTATAATTAATATAAAATTTATACTTCTTTTTTAAATGATTTTTTAGTATAATTATTTATGGTGATAAGATATGAGTAAAGTAGTAGTAAAAATATGTGAAGAATACGATTTAGAAACTATAAAATCAAAACTAACTGAAAGTTTTGATTTATTAGGTGGCCTAAACAATTTAATTAAACCTAATCAATCTGTTTTTTTAAAGGTTAATTGTTTAGGTGCTTTTGATGTATCAAAAGCAATCACTACTAATCCCATCTTTTTAAAAGCAGTTATTCAACTAATAAAACCAATTACTTCAAATATCATAGTAGGTGATAATCCCGCTACAAAAGAAATGGTTCACTGTTTTAAGAAAAACGGAATGTATAAAACAGTTCAAGAAGAACAAATCCCTTTCTTTAATCCAAAAAATTTCGCACATATTGAAAACTCTAATTATAAATACTATAGTGCCTTTGAAGTTTCAAAAGAAATGATTGAAGCTGATGTTTTAATTAACCTTCCAAAACTAAAAACTCATGCTCTTGCTTATATGACCGTAGCTGAAAAAAACTTCTTTGGTTTAATTTATGGTTTAAGTAAAGGAGCTTGGCATGTTAAAGCATCTGACCCATTACAATTTGGAGAGATGATGAATGATTTATATGGAGCTTTGCTTGAGGCTAGAGGTGGTAAAACTATTATTAATGTTTGTGATGGGATTATAGGACTTGAAGGTGAAGGGCCTTCAACTGCTGGAAGTCCTATTAATTCAAAACTAATTTTAACTTCACTTGATGCAATTAGCCTAGATACTGTAGCAGTTGATGCTGTAGGACTTGATTATGATAAATTGTTTATCACAAAAATTGCTGGAAAAAGAGGTTATGGAGAAAGTAATATTAAAAATATTACTATCCTTGGTGATGATTATAAGAAATTAAACTTAAAGTTTATTCCACCAAAAGATTCAATGAGTATTAAAGCTCTTAGACTAATTAAATTTAAACCAATCAGAAACCTTTTATTAGAACATCCTGTAATAGATAATAGCCTTTGTATTAAATGCGGGGAATGTGCTAAAATATGTCCTCCAAAAGCAATGAAGATAAAACCAAAAGAATTCCCTAAATTAAAGAAAAAACAATGTATTAGATGTTGGTGTTGTGCTGAGGTTTGCCCACAAAATGCAATTTCAAAAAGTAAACGTCCTTTACCTGGAAAAATACTTCTTAAAAATAGAGATAAATAAAGAAACTCAAAATAAGAGTTTCTTTTTTCATAATTTATTTTTAAATTATTTATCTACTACCTCACCAAACAAATGCCAAGTATAAGTTTTAGTAATTTTAATATTAACGATTCTTCCAATTAAAGATTTATCACCTTCAAAATTAACTAATTTATTATGTTTAGTATAGCCCATTAAAAGCAAATCATTTTTCTCACTTATTCCATCTACTAAAACTTCTACAACTTCTCCTTCAAATCTTTTATTTCCTCTAGCAAAACCTTCATTAATTAATTCATTTAATTTATATAATCTTTCTTTTTTTACATCTTCTTCTAAATTGTTTTCTAGTTTTGCAGCTGGAGTTCCTTCTCTTTTAGAATAAATAAAAGTGTAAACTCCTTCAAAGTTAGCTTTTCTAACTAAATCTAGAGTTTCTTCAAAATCTTCTTTTTCTTCTCCTGGAAAAGCTACGATGATATCAGTAGTAAGAGAGATGTCTGGAATTAAAGATTTTAAAAAGTTAATCTTTTCTAAATATTCTTCCTTTGTATATTTTCTATTCATCTTTTTTAAGATTTTATTACTTCCAGATTGAACTGGTAAGTGTAGGTGTGGCATAATGTTTTTATTGTTTGCCATTGCTATAGCAGTTTCTTTATCAAAGTCTTTAGGATGACTTGTTGTAAAACGAATTCTAGGAATTTCTAATTTTCCTAAATCATTTAATAAATCACTAAAATAATAATTAAGATTTAAATCTTTTCCATATGAATTAACATTTTGACCTAAAAGAGTTATTTCTTGATAACCTAAATTAATCAACTCTTTAACTTCATTAATGATATTTTCAGGTAGCCTTGATCTTTCTTTTCCTCTAGTATAAGGGACTATACAGTATGTACAAAACTCATCACAGCCATACATAATGTCAACCCAAGCTTTAACTTTACTTTCTCTTTTTGAAAAGCCTACTTCTACAACTTCTCCTTCTTTAGAATAAACCACTGTCATTCTTTGATTAGTCTCATAAAGAGTTTTTAAATATTCAGCAATTCTATAAAAATTATGAGTCCCAATTACTAAATCAACATGTCTATATTTTTGTTTGATTAGACTGACTGTTTTTTCTTCTTGAGGCATACACCCGCAAACAACAATTATTAAATCATTCTTTTTATATTTTAACTGACTTACTCTACCTAACTCTCCAAAGACTCTTTCTTCTGCATTTTCTCTAATTGCACAAGTATTAAAAATAATTAAATCAGCTTCTTCTTCAGTTTGTGTTTTTATAAAACCGATAAACTCTAAAATCCCAGCTATCTTTTCACTATCACTTAAGTTAGCTTGACAACCATATGTTTTAAGTAAATACTTTTTATTTTTAAAAAGCCCTTGATATTTTTCATCTAACTCATAATCTAAATGATGAGTTACTCTATCAAGCCTTAAGCGTGCTTCTTTAATAGATGGAACCTTATATTCTAAAAATGTTTTACTTTTAATAATTTTTTTCATGACTAATTAATCCTTTATTTACTTAATATATAATATCATAAACCAAACTATTTAAGCAAGATTATCTAATATTTTAATTTATCTATTTATTCTAAAATTATTAATTTTATGATATAATTTATTTACTATGAGAGAAATATTATTACATCACTACAAAAAATATCCACAGATGCAAATAGAGGATTTCATAAAACTTCTTTATCAAAGTTTTTTTAAAGGAGAACACCTATCTTTAGATAAAAAAACTTCTTTAAAAATGCTTACAGACGAAATTGATAGTCTAGATTATGAAATACCTTTTTTTATCTATGAAGATATTGGCTTAAATACAGTAAGACTAAACTTAAGTGCCATTAAAGCTAATAATATCCCTTTAGAAGAAGTTAATGAATGGTTTATTAATTCTTTTTCTAAAAAGAAAAATACTAAAGGTTTTAAAAAAAGTTTAAAACTTTTACTTTCATTAATTAAAGATCAAAAAATAAAATTAGACTATAATTCTTCAAAAGATTTTATCAATAATTATTTAAAAGAAATTAAGCCATTAAGTCATTCAAAAATCTATAAAGAAAAATATAATCCTCATTATAGAGTAATATCTAAAAGCG
Organism: Bacilli bacterium; assembly: GCA_050953065.1. GTDB lineage: Bacteria > Bacillota_I > Bacilli_A > ML615J-28 > CAG-698 > JAQUUM01. The sequence continues at coordinate 332,456 of JBMNLZ010000002.1, read as the reverse complement.
TTATGCCATCTTACATGAAAGACTTACAATTTAAAAACTACATTAAACACTTTAAACAAGGCAACCGTTTTAATATAATAGCCCTAGAAGGAAAAGCTGCTTCAGGTAAAACGACTCTGGCTAAAAACTTGCGTGAACAAAACATTACAATTATTCATATGGATGATTTCTTTTTACCAAAAACTCTCCAAACAAGAAAACAATTATCTACCTTAGGTGGTAATATTGATGTAGATGCTTTAAAAGATGTTATCTCAAGGCTATCGCAAAATGAAGAGATTTCTTTTCAAGCTTTTAATTGTAAAACTCAAAAATATTTTGAAAAAAGAGAATTCATACATTCTTTAGTTATCATTGAAGGAGTCTTTAGTTATTTAGATGTTTTTAGAAGATTTTATAAAAGATTAATCTATTTAGATGTAACCAAAGAAGAACAAAAAAAGCGATTAATTAAGCGCGATAAAAAACTCTATCCTAAATTTAAAAAAACTTGGCTTCCTATGGAAAAAAAATATTATGATACACAAGATATAATTCTAAGAGCTGATTTAATAATATAGGTTCTGTAAAGAAGATATCTAGCTTTTAATTTATACTTTTAAAATAGGTTTTTTTACTTTTATATAGTTAGGAATTATTATTTAAAGTTAAGTAGTTGAACTTGTACTTCGAACGGATACAAAATTATGAAGGTGTAAAAGTTAAAAAGACTATTTAAAGAATCTAAAATTTAAAAAATAAAACTCGCTTAAAACTAAGCGAGTTTTATTTTATTTAGGAGCTGATTCTAAAAACTCTAACACTTCTAATATTGGCGTTGCTCCACTATAAGAAGTCCCATTAACTGTAACATTCCAAGTATTAATACCAACTAAATAATAATCTTTATTGATTAACATTCCTCCACTATTTCCTGTATTAATTGGAGCAGTGTGCAAAACAATTTGAAAATCTACTTCATCAATATTACTGTATTTATAAACCTTACCAACAGTTAAAATATTGTTCATTCCAAAAGGAGATCCAACAGCATAAACTACTCCACCTAAAATTTCATTTTCACTAGCAAATCTAATCTTAGCAACTTCTTCTGCTAAAGTATCTGTTTTTGTAAAAGCTAAAATTGCTAAATCATAAATATCAGAACTATAAATATATCTTGCTTCTACTTCAGTCCCATTAACTGTTTGAATCAAATAATCATAATTACTTCCCCCATTAGGAATAACAACATGTCTATTAGTTAAAAGATAAATATCTTCATTTTTAATAGCATAAACTACTCCACTACCACTAATAAAGTGATCACTATAAACCTTTTGGCTTAAATAATTTAGAGTATATGGTTTTACCGTAATCTCAATATTTGATTTAATAACATTTTGACTAATTGCATTAATGCTTGCCATCGGTACAGTATTATTAGAAAAAGTTTCTTCCAAAAATTCACAACCTGTTAAAGACAAAAGTAAAACAATTAAAATTAAATATTTTTTCATATTCCATACCTTTCATAATACTCATCAACTGTGAGTGCATAAGTCATAATATCAACACATTCGCCTTTATAATTTATATATCCTCTTTTTTTAATTCCTTCGTTTGTGAAAAGAAGTTTCTCACAAACCCTCATTGATTGTACATTATCTAAATAACAAGAACATTCTATTCTTTTTAATCCTAATTCTTTAAACCCCCATTTTAGTAAAGCTTTACTAGCTTCAACTGCATAATTATTTCCCCAATATTTAGGGTTAATAGTATATCCTAATTCTGCTTTAAATTTTGGTTGATAGCTATGTAGTTCAACTGTCCCTATCATCTTATTTTCGGATTTTAAAACAACACTAAATAATCCTAAATGATTAGAATCAGTTTTTTTGCGCATTATCTCAATTCTCATTCTACTATCATATTTACTATAATGCGCTTCCCACCCAGCAGCATCTCCAATATTAGCTAATTTACCATATTCATAAAAATCAGCTGCATCATCTAATTCTACTTCTCTTACGATTAACCTTTCAGTTTCAAAGACAGGTAATCTACTTTTTATATTAAACCACATATATTTCACCTACTCATATTATACCATATTTCAAGATAAAAAAATCTATGTTTTTTTAAATAAACATAGATTAATTATAATTTTTTGATTATGCACCTAAATATGCTTTTCTTACTTCATCGTTTTTAAGTAATTCCTTAGCATCGCCTTGCATTACAACTCTACCTGTTTCTAAAACATAAGCATAATTAGCAATTGATAAAGCCATACGTGCATTTTGTTCAACAATTAAAATTGTAGTCCCCATATCTCTAATCTCTTGGATAATTTCAAATACTTCTGAAACTAAAATTGGTGATAAGCCCATTGAAGGTTCATCTAATAACAAGATTTTAGGATTACTCATTAAAGCACGAGCTATCGCTAACATTTGTTGTTCCCCACCAGATAAAGTTCCTGCAAGTTGTTTTTTTCTTTCTGCTAATCTTGGAAACTTTTCAAACATCTTCTGCATATTTTCTTCTATTTTCTTTTTATCTTTAATAACATATGCTCCCATTTCAAGATTTTCTTGAACTGTTAGATTAGCAAAGACTTGTCTACCTTCAGGTACATGAGCCATGCCAAGTTGTAAAATCTTATGTGGTTCTATTTTTATTAAATCAAGAATTGTTCCATCTTCATTTAACCAATGGATTGCACCACTTGTTGGACGAAGTAGTCCTGAAATAGTTTTTAAAATTGTAGTCTTTCCTGCACCATTGGCTCCAATAAAAGCTACAATCTTACCTTCTTTTATATCAACACTAACATTATGAATTGCTCTAATTGTAGCATCATAACTAACACTAATATCTTTAACTTTTAATATAAATCTTGCCATATTATATTTCTCCAGTTCCTAGATATGCAGTAATGACCTTTTCGTTATGAGCAACTTCTTTTGGAGTACCACTTGCAATTAGTTCACCATAATTTAAAACATAAATTCTCTCACAAATCCCCATAACTAATTTCATATCGTGTTCAATTAAAAGAATCGTTACATTAAACTTATCTCTAATGATACTAATTGTTTCCATTAACTCTTGAGTCTCAGTTGGATTCATTCCTGCAGCTGGTTCATCTAGTAAAATAATTTTTGGATCTGATGCTAAAGCACGAGCAATTTCTAATTTTCTTTGTTTACCATATGGTAAATTACTAGCTAGTTGCTTTGCATAACCTTCAAGACCAAAAACCTTTAAAATATCTAATGCTTTCTTTTCAACCATAGCTTCTTCTTTCCAGTAACTTGGAAGACGAAAGACTCCAGCTAACATTGAATATTTCATATTAATATTACAAGCAACTTTTACATTATCTAAAACTGTTAAATTTTTAAAAAGTCTTATATTTTGAAAAGTTCTAGTAATTCCTTTTTTTACTCTTTCATGAGTAAGTTTATTTAAAATACTTTCCCCACAAAGATAAATTGAGCCACTAGTTGCTTTATAAACTCCAGTGATTAAATTAAAGACAGTAGTCTTACCAGCCCCATTTGGACCAATTAATCCAACTAATTCTTTTTCATAAATCTTCATGTTTAATTCTTTAACTGCTTGAAGTCCACCAAAATTAATTTCTAAGTCCTTTGTTTCTAAAACAATTTTTCTATTTTCTTTCATCTTTATTACCTCCTGACTCAACTACTTCGTTAGAAGGTTTTTTAAAGATATATTTAATCTTTTGACCTAAATTTTTAAATCCATTAGAAATATTCTTAGGTAATGCTTTTAACCAAGCATAAAATTTTTTCGGAGCTTCTTTTAAGGCTTTCCAAGTAAATTCTTTTGTTCCGAAAAGTCCCGTTGGTTTAATAAGCATAACTACTAATAAAATTATCGCATATACTAACTTTTGATATCTTGAAAAATCTAATAATAAAATTGGTAGAGCCGTAAGAGCAAAGGCTGAAAGAATTGATCCAGTATAAGATCCTATTCCACCTAAAACTACCATAACTAAAATTTCAATTGATTTTTCAAAAGAAAATTTTGTTGGCGCTACATTATTATAAAAAGCATATACTCCACCAGCAACACCAGCAAAGAAAGCTGAAATAACAAAAGTAATAACCTTGTATTTATTAACCTTAATTCCAGATGCTTCAGCTGCAATATAGTCTTCTCTAATTGCAAGAATTGCACGCCCGTGCCTTGAAAGCATAAACAATAAGATAATCGTTACAGAAAGAATCATTATAGCAACTGCCATAAAGGCATTTATTTCCAAGATATTTTGAACTCCAATTAAACCTTGAGCACCACTTGTATACCATCCTGATTCAGGAGACATTGGCATATTAACCGCTACTGTTACCATTATCAAAGTAAACCCTAACGTAACAATAGCTAGATAGTCACCCTTTAATCTTAAAAATGGTATTGAAATAATAAAAGCCAGTAATGCAGCAACTAGCCCTGCAATAAGAACTGCTAGGATTATTTGTAAGTAACCCGCTGGTTGCATTACAAATCTAACCATTAGTTTATCTGACACTTGCCATGCTTTAGTAAAAATACCAGCTGCATAGGCTCCTGTTAACATAAAGCCTGCATGCCCTAAAACTAGTTCACCCAATGACCCGCACATCATATTAAGTGAAACAGCCGCTAAAATATTAATTGATGCTAAAATAATTAAGTTTCTAAGATCAGAAGGATTTTCTCTTCCAAGCAATGAAAGAATTATTAATACAGCTAATATAGCACCTGAATTAATTAAATAATTTTTCAAAATCTTTTTCTTATCAAAAACTTTTACTCTTATATCTTCATTCATCATACTACACCTTCTGTCCGACGTTTTTACCAAAAACGCCCTCTGGCTTTACAATTAATATAACAATTAAAATACCGAATACAAAAACATCTTTCCATCTACTTATTGCAGTTACTCCAATTAGCGATTCTATCATCCCAATTATATAACCACCAACAACAGCACCTGGAAAACTTCCAATTCCTCCAACTACTGCTGCAACAAATGGTTTAATTCCTATTTCAATAGAACCAAAAGTATATTTAAAGTAAGGTATTCTTAAACAATAAAAATATGCACCAATCGCAGCTAAAACTGCTCCTAAAGCAAAAGTTATTGTAATTGTTGTATTAACATTAACTCCCATTAATTTAGCTGCATCCATATTTTCTGATACTGCTCTCATTGATTTACCTATTTTTGTTTTTTGAACAAAGAACATTAACCCTATCATTAAAAGTAGTGAAACACCAACAGTAAACAAAGTTGTATATAAATCAACTTGCCATTTTGGAGTATCTATAGGAAACGTAATAAATCTTGGAGATTTTTGTTGGTTTTGTTCAATTAACATAAAAATGTTTTGAATTAAATAACTCATTCCAATTGCAGTAATTAAAGAAGTAATTCTTTTTAAATTTCTAAGCGGTTTATAAGCAATCTTTTCAATTAATATAGCTACTATTGCACAAACTACACTTGATGCAAACATACTAACTATCATTGTAAAAGGATTTGCTCCAATTAAATTAGACATTGCTAATCCAACAAAAGCACCAATCATAATGATCTCTCCATGTGCAAAATTTATTAATTTTACAATTCCATAAACCATTGTATATCCTAGTGCAATTAATGCATATATACTTCCCATTTGCAAACCTGCAACTAGACCCTCAACAAATTTTTGAGCAAACATACCAATTATCCTTTCTTAAATCTTATTACTTGTAAATAATAAATAGAAACCTAAATAATAGGTTTCTATTCTTTAAATCTAATTACTATTATTCAGAAGTTCCACTTGAATGGAATTTTAAAGCATAGTCATTTTCGCTATCGAAAGTGATAATTGCAGCACTCTTAATTGGGTTACCATTATCATCAAAAGCAATATTTCCAGTAACTGAAGGTACTGTAATACTATTTAAAGCTGCGATAACTGCATCATAATCAACAGTTCCTGCTTCTTCGATTGCTGCTTTTGCAATAAATGTAGCATCATATCCTAAAACTGCAAATGAGTTTGGAGTTTCATTATATTTTGCTTCAAAAGCTGCGATAAAGTTTTGAACTTTTTCAGAATCATCATCTGTAGCATAATGATTTGAGAAATAGCAATTTGCTAAAACTGCTTTATCAGCAGATGTTGGAAATTGACCTAAAACTCCATCCCAACCATCTACACCTAGACAAGGACCAGTATATCCAGCAGTACGTAATGTAGTTAAAATATTTGCAACAACTTCATAATAATCAGGAAGGAATACAGCATCATAACTTCCAGAAGTAACTTGTGCAACTTGAGTTGTAAAATCAGCAGTTCCACCAGTATAAGCAATCAATTTAATTTTTTCAGCAGAATAACCATTAGATACAGCTTTTGCAACAAAAGCATCTTTCAAACCAGTTGAATAAGCATCTTCACTGTTATAGAAAACTGCCATTTTAAAAACATTTTCTAATGTGTTAGCAGCAAAGTTTGCCATAACTTGACCTTGTTGTGAATCATAAAAACAAGCTCTAAATACATTTGGACGATTTGCACGATTTGCAGGACTTCCTACAGTAAGATGATCTGCAGTTCCAGTTGGAGTAATCATAGGTACACCAACTTTAATAGCCTCAGCAATAACTGCTTCTGTTGGAGCAGATGTAACAGCACCGATTAAAACGTCAAGTCCTTTTCTATTTAAAGAGTTAAACGCTGTTTTTGCTTTGTCACCGTTGTGTTCATCATCTATCATTTCAAATGATACTAATTTTTTAACACCACCCTCTAAAGTGATACCACCAGCTTTGTTGATTTCTTCAACAGCTAGTTCAATTCCTTTTTTAACAGCAAGTCCATAAACTGATACTGCACCAGTTAAAGGACCAATTGAAGCAAAACGAACTGTTTCAGCTTCTTTTTTCTTACATGCAGAAAGTGTAAATGCACTTACTAACATAATTAAAACTAAAAATAATTTTTTCATTTATTTTCTCCTTCTATTTATTTTGTTATATAAAAAATATAACTTATTCCTATTATATTATAAATACATATATTAGTAAAGAAATAAAATTTTATGAAAATGTTTTCAAACACCTTTTATTTCCTTTACTCAACAATAAAAATCGTTTCAATTTTAATAACTTTGTTTGTTTTATCATCAATTTCAACGATGATTGCAGAAAATTGTGTTTGACCTTTTTCCTCAGGTGAAAAAACTGCATTCTTTTTATTTACAAGTCTATTAATAATTATATCTTTTTTTACACCAATTACGCCATCTAATGGCCCTGTCATACCAACATCTGTAATATAAGCTGTTTCATTATTTAAAATCCTAGCATCAGATGTTTGAACATGTGTATGAGTTCCAAAAATAATATCAATCTTACCTGTAAAGTAATGACCAAAAGCAACTTTTTCACTTGTTGCCTCAGCATGGATATCACAAATATAAATATCACTTTCAACCTTTTCTAATAATTCTTCTGCTTTTAAAAATGGTGATGAGATTTCTCCTACTTTCATAAGTTCACCATTCATAAAAATATTGCCTACAACTTGAAAAACAGTAATTTTTTTACCGTTATAGTTAACTGTAACATAGCCTTTACCTGGTGCTTCATCTGGAAAATTAAGCGGCCTTACAATATTATTAACATCGTTAATATAAGTTAAAATGCTTTTATTTTGAAAAGCATGATTTCCTAATGTAATAACATTTACTTGTTGCTCCATAAACCATTTATAGTGTCCTAAATTTAGGCCTCTTCCATGAGTTGTATTCTCACCATTAACTATAACAAAATTTATGTTTCTTGTTTCTTTAATTTTCTTAAGATTTTTTTCAAAAGAAGCTCTACCTAATTTTGAAAAAACATCTCCAATAATTAGTATTTCCAAACTGCCTCCTATTTATTTAAAAAAGGTTTCCCGAAGGAAACCTTTCTATTTCGCTACCTCATGAGCTCTGGTTTCTCTTATTACGATAACTTTAATTGTCCCAGGGTAGCTTAAATTATTTTCAATCTTTAAACGAATATCTCTTGCCAGTTTATATGTTTCAACATCATTAATCATCTCTGGCTTAACGATGATCCTAATTTCACGACCAGCTTGTAAAGCATATGACTTTTCAACACCTTTAAACTCATTACAAATTTCTTCTAATTGGTTAAGTCGTTTAATATAATTTTCTAAAGATTCACTTCTTGCTCCTGGTCTTGCAGCTGATAATGTATCAGCAGCTGCTACTAAATGAGCAATCACTGTAGTGGCTTCTTTATCACCATGATGAGATGCAATCGCATCAATTACAGTATTATTTTCACGATAACGTCTAGCAAGATCAACTCCAATATCAACATGACTTCCTTCAACTTCATGATCTACTGCTTTTCCTATATCATGAAAAAGTCCAGCTCTTCTTGCTAGGTGTTCATTTTCACCAATCTCAACAGCTAACTTTCCTGCAAGATAAGCTACTTCTAAAGAATGCGTTAAAGCATTTTGTCCATAACTTGTTCTAAATTTTAATCTTCCGACTAGTTTAACTAATTCAGGATGAACCTTTCCAATTCCAATATCAAAGATAGCTCTCTCACCAGCTTCTTTAATTTCATTGTCTAGTTCTTTATTGAATTTAGCAACTAACTCTTCAACCCTTGGTGGCTGAATTCTTCCATCAGCAATCAAGGCCTCTAAAGTTCTTTTGGCTACTTCTCTTCTAACAGGGTCAAAAGAAGAAATAACAACAGCTTCTGGTGTATCATCAATTATTAAATCAACTCCAGTTGAGGCTTCAATGGCGCGAATATTTCTTCCTTCACGACCAATGATTCTTCCTTTCATTTCATCATTTGGTAAAGTAACAGTTGAAACTGTTCTTTCATTCACAACATCATTAGCATATTGTTGAATAGCATTAGCTAGTAGACTTTGAGATTTTTTCTTAATTTCAAGTTTTGCTTTTTCTTCAGACTCTTTAATTAAAGCAGCAATCTCATATGCTATACTTTCTTCAACTCTTTCTAATATTTGCTTACGCGCTTCTTCAACGGATAATCCGGATACTTCAATCAACTTTTTCTCTTGTTCAGCTATCAATTCTTCCACTTTGCTAGCCCTTTTAGCGATTTCAGCTTCTTTTTCTTCAGTTTTCTTTTCTTTGAATACCAAAGTTTCTGAACGTTTTTCTAAACTCTTTGTTAGACTATCTAAACGTTCTTCTCTTTGTTCAACTCTCAATTCTAAAACTTCGACTGCTTTTTTACGTTCTTTAATTTCTTTATCAGCTTCTTGTCTTAATTGATAAGTTTCTTTTTTTACTTCAAGTAAAACTTCTTTACGACTTTCTTCTGCTTTTTTAGAAGCTTCCTCAATAATTCTGGCAGCATCTTTGCCGGCTTGTTCAAACTTTTTACGAACAAAGAATCGCCCTAAAAGGAATCCAATCCCTAGCATTACAATGGAAGATATAGCACAGATTAAAATACTACCTACTGTTGAGATCAGCAGTAGTCCTAAACTTTGCATAACATACCTCCATTATTAAATTTTCATATATTCGATATTTGAATATTTATGGTCTACCTAATAATTATATTATAAAACTCGTTTTTTTTCAACACTAAATATATTTTTTTATAAATTAAAAAAATAGAGGATTAAAGTCCTCTATTCTAAATCTCCATCGATTTTAATTACTTCTCTAATTTTTAATTCTAATTCTTTACATAAATTAGGATTCTTTTTTAGATAGTCTTTAATGTTTTCTCTTCCTTGACCTAACTTTTCTTCACCATATGAAAACCATGATCCACTCTTTTGAATAATATCTGTTTTAACAGCTAAATCAAGCAATTCCGCTTCATATGAAATTCCTTGACCATATACTAAGTCAACTTCAACTACTTTAAAAGGTGGTGCTACTTTATTCTTAACAACTCTTACTTTAGTAATATTCCCAACAGCTTCAGTGCCATTTTTAATTTGTTCACCTTTTCTAATATCTAAACGAATTGTTGCATAGAATTTTAAAGCTCTTCCTCCTGATGTTGTTTCAGGATTTCCATATGTTCCAACCTTTTCTCTAATTTGGTTAATAAAGATTGCTACAGTATTAGTCTTACTAATAACACCACTTAATTTACGCATTGCTTGAGACATAAGTCTTGCTTGAAGACCAATATGAGAATCTCCCATCTCACCATCTATTTCAACTCTAGGAACCAAAGCTGCAACAGAGTCAATTACAACAATATCAATTGCTCCACTTCTAACTAAATGTTCAACTATTTCTAATGCTTGTTCACCAGTATCAGGTTGAGATAAAATCAAATTATCAACATCAACACCTAAAGCTCTTGCATAGTTTGCATCTAAGGCATGCTCAGCATCAACAAAGGCTGCATAGCCTCCTTGCTTTTGAGCCTCAGCAATTGCATGCAATGCAAATGTAGTTTTACCACTGCTTTCTGGTCCATAAATTTCAATAATTCTTCCCTTAGGATATCCTCCTACCCCAAGTGCCATATCAAGAGAAATTGAGCCTGTTGGAATTGTTTCCATTTTTTCATAAACTCTTTCTCCAAGTTTCATAACTGAGCCTTTTCCAAATTCTTTTTCAATTTTCTTTAAGGCTTCTTCAATTGCTTTTTCTTTATCTGGTGTTGCCATATTAATTCCTTTCCTCTGTACTAAATACAGCATCTTTATTTTTTATATAATAATCTATTGCAGATAGAATTGTCATAACTAAAGCCGCAATAATTAAAACTGTATCAAAATCAAAATTGATTAATGAAAACGGATAATTACCAAGTAAAATAACAATAATCATCGCCATTTGTAGAACTGTTTTAATCTTACCTAATTTACTTGCTTGAATAACTTTAGAGTTTGTTGCTGCCATCATTCTAATTCCAGAAACAAAAAACTCTCTAATAATAATTAAAATTACAGCGACTAAAAATAAAGCGACTTTATATCCTTCTAGTAAACTCAAATTAAAGATTACGATTAAAGTAGATACAACTAACATTTTATCAGCCAGTGGATCTACAAACTTTCCAAAGTCAGTGACCAAATTATATTTTCTTGCAATATAACCATCTAGAAAATCTGTAAAAGATGCTACTGCAAAAACAATCAAAATAATAAAACTTGCAATACTAATGTTTGTTCCTTCAAACATTATTACATCTAAAGATTCTATTAAACCAATCACTATAATTACAGGTATTAAAATAACTCTTAACATTGTTAATTTATTAGGTAGATTCAAGATGTTCACGACCTTTCACTTTAAATATTATATCATTTTTCTTAAGTCTTTTCAATTTAAATAATTCTTTTTCAAAAATAATATTTTTTTACTTTTTTTAGAATTAATTTAGAGTTTTTTTATCAAATCTTTACAAGCAAAATAACTAGATAACCAAGCAAAATGTAAATTATAGCCCCCACAAATTCCATCAACATCTAATGTTTCACCTAGTATATATAAACCACTTACTTTTCTTGATTCAAAATTATCATTAATTTCATTAATTAAAATTCCACCCTTTGTTACTTGAGCATTAATCAGTGAATCTTTTTCTTTTACTGTAAACTTTAAATTTTTAATATTTTTAATTACTTCACTTTTACTTTTTCCTAAATTATAAATATAAAAAGCAAGTGGGTTTAAAAAGATTCCTTCTAAAGTTTTTAAAAGATCTTTTTCATTAAAAAGATTTTCTAAATCTTTAATAGAATATTCAGGCATTAAATCTAAAATAATCTCATCACCATTATTAATTAATCTTGAAAGGTTCATAACTACAATTCCTGAGATTCCGTTTTCTCTAAATTGCACTTCACCATCTTCTTTTATCCCTTTAACTGTTACTCTTGCTTTAGTTCTAATTCCTTTTAACTCTTTTAAATCTTCATTTGTAATTAGACCAACTAAACTAGAAGATACTTCTTTTAAATTATGATTTAACTCTTTTAATAAATCATATCCATTAAAATGATTAACTGCAGCACATCCTCCTACTGCCATAATTACATAATCAGCCTCATATGATTCTTTCTTAGAATATAATTTAAAACGGTTTTGTTTTTCTATTTTTATAATTTCAGTTTCTAAAATTATCCTTACACCTAAATTATCCAAATTAGATTTTAAAACATCTAGTACTGTTTTAGAATTTTCACTATATGGATAACTTCTATTTTCTTTATCAGTTTTAATAATTAATCCTAATGACAAAAACAAATTCTTTAATTTCTCATAATCAAATTCTTTTAACTTTTCTTTTAAAAAATCTTTTTGATTATAATAATTAATGTTTAAATCACTATTAGATAAATTACATTTCCCATTTCCACTAGCTTTTAGTTTCTTAGCAATTTTTTTCTCTTTTTCAATTAGTGTTACATTACATTCTGGTTTTTCTCTTTTAATTAAAATTGCACTTAAGATTCCAGATGCTCCCGCTCCAACTATTATTACTTCTTTTTTCATTTATTGTCCTCATTTTTTCTTAAATTATTTTTTTTAAAAAAATAGTTTACTTATTTCTTGCATTTTTTCAATTTTCTTGCTACAATATATTATGTGAAATTTCGGAGGTGACTTAAATGGCTAATATTAAACAACAAGCAAAGCGTAATATAACAAACGAAAAGAAAAGACTAGCAAATGCAGCTTTTAAATCTTCTGTAAAAACAGCTATTAAAAACGTTGAAACAGCTGTAGCTGCTAAAGATCATAAAGCAGCACAAGAAGCTTATAATTTTGCATCTAAAAAATTAGATAAAGCTGTATCAAAAGGTATCTATTATAAGAATCATGTTAGTCGTGTTAAATCACGTTTAGCTAAAAGCATTAATTCTATTGCTTAAAAAACATCCCAATTAAGGGTGTTTTTTTATGCTTTAAAAACTAAATATTCTAAAGCTGTTTCTAAATCTATTTTACCAGTTTTAACTTTATAATCTAATTCACCTAATTGAATAATATTATTTACAATTTTTTCTTTAGGAAGTTTTTTAGTATTTTGCATAATATAATATGCTTGGTTTTCACTAACCTGTAATACTTGAGCAATATCTTTTTGTTTTGCTTTTTCTTCAATCATTGCTTGAGCAATTAGAAGACGTTTCATAGTAGTAGCAATTATACTAAAAATAAATTCACCCTTTACACCAGTTTTAACTAAAGCTAGATATTTATCAATTGCTTCTTTAGTTTTTCCATTAACTATAGCATTAGTTAATTCATATGATGGAATATCATTACTTCTTGAAACAATTGCTTCAACATCTTTTACATAAACTCTAGAGTTTTCTCCTACATAATGCATTAATTTTAATGCTTCGTTTTCTGCTTTTATGGTATCTTTCCCAACATATTCAAAAAAGAGTTTTCTAGCTTCCTCATCAATATTAATATTCTTTTTCCTTAAATACATTACTAACCAACCATGCATCTCTTGTTCACTAATTTCAGTTATTTTGGTTTCACTTACCTTTTTTAAAGTTTTAACAATCTCACATTTTTCATTTAGTCTTAAGTTAACTGCGTTAATTATAAAAAGCGTAGAATCAAGTGGATTGTTTAAATATTTAATAAATAACTCTTTTTCAAGATCGTTTAAAATAGTGGTTGTTAAAAAGGTAGGGTTTTTTATAACAACAGCTTTTTTAAGAGAAAAGAATGGTGGAGTTGAACATGAATTAATAACTTCTGTTATTTTAATGTTTTCAGCTTCATTTTTTTTATCATATGTTAAATCATATGTTTCAACATTCATATCTTCAATTTCATTTTCAGTTATTATTTTTTTAATTCTATTTTCAGTTATTAATTTTTCATTGCCTGTAAACAGATAAATGTTTGCTGCCATAAAATTTACTCCTATTTAGATATAATATAATATATATATATTATATCTTTTTTTTACTTTTTTTTCAATTACTATTCTTAAAAGTTCTCTATTAAAAATGTAGTTTTATTAAAAAGATATTTATATTTAATCGAATAATCTAAATCCGTTCTATATGTTTTTATATTATAATAATTTAGACTCTCAATTACTTCTTTACTTGGAAAACCAAAATAAGCAATTTCTCCTGTTTGAATAATAGCAATCTTTGGTTTTAAGACTTCTAGTGCTTGATGTGATAGTGCTGTTGCACTTCCATGATGTGCTATCTTAATCACATCAACTTTTAAATCTTTAGTAGCTACCTCTTCTATTATCGTTTTAGAAGCATCTCCTAGAAATAAAAAATTATACTCTCCAAATAAAACTTTTAAAACTATACTATTATCATTTTCATCTGTTGACTTTACTTTTGGTGCTAGCACTTCAAAAGTAAGATCACCAGCTTTAATTATATCTCCTGCCCTAACTTTTAAAGTGTTTTTTAAAGATGCATATCTACTCTCATCAAATTGACTTACTACAACATTTTTAACATAAAAGTTATTAATGATATCTAACGCTTCACCGTTATGGTCAAAATGATTATGAGTTAAAATTAAATAATCTAATCTTTTAATGCCTTTTCTTTTTAAATAACTACTCACTTCTTTATTTTTACCATCCCCTGTATCAATCAAACAATTCATTTTATTAAAACTATCAGTTAAAAGAATTGCTTCACCGTTATATAAAGCAAAAAAATATATTTCTTTTGATGGATTAAAATATAAAATATTTGAAACAATTAGAAGAAATAAAACTATCATAAAAGATAAATAATTTTTCAAACTTTTATTAAAATAAAAAACACATAATAAAACGATTAATAAATAATAAATAAAAGTTAGATTGATATTAAAAAAGGGAAGTCTAAAAGGAATATTTATATAACTAGTTAAATCAATTGCTTTAAAAAAACCTATAATTAAATAATTATATATTCCACTTAAAAATGGTAAAAACAAAACCAAAAAAGAAATCGGCAATATTAAAGAAAATAAATTAATATAAATAATATTACTTACAAAACTAACTAAATTAACTTCAGAATTAAAATTAATCATAATTGGTAGACTTGCAATTTGAATTGCAATACTTAAAATTAAAATTTGAAAAGCATTGTTTTTATTCTTTAATAATGGATTCATTAAAATAATAATAAAAGTTGCTAGAAAACTTAAAACAAACCCCATATTATAGATATAAAACGGATTAATAATAACTAATAAAATAAAGATAATTGAAACAATATCTAAACTTTTTAATTTTAAATTATATTTTTTATTTAAAGTAACTGCTCCCCACATTAAAGCAGCTCTTAGAATTGATGAAGAAAAAGCTGTAATAACTAAATATAAAAATAAAGTAATAGTAATTATGATATTAATTGTTTTATCTTTTAGTTTTATTCTTTTAAAAAGATTAGTTAACATTAAAACAAGAATCCCAATATGAAGTCCTGATATCGCAAACAAATGCGATATCCCATTTATCTTAACATCTTCTTCTATTTCATCAGTTAAAAGACTATCATCTCCTAAAATAACAGCTCTTAAAAACATTAAATTTTCTTGACTAAAATTATTGTTTATATAATCATTTATTTTTTCTTTAAAAAATAAAATTGAAAAACTATTACTTAATACCTTTATTTCACTGGCTTTAATAACACCAACTATTTTTTGATGAGTTAAATACTCTTGATAATTAAAAGCCATCGCAATTTTATTTTTAGTAATTTTTTTATTTTCTCCCTTTACATAGATCTTTATTCCTAAATGATAATCTTTTTTATTTAAATCAGTAATATAATACTTTTTAAAACCATCTCTTACTGTAATTTTATTATAATTTTCTAATTCTTTGATATCAGTAATTATTCCTTTAACTTCTTTGATATCTGTTTGTTTGAATGTATATTTATGAATAAAAAAATTAAGTGAAAAGATGATACTAATAAATAAAAATACTCTAAATATAATTTTATATCTAGAGTATAAAAAATAAAGAAAAAATAAATATAAGAAAAAATAATGGTAATGATTTAAAGATAATGCTAAAAAGATTAAGCCAATTACAAAAATAAAATAATTGTTTTTTAGATAATTATAAACTGATATTATCTTTAATCTTAGCATATATAGCATCTGAAATTCCCTTAACATTTTTAATTTCCTCAATACTAACGAATTTCTTTTCATTCCTATAACTTATAATTGCTAGAGCTCTAGTCTCACCAATTCCAGGTAATGTCATTAATTCATCAAGCGTTCCTTTATTAAGTGATATTTTATTACTAGTAGTATAATTTAGTTCTTCTGTATTATTTTCTTTTATTTCAATTAACATTGAATCATAAACTTTTTCTAAACGATTTACTTCACTTATATTAGCATTTTTTGTTAGGCCACCTGCTAAAGTAATAACATCATCAACTCTAGCATTGTTATTTACTTCATAAATATTTGGATAAAGAACTGCTCCTCTAATTTCTACTAAAACTTTATTTACTAGATTATCTTCTACTAAAGATGTTCCACTTTCAACTAAAACATTTTCTTTAGAAGAAAGAACATTTTTTACAACCACTCCAATTAAACCTACAACAATTACTAAAACAATAATTATTTTCTTTTTCATAGTTTATCCTCTCACTTATATATTATTAAATAATTCTTATTTTACTTCTTTTTTAAATAAAAATATCAGCATCTTTTTTTAAAGATACTGATATTTTTATTTAGATTATCATTTTCTTCTATAAATAAACCTATATTATATGTAAAGTTTTTACTCTCTAGTATAACCCCAGACAACTAATTCATCATTAGGATTCCAAAATTCATCCCAACCTTCAGGTTGAGCCTCTATTTCACAATATATTTTTAATCCACTTACATAACCAATAAATAGATTTGCACCAATATATTCTACACTACGAGGGATTATGATTTCTTTTAATTTTTCGTAATATGCAAAAGCATAATCATCAATTTTTTTAAGTGTATCAGATAAAATTATCTCTTCTAAAGCACCACACCTAAAAAATGCACCATCACCAATAGTTTCAACCCCATTTTGAAGCGTAACTTTTTTAACAAATTTGTTGTCAGAAAAAGCAGATGGTCCTATATCAATTACTGTTTCTGGAACTGTAAATTCAATAACTTCTTTGTAATTAGGAAAACGAATTAATTCAGTAATTTCTTTGTTATATAAAACACCATCTATGCTAGTATAAAATTCATTTTGTGGGTCAACATTTATTTCTTCTAAATCCCAAGGAATCCCAGATAATTCTTTTGTTTTTTTTGAAATAAAAATACTTTTTATAGTAGTACATCCCTCAAAAGCAAAATCACCAATTCTTTCAAAATTATCTGGTAATGTTATTTCTGTTAAGGAATAACAATTGGTAAATGCCCGCTCACTAATAGCCTTTAAAGTATCAGGGAAAGTTATATTAGTTAGATTAACACAATCCCAAAAAGCATTAGGTCCTATTCCAACAGTTGTTTCTTTTAAACTAACTTCACTAACCGAAGTATCTTCTACTCCCATTATCCAATTGTTTAAATATTTTAACCCTTCATATATCTCATATTCTATACTATCACATTCATTAAAAGCTTCTTTACTAATAAAAACTACACTATCTGGTATCATTATACTTTTTAAACTAGTACATTTGGAAAATGTATAAGCATCAATTGAACTAATACCATCAGGAAGAATTATATTTTCTAAAGCTACGTTTTCCAAAAACGACCAACTATCTATTTTGTTTATACTATTTGGTATAATGATTTCTTTTAGATTTAAACATTTTTTAAAATCAGTAATGCGTGTTACTTTTTTTCCATCTTTAATATTTGGAATTTGAATTTCAGTTAACTCTGAAGCATTACCTTTATTGACACTATATTCAGTTCCATCATTAATTAATTCATACTCTAATCCTATCGTTTCCCAGTCAGCATATAGAGTTATATCTTTTGTTAGTATTGTATTTAAGTCATATTTTATTGTTAAATCAATATCACTATACCATCCAGCAAAAGTATATCCCTCTTTAACAGGCTCATCCGGCAAAACAAAATCAAGTGCAGAATCTATTACAGCATCTTCTATAGAACTTCCACCATTAGTTTCAAAAGAAATTGTAAGTTTTTCTTTTGGCTTACAGCCATATAAAAACATAAACATTACTATTAATAATACAATACCTATCTTTTTCATTTTTATCTTTCCTTTATTTAAGTAATTAAGTCAACCTATTCTCCAGTATAGCCCCAAACAACTGGTCTGTTTTCTAAATTCCAATCTTCATCCCATCCTTCCGGCTTATTAATTGCTTCAACATAAATTGTTAAATTGCAATGTGCAAATACCCACTTTTCTATTTCTTCAACAGAATTAGGGATATATACACTCTTCAAACTAGATCCATAAAAGGCAGTTTCTTCAATTTTTATAACACTATTTGGAATTGTTAATTCATTGCCAGCATAAGAATAAAAACTCAAACTCTTTATAGTCTTTAAATTTATACCTTCTTTAAATATTACTTCAGCTCCAGAAAGTCCTAAACTATCTATTTCAATTACACTTTTAGGAATTTCAATTCCTTTTACACCACAACCAGAAAAAGCATTTTTTGAAATTTTTGTAATACCTTCATTAAGTACTAAACTATCTAAATTAATTAACCCAGAAAAAGCTCCCGCCTTAATTATATCTTCATCTGTTATTACTATCTTATTTAAGCACTTCGATATATAGAAACAATTCATTGTTGGTGGTTCAAAAGACAGTAATGGTTTAATAGATAATCTAATACTATTATTATTATTATCATCATTACTTGTCAACTCCATAAAATATTGCATTACCTTTTTACTACCATTAAACTCCTCACTTCCAAAAATATATCCAAATAAGCCTTGATAACCAGTCGCCTCTCTATTATTTCCAGTAAATGGTAAAATCATTTCAACAAGATTACCACAGCCCTTAAAAGAAGCCTCAGGAATTAATACTATTGTTTTTGGAATAATAATTTTTGTTAAGTTCATACAATTTAAAAATCCTTGATTTTTAATTTGTGTGACTTTCTTACCATCTTTAATATTTGGAATTTGAATTTCAATTAACTCTGAAGCATTACCTTTATTGACACTATATTCAGTTTCATCATTAATTAGTTCATACTCTAATCCTAAAGTACCCCAATCAGCATAAAGAGTAATACTTTCTTCTGGCATGGTATTGAAGTGATATACATAAGTTAAATCAACATCACTATACCAACCAGCAAATTCATAACCTTCTTTAACTGGATGAGTAGGTTCAGTGATAATTTCTCCTGCACTTTTTATTACTGGTTCAATTTCATTTCCACCATTGCTTTCAAAAAAGATAGCTAGGTCATAAACAATTTCATCTTCTATCCATTTAGCATATAAAGTTATATTATTATTTAATAAAGATGTTGAATATTCTACATCAAATGCTTCATCTAAATACCACCCAGCAAAAGTATATCCCTCTTTAACTGGATCATCCGGCAAAACAAAATCAAGTGTAGAATCTATCACAACATCTTCTATAGAACTTCCACCATTAGTTTCAAAAGAAATTGTAAGTTTTTCTTTTGGCTTACAGCCATATAAAAACATAAACATTACTATTAATAATACAATACCTATCTTTTTCATTTTTATCTTTCCTTTCTTTAAGTAAGCTAAGTCAACCTATTCTCCAGTATACCCCCAAACAACTGGTCTATTTTCAAAATTCCAATTTCTGTGCCATCCTTCTGGTTTGCTATCAGTTTCGCAATAAATCTTAATTTTTTTACAAGAAGAAAAAGCCCTCTCACCTATCTTTTCAACACTAGAAGGAATTATTATACTTACTAAATCAGAACACACCATAAATGCACGGTCTCCAATCTTTTCAACACCAGAAGAGATAATCACTTCATTTAATTCTTTACAAAAAGAAAATGCACCATTCTCTATACTAATAACTGATTCTGGAATTGTTATACTTACTAAATCATAACAATAACCAAATGCACCACTATCTATCTTAGTAACACTAGAAGGAATTGTAATTGTAACTAGGTTTTTACAGCCTTTGAATGCACACGAACCTATAGTAGTTATACCATCAGGAATTATACTAGTATTACAACCTCTAATTAGGGTATTAGCACTTGTTTCAATTAAACAATTCGATTCACTTCTATAAATAGGATTAGCACTTGCTACTTCTATAGTATTTAATTGATAACAGTTATTAAAGACATTTCCACCCGCAATATCTATAACAGTACTAGATATTTCTACACTTGTTGCACTAGCACACTCCGAAAAAGCTACACTATCAATAACTTTTACTCCCTCTGGTATCTTAATGTTTCTAAATGCACAACCTGTAAAAGCATATTGGCCAATATATTCAACACTTCCTGGAATTAGAATTTTTTCTAATTTCTTACAGTCATAAAAAGCTTTTTCACCAATTGATATAAGATTACTTTCACCAGTAAATTCTACTTCATATAAATTAGACATTTCATTAAAAGCTTTAGCACCAAAAAATGTAATCGAACTAGGTATTATTATTTTACTAATATTTTTTTTACGCTTATTATCCTTAAAAACATCTCCAAATAAAATAGTAACTTTTTTTCCATTTATTTCTTCTGGTATGTTAATAGTTGATGTGTAAAATTTTTTATTTAATTTTAATATAGCAACTTCATCATTACTTGTTATACCATAATGAAACATTTCTTTTTCATCATTAGGATTTCCCCATATTACTAAATTATTATCAGGATTCCATGATTCGCTCCACCCAACTGGTTTACTTTCTGCCTCAACATATATTATTGCTTCACCACAACCCTTAAATACATCATCTCCCATAGTAGTTACACTTTCAGGTATTATAATCAATCCCAAAAAAGAACACCCCTCAAAAGCTCCATCTTTAATTTCTGTTATACCCTCAGGGATTACCAATTCATTAGATCTATACTTGTGGTTATATATCAATTCTTCACCATATTTAAAAGCATAAGGTGCTATACTTGTAATTGGTTTTTTATCAGGGCTTTCAAAAAAATACCATGACATACGATTAAACATCGTTTCATACAAGCTCTCATTTAAAGGTCCCATAATTTCATATGTTCCATCTTCTTTTAATTTATGTAATGAATACGGCAACGCTATTGCTTTTTTTTCACAACCTACTAGCATAAATAAAATACATATGATAAATAATAATCTTTTCATAATTCTTCCCCCCCTATAATTATAACATGCCAATAACTAATTTTCTTTATTAACTTAATTGAGGTTAATGTGTAATTAAGATTCTAATACTGTTACTTCCATTGTAATTTCCCCTTGGAAATTATTATACTTATAAGTACCAATTATAGTCGCCACTCCAACGCTACACCACAAATTACCCCAAATTCATTTATCGTTAAAACTGAAGTATCACTATTTGTATAGTACCACTAACTTATTCAAAAATTGTTTTTAGAAAATTTCTAAACTTATTCATAAAATAAGAAAACTCTAATATCATACAAAGGATAATGAATATAGATATTAGAGTTTTTTTGAATATATAAAAATATTTAATCTTATTTATTTTTCTTAGCAAGTTTAGCTTCTAACTTTTCTTTTCTACGATTATATTTAAAACTTTTATTTAAAGTAGTTTCAAATGTTTTTTTATTACCAACATATTCTAATACTTCTTTTTCTGTATTCTCAATTACATTTTGAAGTTGTAACATTTGTTTATATTGTGGTTCTTCTTTTGAAACTTTATTACATAAAGAAATTATTTGATCATCTAATGTTTTAGCTCTAGCTTTTAGATTTTCTATTTCAATTGCTCTTTTAATATGACCTGTTTCAACAACTAATAAATCAAGTAGTTTAGCTTTTAAAGAAAAAGCTTTAATTTCTGGACTCAAGTTATCAAACATTTTTTTAAGTTCTAAAACTTCTTCAGTCCAGTCTAGAGTTTTTTCATGGCTTGCTTCACATGCAGCTATTTTTTTATCAATTTCAGTTGCGATTTGTTTATAGTTACTATCATAAATTTCTTTTCTAATTTCAAAAGCATCATGTTTTAAAGTTTCAATCATACCTTTATTATCTAAGACTTCTTTTGTAATTGGACTTAAAGCTTTATATTCTTTTTCTAATTCCATTACTTCTTCATACCATTCAAGTGAATGATTTTTACGTTCTTTACATTTAAGTAATTTTTGGTCAAAAGTAATCGCAATAGCTTTTGTTTTATAAAACTCTAAAAGTCTTTTAACCTCACGTGCTTGAGTTTTTAAATCCGATAAAACTAAAGCTTTTGAAACTAACTCTTTTATACTTTCTTCTAAAGCATGATATTCTTTTTCTAAATCATCAACTTCTTTAATCCATTCTTCTGAAGAAGTTTTTCTTTTTAATGTGTCCATAATTTTTTCATCAAACTTCATCGCAATTTCATTTTTTTCACCGAATTTAATTCTGCTTTTAATTGAAAGAGCTTCTTGTTTTAGATTAATTAAAACACCATATTCTCTAACTAAGTTTTTAGCAATATTTTCAAAATTATTATATTTTTCTTCTAAATCTAATACTGCTTTAGACCATGAAGCAGTTAGAGCTCTTGTTTTTTCTAATTCTAAAACTGCATGATCAAATTCACTAGCCATTTGGTAATAATCTTTTTGTTTGAACTTTTCGATGATTTCTAAAGCTTCTTGTTTTAGAGTTGCAAGAGTTGCTACTTGTCTGATGATATCTTTTTCTAAAGTATCAAGTGCACTAAACTCTTTATCTAAATTAATAACTTCATTAGCCCATTCAATAGTTGGAGTTTTATTACTAGCTAGCGCTTTAATTAAATCATCAAACTCTATTGCTTTATCTTTTATATCTTCCATTTTAAAAGAATCTTTTATTTCAATAGCTTCTTGTTTTAAAGTAAGTAAGACTCCTTCTTTTTTAAGTAAATTTTTAATTTCAGGTTTTAAGTATTTATAATCTGCTTCTAATTCTTTAACTGCTTCTACCCAGTCTAGAGTCCAAGTTTTCTCTTGTTGGAGTTTTATAATCTTTTCATCAAATAAAGAAGCTACTTTTAAACTTTCTTCTTTATTGATATGTTCTTCAATATCAAAAGCATCTTGTTTTAAAGTTACTAAAAGAGAATTCTTTTCTAGTAATTCTTTGACGTTTTGAGCTAAAACTTCAAAATCAGCTAAAGTTTCTTTAACATCTTCTACCCAATCTATGGACATATTTTTCTTCTTTTGAAGGTCTAAAATTCTTTTATCAAAAATAACTGCTTCTTTTTTTAATTGATCAAAAGCTAAACTTTTTTCATAGTCTCTAATATCTTTAAGCATTGAATCAATAATCCACTTATTGATACACATTTTTTTAACATTATCATCTAGCTTTTCATAATCAGCTTCTAGTTTTCTAACACGATAAAACCAGCTATGATTAGTGCTTTTAGCATCTCTACATTCTAAAATTTTTTGATCAAATTGAAGCGCAGCTTCTTTACTTTCAAATAGATTATATTCACCTAAAATTTTTTCTCTTAATTCCATTAACTTTTCAAGAATATTATAATTATTAACACTCTCTTTATCATCATCTGATAGTAAATTATAATAATCATTTAATTCTTTGATTTGGTCTAAATATCTAACAGTTAGACTAGTCTTTGGAAAGAAATTAATTGTTTCATGTTTTAGGTATAATTCTAAAATCTCTTGATCTAATTTTTCCATACTTTCACCCTTAAAATATATCTTATTCTAGCATATTTAAACATTTTATACAAGTTATTAATTATTCTCCAGTATAGCCCCAAATTACTGGCCAAATATCAGCTACTTCTTTTTTACAACCAACTAAACATATAAAAAATAAAACAATAAAAGTTAAATAAATAATTTTTCTTCCCTCTCTTTTTCAATTCATTTTTCTATAATATCATATTTTATAATCCTAAACTGGTTTCCATCCTTCACAGCTACACAAAATTTCTCTCTATAGTTTGCATAAACTGCTCCATAAATATCTGTATCAGTTTCAATGGTTTTAATTAATTCTTTAGTTTCACCATCATATATATAAACCTCACGACTATTTACAAAATAGAAATAGTCATAATCTTCTGAAGGATGCCACTCTATCTTAAAAGTACCGTAATTAAGAACTTCATAATCTGGATTTACAATATCCATGTTTTCTTGCATATCTATATAAAGGTCAGTTAAATCAGTTTCATCTATTTCAAATTCATTACTAAATTGTGTCCCCCAACCCACAGAAGTTATATTAATTCCATAATAAGATTCATTCTTACTAAAACATACTAAATTTTTAGAATACATACCGTCAGTATATTTTTTATTATATGCATCATCTTTAATTTTTTTATTTGAAAAAACAATATTATTTATATCTTCTACTTCAATTCTTTTTATCGCTCGCGTCCATAAATCTTCATCATCAAACCAACTATTAAAAAACATTTTATCTGCACCTCTATATTTTGCTTTAAAGATGACAGCAACATATGGACCAGAATAACTTCTAAAAGCAACTGTTTGAGTAATATTTTCAGCATCCTCTAGAATTACAATTTTACTTTTCTTTACCCCATAACAACCAGTAAAAATTAATAAACATATTATGCTAAATAAAACTAACATTAAAAATTTATATGTTCTTTTCAAGATTTTTCTCTCCTTATCTTTTATAAGAAATCCCAAGGGGATTTTTCTTTTTCAACTCTTTTTTCAAACATTTCTTTAATTCTTTCAAGTAAAGCTGTTTTTCTTGTTTCTTCTTTTTCTTTTATTCCTTTACTAAAAGCTCTGATATCACCAATCATAACTAAAGATTTTTTAGCTCTAGTAACTGCTGTATAAATTAATTTTCTTTTAAGCATATTATAGTATTTAAAGGTAAAAGGAATAATAACTAAATCAAATTCACTACCTTGAGCTTTATGAATTGAAATTGCATAAGCATGTGTAATATCTTCTAATTCATCTAAATTATAACTAACAATATTGTTATCAAAATTTACTTCTAAACCTTTAAAACCATTCTCATCTTCTATTAATCTATAAACAAAACCAATATCACCATTCATTACTTTTTTTTCAGTTCTATTCGCCAGTTGAATGACTTTATCATTAACTCTAAACTTTCTTGAATAATGTTTTATTTCTTGTTTTTCAATTAATGGATTAAATCTTTCTTGAAGTTTTTCATTGAAAGAATTAATCCCTAATTCTCCTTTATAAAAAGGAACTAAAACTTGTATATTATTAATTAAGTTATAATCTTTTTCAATTGCTTTTTCGATAATGTTTATAACATTATCAATAATAGAAGCTTCTTCTATTTGAAAAAAAGCACTATCTTCTTTTGCATTTAAAATTCCTTCTGGTAGATAACCTTGATTAATACTATGAGCTAAACTAATAATACTAGAATCACTTGCTTGACGATGTATTTCTTTTAATTGAGTGGTTGTTATTTCACTTGAAACAATAAAATCAGATAAGACTTGACCAGGACCTACTGATGGTAATTGATCAACATCACCCACTAAAACAAAACAAGCATTTGGACTAATACATTCAAACAACTTTTCTGCTAAGAGTGTATCAACCATAGAAAACTCATCAACTATAACTAAATCAGCATAAACTGGATTATCCATATTATAGCGGAATCTATTCCCGCCTTCATAACCTAAAAAGCGGTGAATAGTTGAGGCATTAAAAGAGGTTACTTCTTTTAGTCTTTGAGCTGCTCTACCAGTTGGTGCTAGTAAAGCAATTTTATCTAAAGCATCTTTATCTAGTTTATTTAATTCTAAATATGTTTTAATAATTCCTTGAATGATAGTTGACTTACCAGTCCCAGGACCTCCTGTAATAATCGTTAACTTTTCACTTAAAGCATTAATGATTGCTTTGTTTTGTTCAAAGTTGTACTCAATTTTAATATCGCCTTTAACTTTTTCTAAAGCAATAACGATATCTTCTTTTTTGATCTCTAATTTCTCGTTTAATAAATGAAATACTTTATCAGCGATTTTATATTCAGCATTATATAAATTCATTTCATAAACTCTAGAACGATAAAATCTAATTTTATCTTCATTTTCTAATTCATCATAGAATCTATGTAAATCAGATTCTGTAATAACTTCAACTTCTTCACCTTTATTAATTTCAGCTAAGACATATTCATCTAAAGCTATTTTATCTAAATAAGTATCACCTTTATTTCTAATTGAATTATTAATTAGATATAACATAAAAGCTTTAATTCTTAAAGGACTATTCTTTTCAATTTTATTTTTTAAAGCTATTTCATCAGCTCTTTTAAAACCAATCCCATCAACTAAATCAATTAATAAATAAGGATTTTTTCTAATCGTCTTCGCTGCATTTTCTCCTAAAGTATCATATAAGCGTTTACTCCAAGTAACGCTTAACCCAAAACTAATTAATTCTAAAATAGCTTTTTGGTATAAATCATTTGAAATTAAAGTTTCATAAATTGTCTTTTTTTGTTTTGGAGTAACTCCTTTAATATTGTCTAATACTTTTTTATCCTTAATAATTAATCCAATACAATCCTTCCCTAATTCATCATAGATTTTAGAAGCTGTTTTTTTCCCAACTCCAGGGAAAAAATCACTTGATAAATACGCTAAAATATACTCCTCAGTTGCTTCATTATTAATCTCATAACTCTTCATTTTGAATTGATAACCATATTGGTTAGTTTCAAAATTACCATAGAAAACATATTCTTCATAAGGACGTGGTTCTCTTGAAAAGACACCAACGACAGTTAGTGTATTTGAAAAAAGCATGTTTTTTAGAACTTTTGAAGATTCTTTTTCAAAATCAATTTTAATCTCAACCGCTCCAAAACCTGTTTCTTTTTTATAATGTTTTATTCTTTTTATTTCACCAACTATCTTTTCTTCCATATAGATTAATACATCCTTTTTTCTTTTCCAAAATAGACTTCGTTAATTGTTCCTCCGCCAATTAATTCTTCTCCTAAATAAAAGACCGCAGCTTGACCCGGAGTTACAGCTTTAGCTTTTTCAGGATAATTTACTTCAATTGTATCTTCATCTATTCTAACTAACTTTACTTTAACATCAGCAGCACGATATCTGAATTTAGCAAAACATTCTAAAGTCTTAAAGTCATCTGCTAACCAGTTAATTTTATTAACAAGACATCTATTACTATATAAATATTCTGATCTATCTCCTTGGCTGACTAATAAAACATTGTTTTTTTTATCTTTACCAATAACATACCAAGCCTCTCCTGCTCCACCTATTCCTAAACCTTTTCTTTGACCAATTGTATGATACATTAAGCCTTCGTGCTTACCTACAGTTTTTCCATCAAGAGTTTTAATATCACCAGGATTAGGTTTAAGATAATTCTTTAAAAACTCTTTAAAATGCCTTTCACCAATAAAACAAATCCCAGTTGAATCTTTTTTATTAGCTATTTTTATTCCATGTTCTTTAGCTAGTTTTCTTACCTCATCTTTGGTCATATCACCTAAAGGAAATAAAGCTTTTGAAAGTTGGTCTTTATTTAATTGACTTAAAAAATAACTTTGGTCTTTATTCTTATCAACTGCTTTAAATAGTTTTACTTCTGGTTTATGCACAACTCTTGCATAATGACCCATCGCTATATAGTCTGCTTCCATTTTAAAAGCTTCTTCTAAAAAGACTTTAAACTTAATTTCACTATTACATAAAATATCTGGATTAGGAGTTCTATTGTTTTTATATTCATCTAAAAAGTATGAGAATACTTTTTCCCAATAAACATCAACAAAATCCATTCTATGAAGTTTTATATGATATTTATTAGCAACCTCTAAGGCATCAAGATAGTCTTGTTCTTGCGGGCAAATATTAGAAAAATCATTAGGATTTCCTAAGATATCATTGTTTAATGTTGAATCCCAATTTCTCATGAAAATCGCTTCAACATCATAGCCTTTTTCTAATAATTTAATTAAAGCAACAGCGCTATCAACACCACCGCTTAATCCTAAAATAACTTTCATTTTCCACCACTCTTTATTTCAAATATAATATCTCTTAAAGTCATCGCTTGTTCAAAATCTAAAGCTTTGGCTGCTTCTTTCATTTCAGTTTCAAGTTTCTTTAAAATTTTTTGTTTTTCTAAAGTACTTAGCCTATCAAGTCCATCCATATCAATTGTTAGAGATTCTTTTAATTCTAATTCATCAAGCCAAGAATCTTTAACATCTTTAATAATAGTTTTAGGAATAATATTATTTTCCTGATTATATTTTAATTGAATCTCACGTCTTCTATACGTTTCAACAATTGCCTTTTGCATAGAATCAGTTACCTTATCAGCATACATTATAACTTTACCATTAACGTTTCTTGCGGCTCTTCCAATCGTTTGAATTAACGATACTTCACTTCTTAAAAAACCTTCCTTATCAGCATCTAAGATCGCAATTAAAGAGACCTCAGGTATATCCAACCCTTCTCTTAAAAGATTAATTCCAACTAAACAATCATACGTTTTTAGCCTTAGTTTTCTAATTATTTCAAGACGCTCTAAGGCTTTAATTTCAGAATGTAAATACGCTACTTTAAAATCTAAATCTTTTAAGTATTTAGTTAAATCTTCACTCATTTTAATTGTTAAGGTAAGAATTAAAACTCTTTCATTATTTTTAATTCTTTTATTAATCTCTAAAACTAAATCATCAATTTGACCTTTAGTAGGTCTAATTTCAATTTCTGGGTCAAGTAAATAAGTTGGGCGAATAATTTGTTCTACTACTTCATAGCTTAAATTTCTTTCATATATTGCAGGTGTTGCACTAACATAAATTACTTGCTTTAATTTACTGTTAAACTCATCAAACGTTAATGGTCTATTGTCTAATGCTGAAGGTAATCTAAAGCCATAATCAACTAGATTTTGTTTTCTAGATCTATCGCCATTAAACATGCCTCTAACTTGAGGAAGTGTTACATGTGATTCATCTATAATCATTAAAAAGTCATCTTTAAAAAAATCAAGTAAAGTATAAGGCATCTCACCTTCTTTTCTTAGGCTTAAATGTCTTGAATAGTTTTCAATCCCCTTACACTCACCAAGTTCTGTTAACATTTCTAAATCATATTTAGTACGTTGTTCAATCCTTTGAGCCTCAATTAATTTATCATTGTCTTTAAAATATTTGATGCGCTCTTCTAATTCATTTTTGATTCTTTTTATAGCTTCTTCTCTTTTTAAATCTGATACTAAAAATAGTGTAGCAGGATGAATTGTAATATGTTTTTTTAAAGAAATAGTTTTCCCTGAAATGCTATCAACCATTTTAATTTTTTCTATTTCATCACCAAAAAATTCAAGACGAATAATTTCTTCTTTTTCATAACTTGGAATAATTTCAATGATTTCACCTTTTACTCTAAAGATGCCTCTTTTATGCTCAAAATCATTCCTAACATAATTCATCTTAACTAGTTTTTCTAAAAGCTCACTTCTTTTAATTTCTTCACCTGTTCTTAAGAAAAGCAGTTTTTCTTTATAATCAGCCGGATCTCCAATTCCATAAATACAAGAAACACTCGCAACTACTATAACATCATCTCTTTCCATTAGACTACTTACAGTACTATGCCTCATTTGGTCTATTTCATCATTGATACTAGAATCTTTTTCGATATATAAATCACGACTTGCAACATAGGCTTCTGGTTGATAATAATCATAATATGAAATAAAATATTCAACTCTATTTTCTGGGAAAAATGCTTTTAATTCACTATAAAGTTGTCCTGCTAAAGTTTTATTATGAGCTAAGACTAAAGTCTTTTTATTAGTCTTAGCAATCACATTAGCAATCGTAAAAGTCTTACCAGTGCCAGTTGCTCCTAATAAGGTTTGATGTTTAACATTATTTAAAACATTTCTTGTAAGTTTTTCAATTGCTTGTGGTTGATCACCAGTTGGTTTAAAAAAAGATACTAACCTAAAAGCCATTCCTTACTCCTCTAAAATTACTAATGCTATACTTTCATTTTGTTTAGCAATTATTATTCTTTCATGATATATCACATCTAGACCATTTTTAATAGTTTCTAGAATTGCTTCTTTTGAATTACATTCCTCACTTGCATGAGCTAAAACAATGTACTTCATTCTTTCACTTACAACTGTTCTTAAAATGTCTTTACAAATAAGATTTGAAATATGTCCAACTTCAGATAAAATCCTTGCTTTTAAAAATTGATCTCTTTCACTTTCAAGTAACATTTCTATATCATGATTAGCCTCAATTATTAAAACATCAACATTCTTTAAAACATCTAAATAAACCTCAGGAACAAATCCAGTATCAGTAATGTAGGCTAGTCTATTATTTTTATGTTCAAAAACAAATCCTAAACAATGCATACTATAATGATTTAACTGCATTGTATAAATAAAAAAATCTTTAACTTTGTATTTCTTATTATCTTCAATAAAACAAACTTTATCTAATGGAATTTTTTCTTTTATTTTTTCATTTAAAAAATTAAAACTGTCTTGATGAATATAAAGAGTTGCATCACTTTTAGACATAATACTAACCAAACCTGATACGTGATCATAGTGTTCATGTGTGATAAAGATAGCATCAATTCTATCTAATAAAATACTGTCATCTAGATTTTTAATTAGCCTATTATAAGTAATACCAGCATCTACTATAATTTTAGCCTCAGCGGTTTCAATATAGGTAAGATTTCCTTTTGAACCACTTGCGATAACTTGAAACTTCATCTTCTTCCCCTTAGTTTTATTCTTTATATTATTATAACACACTTAAATAACTATTTAAATAAAAAATCATTGCATTTTAAAATCAACATTGAGATTAAATATTATATTCCACTTTGGGAAAAGCTAACATTATATATTTTTCCAAAGTCATTTTTTTCTAATTACATATCTTTTTTTATAAAAATCATTATTGAAATTTTAAAAACACCTCATACTAATTGGGTATGAGGTGTTTAGTTTGTTTATTCAAAACATTAGTTTACTCTAATTACAACAGATGAATTCAAACTTTCTAAAACTTCAGATGTTGCAGTGATAATAACCTTACCACTTGCTACAGCTGTAACTTTACCATTTTCATCTACTGTTGCGACATCTTCATTACTGCTCTTCCATTTTACACCTTCTTGAGCAAAATCAAAAGCTGAAATAATGTTTAGATTTAATTCTAATGTATCTCCAACATTTAAATTTTCTTTATTAGTAATTTCAAATACTGGTAATAAATATGATAATGAGTCTACATATGAATCTTTATATTCTTTTACTTTATCTAAATATCTATCAAGTTTTACATTATCATCATCATTTGTAAATTCAATATTCATTTTTAATTGTTTTCCTAAGATATCAATGTATTTATAGTTACCAGCCGATTGATCATCATCACCTTTAAAT
The DNA here is from genome assembly GCA_050953065.1 of Bacilli bacterium. Taxonomy (GTDB): domain Bacteria; phylum Bacillota_I; class Bacilli_A; order ML615J-28; family CAG-698; genus JAQUUM01. Next base: position 300,828 of record JBMNLZ010000002.1, on the reverse strand, counting down.
TCAGTTACAATTGGTAAATAGAATTTTGTAACAAGGTTCTTATCATCAGTTGTTAGGCTTGGATCAGTTGAATCTGCGATGTACTTCTTAACAATCTCAAGCATTTTCTCACTTGTTGGTAATAAAACTCCTTCACTATCTCCTTCTTTATAATACTTAGTAGGAGCAGTCCATCCAGTATTAACATATACATGATAGCCAAATTGAGATGATAAATATCCGCCATCTAAAGATTCAGCTTTAGAATAAATATTGATTTCTTTTGCATTACCAAAACCTAATGCTTCATATGCATATTTTCTTTGCCAGATATATCTTGCTGCTTCATCAAAATCAGCAACCATAGAACCATTACCAAATGTACCTAAATCTTGATACATCACAGTAATACCAGCTGATTTATATTTTGAATACTTATAGATATCAACAACTCCACCTGGTTGATATGGTTGACTTGCTGCATCTTGTTTAACGTTTGCTAAGAATTTAGGAGCTTTTTTGAAGTTTGTTTCAAACTCAAGTAATTGATTTTGATAATCAAAAGCTTCAACGCCTTCTAGCAATGTAATTGCTTCATCATATAATTCTTCAACTAATGTTGTTTGATATGCAGTCCATTCTTTTGGTTCGATTAATTCATCAGTTTCACTGCCATCATCATATGCACCATTTTCATTGCCATCTTTATAAACACCTATTAATAAATGAAATCCTGTAACTTCATAGTAATCTCTTACTCTTTCATCCATCGCTGAATAATAGAATTTCCAAACTTCATCATCTACTGTTGTATCTTCAGAAATCTTACCAAGACCATCAGCTAAGTCATCTACTAAGACAGTATATAAAACTCTTAATTTTAATTCATCTTCAGAATCAACATTGAAATATTGTTTCATGAAATTTTTCCAACCGATTGAAGGAGAATAACCTTCAAATCCACCTTGGCTAAATGTACGTTTTTGTTGGATAACAGTTGATTTAATACTATTCCATTCAGAAGCATCTAAAATGCGTTTCTTATCACTCTTATTAGCATAATTTGCATAATCATAAATAGTATTAAGTTCTGTATCTCTTAACATCATTTCAAATTGTAATTTTTCAATTGCAGAAGCTGTACCGAATTTTGATTCCATTTCAGCAAATAAAGCATCTGCTGTATAATCAACACCATTTACTCTTGCAACAATACTGTCACTTGATTTTTTAGTTGTTTTTAATTTTGAATCATAACCATCAATATAAGCTGTTTCAATAATTTTATCATAAATTAATAAACCTTTATCTCTTCTTAAGTCACCCATCTTGCCATTGATATAAGTTTCATTAATATATTCTTCTTTTAACTTTTCAATGATTTCAGCTTTAATTGCTTCATTCATTGGTTTTTCGTCTTCACCTTCAGCCTCATCATATAGCTTAGCTGCTTCATCAACTTTTATTTTAACAGCAAAATAATATTGACTACTAGCAAGTGTTGGATTAACTACGAAATATTTAGTATAGTTTTCTTTATGAATATTTTCTTTTTCAGCTAATTCACTGAAAACATTTAATGTAGATTCTAAATAAGATGCAATAGTTGAGTTAAAACTACTTAATTCCATATATGTTTTATGTAATAAGTTTACATCAGCATCTTCATCTTCTTCATCTAATGTAGTAATGAAGATAATATTTCCAGCTGCATCAATTGTATAATGAACATCTTTTTTAATAATTTCATTTAATAAAGGATCATCATCATTAGGATAATTTTCTGCATTTCTTGCATACATTGAATTATACAAATCAATATGAACTTTTAAGATTTGATTTAAAGTTAATTTTTTAGTTAATTGTAATGTTTCTTCATCTTCATCTTCTGTATCTAATTTGATTGCATAATCATATTCTTCTTCACCTTCAGGAGTTGCAGTTGTATGAACTTTTACTTTGAAAGTTGCTGTAGCGCCTTTTGTTGTTGTATAAGTAATATCAACAACTCCAGCTGCAACTGCAGTAACAAGTCCTGTATCTGCACTAACTGTAGCAACTGCTTCATCACTAGAAGTCCATGTAGCATCAGCCATCCAGACCCATCTATCATATACAGTTCCTGATTCAGTAACTTCTTTAACTTCAACATCTAATTGCTTTAAAGCTGTAGTGGCTAAATCTTTTGTAGGATAAACTACAATAATTGTCCAATACTCATCTTTGTAATTAGCATTATAGTAATTAGAAATATCTGTATCTGAAAACATTTTTTTATCAGTTTCTTCTTTTTCTAAAAATTCTTTTTCAAATAATGCTTTAGCATATTTTTCTTTAGCAAGAGTAAGTTTCACATCTTCTAAAATTGCCTCTTCAGAATATAATCCGCTATTTTTTTGCAATTTATAATATGCTTCTCTTTTTTCTGTTTGTTCTTCTTCTGTTAATTCATCCATTAGTTCTTGTGAACCAAAAATGTTTTTAACAAGTCTTGCTTCAACGTCTGCTTGAAGTATGTCCATATAATTAACACCATCAACATCTTTTAATAAGTCTTTATCCATCATTTGACTTAAAACAGTTGCTCCATAGTATTTCTTCAAACTTTCGTAAATTTTTTTATTAGTAATACCATATGTGTTATCACCATCAGTAACACTAATATAATAAGCGTTCTCTTCACTTATTGTTGGATTTGTTTTTTCTTTACCTATTAATGTACATGATACAGCTATTGCAATAATAACTAATAATACGATAATTAATGGCAAAGTTCTTTTAGCTATTGATGAACTATTCATTATTTCCACTCCTTTTTTGCACTGTTATACGACATGCATATTTTTTATAGCATTCATATTATATCACTTTTAATCGACAGTTTCAATAGAAATATTTTTTATTTAGTCTTTTTTAATCCTTTATTAATAAAATAAGTTCCTTAAATTACCTTTTAACTATTAAATTAGAGTTTATGTATTCTTTTTTTCTTAAAAATTAGAATCTATCACAGCTTCTTTTGTAAGTTTTTTAGTGCCTTTAAAAACAAAAACTGCAAAAGCCAACAACACAAAAGCCTCTATTGATAACAAACTAAACCACATTCCCATAATCTCATTTACAAGACTTGTTACTCTGGTTGGTAACCATATCAAAAACAATATAAAAGCAATTCCTCCAATAACAGGATACATAGCTATCCTAACAACAATAATTGCCATAGTAGAAATTATAACAGTCCCTCTTTTATAAATATCAGCAATCATAATCATAATCGGAATATTTAAAAAAACCTCTATATAATGAACAACTGAAATTGGAATTAAAGCCCCAATACTTGTATTAAACAAAGGATTAGTAAAAGCACTAATCATAATCATAAAATAAAAAATAATAGTAATCCCTAAAAATAAAAACGCAACGACACTAGATACATTATTTTCTTGACCAAATTCTTTTTTTAAAAAAATTAAAAAAATTAAAATTACTAAGTATATTATGAGTTTATAAAGAAAATAATAAACAATATTGTTTGGATAGATACTATCATTAAAATCTATATAACCAGCACTTATACCTAAAAAAATTAAAACTGGTAAAATAAAATTAATTATCGCAACAAGTAATATTACATATGATGCTATTCTTACTTTTATCATTTTGTTCTCCTTACCTTTTCATCGCTATTTCTTTTAACTCTTTAGGCATTTTTTCAATTGCATATCTTAATGAAGTCCTAGGCATAATTTCCTTTTTATTTAAAACATATTCAAAGACTTCCCTTTGATAAACCTTACTAGCAACCTTTAATAACCAACCATAGCCTTTTTGAACTAAATCATCTTGATCTAAAAGCAACATATCAGTTATCTCAAAAATATCTTTTAAGCATAATCCTTTTTTAGCAAGACCAATTAAAGATACTGCTACAGCTCTTCTTACCCATCTGTTGTTTGACTTTGTCCAAAGTTTTAATTTAAGCATTACTTCAGGAAATCTGATTATCACTTCACTCATTGTACGCGTACAAAAACTATCACAAACTGCCCAATTAGTAATATAAAGGTCAACCCATTTTTCAAAGATTTCAAAATCTTTTTTCTCATAGTTTTTTCTTAAGTTATATGCCCAATTACAAGCAATAAAACATTCTTCTAAAATTCCACTTTTAAAAAGTTCTTCGCATAAAGAAAAAATTTCCTTTTTACTTTTATTCTTTATAAGTTTAAAGTATTTAGTAGAAATTTTATTGACCGTAGTAGTTTTTACTCCTAATATATTTACTTCTTCTTTAAAGAATCTTTCTAATCTCTTTTTTTCTTCTTTGTTTTTTAATAATTCTTCTCTTACATTAATTAATATTTCTTTCATACTTTCCCTTTTTAATATAAATTATACTATTTATATTTTACCTTATCTTTCTTTTAATAACAAGAAATTGTTAAGATCAACTAAAGTTTTTTTAAAGTTATTAAAAAGAAGAAAATAAAAAAGACACTTAAGCAAATTGTTTAAGCGTCTTTTTCAAAAATAGTAGGAAATAAGAAAGAGAGAGAGAGAGTCTACTTCACAGTAGACATACTTATTGAAAGGTCCTAAATAAATTAGGACAACTTTATAATATAATATTTTCCTACTTTCGTAAATACCTTTTATATATCTTACATTTTTTTTAAACTTACTTACATATTATTTTAAGATTCTTACCTTTAAGACATCACTTACTTTTTCTAACTTTTCTTTAATCTCAGGAGTTGATTTTGCATCTATATCAAATAAAGTATATGCAAAGTTTCCTTTACTTTTATTAGTCATATTAGAAATATTAATATTGTAAGTATTAATAATAGTTGTTAGTTGATTAATCATATTTGGAATATTTCTATGACAAATTGCAATTCTACCTTCTGTCATACAAATCCCAGCATCACAGTTTGGATAGTTAACTGAGTTAGTAATATTTCCATTTTCAAGATAATCCATTGCTTGTTTAATAGCCATTACTGCACAGTTATCTTCTGATTCTTCAGTTGAAGCTCCAAGATGAGGAATTGCAATTACACCTTCCATATTAGCTGTTTTAACATTTGGAAAATCGGTAACGTATTTTTTAACCTTTCCTACTTTTAAAGCTTGTTCAATATCAAGATCATTTACAAGTAAATCTCTGGCAAAGTTTAAAATTACAACACCTTGTTTCATTTTAGCAATAGATGTTTTGTTAATCATTTCTTTAGTTGAATCAACTAAAGGAACATGGACTGTAATATAATCACAATTTTCATAAACTTCTTCTAAGCTCATAGCATGAATTACACTTCTTGATAGGCTCCAAGCATGGTCAATTGAAATAAATGGATCATATCCATATACTTTCATTCCCATACCAACTAAAGCATTAGCAACTAAAATTCCAATGGCACCAAGTCCAATTACACCAACTGACTTGTCCAAAATTTCAGTTCCTGCAAATTTAGCTTTTTCTTTTTCTACAAGTTTAGCAATTTCAGCCTCACCTTTATTAGCATTAACCCAATTAATCCCACCAACAATATCTCTTGCAGAAAGTAACATTCCTGCAACCACTAATTCTTTAACACCATTAGCATTAGCACCAGGTGTATTAAAAACAACGATTCCTTTTTCTGCACATCTTTCAAGTGGAATATTATTAACACCAGCTCCAGCTCTTGCAATTGCATCTAAGCCTTTAGGAATTTCTAAATCATGCATTGCTGCACTTCTTACTAAAGCAAGATTAGCATCTTCCCAATTATTTACTTCTTTGTATTTTGAAGTAAAAAGTTTTTTCCCCTTCTCAGAAATAGGATTTAAATATTTTACATTAAACATTGACTTATGAATTCTCCTTTTCAAATTTTTTCATGAATTCAACTAAAGCAATAACTCCTTCAATTGGCATAGCATTATAAATGCTTGCTCTCATTCCACCAACTGAACGGTGTCCTTTTAAGTTTTCAAGTCCTGCTGCTTTAGCTTCTTTTACAAACTTAGCATCTAGTTCTTCATTGCCAGTAATGAATGGTACATTCATTAAAGATCTATCTTTTTTTACTACAGTTCCTTTAAATAATTTACTACTATCTAAAAAGTCATAAAGAATTTTAGCTTTCTTTTCATTAATCTCTTTCATCTTTTCAAGTCCACCTAATTTTTTAAGCCATTTAAATACTTTCCCACAAATATAAATTCCATAAGTTGGTGGAGTATTGTATAAAGATTCATTTTCAGAATGAATAAAATACTGCATCATTGTTGGAACATTGTCTAATCCCTCTTTATAAATTAAGTCTTCTCTAATAATAACGACAACAACTCCTGCTGGTCCAATATTTTTTTGAACTCCAGCAAAAATAACTCCATACTTAGTTACATCAACTGGTTCTGATAAAATACAAGAAGACATATCAGAAACTAACACTTTACCTTTAGTATTAGGTAATTCTTTAAACTTAGTTCCATAAATTGTATTGTTCTCACAAATCCAAACATAGTCTGCATCACTATCAATATCTAAATTAGAGCAATCAGGAATATAGCTAAAGACCTTATCCTCAGATGAAGCCAAAGCTTTTACTCTTCCAAATTTCTTTCCTTCTTGGAAAGCCTTCTTTGCCCATTGCCCTGTAATGATATAATTACCAACTTTATTTTTCATGATATTCATAGGCACCATCGCAAATTGAAGCGATGCTCCGCCTTGAAGAAACAAAACTTTATAATTATCAGGAATATTCATCAAATCTCTTAAATCTTGTTCTGCAGTTTTGATGATACTATCATATAGTTTTGTTCTATGACTCATCTCCATAACACTCATTCCAGAGTCTTGATAATTAAGCATTTCACTCGCTGCTTCTTTTAAAACCTCTTCTGGTAATACCGCTGGTCCGGCTGAAAAATTGTACACACGTTTCATATTAATGTCCTCCTTAAACAATTTTAATTATAAGGTTAGTAAAGTTTAAAGTCAACTAATTTAGAAATGAAATTGTTTACCTAAATTTTAAACGCTTACTTTTTTAAATAAAACACACATTTCTTTTAAAAATGTGTGTTTAAAATCAAACTATATTTTTGGTTTATAGAAGTTTCTTCTATCAAAAGAAATAAGCGGTTCTGTAGCTTTACTAATTTCACTAGCCCCCAAAAAGATATGACCTATCAAGTTTTCTTAATTTTAAATACTTACTTTTTTTGAGTATATGAAAAAGTTAGTCATTTGGATATATACCTATGAATTTCTTTGGGACCATTTAAATATTTTCATAGATATTTATTTTCATAAAAAAGCAACCCCACTATATTATACTTTTAATAACTCTCTTCAAAATAAAGAATGGAATTCTTTCATTTACTATATTGTATTCCATAAGAAATCCATTCTAAATTTTATAATATCGCTAAAATAATATTATAAAGAACTCTTTTTATAATGTAGAAAATGTGGTATAACGAATCCTTAAAATAGTCCACACTCACTAACATAGAGTACTTTTTTAACCCCAATCTTCTACATAGGAACCTTTATGTGATGATTATGTAAAAATCTTTAGAATATTAATTATAATTTTTAACATTTCATAGAATTCATTATTTGTTACTTTAATTTTTAAATTACTTTAATTTCTATATATACCCTAAAATATTGATTATACTTATATATTCCTGTAATTATAACCTTGTTTGAACTTGCACTATTTGCAATAATTGTTCCATATACAGAAACACTAGCAACACTAGCATCGCTTGTATTCCAAGTAAAATCTTGGATACTGGAAGAAGGACTATCTTCGCCCAAACATATTAGTCTAGTTTTTCCAACATGTATACTCACATCAGGATTTTCCGAAACTTGAATAGGAACTCCTAATCCACTAGTAACTTCAGTACCACTAATAGTGCCACCAATTCTAACGTCCATTCCATACTTTAGATAAGTTATAACAGTATTTTGAACTCCTACGACATCTATTTCAACCATACCTATTTTTTTCTATCTTGTTTATATATAGCAAGAATTTTAACCTTACCAGATGAAATTGCCGTTATAGTCCCATAAGCACTCACTTTAGCAATTGAGCTATCCGTTGAAACCCAATCATAATTTAATCTAGATGAGGTGTCAGGAGCATTGGAACCTAAATAACAAAGCCTAGTATATCCTTGATGTATAATTGTCCCGCCATAACTACCGTTATTTAAAGTTACTTCTGAACCTACAGGACAACCTAAAATTGGATCAGTTATTATATCAAAATTTGTTTCAATATTTCTACAAATTGATACATTTAGCGAACCGTTACCCTTTCCATCTAAATAACCAATATATACTATATCCCCATTTTGAAGGGGTAGATTGAATACTTTATGTTTCATAGTATCACTTGATGCATTGAAAGAAACTGAAGTAAGATATTCAATCCCAGTATTAGTTTTTCTTAATACATAGAATACGGTATTCTCTATATCGCTCCCACTATAATCTAGAGTAAATATATAATCACAAGATCCTATAATAATTTTTTCCTTTAAATTATCGCCAAAAATAATCGATTCATTTAAATTGTATCCATCATTTAAAGTACAAGCAGTTTGCTCTATACTGTTTATTGTTAAATATAAATGATCAACATAATATTGATTAAAGTTTATTTTAATTTTATATGTCTGAAGTCTATTTGCATAAAAACATAAGTTACTTGAGTTTAAAATGCTTTTTGCATCATTTACATAATTATTTATATTAATTTTATTAATTATAATATCTCCATAATAAACTTCAATAGTACCTAGTGGAAAAGTTGCTCCTAAAGGTGTTATTGCCTCAAGGTTTATATAATATAAGCCTGAATTAGACGTTTTAAATAAATATTCATTAGAACCAATATGCAAATGTTCCATTACATCTATTTGTTGATCTAGGTTGATTGTTTTAGTGTTAGAAGAATTATATTTAAAATCCAATCTAATATTTGATGTCATACTTCCATTGCTGTCGTTGTTAATAACTTTTAAATAATATTTTCCTGTAGATAATGATGAGTATATAGACATATCTGTGTTACCATTATTATTATCTATAAAATATTTATTAATATCAGTAATTTCATTTTTTATAAAATCATACAATATCAATGTTGACCCACAACTAGATGAAGTTTTAAAATTATACACACCAGAACATTCAATTATAATTTCAATATATGTTTCACAATTTCCATTCAATGGTATCGTTTTATAAGTATTTGTTTTAACGGTATCAACTTTACAATGCAATTTAGCAAAATAATATGATACTAGCAATCCCATCGAACCATTTGTTCCTTGCATTCCTGGATTGCCATCTTCACCGCTTTCACCTGCATCACCACCAGCACCACCTAATCCACCTAGTCCACCAGCACCAATTAACCCATCTACCCCTTTTGTTATAGTAATACCACTGATTACAGAATTACAAGCATCCTGACCGCTACCAGAATTACCACCATTACCACCATTGCCGCCATTGCCACCATTGCCTGGATAACCAACACCATTAAAAATAGAACTATTGTCATCATCAGCTCCTGCTCCACCAGATCCACCTGTCCCACCTGTTCCGCCTGATCCACCTGATCCGCCAACCAATACTAGGTCACAATTATAATATGCAAAACTTGATATAGTATAAACAGCAAATCCACCATGGCCACCATGTGTTCCGTTAGTTCCATCAGTCCCATCGACTCCATGATCACCTTGCCCTGGATTAAGAAATGAACCGCTAGGCCCTTCTTCACCATCAGCTCCATCTTCACCTGAAATTCCATTTACACCATTTCTACCACTTCCGCCTGTAATTAAAAGTTGAGCATTTGAACTTGATGCAGTTATTATCAATTTATAAGCTAATATTCCATAATAACCAGATAATCCGTTATTTAAATCATCAAATAATCCTACACCACCTGTAATAGAATTATTGCTTTTACAATTTAATCTTAAAGTATAATTACACAAACCACCGTCAATACAATGTTTACCTTCTGGGGCTATAAAATTAACCCCTTCAAGATTAATAATCAAATCACTTGAGCGATTATTTATTTTTATTGAAACCCTAATAGGCGCCGAATTATTTCTAACAAATGTTACTTGCAAAGTATTACTAGGAATAGTAAATAGTATTCCTGAATCAGGCGTTGACAAGTTATCAATATCAATAATTTCAGCTATGTGCGAGATAGTATAACTACTATGTAAACCAATTAGTTCAACCTCATCGCCGGTCCAAATTGCAGTCGCTGTAATATTACCACTCATATTTGGAGTTATAATATTTGTAATAGTATCGTTTATACTCCACCCAATGAAATAATAACCATATTTTATTGGTTCACTCAAAACAATCGTATCTCCAGTATTATACGTTGGAGGATTATTGATTCCCATTGATCCACCATTCAAAACATAGTTTATTTGATATGATATAGGCTGAAAAACAGCATATAAAACACAATCATCAAGATTATTCCATTGTACAAGCATTAACCCATTTTCATTCGTATATCTTGTATATTCTAGACCCGGTCCATCATACCACCCAATGAAATTAGATCCATTTTTTTCTGGAATAGGTAAACTTATTCTTTCATCATATGATATTTCTTGCAAACCATCAATTGTGTTTTCAACATTTAAGTAAATAATATATTCATTTGGAGAAAATACCATTTTTAAATCTACTAAATCAGATAATATATCAAAATATGAGCCCTTATTATAAATAATATTAGTATCTGAATTTTCCCAGCCATCAAATATATAACCAATTTTTGCTCCTTGATCAATATCTTGTATAATAGAGCCAAAACTCAATACTATAGATTTGATTTTTAACTCCTCATCGTACAAATTAACAATCACATCTTTTGTTTCTATATTTGGTGAATAGTTATAATACATAATATTATTTTTATAAGTATTGTAACTAACTTTCGGCACATACATTGTTAAATTTTCATTAGAAAAACTATTATTATATAAAACACAAGGTGTTTGTCGTAAAAAATAAACATTTTCTAAATTTATACAAGATAGAAAACTCATCTCATCAATAACATTTATATTTTCGTTTAAAATAATATTTTTTAAAGCAAAACTATAAAAAGCATTTTTTGCAATATACTCAATTTGAGAAGGTGTTGAATAGTACGTATTATCTTCATCACTATATTTTACTAACACTTTGTCAATTATCTTTATATCGCTACTGTCTAACCATGCAGTATTAGTAAATGAACTTTTACTAGCAATACTTATATTGCCACCACTAACTAAATTTAATAAATTTGTACAGTCTGCAAAAGCATATTCACCTATAACACTTACATTATTTAAGTTTAATTCTAGGATGTTATCATTATTATAAAATGAATATTTCCCTATTTCAAAAACAGAATCGGGCACTACAAAAACACTAGAAGTTATGTTAGAATATATTATTTTGCTTTGCATTCCATTATATAAAACATTGTTAGAATAATTAAAATTCGTATTTTCAACATCTATTTCAATCGTATTTAATTTACAATACGCAAATGCTGCTTCACCTATATAAGATAATTCGCTGCCTATAGAGAAACTAACTAAATTAATACAACCATAAAAACAATTATCTCCTATTGATATCAACGAATCTGGCAAATTTATACTTGATAAATTAATGCAACCTAGAAAAGCAGAGTCTCCAATATATTCAACATTTGATACTGATGGGAACATAATATTTACCAAATTTTCACATTTTTCAAATGCACATTTTTTAATTCTATACACACTTGTAGGTATATAAATTGTATCAATAATGTCATTTTTGATTAAATTCGAAAAGGCAAATTCGCCAATTTCTACAACATTTTTCCCTCCTAAAGAAGACGGAATTACCAAAGTGCTGTTTACTGAATTACCTAAATAATTTCTAATTCCAACTGAATTATTATTAACTAAATATACTTCATAATCAGAATTACTTTTATTAGTCATTGTTATATTTTTAATTATATAATTTATAATACAATTATCTCTAGTTTCAAGATTATGCGGAATTGCTGTATTAGCTTGTGCAACTTTTTTTAGATTACAATTATCTATTTCAAAACATTTTCTATAAGTTTTAAATCCTTCATAACCAATACCTAATTGTGAATTTAAGTCAACAAATAAATCATCTTCAATTACTAACCTCCCTGTGCAAAAATCAATAAATGATTCTGGTTTTATTGAATCAGTTAGTGTAGTTATTGCAACGCTAACATCAGACTCGGGAGCAAGTTTTCCTATTAATGCAGTTATTCCAATAATAATATTTTCAACTATTTTAACTTCATTATTTAACATCGCTATCATTTCGCCTACCCATAAAGGAATATTATAATTATTATTTGCGAGCATATTAGCAATAAAATCTATTGAAGAATAACTACCAATGGCATTAAAATTAATATTATCGTATAAAAAATCATAATTTTCATTCCATCTAGTTTTGTAAGCGCTGTATAAATTATCATTCAAAATATCAGCTATCCCAGCATCTACTGTCGGAAAGATCATATTAAGTAATAAATCTGATTCTCCTAAATTAGAACCTGAAAATGGTGCCCCAATCGTAAAAACATTTTCAACAAGTGCAGAATGATCAAAAGTATACTGCAATGCCGTAAGCCCTCCTCTACTATGTGCTATTAGATTTACTTTTGGCAATTTATTATTACTATTTAAGGTACGGATATCATACACAATTTTATCCATCATATAATCAAACTCTTCATATACATCATCGTTTGATGCCCTTGAATTTTTTGATTTAAAAATAACTACAGAATGTTTTGATATATCGTTAATTTGTTTAATTATCTCACCATTATTTTTATAATCTATTAAATCTAATTCATCGTTCGTAATACTTCCATTTAAACTAAAAGAATCTTGGACAGCTAATAAATTATCTGATAACTCAGGTAATTTATATAATACAAAAGAACTGGATGTCATCATTTCTGCACAATATATATTAGCTTCCGTTATATTTCTAAGTCTTTCAATTAATGAGTCTGAATCGTAAGTAAATTTTTCATCTTTCTTTTCTAACCGTAAATCTTCTTCACTAAAAAATTCAAAATTATTACTCCAAACACTTGCATTACTACCATAACCGTGAACAAGCACTGTTAACAACGGTTCTGAATCATCAACTTGTATATTTGTATTTGTATAATCAAAATCATTTTCCTCGTAGTTAATATTTGTAAAATACGTTGTTGTTGTTTCTTCTTGCAATTCATCCCTACTTAATAAAGATGAATACCCAACGAAATCATCGCTTCCATTTTCTGCTGCAAATATAACTATATTTGAAAAGCCAAACACTATAACTAATAACAATAATAAACTAAAACACAATTTTAAAATTTTATTTTTTAACATTTATTTCTCCCCCTATATCCATTTTGCATACAAAATTGTTTCGTTAATAATATACTTATTTTTATCATCATATTCCTTTGCTGGAATAATATCGTCTCCAAAATCCCATTTGTTTATACATTCTTCTTCTTTATACCAACCACCAAATATATATCCTATTCTAACTGGATCTTGGGGAATAAAAACAATATTTTCATTATCATAATCATCAAGCCAATAATATCCATCATTCGGAGCATCTTCATAATTATATTGATAGCTCAAATTAGCTGGATAAATTTTATTAGATTTTATTTTTCCTTTTTCATTTAACTCTTCATAAAACTTTAATGATACATAATTTTTATTATTGTCTGTAAAACTCAATATATTATTAGAAATACAAATTATTTTTACATCATCTCCTGTATAAAAATTGGCTAAATTTTTTATTTCATTAGATATATAAATTTTTATAAGTTTATCACTTCTTATATCTAATTGGTCTTGAAGTATTCCATACCCCTCTAATCTAACTGGATATCCGTTATATTTATTTGGTACAACAAGATATTCTTTTTCTTTTCCTTCTTTTGTTAGAGCTTTTAAATAAATCCAATCTTCATTCATATAGGACCTATAATCATAAATAAAATTTTCATCTCTATACTCTTTTATCGGTTTTCTACAACCTACAAGACTAAAATTACTTAATAGTATAATAATTAAAATACATAATTTTCTCATTTTCACTTACCTCTCTTACAATTATAAATTATTTGTATATTTTTAATTATAATAAACCAATATTAGTATTCAAATTAATTATCATAACTAAATATATTTAATTACGTTACAAACTATTATCCTTACTACTTACAATTTTACTAACAAATACAATTTTATGAATTGACCATAGCATTATCAAAAATTCAAATTATTTTAATCATACAACATTCACCCCCTCTTCCTTAAATTGCTCACAAGAATTTTAACACTTAAAAATATCTATGTCAACATATATTGTTTAATATAATATTGTTTGTAGATTATAAGTCTAATTACAATGTACATATTATTTTACTATAATTAATATACAATTCGTATATAATTTAAGTCAGAGATTATATTATCAAATCTAAAACAAATAAAAAGCAGGTGATTAATTATGTGGTGGAAAATAGATCCTAATGAAAAATGGAAATTTGATCTTGATGAAAATTTAAAATTTGGATTGTTAGAAATCCTAATCTTATATCTTTTAACCGAAAAAGATACTTATGGTTATGAGATTAAAAAAGACTTATATATAAGAACTAATGGTGTATTTGATGTTAAAGAAGGTTCTTTATATGGCCCTTTATATAAACTAGAAGAAAGAAAACTCATTTCTTCAAACAAAGTATTGGTTGGTAAAAAAAGATTTAGAAATTACTATCATATTGAAGATAGTGGAAAAGAATATTTAGAGTTTGCTTTAGAAAAATATCAAGAAGTTCCAAAAGGAGTTTCAAGTTTATTAAATTGGTTCATATTTAAAGATTCGCATCAATACTTCGCACAAGGTGCTTTTTTAAATAAAACACACATTTCTTTTAAAAATGTGTGTTTAAAATCAAACTATATTTTTGGTTTATAGAAGTTTCTTCTATCAAAAGAAATAAGCGGTTCTGTAAAGCCACCTGCTTCTGTTTTTTCTAAATCTTTTTCTAAAGATGCTAACCTTGAATCAGTTAAATCTAAATAATGAATTAAAACAGCTTCAGCTATCATTGGTTCTTTTGGAGAACCAAACTCTAATTTCCCATGATGAGATAAAATAATATGAATTAAAGAAATTACTTCATCTGTTTCTTCAATACCTAAAGCTTCCGCAGCCTTACTAATTTCACTTGACCCAATAAAGATATGACCTAGTAAGTTTCCTTCTTTAGTATATTCTGTTCCTTTAGGTCCAGACAACTCTATTACTTTTCCAATATCATGTAATAATATTCCAGCATAAACTAAATCTTTATTTAAAAACTCATAAATATCTAAATATGCCTCACTTAATCTAAGCATTGTATATGTATGATAAGCAAGCCCTGAATAATAATTATGATGCATTGTCATCGCTGCAGGATGTAAAAAGAAATCCTTATGATATTTTTTAAAAATATAATTTACTATTTCAAATAAATTCTTATTTTCAATTTTTTGAATATATCCAATAATTAACTTTTCTAAGTCTGTTTTTTTAAGTGGCGCATATTCAAAAAATTCTTCCATAACAATATCATCTTCACTTGTTATTTCTCTAATATTTACAACGTTAAATTGCATCTTACCTTGATAGTCTTTCATTCTACCACTTGCTAGATAAATCTCACCATTTTTTAAAATTTCTTTTTCTTCTTCTTTTAAGGACCACATCTTTACATCAATTAAATCAGTCCCATCAAATCCTAGCATACTTGCATAATCAGCATTAGCTTGAGTCTTTCTAAACTGAATATCTGAAAATCTTAAATAAAGACTCGCCTCATCACCAGGATTAAAATCTTTAATTTTTTTCACTTAACTCTCCTTTGTTGGTAAATTACCTCTGAATATTTTAAAATACTGTTCATCAATTTCTCTTAAGAATTGTTCATATAGAATATGAACTTGTTTAGCTAGTGTTACTCTCATTCCGTAAATACTATCTAAAAAATTATTTTGTTGTAAATAGTTTAAATTTTTTGAAATTAATAAATCAGTATCTCTATGTAATTTAGCTCTTAAATCTTCTTTGGCTGTTTGATAGCCATCTTCATTTTGACGACGTAGTTGAATTTCATTTTCTGATAAATTACCTTCTAGTTTTTCTAATCTAAAATCAACATAACCTTTCATTACATCAACATGAAAATACATATTCTTGATCATATCATCTGCAGTTTTAGCTAGAATTAAATTATCTAATTTTAAATCTTCAACTGCAATTTCACTTGGAATTTCTTCTAAGAAAGATTCTCTTTGAATATTTGTTTGATTAACTTTAATATCATATGGACTTTCATGATAATTCTCGGGAATAATTCCAGTTTCTTGAAGTTTTTTTATTGCATATACTTTAATATTATCAAAATCATTTGGTATCTCTTCGTTTAAAACCGCTAAAGCTATTTCATCAATTAAAGGATTTAAATAAGTCCCCCCTGAATCTTTTGTAATAGCAACAATATCTTCACCCTTAAACGCTAAATTACAAACATTTTGAATTGGTAAATTCTCAAATTGTTTTTTAATTTTATTTGTTTTTAATGCTGATTGCTTTAAATAATTATTAATCTTATTAGCAGTTAAACAAACATCTAGTCCATTTGAGAATAAATCTAGATTACTATAATTTCCCTTTGGATTAGCAATCGCAAGATTAACTATTTGTTTTAACTTTTCTTTATCTTCTGCTAACCTTACAAAAGTTTCATCTATTTCTTTATTTAAAACAAAACAAATCGCTAAAATTGTATCTATATCAAATGGCCTAAATTTAGAACTTATTTTCTTTAAGCCTCTTCTTAAAGGTAATAAATATTTATAGACCTTTGTTTCAACTAAATACTTTAATGCTCTCTTTAAATGTTTCCCTTCTAATAATTTAACTAATTCTTCTTCGTAATCTTCAAAAACAATTCCTTTTAAATATTTTCTTCTTTTTTTAATAGTACTTAAAGTTTTACCATCAATTTTATAACCTGTTTGGCTTACAAGTCTTATTGCTTTAATTAAAAGCCAAGGTTGAGAAATAAACTTTTCTTTATAGCCTCTTATTCCTACAATTTTTCTTCTTTTAATATCATTATAACTTTTATGAATATCAGTTAATTTTCCATTAAAACTCATCGCTATCGCATTTAGGGTAAAGTCTTCTGAATCTAGTGCACTAACAAGCCTTGAAGAATAATGTAGATTTTTCTTTTTATCACTTGGTTCTTCTTTTACTTCAGGAAAAGTTCTGATGATATAATCATGTCCATGGTATGAAACATTAACTCCACCATTTGGTAAATCTTCAATCTTCGCCCCAACAAAGATTTCACGAACAACACTCAAAGGAGCGCTAGTAATTATTTCAACATCGTCAAATTCTTCTTCACCCAAAATATGGGCTCTTACCACAGCCCCAACAAAATATGACTCATGCCCTTTATTGACTAAAAACTTGATGATGTCTTTACCTCTTGATAAGAAATCTTGATAATCCATCTCCTCTTAATCCCACCTTTTTAATATTTTTTTAAAGAGTTAAACTCATTATACAACATATGTTCAAAAATTTCCATATTTTTTCTTTCATTTTGGAGATTTTGTATTATAATTATTATGTAAGGAGAAAAAAAGATGCTTTATACAATTAAAACAAATCTCATAACCGAACAAATTATCAATAAAAGTCGTTTTATCACTTCTTTATTTATTGTTAGAAGTGTTGAAGAAGCAAATGAGATTTTAAAACAAACAAGAAAAACTTATTATAACGCCACTCATAATTGTTATGCCTATATTATAGGAACCTCTCAAGAACACATTAAATATAGTGATGATAGAGAACCTTCTCAAACTGCCGGAATAGTAATTTATGATGTTTTAAAAAAACAAAACCTAACAAACATCTTATGTGTTGTTACAAGATATTTTGGAGGAATAAAACTAGGAAGCGGTGGTCTTGTTAGAGCATATTCATCTTCTACTGCTAAAGCACTTGATGAGGCTATAATCCTTCCTATAATTCATAAACAAAAACTAACTATTAAATGTAGTTATGAAGCATATAATTTAATTCAAAGTTATCTTAAAGACTTTGAATTAATAGATTCTTTTTTTACCGATACAGTAGAATTAATTTATTTAATTCCAGAAGATGATTTTTTAAGTGTAAAAGAAAACTTAACTAACCTAACAAAAGGTGAAATTACTATTAAATACTAATAAATAAAAGTCTTATTTGATAAGACTTTTATTTATTTTTACTTCTTTTAAAACTAAACCTTTTAAAGCACCAAAAACCCCTTAAATTTGGTGTCTCTTGCATTTTTACTTTGACTTCGTTTATTTATTCGCTTCTTATATTTTAAGCAAAATAAGCAAAATTTTAATGTTTTTCACGTTTTAAATTTTTAAAGTTTTTAGTTTTTCTCTCTAGTATATTCAATTGACAAAATCAAGAAAAAAGTGTATATTTAAGGTAGTGTTTTATCCTTAAATTTATATTAAGAAAGGAGAACTAATTTTACTCTAAATTAGTCAAACTAACTTATGGCAGTATTGGTTTGTGAGAATTTATGTAAATCTAAAAAAAATGAAGAAGTTATTAAAAACTTCTCCTATAATTTTTTAAATGATAAAACTTACGCCATATTAGGTAAAAGCGATTCTAATAAAGATATTTTATTAGAAATCTTAGCAGGTAAAGTTATCCCAAATTCAGGTAGGGTTTATCTAGATGGAGATGATATCTTTTTAAAACCTAATTTAAATGAACAACTTTGTTTAATTAATAATAACTTTTCTTTTTGTCACTTATTAAAAGTCTATGAAGTTTTTACAATCATGGCAACCATCTTTACAAAATGGGATAATGGCTATGCTGTAAAACTACTTGAAAAGTTTGAAATCCCTCATAATGCTTATTTTGGAAAATTAAAGAAAAACAAACAATCTTTAATTTTAGGTATTATTGGACTTTGTTGTAAAGCTAATATCACAATCTTTGATAATCCAGTTGCTTATAGTGATCCTTTAGAAAGGTTTTTATTTTTTGAAGAACTATATGCTCATAAAACTAAATATCCAAGAACTATTATTATAACAACTGAATTTATTGATGAAATACATTTCTTAATTGATAATATTCTTTTAATTGATAAAGGTGTTTTAATAGATGTTTTCTCAATTGAAGATTTAAAAGAAAACTTCTGTTATTTAATTGGTAAAACTGAAGTATTAAGTTCTTTAATTACTAATATTAAGATTATTGGTTATGAAGAACATGATAATACTCTAACAGTTTGTTTAAGACAAAAACTAACTAAAGATGATATTAGAAAATACCAAAAATATTTAATTAAAATATCTGAAGTTCCAATTCAAAAAATATTCATTTATCTTCTTAATATTAGAGCTAAAAAGGAGGAAATCGTATGAGCCTTTTAAACTCTTTAAAATTGATTTGGGTTTTCTATCGTAGAATTTATGCAATTTATTTTTTAATTTTAGGAATCGTCTTTCTATTGCTTTTTAAATTTGCACCTAAAGATTATATTCTAGATTTTACAATGCATAGTTTCTTTAGTGTTAGTGGAATATTCACTTTAGTAATCGCTTATATTCAATCTCAAAAAGTTTTTTGTTTAAGTTCTTTTAAAGTAGCAAGAACTAGTTATTGGCTAAATGGTTTAATTTTAGCTATAATAAATACTTTGTTCAATTTACTTATTTTCTTAGTCTTTGTTTTTAAATTTAATTTTGGATTTAACTTTATTATTATAACAGCGTTATTTTATATCGTAGGTTTCTTAACAATTAATACTTTAGGCTTCTTAGCATGTTATCATAAAACTAATCTTATTTTATTAGTTTTAATGGCTGTTTTATTACTAATTTATGTTAACTTACTTTATATCTTATATTCAACTAATAACATGAATTCAATTCATACTTTAATTTTATTCTTTGGTACACCTTTAATTACTTTTATTAATCTCTTCTTTTTAAAGTATATTGATATTTATTAAAAAAATTAAAAATCAGATTTCTTTTTTGAAATCTGATTTTTTTATTTTTTTAAGTTAATATATTATAAAGTCTAAGCAAAAAATCTTCTATTGCACTAGCAAGCAAATAAGAAATTATAATGCTTATTGTTAAGACTAATAATCTAATTTGCCAAACTGAATCTGCTTTAAACATTTTTGAAAAATCTATTGCCGTTAAGGCTTTAAAAAATAATGGGATTAATGGTAAAAAGAATATAAAAAATATAAAACTTGTTTCCATATATTTAGCTCCTTTTTTTAAGTTTTATTTAATCTATCGCCACAATCTCCTAGCCCTGGAATAATATAACCAACCTCATTTAGTTTTTCATCCAAAGCAGCTAAATAAATAACTACATTAGGATGATTTTTTTTGATTAATGTAATTCCTTCTTTGACACCAACTACACTCAAAACAACAATCTTTTTTACTTTAAACTTTTTTAAAACATCCAACGTATAATTAACAGACCCACCAGTAGCAAGCATTGGGTCTAAAACAAAGACAACACTTTTTTCTGTAATTTTCGGTAAATTTTCATAATACGGCATTGGCTGTAGAGTTTCTTCATTTCTTTTAACTCCAACATAACCAACACTTGCACTTTTATAAAAAGAAAGTGCTGCATTAAGCATTCCCATACCAGCTCTTAAAATTGGAATGATTACAATATCATCACTAATTCTAAAAGAAGTATGTTTACTAATTGGGTTTGGATTTCTTTTTCTTTTAATGATAATTCTTTACTAGCCTCATACACTAACGCTTTACTAATAATATCTAAAGCACTTCTAAAATCACTAGCAGAAGTTGTTTTATCTCTTAAGATACTTAAATTATCAAAAACTATCGGATTATTACAAACATAAACATCTTTCATTTTTTATTCCTGATCTGATTCTAATAATTTAATTCTACTAATATGACGACCACCTTCAAATGATTCATTAATAAATGTTAGTAAACATTCTAAAGCATTATCAAATGTAATGTAATTAGCCCCAAAACAAATTACATTAGCATCATTGTGTTTTCTTGCTAGCATTGCTACTTCTTTATCCGAAACAAGTGCTGCTCTAATTCCTTTTTGTTTATTAGCAGCTATGCTCATACCAACACCAGTTTTACAAATCAAAACACCAAAATCAGCTTTTTGATTTTGAATATCGTTTGTTACTTTATGAGCAAACATTGGATAACTAACACTTTCATCACTATAGCAACCTTGATCGATTACTTGAATATTAATCCCCTTTAATAATTCAACTATTCTTTCTTTCATTGCAAAGCCACCATGATCACAACCAATACTAATAATCATCTTTCCCCTCCTATTTGCGTTTTATATTTAATTTAATAATTGATAAACCATAAAATAATAAAATTGTAAAAATTAAAACTCCAAGTGACATATAAACAGTTACATCATAACTACCCCATTTATAGCTAACTCCTAAGAAACTTTTAAACTCACTAATTGCATCCACTCCAATTACGCTTTCATTTTCTGCAATTGGAACTCTCATAAATTCATTTCTAAGTAAACCTACCATATATGTACCAGGATAAAACTTCAAAGCTGATTGAACATAATTTGGAAGTGTTCCAAGTGGTACATAAATTCCAAGTAAAAATCCAATTAAAGTTGCAGCAATTGTTGAAAAAGCATTATAAGCAGTTTGTGTTTTAATAAATGAAGTTATAGCATAAAGCAAAGCTGAATTTGCAGTAGTTCCAATAATTACAAAAACAATTATTTTTAATATTGTAAGAGCTGGTAAGACACTTCCACCATTCATTACAATATATAATTCTCCAATCACTAAAGTTACTAGTGAAATTGAAACTCCAATTATTAATGAACTTAAAATATATCCTCCAGTTAATTGAGATTTTTTAACTGGTGCTGCAATAAAACTTTTATAAATATTATTATTTCTATCTGCAATCATTATATCATAAGCACTTAATGGTCCTGTAAAAGCAGAGATAGCAATAAGGCCTGCTATTAACCAACTATTAATTGTAAACTTCATTGATTCAGGAAATTCACCAAGTAACATTTTTCCCATAAATAAAGCATATAATACAATCACTATAATACTACTTAATAGTGAGAAAAATACTGCTGTTTTATCTCTAAAAAATAACAAGACATTTCTTTTTGCGATATTAAACATATTCGTCAATTCCTTTACCCGTAATATTTATAAACGCATCATCTAATGAACCCCTAATAACTTCAAAACTAACTAATTGATCTTTAAATTTATTAACAATTTCAATTGCATCTAAACTACTCTTTAAATCAACTCTAGCAAAATCTGCTATAAATTCAGCTTTAACCTTATCCTTTTTTAATACATCTTTAAAAGCATTAACATCTAAAGGCTTCATAATTAAATAATCGTTAGTGTATTTATCTTTAATTTCAAGAGGTGTTCCTTTAGCAACAATCTTTCCTTCTAAAATAATCACTACATAATCTGCATTATCAGCTTCTTCCATATAATGTGTTGTTAAGAATATTGTCATCCCTAGTGTTTCTCTTAAATTATCTAAAGTCTTCCAAATATACTTTCTGCTAGTTGGATCAAGTCCTGTAGTTGGTTCATCTAAAAATAATATTTTTGGATTATTAAGTAAAGCTCTTGCAATATCAACTCTACGTTTTTGCCCACCTGATAAAGTATTATAACGTCTATTTTGAATACTTTCAATAAAAGTCATTTTTATAGCTTCTTCTGTTTTTGCTTTAGCTTCTTTAGAAGAGGCCGTATACAAATATGCTCTTGATAATAAATTCTCTTTTACTGTTAATAGGTTATCTAACATTTTATCTTGAAAAACAACGCCTATAATTTTTTTGATTTCAAAATCATCCTTATCTAAAGATAAGCCATTAATTACAACTTCACCCGCATCTTTTTTTAAAACAGTTGTTAGGATATCAATCACAGTAGATTTACCTGCACCATTTGGTCCTAAAAATGCAAACAATTCATTTTTTCTTACCTCAAAATCAATCGCCTTAACTGCATGGACATCTTTATATGATTTATCCAAACCTTTCACATCAATAATTTTTTCTTTCGTTACATTATTCATTTACAATTATCTCTCCTTCTCTAATAAGTTCTATCTTATCGTTTGTAACTTTTACTACAGTTGATGCTACAGTAGAAAATGTAGCTTTATCAGTAATTAAATAATCAATATCATTACAATATTTTTCTTCAATTAAACTAATCTCATTAATTGGTTCTTCTCCACTTTCATTAACTGATGTTGTATAAAAAGGACCAAATTTTTTTAAAATTTTTAAAGCTATTTTTGAATTTGGAACTCTAAAAGCCAGTGGTGTAGTATTAGTTTCTAAAACAATTGTTAGAGCACCTGGCCAATACTTTTTCATCAGGCTCTTTGTTTTTTTTGAAACCTTTAAAACTTTAGATTTTATTTGAGCAAAATTATAACAAAGAATTGCAAAAGGTTTATCTAGGTTTCTATTTTTCATCTTATAAAGTCTTTCTTTTGATTTACTATCTTCTAAAGAAGCTGCAACACCATAAACAGTATCAGTTGGAAAACAAATAATTTTTCCTAACAAGTTTTCTTTTTTTAATTTTAAGAAATCTTTTAAAACTATTTTTTCCATAATTTAACAGTCTCTTTTTTATATTCTTCTTCAGTAATTTTATCCAAATTCTTAAGAAGCATTAACTCTATCATAATTTCATTTTTTTCATGTTCTAAAAGATCAGCATAATCTATATTATGACCTTTATCTTTAAGATATTTTTCAATATCAAAACTTTCTTTTATTTCATCTAAATCATCATAACGTAATTCTTTTTTATAAACCTCTTTTACTGGTTCATTGTTATCTTTTTCTAATCTATTTTCTTCAAATTCATTATCCTCAATTACTTCACCTTGAAGTTCTTCTTTTCTAATTGCATCTAGTGCTTCTTGAGCTTGTTTAATTAAATCAGTATATTTTTCAACATCCTCACTACGTGCTTCTTTATTAAATAAACCTCTATTTTTAGTTTTAGCAAAGATCATAATCAAACTCATAAAAAAAATTACACCTAAAAAAATTAAATAAAAATTCTTAAAAGAATTACTGATTGTATTAATTACAGTTATATCTGTAATTTCCCCTTGATTTAATCCAGTTTTTATTTCATATGTATCTAATGCTTTAAAAGCATCATAACCAACTATACTAAATGTTTTACTTGAAATATCAGTATTTGTAGAACTATTTCTTAAGATAAAAGAAATTTCATTTCCTTTTGCTTCAAAGGCAATTATCTTTACTATTTGATCAATATTTTTATTAACGTTTAATACTTTAGAATCTAATTTTACAACTAAATGTTCATTAATTGAACCCATACTACTTAGATAAACCCCAAATGTCATTTTATCAGCCATTTGACCAAAAACAACAGTATATGAATATTCTTCAGTTTCTACATCTTCTATGAAAATATATTCATGATATAAATTGTTTATATCACTTTTAAATGTATTAACATCATCTCCTGGTAAAACAACAGCAAATACATTTATGATTCCTAACAAACAAATTAAGATTGTTTTAATCATTAAAATCAGTCTCCTTTATAACCATAATCCTATCGTTTTGGTTTATGTCTTTAAAAAATTCTACTTGGCTGGTTGGAAAATACTTTTTAGCTAACTCTTCCATAAAACCTTTTTTATTATATGATATTTCAAATATAATTGCAAACTTTTTATTTACTTTAAAACGAGCTTCTTCTAAAATCTTCTCATAATAATAAAGTCCGTTTTTTTTAGCAAACAAAGCACTAGCTGGTTCGTTTTTTAAAACGATTGTTTCAACATATTCATCTTTTGAAATATAAGGTGGATTAGAGATAATTACATCTAGTTTTCCTTTAACATCTTTTAGTAAATTACTCCTATAAACCTTTATATCAACTTTATTTAATAAAGCATTCTTTTTAGTTAAATTTAGAGCATTCCTATTTATATCAACCGCTTCAACTAAAGAAGAATTTAATCTATTTTTTAAGGCAATAGCAATAGCTCCACTTCCAGTCCCAATATCAATGATTCTTAAATCTTCTTTAAAATTTGTTTTTATTACTTCAAGTGCTTTTAAAACTACTTCTTCAGTTTCAAACCTTGGAATTAAAACACCTTTTTTAGTTAAAATTTTATCTCCTAAAAAGTATGTATAACCTAGAATATATTGAATTGGAATCTGTCTTTCTAAATATAGTTTACTTAGTTTAAGAGTTTTATTAAGATTAACTTTAGGCATTTCATTATTACTATTTAAATAATATGCTTCTTTACTTTTAAAATTAGTTTCGATAAAAAGAATTTTTATCGCTTCTTTTTCTAAAGATTTTTTTTCTGCTTCTTTTTTTAGTTGATCCAATAATTCAAAATATTTCATATTTTACCACTTATATGTTTTTTTCATATTAAGCCCAGTACATATTTCATATGGACTAATCTTATGAATCTGGCTTAATTTATAAATTGGATTTTTTTCTGAAATTAAAACAAACTCTGAATCAAGAGTTATATCATCATCTACTCTTACATAAATATGATTCATACAAATCCTGCCAACTACATTAAAACTCTTTTCTCCTACATAAACTTCTAAATTTTGAAAAGCTTGAAAAAATCCATCAGCATATCCTACTGGTAAAACAGCAATTCTTTCTTTTTTAGAAGTTTTATATGCTTCTAAATAACCAAGCGTTGTATTTTTTTCTAAAGAATTTATGGTAAGAGGTTTTACTTTAACTGTTATAATGTTTTTCATTCCACTAAGCGCTCCATATAATGCTAGACCTACTCTTACATAATTTCCAAAATCAATTTTATCCATTGTACAAGAAGCAGCACAATGAATCATTTTATAATTATCTTTTTTTAGTATGTTTTTAAATCTTTCAAGTTGTTTAGTGGCACTTTCTACCCCGCAAAAATGAGTATAGACTCCTTCTATTTCAATAAAAGGATTCTTAAGTAAAATTTCTTTAATCTCATTAAATTCAACTTTTGTTTTAGCACCAAGCCGCCTCATTCCAGTGTCTATTTGAATGTGGACTCTTCTTTTACTTTCAATTATCTTGTTTAAAAGAATTGCATCGTTAAGATTATTAACACTTAAAACAATATTATTATGTTTTTTTATTTCATAATAATCTTCTTCATCGATACTATTAAGTAAAAGAATGTTTTCTTCTATTTCTTTTTCTAATAAAGTTTTAGCTTCTTTAAAATCTAAAACTGCGAAATAATTAACACCTGCTTTTCTTAAGGCATCCACTACTTCAAAACAACCAAAACCATAAGCATTGCTTTTTACTACAGCAATTAAATCTTTTTTACTAATGCTTTTTATTTTTAAAGCATTTTCTACTAAGTTATTTAAATTAATTTCTGTTTTTACTTTTTCCATATAAACTTTTTAAAAAGAATAGGCATTTTTTAACCTATTCTTTTTTCCCTTGTAATTTTAGTTTTTGATCCTCTGCGATTAAGGCTTCTATAATCGGTTCTAATTTTCCTTCCATAACTCTATCTAATTGTTGGATAGTAAATCCTATACGATGATCTGTTACTCTATTTTGAGGATAATTATATGTTCTAATCTTTTCACTCCTATCCCCATGACCTATCTTAGATAATCTTTCTTGACCTAACTTTTCTTCTCTTTCTTGATTTAGTTTATCAAACAAACGAGCTTGTAAGATTTTTAAAGCGTTCGCTTTATTTTCATGTTGACTTTTAGCATCTTGACATTGGGCCATGGTTCCCGTTGGAATGTGCGTTACTCTAACAGCAGACTTTGTAGTGTTAACACTTTGTCCACCAGGACCAGAAGAACAAAATATATCAATTCTTACTTCATTTAAATCAAGTTCAAAATCTATTGAGTCAGCCTCAGGCATTACTAAAACTGTAGCAGTTGAAGTATGAATTCTTCCTTGAGATTCAGTTTGAGGTATTCTTTGAACTCTATGTGCTCCTGATTCATACTTTAAAAAAGAATAAACACTATCTCCTTTAATCATAAACTCGATTTGAGAGAAACCTCCAAGTCCAGTTTCTAGAGCAGTTGAAACTTCAATTTTCCAATCTCTACCTTCAGCATACTTACAATACATTCTAAATAAGTCCCCGGCAAAAAGGTTAGCCTCATCTCCACCAGCTGCACCTCTTATTTCAACAATAACGTTCTTATCATCATTTGGATCTTTTGGAATTAAAAGTATCTCTAATTCTTCTTCTAAGTTTTCTTGTTCTAAACGTTTTTCTTCTAACTCTAAAGAAGCCATTTCTTCCATTTCAGGATCATCTAATAATTCATTTAATCCTTCAATTTCATTAAGTACTTTTTTATACTTTTGATATGTTATGACAGTTTTTTCTAAAGATTTTACTTCTTTTAAAAGTGCAGTCATTTTACTAACATCACTTACAACATCTGGCAATGTTAATTCTTTGTTTATTTGATTATATTTTTCTTCAATGGCATTAAGTCTAGCAATCATTTTTTTATCCTTCGTATTGACTAAATGAACAAGTATTACCTTTAAAGATTAAAGGTACTTCTCCTGTTGGTCCTTGTCTGTTTTTAAGTATTAATAATTCAATTCTTGAATTAAGTCTTTTTACTGTTTCATCATCTGTTTTAGGTAGAGCTTTTTTATGTAAAAACATTACGATATCAGCATCTTGTTCAATACTTCCTGATTCTCTTAAGTCCGCTAACATCGGTAAACGATTCTCTTTATCACGTTTTTCAATTTCTCTTGATAATTGAGATAAAGCAATTACTGGGATATCTAATTCTCTAGCTAAAACTTTTAACATTCTAGAAATCTTACTTACTTGTTCATATCTGTTTTTTCCATCAGCTGTAATTAATTGCATATAGTCAATAATTAGTAAATCTAATTTACCATCACGTTTTAACTTTTGGCAACTAAGACGTATATCTTGAATATCAGTAAAATATGAATCATATAAATATAAATTATATTTTGAAATTTGGTTTTTAGCATAATAAACTGAAGCTATTTCTTCATCTGTTAATTTACCCTTCTTAATATCATTTAATTTAACTGATGAAACATTACTTAGAATTCTCATTACAAGTTGTTGATTTCCCATTTCAAGCGAGAAAAAAGCTACTGCTTTAGAAGTTGCTTTACAAACATGAGTTGCGATATTTAAAGCCATCGTTGATTTACCTAAAGAAGGTCTTGCAGCAAGGATGATTAACTCACCATTTTGAAAGCCATTTGTTAGATCATTTAGTTTAGTAAAGCCTGTATCAATTCCAGTAAGTTCTTCTTTGTTTTTTCTTAAATTTTCAATTTTTTCCAAAACCTCATCAGCAACAGTTCCAACTTCAACAAAGTTTGTAGTTTTTCTATGAGCAACAACTTCACTAACTGCAGTTAGTGAATCTTCTAAAATTTCTTTAATTGGCTTAGGTCCTGTTTTAACATCATCTGAAATTTTCTTTGTTACTTCTAAAAGTCTTCTTGCTAAAGCTTTTTCTTTAATTGATTCAATGTAACTTTCAGAAACAATATAAGAAGGTGCCATATCTATTAAGGTTAATAGATATTCCTCACCACCTGTTTCAATCAACAAACCCAATCTAGATAATTCTTCAGCAATGCTATTATGATCAATTTTTTCATTTCGATTAATAACAGACTCCATTGCTTTAAAAATGTTTTTATGTTTAACATCAAAAAACTCTTCTAATTTTAAAGAAGCCAGTACCTCACCTGCTGTTTTTTCATCAAGTAAAGCACTGCCTAATAAAAACATTTCTGCTTGGGTATTAAAAGGGGAATTTATTTTATCATTCATTTTTCGTCATCTCCACTACATGAACTTTAATATTAGCTAGTACATCTTTATGAAGCTGAATTGGAATTGAGTAAGTTCCTAAAGATTCAATATCTTTATCATATAAAACTTTTCTTTTTTCAAGTTCAATATTATGTTGTTTTTTAAATTCTTCTACAATTTGTTTGTTTGTAATACTTCCAAATAGTTTACCGTTTTGACCAACTCTAACTGCAACTTTAATACTTAAAGTTTCAAGTTGTTTTTTTAACTCTTGCATTTCTTCAAGATGTTTTTGTTCGGCCATTTTGTTTTCTAAATTTCTTAACTCTAATTGTTTAATATTATCAACTGTAGCCTCAATTGCTTGATTGTTTTTAATTAAGAAATTGGCATGTCCAGTTGGAACATTAATGATATCATTAGCTTTTCCTTTTCCTTTTACATCTTTTGTAAGAATTATCTTCATACTATTTTTACCTTCTTCCTTAATTTTAGATAATTTTTTAATTAACAATTCTTTAACTTCTTCTAACGTATAATTAGATAATTGCGCAGCAGCATTATTATAATGCCCACCACCACCTAATTCTTCCATAAAGACTTGAACATTAAATTCTTCTAAGCTTCTGGCACTTATTCCAATTTCAGTAGCACTAATCTTTCCAATACAAAAAGCTGCTTTTATCTTATCAATATCTATTAAATCATCAGCAACTTTTGCTAGAAAATTACGTTGGTAAATTTCATCTTCTCCAACTGCTACAACAAACTCATCAGCAACAATTGATGCATCTTTTATTAATGCAGTTTTTTTAGTAAAGTATTCATATTCTTCTCTTAAGTATCTCTTAGCAAGTACCATATCAGCACCCATTTTATTTAATGTAGCAAGTACATTAAATGTTCTATGAGAAGTTCTATAAGTAAACGAATTAGTATCAATGACAATTCCCATTAGCATCCAAGTAGCCTCAATTGGAGAAATCTCAATTTTACTTGGATCTAAGAAACCAATCATCTCAATAACAAGTTCCACACTTGATGATGATGATGTTTGAATATATGAATATATTTGATTATCAATAGCATTTGTATTTCTTCTGTGATGATCAATTATCGCAATCTTATGAGCTTTTTTATATACTTTAGCATCCATTAAAATATTCTCATATTGACAATCAACTA
The DNA here is from genome assembly GCA_050953065.1 of Bacilli bacterium. GTDB lineage: Bacteria > Bacillota_I > Bacilli_A > ML615J-28 > CAG-698 > JAQUUM01. Next base: position 270,519 of record JBMNLZ010000002.1, on the reverse strand, counting down.
TTACTAAAAGAGTTGATGTATCCATTAATGCTAAAGCTTCTTTTCTTGAAACTAAATAATTAAAAATATTAATATGTGAAAGCTTTATATTCTCATAAATATTCTTAACAGTATCATCAACTAAATTTTCTTCAAAAACTATTTTTGAAGGTTTATTTAAAGACATTGCAATCTTTTGAACTGCTAAGGATGATGCAAAAGCATCTACATCCATATTAGTATGAGAAAGAATTACAACATTTGATGCTTCAAGCATCAAGTCTTTTAACTCTTCTGCTTTCATTCTAATATAAGGTGGCGTGATTGTTTCAAAGCCTTCAATTAAAGCACCATAATATTTTACTTCATCATTTTCTAAAATCGCTGCTTGATCTCCACCACGTGAGATTGCTAGATTTAATTGTTCTAATGCTAAATCAGCAAGAGAACTTGAATCAATATCCTTACACGCTATACCAATACTAGCACTGACTCTAATATTATATTTTATACAATATTCTTTTAAACTAGATAAAATATCTAATTTACTTTTTTTGATTTCTTGAAGTTGAGAATTATCTAAAACCATCAAAAAGCGTTCTTCACTATAACCCTTAATATAAAAATCATATTTATTAGCCCACTCTTCTAAAAGCCCAATCATATTACTAAGGTGTAATGCTTTACTTTTTGTATCAAAAGAAACAAACGCTTCATCTAAATTATCTAAGTTAATCATTCCAAGTGCTAGAATTCTTTCTTCGTATTGTTTTTGAATAACCATTTTTTCTGTAACATCAGTCATGTAAATAATATTAAATTCGTATAAAACTCTACAATGAAAAATTCTTCCATATACAGTTATTTCAAAAGCATTAATTTTATTAGTTAACTTTTCAGCTAATTCTTTATTAATGTTTTCAATATCTCTTTCTAATAAGGGACTCATAAAAATTTCTTTAGCAAACTTATTAACCCATTGAATAATAAAATCATTATCAAAAATCAAAATTGCAATCGGAATTTCATTAAATGAAACCTCACCTGCTTTTTGAACACGAAAAGAAATGGAATTCCATAAACCCATTCTTTTTTCTAGCCATTCTAATTTCTTCTGACTTTTCAAATTGAAATTAGTAATATTAAGAATTAAAGAAGCTACTAAAGCAATACTTATTGAAATATAAGAGATTAAAGAACTGCCCTCACCCTTAAATAACGAATAAATAAATACCGCTACTCCTAAAATTATTATGATTAATAAAGCCCAAAATATTCTGTTTTTTTGTTTCATAATTAAAACCTCTTAGCTTATTAACGTAATTTATTATATCATAATCTTTAGTAAAGTAAAAGATTTTATATTAAATCAAAAGAAAAATATAAGCCATATCAGATAGATATGGCTTTAAATTTACTATTCTTTAACAAACGGCAATAAAGCCATATGTCTTGCTCTTTTAATTGCAACAGCTAATTCTCTTTGATAAATAGCTTTAGTTCCTGTAACTCTACGAGGTAAAATCTTTCCTCTATCAGAGATGAATTTTTTTAACAATTCATAATCAGTAAAGTCTATTTTTTCAACTTTATTATCTGTAAAATAGCAAGTTTTTTTACGTTTCGCACGAAAATATGCCATTATTTTTCCTCCTTAAAATGGTAGATCATCATCTGAAATATCAAAGTTACTCTTTACATTTTCAAATGGATCTTTACTTTGTTTTTGTTCTTGTCTTTTTGGTTCTTCATAACGTGGTCTATAATCATAATCACCACTTGAATCAGACTTACTCTTTGGTTCTAAAAATTCAATACTATCACATACAACATCCATTGTATATTGTCTTGTTCCACTAGCATCATCATAAGTTCTAGATTGGATTCTTCCTTCTATTCCAATTAAACCGCCCTTTTTAATATATCTTGCTAAATTTTCAGCTGCTTGTCTCCAAACAACACAAGAGATAAAATCTGCTTGTTGCGCGTTAGAATCTTTTGCAGCAAACGGTCTATTCACAGCAATCGTAAATTGAACATAAGGAATATTATTTGATGTATGTTTTAGTTCTGGATCTTTTACTAGTCTTCCAGTTAAAATTACTCTATTCATATTCTTTCTCCCTAATCTTTAACAATGATATGTCTTAAAATGTCTTCTCTGATATTACATACACGTGAAAATTCTTTAATAGCAACTTCAGTTGCCTTAACTCTAAATTTCACATAATAACCTCTGTGATATTTAGTAAGACCATTTTCATCTGCTTGTTGAATAACATATGCAAAATCTTTCATTCCCCATTGATTTACTTCAAGAACTTCACTACCATTGTCAGTGAAAATTTTGTTGATATCACTAACTACTGATTCAACCATTTCTTCATTTAAATCTTTTGGACGAATGATGTACATACCTAAGTATTCTTTCATTCTTTCCACCTCCTTCTGGTCATATTGGCTTAAATCTTTTTATTTAAGCAAGGATATTTTTATTCCGTTAAGGATTATACTACACTCTCTAATAAAACGCAAACCTTTTATTTATATTTTATTAAAAAGATACCTAATCCCTTTCATAATCGGATGAGCAATCAATACCATTATTATCATTAATAAAACACTTTGTAGGCTTAAAAGTTCAAGTGGTATATTCATTATTCCTGAGAATATTAATAAATATAAAAAGCAGAAAAGAATCATTGTTAAGAATAAAATTCTTCTAAACCAGTTATATGGTTTACACACTTCATATAAAACTAAACCTACTACAAAAGTAGTTACTAAAATTATAATAACTCTAAATTCATCAGGACTCATTTGAATAACTTGCATACTAGCTGGCAAAATATTAAAGATTTGATTGATAAAGTTAAGAATCAAATGGAATGATAAGACTGTTAAAGCTCCAGGAATTGAATTCCTTAAAACGTTTAAAATAAAGCGTCCTCTTACCTTTTCATTATTAGGTTGAAGCGATAAGAAGAAAGCAGGTATTCCAATACAGAAATATTCAACCATCGCTAAATCTTTTGGTTGGAATGGATATGGTTTTGAAAGAGCAATATAAAGAATTGTTAATAAAATTGAAAATAGTGTTTTAACTAAGAATAAAGTTGAAGTTCTTTCAATGTTATTAATTACTCTTCTACCTTCATTTACAACCTTAGGCATAGATGCAAAGTTTGAATCCATTAAGACAAGATGGGATACTAAACGAGTTGCCTCACTTCCTGATGCCATTGCAATTGAGCAATCTGCTTCTTTTAAGGCTAGGATATCATTAACTCCATCTCCTGTCATTGCTACTGTTTTTTTATGTTCTTTTAAGGCTTGAACTAAAAGTTTCTTTTGATTTGGAGCAACCCTTCCAAAAACAGTATAATCTAGTGCTAAAGATTTTACTTCTTCATCTGATTTACCATCTAAACTAATACATCTTTCAGCACCAGAAATTCCAACTCTCATTGCAATTTCTGAGACTGTTGTTGGATTATCACCAGAAATTACTTTAACATCTACTCCATTATTTTTAAAATACTGAATAGTATCAATAGCATCTTCTCTAATATGATCTTGAATGACAATTAAAGCAATTGCTTTAGCATTGTTTGGAATCTTTTCTTTAACAGATGAACCAGCTTGTGCTAAAACTAAAACTCTACAACCTTGAGCTGCAAATTTATTTACTTTATTTCTAACTCTTGGATATTGATCTACCAACACAATTTCTGGGGCACCAATTATAAATGTACTACTCTTTTCAAAAGTAACTGCACTGTATTTTCTTTGAGAAGAAAAAGGAACAATTTCTTTTGCTTTTAAAACCTTATTAATATCAAAATATTTAATCAAAGCCTCAGATGTTGGATTTCTATCTTGAAAGGCATTCATCATCGAACCGATTATTTCTCTTACTGTATATTCAGTTTCGTTTTTAATTTCAACACAATCACAAACTCTCATTGTACCATCTGTAATAGTACCTGTCTTATCTAAACAAAGCACATCAACTCTAGCTAACATTTCAATACCATATAGTTCTTGAACTAAAGTATTATTCTTAGCAAGTCTAATAACACCTACTGCTAAAGCAACACTTGTTAGTAGGAAAAGTCCAGCTGGAATCATCCCAATTACAGAACCGGCCGTAGAAGTAACAATACTAGAAAAATCAGCTCCACCACTACTATTAGTTAGATACATTGGATAAATCAAAATTATAATTAAAACCGCAATTACTTTAATCGTAATTTTCAAAGATCTCATTAATTCACTTCGCGGTTTACGATATTGTTTGGCATCTTTAGAAAGTTTTTCTAAGTAATTATCTTTACCAACCTTATCAGCTCTTGCATAACATGCTCCTGATACTACAAAACTTCCTGATAATAAAAGGTCTCCTTTTTTCTTAACAATCGCATCAGATTCACCAGTTAAAAGAGATTCATTAGCTTCGATTTGACCATCTAAAACAACACTGTCAGCACAGATTTGTTTACCATTTTTTAAATAAATGATATCATCTAAAACTACTTCCTCAACTGGTATTTCTATTTCTTTTCCACCTCTTATAACAACAGCAGTTGGAGAAGATACTAACGATAACTTTTTAATCGTACTTTTGGCTTTTAATTCTTGAACTAAACCAATAATAATATTAGGTATTATTATCGCTAAGAAAAGTAAGTTCTTATATTCTTTTGCCATAATTAATAAAACTGTAATGATAAAATATAAAAGGTTAAAGAATGTAAAGATATTAGTAATGATAATACTTAAAACACTTTTACCATGTTCAATTGCACTTACGTTTAAAATTCCATGCTCTATTCTTTCAGCAATTTGTTCTTCTGTTAAGCCTTCAGTAATTTTAGGGTTATATCTTGGAATTACATAAGTCTCTTTTTTACCTTTTTTCTTAGACTTTTTTGTTTCTATTTCTTCAGTTATAACTTCTTTGTCTTCTATTGTTTTAGGTTCTTCTTTAACAGTTTCTTTTTTTAAAGAAACCTTTGGATTTGTTTTTGCCATCATATTCTCCATTAATAATAATTACTAATATTTTAACACATTATGTTCTTTTCTTCAAGTTTTTTAAAAATAAAATCAAATTAAAATAAGGCATAAATTATGCCTTACTTTAATCCTTTAATACTTTGCATCACTTCTTTAGCTTTTTCTTTGTCTAATAAATATTCAACTATCGCTATAGCAAAGTCCATAGAATAATACATTGATCTTGCAGTAATTAAATTATCTGCTACTTCTAATTCTTTAGCCGTATACTTACCTGTTATACCTTCCTCACAACTTGGAAAACATGTAAATTTTTTATCCCAGAAAAAGCCTAACTTACCAAGTAAAAGTGGTGCAGCACAAATTGTTGCGACTAGCTTTTCACCAAAAACAAAAGCCTTTATTAAAGTAGTTAATTCTTCGTTTTTAACTAAAGTTTCATTAACTGCTTTCCCACCTGGTATCACTAAAAAATCATAATCTACTACATCAACATCTTTAAGCAGTTTTTCTGCTTTTATTTGAATTTTAGATTGAGTTTCTAAGTCTAGAGTGTCTTTAACAGACACCATTGTAATCTCTAAACCTGCTCTTCTTAAAACATCAATTGTAGCAATAGCTTCAACATCTTCAAAATGATCCGCTAAAATTATAATACCTTTCTTCATATGTTAATCCTCCCTTATTTTTTAATTTTTAAAAACTTTTCTTTATCTAAATCTTTTATAATTGCTAGTATGATTTGTTTTACTGCTTCAATATCTTTTACATCAGCAATAGAAGCTGTTGAATGAATATATCTACAAGGTAATCCTATAGTTAAAGCAACATTAGAATTATATTGAGCAGCTGCTGCATCAGTACCACCTTTAGAAAAAAACTCTTGATATTTAATATTATTTTTCTTAGCAAGAGAAATAATATAATCCTTTACTTTTATGTTCATAATATAACCAGGATCATAAAGCCTAACCAAAAAGCCCTCGCCTAATTTTCCAAAACCATCTGGTGCATTTAAAAAGTCACTAACAGGAGATGCATCAACTGCAATAAATATATCAGCCTCTAGCATTTGACTAGCAACTTTAGCCCCTCTTAAACCAACCTCTTCTTGAACAGTCGCACCAACTATTAAAGTATTATCATGAGCTTCATTTTGAATGCTTTCTAAAATATCAATAGTCATAGCACAACCAAATCTATTATCCCAAGCTTTTGATACAATTCTTTCTTGATTTTTTAAATGATAATATTGATTTATAAAGTTAACAAAACTTCCTATATCAATTCCTAAATCAAGCACTTCCTGTTTAGAAGATGCTCCAATATCTATAAACATATCCTCAATTTTTAATTCCTTAGAATCACTGCTTAAGTGTGGTGGGATTGTTGCTACTACTCCTTTTACAACCTCATCATCTTTAGTAGTTATTTCAATATGTTGAGAGAGAAAAACCTCAGGCAAAACTCCACCAATTACAATAAACTTAATAAAGCCTTCTTTTGTAATATTACTAACCATTGCTCCTACTTCGTCCATATGAGCAGCAACAACAATTTTTAAATCATTCTTATTACCTTTTTTTAAAGCAAAAATACCACCTAAATTATCTTTAATTATTTCAACATTATATTTTTTATATTCTTTTTCTAAATAATCTCTAACTTCTTTTTCAGCTCCAGAAACACCTCTTAAATTAAGCAAATTTTCATAATGCTTTAAATCCATTTTCCTCACCTTTTTTAAACCTAACCTTTAAATAATAAATTGGTTTATTACTCTTTAAAAACTTCTCTTCATATTCAGTCGTAATAATATTTTCTTTTTCTTTATGTAAATCAACTGATAAGTCTAAAAATTCCATATTATAATTATTTAAAGTTATAATAGTATAAGCAAAAAGTTTTGGATTATCAGTTTTTAATTCTATTAAAGCATCATCTGCTAAAACATATTTATAATCCATTAAAAAACTCTCACTAGTTAGCCTTCTTTTAGTATGACGTTTTTTAGGCCAAGGATCTGAAAAGTTTAAATAGATTTTATCAATCTCTTTATTACCAAAAATTGTTTTTATATTACTAGCATCTTCATTTAAAAAAACCAAATTATCAAGTTCTAATTTCTTAGCTTTTTTTAACGCTTTAACTAAAACTGTTGCTTCTTTTTCTAATCCAATAAATAAGATATCTTTATTATTTAAAGCATTCTCAATAATAAATTTCCCCTTACCCATTCCTATTTCTAAATATATTTTTTCTTTATTATATATTTTTTTCCAATTATTAATTTTTTCTTCAAAACCTTTAATAACTAAATCTGGATTTTCTAAAATAACCTCATTAGCATTCTTATCTTTTCTAAGTCTCATATTACACCTAATACTTTAATAATTACTACTATGTATTATACCATATTATATCTTTTAAATAAATAAAAAATTGTAGGTTAACCTGCAACTTAAGTTAATAGTAAAACATTATTAGACATAATAAGAAAAACTATTATTTAATTAAACATCAAAAAAAGCACTTCGCCTAAGCGAAATGCTTTTTAAACAATCTAATTTATAAGACTATTTTAAAGATGCATACATGAAGAATTTATATCCTAATGGAGAAGCAAAGAATCCTTCTAATTTAGGACTAACCATATAAAGGTCAGTATAGAAATAGATTGGAGTGATTGCTCCTGTATCCATAATCATGTTTTCTGCTTGATGCATTTTTGCAAAACGAACTTCTTGATCAGATGAAGCTTTAATTTCAGCGATTAAAACATCATATGTTTCAGCCCATGTTTTGTTTTTCTCTGGTCCATAGATTGCAACAGTTGCATGTGCACCTTTACCAAATTGAGAGTCGTTATTTCCACTAGTTGATGTCCACATATCAAGGAATGAAATAGGATCATTGTAGTCACCTAACCAACCATTTCTAGCAACAACGAAGTCTCCTTCTTTTCTAGTATTTAAGAATGTTCCCCATTCTTGATTTGCAAGAGTAATTTCAATTCCATATCCCGAATAAACAGATTGGATATATTCAGCAATTGCTTTATGTCCTGAACTTGTATTATAAAGATATTCAAATGTAGGGAAGTTAGTAAATTTCTTAGTTGCCTCATCATAAGTATAGCCAGCTTCTTTTAATAATGTAACAGCTTGAGCACAGTTAGCTTGATAATCAGCTTTATCAACGCTGTAGTAACCTTTTCCATCTCCTGCAGGACCATTCTTAGCAACAAATTGAGTTAAACCATCTGGTTCAGTTAAACCAATTGGAACATAAGAGTTAGCAGGTTGTTGTCCAGCTTGACCGATTTCTTCAGCGATATAATTTCTATCAATTAATAAACCTAAAGCTTTTCTAACTTTAACTTTATTTTCTTCAGAAAGTTCTTCATCACCAATTTTATAAAAATCAGATGAAGTTGCTGAAGTTGCTGTAAAGTCAACGTTAAAGTTAATGTAATAAGTTCCAAGTTGACCAGCAACAACTAATTCATCAGCATAGTCTTTTTTTAATGCAGCGATTTCATCATTTGGAACGCTATCAATTAATGCATAAGCACCAGTTTTGTAGTTTGTAAGAATTGCTGTATCATCATCTGATAATGCAAATTCAATTTCTTTAAGTTTAATATCATCAGCATTATGATAATATTCATTCTTAGTCATAACGATTTTACTATCAGCTGTCCATTCAGTAATTTTGAAAGGGCCATTTCCAATATATGTAGCTACTTTTGTTGCCCATGTTTCAGGGTTAGCTTCAACAACTTCTTCTTTAACTGGCATAAAAGTAGAGAATGCACATAATTCAAAGAAATAAGGACATGCAGTAGTTAATACAACTGTTAATTTTTTCCCATCCTCAGATGCAGTAACATTTAATTCAGCACCTTCAGCTGGTTCATCAGCCCATAGATCTGCCCAACCATCAATTACATCAAACATGTAACTATAGTCAGCTCCAAGTTCAACAGACGCAGCTCTTTTCCATGCATATTCAAAATCTTTAGCAGTTAAAGCTGTTCCATCAGACCATTTTAAGTCATCTTTTAAAGTAAATTCATATTTAACTTTTCCACCTTCTAATGCAACAGGTGCAGGTAATTCTTTAGCTAGTTCAGGAACTAACTGTAAAGCACCGTTTTCATCTTGTTGATATCCAACTAATCCAGTAAATGCATGGATAATTAAAGTTGCACCATCAACAGCACTGTTTAATGCAGGGTCAATTGTGTCCGGATTTGGACCAACACATACAACTAGTCTATCAGATTTTTTACCACAAGCTGATAGAGCTAGGACAGAAATTAATACTAATAAAAACATTGAAATTTTTTTAAACATATTTTTTTGTCTTTCCTCCTTTTTAATAGACAAGTAATTCTATCACTTTTTTAATTTTTTGTCAATATTTGGCTTTTCATTTAAAGAAATATTATAGCATGCCACAAAATGATTAGGTTTTATTTCTTTTAAACTTGGAGACTCTCCACTACATGCATCAGTTGCTTTAGGACATCTTGTCCTAAAAGCACAACCTGTTGGAACATTTAATGGACTTGGTACATCTCCTTGTAAAATAATTCTTTTCTTAATTCTTGCAGTTTTAGGATCTGGTACTGGTACTGCTGACATCAAAGAAACTGTATAAGGATGTAGTGGATTAGAAGTTAATTCTTCAGCTTCTGCAACCTCTACTATTTTTCCTAAATACATTACTGCAATTCTATTTGAAATATGCTCAACCACATGAATATCATGAGCAATAAACAAATACGTTAAACCTAACTTATCTTGTAAGTCTTTAAACATATTTATTACTTGAGCTTGAATTGAAACGTCTAAAGCAGATACTGGTTCATCACAAACAATAAAATCAGGATTAACTGCTAAAGCTCTAGCAATTCCTATTCTTTGACGTTGACCACCACTAAACTCATGAACATATCTAGTAGCATGTTCACTTGATAAGCCAACTAAACTCATCAATTCATCAATACGGCGTTTTCTTTCTTCTTTAGTATCATATAATTTATGAACATCTAGTGGTTCACCAATTATATCTCCTACAGTCATTCTTGGATTAAGCGAAGAATATGGATCTTGAAAAACCATCGCAGCTTTTTGTCTGAACTTTTTGATATCATCTTTTGTTTTAATTTGCTTTCCTTTATAAAAGATTTCTCCAGAGGTCGGTTTATATAAATTAAGTAAAGTTCTTCCAACTGTAGTCTTACCACATCCAGATTCACCAACTAAGCCTAATGTTTCACCTTTTTTAATTTCAAAAGAAACATCATCAACTGCTTTTAAAAAAGTATTTTTTAAAAAGCCAGTATTAATTGAGAAATATTGTTTTAAATTTTTAACCTCAATTAAAACTTCACCCTCTTCAAATGTATCCGATTTTTTATTTTTATTATTCATAAGCTAGCCTCTAAACTTTATCTTTTAAATTCATCCAACAAGCTGACATATGACCTTTTTCAATCTCTAATGCTTTAGGATATTCTCTTAAACAAATCTTCATTGTTTTTTCACATCTTGGAGAAAAAGGACAACCACTTGGTAGATTTAATAAATCTACCGGACTTCCAGCGATTGGAATTAATCTTTCTTTCTTATGATCAACACTTGGAATAGATTTCATCAATCCTTTTGTATACTCATGTTTTGGATTATAAAAAACTTGATCAGTTGTTCCATATTCAACAATTCTACCAGCATACATTACTGCAACCTCATCACACATCCCAGCAACAACTCCTAAATCATGTGTAATAAGAATTGTAGTCATTCCTAATTTCTTTTGAATATCTTTAATCAATTCTAAAATTTGAGCTTGGATTGTAACATCTAAAGCTGTTGTTGGTTCGTCTGCAATTAATATATCAGGCTCACAAGCTAAAGCCATCGCAATCATAACACGTTGTCTCATTCCACCACTTAACTCATGTGGATATTGATCAAGTCTTTTACTAGGGTCATTTACTCCAACAAGTTCTAACATTTCTAAAGCCCTAGCATAGGCTTCATTTTTATTTCTATTTGTATGAAGCAAAATTCCTTCTACTAATTGATTACCAATTTTATAAACTGGATTAAGACTTGTCATTGGGTCTTGGAAAATAATACTAATTTTATTTCCCCTAACCTCACGCATTTCTTTTTCACTTAAACCTACTAATTCTTTACCTCTTAATTTAATACTTCCACCAATAATTTTTCCAGGAGGAGTTAGAATTTGCATAATAGAATAAGCTGTAACACTTTTACCACTACCTGATTCTCCAACAATTCCTAAAACCCTACCTTCTGTTAAATCAAAACTAACCTTATCAACTGCTTTTACTTCACCTGATTGTGTAAAAAATGATGTTTGTAAATCTCTTACTTCTAAAATTTTCATTTTTACTCTCCCTCCTTAATTCTTAAGTTTTGGATCAAAAGCATCTCTTAATCCATCACCAAATAAATTAAATGATAAGACAAGCAAAAAGATTGTAATAGAAGGGATTACTAATCTATATGAATATGATACAATTCCACCCAAAGCATCATTTGCTAAAGAGCCAAGTGAAGGCATTGGAGCAGACACTCCAAGTCCAATAAACGATAAGAAACTCTCAGTAAAAATTGCTGATGGAATTTGTAAGGCAGTTGAAATTATAATTACACTAATACAATTTGGCAACAAATGTTTGGTAATAATTCTAAAAGGACTTGCTCCAATTGATTTAGCTGCTAAAACAAATTCTTGTTCTTTAACACTTAAAATCTGTCCTCTAATTAAACGAGCCATGCTAACCCAATAAAGAAGTCCAAAAACTATAAAAATACTAAGCATATTGGTTCCTATAGCAGCTAAAAAAGTTCCATCAAGTTTCATAGTATTTCTTAAAACAACTGATAATAATATAATAATTAACATATCCGGCAAAGAATAAATTATATCGACGACTCGCATCATTATTAAATCGGTCTTACCACCAGCATATCCTGAAATAGACCCATATACTAGTCCTATCATTAAAACAAGTAAACTAGCAAAAAAACCAACTATTAAAGAAATTCTTGTTCCATAAACTACTCTAATAAAATAATCTCTTCCTAAACTATCTGTTCCAAAAATATGTGGGAATATTTTTTCACCACTTTCGATACGTTCTTTTTCAGTTGTTCCATATTGAAATGGTCTTAAATTATTATATGATGAATCAACAGTTTGAAACTGTTGAACACCTAATTGTTCTTCATAACTATAAGGATAAAACATCGGTACAAAAAGAGCCATTAAAGTAATAACTACAATTATCCAAAAACAAATCATCGCAATAACATTTTTCTTAAGTCTTCTCATACCGTCTTTAAAGAAAGTAACACTTTCTCTCATCTGGTCTTGTTGTTTTTTTTCTTCCTCTGTAGCAGGTAAAAAATCGTCTACATTAAGTTGTAAACTAAATGGATTTTTCTTTGGTTTATTCATCTTTTACCTCCTAACTAAAATCAATTCTCGGATCAACAAATTTATATAAAATATCCGTTATTAAATTCATAATAATTACTAGTGTTGCTAGAAAAATAGTTGTTCCCATAATCATCATATAATCTCTATTAGTAATACTACTAATAAAAGCACGTCCTAATCCAGGTACTGAAAATATTTTTTCAATTACTAAACTACCTGTTAAAATATAGGCTATCATTGGACCAATATAAGTAATTACAGCAATCAAAGCATTCTTTAATGCATGTTTATAAATTATTCTACTTGGTGCAACACCCTTAGCTTTAGCAGTTCTAATATAATCTTGGCCAAGTACGTCTAACATACTTGATCTAGTAAGTCTTGTAATATAAGACATTGGATATAAACTCAAAGCAAAAATTGGCAAGATGAGTCCAGCAAAGGTATCACCTCTAGCTGGGAAGATTTGGATCTTTAAACAAAATGCAATTAACAAAAGAGTTGCAATAACAAAAGATGGCATCGCAACAAATGCAGTTGAACCAACCATTATTGTTTTGTCTAACCATTTATTTCTTTTGATTGCTGCAATTGAACCAAATGTAATTCCAGAAACAATTGCAAGCAATGCTGCAATCCCTCCAATTTTGGCTGAACTTTTAAAACCAACAGAAATAATATCACTTACTTCTTTTCCTCTTTGTTTAATTGATGGACCAAAATCAAATCTTAATAAGCCCTTCAAATAATTTAAGTATTGTTCTCCTAAAGGTTTATCTAAACCATACTTTGCTTCTAGGGCTGCAATTACTTCAGGTGATGGAGCTTTTTCAGCTAAGAAAGGTCCACCAGGAATTGCATTCATCGCAAAAAACGTAATCGTTATAACTAAAAAAATAGTTAGTATCGCTAACCCTAATCTTTTTAAAATATAAAAAAGTAATTTTGAATCCATAATTTACCCCTTTTATTTATTCCAAAATTAATGCTCTAATATTTTATCACTAAATGAATTTACTGTCAAATAATTAGACCTTAAAAAAAGAACTATTTTAATAAATAGCCCTTACACTTTTTACCTACATTGACTTATAGAAATCCAAAATACTTTCTAAATCAAATCCATAATCTTTAAACAAGATTTTAGCGTTTGCACTTTTACCAAACTTTTCGATATTATATACTTGTCCTTTTTCACCTAAGTATTTATAGTAATGGATTGCATCACTTGCTTCAATTACTAATCTTTTACTAAGTTTTTTAGGTAGAACTGATTCTTTATATTTCTTTGATTGTTTTTCAAATAAACCAAGAGATGGCATACTTACAACTCTAACAAAACGCCCTTCTTCTGCTAGACTCTTTTGAAGCGCCAAAGCAAGACTAACCTCAGACCCACTTGCAATAATAATTCCTTCTAAATCTTTATCAAAATCACTTAAAATATATCCGCCATGAATTGTATTATTTAAGCCTTTCTCATATGTAACATTTTCTAAATCTTGTCTTGATGTAATTAAAGCAACTGGTGTTTCAGAACTAGTTATTGCAAATTGCCATGAAGCTAACATTTCAAATTGATCAGCTGGACGAAGCACTTCAAAATTAGGAATACTTCTTAACATTGTTAATTGTTCAACTGGTTGATGAGTTGGTCCGTCTTCTCCTACTGCAATTGAATCATGTGAGAAAACATAAATTACTGGCAATTCCATTAAAGCAGCAAGTCTCATTGCAGGTTTCATATAATCACTAAAAACAAAGAAACCACTACAAAATACTTTCACTCCACCATGAGCTGCCATTCCATTACAAATTCCAGCCATTGCATGTTCTCTAACTCCAAAAGCAATATTTCTAGCTAATCTATTATCTTTAGAGAAAAAATCTCCATTTAACTTTGCTTTAGTAGAACAACTAAGATCAGCAGTCCCACCAATTAAAGTCGAAATTTTTTCACCAAGCCATTTTAAAACTTCACTACTAGAATTTCTAGTGGCTTTTTTGTTGTTATCTTTGAATGAAAATTTAGAAAAATCCACTGCAAATTCATTGTTGATTATTTTTTCAAATTCTTGATATTTTTCAAAACTTTCAAATTTATATTGTTTAATATCTCTTTTCCATTTGCGATATTTCTTACAGCCATTCTTTTGAACTGTTTTGTATAATTCATATACTTCATCTGCTACACTAAACTCTTCTCCACCTAAAGCCTTACGCATTGCTTGCACTTCTTCAAGTGCAAGTGGAGCACCATGTACAGCTGAAGATCCTGCTTTTTTAGCGCCATAACCAATTACTGTTTTAATTTCAATTAAAGTTGGTTTATTACTCTTTTGAGCTTTTTTTACTTTTGATATAATATCTTTTATATCGTTACCATCTTTAACAAATAAATAATTCCAATTAAAGGCTTCCATTTTTTTCTTTGTATCATCACTCATTGCTAAACTTACAGCACCATCTAATTGAACATCATTTGAATCATATAAAACAATTAATTTATTAAGGCCTAAATGTCCTGCTAGGCTTAGTGCTTCCATTGTAGCGCCTTCTTGCATATCACCATCACCACATAAGACATATGTATAGTGATTTACAACTTTAACATTTTCTGTATTGTATTTACTCCCTAAGAAACTTTCAGCAATTGCAAACCCAACCGCCTCAGGTATCCCTTGCCCTAAAGGACCACTACTAATATCAACACATGGAGTGATATTTAGTTCAGGATGTCCTGGAGTAATACTATTTAAAGATCTAAAAGATTTTAAATCATCAAGCGTAATTGCACCTGCTAAATGAAGACAAGAATAAAGCAAACTAGAACCATGTCCTGCTGCCATAACAAATCTATCTCTATTAAACCATTTATCTACTTTAGGATTAAAATTTAAAACTTTAGTAAACAAAGTATGCATAATTGGTGCTGCACCAAGAGCCATACCAGGATGTCCTGATGAGGCTTTCAAAATAGCTTCTACTGATAAAACTCTTAATGTATCTATTGCTTTTTGTTCAATCATTTATTTTCACCTTTTATATTTAATAATATTTGATAAATGTTCTCTGATCTTTCTTTAAAAGAACATTTAACCAAATCTCCTGCAACTAATATTCCATCGGCACCTAATTCTTTTAAGGCTTCTAAATCTACTTTTTCTAAATCTTTAACTTTTACTGTAACTCTACTTAATTCTTTAGTTACTTCTACTATATTATCTTTTCCTCCATATGTAGTTTCAAACACTTCGTTTTGATCATCTGGCACAGTTAAATCAACACGTCCTTTTTTTGTTTTAGCAAACTTTATAATTAAAGCTACTAATATCAAAGCAAAAACTGGTAATACAAAAGCACTTAAAAGTACCCACACTAATTGGTCATTTGTTAAAGCTAAAATTAAATTCATATTCATAATTTTTCCCTTCCTTTTACTCTTCTATTTTCTAAAACTATTAACATTATACCACAATTTAAGTTTTTTTAAAATAACTATTATTAATATTTACAATTTTAAAATCGTTATCATTTTATTATTGCAATTATTCTCATTTAGCGATACAATAAATTATGTTATCTATTATTACATAAATAGGAGAAACAACAAATGATTGAAGCACTAAAATACTTCTTACTAGGTTTAATCCAAGGTTTTACTGAACCTTTACCGATTTCATCTAGTGGACATGTAACAATCTTTAGAGAAATATTTAAAATTACTTTTGAAGAAAACTTTTTAATTATTGTTAATTTTGGATCATTGATTGCAATTATCTTTTATTTTAGAAGTATGTTAAAAGAATTAATTGTTGGTTCGTTTAACTTTATCTTTAAAAAAGATTTAGAGAATAAAGAAGAAAACAAAAGTAAATTTTTATATATTTTATTAGTACTTCTAGCAACAATTCCAGCAGGAATTGTAGGACTTTTTTTAGAAGATTTTATTAACGAAAACTTTAATACATTATTAAGCGTTGGAATTTGTTTGTTTATTACTGGAGCTTTAGTTTTATATATTAGTTATTATTCAAAGAATGCTATCAGAACTACTATTACATGGTCTGATGCTTTATTAATGGGACTAGGTCAATGTGTTGGACTTTTACCTGGAATTAGTAGATCAGGAAGTACAACTTCAGTTGGAGTAATAAAAAAATTAGAATTAGCAACGGCTTTAAGGTTTTCATTTATGATGTATATTCCAATCAGTATTGCAAGCTTTGGACTTGGTTGTTATAATATTTTAAAAAATGGTCTTGAATCAATTCACGTTTTAGGTTACACACTAGCATTTCTTGCTAGTATTATCGCAACGTTTTTTTCATTAAAATGGTTTTTTAAATTAGTCAAAAAAGATAATTTTAAATACTTTGGATTTTATTGCTTAATAGTTTCAATTCTAGTCATTCTTTATGTGGTGTTAACATGAAAGTAAAACTTGTAAAAAGTGCTAAAGAATTAATGGATTGTTTTTTAATTAGAAAAGAAGTGTTTGTTAAAGAACAAAATGTAGCCTTTGATTTAGAATTTGATTTAGATGAATTAAACCAAACTGTTTTTATTGCCTATTTAAATAAAAAAGCAGTAGGAACTGCTAGAGTAAAGTTAATTGATGATTATGCTAAAGCTAGTAGAATTTGTGTTTTAAAAGAATATAGGCGTCATAAAGTAGGACAAGCTTTAATGGAAGCAGTAATTAAATTTTGTAAAAAAAAGAAATGTGTAAAAATTAAAATTAGTGCTCAAGTTGGTGCCATTAAATTCTATGAAAGTCTAGGTTTTATTACTACTAGCAAAGTCTATATTGAAGCTAACACTGAACATAAAAGTATGGAAAAAACATTATAAATAAAAAAAGAGGAATATTTCTTAAAAGAAATATTCCTTTTTATTTTAATTAATTATTCTACAATATATGCAACTTTCTTAGCAGACCAACAATTCATAAGTTGAGTTGATGTCATAGTATAAGCTACATTCTTAGCTGGGTCGTTAATATTAAATGTTACAGAAGTACCACTTCTACTATAACCTCTAACAACCATTAAGTGTCCGTTTGTATAATAACTTCCTTGACTACCTGCTACTGTACCTTGTACACTTACACCAACTGGTCCAACATATGCTAAATGTCTTACTAATTCTTGATAAGAATACATCATTCTAACATAACTATTATAACCATAAGATCCAATTGTTGCACAGTTATATGTCCAGTTACCATAAATTTTTGAACCTGAATCATATGCAATACCTGCAATGTATTGATGAGGATAAGTATATCCACCAAATGCTGTAGCACCTTTCCATTTCAATAACATTGTTGAAGTTGTAGGACTACATATAATACCACCAATTCCTGATACACTATATTGATATAGACGTTCTACTGAATAAACTTTTGAAGTAGGATATTGTGTAACATCATAAATAGAAGCTGTGTTTCTTCCTGAGTTATATAATGTTGCAGCAACCAGTGATAATTGAGGGCTTGAAGAAGTTGCTGATGCTCTTCTAAGTGTAACTGTATATTGGAAGCCTGTTGCAGCAGATCCTGTTGTATAGATTTCATCACAACTAATCTTAGCACCACTAACTGATGTATCAACAGCTGAATTTGTTTTTCCTTTAGCCCATTGTCTATAAGATAAATAACTTGTCCAAGTTGAACCAATCTTTAATCTAAATTGAACTTCAACTGTAGCACTTGTAGCAGGGTAAGTTGCAGACCACGAACCAACCATTTTAGTAAACGATATTGCACTAGAAAATTGTTTAGAAGTATAAGTTCCTGAAGTTGCACCACTGCTTAACACTAATTTACTACCTGATAATTGAACATTACTAAATGTACCAGTATAAGTACTTGCTTTATCTACAATGATATGTTGAGGATAATCAGCTCCTGATGATGGAGGAGGTGTTGTGCCACCACCGCCAACTGTTAAAGTAATTGAGCCTGTTCCTTTTGTTGGGTGAGATACTGTAATTGTTGCAGTACCAGCTGCTAAAGCTGAAATTGTTCCGTATGAAGAAACTGTTGCAACACTACTATTACTTGATGTAAATGTACATTCAGTTCTTGAGATACTACCGTTTGAATCTGAAATATATAATTGATAACCACTTGCTCCAACTGCAATTGTTCCAGTTGGGCTTTGTGTTACTGTTAGGCTTCCTGCTGGAGGATTAACTGGAGGAGTTGTCCCACCACCAGATCCAATTGTTAAAACAATTGAGCCTGTTCCTTTTGTTGAATGAGTTACTGTAATTGTTGCAGTGCCATTTGCTAAAGCTGAAATTGTTCCATATGCTGAAACTGTTGCAACACTTGAGTTACTTGATGTAAATGTACATTCAAGTCTTGAAACAGCTGTTCCACTTGAATCGGCTACATATATTTGATAACCACTTGCTCCAACTGCAATTGTTCCAGTTGGGCTTTGCGTTACTGTTAGAGTTCCTGCTGGAGCTGCTGTTACTGTTACAGCGCATGTTGCTTTTACTGATGTATCAGCAACTGAAGTTGCTGTAATTGTTGCACTACCTGCTGCAACGCCTGTTACAACACCATTAGAAACTGTTGCAACACCAGTATTACTACTACTCCAAGTAACACTTGTATTACTAGTATTACTTACTGTTGCTGTTAAAGTTTTTGTTGTACCAGTAATTATTGATATACTTGAATCTGAAAGTGAAATTGAAGGAGTTGCTGCTTGAGAAACAGTAACACTTGCTTGAGCTTGAATACTATTATCAGCATTAAGTTTAGCGATAATTGTTGCGCTACCTTGAGCAATACCAGTTACTTTACCATTTGCATCTACTGTTGCAACACTAGTATTACTACTACTCCAAACAACTGATTTATCTGTTAGTGATGCTGCAATTACAGTTGCAGTAATTGTTTGACTTGCACCTGCAGCAATTGATAAACTTGTTGGATTTAATGTTATATTCATCGCATCACTAACTGTAACTTGATGAGTTGCTTTAATTGTGCTTGATACGATTGAAGTTGCTGTAATTGTTACAGAACCAGTTGCAACACCTGTTACTCTACCATTTGCATCAACTGTTGCAATTGCAGTATTACTACTTGTCCAAGTAACTAAACTACTTGCTCCAATAGGATAAGCCGCAGCTTGTAATAATATATTTTGTCCATAACTTACGTTATTAGCACCACTAATTGTAATTCCTTCTGGTAATGGGATTACTGTAACTGTATATGTTGCACTCTTAGAAGTATCTTCATTTAAAGTTACAACTATTTGAACAGTACCACCACCAACTCCTGTTACCCAACCAGCAGCATCAACTGTTGCTACAGATTCATTAGTTGATGTATAAGTAAAAGTTGCTGCTTCTGTTGAAGGAGTATATGTTACATTTAATTTCATTTTATTTCCAGTTAATATTTCAGCAACACCTGTAACTTCAATTGAAGTTATATTGCTGCCACCACCACTACTGTCTGCTTCTTTTACAAGCATCATATAACTAGCTGTTATATTTTGGCTACCTTGAGCCTTAGCTGTAAATTGTGCAATACCAGTTGAAACGCCTGTTACAACACCCATTTCATTAATTGTTGCTACATGTGGAGTATCTGCAACCCAAATAACTCTAGCAACATTACCTGTATTATCTGTTACAGTTAATGTAGTTTGTTGTTCAACAGTTACAAAACTGCTACCACTAATTGTTATAGATTCAATATTAGGAACTATTATTTGTTCTTTAGCTTCAACATTAATTTGAATTGTTTTAAATTCACTACCAGCAATCGCTGTAATTGTTGCAGTCCCTGCTGCAACTGCTGTTACAAGACCAGTGGGAGATACTGTTGCAACACTTGGATTGCCAGACATCCAAATAATTTGACCAGCATAAGTGTTTACACCACTCAATAATCTTAATTGAATTGTTTCTTCTTGAATCATGTTGTTATCGCCATTAGCAACAACTAAACTTAAAGTTTTGTTTTCACTAGGTGGAGTTGGTGTGTCAGTCCCAGTTCCTTTTATAACTGTCACATCAACATCTACCCTAATATTTTCAACACCCGTTAAACGCGCTACAACTTTAGTTGTACCTTCACTAATAGCTGTTAAAAGTCCTTCAGTATTAACAGATACAATTGTTTGATCTAGTGAATTGTATACTACCGTATAACTTTCTGCTCCTTTAATTGTTGGTAACAATTGAACAGTTTCACCTACTTCAAGAGTAAACGCCTTACTTTGAAATTCTAAAGTAACATTACTAGTTTGCATACAACCAGCAAGTCCTACTACTACTAATAAAACAAAAAACAATAATATTCTTTTCATACCCCTTACTTTAGATGCATAAATATCTTATTTATGCAATCTCCTTCCCTAAGATTTTTTATAATTATCTTAAATATATATGCATAACTCTTCAATTTATTCTAGCATTTAGAACTTTAAAAGTCTATCGTTTTTGATTTTGAAACTTCTTTTTTTAACCTTGGTTTAAGGATAATAAAAGACTCAAGGTTTCCCCTTGAGTCTTATAAAAGAAGTATTGTAGCTAGTCCAAAGTAAATTGTTAAAGCAACGATGTCATTTATGGTTGTAATTAGTGGTCCGCTTGCTAAAGCAGGATCTATTTTTATCATATTGAAAACAACAGGAATCAACGCTCCAGCAGTAGTTGACACTGCTAAGGTAAGCATAATACTAGCACCAATTACAGCTCCTGTTTTAATGTTTTCAGCTGTAAAGAAAGCATTAGTTGTAATACCAACGACTAAATTAGCCATTAAAAAAACCATTATACCAACAACAAGTCCATTAAAAAATCCAATTAAAGCTTCTCTTAAAATATGCTTAATAACTTCTTTTTTTGATTTTAACGCATCTTCTGATAAAGATCTAATCGTAACAGCTAGACTTTGAGTCCCAGTATTACCAGCCATTCCTAATACCAGTGGCATAAACATCGCAAGCAAACCAATTGTTGCAAGAGTTTTTTCAAAACCACTAATAATTAGTGAGGTGAATAAATTAAGTACTAATAATATCATTAACCAAGGAACACGTTTTTTTACCGCTGAAAAAATACTTTCTCTAGTAGCCTCAATTGCCCCACTTGTTAAACCGGCTAACATCGCATAATCTTCTTCTGATTCCTTAGTAATTACGTCCATAATATCATCAAATGTGATAATACCTAACATATTGTTTTTATTATCAACAATAGGAATTGCATCAATATCGTAGTCTTGCATTAAAGATGCAACATCTTCTTTTTGACTCATTACATTAGCTGAGATTACCTTCTCAGTCATAATATCTATAATTTTATCTTCTTTACGAGCAATGATTAATTGTTTTAATCCTAAAGCTCCAACTAAAACTCCTTTTTTATTAACTACATATAAAGTATTAATGTATGAAGTATCTTTAGCTTCTTGAATCATTATTTTCATAGCATCTTTTACTAAAGAATCAACTGGAATTTCAACATAACTAGTCCCCATAATTGAACCAGCAACTTCTTCATCATACTTAAGTAATGTTTTTATTTCTTTAGCTGTTTCTTTATTGATAAACGAAACATAACTTAAAACTTCTTCTTCCTCTAAAAGTTGTAAAATATCAACTGCCTCTTCAATATCCATTTCTTCTAATATTTTAGCTCCAACCTTCAACGGCATTTGACTTAAATATTCTAAAGCAATCTTACTATCAATGTGTTCATAAATTTTTGCCAATTCTGCTGGCGTAAAATTTTGATTAAACTCTAAACGTTCTTCGTCTTCAAAAGCCTGATAAATTACAGCAATATCCTATGGATGGTATTCAAAAATATCTTGCGATGAGGCTTTCATTAATTCTACTAATTCTAAATTGGCATTTTCTATTTCTTTCATTTTAAATACCTTCTTTATCTTTTATTTTTTTGCTAGCATTAACAATCCTTCTAATAATAAATTTTCATCATAAATTATCTTTTCTTCAAAAAGATGCATAATATCCAGTGCATTCCCACCAGTAATAATAACCTTAGCTTCCCCCATCTGCTTTTTTACCTTTCTAATCATTCCATCTAGTAAAGAAGCAAAACCATATGTCATTCCACTTTGAAGACTTTCTTTAGTATTTTTTCCTATTACATTTTTAGGTACAGCAATTTCTACATCATTTAATTTAGCAGCTTTATTAAATAATGCTTTGTATGAGGTTGCCATACCAGGCATTATAATTCCACCTAACATTTCTTTTTTTTCATTAACTGCAGCCATACTAATTGCTGTTCCTAAATCAATTACTATCAAAGGCTCTTTATATTTTTTAATAGCAGCTAAAACTCCAACTAAAATATCACTACCTAGTTCTGTTTCATCCTCTAACATAATTTTTAAATCGCCTTTATCTTGAACAGTAATTTCTATACACTCAACATTCATCTTAATGGCAATCGCTTTAAAAATATCATCTAAAGATGGCACAACACTACAAAAAACCATTACTTCAATTTTATCTTTAAACTCAGCTAAATTCGTTTCAAGTAAATACATATAATTATCAGTATTTAAAGTTTTATGAGTTAAAAGTTTAAACTTATGAACTAATCTTTCCTTTTCAAACACACCAAAGGTAATGGTAGTGTTTCCAATATCAATCGTTAAAATCATTTTTTACTTCTCCTATTTATTAATAGTTTTTAAGTGCTCCCCTAAATAATTATATATCAAAGTTTCTTCGTTTTCTACCAAAATATAATTTCTTGTAAAAATAATTATGCCATTATCTTTTTCTATTGAAATATTATCTTCGTTACTTTCTTTAAAAATAACAATTTTTATTGTATTATCTGTTAACTTAAAAATAACTCCTCCAGTAAGTCCTTCTTTAATTTTACTTTTAATATCTAAAACATTTGCTTTACCAAAACTATAACTTACTTCTTTATTCGTAAATAAATTTATTTTTCTAATCAAATAATGGTAATCAGTTTCATATATTTCAATTAACGAGTTATCAATGATTCGTCTATAAAGATTTTCTCCTGAAGTATTTGTTCCAGAAATAAACTCACCACCATAAATTTCACCAACTCCAAGCATTTTTTTTATTTCTGTATCAATTAAAAAAGCTTTATTAAATTTTTCAACTACGATTTTATTTTTTTCTAATTCTAAAATTTCAATTTCTTTAATTTTAAAATTTTTAGAAATACTAATTTTTTTAATAATATTTTTACCATTCTTAACAGCTATGGTTTGAATTTGAATAATGTCTTGATCTAAATGATGAAAACTATATGCCATACCAACAATTTTTACATCTTTATTTCTTTTAAAAGAAGAAAAATTATAATCAATTACAATTGTATAATATCTAATACTATCTCCTTGTAAACTAGCATTAACAATATAAAACAAATTTTTATTGTCTATAAATTCATACATAAAGTCATAAACTAAAACAGTTCTTGCTTGATATGTAGAAGCTTTCAAATTATATTTAAAAATTAATAAATTCTTTTTTATAATTGAATTGCTGGTATAATACATATCACCAATTTCAATATTATAATCAATCTCTTTTTCATCTTTAATTTTTATTTCATATGAACTAGTTTCACTTACCCCTCTACATCCAACAACTATTAATTCATTATTTTGAAGATATGTTTTTTTATTTTACATGTAAAATAAAATTCTTTTAATAAATTAAAATCTTCATCAAATAAATAAATTGCACTATCACAACATTCTTTTTCTAATACTATTAAAAATGTATCTTTGACTAAACTAAATAGTTTAACTTCATATTCTGTTTCAAAAGTATACATTAAAGAATTAAGAGATTCAATCAATTCTATTTTAAATATTTTATTTTCTTTGATGTAATAAACATTATTGCCATTTTCTACAGTTAGATCAATCTCTCCTGTGATATTACAAATAACACTACTAATACTTTGGTCTAAAAGATCTTCGTTTTCTAAAGAATTAGCAGTAATTATATCATTAAGATTACTAAGAGTTCTAACTTTTTTAAAACTTAAATCCTCAGGAGCAATCGCAATAGCTATCATCATTGATAATAACAGCAAAAACAATATATAAGAAACACAAGCACTCTTTGGTACTACTTTTGTATTATTTTGAATATATAAGTATCTTTGTTTAGCTTGTAGTTCTTTATTAATGTTTTTTACATAATTTGTAAAAAACATTAAGAAAACAGAAATTAGAAATAATCCTAAAAAAATTATTATTGCATGTATAACCATATTTTTCACCTAAATTTTTAAAGCCTTTTTAAAACTTTTCATATATGTTCTATTAACATCAATTGTATCATTATTCATCATCACTAATTCTAATTTATAATTAAGCTTTGGTTTAATTCTTGAAATCTTTAAAATATTAACGATAAATGATTTTGATGTTCTAATAAAATGTTTATCCATTAATTCATTTTCAATTGTATATAATTTTTCCATAACGGTAAATTTTTCATTTCCAACATAAGCGAAAACTTCATTTTCTAGTGATTCAAAATATTCAATATCTCTAACACTAGTTTTTTTAATTCCTGATTCATTGACTAAATTAATATAATAGTTTTCTCCCATTTTAATTTTATAAACTAAGTCCTCAACAATTGGTAAATCTTTATTAGAAAAAACTATATTAATTTTATCACTTTCAATTAAAGAAGGGTCGGTTGTGACAACATATAGGTATTCATCTTTTTCAACAAGTTTTAAATGCCTCATCATTTCTTGTTTTTCTATTTGATTCTTACTTTTATATTTAAACACAACTATTCACCTCCTTTTAAAATATCTTGCTTTTTAAAAAATAAAATAGGGATTTGCTTCCCTATTCTTATATTTAAGCTCTTGAAGAGTATTTGCCATCAAGAGTACTTATGATAATTAAATCATCGTTTTCTATAAATAGAGGAACTAACACTCTATAACCTGTTTCTACGATTGCTTCTTTTGTTGCATTAGCTGCAGTATTTCCTTTAACTCCTGGTGGACAATCAACAACTTTTAAAGTTACTTTTTCAGGTAAGTTTATTCCTAATATTTCATTTTGAAAAGAAATAATTGTAACTTCCATACCTTCTAATAAAAAGTTTCTTTCAAATTCTAATCTTTCTTTTGGTAGATCTAATTGTTCATATGTTTCCATATCCATAAAAGAATATGTCTCTCCTGCATTATACAAATATTGCATCTTCTTTTTTTCAATATTAGCTCTTTTCATTTTTTCGCCAGCATTAAATGTATAATCGATTGTGGCACCAGTTCTTAAATTACGCATTTTTGTACGAACAAAAGCTTGTCCTTTTCCAGGCTTTACATGTTGAAATTCTATTACTTGAAAAATATTCCCATCATATTCAATTGTAACACCTGTTTTAAATTCATTACTTGAAATCATTTTTATACCTCTTTTGTTTTATATATATAAGTATTATACTATATTTTCCTTTAATTGTCTACTTTTTATTATTAATCAACTATTTTAATATCATAATATATTTTAAATTTTTGAGCTTGTTTTAATTTAATAATATTATCTTTTTCAATAAACTTTTGTTTAGTATTAGCTTTATCAGCATAACCAATCCAAGGTTCTAAACAAATATAATTAGCTTCTTTTTTAGGAGCAGTCCAAAGTGCTAAAGATTTAAACTTTGGAAAATTAAATTCAATTCCTTTATTTGATTTATTAAATAATTTTACTTTTGAAGATTTAACCTCAGGAATTATAATTGCATCAATATCAAAATAAGAATATTTAAGTGGTAGTTTTTTTAAATTTTCATATGAACAATATACTTTATCAAAATCCAGTAAAGATTTCTCATTTACACTAGGTGCATTAAATGTTTCCTTCTTTTGAAAAATAATACTATAATCTTCAAATGTTTCGTTTTTATATATAGGACAAGTTATTCCAGGATGTCCACCAATATTAAAAGGTAACTCTTCCATATCTAAATTAAAGATTTCAATTTGAGTTCTAATTTTCTTACCAAAAAGCTTATATGTTACAACTGCTTTATATTTAAAAGGATACATCTTTAATGTATTATCATCATATAAATTAACTAATTTTATTTCATTTTTCTTACACTTTAATAAAGAGAATTTTTGGTCTCTTAAAAATCCATGTTGTGACATTGAGTAAGGTTTTGAATTAATATAAGTTGTTTTATCTTTTAAGCTTCCAACAATTGGAAAAAGAAGTGGAGCACTTCTATTCCAAATGCCATCTTGGCCTGGCCAAATATATTCTTTATCATTATAGATTAAAGACTTTAATTCAGCTCCTTTAACAGCAATCCTTGCTTTTAAATATTTGTTTTCAATTATCTTCATTTAAAATACCTCTTCCATAAAAAATTATACCAAAACATTTTAAAAAAATAAACTATTAATTTTATTTATTTACTTTAATTTAAAGTAATGTTAAAATCTTTTAAAAGGAGACTTTTTATGAAAATTTTTGAAATAAAACCTCAAGGCTTTTGTTTTGGAGTAGTAAATGCCATAAACCTTTTAAATAAAGCATTAAGTAATCCTAATCTTAAAAAACCTATTTATATGCTTGGTGATTTAGTTCATAATTCTCATGTTATCAATAGTTTTAAAGAAAAAGGTGTAATTATATTACATGGTGATACTAGAGAAAACTTACTTAAAGAAATTAATGAAGGTACTGTAATCCTAACTGCACATGGAGTAAGTGATAGAGTTTATGAAATCTTAAAAGAAAAAAACTTAGACTATATTGATACAACTTGTCCTAATGTTTTAAAGACTGCTAATTTAATAAAAGAAAAAATAAACGAAGGTTATCACATCTTATATCTTGGAGTTAAAAACCATCCTGAAACAGAAGGAATCATCTCTAATAAGAAAAACATCTCTTTAATTACTTTAGAAGATAATTTAGATAATTTAAATTTAAATTATCAAAAAATCTTCTTTACAAACCAAACTACTCTTTCAACTTTTGATGTAATAAAAGTATATCAAAAACTAAAGAATAAGTTTCCTCATATTATTTATTCAGAAGAAGTTTGTTCGGCTACTAAATTACGTCAAAAAGCTGTAATTGAAGCAGGGATGCTTTATGATTTAATTATCATTGTTGGAGATAAGATGAGTAATAATACTAAAGAATTAAAAAATGTTTGTCTTAATAATACTAAAGCAAGATGTGAATTAATTGATAATTATAAAGATTTAGATAAAATTGATTTTTCAAATATAAAATCAATTGGAGTAACTAGTGGAGCTAGTACTCCCAAACATTTAGTTGATGAAGTAATAGATGAATTAAATAAAAGGCGCTAATATATAGGCGCCTTTATTATATTGATTATGTAAAGATGATGCTGGTTTAAGTATCCTTGTAAAGGTATTTTATTTATTTATATAAATTTTGATTAAAAAATAATTATAATTTTAAGATAGATAAAAAGCGTTTCGCAATTTAAAAACGAAACGCTTTTTTTGATTACTGAGAAGTTTAAGGCCTAAAAACCACCACTTTCTTTACAAAGTCTTAAAAAACTTTTATTCTACTTGTACAGTAATCTTAACTACTACCCTAGGGTTAAGAATATAACTTCCATTAAGTACAACCGTTTGTCCAATTGCCGAAGAACTAATATATACTTTTCCCCAATCTGCAAATGTTACGGATTCTGGATTTTCTGTAGACCACAAATAATATTGCAATATATTAATAGGTACTTCTGCATCTATTAAAGGAATCATAACTGTTTGACCAGCTGGAATTGTAACATTAATATCTATAGTTATAGATTCACCATTTATTAAACTCCAAAAACCATTTGCGTTTTCATCTATTGTATAGTCACTAGTTTGTGGCCACGTTGTTTTTACTCTTTTACTTAAGAAAGCCCATATTTCATATTTTACAATTGTACTTGTTCCAGTTGCTGTATTGTTTATATATTTTTGAAACTCAGTTTGACTTGAAGGGCGTATTTCCATTGTATAGTCAACAATCCAAATCCACTTATTGTATAAATCAAGGTTGTTATAAAATAATTCTAAAGTAGCATTTTGATTATCTAATCTAGCCACTAATGCCGTACTAGCATCATAGCCAGAATCTCCTGGAATAAGTAAGGTTACTCTAGATAAACTTGTATTGTTAGCAGCATTGTAAAATGCTGTATAATCATCTAGAAAATCATTTACCATTTCTTCTCTATTATCATATTCACATGACAATCCTATATCATCTAAAATAGTAAATTCCTTAATGAAAACTTTTGAACAATCTGTTTTAAATACAGCCATTATTTTTACTGTAGTAGCTGTTGTTACTGGCAATGCTAAAACAGTTCCATATGGGGTAACTGTTGCTACACTTGAATTGCTTGAATACCAATAATAATCTAATCTAGAAATAGAAGGAGCATAATCTATATCAAAATATACTAATCTTGTAAATCCCTCTGTTATAAATGTTTGACGATAACTTTTTATGTTTTTATCTGCTTCAATTATATTGATTTGACTTCCACAAGGTGTCATATAATCTGGATCGGTTACCAATACATCACTTCCGCTTTGTGTAACAAGTCTATTGATTAGAATAGTAACATCTACCCCTACCGGTGTATTAAAATATCCCATATAATATTTAGCAGGTTCTAAATCAACTATTTCACCATTCCCATTTTCATCCATATCCATATTCCACACATTTATAACCTGTCTAACTATTTGATTATCAACTAACTTTTCTTTAATAATTACAAATTTTGAACTAGTTGTTCGATTATCACAATTAACTACAAATTTAAATTGTCCTGATTGCAATATATTAATTACCTTAATTTCATCACCATTTGATGTGCCAATGTTAAACAAATTAATGTTAGAATTAGCATTTTCATTTAAATTAAATAAATTAAATTGAGATGCATTATCTAATAATCTAGCAGTCAATGTTAATTCGGAAATATCCGTAGTTGAAAAGTTTACTTCTACATAATAAGTTTTAGTTGTAGGAAGATAAACTGTTATTGTATTTGAATCAGTAACATTTCTTGCTTCTATAGAAAAAATAGAATTTTCAAATTTTTTTATCACACCATTTGAGTCTCTAACTATTATTGCATTTTCTAAATAACTAATAGTTGGATTGTTAGGATTACTACTAGTTGCTTCTATAGTAAATCGAACAAACCTTCCACCAAAATTATTAAAATGAAAAATATTTTTTCCACTTTCAATGCTACTTTTAACATCTTGATTTGAGTTTAGAAAAATCTGTTCTACTTTCTCTAAAGTTGGAGCACTCATAACACTTGAAATATTTGACCCTTGTACTTTAATACTATGATTGCCTGCACTTAAGTACAAAGGAACTATATCATTTGTATTTGAGACAGTTTCTCCGTTCACTTCAAGAAAATTATTATTTAAATTTTCTCTTATTAAGTAATAGCAATTAGTGGTAGTAATATCATAATTAAATTCTCTTATTACACTGTTTAATGAAGTACAACCAGCAAAGGCATTTGCTCCAATACTTGTAATACTGCTAGGAATAGAGATTTCAGTTAGGCTTGTTTGATTAGCAAAAGCATTATTCCCAATTGCAACAACAGGTTGTTGTTCTTCATCTCCTAATGGTGCAAAGCTATCTGGTAAAACTAATTCTGTGTTGTTTGGCATAGTGTATCCGTTTATAAAACCGTTTATTGATATGCCATTACTAACGTTACTTGTTGTAAAAATTACGCTACTAAGTGCCTTGTATGCATTAAGCCGTCCACCTGTTACGCATTGACGTCCGTTTGTTGGGTCGTTTTCAAAAGTGTCCAACACATCCACGTTGTTGACGATTGCCGCTCTTAATTGAGTAGTTGTAAGATTTGCATTAACTGATAACAATAAAGCCGCTACCCCCGAAACCATAGGCGCTGCCATTGAGCTGCCTGATGTTCTGTGATATCCAGGAGTCCAATTTGATGTCACGCTAACGGGGTATGTACTAATGATGTTTTGACCTGGTGCAAAAAGAGTAATCGTTTGCGCTCCCCAATTTGCATTGATATTCAAATCTGTAGGACGCTCATCGTTAATGTCACTTCTGCCTACTGAAATCATATTTGTAAGCGGATTTGTGTGCAAAGCGGAACCATAAAAAGAGGGATAATGGTGAGTGATATCATTGTTCTGTTTTCTGTTTCCTGTGGAGCAAACAAAAAGTCCAGGGTACGCTCTAATCGCAGTTTCTATTTCTGGCCACTCAGTATATCGACCGATACTCATACTCAAAATACTAATTCTATTTTCGTTATTCCAAGTGTTTGTTGCAAAATTTATTGCTCTTACGCAAGCCGCGGCGTCGATTGTATCACCTGTTGCGACTTGCATCGGCACTAATGAAACGTTCCAATTAACGCCAGAGATTCCCACACTATTATTGCCAACCCCTCCTACAATTCCAGCAACGTGAGTTCCGTGTCCATCAGTATCTGCTCTTAACGGCCCCGGCGTAGTTCCGTTCATGTTAACAAAATCTCCACCTGCAACTAAGTTTGCATTTAAGTCAGGATGATTAGCTTGTCCGCCGACAATATCACCAATTCCCGTATCGATTATCCCGACACGCACGTTATTATTGCCCGTTGTCAAATCCCAAGCTAAATTTGCTTGAATTCTATTAAGCCCCCATTGATTCGCCTCACCGCCGGAAACATGGGTAAAAAACGGGTCATTAGGATTCCTCTCCACTTCAATATACCTATTGGGTCCAGCATACTTAATTCCGTTTATGCTTTCTAATTGCTTAATACCGCGTATGACACTTTCTTTACAATCTTGCGGTAACTTTATCTTCAAGACCTGCTCGAAAGTTTTCTTGTCAACGAGACTTCTTGCACTCTCTGTTTTTACGGTTAAGTCTTCGATTTCGACTATTTCAATTCCTTCAAAAAAATTTACATCATGGCGCTTGTTTATCCCACTTAGACTATTGTCAATAATAACAATAATGCTACTGCCATCAAAATCCTCTTCAATTGACACGTCGCTGTAAACTTTTGTCATCGACACGGTTTGTTCGCCTTCAGCAGCAAATACGTAGATAGTATTGCAGTTCATGAAAGTAAATGATACTATTAATCCCAATATTAGGATTGATATTATAATTGATAATGCACTAAATCGCGATACTTTCTTTACTTTGTTAGTATTAAACATGATTTTCTCCTTTTACTTTTTACCTATATAAAGATTGTGTATAGTTGTCAAATTTTCTTTTGTTAAAAGCCCTTGCTCGTATGCCGCCGTTAGCGAACTTATTTCCCCGTCGTTCCAAACAAGGATTGGATATCCGCTAGAATATGCAAAAATTATATTCTCAATTTCCTCAGTTACCTCACGTTCTATGTGAGGACCGTGATACTGCCCGCCATAAAAAACGGCTACCAAGCTGTTGTTATAAACCCCAAGAAACGGTCTGAATGACACATCGGCTATTGTAGCATCGGGATACCGAGGTTTAACGATTGTGTTCAAATAAGTTAGCCTTGACTGTATTTCCATTTCGACCTCCACTCCATCATCTATATCGCAATAAAGATTGTGTATGGTTGTCAAATTTTCTTTTGTTAAAAGCCCTTGCTCGTATGCCGCCGTTAGCGAACTTATTTTCCCGTCGTTCCAAACAAGGATTGGATATCCGCTGGAATATGCAAAAATTATATTCTCAATTTCCTCAGTTACCTCAACTGCTATTTGACTACCGTGATACTGTCCACCATAGAAAATGGCTACCAAGCTATTGCTATAAACCCCAAGAAAAGGTCTGAATGACACATCGGCTATTGTAGCATCGGGATACCGAGGTTTAATGATTGTGTTCAAATAAGTTTGTCTTGCTTGGACTTTCACTTTCTCAATCGCATTTATTTCGTCGTCGCACCCTACAAGACTTAATCCCAAAATAAATGTTATCAAAAAAAATAATAATTTTCGCATTTTTATTTACCCCCTACACCAATATTTTAACATTTAAAAATATCCCAGTCAACATATACCGTTCAAAATAGTATTGTTATTTGCCATAATTAATGTATAATCGTATTATCAACCTAAATTCCCTATAAGAATTATACACGTATAAACAATAAAGAATGTACCCCCTACATTAGGGTACATTCTTTCTCTTTTGGTTCTGTTATTTCTAATAATCTAAATAATTTTCTTTGCTCGCTTGATATCTCCGTTAACAATGAGTTGTTTTTATCAAATTCAATTCTAGATATTTTTTGTACTTCTTTTAGTACTTCATTAATTGAATATTCTTTTACTATTCCTCTTTGTATTACCATATTATATAAATATGTTTTTAATATTAAAGCAATAAACACTATAAACATTTTACCTCTTAACGTGTTTTCATTATGAATTCTTAATCTTCTAAAGTCTAAATCATTCTTCATATTATCAAATGCTTTCTCTACTACATCTTTCCTTCTATTCCCATAAAGCATATAATTCAAGTATTTCAGTCTCAGATGTTGGTAATACTTCATCCCACTCTATACTACATTCTTCATCTATATACCATCCTTTAAAAGTATATCCTTCTCTTTCAGGGTTGTTTGGTAAAACATATAAATTACTACCAGTTATACAATCAAACCAATAATATCCTGAATTTGGTGCATCAGTATAGTTATAGTAAAAAACTAAATTTACTGGTATTTGTATTCCACCAGATCTTTGACGAGCAATAATTTTATTTTCCATCAATGGATTAGAAAAAATAATTGTTGCTTGTCCACCAGTAGACCAAAGATCAGGAATATCATAATTAATAGGCACTGATAATTCAACAAGTTCTTCTAAATTAGTGCAATCTAAAAATGCAGTACTTAAAATGGAGGTTACAGTTATAGGAACATAAACTTTCTTTAAATTATCACTTATAATTCTCCATCCAAATGTACTAAATTCTTGTCTACCAATAGTCCTTACAGGAAGCCCTTCTACATATTCTGGAATAACTAAAATTTCTTGTTCTTTCCCTAAATCAGTTAATTCTAATATACAAGCCCTTGGTTCTTTTACATTTTTTACTATTAACTGAACATAAAAATAATCCGTTTCAACAACTACATTTACTTTGTCCTTATAAGGATCATATCGATATCGACACCCAGACATCAACAACAATAAACAAATCATAACAAAAATTTTAAATAATTTTACACTCATTTTTTTATTCCCATAAAGCATATAATTCAAGTATTTCAGTTTCTGATGTTGGTAATACTTTATCCCACTCTATACTACATTCTTCATCTATATACCATCCTTTAAAAGTATATCCTTCTCTTTCGGGATTGTTTGGTAAAACATATAAATTACTACCAGTTATATAATCAAACCAATAATATCCAGAATTTGGTGCATCAGAATAGTTATAGTAAAAAACTAGATTTACTGGTAATGTTATATTTTCTGGTTTTAGGACTGCAATAAGTCTATTTTCTTGCAATGGATTAGAAAGAATAATTGTTGCTTGTCCACCAGTAGACCAAAGATCAGGCATATTATAATTAATAGGCACTGATAACATCACAAGTTCTTCTAAATTAGTGCAATCTAAAAATGCAGTACTTAAAATGGAGGTTACAGTTATAGGAACATAAACTTTCTTTAAATTATCACTTATAATTCTCCATCCAAATGTACTAAATTCTTGTCTACCAATAGTCCTTACAGGAAGCCCTTCTACATATTCTGGAATAACTAAAATTTCTTGTTCTTTCCCTAAATCAGTTAATTCTAATATACAAGCCCTTGGTTCTTTTACATTTTTTACTATTAACTGAACATAAAAATAATCCGTTTCAACAACTACATTTACTTTGTCCTTATAAGGATCATATCGATATCGACACCCAGACATCAACAACAATAAAAAACAAACAATTAATACTCGTAATAACTTAGTACTCGCTTTCTTCATTTTCCTTACCTCTTTTTTAATTATTATGTTATGTCTCACATCATTTACAATCCTACAAAGAATAAATTATATAATCAAATTCAGTTAAATCATATTTTATAAGTTCAACATAAAACAAAGTTTTTTTAAATCAAACATTTTTTAACTTCTTAAGACTGCATTATATTCTTCATTTAACTTCTTTAATATTCTAGCAATCTTTTTGTTTACAATATCATCAGTTAGGGTTTCAAAAGATGTAAAAATCATTTTAATCGCAATTGATTTTTCTTTTTCGTTTATTTCATAAACGTCAAAAATATCAATACTACTAATTAAATCTTTAGCTTCTTGTTTAATTGATTTAATTAAATCTCCTGCTAAAACATTTTTATTAACTACTACTGCAATATCTCGTTCCATGCTTGGAATTTTAGTAATTGGTTTATAAAGATTTATTTCTTCTTTAGTATTAATAAAATCTTCTAAATCCATTTCTAAAACATAAACATTATTTAAATCATTCTTTAAAGCAAACTCAGGATGAAGTGCTCCTAAGAAGCCAATTGGTTTTCCATTTACTACAATTCTAGCACTTCTTTTTGGATGCATTTCTGCTATCACTTTTTCTAAAGGTCTTAGGTCAAAGTTTAAATCAAATTTTGATAGGATTTGTTCTAGAATACCTTTTAGTAAATAAAAGTCAGCTTGAATATTTGTTTTTTGCCAAGCATTTGAAAAGAATGAATTAGAAATTGCAATTCCTAAATACGTATCTTCAAAAGTTTTGCCATCCTTTTCATAATAAGTTTTACCTACTTCAAATAAAGCTAAATCTTTTAAATCACGAGCAAAGTTATATTTTACATTTTCAATTAAACCAGAAAGTAGATTAAGTCTTAAATATTTATGTTCTTCACTTAATGGCATTACTAAAGATATTTCTTTAATCTTTTCTTTATTGTTTAATGTAAACATTTGATTCTTTTCTTTTGAAACAAGCGAATAATTAATTACTTCATTTAATCCTAAACCTACTAGAATATCTTTTAATTTTCTAGTATTTTTTTGTTTTGGAGTTAGAGTTGAAGTAAGGTTTGATTTAGGTAAAGTATTAGGTAGTTTTTCATAACCATAAAATCTTCCAATCTCTTCTACTAAATCAGCTTTAATTGTAATATCACTTCTTCTGTTTGGAACATAAACTACTAATTCATTACTTGACTCTAAAGCAGTTTTAAATTCTAATGCTTTAAAGATATTAATTACTTCTTTAATAGTTAAATCAAGTCCTAAATATTTATTAATATAATCAAGAGTAATTGAGATTGGTAGATCCACTACTTCTGTAATTCCAGCTACTTTATATTCTTTTGAAATCTTAGCATCAGCTAAAGTTTCAAGTAAATAACAAGTATAATTTAAAGCTTCTAGAGTTCTATTAACGTCAACACCTTTTTCAAATCTAATTGAAGATTCACTTCTTAAATCTAATCTAGTTGATGTTTTTCTAATAGAAGCAGGATTAAAGACAGCCGCTTCAATTACAATATCTTTAGTATCATTAGAAATTGCAGTGTCTATTCCACCCATTACTCCACCTAGAGCAACGCCTTTTTTACCATCAGTAATTAAAATATCATCTTCTTCTAAAACTCTTTCTTCTAAATCAAGTGTTGTAATTTTTTCTTTCTTTAATGCGTTTCTTACTACAATTTTATTACCTAACTTTTGATAATCAAAAGCATGTAAAGGTTGACCAAAAAGAGCTAGAATATAGTTTGTAATATCAACAACATTATTAATTGGTCTTGCTCCAAAAGCAACTAGTCTTGATACTAACCATTGAGGTGAATCTTTAATTACTAAATCTTTTGCTATAATGGCATAATATGCGCTACAATCTTTTGTTTTAATAGTAACATCTACTGTCTCAGTAATATTTGATTTTTTTAAATCATATTTTAATTCTTTCCTTGGTCTATTAAAAGCTGCACTTACATCATATGCAACTCCAATCATACTTAATAAATCACTCCTATTTGGAGTAAGACCTAATTCAATTACTACATCATCCATCTTTAATGCTTCTAAAGCATTAATCCCAATTTCAACTTCTTCAGTAAAATAATAAATTCCTTCTTGATATTTTTCTTGAATATATTTCTTTTCAAATCCTAATTCTTGAAGCGAACAAATCATTCCACTTGATTCTACACCTCTGATTTTAGCTTTTGTAATTTTAAAATCTCCTGGTAAAACTGCTCCAACCAAAGCAACAATTACTGTTTGACCCTTTTCTACATTTGGAGCACCACAAACAATTTGTAGTGTGTTACATCCAACATCTACTTTACATACTGATAAGTGATCAGAATTAGGATGAGCTTCTTTTTCTAAAACATATCCAGTTACTAAATTAGTCGCACTAGATAATGGTAACACTGTTTCAATTTCTATACAATTAAGTGAAATTGTATCTATTATTTCTTGTAATGATAAATCAGATAAATCTACTAATTCATTTAACCATTCTAATTTTACTTTCATGATGCTACCTCCTAAAACTGCCTTAAGAATCTAATGTCATTAGTATAAAAATGTCTAATGTCATCAATTCCATATTTAAGCATTGTTACTCTTTCAATTCCAATTCCAAAAGCAAATCCTTGGAATTTTTCAGGATCATATCCTGCCATTGTTAAAACATTAGGGTGAACCATACCAGCTCCTAATATTTCAATCCAACCATTTTGCTTGCAAAGAGCACATCCTTTACCATTACATTTAAAACAACTAACATCTACTTCTACACTAGGTTCTGTAAAAGGAAAGTATGATGGTCTAAATCTAATTGTTCTATCTCCACCAAACAATTTCTTAAGCAGATATTCTAATGTTCCTTTTAAATCAGCTAAAGAAATATCACTACCTAATACTAAACCTTCAACTTGCATAAACTGATGAGAATGCGTTGCATCATCATCATCACGTCTATAAACTTTCCCCGGACAAATTATTTGAATTGGTTTATTTTGATTTTCAAGCATTGTTCTTGCTTGAACAGGAGAAGTATGAGTTCTAAGTAGAGTTGTTGGATTAATATAGAATGAATCTTGCATTTCTCTTGCTGGATGACCTGCTGGTAAATTAAGCATTTCAAAATTATATAAATCTAACTCTACCTCAGGTCCTACTGCAATGTTATAGCCCATTCCAATAAAGATTTCTTCAATTTCTCTTGTTACTAATTCTAATGGATGATAATTTGCTTTCTTAAACTTAACACCAGGCAAACTAATATCAATTGCTTCTTTTTCTAATCTTTCATTAATTAGATCTTTTTCAATTAAATCTCTTTTTACTAAAACAGCTTCTTCAACTGCTTGTTTAAAAGCATTAATCGCAATCCCCATTTTCTTTTTTTCTTCTACAGTTAAATCTTTCATCTGTTGTAAGATTTCCTGCAAAGGACTTTTCTTTCCTAAATACAATGCTTTAACTTCATTTAAATGATGCATTGTTTTAACTGCCATAATTTCACTTTTTGCTTGTTCTTGTAATGCTACTAATTTTTTAATCATTTTTTATTTCTCCTTTATATTAAAAACGTCCTTGAAATTAATTCAAGGACGAAAACTTTTCCGTGGTACCACCTTTGATTCATCTATTTAATAGATGCACTTTATTTCTTTTAACGCAAAGATTACGGACCTATTTTTGATAAGTCTCTCCAAAGACGAATTCATAAAGATTTTTATTAAAGACTTCCACCCAAGGTCTTTTTCTCTTTTTAAATAAAAATATCTTTACTACTACTTCTTTTTCAACGATTTATACCATTATAACTATTTAGCTTTTAAAATGCAAGTTTATTTTATTTTTTTTCTTCAGTTATTTTTAATATCATTTGACTTTTTTATCTCTAAATAGTAAAATTACAATATATATAGGAGGCTTAAATTATGCATTCAATACCTTATGTTATCGAACAAACTTCTAAAGGTGAAAGAAGTTATGATATTTATTCTCGTCTTTTAAAAGATAGAATCATTTTACTAAGTGGTGAAATTGATGATTATATGGCTAATAGTATCGTTGCTCAATTATTGTTTTTAGCAGCTGAGGATTCTAAAAAAGATATCTTTTTATATATCAATAGTCCAGGTGGATCAATTACAGCTGGAATGGCAATTTATGATACAATGAATTTAATCTCACCAGAGGTATCAACGATTTGTGTTGGAATGGCTGCTTCAATGGCTGCATTTATTTTATCTAGTGGAGCTAAAGGAAAAAGATATTGCTTACCTAATAGTGAGGTGATGATTCATCAGCCAATGGGTGGTGCTAGAGGACAAGCTAGTGAAATTGAAATTGCTGCCAAACACATCATAAAAATAAAAGAAAGAATGAATAAAATTCTAGCAAAAAACACTAATCAACCATTAGAAAAAATAACAATTGATACTGATAGAGATAATTATATGTTCGCAGAAGATGCACTAAAATACGGAATAATTGATTCTATTATGGAAAAACAAAAAGTATAAAATTACTTCCCCTTTATGGGGAAGTATTCTTTTTTTTATTCAATAAATGATTTTTTAACTCTATTATAAAAACTATAATCCTTTGTTCCTAACATTTTAACTTTTTTACTAGAAAGTTTAACATCAATTTTTTCAACACCTTTAAACTCTTCATATCTACCATCAACACTAATATAAATATTATCAGAATCAGTTGCAACCATTGAAACTTTATTATTCTTAGGAATTATTAAAGGAGATGCTAGTGACTTAAAGACTCTATTATTAATCGCAGCAATCTCAGTTAACTGAATTGCTTCAATACTTGAATCCATTACACTTCCACCCAAAGACTTATTATAACCAGTTGACCCACTCGGAGTAGAAACCAATAATCCAGTGCCTCTAAATGTTTCAAACATTTTATCATTAATATAGACTTCTATTATTTGAGTGTGGATTGGATTTGTAACTGCGATTTCATTTAAGGCATAACCTTTCTTTACTTGAGTATCTTTAATCAAAGAATACTGAAGCAAGAAAAATTCATGACAAAAAACTTCGCCTTTAGAAATTGCTGTAATGATACTGTCAAGTTCATCTAAAACAAAGTCAGTATAAAACCCTAACTTACCTGTATTAATCCCAACAAAAATAGTTTTATCTATTTTATCAATATATTGATTAACTGCATTAAGCATAGTTCCATCCCCACCAAAAGAAAAAACAAAATCAGGTTTTTCATAATCTAGTTTTCCTTTAAACTTTGATAGGATTACTTCTGCTAAAGGTTCTTTACTATAAATTGCATACTTCATAACTAACACTCCTATTATTATATACACACATTATAACATATATTTAATCTAAATTTAAATTTTTTTTAATCTATTTTAAGTCTATATTATTTAACCCTTGATTTTTATATTATATTATGTATAATATAAATAACTTTTTAATAGATATTATCTTTTATAGGAGGACAACATGAATAAAGGTACAGAAGCTGAATTTAAAACACTACTTACTAAAGAAGAATATGATAAGTTAATTGAAATGTTTGATGGTAATAAATATGACTTTCAAACAAATCATTATTTTGATACTAAAAGATTTTCTCTTAAAGCAGTTGATGCTTCTTTAAGAGTAAAAGAAAGAGATGATACTCTTGAACTAACTTTAAAAAAGAAAAAAGGTTATGCTATTCACGAATTCAAAGAAGAGATTACTCAAGAAGAATTTGCTGTCTTAAAAGAAACTGGTGTAATTGAAAAAGAAAAAATTAAAGTTGAAACTACTTCAATTATTCAAGATCAATTAGTTCATAACTATTTAAGTCTTTCAACTAAGAGAATGTATTTACCATATAGTAATGGCGTATTATTCATTGATGAAAGTACATATCTAGGTGAAATTGATTATGAATTAGAATATGTTGCAACATCATATCATGAAGGAAAAAAAGAATTTATAGCAATAATTTCTGAACTAGCAATTCAATATAAAAAAGCAGAAAAGAAAATTAAAAGAGCTATGAATGCTTATAAAAGACTTTATTAAAAAAATCGACTATCTAGTCGATTTTTCTTTTATACCTTAAATGGACAATTATCTTTTTCTTTTTTTTCCTTATCTTCAAACCTAATTGCTTTTACATAAGGACAATCTACATTCTTACCATAACATTCAAAACATTCTCTATTTCTAACTTCTTCTGGAAGAAAGACTTCAATATCTTCATTGTTATAACCTACTTGTAAATCAAGTTCACTAACAATAATCGGACGTTTTAAGACACTAGGATTTTCAATAATAAAATCAACTAATTCCTTAGTTTTCATTTTTTCTAAATCAACTTTTGTTTCTTGAAAGACACGTGATCTTCTAGAAATGATATCATCAAAACCATTCTCACTCATTGTTAACATTTTAAAAATCTCTTCTTTTAAAATAGGAGTTTTAAAAATGTTTTTTTCAATGAAAGGAATATTATATGATTTGAAAAATTTTTTAACTTTTCTACATGAAATACAACTTGGAGATGAATATACCTTTATCATAAAACCACCCTTCCCTTGTATTTAAATTATAGCATACTAAAGTTAAAGGGTAAAGAGAAATAATTTAAGAAGTTGACACTTTTAAAAAATAGGCTTATAATACATATTGGCTAAAAGAAAGGAGGAATATCAAGTTATCTTGATATGAACCATATGAAAATCGTATTATCAGGTGTAAAACCAAGTGGCACACCAACTC
The DNA here is from genome assembly GCA_050953065.1 of Bacilli bacterium. Classification (GTDB taxonomy): domain Bacteria; phylum Bacillota_I; class Bacilli_A; order ML615J-28; family CAG-698; genus JAQUUM01. The sequence goes on along the minus strand of JBMNLZ010000002.1, from coordinate 229,218 downwards.
TTGGAAATTATTTAGGAGCTTTTAGAAATTTCGCACTCCTTCAAAAAGAAATGACAGATTATAAATTCTTTGTTTTTGTGGCTGACTTACACGCTATAACTGTCCCACAAGATCCAAAAGAATTACGCCAAAACATTAAAAATGTTGCAGCAATCTTTTTAGCTTCAGGACTGTCAACTGAAAACCTTGCTTTATACATTCAATCTGAAATCCCAGCTCATGCTGAACTTGCCTATATTATGCAAACTATTGCCTATATGGGTGAATTAGAAAGAATGACACAATATAAGGATAAAAAAGCCAAACAAACTCAAGGAGTAACATCAGCCCTTTTCACTTATCCTGCTTTAATGGCAGCTGATATCTTATTATATGATGCTGATTTTGTTCCAGTTGGAGATGATCAAAAACAACATCTAGAACTAACAAGAGATTTAGGTGTTCGCTTTAATAATCGCTTTGGAGAAACTTTTAAAATCCCTGAACCTCTTATCAGTAAAAAAGGCGCTAGAATCATGGACCTACAAGATCCAAGTAAAAAGATGGATAAATCAGCTGAAAATGAAAAAGGATGTATTTATCTATTAGAACCAATCTCAAGTATTAAAAAGAAAATCAAAAGTGCAGTTACTGATTCAGAAGCTATTGTAAAGTATGATAAAAAGTTAAAACCAGGAATTTCAAACCTTATGATGATATATTCTACTATTACAGGATTAAGCTTTAAAGAAATTGAAAAAAAATACGAAGGTAAAGGCTATGGAGATTTTAAAAAAGATTTAGCTGAAATTGTAGCTGAAGAAATCCAAAAAGTTCAAAACAGATATAATGCTTTAGTAGAATCTAATGAACTAGACAATATCTTAGATGAAGGTTATAGACAAGCAAGTCTATTAGCCGAAAGAAAAATCAAAGATGTTTATAAAAAAATGGGCTTTAATAGAATTAAAAAATAGGAGTTTTTAATTTTTTTAACATTACTCTATAAATATAAAAATGCTCTAATAATTTTCATTATTAGAGTATTTTTATATATCATTCTATTAAGGTCAGATAAATTGTAATACTAATCCTTGGATTAATTATATATCCACCAGTTATATAAAGAAGTCCTGTTCCTGTAGTAGCAAGATTCCCCCAAGCATCAAGCCATGCACTAAAATCATTTTCTTGGCACGGAACATAAACGCTCCAATTATAATATTGCAAAAATACATATGGACTATTTTGAGCTGTTAAGGTTATTTGATAAGGACCATCTTCACTTAGTGAATGGGTTTGATAAATTTCTATATTTAGGGGTGTGTTATCTAAATCTGGCTGTATAGTAAATTCCTTCACAAATATGATAGATGGATCTTCTTTATAAACCGCCATTATTGTAACATTACCAGGAGTTCTTCCAAGAATAGTAGCATATGCTGTTATAGTAGCTTTAGCATTGTCACTTGAATACCAATAATAATCTAATCTAGAATCAGATTGTGCATAATCCAAGTCCAAGTATATTAACCTTGTAAAACCTACGGTAATATTAGTCCCTTGATAACTTTTGTATAAAGGAGGCACATCTTTTTCTAAAATTGACAATTGACTTCCATATGGGAAATGGATGCTACGATCAGGGAGTAGTCCACAATTGATATTAGTAATATTATTGCTAACAATTCTTTTTAGTTTCATAATAGTAATTTGGCCGTTACTCAAATTAAAGTATCCAATATAATAATTTCCAGGTTCTAAATCTAAAATCACACCGCTATTCGCATTATTCGTAGTTTTATCTTTATTAAGATAATCAATATATTTTAAATTTATTGTTTGTTCATTTGACAAACTATCATATTCTATTTTCATTAGAATGATGACTACATTTTGATGCTGATACCCCTCATATTCTACTTCTAACTTTACTTGACATGCTTGTTTTATTTTTATTTTTTTTACATAATCTCCCTTTTTATCACTTTCATTTGTTATATTTATATTTTCATTCGAAGTTAAATTATTCAAATCAAAAATATCTATTTCTTGAATATTCGCCAAAGTTATGTCGAGATATAATGATACAAAATCTTTATCATACAATTCTATATCAATATAATACCCTGTATTTTTTGTCAAATATACATACACAGTATTAGAATTGGATGCATTTTTTGCTAACAATGGATTTTCTTCAAGTGCAAACTTTTGCATTAATTCGGTCTTATCAGCACTATTATATATTTTTATAGATTTTTCTGGGAAATTAATGACAGTTCCATCTTCTTTTATTCCGGTAAGTTTTATTTCATAAAAACCTGTGCCTTTACAATTAGCGTATATTAATTCGTTTTTGTAAATATTACTAATTGGTTTAGAAATTTTATGTAGATGATTTAAAATATTATTTTTATTTTCAACATCGCTATAATGTACATTGTAAGTTTTTACTGGCCATGTAGCTTTATAATTTGTTTTTATAATTCCGCTTTTGCTACTATCATTGTACTTTATTTTCAAAAAATATTTTCCTGGGCTTAAATAATTTGTAATTGTACCAGTCGTTATTCCAGATAATTCATCATTTGAAATTGTAGCGACAATATCATTTATCAAATTCATATTTTGATCATATATTTTCATTTCAAATGCTGATGTAGAACTTGATGTAATTTTATATGATTTTGCACAATCAACATCTAATTGATAGATTAATGACATTCCTTTTCCCAAGTTTTTATTAAAATCATTTACATCGCTTCTACAATTCAAATCATATCTAGATATGGGAACACAAGAACCTCGATTCCTATATATATTAAAATTTGCAAATCCATTAATATATACATTTTCTAAATAATAACACGTAAACTGATTGTTATTATTAACAAAAGAATATGGACATATTACAAAAACTTGTTCTACTAAAAGCATTACTCTTTCTAACGAAATATTATCTACAAATGCATATCTATTCACAAGTAACTCTTCAGTGTTGAAAATTATTTCTACTAAATTTTCACTATTCAAAAAAGCATATGAATATACACAAGAATATTGATTAACCACTAATTTAGTTTTTTTTGGTTGTGAGTTATCAATGTACTTTATTAATACTTTGCCTAGATTTGTTGATTCAGTATTACTTATATTGTCAAGCCATTCAGTATAATGGAATGCAAAATCATAAGCATAGCACAATTGATTGCCGACAATACTAGCTAAATTAGAAGCATTATAAAAACACTTTTCTCCAACCATTGTTACATTATTAAGGTCTACACTTGTTAAAAAATTATTATTTGTAAAAGCAAAAGACTCAATATTTGTGGTTTCATTCGGCAAAATAAATGCTGTTGTGAAAGATGAACCATTACAATACTTTATTAAACTTTTTTTATTTTTAGTATACAAACTACCCGAATTACTACAAAAATATTCGCTCGTTGCATCTACATTAAATGCTATAACATTATCAAAGCTATTAAAAGCCCCTTGCTCAATTATGCTTATTTTATTCCCAAAACTAATTTGAGTGACCTTGTCATTATTTAAACTCTTAGAAAAAAATCTTGAAATGCCTTTTACGTTGTGAATCATATATGTTCCATCCCCATATAAATCGTAAGTTATTATATTGGGCAAAGAAATATGAACATTATTTTCAGTGCTATTAATTACAACTCCCATAAATGCCAAGCACGAATCATTGTATTTATTAATAAAGCAAGTATTTACTTTATTGTCATTTCTAGATATATTAATATTTAATAAAATATAATTAATTATTTCTAAATCTTTTGTCTCACTATTATGAACTACTCCTACAGAATTAGCTGCTTTCATTTCATATGTAGAATTATTTCCTGTAAATATTTTTTTGTATCTATTTACTAAAATTATATTATCATTAAGTCCAAATTCAAAGCCATCGGCCTGTTGTGAGTAAGTATGACTAAATAAATCAGATCTTAAAAATAACTCGCCTTCAGCGAATGAATAACGGCAGTTAATTAATAATTCACTAAGAGCTAAATAATCCTCATTCTCTATACTTAATCCAAAACATAAAAGTGCACTCGAAATAAAAGCGGCCGTACTAACCAATGGCTCCTCTTCTAAATTTAAATTTTGTGAATTATACGGTTTTCTATTAGGAGAACTCTCATCAGTATTAGGCGTTATTCCATTACTAATATATGTTTGTTCAAGCGCAATTAAAGCACTAAACAATATATTAACCACTTCGCTTAAGGTCGCATTCCCCCCAGCCATATTTTGAATATCTATTAATTCTTTAATCAAATGTGTTATACCTGTTTCACCTGCAATTGCATGAAAATTGATGTTTGGTGAATATTCTTCATGCATATTCAACCAAGCGGTTTTTAAATGATTGTTTTCAGGATTAATACTTATAATTTCACTTCCTCCAGGTGAATTTATTAAATCTGTTAATCCAAACGGATCTCCCGAATTTGAAGGAAATGCACTTGATAACAAATTATATATGCTAGCCAAATTAGTCCCGTTATAAGGGGTACCAACACTAAATAAACCATCAACATTATAAGGATATTCTATAGCATATTTCATATTTAAAATCCCCCCTCTGCTATGACCAATTAAATTTATTTTTACTTTCGTTTCCATTAATTGTATAACATCGTAGGTAATTTTGTTTATTGCAAATTCCAATTCTTTATACGCAAAATCAGAGATTTTATCATTTGTTTCATTAGAAGATTGATAAATTATAACAATATGGTTATTCATATTTGTAATTGAATTTATATATTCATTTTCTTTATAAATTTTTTCAACACTGTCAACTATAAGTTTTCTCAGTTTAAATGAATGTGGTGTTACACCAACAATTTGATTATCTTCTATTACATAACTTGTATTAAAGTCTTCTATCTTATATACATCTGCATTGCATCGCCTTCTTAAACATTCAATAATCGAATTATGATTATATTGAAATTCATAACTGTTAAGGGCAGAAGACATCTCCATTATATTGCTCCAGTGAGCTGCGCTACCTTGTAAACCATGCGAAATAAACGTTATATTAGTTTCATAATTAATGTTTTTGTCTGTAATTTTTATTGCATTTTTTATATCTTGTTCTGTTATTCCAGCACTTTGACCTACAAACTCATTTCCAGCTGCTTTTAATTCAACATTAAAATTTATTAAAATTAGCATCATTAAAATTATTAATCCTTTTACAAATATTTTTTTAATCATTCTTTTTCTTCCTTTCCAATTGTTTTTGTTTTCCATCTAAATAAATTATCATTTGTTTTATAAGCTAATTGCAAATCTATGCCGTTATCTTTATATCCGAAATTAATAAAATTTATTCCATAAACTGTCTCTTCTATTGTTTCTTTATAAAACTCTACACCTAACTTATCATAAACATAGACATATTCATCTGTAAGTATATAGAAATAATCAACTATTTCTTTTTCTATTATTTCACCTTTTTGATTTTCTACAGTAATGATTTGCTTTTCAAAAGGATTATTAGTATCTGTATACATCTTAGTCGCTCCATTTACTATTGGTCCAAAATTTATAATTTTACCCTCTACAATAATGTCTTTGTCTATAACTAGTTCTTGATCTGTCGACATAGAACAATATTTAATTTCATTATTTTGATTTATAATAATAAAATTATAATAATCTAATCGTTTTTCACCATAGGCAGTCAAGAAAAACGAATCCTTAATTTGACTATTCTCAAATAATAGAGTTTCTTTTTCCTCATTTATAAAATAAATACTATCATCTTTATTTATTATTGAAGCATATTTGATTACATTATTACAATGTATTTTTAATTTATCTGATGTAGTATGGTCTTTATATATAACATTTTTTATATTACTATAAATAATTGATTCGTCATCAATTTTATAATATTTAAAATATAAACCAAAAGTTGATACAAATTTAACAATAGCATAATATCCGACATTAGTTTCAATAAGAACATCAACCGAACTGCCACTATATTGATTGTTAGAAAAGCCAACAATCTTAAAATCAGTTATTCCATCTGGCAACTCTATTATCTTATTTGCCATTAATTGGTCGGCAACTTCATCCATATAAGGTATCATTAAAAGAAGAGCTTGACCTTCTTCATCATAAACTTTTATAATTTGTCGTTCAGTATATTCCCTTTTTAATACCACTACTGAATTAGAATCTGTAAAATCTATTGATACATCGTTCAAACTAATACCAGTATAACCACAGCCAGTTAACAAAATAATTAAAACGAAGATTAAATAAAAAATTTTTTTCATTTTTCCCCTCCTTTAACGTTTTTAATTAAAATCTATTATGCTTTATAAAATAAATCACCAAATTTTCCAATTTTATTTGGTTCAATTTAGGGGTCTTATAATCTCATATCTTTTATACATGTTTAATTAAATAATAGTTTTTCTTACCACGTCTAATAATACTAAACTCATTTCCAAAGGCTTCTTCTTTTTTAACTAATGCTTCAAAATCATTAACTAAATCACCATTAACATAAATAGCATTATTACTTAAGAATTGTCTTGCTTCTCTTTTAGATGAAGCAGCACCTGCTAAAACTAAAGCATCTATTATATTAATGTCTTCTTTTACTTCAACAAAAGCAAAATTCTTAAAACCTTCTTTAATTTCTTTAACTGATAAAGTCTTTACATCTCCACTAAATAATGCATTAGTAATTCTAATTGCTTCTTCTAAAGCAGTCTCTCCATGAACTAGTTTTACTACTTCTTCAGCTAACCTTTTTTGAGCAAGTCTTAAATGAGCTTCTGTTGATACTTTTTCTTCTAATACATCAATTTCTGCTTTAGTTAAAAAAGTATAATATTTTAAAAACTTAATTACATCCGCATCTGCAGTATTGATAAAAAATTGATACATCTCATATGGAGATGTTTTTTCTTTATCTAACCATACTGCACCACTTTCTGTTTTTCCAAATTTAGTCCCATCTGATTTTGTAATTAAAGGAATAGTTAGTCCATATACTTTAGCATCTGGTCCTTCAATTTTTCTAATCAATTCCATTCCAGCTGTAATATTTCCCCATTGGTCTTGTCCACCAATTTGCATCTCACAATTAAGCACCTTATCTTGATACATCTTTAAAAAATCAATTGATTGCATTATCATATATGAAAACTCTAAATATGTTAACCCTGTCTCAAGACGAGATTTAACACTTTCTTTTGCTAGCATATAATTAATATTAAAATGCTTACCGTAATCTCTCCAAAGGTCAATTGCTTTCATTTCAGCTAACCAATCATAATTATCAATGCTAAATGCAGTTTTTCCATCAAATGGAATAAATCTTGAAAACTGTTCTTTAAAGTTTTCGCCCCACTCTCTTACCACATCAACTGGGTTTAAACCTCTTTCGCTTTTTTTACCACTCGGATCTCCAATTAAAGCTGTTCCACTTCCAGTTAAAGCAATAATTTTATGACCAGCTTTATGAAATCTTACTAAAGTTACAATTGGTAATAAAGAACCAATATGCATACTATCTGCAGTTGGATCAAACCCACAATATAAAGTAATCGGTTTTTCTTCTAATCTTTTAGCTAAATTTTCTTCATCTATAATATCATAAATTAAACCACGCCATTTTAATTCATCTAATAATTTCATTTTCTTTCTCCTTAAAACTTTAAAAAGTAAATAAAAGTCCTGTTTAAGGACTTTTATTTTATCTAGTAGATTCTCTCCATATAATATTATAATCTACGATTACATCCTCAGACTTCGCAACACTCTCATCTTCTTTTTTCATTAACTGAGTTAAATAACTCATCGCTTTATGTCCGATATCATAAATTGGAATTGCAACACAAGTTAATTTAGGATTTGAAAGTAAAGCATATCTAGTATTTTGAAAACCAATTACTTGTAGTTGTTCTGGAACTTTAATTCCTTTTTTACTTGCAATATTCATAAATGATATTGCGATAGAATCTCTAACTGCCATTGCAACATCAGGAATTCTGCAATCTAACAGTTCTTTAAATTGAACCTCATTAATATCAATATCACCACTTGAAACAACAATATCAGGAGCAAGACCTGCTTCTTTCATGGCTTTAACATAGCCTACTTCTTTCATTTCATTAACTGAATATTTATGTCCTGATTTAATAAACATGATACTTTTATTACCACGTGCAATCATTTCTTTTGTTATTGTATAAGCTGCCTCTTCATAGTTAATTCTAACTCCACCTAATCCTTCTCTTTCAGAAATTGAATTAACAAACACAACAGGCACAGGTGCAAGTTCTAATTGTTTATAAAGTTCACTATTCATTTGATCATTCATAAATAAAACGCCATCAACACTACTAGCAATGACATCTCCCCATAGATCACTTGGAGATGTTGCATCTTCACTAACAAATAGTCTAATTGTATAACCATATTCTTTTGCAGTATCAACAACACCTTGAATCATTTCAGCAACAGATGCTCTAGAAACATTTGGTACAACGATTGCAACTGTAGTAGATCTTCTACTAGCAAGACCTCTTGCATTAGCATTTGGTTTATACCCTTTTTCTTTAATGATTCTTAGTACCTTTTCTCTTGTTGCTTCTTTTACTTTTTCTGGATGATTAAGAACTCTAGAAACCGTCGCAAGCGATACTCCTGCAGCTCCGGCAACATCATATATTTTTACTTGATTCATCCTAACACCTCTTTCCGCAAATACATTTTCATTATAACACAATTATAATTATTATCAAGAAGATTAGTGAAAATAATTATAACCATTTTCATAAATAAAAAGGCCTATTGGCCTTTTATTATCTACGCTCTTTAATACGAGCGGCTTTAGCTGATAATGTACGAATGTAGTTAAGTTTCGCACGACGAACTTTACCACGACGAACAACTTCAATTCTGTCAACGTTTGGTGTATGAATAGGGAAAGTTCTTTCAACTCCTACTCCTGAAGACATTTTACGCACTGTAAAAGTTTCGCTAATTCCACTTCCACGTCTTTTGATCACTAATCCTTCAAATACTTGCAATCTTTCTCTATTACCCTCTTTGATTTTAACGTATACTTTTACGTTATCACCAGGACGGAATTCAGGAACTTCTGCACGTAGATAATCATTAGTGATAGCTTTGATTAACTCTTGACTCATTATAGTTCACACTCCTTCTTCCAATGTTCAATACTATTTATTTTATAGCAGCGGAACAATGTGTTTGTTAATTTCTTAACCTCAAGTAGTATAACATAAGATTTTATACTTGACAAGTAATTTTTAATATTTTCTTAAATAAAATAAAGACTTTTGAATTTATAAATTCAAAAGTCTTTTATTTAAAATCTTTTATTAATCTTCTTTTTTTGTTGTTGTTTTAGTTTCTGTTGTTTTTGGTTTAGCTGCTGGTTTTGGTTTTAAAACTGGTTTTACTTCCTCAATTGGTTCTGCTTCAACTACTTCAACATCTTCTTTTGAATCTTCACCACTTTCTCCAACTTCTCTTACAACTTTTCTAAAGATAGCATAAATTTCATATCTATATGCAAATAGAATAAACCAAATATATGCTGGTGCAAAAATAACATTCGGACCAAAAATTACAAACAAAGTCCATGTCCATTTAGACATTCCACGTTTACTAGAAAATTTAAATACAACAAAATACATGAAAACATAATACAAAATCCAAGCTATCAAAGAAACAATCATAACAAATACACTACTACGATCTATATCTGCAATTCTTGCTACATATGCTTGCAAGTTAGCATTTGTAAAACCATTCGTATTAAACCAATCGTTTTTAACAAAACCTCTTATACCATTCCAAATCAAGAAAAATAATTGTTGAACAACAAGAGCCGTTAAAACAATAAATGCGATTGTTTCATAAAACTTTTTAAAACTTCTTAAATCTTTTGCTTCGTTTGAAAACTTTTCTTTAAAACTCATTTTTTCCTCTTTCTTTAATAATTATTTTAAGATTCTTATAAACCTTATACATATTATAAAATTTATTTTATCACTTTGCAAGATATTTATTGCTTACTTAAAAATATAAAATTATAGTACTTATCAATTAATTCTTGAAAACTACTTAATTCATTAAATTCTTTTATTTTTTCATCATCTAATTCTATTGTTTTTAGATCTTCTAACAAAAATATCTTTAATTCATCTAATGATTTAATTATTTTTATATTTTCAATTTCACTATTCTCCCAAATTATTGCTTTTAAGTTTGAAAAATTAAAGTCTTTTTCTTTAAACTTAAATTTAGGATTTAAAATCCTAACAAACTCTAAATTATTAAATCTTAAAAACAATTTGTTTTGAAGATTAGAAATATTATTTGGAATTTCTAAATACTTAGGATTTTTAAGATTACAAGCAATTGCCCAATTATCTAATGTAATAAAAGATATTTCTTTGTTTTTTGTAAGAACAGTATTTAAAAATGCATTTTCTCCAATTTCATTTAACACTTTAGAAATCTTTACTTCTTTTAAATTCAAACAATTAAAGAAAGCATATTGCTCAACTGTTTCAACATTTTCTAAAGTTATTTTTTCTAATGAATGGATATTTCTAAAAGCACTTGCTTTTATTTTTCTAACATTATTAAAATCAATTGTTTTAACTTTTGCATTATAATTTAAAACATTACTACAAGAAACTTTTAAAACATTATTTGGTATTTTAAGATTTTCTACTTCTTTTTCAATAAATAATAATTCATCATTTATAATATAGAATTCTTTATCATATTCTTTTTTGCTTAATTCATAAATCTTACTTAATCTATTATCAACTAAAGGATGGATTGGTAAAATCCAATAAAAGATATTTTTAATTGTTATTTTTGAGTTCTTTGTTGTTTTATACAAACCATATCTTAACCCCTCAGCATAACCTAAACTACAAGCAAATTTATCTGCTTGTCTTTCTTCATATCTATTAAGTGGAGCAATTAAAATATTATAAGGTAATCTTACAATAAGTAATAAAATAACTGTTAAAAGATAAATAAAATATAAACAAATATAAATGATTGTATTATGTTTTTTTCCTAATGCTTTTACTAAAACCCAATAACTTTCTAAAAGCAATAAAAAAAGAAAAGATAAAGGCATTGTTAGAATATTAATAAAAAAATATATAATATTAAAATTAGAAATAATATGATACATCTCATGAGCAATTAAACCCTTAATTACTTCATCATGTTCTACTCTAACATCTTCTGCTAAACCAATGTATGACTTTGATGTTTGAAGAGCAAGAGCAGGTGAACCTAAAAAATCACCTTTAGAATCATTAAACAATAAAAGTTTTACATTCTTCTTTTTTGATTTTTCTTTTACTTCTTCAAATAAAGTAAATAATCTTTCTTTATCTTCTTGATTTAATTTTGTTTTATAATCAACAAATCTTTTAGTTAATTTCTTAATAGAGATAAATCCTATTATTAATGAAATACTTGAAATAAATAAAACAATTAAAAAAGAAATTAAGCCTTTATTTAAATTAAAAAAAATTAAGTTAATTAAATACCATATTAAAACAAAACAAAAGGCGATATAGATTATTCCAAAAATCATAAATAAAATTGTTTCATAAATTTTTTTCATAAGCTCACCCTATAAACAAAATATATCATTAACAATCACACCCTACTTTTGGAATAAAACTATCGCCTTTAATCTCACAATAATTATTATATCCGCCTTCAAAATAATGAACGCTTTTATAATTTTTACGCTTTAAAATATTAGCAATTTCACTACTTTCTAATCCATCACTACAGATCAAAATAATAACAGCATCTTTATTATAAGACGAAATCATTTCAATAATCTCATCTTTTGTTAAAGAGTTTTCTAAAACTCTTACACAAGTAAAGCCTTCAATATGGCCATCATCACAGTCTTTTCTTAAATCATATGCTAAAGCTTGACTATATAATCCATTTAATTTATTTTCAATAATCAAATCAAATCTATCAATATTATTTTGATTATATTTATATACTCTTCCACAGCAAGATGATAATAAAAAAACTATCATACTTAATAATACTAAAAATAATTTTTTCATCAATTATTCCTTATTCTTAATTTCTTTTAAAATTTTCTCATCTTCTTTACTAAGAGATACTTCTTCTAATAAATCAGGTCTTTTTTTATATGTTTTTTCTATTGCATTATAGCGTCTAAACTGTCTTATCTTTTCATGGTTTCCAGAAAGCAATACCTCAGGAACACTATATCCATCAAACTCTTCAGGTCTAGTGTATTGATCATATTCTAAAAGTCCCATTTCAAAACTTTCAGTTTCTAGTGACTGGCTATTGCCTAAAACTCCATCAATAAGTCTTACAACACTATCAATGATTGCTAAAGCAGCAATCTCTCCACCTGTTAAAATAAAATCACCTAAACTAATAGTCTCATCTATATAATTATTAATCCTAGCATCAATTCCTTCATAATGCCCACAAATAATAATTAAATGCTTTTTACTCTTTAACTCATGAGCTTTTTTTTGATTATATTTAACTCCTTCAGGAGAAGTTAAAATCTTATGAGCGCTTTGATAGTCTTTAATGCTTTTTAAAGCAGCTACTATTGGTTGGACTCCAATCACCATCCCTGCTCCACCACCATAAGAATAATCATCTACTCTTTTGTTTTTATCTAAAGAAAATTCTCTAAAATCTAAAACATTAATTTCTACATAATTATTTACAAGAGCTCTTGCAATGATTGATTGATTAATCGCACTCTTTATAATTTCAGGAAAAATAGTTATAACATCAATTATCATATTAAGCCTTCTATCACTTTAACAATTACTTTATTTTTTACTTCAACAATAAATTCATCCACAAAAGGAATTAAAATTCTTTTGTTGTTAGAATTATAAACAACTAATACTTCTCCTTGAGGAAGTCTCATAATATCTTTAACAACACCTATTAATTCATTTTCTAAACTAACAACTTCTAAACCAATTAATTCTGTATAATAATATTCATCTATATTTAATTTTTCTAATTGGTCTTTTTTTACATATAAATCTTTATTAACATATTTTAAAACTTCATTAATATCAAACAAATTATTAATAGTTATTAAGTCTAAATTTTTATGAGGTCTATATGAAGACACTTTTACTTCTTTATATTCATCATTTATTTTCAAATATAAAACATTGCCCTTTTTAAATCTCTCACTTTTAAAATCAGAATCAGATAATACTTTTAATTCACCCTTTATACCATGAGTTCCTACAATTTTTCCAACTTCAATATAATCCATCTTTATTCTACTTTCTTTTTATTAATTCTCATAATTCTTAATGAATTAAGAATTGTTAGTAAAGAAACACCAACATCAGCAAAGATTGCTTCCCAAATATGAATTAAACCATTAAAAGGAGTAAGTGCTAAAACAAGGATTTTAATTCCTAAAGCTAAAATAATATTTTGAATTACAATCTCTCTTGTTTTTCTTGCAATTCTTATAGCCAGTGGAATTTTATTCATATTGTCTTTCATTAAAACAATATCTGCTACTTCTATTGCAGCATCACTTCCATAACCACCCATTGCAATACCAATATCAGCACTACTTAAAACTGGAGCATCATTAACCCCATCACCAACAAAAGCTATTTTTTCATTTACTGATAATTTAGATTTAATACTATCAACAATTGCTACTTTATCAAGTGGAGTTTTTTCAGCATGAAACTTTTCAATATTTAAAGACTCACTAACCTCACTTGCAATTTCATAACTATCACCAGTAATCATTTGAATATCTTTAATCCCTAAACTTCTTAATTCATTTAATGCTTTAACAGTTTCATCTTTAATTTCATCTTTAATAATAATATAACCAACATATTTATTATCTATTACAACATAAATAATAACTCCAGGAAGATTTATCTCTTCAATTTCTAAATTAAATTTAGAAATAAATTTATAACTTCCTAATGCTACTTGCGTATTTTTTACAGTTCCTTCTACTCCATTACTACTTGATGTTTTAGCAAACTGAACAACAGTTGTATTAATATGATGAAGCCCATAATAATCAACGATTGATTTAGCAATCGGATGATTTGCTAGCGATTCTAAATGAGCAGAATAATCTAAGATATCATCCTCACTCATACTAGAAGTGCTAACTATTTTTTCAACTTTAAATTTACCCTTAGTTAGAGTTCCTGTTTTATCAAAAACAACTGTACTAACATTATTTAATGCTTCTAAAAAGTTACTTCCCTTAATTAAAATCCCATTCCTACTAGCTGCTCCAATTCCTCCAAAAAAACCTAAAGGAATTGAAATTACTAAAGCACAAGGACATGAAATTACTAAAAAGATTAATGCTTTATAAATTGAACTTTGAAAAGCTTCAGAATAACTATTATATTGATTAATTGTCATAAAAGGTAATAAAACAGCTAACAACACCGCAAAGAAAACTATCGCAGGTGTATAATACTTAGCAAACTTTGAAATAAAATTTTCAGATTTAGATTTTAATGTACTAGCATTTTCTACTAAATTTATAATCTTAGTACACATTGAATCTTCAAATGCTTTAGTTACTTTTATTTTTAAAAGTCCATCTACATTAATAGACCCTGAGAATACTTCATCTCCTGCTTCAACTGTTCTAAGTAAACTTTCTCCTGTTAATGAAGAAACATCTAATTCTGAATGCCCGCTTACTACTATTCCATCAAGAGGTATTCTATCACCTTTTCTAACAATGATAATATCTCCCTTAACAACCTCACTTGGATCAACTTCTGTAATATCACCATCACTGTATAAAAATGCACTTTGAGGTTTAATATCAATTAATCCAGCAATTGATCTTCTTGAATAATTTACTGCATATTGTTGTAATAATTCTCCTGTCTTATAAAAAATCAATACAAAGATAGCCTCATTATAAGAACCTATAAATAAAGCTGTTAGAGTTGCAATTGTCATTAAGAATTTTTCATCAAAAACCCTTCCTGACATAATATTTCTAATCGCACCATATACTAAATCAAATCCTAGTAAAGCATAAGCAGCTAAATAGACAATCAGTGACATATAATATGGAACTCTATATTCAGTATATAAGCCTATCAAATGTCTTGTAATCATTCCGCCAATAAACAAAATCATTCCCAGACTATATGTAATAACTTTCTTTCTTTCAATTCTAATCTTTTGAGTTTCTTTTTTACTTTTTTCTTGTTTCTCTAAAACAACAATATTACTATCTACACTAATTGCAATATCAGCCACTTCTTCTTGAAGATGATCTAGTAAATCTTTATCAGTTGTTTCAATAATAAATCTTGAAGTAACAAAATCAACTACAATAAATTCATGATCAAATGTTCTTTTAGCAATTCTTTCAATTTTAGCAGCACAATTTGCACAATCTAAATTTTCTAAAATTAAAGTTTTTCTAATTTTAATTTTAGCTTCTTTTTCTTCAATTTCAACATCTTCTGCATATTCTTTAACAACTTCAAAAATTAATTTTAAATCTTCTTCTAAATATTCTTCAGTATTAAACTCAACAACTAAATTATCATTAGCTGGATTTATTTTAGCAATGCCATTTTTAAATTTCTTTGCTAAAGCAATTTCAATTTTTCTATATGTGTTTGTATTATCAATATTTTTTAATATAAAGTATTTTTTTAAAATGCTCCCCATACTTATTGATTAACATGTTTATCTACTTAATCAATCATGTTTATATGATTATTATTGATTCTATAATAAACATGCTCCCCCTTTCTAAAGCCTTTTATGATCTTTATTTTTTTTAATACTAGCAATTTCATTAACACTTAATTCTTTATCTTTAAGTAAATTAATAATCCTTAATAGTCTTGTTAACGACTGCTTTAAATTTTTTTAAAGCTTATAATTTTTTATTATTTCTTCTTTTAAACATCTGAATATATATTCAAGATGTATTATAATTATTATAATACGATTAAAAAGGATTGTCAATTTAAACCTCTTTAATTGAAGTTTTTATTGAATTATTTATTAAATTAAATCTTTTAATTTGACTAAAATAATTATATATATTATAATTAGCCTAAACGAGGTAATAAAAAATGAGCAGAAAAAAACATAATAATCCTACTTTTGCTGGTTTGCTTTTTACTTATATAATAATCGTTTTTAAAATTGTAATTTTAACTTTATGCTTAGAAGGTGTTCGCCTTGGAATAATAGATTTTTTCCCTCCAAAAATTGTTAGTTTTATCGATAAAACTTTTGGAATCTTTTTATTTATACTTTTAGTAATGTTAGTAATTACTATTCTTTTTACTTTTCATATCTTTAAAGATAGAATACTTTTTGGAATATTAACTTTAATTTTTTCTAGTATACTTGGAGGAGTTATTCTCTTACTTGCCAATTATGCTAAAGATGAAGAAACTCCAATTAATAATAATTATCAAAAACTAAAGAATTCAGAAGTTGAACTTAAAAATCCTGAAAAACAATCTGAAGAAGTCAGTGTTTCAAAAACTAATACAAATTAAAAAACCACCTAACTAACAAAAACTCATAAATTTATGAGTTCTTTTTTTATTGCAATAAAAAAAGAAGATAAAATTATCTTCTTAAAATGAATCAATTAAAATTTCAATTCTTTTGTTGTTTTTTGCAGCTGTTGAATATGCAATTGTTCTAATTGCATTTGCAACGCGCCCTTTCTTACCAATAACACGACCCAAATCATCAGCATGAACCATGATCTGAACAGTAATAGTATCATCCTCTTCTGCTAAAATAGTTGTCTTTACATCTTCTGGATGTAAGACAAGTGGCTTAACTAAGTCCAGTAAATATTTTTCGTATTTCATAAATTACTTTCCTTGTTTTGCTTTTGTAAATTTTTCAATAATGCCAACTTTTGATAAAAGAGACTTTGCTGTGTCTGTTGGTTGTGCACCATTTAAAAGCCACTTCATCGCTTTTTCTTCATCAATTTTTAAAACATTTTCTTTTTCGATTGGATGATAAGTACCGATAATTTCAATAAAACGACCATCACGAGGACTAGTAGAATCAGTTGCTACTACTCTATAGTAAGGTCTTTTCTTAGCACCATATCTTTGTAATCTAATTTTAACTGCCATATTTTCCTCCTTAAAATATATTAACAAGTTGTATTATATCTTAACTCGCTTTACTTGTCAAGTCTTTTTACTTAACATCTGTAAATTCTTCATATTCTTCAATTATAAACATTTTAGGGAATTTATGGTTAAGAGCAATTAAGACAATCGCACATAAAATTCCAGATGGAATTAAATAAAGTGCATTATATCCAAAAGAATAAATTATTATTCCTAGCATTCCTTTATCTAAAAATTGACTTGGAAAATACGCTGACCAAAAGATAATTCCTGCAAGAGAAGCTACGGTTAATCTTAATAAAACACCTAAACTAATTCCTAAAATAAAAAATTTATTTTTTTCTTTTAAAGTTTCACTATTAAGCATTTTTTTAGAAAAAATCCCAGCAAGTCCTACCACAGTATATGCTAGCCAATAATCCATAGCAATTTGAATAAAAACTGTTAAAGCATTAAAACCAACTGTTTTACATGAAATTAAAGTTTGAATAATTCCAATTAAAAAACCACTAAGTAATCCTCCTTTAAGATTATACTTAAAAGCCATAATAAAAATACAAGTCATTGCAAAACCAATCGATCCACCATTTGGAAAAAGAGTTGCTGAATATATTTCAGCCACTAAGTCAAGTACTAATCCTAATCCTGAAAAGATCGCTACATCTACTATAAATCTAATTTGTTTGTTCATTTTTTTCTCCTTTAAAAATAAAAAAATTCTTTGAATGCCAAAGAATGAAAGAAAAAGAATTATCTTTCCTACGCTAGCATTACCTAGATCAGGTTAAAGGGTCGTTATTAATAATAACCTCTCAGCCCTTTTATATAAGAGCTCCCCTGTTAATTGAACAATTCTATTTTATCACGTTAAATTAAATTATTCAATAAAATTATTTAATATTATATTTACTTGTAAAAGAAATAAAAGACTACCTAAGGTCAAATTTAGACCCTTTAAAAGCAAAATACTATCATCTTGTTAAATTTTAACTCTTAAGTAATAAATAGTTGTATTTTTATAGTTTTTAAGTTAATATAATATACGAGGTGAAATACATGCTAACAAATAAAGACATCATAAAAGATAATCATCCCACATTAAGACTTAGAGCTCAAGAGGTCCTTTTACCTCTTAGTGATGAGGATAGAAAAACACTTTACTTAATGGATGAATATCTTGAGAATGGCTATGATGAAAAAAAAGCCAAAGAATTAGATATTAGACCAGGTGTGGGTCTTGCGGCTCCACAGATAAACATTTCTAAACAAATGTTTGCAATAAACTTAGTTGACTATAAAGGAATAACTCAACGCTTTGGAGTAGTTAATCCAAAAATAATTTCTGAATCTATAAAAAAAACATACTTGCCAAATGGTGAGGGATGCCTATCAGTTGAAGAAATGGCTATTGATGGAATCGTTCCAAGAGCTAAAATAATCACTGTTAAAGCTCATTTTTTAAATTTTATTACAAACGAATTAGAAGAAAAAACTATTGTAATGAAAGATTTTTTAGCAATTGTTTTTCAACATGAATATGATCATTTAAAAGGAATTTTATATATTGACAGAATCAATAAAGCTAACCCTTTTTCAGCTCCTGAAAATAGTAGTAGCCTAATTGATGAAGACAATTTATAAAAAATAAAAACTTATGGAAAAAAAACCTATTATAAATTATTTTGATGACAACAATATTAAAATTTTTGCTTTAGGTGGCTTAAATGAAATCGGTAAAAATATGTATATTGTTGAATGTGATGATGAAATTATTATTATTGATGCAGGAATGTTTTTTCCTGAATCAAATTATGGAGTAAACTATATTGTTCCTGATTTTACTTATCTAAAAGAAAATCAAAAAAAGATAGTTGGTTTATTTATTACTCATGGACATGAAGACCATATTGGTGGAATTCCTCAATTACTTTATCAAGTAAAAATTCCAACAATTTATGCCAACGGTTTAGGAGCAGGACTTATCAAAAGTAAACTATCTGAATATAGAAGACTTAATGCTAATATCGTTGAGTTTAAAGATAATAGTATTTATAGTTTTAAAAACTTTCAAGTTTCTTTTTTTAGAACTAATCATAGCATTCCTGATTCTTTTGGAATTGCTATCAAGACAACATTAGGTTATATCCTTCATACTGGAGACTTTAAGTTTGACTTCTCACCGCTTGGTCCTCAAGCAGATTATAAAAAACTAACCAATTATTCTGAAGAAGGAGTTCTTTGTTTATTATCAGATAGTACTAATGCTTACGAGACTAACTTTTCAGTATCTGAACAAAAAATTGGTGAAAATATTAAATCACTTTTTAAAAGCATAGAAGGCAGAATTATTATTTCAACTTTTGCATCTAATGTTTATAGAGTCCAACAAATAATTGATGCGAGTGTTGAAAGCAATCGTAAAATTATTATTTTTGGTAGAAGTATGCAAAATACAATTAATGTTGCTAAAGCACTCAACTATATCTCTGCTCCACCAGCAACATTTATTTCAGTTAAAGAATTCTCACATATTTTACCTGAAAACTTAACTATTCTAAGCACTGGTTCACAAGGTGAACCAATGGCAGCTTTATCAAGAATTGCAGATGGAACTCATAATCACATTAAGATACAACCAAAAGATACAATCATCTTTTCTTCTTCTGCTATTCCAGGAAATGAAGCTAGTATTAATAGAACTATCAATAAATTATTTAAAGCTGGAGGAAACGTTATAATAGACAGTCCACTAACAGACACTCACACATCAGGACATGCCTCAGAAGATGAATTAAAATTAATGTTAGTTCTAACAAAACCAAAATACTTTATTCCAATCCATGGTGAATATTCAATGCTTAAAAAACATGTAGCATTAGCTGTTTCAACTGGAGTAAAACCTGAGAATTGTTTTATTCTAGGCAATGGTGAGGTTTTAACCTTTACAAAAAATAAAGCTTTCGCACATTATCAAGTTCCAACTGGCATTACTTACATTGATGATAATAACACTATAGTAGATGAACAAATAGTCTCAGATAGAAAAGCTTTTGGAGAAGATGGAATGCTTGCAACTGTTTTTATTGTAAATATGTATTATAGAAGAATTGCTGAAACTAAGATTGTTTCAAGTGGTTTTATTTATTCTAAAAGTTCAGAAGATTTAATTAATAATATTAAAGAACAAACCAACAAACTTTATGATGATTATTTAAAAAATAATAATTATGCAACCATTGATGAAATTAAAGAGTATATCACTTCAGAATTAAAAAACTATATCTATAGTTTAACTGAAAGACGTCCAATGATAATCCCAATTATGAGTGTTGCAGAATAAAAGATTTCAAACATCCTTAAAATTTTTAAAGGATGTTTTTCTTATTCCTTAAAAAAAGTGTATTGCTATTACACTTTTTCCAACATAAAAGTGTGATATGATTACACTTTTTCTAACATATGAAAAAAATAACTTTCAATTATAATAATTATAACTATTAATATTAAAAAAAGGCGAAGTAAAGTGTTTATTTTACTTCGCCTATTAGATTATTTATAAATTATTCTTCGTTTGAATAATCCATCGCTGCATATCTTTGATACATACGATATTTTCTTTGAGCCTCAGATTTATTTAATTCTAATAATTCTTGAGCCTTAGCAGGATTGATTTTCTTTAATTGACTATATCTATTTTCAGACATTAAGAAAGCATCATATTTATCCCATTGTGGTTCTTTAGAATCAATTATAAATGGATTTTTACCTTCGGCTGAAAGACGTGGATCGAATCTAAATAAATTCCAATATCCACATTCAACAGCTAAAGCAGCTTGTTGTTGAGTAGAACCCATTCCAGTTCTAATACCATGGTTAATACAAGGTGAATATGCAATGATTAAAGAAGGTCCTTTATAACTTTCTGCTTCTTTAATTGCTTTAAGCATTTGCATTTGACTTGCACCATGTGCGATTTGAGCAACATATACATGTCCATAACTCATCGCAATTGCTGCTAAGTCTTTTTTCTTGCCAGGTTTACCAGCAGCTGTAAATTTAGCAATTGAAGCTGTTGGACTTGATTTAGATGATTGTCCACCTGTATTTGAATATACTTCTGTATCTAATACTAAAATATTAACATCTTCATTATTAGCGATTACATGGTCTAATCCACCATAACCAATATCATAAGCCCAACCATCTCCACCAAAGATCCATTGAGATTGTTTAACAAGATAGTTTTTATATCCTAATAATTCTTTAGCAGAAGGACAATCGCTTTTTTCTAATAGTGGGATTAATTCACTAGCTACTTCTTTAGTTATCTCTGCATCATCTCTGTTTGCAAGCCATGAATTAAATAATTCTTTAAGTTGTGGAGTTATGCTTTCACATTTTAAGCCATCTTCCATAATCATACCGATATGGTTTCTAATAGCCTCAACCGCCATATGCATACCAAAACCAAATTCAGCATTATCTTCAAATAATGAGTTAGCCCATGCAGGACCTTTACCTTCAGCATTCTTAGTATATGGAGTAGAAGGGAAACTTCCACCATAAATTGAAGAACAGCCTGTAGCGTTAGCTACTAACATTCTATCACCAAATAATTGAGTGATAACTTTAATATATGTAGATTCACCACAACCAGCACAAGCACCAGAAAATTCAAATAATGGTTTTGCAAATTGAGAATTCTTAGGGTTTGCTTTAATATCCATTAAATTAGTTTTATAAGTTACTTCATTAAAGAAATAATCAGCTACTGCTTCTGTTTTTCTTGCTTCATCAAGTGCTACTAAGTCTAATGCTTTAACACCTTTCTTACCAGGACATTGTGCTACACAAACACCACATCCAGTACAGTTAGCAACAGAAATTTGAATTGAATATTCTAAACCTTCATAACCTTTTCCAATTGCAGGAATTGTAACAACATTCTTAGGAGCATTTTTAATTTCTTCAGCCGTTGCAAGGAATGGTCTAATTACTGCATGTGGACATGCAAAGGCACATTGGTTACATTGAATACAATTGCTTGGATCCCATTTTGGAACAAACGATGCAATATATCTTCTTTCATATGCAGTAGTACCATTTTCCATAGTACCATCTTCATATCCATTAAAAGCTGAAACTGGTAGGCTTTCTCCTTCCATTGCATTAACTGGATCAGCAATTTTTCTTACAAATTCCATTCTATTTGGATCTTCAACTTTTTCTTCAATTGGTAAAGTGCTCCATGCTTTATCAACTGTAACTCTCTTAAGTTTCTTAGCACCTTGATCAATTGCTTTATAGTTTAAATTAACAATTTCTTCGCCTTTTTTAATGTAAGATTTATAAGCATATTCTTTCATTAATTTTTGAGCTTCAGTATAAGGCATAATTTGTTCATTTAATTTAAAGAAAGCAGATTGCATAATTGTATTAGTTCTATGTCCTAAACCAATTTTGATTGCTAAAGAAATAGCATCAATGATATAGAATTTTGCTTTCTTATCAGCTAAAGCTTTTTTAAATGAATTAGGTAAAAACTCAACTACTTCTTCTGCATTTCTTACAGTATTAAGTAAGAATGTTCCACCTTTCTTTAAATACTTAAGCATATCATATTTTTCAGTAAATGTATCAAGTGAACAAGAAATAAAATCTGCCTCAGTTACAAGGTAAGTTGAACGAATAGGGTTTTTACCAAAACGTAAATGGCTTCTTGTAACTCCACCTGATTTTTTAGAATCATATGCGAAATAAGCTTGAGCATAATAATCAGTAGCCTCACCAATAAGTTTAATTGTATTTTTATTAGCACCTACAGTTCCATCACTTCCTAAACCGTAGAAAATTAATTGCGATGTTCCGCTTCCTGCAACATTGATTTCTTTTTCAACTGGTAGTGAAAGATTTGTAACATCATCTTCAATTCCAATTGTAAAACCATCAAGTGCTTGTTCACCTTTCTTTAAATTGTCATATACTGCAAAGATTTGACCAGGAGTAGTATTCTTACTACTTAAGCCATATCTTCCACCAATAATTAATGGAGTTTTCTTTTGACCATAAAATGCAGCTTTAACATCTAAGTATAGCGGTTCACCAACTGAACCTTGTTCTTTAGTTCTATCTAATACAGCAATACGTTTTACTGTTTCAGGTAAAACTTTCATTAAATGTTCAACTGAGAAAGGACGATATAAATGAACTATTACTAAACCAACTTTTTTACCTTTGCTAGTTAAATAGTCAACAACTTCTTTAATACATTCATTTACAGAACCCATTGCTATAATAATATCAGTAGCATCTTTGGCTCCGTAATATACAAATGGAGCATAATGTCTTCCTGTTACTTTTGAAATCTCTGTCATATATTCTTCAACAATAGCAGGTATTTTTGCATAATATTTATTTTGAGCTTCACGAGTTTGGAAATATACATCATCATTTTGAGCAGAACCACGTGTTACTGGATTATTAGGATTAAGTGCTCTATCTTTAAAAGCTTTTACTGCATCTTTGTCTAATAGTCTATCAAATACTGCATAATCCATTACTTCAATTTTTTGAATTTCATGACTTGTTCTAAAGCCATCAAAGAAATGCATAAATGGAACACTTGATTTAATTGCAGCTAAATGTGCAACTCCAGCTAAATCCATTACTTCTTGCACACTTGATGTTGCAAGCATTGCAAAGCCAGTTTGTCTTGCTGCCATAACATCTTGGTGATCTCCAAAGATTGATAAGGCTTGAGCTGCAAGACTTCTTGCAGTTACATGAATAACACCAGGTAACAATTCCCCTGCAATCTTATACATGTTAGGAATCTTAAGTAGTAATCCTTGACTTGCTGTATAAGTAGTAGTAAGTGCACCTGCTTGTAAAGAACCATGAACTGTACCAGCAGCACCTGCTTCAGATTGCATTTCAACAACCTTAACTGGCGCTCCAAATAAATTCTTCTTTCCTTTACTTGCCCAATCATCAACATACTCAGCCATAGGTGATGATGGTGTGATAGGATAAATTCCAGCTAATTCAGTAAATGCATACGATGCATACGCCGCAGCTTGGTTCCCATCCATTGAATCAAAAACTTTTTTAGACATATTTAAACCTCCATTTTTTTAAATACTTAATTTCTAACCTATAGCATTATAACACAACCATCAAAATTAAACAAGCGAGATTATCTCTTTTTACAATTTTTATTATTCGCATACACTAAAACGTATACTTAAATAAAAACTTTAATATAAAAGTGAAGCATTATGGATTATTGATCCTAAATGCTTCACCTTTTTTAAAATAACTTATTTTATTTCTTTACAGTCATTTGTAAAGTTTTTTCTGTTTCTAACCTACATACTCCCACACTACAGGTATATTGCTTTTATTCCAATTGCTATCCCAACTATCTGGCTGACAACTTGATTCACAGTATATTGTTAGACTACTACACCCCCTAAAGACATTTGAACCCATTGAAGTAACCCCCTCAAGGACAACAACATTTACTAGTTACTGTATTATTTTGTTTTTATAACCTAACTCATAAACGCAATTAGATTTATTCCAAAGTTTGTCCCAAGTGTTTGGAATTTCTTCTGCTTCAATATAAATTGTTAGTTTTGGTTTAATTTGTGTGAAAGCATATTCACCAATTGTTTCTACACTCAAAGGTATGTTTATTTCAGTCAAGTTTGTACAACAAGCAAAAGCTGTATTTGCAATTATTTTTACACCATCAGGGATATTTATTTTAATTAAATTAACACAGTCCATAAATGCAGCTGTATCAATTTTGATTAATCCTTCTTCTAACTTTACTTCTTTTAAGTTCTTACATCCCATAAAGGCCATTCTACCTATCGTTTTTATACTACCAGGAATTGTAATGCTTTCTATGTCGCTATTTCCATTAAAAACATCTTTAGCGATACTTGTTACAGCCTTATTATTATATTTAGAAGGGATAATAACATCACTCTTATTTGATGTATAAAGAGCTAATTCATAAGTGTCATCTTCTTTTAAATGAAAAATCATTTCACTCTCACCTTCTAAAACTCTCATATCTATTTGTTCGTTGAAAAGAGGTGAAGTATCAAAATCATATCCGTCCCAATATTCTAATCCTTCTCTTATGAATTCACTTAAAATTGTTTCTAAATAATCATTGGCATAAACATCCCCTGCATTAATTGAACCAACTTCATATGGTTTATCAGTAGGTCTTTTTTCAAATCTTGACCTATTTTTATTAATCTGTCCATTTCCTATATACACAATATCATCTATTTTTTTTAATTTTGTTTGATTATCAAGAGGCAACCTATACCATATACCGTAAGTCCTCCCCTCTGCTTTCATACCAGAAATATTTGCTCCAATTATTTTTTTAGGCATTTTTGTTACCCTATTATCAAAAGCAATCGGCGGTATTCGTAAAGGTAGTAAATGCGAATCTAAAAACTCTTCAACTGTTGGTTTATTATCAAAAAGTTTACTTGAACAAACAAAATAAGGTATTAATAAAGTTGTAGCGCCATTTAATGATAGGCGTGGCAATCTATCTTCTTGTTGAAAGGCAATCCACTTTCCTATCCAGCCTCTTTCCAATAACTCTTCTTTGCTATAACTATAACCAATATATCTTGATTCTATACTAGTCCCTATTTGATATGCAAATATGTCTCCGTCTTCAGCAAAAGAAATATCTAGTGTCTTTTTATAAAAAGGCATTTTTTTAGGTTTAGGATTAGGCGATGTAACTTTCTTTACCCATTCATCTAAATATTTTTTCCTTTTTTCTTTTTCTTCTTGAGTGCCTCTAACTGCCCATACACCAATATAATTGCTTTCTTCTAATAACGAAAGTGTAGTTTTTAATATCTCATCATCTAAAATTCCATATGTCCATAATATTGTAGTATAAGTTAAATAAAATTCTAATCTAACTTCTAAATCCTGAAAATCTAACATCGGCTTAAAAGCTTCAAATAAAGTTTGTTTTACTATTTCTTCATTATTTCCTTCAACACACAAACTCTTAAAATACCTTCTTACTGCTAAAGATAGATTATTATTAATTATTGCTGGACCAAAATAATCCATTTTCCATTTTTCTATTTTCAATTTTTCCATATTTATCTTCCTAAAAAATCTAATATTTCACTCATCAATTTTGTAAAGCCTACTGTAAGTCTCGCTTTGGTATACCATACTCTTCTAGCTGTTTTACCACCACTGCCTATTCCAATTAACCTAGGAACCTTTAACATTACAAATGCTACTACCTTATTAATTATAAAATCTTGAAAAATTACCTAATCTTATTTATTATAATTTCTCTTAAATAAATCTTTTGTTTTTTAAAGGTTTTTTATTACACATTTATTATAACATTTTAGATGCTTTTTAGATATAATTTTTTGAAAACTTATGTTATAATTGTTTTATAAATTCTAAAAGGAGTTTTTCAAATGAAAATTTTACTAATAGGAATCAATGCTAAATATATTCATCCTGCCTATGGAATCTACCAAATAGTTGCTAATAGCAACTATTCATGCGACTTTATTGAATATAGCATTAAAGACGACAATAAAAAAATAATAGACTACATAAACAAGTATAACCCCGACCTATTAGGTTTTTCTGTTTATATTTGGAATGTTGAAAAAGTTAAAGAACTTCTACCTAATCTTAAAAACTATTCCATCCTTTTAGGTGGTCCAGAAGTAACTTATTCTAGTGAATATTTCCTACTTGATTATGGCGTTTCATATATTATAAAAGGTGAGGGTGAAGAAAGCTTTAACTTTTTAGTTGATGCTATAATAAACAAAAAACCTTTAAATGAAGTCCCTAATTTATACTATAAAATCTTAAATAAAGCCTTTTTTAGTTTCGATAAAAAACCAGATATTTCAAAAATAAAACACTCTCACAACTTAAACAAAGACTTTAAAAATAGAATTGCTTATATCGAAAGTAGCCGTGGCTGTTATTTTAATTGTAGCTATTGTATGGCTTCAACTGATAAACCAGTAAGATTTTTTTCACTAGAAAAACTAAAAGAAGAGATCTCATTTTTACTAAAAGAAAAGGTTAAAATAATCAAATTTCTTGATAGAAGTTTTAATGTAAACGCTGAATATACTCTTGCAATCTTAAACTATATTAAAGCAAACGACAACAACCATACAACCTTTCAATTTGAAGTAATCGGCGATTATATCAACCAAGATATGATAAAACTACTTAAAACTTTTAGATCTGATATGTTAAGATTTGAAATAGGAATTCAATCCTTAAATAAAAAAACCTTAAAAGAAATTGATCGAATTCAAAATAATAAACTTCTTTTAAGAACCCTAAAAGAATTAAACTCTTTCATGATAACTCATCTTGATTTAATCGCAGGGCTTCCTTATGAAAACTTAAAATCTTTTAAAAAGACTTTTAATAAAACATTTTTAACTTTTCCTAAAGAACTTCAACTTGGCTTTTTAAAAGAATTAAAAGGAACAAAAATAAGTCTAACTAAAGAAAAACATAAATACATTTTTGAAGAAGAAAGCCCCTATGAGGTAATTCAAAACAAGTATTTATCTAAAAAAGATATTGAAGAATTAAAAATAGTTTGTAAGGGCTTAGATACTTACTATAATAAAGATAACTTCCCACGCACTATGGAATATTTATTTAAAACACTAAAATTAAATCCTTATAAAACATTTTTAGCTCTAGCTAAAAATCTAGATAATATAAAATCTTTTGAAGAAGTTACTCAAAACATTTATAAAACAGTAAAAACTAAAAAGAAAGAAACTCTTCTATATATAATAAAACAAGACTATCTAACAAAGTTTAAAATCAAACCTAAAATTTGGTGGGAACATAATATAACTAGAAAAAGAAGAAAAGAGTTATATGAATATTTAGTTAAAATGAACGGACTTCTTTCACTAGAACTTCTTTATAGATATGCTCATATTGAAGAAGTAAAAGATGAAATCTTTACTATTATATATAAGAATCAAAACAACATTACAATTTATACAAAAAAAGATAGGTCAATTTAAAAACAGCATTTCAAATGAAATGCTGTTTCTTATTTTAATTATTAATCTCTCCAATTATGATGAATACTATACATTCTATAAACATCATCTTTAGTTAGGATTCCTTCTTCAAAAACTGCTGCTTCTTCTAAATTATAAAAAGTATCAGTCTCCCAAGCTATCATTAACCAATCGGCATTATGTTGGAATGTATAAGTTTGAATAGTTGCATTCTTTGGTTCATTAGGACCTTCTTCAGTATATTTGTTGATAAAGAAGACATATGCATTTTTATACCTACCATAATATCTTGCATCTAGTTCATATTCATATTCTTCTAAAAACTTTTCTTTAATTAAATCTTTAGTTTCATCACTTAATAAATATCCTTCAATAGCAGTTTTAGCTTCTTCTACAATATTATCAATTTCTTCTTTAGTAAGAGCATCTTCTAGCAGTGCTTTAGCATCTTCTACAATTTGGTTTAACGAATCCCAATCATATACTAAATTAGAATTCCTATCGCTAGGTGGCAAATTTAGAGTTATAGCAATTTCAGCTGTAGATTTTTGTAAGGCTAGTTTGCTTTCTTCACTAAATTCACAACCAACAAAAATCAAAGCAAATACTATAAACATAAAAAATAAATATAATTTTTTCATAATTAACATTCCTTTCTTTTATAGCTTTATTATACCATCTTATATAACAATAATCAAAATGTTTTAAAGACAATATTAAAATTATTTAGAATATCCCCCAAACAACTGGTATAGGAGCCCAACACCAATCATCATGCCAAGCACTTGGTTTGTTTTCGGCTTCAACATAAATAGTCAATTCTTTACAATTAGAAAAGTTTTTAATTTTTCTTTTTTACCATCGCATATACTTCACTTTTTGAAATTCCTCTATCTTTAGCAACCTTCTTCATCGCATCCATTGTTTCTAAATTTTGAAGTAAATAAAATTCATAATGTTCAATAATTGATTTATCATTTAATTCTTTTAAAATGCTATCTTCTTTGGCACCTTCT
Source organism: Bacilli bacterium (assembly GCA_050953065.1). GTDB lineage: Bacteria > Bacillota_I > Bacilli_A > ML615J-28 > CAG-698 > JAQUUM01. Next base: position 199,872 of record JBMNLZ010000002.1, on the reverse strand, counting down.
ACTAATAAAACAATTTCTCCTTTAATATTATCAAGCACATCAAGCACTTCACTAACTGAACCTCTAATATATTCTTCATACTTTTTAGTCAACTCACGTGCTACAACAACACTTCTATTTCCCATCACTTTTTTTATTAATATAAGAGTATCTTTTAATCTTAAAGGAGATTCATAAAAGATTAAAGTTTCTTTATAATCAACTAATGATGTTAACTCTTTTTCTTTTTTAGTATTTTTATGGTCTAAAAATCCATAAAATAAAAACTTATCAGTTGATAGACCTGATGCTACTAGTGCTGTTAAAAAGGCATTAGCGCCCGGCAAACTTACAACATTAAATCCTTCATCAAGCACTGCTTTTACTATTTTATATCCTGGGTCACTTATTAAAGGCATCCCAGCATCACTTACTAGTGCTACATTTAAATTACTTCTTAATTTTTCTTTAATCAAACTTATTCTTTCTTCTTCATTATATTCATGGCAACTAATTAAAGGCGTACTAATATTAAAATGACTAAGTAATCCCTTAGTCACTCTAGTGTCTTCTGCAAAGATAAAACTGACCTCTTTTAATATCATAACCCCTCTATAGGTCATATCGTTTAAATTCCCAATTGGAGTTGCTACAATATATAGAGTTTGTTTATCATTTAAATTCGACTTTTGTATAATCATCCGCTAATCGCCTTTAATGCTTTATTTCTTAAATCTCTTTCAGCATAGATAACACGCATTAATTCAGCTTTTACTTTATCGTTTATCTCTAATGCTTCTTGGATTTGTTCTAATAATAGATGTTCTTCAACACTATAAGAATCATCAAAAATTGAAGCACTAACTAAATTCATGTAAACAACATTTTTAGTAATTTTTGTTTTTTCAGAAAAATACTTAATTAATTCTTCAACTGTTGCATTGCTTTTCTTATATTTATTAACATCTTCACCCATTTCATATTTTAAACGATTAATAACTTGTAATTCAGTTTCATTAGTTCCACCATCAATTGAAACAACCTTAATTAGTAAATCAATAAAATGAAACTTTTCTTCTTTTGATAAAAGACTTAAATACATAAAATTTCACTCTCCTTATTATCAATTATATCATATTACTTTATTTTTGTTTAGGGAAATTAAATATTTTTTCAACTTCTTTAGAATAAACATTTTCTTCCTCATAAACATATAAAGGTTTAATAACCTTTAGTCCTTCACTAGCATTTAATCTTGCTTCAACTAAAACTAGCAAGGCTTCTTTATCATCTTTTTTAGGATAAACAAATCTTAATTTTTTGATACTAAACTTATATTTATTTAAAAGAATCATAATCTCAGATAATCTCTCTGCTCGATGAATCAAATAAAACTGGCCTCTATCAACAAGCAATTTTTTAGCCTCTATTATTATATCTTCTAATGAGGCTAAAACCTCATGACGAGCAATAGTTAAATAATCATTCTTATTTGTATTACTACTTGGTAAATATTTAAAATAAGGAGGATTTGAAATAACTATTTCAAATTCATTAGGATTAATTTGTTTATAAATATCTTTTAAATCCGCATTAATAATTTTAATTTGGTTTTCTAAGTTATTTAGTTTAACACTTTTAAGTGCTAACTCATAAACATCTTTTTGAATTTCAACCCCATAAATTAAGGCCTTTGTTTTTAGGGTTAAGAAAAGTGGAATAGGAGCATTCCCACACCCTAAATCAACAATCTTTTTAACACTTTTTTTAACTTCAACAAAATCAGCTAATAGAATAGAATCTAGCGAAAAGTTAAACATATCAGGGCGCTGGACTATTTTAATGTAATCATACCCTAATAGCTCATGAATTATTTCTTGGCTCATTTTTTCCCTTTGGTTTTTTTTGTTTGTGTTTTTTATTTTTTTTATTTGGATTTTGTTTATTCTTTTGATTTGGGTTTTGTTTTGGCATTTGAGGTTGATTATCTTTAGCAGTTAGAGTTTCTTTTGTATCCTGTTCTTCTTTTTCTTCTTTTTCTTTCTTTTCATGATGATGCGGTTTATTTTTTCTAACTACTTCTTTTGCATCAAAAGTTTGTTGTTTATCTTCATTAACTACAGTTACCTTTTTACTAACATAGTTAACTGCAGAAACTTTACACCCTTCACAATCTGGTGTATCTACAATCTCACCAACACCTGGAATTGTTTTTCTCAATTCCTCATATATAGGAAACTCATAAGCTATACAACACATCAGTTTCCCACAAACTCCAGTAATTTTATTTGAACTTAAATTCATGCCTTGATCTTTGGCCATCTTCATTGAAACTACATCAAAATCTCTAATGTGAGTTGTACAACATAGACATCTTCCACAAGTCCCAATCCCACCAACTATCTTAGCACCTTCTCTTGGGCCGATTTGGCGTAGCTCAATTCGTGCTCTAAAGTTAGCTGCTAAATCTTTTAATAGTTCTCTAAAATCAATTCTACCTTCTGCATTATAATAGATAATAATCTTTTGTCTATCTAAAGTATATTCACAACCCAAAAGTTTCATTTCAAGATTATGTTCTGCAATTAATTTTTTACATACTTCATTATCTTTTAATGCTTGAGCTTCATTTTCTTTTTGTCTTTCAATATCTTTTTGTGATGCAATTCTCATTATCGGTTTTAACTCATGTTCTAAAGATTTCTCATCAACTTCTTTAATATCTTCAATTACCTCACCAATTTCAATTCCACGAACTGTTTCTACTATAACATTATCACCTTTTTTAAGTTGAAAGTTTTTAGGATCAAACCAATATATTTTTCCAACCTCTTTAAACCCGATGCCAACAACTTTTACCATAATTACCTCGCAATTTCTTCTAACATTTGACAATACATTAATTCAATATTTACATTATAATTTAGTCTATTTCTAAATTCAAATAATTTTTCAATTAAACGACTAGTCTTAGCAATATCATTAATAATATAATTATCAATTTTTGAAATATCTTCATAAAAGATCATTTTATCTTTTTGATCAGATAAACTTAATAATTGATCATTTAAATGAACAATCAATAAATCAACAAATATATAATGATATTTTTTTAGTTGTTCTTTTAATAAAAAAACTCCATTTTTAAATAAAACAACTGTAGCACTTCTACTTCTTAAAATTAAAACTCTTCCTATTTCTTTTACTAATTCTATAATTTGTTTTACTTTACTATCTGTATGATATTCTAATGCTTCTTTTAAATCGTTTGTTATACTAGCATAAATTGTAGCATCTTCTCTTGGAATACCCTCTTTTTCTAATTCATTAATTAATGTTGCACGAGGGACTTCTCTAAAACTAATCACTTGACTTCTTGATTTAATAGTTAGTAAAACTTTTTGAATATTATCTGTTATTAGTATACCATAATTAGAATCATTTGATTCTTCTAAGAATTTTAAAAGTGAATTGGCAGCTTCTAAAGTTGCTTTATCAATATCTTCAATGATAAAAACTCTTTTTCCACCTTCAAGTGCACTATGAGCAAACTCATATTCTAAATCTCTAATCTGCTCTTTTTTAATTGTTTCTTTATCAGGCCTTACTACATATATATTAATATTATTCTCAGCCATTGCATTAACACATTGCCTACATTTTAAGCATGGTTTTTTATCTGTTAATTCTTCACATAATATAAGCATTGCTAAATAATAGGCTGCTTCTATTTTAGGAGTTCCTTTAACTCCTTCAAATAAATATGTATGAACTAGTCTTTCTTTTTCGACTGTATTTTCAAGTAATCTTATTACTTCCTTTTGATTATTTTTTAAATCATCAAAATTCATTTTATTCTCCCTTAAATTTTTTCAAGAATTATTTTAATAATATCCTTATACACTTCATTTATATCACGTGCTCCATCAATAACATGGATTCTTTTTTTGAATTTTTTAGCAACTATTTTATAACCCTTATAGACTGCTTCATGAAAAGTTATTTTTTCAATATCAAGTCTATTTTCATCACGATTATTTTTCTTTATTCTAGATAATCCAACCTCTGGAGCTACATCTATAAAGAAAGTTATTTTAGGCAAGATTCCTTCTGTTGCATATTGATTAACTTTATAGACTTCTTTTATCCCTAACCCTCTTGCATAACCTTGATAGGCAAGCGAACTATCAAGATATCTATCGCATAAAACTACACAACCCTTTTCTAAAGCTGGCTTGACAACATCAACTAAATGTTGACGTCTACTGCTAGCATAAAGTAAGGCTTCAGTTTTATAATCCATATCAGGATTATTAACATCTAAAATGATATTTCTAATCGCCTCAGCTATTCTACCTCCACCTGGTTCTCTAGTTGAAACAACTTTATAATTTAGGCTTTCTAAATGTTCCTTTATTAATTGGATTAATGTAGTCTTCCCACTACCTTCTCCGCCTTCAAATGTAATAAAAATTCCTTTAGACATTTTTTTATCTCCTGTTTAAAATTTTACCTCTTGTCTATTATCTCACATTTGGTTAAAAAAATAAATGTTTTTTTTAATACTTGAGATAATATACTCATTATGGTAAAATTATTTTGAGGTGGTGACTTACTTTGAGAGTAAATGTTAATAATCTTACCTTCGGTTATACTCAAAAATTAATACTAAATGACATTTCATTTTCGCTTGCAAGCGGAGATTTTTTAACAATATTCGGTAAAAACGGAAGCGGTAAAACAACCTTTATAAAGTGTCTTTTAAAGCTTGTTAAGATCCCAAATTCCATGATTTTTTTAGATGATATTGATGTAAATGACATTAAACGTTTCAGAAACATTGGATATGTTCCTCAAAAAGATAATTTTAATTACGAATTTCCAATCACAGTTTCTGAAATTTTAACTTCATTTTATAATCATAAAAAAGATGAACTTTTTGATGAAATTGTTAATAGATTAGACCTAACAAAAATAATGAATGAAAACATTAATAATTTATCAGGCGGACAAATCCAAAGAATCTTTATTGCTCGTGCTTTACTAACAAAACCTAAACTCTTAATTCTAGATGAACCAACAGTTGGAGTTGATATTGAAAACATGAAAGCTGTTTATCAAATATTAAAAGAATTAAAAGAAGAAAAAATAACTATTATTTTAATTAGCCACGATATAAAATTCGTTGAAGGTTTAAGTGATTATTATTTATTCTTAGATGATTCGCTAACTTATTCTTTTAAGAAAGCAGGAGAAAAATAATGAACCATATTTTAATTTTAAATTTCTTCTCTTTATTGATTGAAAAAGAATGGATAAGATGGCCTTTTATCGCAGCTATTTTAATCGGTATATTAGCTCCACTTCTTGGGACTGTAGTTGTTATAAAACGTTTATCTTTTATCGCTGATACCTTAAGTCACTTTTCACTAGCAGGAGTTTGTATTGGAGTTTATTTATCTAAAATTGTAATGATAAAGTTTCTAGACCCTATCGTTTTAGGGGTAATTTTCTCAATTGGTGGTACTTTTCTAATTGAAAAACTTAGAGGTCTTTATAAAAACTATAAAGAATTGTCCATGCCTATTGTTTTATCACTAGGAGTTGGCCTTAGTAGTTTATTTATTTCCTTAAGTGGTGGAGGTACTTCTAACCTTACAAATCAGTTATTATTTGGAAATATATATAACGTTTCCTTAAAATTATTAATTACTATTATAATTATTACAGTTTCAATCATTTTAATTGCAGTTTTCTTCTATAAACAGATTGTACAACTATGTTTTGATGAAAGATACGCACAAGTTTGCGGGCTTAACGTAAAAGCAATGCAAACACTACTAACAATTATCCTAGCAATTGTTATTTCTATCTTCATAGATACGATAGGAGTTTTATTAATTTCAGCCTTATTAATCGTCCCAATCGCAACCGCAATTTTAATTGGCGATAGTTTTACAAAAACAATTATCATTTCAATTATAATTTCAGAAGTTTCGATTGTTTGCGGGTTTGTTTTTAGTTACTACGCAGGATGGCCTACTGGAGCCACAATTGTATTACTAAACTTAATCATTTTAGTGTTTGTTATTATGTATGCTGGAATCAAAAAAAGAATTAAACAACATCAAGCAAATAAAACACAAATTTCTTAATTTTTATACCCTTAAATTTAGAATCAAAAAAAGCTTATTTTTCTTTGTAAAAGTAAGCTTTTTATTTTTTATTCATTTTTTTATCAATTTAACACTTTTTAAAAAAACGCAAATTTTGGCTTTTTTTCACTAGTAATAAACTTTATAAAGGTATAGCCCCGATGATGGCAAAATCTTTGGGGCTAATTTGCGGTTTTTTTGCCCTAGAATGTATTTTAATTCCGAAAGAGAGTATTTATATCTTCCGACCTCTATTAACATTGCAGCCAAAATTCTGACCATGTTGTGAAGGAAGCCATTTGCTCTAAATTTTAGGATTAAAAGGCTGTTTTTTTCTTCAATTTCAAGCGAAAAAATTTCTCTTTCTAAATCGTCTAAAGTGTGATTTTTTGTGAAGCTAGAAAAATCATGTTTTCCGATAAAGATTTTAGCTGCTTCTTTCATTAAAGAAACATCTAAATTATTATACTTATAAAAAAATCTATAATTTTTTAATAAAGGATCATATTCACCTGTTTCAATTAAATAATGATACTCTTTTGAGACTGCAGAAAACCTTGCGTGAAAATCATCATTTACTTCTTCAACTTCAGTAATATAAATATCTTTTGGAAGCCTAGAATTTAAAGCATTCTTTAAATTGCTTGGTTTCATTTTTATAGCAGTATCAAAATGAAAAACTTGCGCTAAAGCATGAACTCCAGCATCTGTTCTTCCTGATGCATAAAGTATTGTTTTCTTCTTGTTTATTATTAATAATACCTTTTCAATTTCTGCTTGAACAGTTCTTAAGTTTTTTTGAACTTGAAACCCATGAAATAGTGTTCCATCATACTTAACAGTGCATTTAAATCTCATATTTTATATTCAACTTTCAAATAAATAAATACTCCAAGTAAAATAAGACAAAAACCAAAGATTATCCAATCACTTACCTTATATTTAAGTTCACTTATTTTAGTACGCTTTTCACCTGGAATATAGCCTCTAGCCTCCATTGCATAGGCTAAATCCTCTGCTCTTTTATAAGCAATAACAAACATTGGGATTAATAAAGCAATAATTTGATTAATTTTATCTTTAAGTCTGCCTTCTACAAAGTCTACTCCACGAGATGCTTGAGCTTTTAAAATCTTACTAGCTTCGTTAATTAATGTTGGAATAAATCTTAAAGCAATTGAAATCATCATCGCTAAAATACTTGTATTAACTCTTATGATTTTTAATGGTGTAAAAAGAGATTCTAACCCATTATTTAAATCAGTTGGTTTTGTTGTTAAAGTTAGTAAAGCAGAAATAAAAATCAAACAAATAATCCTTAAAATTATCTTTGTAGACATTAAGAAACCTTGTTCATAAATACTAATATTATAATCAACAATTTTTGGACCAATATTTAAATAATATTGAATTACAAAAGAACCTAAAAAGATTATTAAGAAAAGTGAAAAACGATATTTTCTAATAATTTTTTTTGATAAAAAATATAAAAATAAAATAATAATTATAATACTTAAATTAATGTAAGTTAAACTAAAATTAAAGCCTATTAAAAGTGCACCACCTGTATTAAATAATAACTGAAAAATAATTGTAAAAATAAGCATCACAAATATAAATTTTAAACTATTAATAAACTTAGAAATTGGAACTTTTGAAATCAAAATTAAAGCTAAAATAAAAGCCAAAAATCCCGCTAAAATTGCTAAATTAGTGATTAAAAAGATAGTAATCATCATTAAAAACAAACAAATTATTTTTAATCTTGGATCCATTCTGTGAAACAAACTATCAGCATGATAATATTGGCCAAAAACAATTTTACTATTCATGTTTTTCACCAATTACTTTCTTTAACTCTTCATAAGCATCTTTCTTATTATACTTCAAATAATTAAGATTTAAATTTAGTTTTTCGTTTAAATATCTTAAAACTTTAACCATTTCTGGATAGTCTAAATTAGCATTTTTTACCTTTTCTTCATCAGAAAACAAACTATCTTTATCTCCAAAATGAACAATATTTCCTTCTTTTAAGACCAATACTTTCTTAGCATACTCGCCAACTACATCCATATCATGAGTAATTATAATGATAGTTTTATGTAATTCTTGATTAAATTTCCTTAATAATTCTAACATTTCTCTCTTATTTACAGGATCAAGTCCAACAGTTGGTTCATCTAAAATTAAGACATCTGGATTACTTGCAAGAATACCTGCAATTGCTACTTTTCTCATCTCCCCACCACTTAAAGTAAAAGGAGTTCTATCTAGTAATTCTTCCTTTATATTCATCATTTTAGCAGCTTCTAAAGCCCGTTTATGAGCTTCATCTTTAGAAAAGCCAAAGTTTTTAGGACCAAACGAAATATCTTTAATCACAGTTTCTTCAAATAATTGATATTCAGGGAACTGAAAAACTAAGCCTGCTTGTTGTCTAATAGGCTTTAATAATGGCTTTTTATTATGTTCTACTATATTCCCAAAAAGATTAATTTTTCCAGTTGATGGTATTAATAAAGCATTCATTAGTTGAACTAATGTAGACTTTCCACTACCGGTATGACCAATCACTGCTATAAATTCATCTTCTTTATTGATTGATAAATTGATATCTTTTAAGGTAAAATTGATTGGCTTTTTTTTACTTTTAGGAAGATAATATGCAAAGTTTACTTCTTGAAAGTGTAATCCCATAACATATCCTCTATTTTATATTTATCATTTAAATCACTTTTTTCAATCTCTTCAATTAACTTCATACTCTCTAAAATATCAAGAGAGTTTTCTAATAAGATATCTTTATCTTTAAAGATTTGTTCAGGATATCCTACAGCAACTATTTTCCCTTCATTCATAACAACTATTCTATCCGCAAACAATGCTTCTTCTAGGTTATGAGTTATTACGATAATAGTCTTTTTATGTTTAAGAGTTGCTATTATTTCATTGATTTCTCTTACTCCTTTTGGGTCTAACATAGCAGTAGCCTCATCAAAAATAATAACCTCAGGATCGCATGCTAAAACTCCAGCTATCGCTACGCGTTGTTTTTCTCCACCTGATAGACTTTCTGGATTAGCCTCTAAGAATTTTTCCATTCCTACCTTCTTAGAAAATTCATCAATTAACTCTAACATTTTCTCTCTTGGTGTTTGACGGTTTTCTAGCCCAAAGGCAATATCATCTTTGACAGTTACTCCAACAAATTGATTGTCTGGGTTTTGAAAAACTATTCCAATGCGTTGTCTAACTAAATCAATTGATTCTTCCGTTAATTTAATGCCATCGATTATAATTTCACCAGACAAGGCCTTAAGTAGCCCTACAATCAATTTAACAAGAGTACTTTTACCACTTCCATTATGTCCAAGAATGGCGATGTATTCGCCTTTTTTGATATGAAGAGAAACATCATTTACCGCTTTGTTTCTTCTTGTATATGCAAAATTTACATTTTTTAATTCAATCATTTGATTTTCCTCATCTAAATTATTATATCAACATCATCATTTGATAGTTTTATGATAATTCCATTTGTACAAACAATTGGTCTTTTTGATTTACTATTAATAACAATTGCCTCACATACATGATTTGGACAATTTGACTCAATCATCCTAACTTCTTTATTTAAAATTGATACAGTATTAACTATATCTTTAGAAATGCTTTCAATATCATACTTATTTTCTATATCACTATAACTTATAATAATAGTTTTTTCTTCTATATTAGAAATAATATAAATTGTTTCATCTTTTTCTAAAGAAAAACTTTCTAAATATGTATTTTGATAATAGATATCTATTTTATTAAAATCTTTAATCTGATAATTAAAATATATTATATATAAAGAAACACAAATTAAAACTATTAAGAATATTATTAAAAAATCTAATCTCTTCATAGCACACCTATTTACTTATTTATTCTATCATTTTTTGATGTTTTTTACAATATATTTATACATATACATATATTTTTAAAAAAAGAAAAAACCTCATTTCTGAGGTTTTATACAAATTCAATAATTGCCATCATCGCAGAGTCACCACGACGTGGGCCTAATTTTAATACTCTAGTATAACCGCCTTTTCGTTCAGTATAGCGAGGAGCAATTTCAGAAAACAATTTTTGAATTGCATATTGTCCTTCTTCATTAACTAATTCAAATCTTATCATTTGAGCTGCTTGACGGCGTGAAGCTAAAGTGTTAGCTTTACCTAATGTTACCATTTTATCAGCTAGTTTTTGTAGTTCTTTAGCTTTTTGAAGAGTAGTTTCAATACGGTCATTTATAATTAAGTCTGTTACTAGGTCTCTTAATAAGGCTTTTCTTTGAGCTCTATTACGACCTAATTTACGATATCCTCTTGACATAATATCCTCCTCTTATTTTTCTTGTTTATCTAAATCAAGAATATCTTCATCATCATCTTGATCTTCTTTTGTTTTTGAGTCTTCTCCTGGTTTAGGTAAATCAAGAATTGTTTTAGAAAGATCATAATCTTCTTCTTCCACGTCTTCATCATCATAATCAGAATCATAAGTTCTCTTTAAATCAAGTCCAATTTCTCTTAATTTTTGAACTACTTCTTTTAATGATTTTCTACCTAAATTACGTACTCTCATCATTTCTTCTTCAGTCTTAAGAGTTAACTCTCCAACTGTATTGATGTTTGCGCGTTTTAAACAGTTGTATGAACGAACTGATAAATCCAACTCTTCAATACGTTTTTCTAATTTTTTATTAGATACTTTTTCAGCTTTTTCATAAATATATTCATCTTCATTAATTGCTTCGTTTAATTCTGAAATTACTGAATAGTGATCAATCAAAAACTTAGAAGCAAGCGACATAGCATCTTGAGCTTTGATAGCATTATTTGTCCATACTCTGATAACTAATCTATCACAGTCAACACTATCTTCATGTCGTACTTTTTCAACTTCATATTGTACTTTAGTAACTGGAGTACAAATTGAATCAATTGCAATTCTGCCAATTATTTTATTTCCAGATTTATCTTTATTTAAAGACTTATTAGTCTCTGCACTAATATAACCAACGCTTCTTCTAGCAAAGAATTCTCCTTTTAAAGTAGCGCCTGTTTCTAAATTAGCAATAACTAAGTCTGGATTAACAATTGTTAACTCGCTACTACAAATAAAATCTTTTGCAGTAACAGTCTTTGGGCCAACTTCATTTAATTCTAGACGATATACTTCTTCTGTTGCATTAGGGATTGCTTTGAAAAGTATATCCTCTGAGATTGTTAAAACTACATTTTTAAGGTTTAAAATAATTTCAGTTACATCTTCTAAAATCCCAGGTAAAGCCATAAATTCATGCTCAACTCCTTCAAGAGCCATTGCATAAATTGCAACACCAGGCATCGAAGATAACATAACTCTTCTTAAAGAATTACCTAAAGTAATTCCATAACCTCTTTCTAATGGTTCAATAACAAATCTACCATAATCTCCTGCTTCATTTATTTCAGCTGAAATTTTGGGTTTAATAAATTCAAACTTTCTCAATCGTTACCCTCCTTATTTTTCAATTAACCACGAGGTCTTTTCGGTGGTCTACAACCATTGTGTGGAATTGGAGTTACATCTTTGATTGATGTAATTTCTAATCCAGCAATTTGAAGTGATCTAATAGCAGCCTCACGACCAGGACCAGGTCCTCTTACAGTTACTTCAACTTTCATCATTCCGCTATCTAGTGCAGCTTTTGCACAAGCTTCAGATGCCATTTGTGCAGCAAATGGAGTAGATTTTTTACTACCCTTAAATCCTAAAGAACCAGCACTTGACCATGTTACTGCATTACCATCAACATCAGTAATAGTAACAATTGTATTATTAAAGGTTGAGTGAATATGAGCTATCCCATTCGGAATATTCTTTTTAACTTTACGTTTAGCACGAACTTTCTTAACGGCCATTATCTACTCACCTACTTCCTTTTATTAGCTACAGTTTTAGCTTTACCCTTACGAGTTCTAGCATTACATCTTGTGTTTTGTCCTCTAACAGGCATTCCACGACGATGACGAATACCACTATAGCATCCAATTTCCATTAATCTTTTAATATTTAAAGAAACGTCACGTCGTAAATCTCCTTCAACCTTTAAAAGACCAATTTCACGACGAATATTCGCCATTTCTTCTTCACTTAAATCCTTCACGCGTTTGTTTTGATCAACGCCTGCTTTTTCTAATATTTTAATAGATGTTGTTTTTCCAATACCAAAAATATAAGTTAATGAAATAACTACTCTTTTATCACGCGGAATATCAACACCAGCAATACGTGCCATTTATTTTCCTCCTAATTATCCTTGTTTTTGTTTATGTTTTGGATTTTGACAAATTACCATAACTTTACCTTTACGGTTTATAATTTTACATTGATCACAAATCGGTTTTACCGATGGTCTAACTTTCATATTCTTTGTTTCCTCCTTAAAAACTACTTATGTCTATAAGTAATACGGCCACGTGTTACATCATATGGTGACAGTTCTACAGTTACTTTATCACCTGGTAGAATATTTATGTAATGCATACGTATTTTACCAGAAACGTGTGCCACTATTTGATGCCCATTTTCTAATGTAACTTTAAAAATTGCATTAGGCAAGGCATCTGTAACTGTACCTTTTAATTCAATAACGTCTTCTTTAGACATCAAATTCACTCCCTTCTAACTTTGTTAAGATCATATGACCTGTTTTAGTTATCACTACTGTATGTTCAAAATGTGCACTATCTGATTTATCTAGTGTTACAGTAGTCCAATTATCTTGTAATATCTTTACTTTGGAAGTCCCTGCATTAACCATTGGTTCAATGGCTAAAGCCATTCCTTCTTTTAATAACGGACCTTGTCCTGGTTCTCCGAAATTTGGAATGTAAGGATCCTCATGCAATGCTTTCCCGATACCATGTCCAGTAAATTCTTTAACAACATTAAAATTGTTTTCTAAAACATACTTTTCAATAGCGTGAGAAACATCTGATAAACGATTATTGGGTTGAGCAAATTTGAGTCCTTCATATAACGCCTCTTTGGTTACATTAATTAATCTTTGACGAGCCTCACTAATCTTACCAACAGCAAACGTTACTGCACTATCGCCATGATAGCCTTGATAACAAGCACCTACATCAATAGCAATAATGTCACCCTCTTTTAAAATCATTTTTTTACTAGGAATACCGTGAACCACAACATTATTAACTGACGCGCAAATAGACCCAGGAAATCCACCATACCCCTTAAATGAAGGCGTAGCATCATTTTCCAAAATTATTCTTTCAACTAACTTGTCTAATTCATAAGTACTGACACCAGGCTTAATTGCTTTTTCTACTTCTTTTAAAGCTAAAGCTACAATTTGGCCAGCCTTTTTCATTAATTGAATTTCGCGTTCACTTTTAATTGTGATCATTCAATTCCTCCAAGAATTTCTTTAATTTCAAGAAATGTATCCTGATAATCTTTAGAACCATCTAACTCTACAAGAATTCCTTGTTTAGCATAATACTTAAACAAAGGCTTAGTTTGATTTTTATAAACTAAGATTCTATTTTTAATTGTTTCATAAGTATCATCTTTTCTTGAAACTAGTTCACCGCCACAAACATCGCATACTCCATCAACTTGTGGTTTTAAAGAAACGACATTGTAGCCAGCGCCACACTTCGTACAAACTCTTCTACCTAAAATTCTTTTAATTAATAAATCTTCCTCTACTTTAAAGTACAGTACTTTATCTAATTTAATATTAAGTTTTTTAAGTAGTTTGTCTAATTCATAACCTTGTTGTAAAGTTCTAGGATAGCCATCTAGTAAAAAACCATTCTTACAGTCATCTTTCATTAGACGCTCTTCCATTACTTCAACTGTAACCATATCTGGTACTAATTCACCCTTGTCCATATAAGCTTTGACTTTCTTCCCTAGCAAAGAATCAAGTTTAATTGCTTCTCTAAACATATCACCGGTAGAAATGTGGGGAATATTATACGCATCTTTTAATACAGCAGCTTGAGTTCCCTTGCCTGCGCCAGGAGCTCCCATTAATAACAAACGCACAATATTCACCCTCTTATATAAATCCGCGATATTGCTTTTCTTGTTTTTCAGTTTTTAATTGTTTAACAGTTTCAGTAGCTACACCTACAACAATGATTAAACTTGTTCCACCAATTTGGAATGATGGTGGTAGATCAAATATTAAACTCATAACAATTGGAATCGCTGCAATAATTGCAAGATATGTTGCACCTAACATTGTAATCTTAAAAATTAATCTTGAAATATAAGATGCAGTTTCAGCTCCTGGTCTAATCCCTGGAATATAAGCATTTTGTTTTTGTAGGTTTTCAGACATTCTATCTGGATCCATTTGTAAGAATGAATAAAAGAATGAAAACACAAAAATTAAAATGATATATAATACAAAGCCAATTGGTTTTGTATAACTGAAGATTTCTTTAATCCAATATGTTGTATTAGTTTCATCCATAAAGTTAACTATCGTTGTTGGAATACTCATTAAAGTACCAGCAAAGATAACTGGAATTACAGATGCCGAATTTAATTTAATTGGAATATTTGAATCATGTTTTCCTCTAAAAGCAGAAGTTGCTGGTCTGTTTGCATATTGAATTGGAACTTTTCTTTGTGCTGCTTCCATATAAACAACACCAACGATGATTGCTATAAATAGAATTAATACTACAAAGAAAGTAATAATATTGCTAGCCTTTCCTCCGCCTTGAATTAAATATTTCTTAATTAATTCACTAAACATTTCAGGATAAGATGCTAAAATACCAGCTACGATAATCATACTAGTACCATTACCAATTCCTTTTTGAGTGATTTTTTCAGCAAGCCATAAAACAAATGCAGTACCTGCAGTTGCAACAATTGCTAAATACACGAATAAGAATGGTGTAACATCAGTACCAGCGATGAATAATGTATTTTCATATGTAACTGAAATTCCAACAGTTAAAGTTAGTGATTGAACAAAAGCCAAACCAAGTGCTAAATATTTAGTTAATTGATTTAATTTTTGTTTTCCTGTTTCACCTTCTTCATCCCATTCCTTTAAAACTGGAATAATATCCATTTTTAAAAGTTGAATAATAATAGATGAAGTAATATATGGGCTAATACCTAATGCTAAAATTGAAAAATTAGATAGTGCTCCACCACTAAATACATCTAAAAATCCAAACATTGAAGAAGATATATCTGTATAAAAATCTCTATCTATAAATGGTAGTTGGATGAAAACTCCTAATCTATAAATAAGCAAAAACAATGCAGTAAATAATAACATTATTGTTATCTTATTTTTGAAAAAAGCCTTAACCTTACCCCAAAATTTCGAGTTTTTAAAAGCAGCCATTAAATCACCTCTGTTTTTCCACCAGCATCTGTAATAATCTTTTCAGCTGATTTAGAAAATTTATTAGCCTTAACAGTTAACTTAACGTTTAACTTACCATTTCCTAAAACTTTGATACCATCATATCTTTTATTAATTAAGCCTTGTTTTACAAAATCATTAATTGAAACTTCACTACCGTCTTTAAAACAATTTAATTCTTCTACATTAATGATTGCATATTCTTTACGATTAATATTCGTAAAGCCTCTTTTTGGTAATCTTTTGAATAATGGTGTTTGTCCACCCTCAAAAGCAATTCTTACTCCGCCGCCACTTCTTGCGTTTTGTCCTTTATGGCCACGTCCACTTGTTTTTCCATGCCCAGAACCAGTCCCACGACCAACACGTTTTTTACTATGACGAGCACCTTCAACAGGTTTTAATTCATGTAATTTCATGCTAAACCTCCTAGTTCTCAACAACTTCAACTAAATGACTAACTGTAGCGATCATTCCTCTAACAGCTTCATTATCAGTTTTAGTTACTTGTTGATTAATCTTGTTTAAACCTAAAGCTTTTAAAGTCTTTGTTTGATTTGGTTTTCTAGCAATTCCACTTTTAACTAATTTGATTGTAATAAACTTTTCTTTCTTTGCCATATTAAACAATCTCCTTTACATCTTTCCCACGAATAGCTGCAACTTGTTCAACTGTTCTTAATTCTCTTAAGCCTTCAATTGTTGCTCTAACAATATTAATAGGAGTGTTTGATCCTAATGATTTTGAAAGAATATTAGAAATTCCAGCAAGTTCTACTACGGCTCTGACAGGTCCTCCTGCGATAACTCCCGTACCATCTTTTGCAGGTTTTAAAAATACTTTTCCACCACCATAAACACCAGTTACAGCATGAGGAATTGTACTATTAACCATTTCTACTTTAATCAAATTCTTTTTAGCGTCTTCTACTGCTTTTTTAACTGCATCAGGAACTTCATTAGCCTTACCAGTCCCTACGCCTACACGTCCATTTTTATCACCAACCACAACAACAGCGTTAAAACGATATCTTCTACCACCTTTAACAACTTTTGTTACATGGTTAATGCTTACAACACGTTCTTCAAACGTTTTATCAACAACACTAACTGCCTCTTTTTTATTAGGTCTTTTTTCTTTTGCATCACGCATCATAAATATTACCCCCTAAAACTTCAAGCCAGCTTCACGAGCAGCTTCAGCTAACGCTTTTACTCTACCATGATATAAATAACCACCACGATCGAATACGATAGCTTTAATTTTCTTTTCTTTTGCTCTTTCAGCGACTAATTTGCCAACAGCTTTGGCAGCTTCAATATTTGAACCGTTTTTTAATTTCAATTCTTTTTCACCACTTGAAGCACTAACTAATGTTACTCCTTTGCTGTCATCAATTATTTGAGCATAAATATTAGTGTTAGAACGGAAAACATTTAAACGTGGAATATCAGATGTCCCAATTATACTTTGACGAATGCGTAAATGACGTTTTTGTCTTGTTTCATTACGCGACTTTTTTATAATCACTTTTATAATGCTCCTTTCTATTTCTTTTCTTTCTTGCCTTCTTTACGACGAATAACTTCACCTTTATAACGGATACCTTTTCCTTTATAAGGTTCAGGAAGACGAATAGCTCTAACTTCAGATGCAAATTGACCAACTTTTTGTTTATCAATTCCAGTAATTATTATTTCAGTTGGACTTGGAGTATCTGCATTTAATCCTTCTGGAACATTTAAATTAACAGGATGAGAATATCCAGCGTTAACTTCTAATACTCTACCATTTGCTTTTGCTCTGTATCCAACACCAGTAATTTCAAGTGTTTTAGTATATCCTTCTGAAACACCTTCTACCATATTATGAATTAATGCTCTAGTTGTTCCATGAAGAGTTTTATGTCTAATTGAATCACTTGGTCTAATTATTTTTAATTCAGTACCATCGATTTCAATTTTCATTTCCGGATTTATTGCATAAGATAATTCACCTTTAGGACCCTTTACAGATACTAAATTATCCTTTACATCCACACTAACTCCACTTTTAAGTTGAATAATTTTATTTCCTATACGAGACATATTTCCCCCTTTTCTACCAAACGTAAGCAATAACTTCACCGCCATAGCTCTTTTGACGAGCTTCGCGATCAGTCATAACTCCATTTGATGTTGATACTATTGCAATGCCTAAACCATTTAATACTTTTGGTAATTCCACAGCTTTTGCATAAACACGTAATCCAGGTTTAGAAATACGCGTAATTCCTTTAATTACTCTTTCTTTTTTATCAGTATACTTCATTGTTACTTTTAATTGACCTTGAACACCATCTTCGATTTTTTCAATGTCAGTAATGTAACCTTCATTTTTAATAACATTTAAAATTTCTAACTTGATTTTTGATGCTGGTATCATTACAGTTTCTTGTTTTGCTTGATTAGCATTTCTAATACGTGTAAGCATATCAGCAATTGGATCAGTCATTACCATTTATATGGCCTCCTTCCAATTTATTATTACCAACTTGCTTTAGTAACGCCAGGGATTTGTCCCTTTTGCGCTAATTCTCTAAAACACAAGCGGCATAGTTTAAATTTACGATACACAGCATGAGGTCTTCCACAGCGCTCACAACGTGTATATTCTCTAACCTTAAATTTAGGTTTACGTTTATTTTTAATTCTTAAAGATGTTTTAGCCATAAGTCGCCTCCTTATTTCTTAAATGGCATACCTAGTTGACCAAGTAGTGCTCTGCCTTCTTCATCAGACTTAGCTGTAGTTACAATTACAATATCCATCCCTCTAACCTTTACAACCTTGTCGTAAACTATTTCTGGGAAGATTAATTGTTCCTTGATCCCTAAAGTATAATTGCCACGGCCATCAAAAGACTCTTTGCTTAAACCTCTAAAGTCACGAACACGTGGTAAAGATACTGATATAAGTTTATCAAAGAACTCATACATTCTCTCACCTCGTAAAGTTACCTTACATCCAATAGCAACACCTTCTCTTAATTTAAAAGCAGCGATTGATTTTTTAGCATATGTGATTACAGGTTTTTGACCAGTAATTGTTTTTAAATCTTCAAACGCAGCTTCAATTAATTTAGCGTTTTGAATAGCATCTCCAACACCCATATTAACAACTATTTTTTCAAGTTTAGGAACTTGCATAATAGATGTATATGAGAATTGTTTCATTAAAGCCTTTTGTATATTTTTTTTATAATTTCCTAAGACACGATTCATTCTTCTTCCTCCTAACTACTTATCTAGTGCAGTATTAGTTTTTTTGAAAACGCGAATCTTTTTACCATTTTCTATTTTATAACCAACACGCCCTGCTTTATTAGTAGATGGATCTATCAATTGTACATTAGAAACATCCATTGGCATTTCTTTTTTAACAATACCACCATTAGGGTGTGCGTTAGATGGTTTTGTATGGCGAGATGCAACATTCATTCCTTCAACTACAACCCTATTTTCTTTTACTAATACTTTTAATACTTTTCCTGTTTGATTTTTATGATTCCCGCTAATAATCTTAACAGTATCACCTTTTTTAATCTTCATTTAGGACCTCCTTATAGAACTTCAGGGGCCAAAGAAATGATTTTTGTAAAATCCTTATCTCTTAATTCACGAGCAACTGGCCCGAAAATACGAGTACCTTTTGGAGATTTATCTTCTTTAATAATAACAGCAGCGTTATCATCAAACTTAATATAACTTCCATCACTTCTTCTTAAACCGCTTTTTGTTCTTACTATAACTGCTTTTACAATTTCACCTTTTTTAACTGTTCCACCAGGAGTTGAAGATTTAACTGTAGCTACAATAATATCTCCAATGTTAGCATAACGTCTTCTAGTACCACCTAAAACTTTAATTGTTAAAATTTCTTTGGCCCCTGAATTATCAGCTATACGCAATCTCGATTCTTGTTGTATCATATCTTATGCCTCCTTATAGAACTACTGCTTTTTCAACAATTTCAATCAAACGATATCTCTTAGTTTTTGAAAGAGGTCTTGTAGCCATTATTTTAACAATATCGCCTACTTTTGCTTGATTTTCTTCATCATGAGCAGTAAATTTCTTTGTGTAAATAACTCTTTTGCTATATAAAGCATGCTTTTTATAAGTAGTTATTTCAACTTTAATTGTTTTATCTTCTACATCAGCAACAACTTTGCCAACATATACTTTACGTCTATTTCTTTCCATAATATAAGCCTCCTATTTAAGCGCATCAGCACGTTCAGTAAGAATAGTTTTCATACGTGCAATTTGCTTTCTAGCTTTTTTAATTGCTGCTGTATTTTCTAATTTTCCAACAGCGCTTTGGAAACGCATATTAAATAATTCTTTCTTTAATTCTGCAATTTCTTTTTCAATACTTACAACATCCATTTCTCTAATTACAGCAGTTTTTGGTTGGCGAACTACTTCTTTTTTAGTTTCCTTTTTAGTTTCTTTTTTAGCACTTGCTTTTGAAGCATCAGCTTTAACAGTAGTTTTAGAAGCTGTTTTTGCAGTTGCTTTTTCTGCTACTTTCGGAGTAGCTTTTACTGTAGTTTTAGAAGCTGTTTTTGGAGTAGCTTTTTCAGCTGCTTTTGCAGTTGCTTTTGGAGTAGCTTTAGTAGTAGTTTTCGCAGTAGCTGTTGAACTAGTAGTTACTTCTTTTTTAGTTTCAGTTTTTGTATTAGCCATTTAACTCACCACTTTCTTTAACAACTATTTTAGTTGTAACTGGTAATTTATGAGATGCTAATCTTAATGCTTCACGAGCAGTTGCATCATCTACACCACCAACTTCAAACATGATAGTACCTTTTTTAACAACTGCAACGAATTCCTCAGGAGCACCTTTCCCACCACCCATACGAACTTCTAAAGGTTTTTTAGTAAGTCCCATATGAGGGAAGATTCTTATCCAAACATTACCTACACGTTTCATATAACGAGTAATAGCAATACGCGATGCTTCGATTTGTCTACTTGTAATCCAAGCGCCTTTTGTTGCTTGTAAGCCATATTCACCATATTCTAAAGCTGTTGCGCCTTTTGCTTTACCTTCGTAACTAACACGATGAGGTCTACGAAATTTTGTTCTTTTAGGCATTAACATATTACTTTGCCTCCTTCTTCTTAGTTGGTAAAACTTCTCCTTTACAAATCCATACTTTTACACCTAATTTACCATAAGTAGTATTAGCCTCAGCTATAGCAAAATCAATATCTGCTCTTAGAGTATGTAAAGGAACAGTCCCTTCACTATAACCTTCTCTACGTGCCATTTCAGCTCCACCTAAACGTCCTGAAATAGAAGTTTTAATTCCTTTAGCTCCTGCTTTCATAGTTCTTTGGATTGCCATTTTTTGAACACGTCTAAAAGATGCTCTGCTTTCTAATTGTTCAGCGATATTTCTTGCAACAAGTGCTGCATCTAAGTCTGGATTTTTGATTTCAACAATATTAATGAATACTGTTTTACCAGTTTTCTTTTCTAGAATTGATACCAATTCTTTTTTTGTAGAGCCTTCACGTCCAATAACAATCCCAGGCTTAGCTGTATAGATTGTTAACATAATACGTTGTTTAGCTCTTTCTATTTCAATTTTTGAAACATAGGCTTTCTTATAAAATTCACTTACAAATTCTCTAAGTTTCAAATCTTCATGTAATAAACTAGGAACTTCTAACTTGCTTGCATACCACTTAGAATCCCAAGTACGAATTATACCTAAACGCATTCCATTTGGATTAACTTTTTGACCCATTAAGTTCCCTCCTTTATTCTTTCTCTGCAAGGACTACAGTAATGTGACTTGTTCTTTTAAAAATTGAACCAGCTCTTCCTTTTGCTCTTGCAAGGAATCTTTTCATTGTTGGTCCTTCATCAACAACGATTTTTTTAATATATAATTTATTCTTATCTAATTTATCATTATGTTCTGCATTTGCTGCAGCCGATTTTACAACTTTACTAACTGGAACGCTAGCTGCTCTTGGAGTTAATTTTAAAATTGCTAATGCTTCAGCTAAACTTTTCCCTCTAATTAAATCAACAACCAACCTTACTTTCCTAGCAGAAATACGTACCATTTTGGCGATTGCAATTGATTCTGTTGCCATATTTTCCATATTATTTACCTGCCTTCTTATCTTTTCCGTGTCCTCTAAAAGTTCTTGTTGGAGCAAATTCACCTAATTTATGCCCAACCATATCTTCAGTTATATACACAGGAACATGTTCTTTACCATTGTATACCGCAATAGTAAAACCTACGAATTCGGGAAAAATTGTTGATCTACGTGACCAAGTTTGGATAACTTTTTTATTACTTGAAGCTAGAGCTTCTACTTTTTTCATTAAATGTTCATCACAAAATGGTCCTTTTTTTAAACTACGTGCCATTTATTTTTCTCCTTTCTTAGCCTTTACGACGGCGTACAATTAGATCTGTTGATTTCTTATTCTTATCACGTGTCTTTAATCCTAAAGCCATTTTACCCCAAGGAGTAAGTGGAGCCTTACGACCAATCGGTGTACGACCTTCACCACCACCATGTGGGTGATCAACTGGGTTCATTACAGAACCACGTACAGTAGGTCTAATTCCCATATGACGTGTTCTTCCAGCTTTACCAATATTGATTAATTCATGATCAGAATTTCCAACTTCACCAATCGTTGCTTTACAAGTATTTAATATTTTTCTAACTTCACCGCTTGTTAAACGTATAAGTACGTATTTTCCTTCACGGCCTAAAATTTGAGCATATGCTCCAGCAGATCTAGCTATTTGACCACCTTTACCAGGATGCATTTCAATATTATGAATTGTCGTACCAACTGGAATTTTTTCAAGTGGTAATGCATTTCCTACTCTAATATCAACATCTACTCCAGAAATAATTTCTTGACCAACTTGAATTCCTTTAGGAGCAATGATATAACGTTTTTCACCATCTGCATAATTGATTAGTGCAATATTGGCAGATCTATTTGGATCATATTCAATAGTTGCAACTCTTCCGATAATATCATCTTTATCTCTTTTGAAATCAATAATACGATATTTTCTCTTACTTCCACCACCATGATGGCGAACAGTAATTTTACCAGTATTATTTCTACCACCCTTTTTATATAAAGGAGCAAGTAAGCTTTTCTCAGGAGTTGTAGATGTTATTTCTTCATTTGCTAGAGTTGTCATACCACGGCGACCATTCGTCGTTGGTTTATATTTTTTAATTCCCATTACTAAAACCTCCTATACTTCAAACACATCTAGTGTTTGACCTTCAGCTAAGGTAATAACAGCTTTTTTAACAGCTGCACGAAAGCCAGCATATTTACCAACTTTACGTTCTTTTTTTCTTACATTAATAATATTAACCTTAGTCACATTAACTTTAAATAATTCTTCAATTGCTTGTTTTACTTCAATTTTATTTACGCCTTGTTTTACTTCAAAAGTATACTTATGTGCTTCAGCTAGTTTTGTAGTTTTTTCAGTAACTAAAGGACGAATAATTACATCATATGGATTTTTCATTATTTCAATTCCTCCTCATACTTACTTACTGCATCTTGAGTAGCAATATACATATCAGCATTAATCAAATCATAAACACTTAAATGTGATTTTGTTTGAACATATACATTAGGTATATTTCTACCAGCTTGTGATAAATTAAAATCTTCTTCTTCTGTAATAACTAAGATTTTTCCGCTAGCATTTAAAGCAGTTAATACTTCAACTAAACCTTTTGTTTTAAAACTTTCTAACTCAATTTTATCAACAACTACTAGCTTGTTATTAGCAAGTCTATCTGATAAAAGTGATTTAAGCGCTAATTGAACAACTTTTTTATTTACCTTTACATTATAACTTCTTGGTGCAGGGCCAAATACAACTCCACCACCACGCCATTGAGGGGCTCTATTAGAACCTTGACGAGCACGTCCTGTTCCTTTTTGACGCCATGGTTTAGCTCCACCACCTCTAACATCTACTCTATTTTTAGTAGAATGTGTTCCTTGACGCATAGCTGCTCTTTGAGCATATACAACATCGTATACAGATTGCATATTAGGAGTGATTGCGAATACTTCATCACTTAAATTCATTTTCCCGACTTCTGCACCGCTTTGGTTTAAAACCTTAACTTTTGGCATTGTAGTCTCCTTCCTATGCGAATGCTTCAGGATTAACTGTACTAGTGCCTTTTTTAACTCCATTTGAAATAATTACAAAAGAGTTTCTAGCTCCTGGTACATTACCTTTAATAAGCATTACATTTTTTTCTAAATCAATTTTAACAACTTCTAAATTTTGAATGGTTTTAGTTTCTCCACCCATTCTTCCAGGCATTTTTCTACCTTTCTTAATTCTAGCAGAATCAATTGAACCCATTCCACCAGTTCCTCTGTGATATCCAGAACCATGAGCCATAGGGCCTCTTGCAAAGTTATGTCTTTTAATAACTCCTTGATACCCTTTCCCTTTTGATGTTCCAGTAACATCTACGATTTCACCAGTTGCAAATATATTTGCTTTTACCTCTTGACCTACCTCGAAAGCCTGCATCTCAGCCCCAAGTATTTCTTTAACGAAGCGCTTAGGGGTAGTGTTAGCTTTAGAAGTATGTCCCATTTCAGGCTTATTAGCTAATTTTTCTCTTTTATCGCTAAAGCCTAGTTGAACAGCTTGGTAACCATCTGTTTCAACTGTTTTCTTTTGAAGAACAACATTCCCTGTAACATCAATTACAGTAACAGGTATTAGTTTACCTTCTTCAGAAAAAATTTGTGTCATACCAATTTTTTTACCTAAGATTCCTTTGGCCATGAGTGTTCACCTCCTATTTTTACTCATTTCTTATTTGTTTCTTATACTAATATCAACACCAGCTGGAATTTCTAAATGTACTAATGTATCAATAGTACTAGGTTCCATCTTAACAATGTCAATAAGCCTTTTGTGAGTTTTTCTTTGAAATTGTTCACGACTATCTTTATATTTATGTGGTGAACGAATAACTGTAAAAACTTCCTTTTCTGTTGGAAGAGGGATCGGTCCAGATACAGTAGCACCTGTTCTTTTCGCCGCTTCTACGATTTTTTTTGCCGCCTCATCAATTAAGCGGTGATCATATGAGATCAGTCTAATTCTTAAAGCATGTTTTGCCATTTTGTTTTTCTCCTTTCGCATCCATTTTTAATGTAGCTTGGCTAAACCCAAATTCCCTAACACACTACAACGTTCCCGAGCGTGTCAGCAACCTCGGATATCATCGCCTAAAAAACAGCCTCGTATATTATATAACAAAAAAAAATAAAAGCAAGTATTATTTTAACTTTTTTTGCTTTTATTTTTTATTTTACTTTTTTTATATTTATTAATGATTTCTTGATAGTTTTTTTCTGCCCTTTTGATAACATCATTCCATCTAAACGGTATGTTTAAAGCAGCTTTTTCACCAATTTCTATTAATGTTTTTTTATCCTTTAATATTTCTTTAATTCTAAAAGCCATCTTTTTAGGATCTGTTTCTTCGATAAAACCATCTACATTATTAGTTATCCCTTCGCATGCATTTGAATCTTTTGAAAGAAGAGATGGAGTCTTTAAAACTGCAGCCTCCCGCACCACTAAAGAAAACGTATCATAAAGTGATGGAAAGAAAAACAAATCACTTACACTATAAATTGCGGACAATTCTTCTTTATTAGTAATTCCTCCTAAAAAGAAAACCATATCATCAAGCCCTAAATTACTAGCGTATTTCTTAATAGCTTTTTCATTATATCCAGCCCCTACTACTAACATTTTAAAAGGAAAACTTTCATCTTTTAAAACCTTTAAAGTATCAAAGATTAGCTTTAAATTTTTTTGCCAGATTAATTGGCCAACATATAATATTAAATTCTCATCTTTTTTCAAGTTATACTTTTTTAATACTTCTTCTTCTAACTCTAAAATATTTTCAGGTATTACAAATTCAGTCCCATTAGGAACAACTGTAATTTCTTTTTTAAAACCATATTCTCTTAAAGTATTAGCTGAGCTTTCATTAACAGTCCAAACAGCATCTGCTTTATTATAAGTTCTTAAAATTATCTTTACTAATAACTTAGAAATAACTTTACTTTTAGTAATATTTAAAAAATCATCATAATACTTAGAATGAAAGTGTGCTACAACCGGAACTTTATTTTTCCGTGCCATTTTAATCGCAAATTTTCCAACTGTAAAAGGTGAATGTAAATGATAGATATCAAACTTGTGTTCTTTTAGATATCTTTTTATTTTTCGCCCCTTTATATTTGGTGCAGGGATATTATATCCAAAACCAGGTAGCCTAAAACTAGAGACTCTTAAAACCTCATAGATACTTTTATCCGTATAACCTTTCATTCTAGGAGCAACAACACGACACTCATTTCCCATTTTTGTAAAAGTACTAGCATAATTGTCTACTACTCTTACAACCCCATCTATTACCGGAAAATATACATCCACAAATTGCACCGAAGATATTTTTTTATTTCCCAATTTTATTCTCCCTTACTATATTTTTTCAATAATCAATAAATACGGTGGATAATTAACTTGATTAATGAATTCATATTTTAAAACTTGAAACTCTTTTTGGTTTAAAGTCTTAAGAAAGCTTTGAATAACTATGCTTTCTTTTTCCCCTTCAGGATGTCCTTCATAACATACCAAAGTTATTATACCTTGTTTTTTTAATAAAGCAAGTGTTTGCTTTAAGGCAATTAAAGTAGTTTCTGCTTTAGTAGTAATATTCTTATCTCCTTTTGGTAAAAACCCTAAATTAAACATACAAACTTTGATTTCTTCTTTAACATAGTCTTTAATATTCTCATGTGAAGTTTTACAAAAACATACGTTCTTATAATCCTTTAACTTTTCTTTAGTATTATTAAATGCTTCTTCTTGGATATCAAATGCATATACTTTCTTAGCAAGGTCTGCTAAAAAATGCGTATCAAAACCATTTCCACATGTTGCATCAATTGCAACATCAGCTTTGGTTAAAACTTCTTTTATTTTAATTCTTTGAAATTCTAAAACTTTATCTAACATTTAAATTCCTTCTTACAAACATATTCTGCTCTTACTAAACTTCTAGGATGAATAAAAGATATTTTGTAATGATGCAAAAACATCTCTTTAGATATTTTACCACCATATATATTATCACCTATAATGGGAGAACCCACTGATGCTAAGTGAACTCTAATCTGATGAGTTCTTCCAGTTATTATCTTTACTTCTAAAAGAGGTTTTTTATTTATTTCTTCTATCTTTTTTACAATACTTATTGCATCTTTACCTTTTTTTGAAATCATATATTTATTATTAGTATGTCTATCTCTTGCAATCTTAGAATTAATCTCTAAATAATCTCCTTTGAAATTTTCAACTAAAGCCAAATACGTCTTTTCTATTAAACCATTTTCTAACTGCCAAGATAAATTACTACTAACTAAAAAACTTTTAGCATATACTACAATTCCGCTAGTTTGAAAATCAAGTCTATGAATATGTCTTGGCATTCTATCTAAACCAATTGTTTGGTAATAAAAACTAACAATATTGTTTAAAGTAAAATCAGTATTCCCATCAGGATGAACTAACATATTAACTGGTTTATTAACGATTAAGATATCCTCATCTTCATAAACAATATCTAAAGAATTTTTCCAAGGAACACAATTATTAAACTCATATTTTGTTTCATCGATTTCTAAAATATCACCTAGTTTTAAACAATAATCAAAATTCTTGTTTTCGCAATTAACAAAAACATCTTTATTTACTTTTAATAAATAAATTAACTTTTTTGAAAGATGAAACTTTTCAAAAAATTCAGCTATTGTTAAACCTAAAAACACACTATCTATTTCATATCTTAACATTCTATCTCCAATAGTCTTAAAAGTTTAGCTTCATCGATAATTTCTAAATGACTTTCTTCTTTCATCCTTAAAGCTTTATCTTTTAGTGTTTTTACACAATTATCTAATTCAACAAAATAATCAGTTCTTCGATTAATGTTTTTATCAATATATGCCCCATTAATTAATAATTTTTCAATCAATGATTTCCTAGTTAAATTTTTAGGTTTTCCAGAAATTACAATTACTTTTTCTTTTAATGCTTTATTATTAACTTTTGGTTTAATTTTATTTTTATATTTACTGGTAGTATTTAAAAACTTCTCTTTATTTAAAACTCCAAAAGAAAGTCCTAGCGCTTCATATAATTCAGTATGGGTTGCTACTGAATGTATCCTTTCAGCCAAAATTACAATCTCAGCACAAACATATGCATCACTTAATGCATTATGGTGATTGTGATTTAAGTTTAAATATCTTGAAATAGTTTGAAGCTTAACATTAGGCAATTCTTCTTTCCAAAGTTTTTGAGCAATTCTTACAGTACACCCAAAATTAAAACTTGGTTTTTCAAGATTATATTTTTCAAGACATGCTTTTAAGACACTGATATCAAAATGTGCATTATGTGCAAAAACATATGTTTCAGTAAAATAATGTTTTATTTTCTTCCAAACTTCACTAAATTTTAGGGCATCTTTTACATCATTTTCTTTAATATTATGTATTAAAATATTTTGCTCACAAAACTCTTCTTCAGGATTTATTAAATAATATTCTTCTAATTTAATAACTCCATTTTTTACTCCAACAATCCCAATACTACAAGCACTAGTTAATGAAGAGTTCGCAGTTTCAAAATCTATTGTATAATAATCCATAATTTTTATTACTCCATCCAATTATAAATTATACTATCATTAATCTTTTTATTCAATAAAAAAATAGGTATCTATTTTTTAAAATAGATACCTAAATTTATTTTTAATTAGCTTACGCTACAACTGAAATAGTTACAGTTCCTTCTTGGCTACCATAAACAGCTTTGATTGTTACTGGACCACCAATTGCTACTGCAGTAATTGAACCATAAATACTTACTGTACAAACATTACCATCAGTAGTAGTGAATGTACATGCTGTACGGCTGATTGCAACACCACTTGAGTCATAAACATAAACTTGATAATATCCAGCTCCACCGCCATCAGCAGCTGCCTTAGAAATTTCAGTTAAACTTGTACCAGTAGATCCACCTTGAGCACTGCTTTGATATACCTTAACATTTAAGGCACCAGCAGCAGCTGTGATTGTTAAAGTAATAGTACCCTTAACTAATGGATCAGCTGTAGAAGTTGCAGTAACTACAACTATTGAAGGAGCTTTAGCTGTAACAAGTCCAGTACTTGCATCAATTGATGCTTTCCATTCATCGCCTTCTGGAAGACTGAATGTCGCTGCAGTTCCACCAGTTACACTAACTTGAGAAGTTTCACCAACTGCAAAGCTTGTCTTAGTTGCAGTTAAAGTTAATGTTGCAGGCGGTGTTGCTAAAATTTGAATTTCTACAGATCCTTTTGTTTGAGGATTTGACTTCAATTCAGCTGTAATTGTTGTCTTACCAGCAGCAACTGGAGTAATTGTACCAGCACTAGAAATTGTTGCTATATTTGTTGCACTACTTGACCAGTCAAAGTCATATCTTGTAGAAGAACCTGTTTGAGCGATATTAGTAATTGTTACTTGAGTATCAGCTCCACCGATTAATGCATAAGCAACAGGATTATTGCTCATATCTTCTAATCTTAAAGTAAGTGTAATTGAAGTTGCAGGAGCAGGGTCAACCTTAATTGCAACAGTAGCTTTAATTGCAGAGTTACTTACTAATGAAACAGTGATTACTGCGTTACCAGCAGCAACACCTGTAACTTTACCAGTTTGATCAACTGTAGCTATACTTGTATTATCAGATGTATATTGAACATCCGCACCAGCTGGATCAGTTGTCGCACTAATTTGAGTATATCCACCAACTACGATTGTTGAATTTGATGCTGATGCTTGAATAGTAGGATCAGCAGGAGGATTAGTTACACTAATATTTGCAGTACCAGTAACTGAAGTTCCTTCAATAGTTGCATAAATAACAGCAGTACCTACTGATACACCAGTAACAAGACCAGTAGCAGAAACGCTTGCGATTAATGAGTTGCTTGAAACCCATTCAATAGTAACCGCTCCACTTGGAGTCGGAGTAATAGTATAACCTAATTGAAGAGTTGAACCAACGTTAACACCACTTACACCAGTAATAGCAAGTGAAGTAGGTTCATCTCCACCACCACCACCAGAGTTTGGATCAATAACTTGAATACTAATAGTTGAGTAAACACTTGTATTATCTGCTAAAGCAGCTGTAATAATTGCAGTACCTGCTTCAACACCATAAACTTGACCATTATTAACGATTGCTATATTAACATCACTTGAACTCCATTGAATAGTACCACTTACAGGAGTACCATTTACAGATGCACTAGCAGTCAATGAGATTGTTGAATTTTTATTAACTGAAGTAGATCCTGAAATAGAAATAGTCGCAGACCCACCAGCAATTACAGTTATATTAAATGTTGCTGTAACACTTGGATTTGTTGCTAAAGTCGCAGTAATTACTACTGGACCAGCTTCAATACCAGTTACAAGCCCAGTTGTTGAAACTGTAGCTTTTTCATTATCGCTAGATGACCAAAGAACATTTCCTGCTCCACCATTTACTTGAGCAGTTAATTGAGCAGTCGCACCTACTTGAACACTACTATTTCCAGTAATATTAATTGTAGGAGCACCAGTTCCAGCAGTTACTGTAATTGTAATAGTTTTTGTATATTCATTAGCAGGCCCTGCCATTGCTGTAATAATTACACTACCTTGAGTTACACCAGTAACAACGCCACTAGCACTAACAGTTGCAATTGCATTGTTTGCTGAAGTCCAAGTAACACTAGAATAATAAGTATTTTCAAATGCTGCCATTAATTGAGTAGAACTACCAGCAGCAACTGATGAATTACCATTAATTGTAATTTCACCAGGTTCACTTGCTTCATTTACATAAATATTAATTGAACCAGTGATTGAACTAGAAACACTTGAAGTTGCAGTAATTGTAGCTGCACCTAATCCAACAGCATTAACTAATCCTGTTGCAGAAACTGTAGCAACTGTATTATCACTACTACTCCATGTAACTGCATTTGATGCAGTAGCAGGAGTTGGAGTAACTGATAACATTGCACTTCCACCTATTCCTAAGAACGTATCAACTGCACTAACTTCTAAAGCACTTAAAGTGTTTGAACCTGCAGTTATTCTAACAATTACAGTATCTGATATACTACTATCACTTGCTAGAGCAGCTGTAACTGTTCCATTACCTGCAGCAAGAGCTTTAATTGTTGTACCGCTAATTTGAATTAAACCAGGTTTAGTTGTTGTAAAAGTAATCAAACTAATATTATCAATACCAGTTAGAGTTAAACTAGAGCTTAGATTAATTTCTGCTCCAACTTCCATAGTAATTTCACCATCAACAAAGCTGATTCCAGGGCCAACAGCAACTGGCTTATCACAAGCCACTAATAGTAAGCCCACCAATAACATGAATACTAATACGAAAAATCTTTTTTGCTTAAACATTTTTTTCTTTCCACCTCACGTTTTATTTTTTTTATTTTGTCTCTTAACTTCATAGCTAAGAAATAAAAGCCTAAATCAGTTAGATGTATGCCATCTACTGTTTCTTCATAGTCTAGTTCTTTTAATATTTCAAAACCATCTAAAAAATACACATTCTCATTATTAATTTCTTTGATAACTTTTTTAACAATTTTAGTGCTTTCTTTAATTAACTTATCTTTATTAATATCAATTAAAGCACTAGAACTTGGAAAATAACTAGTAACAATAACACTGGCTTTTCTTGAAACAATTTTTATAAATTCTTTCAAATTTTCTTCAAAGAAATCTTTACCTAAACAATTTGCAATAGCCTCTATTATAACTATTTCAGGATTAATTTTTACAATTTCTTTAGCTATTACACTATCTAAATGAGCATTCCCAGAAAAGCCAAAATTTAAAACTCTATAATCAATATGCCTTTCTAAGATGCTTGTATAATTCATACCAGGTCTTGTTGCACATCCACCTTGAGTAATAGAAGTTCCATAACACACAATATATGCGCCTTTATTCTCCGATGTACCTCTTATTATACCATCCTTACCTAAACCTAAACTTAAACTTAAAATTTTTATGTACATTGGTAGATAAATTCTATAGGTTCTTAACTCTTTTTTATCACTTTTATAAAGATTATATCGATATTTTATCTCTTTTGTTTTAGTACTAGCTAAATAAATAAACTTTTCACCAAACTTTGCATATAAATCAAAGCCCGCTTGACCTATTGCAGTCATATGTGGCATGAAGTAACTATCCTCTAATTCAACATCTAAAGATATCTCATCAGTATCACTTTCAAACTCAAGATATCCTCCACTTGGCATTAAAGATAAAACCTTTAGATTATCTCTTACTTCTAAATTATCATCTAGCCTTGAAAAACTATTATTAGTTTTAAACCAATATAGTCCCTTTACGTAATCTTTCATTTTTAAGACATCATACCAATCAAGATTACTATCAATAAACTTACTATCTTTAAAATTCTTATCTATTTTTTCTAAAATGAAAGCGCTCATAAAAGCATTATACCACAAAAAGAAAACGTTTTAAACCCTTTTTTTATCTTTTTTAAAGCTTTTAATAAAATTATCATTTTTCTTTAAAACTAGCAAATTTATAAAATAAAAGTTTCTATAATTAACTTTTATATTTAATTAAATAATGATATAATCATTAAAAAAGAGGTGATTATTTTGAAAAAAATATTTTTAATTTTGTTTGGTTTTAGTTTATTATTTTTAACAGGGTGTAAGAAAAAAATAGATTTAACCAAAATAATAAACTCAGTTTCAATCCCTGAAGAAATTGTTGATATTAAAGAAAACATTACCCTACCTACAGTTTTTGAAGAAGGCGTTACTGCTACTTGGGAATCAAACATCCCCACTGTAATTGATAATACTGGAGTAATTTATCCATTTGAAGAAGATCAATTAGTTGCACTCACTTTAACACTATCTTATAAGAGTAAGACCGTTACTAAAACATTTGATGTTTTCTTATATACTCCTGATTATCACAACGACTTAGAAACACTAGCACTTGAACTTGCTCTACCAACAGAAACTAGCGAAAATTTAAACCTGCCAACAACAATTGGCTTTGCTAGAATCACTTGGACTTCTACTGCAAGTGGCGTTTTAAACAAAGATGGAATTGTTGGCGTTGTTTTAAAACCAACTACAGTTACTTTAATGGCTACTTTAAGATTTTCAAATGCTACTATTACTAAATCTTTTACAATCGATGTCTTACCACCAGATGATGATAAAAAATTAGAAATTGCCTTAAACAGTATCTCTTTTCCTGAGACACTAAATTCTTCAGTTTTACTTCCAACTAATTTTTTATATAATGTAACTGCTACTTGGCAGTCAAGCAATGAAGAGATTTTATCAAATAAAGGCTATGTCTTTATGCAAGATGAAGAAAAGATAGTTAATCTAACAGTAACTCTAAAAACTCAAGGAGATTTAACAATGACACATACTTTTAATTTAAACATTTCAAAACTACCCGATGGTATCGAACAATTCAACGGACATTTATATAAAGGACTTGCTGAAAACTTCAATGGAACATTTGACAATGTTAAATTATTCAATGAAAAATTAATTTTAGATGACAATGCACTAACTGGGACTTATACTTCTAAAGTAATCCAAACTCTAAACTTTTCAGAATTAATTGGTTCTTGGGGAGCACTTACATCTGATGAGAATGAAAACAAAGGAACTTGTGAACTTCAAATTAGAGTTAGAGTTGATGATGTTTGGAGTGAATACTTAACATACGGAGCATGGGGATTACATCTTCAAAATGCTTATACTGACCAAGACAAACCAATCGCTAAAATGGCAGTTGATGAAATAAAAGTTCAAAACGATAAAACAGCTAATGCTTTCCAATATAAACTGATTTTAAAAAGAAACTTTTTATCTGATCCTTTCCCTGTTGCAAGTTTTGTTACTGCTGCTTTAAAAATTCCAGATTATACCTTTGAAGTAGACGAAAGTATTATCAGCGGCTTTAAAGATTATGAGGTTCCAAAACTAAATCAAAAAATTGTTCCAACAATTGGTAATAGTATTTGTAGCCCAACAAGCGCTACAATGCTTCTAAAATATAAAGGTTATAGTTTTGCTCATATGGACACATATGAACACAGATACATTGCAGGGCTTTCAAGAGACTACGGACATCAAATTTATGGTAACTGGGTATATAACTGTGTAACAATGTCTTCCTTTGGAGAGATAAGTTATGTTAAAAGACTTTATTCATTTGAAGAACTTTTCCACCACTTAGAAACAGTTGGTCCAATCTCAACCACTGTAAGAGGTAATATGGTAGAAGCTAATTATGATGTACCAGGACACTTACTAGTTGTTAGAGGATACAAAATTACTGATAATGGAACTTTCATTATTTGTAATGATCCAAATGTAAGTGATGTTTATATCGAATATAGTCTTACAACATTTAGTGTTGTTTGGAGTAAGATAATTTATGTTATAGAATAATAAATAAAAGTACTTTAAAATATCTTTTAAAGTACTTTTTTTAATATTTCAATTTCTTCTTTTGTTAAATTTCTATATTCACCTAAAGCTAATGTTTCATCTAATTTTAAATTGTTAAACTCTACTCTTTTTAAATAAGTAACTTTTAAACCAAGTGCAATAAACATCTTTTTTACTTGATGGTATCTACCTTCATATAAAGTAAGATATGCTTTATTATCATCTAGTTTTTCAATTAAAGATGCTTTTGTTTTATATTCTCCCCTACTTTCTCTTATTATGATCCCTTCTTTAAAAAGATTTATATAATCATCTTGCCAAGTTCCACTAAACTCTACATAATACTTTTTAGCAACATGATGCTTAGGAGAAAGTAATTCGTGTTGCAAGCTCTTATTATTAGTAATAATTAATAATCCTTCAGTATCTTTGTCAAGCCTACCTAAAATTATTAATCCTTCTTTTCTAACATTTTCTAATAAATCTATAACAGTTTTTTTAAACTCATCAATAGTTGCACAAATTACTCCTTGAGGCTTGTTTAACATAATATAGATATCTTTTTGGTAAATTACTTCTTCTTCAAAAACTCTTACTACATCATTTTCCTCATCAATAATAAAATCATCATTTCTAATTATTTTATCATTGACACTAACTACACCTTCTCTAATCAACTTCTTAACATGTCTTCTAGAACCATATCTATTAAAAGATAAAAACTTATCTAATCTCATCTTCTTATTTCCTTTATAATATTATGTAAGATTAGAACCATTGCCCAAGTATCTTGCTTACAATATTTAATTAAATTGCTTCTTAAAATTTCTCTGTCTTCTTTTTCTAACCTAGCAAGCATTGCATAAGCAATGATAGCTTCTCCTCCATTTTTAATATCTAAAGAAGAATAAGTAAGATTAGAAAAAATCGGTAAAACTTTTTTAATTGAATAACTTCCTGCTAAATCATTATGATAATACGGATTAATTTTTGCTTCTTCTTCATCATAACCTAGTGCTTCATATAAAGATGATTTAGCTTTCAATAGATTTTGAAGATCAAACAAACTATCTCTTATCTTATTTATTTCTTTTTCATATTCTGGAAAAATCAAAGCCATTTCTTTTAATCTTGTAGACTCAAACGATGCATTATAAACTATCACGCTTCCACCTTTTTTTAAATCAATATCTTTAATTAGCTTTTCAATTAATTCTCTTCGGTAGTCTTTAGCATCTTTTACTAAATATTCATAATGGTCTTTATCAAAATCACATTTAAAAGGAGTTTTTTCTACATGAAGTGAATATTGAAATAAAGATTGAGCATATGGTTTTTCGCCAATAAATCTAGGTAATGGAGAAGCAAATGTTTCAAAATCTAAATAATAAATCGGATGCTTAATTAGGCTAATTGCTTTAGAAATTTTTTCTTTGTTCATATGAACACTGCCACTTATAAAGACTTCTTTTTGAATTAATTGATTAGGTGTTAGATTGATATCTTCTACATCTAATAGACTCGTTTCTTCATTATTTAATTTTTCATATAAATCTATTTTGCTAGAAGCTGTAACCCTGAAGTATTCTAGAATACTTCCCCTACCTTTTAACTTCTCCCAACAAACAGGGAAAAACTTACATTCTTGTCCTTTAAAACCACACTTCTTTCCATAAACTAATTTGGGAATTTCTTTTAATTTTAAATTGTTAACTAACAATTCTTTTTCTTTAAAAATTGTTGGATAGTATTCTTCTAAAATACTTGTTATGTCGATATAGTCAATGACCTTTTTAAAGTCTTTATTTTCTTTATTTATTAAACTTCCATCATATACATAATCACTATTTAAAACTGCTAAATAAAATTTAACCTTTTTATCTTTATATTTTAAATCATTTTTTAAATAATAATAAGTTATGGCACAGTCATAAATATACATACCAATATCACCTAATTTATTAAATAGTTTTTCAACATGTTTAGTTTGAATAAAATTAGGATTAAAAACTAAAACATCTAAATGATTATAAATAAATAAAGACTCTTTCCCGCTATCTTTAGTTTTAAATTCTTCTCTAAATTTTTTACTAGTTGTAGCTTTTACTTCAAAAGCATAAACAGTATCTTTTTCTATAGAAAATCCATCTAGATAACTATAAAACTCATGATTAGCCTCATCTACAAAAAAACATTTAGCTTGGCTTTTAAAAGTATCACCATATAAAATATTTAAATTAAACTTTTCCTTAGCCATTTCCATAGCTAAAACTTCAACTTCATTATAATATTCCATCATTGCTTCAACTTTAGCATTATCAGCGATTAAGTCTTCACCTTCACTATCAAACATTAAATTAAGAATTTCTAAAATCTCTTCATTATCTAAATCAAATTTAGATGAAAAACCTTGTTTTTTGTATAATTCATCTAAGTGATACACTCTATTACATCTACTAAATTCTTTAAACATAGTTTTAGATATTTTCATCGTTAAACACCTCTAATTTCTCTTTCTAAGGCCCTAAATTTCACCTTAAATCGCTTTTCAAAGCTATTTCATTTTAGCACACATATAAAGAAAAATCTACAACATAAGTTATAGATTTTTTAAAATTAAATTTCATTAATAAGTATTCTCATTTAATTTAATTTTCTTTAAAAAGTATTCAACCAAAAAGATAAACACAACCAAAATTATAGTCCAAGCAAAGATATTATCTAGATTTTGATAGACTCTTTCTTCTGACATTTTAGCTCCAATTGTAAGGTTAGGTTGAGTAATAAACTCACTCATGACCATTACTTTTAAACCTAATCCTAAAGACTGGATTGTCCCTGCTAGAATATATGGCATTGTCATTGGAATAAAGACTTTACTTACTACTAACCAATTAACATTACTATCCATTTTAATCTCTTCAGTGATTCCTTTATTGATACTTTTAATTCCAATAAAAGTAGTTTCATACATTAAAGGTAAAACAACTAAACCTGTAATAAAATATGGACTATTATTTCTTCCAACACTAACTAGTAATACTATAATAATCGCAGCCACTGGCAATGTCTTCATTAACGCTACAAGTGGTTTTATTAGTTGTTCTATTTTTATGCTAATACTAGATAATAATACTAAAACAAAGGCAATTAAATAAGTTATTATAATCGTTATAATTAATCTAAAAATTGTATTAAGAATTATTAAATAAGTTTCTTTGTTTTTTAATAGATTAATTAAACTTTCAAATGTTGAAGAAATCTTTGGTAAAGCAAGTTCATTTTGAATAACTATACTACCTATAAACCAAGCTAAAAAGATAATTAAAATTCCAATAAAATAAAATGTTTTATTTATTATATTCATAATAAAAATCACTATTAGGCAATTGATTATTAAATAGCTTATCGTTATAGGTATTTATAATATTATAGTAATTTTCAATTGCAGTTTTATTTTCAAATGCTCCAACAAAATCTAAATTTGCAGAAGGTAGGCTTTTCTTTAAAACTGCAACTCCTAGATTAGTAAAATAAGCATGTTTATCAACAACACTTTCAGCATAACTTTCTGGATTATTATTTAAAGAATTTAAGTTTTCTTCAATTAAACTAATAGCATGATTAAGATCTTCTTTAACGCTTTCTGGATTAACAAAGATTGCTGCTTGATAGATATTATCTAAAACATCTTTTTCTTGTAAAACTCTTTCCACATTTAAAACATTTAAAGTATTTTTATTCTTTAACTGCGTTAAGAAAGGTTCTGCAACTAAAATATATTCAGGTGGAGTAGTTCCATTAAATAGCGCTACAACATCACCAACACTGTTTTGATAATCAATTGTTGCAGTAACATTAGCATTATCAAGTAAAAGTTTTAAAGCAATATCAGGAGTATTATTTCTACCATAAGCTGTAATAGTTTTCCCTTCTAAATCATTAACACTTGTTAAAGTAGAACTTTCTCTTGATACAATATAAGTATTCCCCAAAGTAACAATTCCAGCCATTTTATAAACAGACCCACCCTTAATATAACTAGCAGTCCCAGCAGTAATTGGAGCAATGATAATATCTTTTTCTTTAGTTACCATCGCAGCTGTTAACAAACTTGGATCATTGACTGCTTCTATATTAATATTATCTTTTCCAAGCAAACCTCCTACTGCAATTAAAGGAGTCCCAAATGGTGCTAAGATATCAATCTCTCCATAAACTTTTTCCTCTTTACTACATGCGCCTAAGAAAAACCCTAAGACAATAACCATTAAACTTACAATAATTTTTTTCATAATACATTTCACCTCTTTACAAAACCATTATACATATGTTAGAATTAAATAGCCGTAACATTTGTTACAGAAAGGAAAAACAATGAAAAATCATCCACTATTTGAAAATGTTATAAAAGACTATAGTAATCTCTTTATAATCAAAACTTTTAATAAAAACGATATGATCTTTAATGAAGGAGATGAATGTAAATATTTATCTTTAGTTTTAAAAGGTTCTGTTTTAATTAATACTTATACATTCTTTGAAGAAGAATATAATATTATTACAATAAACGAAAATGATTTATTTGGAGAGTTTTTACTCTTCCATTCTAATCCTTTCTTTTTAGGAGATGTTAGTGCTTTTAAATCAACTGAACTTGCTTTGATTACTAAAGATAAACTATTAAACATCTTGCAAAACGATAAAACATTCTTAAATAATTATTTATCTATTATGTCCAATAAAAGTATTGCTTTCCAACAAAAAATTAAAATACTTTCTCAAAAAAGTATTAAAGATAAAATCTTATTCTTTTTATCTGAAACTAGTAAAAGGACCAAATCAAAAACAATCAAAATTAAATCAAAAGAACAACTAGCACTTTTTTTAAATATTCCAAGGCCATCTTTATCAAGAGAGTTAATCCTTTTAAAAGATTTAGGCTTAATTGATTATTCAAAAGACTATATCAAATTATTAGATTAAATTAAAAGATTCTAAAATTTTATTTAGAATCTTTTAATTATTTATAGATATTATTTGCTCCTATAAGTACAAATATTTTGTACTTTCTTATGCAAATAGATATCATTTTATAAAAAAGATTCTAAGGTTTTCCTTAGAATCTTAAAACTCATTTAAATTTTAGTAAACTTATCTTGTTTTTTATAATGTGTATGAAGTAATTTATGAGATACATTACTTCCAGGTTCACCTAAGAACTCTTTATACAATGTGCTAACTGCTTCGTTTTCATGAGACTTTCTAATTTGAGCGCGTTTATCCATATTGTATAATGCTTTAGCACGAACTGCTCTAACATCTACTTTATCTTGAACTTCAGCTGAAACTACTGGTTGACCACCACCATTGATACATCCACCAGTACATGCCATAAATTCAATAAAGGCATATTGCTTTTTACCCTTCTTGATTCTTTCCATCATTTCAGGAACATTAGCAGCACCATGAACTACAGCAACAAGTACTTCTAGAGGTTCTTTAGCTCCTTTTAATTCAATCTTAACTGTAGCTTCTTTGATATCCTTCATTCCACGAACTGCAGTGATATCAACTTTACCCATATCTTTTTCTTCTAAAACTTCTTTAACAGTTCTTAAAGCCGCTTCCATTACTCCACCAGTTGCCCCAAAGATTACTGCAGCACCAGTATACTTAGCAAGTGGACTTTGTGGAACAAAATCAGTTAAAGCATTAAAGTCAATTAGATTACGTTTTACTAAGCGAGCAAATTCTCTAGATGTTAATACATAATCAACATCTCTAACGCCATCTACTTCCATTTCAGGACGAAGCGCTTCTTTCTTCTTAGCAATACATGGCATGATTGAAACTACTCTAATCTTTTCTTTTGGAACTCCAATCTTCTTAGCATAGTAATTCTTAATTATCGCTCCTTGCATTTGTTGAGGCGATTTACATGTTGAAAGGTTTGGAATAAATTCAGGATAATAAGTTTCAAGATAATTAATCCAACCAGGCGAACATGAAGTAAACATAGGTAGAACAGCTTTTTTACCAGCTAAATAGTCTTTAACTCTACCAATAAATTCTGTTCCTTCTTCTAGAATAGTTAAGTCAGCCGCAAAGTTAGTATCTGTAATATCATCAAAACCTAATTTATGTAAGGCATGATAGATTTTACCTTCAACATTAGTGCCCATTGGATAACCAAACTCCTCACCAACTCCTGCTCTTACGGCTGGAGCGATTTGAGCAATTGTATAAACTTCTGGATCTTTTAATACTTCCATTACTCTATCAACATCATCTTTTTCTTTAATAGCTCCAACTGGACATGCTTGAATACATTTCCCACAAAGAATACATCCAGTATCTCCCATAGGATGGTTTAAGGCTGGTCCAACAAAAGCTTCAAAGCCACGATAGTTAAAATCTAGAATTCCCGTTCCAGCTAACTTATCACAAGTAGCAATACATCTACCACAAAGTAAGCACTTAGAACTATCAATTGCAATTGCTTCATTAATATTTGAAATAATATGCTTTTTAGAGAAAGTATTATCTTCTCCCATTTCATTAGGAATACCATAAATTCTTAACAATCTTAATAGTTCACAATTATGTTCTCTAGGGCAAACCCAACATTCAAATTTATGACTAGCTGCTAATAATTTTAAGTTAAACTTAACTGCATTTCTAATTCTTTCAGTATTAGTTTTAACTTTCATTCCTTCAGCTACTTGTAATGTACAAGAGCTTTTTAATGCTTTTATACCTTCAACTTCTACTACACATAATCTACAAGCAGATGTTTCATTAATTCCTTTTAAGAAACAGATACGTGGGATACTAATCCCAAGTTTATCCGCTGCTTCCATTACAGTAGAATTACTAGGTACTTCGACACTTCTTCCATCAATAGTTAATTTGACTAATTTTTCCATGTTTTATATACCTCCTTCTACTTAGTAACAATCGCATGAACAGGACACGCTTGTTTACATGCTCCACATTTAATGCATTTATTAACATCAATTACATGTGCTTGTTTTAATTCGCCTTTAATAGCACCAGTTGGACAAACTTTAGCACATCTTGTACAACCAATACATTTATCCGCTAATATATGATATTTAATTAAATCCTTACATACTCCAGCAGGACATCTCTTCTCAACGATATGAGCAATATATTCATCTCTAAAATTATTTAGAGTTGATAATACTGGGTTTGGAGCAGTTTGACCTAAACCACAAAGTGCTGAGTCTTTAATTGAATGAGCTAGGCTTTCTAATTCGTCTAAATCACTCATTTCACCTTTTCCAGCAATAATCTTTTCTAAAATTTCAAGCATTCTCTTAGTACCTTCTCTACAAGGAGTACATTTACCACATGACTCATCAACTGTAAAATCTAAGAAAAATCTTGCAACATCAACCATACAATTATCTTCATCCATAACAATCATTCCACCAGACCCCATCATTGAGCCAAGTG
Source organism: Bacilli bacterium (assembly GCA_050953065.1). Lineage (GTDB taxonomy): Bacteria > Bacillota_I > Bacilli_A > ML615J-28 > CAG-698 > JAQUUM01. Next base: position 158,062 of record JBMNLZ010000002.1, on the reverse strand, counting down.
CAACTAAGTTATCATAATCAATTCCAGTGTCAAGATGTTTTGCAGTTAAACATCCTCCACTAGGTCCACCTGTTTGAACAGCTTTAAAAGCTTTCCCACCAGGTATCCCACCACCAATGTCATATATAACTTCTCTTAAAGTAGTTCCCATTGGAATTTCTAAAAGACCAGTATTATTAATTTTTCCACCTAAAGCAAATACTTTAGTACCTTTAGATTTTTCAGTCCCATATTGCTTAAACCATTCAGCACCTTTTAAAATAATTGGTGCAATGTTTGCAAATGTTTCAACATTATTAATGCTTGTTGGCATTCCCCATAAGCCCTTTTCAGCAGGAAATGGTGGTTTAGTTCTAGCCATTCCTCTTTCACCTTCAATAGAAGCCATTAAAGCAGTCTCCTCACCACATACAAACGCTCCTGCTCCAAGACGAGCTTCTAAATTAAATGAAAAGTTTGATTCTAAAATATTTTTACCTAACAAGTTATTCTTATAACAAATTTTAATAGCCGTATTAAGACGTTCAACTGCTAAAGGATATTCTGCTCTAATATAAACATAACCTTGAGTAGAGCCCGTTGCATACCCACCAATAATTAACGCTTCAATTACTGAGAATGGATCGCCTTCTAAAACAGCTCTATCCATAAATGCACCTGGGTCGCCCTCATCAGCATTACAAATTATATATTTTTGTTTGGCAGAATTTTTAGCTTCAAATTCCCATTTAAGTCCAGTTGGAAACCCTCCGCCTCCACGTCCTCTTAAACCAGAATCCTTAATTACTTTACATACTTCTTCTGGCGTCATATGATGCAACACTTTTTCTAAAGCAAAGAATCCATCACAAGCCACATATTCTTCTAAAGAAATAGGATTAATAATACCACAATTTCTTAAAGCAATTCTTACTTGTTTTCCTTGTACCATTATACTATCCTCCTATTTCAATAATTTTGACAACAATAATTCTTCAACTACTGTGTTTGCCAAAATATGACTTTCAATTATTTTTATAGCATCTTGTGCTTTAACTTTACCATATGTAGTTCTTGTACCTTTTTTATCATATACTTCTACAATTGGTTCTAATGCACATTGACCCATACAACCAACTGAAACTAAATCAACGTTAAGATTTTGTTTTTTAATTATCTTTTTTAATTCATCATAAACAACATTAGCGCCAGCAGAAATCCCGCAAGTTGCTAGTCCAACAACGATTCTATAATTTTTATCTTCTTTTAAGAAAAGTTTTTTACTACCTTCTTCTTTAATCTTTTTTAAATCTGCAAGTTTCATTTTTCACACTACTCCTTTTCTTCACATTCTTTACATTCTTTTAAAGCTTTTCTAGCAATATCAGGTGTAGCTGAACCATAAACTTTACCATTAATAGTAAAAACAGGAGCTAGTCCACAAGCACCTATACATCTTGTAGCTTCTATTGTAAATTTACCATCTTCAGTTGTTTCACCTGGAGCAATATTTAATTCTTTTGTAAATACATCAAGGATTTGTTGCGCGCTTCTTACGTAGCATGCTGTTCCTAAACAAACAGAAATTACATATTTCCCTTTTGGTTCAATTGAAAAATTTGAATAGAAAGTAACAACACCATTAATCTTAGCAACACTTTCTCCTAATTCTTCTGAAATAATTTTTTGCACTGCTAAAGGTACACAACCAAAAATCTTTTGAGCATCATGCAATGTAGGCATTAATGGCCCTGGTTTTTTCTTGTGTGCAGCAATTTTTGACTTTAACTCATTAATTTTAGCTTCAGTCAATTCGACTTTAACTGCCATAATCTTTTCACTCCTTTTCTTATGGTTTACTTTTTTAAAAAAATCATAAATAGTCTTTTATGCTACCTAAAATTTTGATTTTTCCATTAAGTATTATAACACATAAGCCTTTCTTTGTTAAGAACTTTATGAAAATATTTAACTTGAAAACGATTAAACAAAAAAAGGACTTTGTTTTTAAAACAAAATCCTTATCTTTTTTAATACTTTATAAATCAAATTATTGATATTGAATTACTTTAACTTCTAATTGTCTTCTGCCAAAATTTAATGCTTCTTGATGAGTATTAAAATAAATATCAATTCGTTTTCCCTTTATTGCGCTACCAATATCTTCTGCAACATAAGTATGATTATTAATAATAACACTAGTTCCAAGGGCAATCACACTAGGATCAACTGCAATAGTTCTTCCAGCTGTAGTAACAGTTCCAGAATATGTAATACCATCAGAATATTCTCCACAACAAATACTACAAGGACAATATGCTGTTATTTCAAAAATACCTAAAGACACTTCAACTGCTTGCATATTTCTCCATATTGCATATAGTGTAACATTACTTGAAATATTAGTTAGATTAGTAAGGTAATTTGTTGAAGAGGTATTAGTTAAACTCCAACCCAAAAATTCCTTATTAACTCCACACGGTCTTCTTAGTGTTAAATTATCGTTATACTTAATCTTATTAACTATTGTTCCATTATAATTAGGCATTCTTGCTAACTGAGATGCAATAAATGTCTCTCCAGCAAAATAGTTTTTAAGTCTAAGTCTTCCAACATATACTTCTCCCCAAAAACTTTGAGTAGAATTTACTTGTTTTACCATTTCATCAATTAAGTTAAAGAAAGCCAGCCACTTAGCATTATATGTTGGATGATTAATAAAGTATGGATCACTATTTGGTAGTTTAGAATTTACTTTATATATTTTATCCTTATATCTAGCATCTGTATACCAAAGCCCTGCAAAGCCACTTGTTTTACCTACTCCATGAACAAAAGTATTATATGTTTCACTTGCTCCTAAATATGTTTTTAAATCATTAAAAAAACTACTAGTCAGTTCAGCCTTACTTAAAAATCCCCAATAACCACCATTTAAATTATATGTAATATTAAACTCTTCTGTTAAAGAAACCCATTTAGCATAAAATGTTTTATTTCCAATTGAGTTAACTGAAATAGATGTTACTTTATGAGTAAAACTACTTTCTGTATACCAACCTAAAAATATATGATTAGTTTTAGTCGGAGTTTTTAAATTTACTTCATCTAAAACAGTATAACTATTAACTGAATTACTTAATACTCCACCATTTAAATTATAAACAATATCATAAGTTGTAAGAGAATAACTTGCTTTAACTGTTACATCTTTTGTAACGTTTTGATATTCATTACTTGACCATGCAATAAATGTATAGCCTATTTTATCAACAACAGGAGGTGTTGCACTTTGATTTGTTTTAACTGACTCAATTTTTAAAACAGTCTCATCACTATCTAAAAAAACAACTCTAAATTCCGTAATCAAATTTTGATATGCACTAACTGCGTTAGACAAAACATCTTTGTTTGAAACTTTAGCTTTTTCTGTTTCACTTAAATGATTATAAAAAGCTAAAGCAATGTTGATTTTTATTTCGCTGTTCATATCAACAGGCCCTATTTCACGTATCTTTTCTTCAACAAAAGCAATATCTTTATTTGATTGTAATTCAACTTCTAAAGCAAGCAATCTATCATGATTGTTTACTTCTTTTTTTAAATCATCGTTTAAATTATTATAACTAGATCTAGCATTTAAGATTGCTTGTTCATTTGTTAGGGAACCATCTATAATACTAGAAATCATATTGCAAACTTCTACTGCTGCTTGATTTACTAAAAGACTATTATATGTGCTTTCAATCGTAACTAATCTTAAATAATCCTTCCCTGAAACTTGCCTTTTTTTAGTACTATCTAATCTATCAAATAATGTTCTAGCCAGTTCAATTTGGTTTCTTGATCCTAAATCAACTTCAGTAATACTATTAAGCACATTTAAAAATGCTTTCACTTCAACTGCTAAAACATCAGTATCTTCTTCATCATTAACGTTAGCTTTAATTGTTAATAAAAATTTTATCTTCTCACCACTTGAAAGAGTTGCAGTCATCATTATAGGAATATCTTCTTCTGTTTTATCTACTAAAAGAATTCCATCATTAGATAAAATACTTTCATTACTTGATTGCCAAGTAATACTTTCTTCTTTATATTCACTTGGTAAAATTAAATCTCCAGTTACTTTATCTAATGAATCTCCTTCATTAGTAAAAGAAATAACTATATCTACTTTAGGAGGTTGTTCTACTTTATACAAACATCCACTTAAAACAAATAAACATATACTAAATAAAAATAAGCATTTCTTCATAAAGAGATCCCCCCTTCCTTTGTTTAAATTGTATCATAACTTTAAACTTTAATAAACCTTTTTAATTAAGCCTTTAAGGTTATTTTTATAATTATTCAATTATCATCTTGAATATTTTTTTTATTTATGTTAATATATATACATTAAACTAAGTATCAATTTAAGGAGATATAGATATGACTAAAAAAAATGAATTCAATAAAAAGTTAGCAGAAACATTTAAAGGCGGAGTTATTATGGACGTAACTAACGCAGAACAAGCAAAAATAGCTGAAGCTGCAGGTGCGGTTGCTGTAATGGCTTTAGAAAGAGTCCCAGCTGATATTAGACGTGAAGGCGGAGTCGCTAGAATGTCTGATCCTAAAATGATTAAAGAAATCCAAAAAGCTGTTTCAATCCCTGTAATGGCTAAAGTTAGAATTGGCCACTTCGTAGAAGCTCAAATTCTAGAAGCTTTAAAAGTTGACTATGTTGATGAAAGTGAAGTTTTAACTCCAGCTGATAATACTTATCATGTTGATAAGAAAAAATTTAGCGTTCCATTTGTTTGTGGGGCTAGAAATTTAGGTGAAGCCCTAAGAAGAATTAATGAAGGTGCTTCAATGATTAGAACTAAAGGTGAAGCTGGAACAGGAGATGTGGTTGAAGCTGTAACTCATATGAGAACTATGCTTGAAGATATCGACAACTTATCTAAATTAAGTGATAGCGAACTAAAAGAAAAAGCAAAAGAAATGAGAGTTCCATATGAACTTGCTTTATGGGTGAAAGAACATAAGACTTTACCTGTTGTAAACTTCGCAGCTGGTGGAATCGCAACTCCAGCCGATGCTGCATTAATGATGCAACTTGGTTGTGATGGTGTCTTTGTTGGTTCTGGTATTTTCAAATCAGGAAATCCTAAAAAAAGAGCTGAAGCAATTGTAAAAGCTGTTGCTAATTATAACAACCCTAAAGTATTAGCAGAACTTTCTGAAGACTTAGGCGAAGCAATGAGTGGTATTGCTGTTTCTGAGTTAGCTGATGAGAAAAAAACATCTAATCGTGGATGGTAAAAATATTTAAATGTTTTAAAAAAAGATGAACCGTTTGATTCATCTTTTTTTCTTTTCCCTTTATTTAATTAACACTTTCTTTTTCAGATTTGTTTTCAGCACTTGATTTAAGAGTCTTGTTAATTATAATTATAATTCCAAAAGTTAACACCATTGCAAACAAGACTATAACAAGAGAAGCTATTAATAAATGTGTTGTAAAATCAACATCACCATATGTTTCTAATTTGATTAAAAATAATCCACCAAAAAAATACATTAACAAAACTATAACTATACTTATATTTATTAAAACGACTTGATAAAATCTTAATCTTGCCTCAAAACTTTTTTTACCTTTATTTTCCCCCATTTTCCTCACCCCCTTTTATTTTTCTTTTTTATTATAATAATTCATTACATCATCATAGCCATATTGATATAATTTTTGAGAATGTTCTTTAGTAAAATTTAAAATGCTTCCCATTAGTCCTTTATGTTTTATTTCATGAAATACAACTTTAGGATATTTCTTAGGCCTAAAGAAATGTATCTTATGTAAATGTATTACTATGATTTCTTCACACCCTGCTTTTACTAAAGGTTCTACTGGAACATTATCATAGATTCCACCATCATAATATTTCTTGCCATCTTTTATAACGCTTGGAAAAACTATTGGAATTGAACAAGACATTCTAACAGCTTCAATTGCATCTTTTTGATTTAAGTTTTTCAAACTTTTATAAATAATTCTAGATTCTTTTTTTATATAGTGTTTATATGTGTTTTTTATTAATCTAAAGCCTTTCTCACTATCTCCACCATATCCAATCGCTACAAATATATCCTCTACATTTAATTTGTCGATATCAACATTTTCTATTAGAATCTCTTCTAATAAATCCATTTCATATAGACCGCTTTTTGGAAACTTATACCCTACTTCTCTTAATTCTTTAAAAAAATTTTCATTCTTTTTTAAAGAGTCTTCTGGTATATTTAACCAAATATCTCTTGCATTTTCTAAAGATGAAGTCGCAACCATTACAGCATTTACCGAGCCAATTGATGTTCCTGAATAATAACTCGCTTTATCTAATATTCCTAATTCTTTTAAGGCTACTAAGGCACCTATTTGATAGGCACCTCTTCCGCCACCACCTGATAAACAAATTCCTAATTTTCTCATTCTTTTTTCCTTTTTAAAAACTTTTTTTAAGAGAATTTTTTAGCAACTACACCACCATTATGATATAAATAATCAGTCGTGATCATATCAACTCCATAATTAATTTGAGTAGTAGCAATATTTGTAGTGTTTAGAGTATATGAATTTACTAATAAACCATTACTATGGAATTCAGTAACTATATCTTCAGTTAAAAGTCCATATGCAATATCAAGAGAAATTCTATTTGTAATAGCCCAATCTTTATATGAATCATAGGTTGCCTGAGCACCACATAACCATTGGAGTGTAGCATCACTGTATTTTATTCTAATAGCATCTAATACAGCTCTCATTGAAGTCATAAAGACAGTTTTTTCATACCATCCCTTACTCTTAACAAACTCAACTAATGTTTCAACATTACTAGTATCACTAGTATTTAACCCTGTTGTCCATTTGATTTCAATAACAGCAATGATATCATTTGTTTTACATAAATCTAAAAACTCTCCTAAACTTGCAATTTGACCAGTATATGTTCCTGATGGAGTAGTTCTTGTTTGACTAACTGTCATAGCTTGTAGTTCTGCTAGTGTTTTAGATTCTGGTGTTGTTGCTTGATATGGTTCAGTTAATACTTTTTCTCCTGTTGCATCATTTAAATAACCATTATGGAAGATTACAAACTGATTATCTTTAGTTACTTTAATATCACATTCTAAAGCTTTATAGCCTCTTGCAATGCCTTTTTCAAAAGCCTCAATTGTATTACTTACACATTCATCATTACAGCCACGATGTCCGACCCAAATAAATTCATTAACGATTATATTTCTTTCAAGTGTTGCTTTAGCACCACCAACTAAAACTTCATATTCGACTTTATAGTTTCCAACTACTTGATTAGAATAGCCATTAAGTTTAATTGTAATATCTTTAGTTACATCGCCTGCATTTAATTCATATGCATAAATTCCTTCAGACAAATCAAATGCTTCACCTTTTTTAATAACAGCATTTAGATATGTTCCATATGAATTAAAGATTACAGGAACTCCTTCAGTTAAGGCTGGAGCAACTGTAACATTAAATGTAGTAGTAGCACTACTATTATAAACAGATGCTATTGTAATAGTAACTGCCCCATATGCATATGCTTCTAAAATACCATCCTCAATACTAACAATATGTTCATTACTACTTACCATATTAAGGTCTGTTTCTTCAACATTAAATGGTAATAGGCTAATATCTAAATCCCAAGTATCGCCTTTATCTAAAGATGCAGTTAGAGGATTATTAATAACAATTTCAGTTGGGAAAATTCTTGCATCCCAAACAGCCCTTACTTTATAGTAACCTTCTGTCCCTTTTTTAATTACTGTAATAGGATTGTTATCTTCATCAACCCAACAAGAAAAATTATAGCCATTTCTAACTGGATTAATTAAAGTAATATCTTCAGTAATTTCAACATAAGTTGTAGTAATAATAGGACCTATTTTAATTAAATCCCAAAAACCATTTGCTGCAGCCTCAGTTGTAAAATTAGCACTAACTGGATATTCGCTTCTTTGAGTGCTATTTAAAAACGAATCAATATTACTTCTCCAAATTGCACTATCTCCTGAATTAAGACCTGACATACTAGCATATCCTTGACTTGTTGCAACATTTATAATATAAGTTTTAAACCAACCCCACTTATCTTTATAAGCTTCCATTGTAAAAAAACTTGCAACATCTTTTCCATATGTTCCTGTTGAAAAGAAAGATGAAGCTGAAGTTGATAAACCAAGCGCTGCATTAATATCAGTAATAAACTCACCTACCATATCACTTCTATCTTCAAAAGGATATGTATAAGGCCAATCGCCACCATCTAAATCATAATCAATTATATTTTGACCTTTATCCCACTTAGCATAAAGTGTAACATTACCTTCTTTAGTAATAGATGTAACTACTTCACCGCTAAAATCAGGAGTCTTATACCATCCTAAAAATGTAAAATATTGTTTAGTAGCACCTCTTAATTCAAGTGGTAAATCACTTTCTTTAAAACTATCCTTATTTGCTTTTACATTCTTACCACCATTTAAATTATAAGTTATAGTATATGTTGCAGGAATTACTTCTTCTTCCTCCCATAAAGCAAATAATATATAGTTTTTAGCCTCAGTTAAAGCAGTAATCGCATCACCACTAAAATCAACTTTTTCATACCATCCCCAAAAAATATAACCTTCTTTAGTTGGTATATCTAACTGTAAAGGAAGTTCTTTTTCTGTAAAAGATTCTTTAGCCCCACTAGGTAATATTCCTTCATTTAAATTATAAGTTATAGTAAAAATTGCTTCCACCTTTTTACATCCAACTAGTACTACACTTAATAATACTAATATCATCAATAAAGTTTTTTTCATATCTACCTCCACTCTCATAATTTTACCATATTTAACTTAATAGTTTAAGCATTAATTAAAAAAAATAAACCTACTTTAAATAAAAATAAAAGTGGGTTTATATTGTTTTTCCATTATAGTTGATTTTCAATCCTTTTGCATGAATTTAAATAAAACATTTTTTCTTTTTCTATTCCTATAAATTTTCTACCTAATCTTTTAGCAACCACACAAGTTGTTCCACTTCCCATAAAAGGATCTAATACTAACTGACCTTTATTCGTAGATGCTTTTATAATTCTTTCTAATAGACATTCTGGTTTTTGAGTAGGATGATAGCCATATTTCTTTTCGTTCATATGAACAGACGGTAAAATCCAAACATCTTCTAACTCCTCATTAGCAATTTTATACATATCATTATAATTAAAAATATGCCCCTTACCCTTATCAGCCCAAATAATAAACTCATACGAAAATCTTAATTTGTTTTTATATATTAAAGGCGGCGGATCTATCTTTTTCCATATCACTATATTTATTATTTTAAATCCTATTTCATCCATTATTCTTTTAACATTAAAAATATTGTGATGTGTTCCTGATACCCAAATACTACACTTATCTTTTAATATTCTAAAACATTCACTTAACCATTCTTTAGTGAACACTTCAACACTTTCATAATTCTTTCTTTTATCCCATTCACCCTTATTAACAGATACTATCTTACCACTTGAAATACTTTTACCATCATTAGAAAGAAAGTAGGGCGGATCTGCAAAGATCATATCGACACTCTTACTTTCAATAGATTTCATTACTTCTATACAATCACCATTATATAACAAAAAACCACCTCTTTAATATATATTATTAAAGAAATGGTTTTTACTTTTATTTAAATTTTTTTAAAATTATGTCCTTCTCTAAATCATCAATGGAGTACAAATCTTCTAACACATCAAATGTTTCTTTTAGATTGTTTTTTGCTGTTTTCCAACCAAGCCCATCAGTAAACCAAACAAACTTAAATCCTTTAATATCTTTTGACTCTAAGGCAAGCATTTTATAACTACGTGCAGTTTCATTTAATTTTGAACCTCCACTACTATAAAAATTACATTCGATAGCATAAATACAAGCATTTGTTTTTACAACAAAATCAAATCTTTTTAAAGCTTTACCATCACTAGAAATACTAGACAAATCTATCCCCCATGTTTTTTCAATATCTTTTGAAAGCATTTCTTTAACGTATGTTAACTTAGCTTTTTTCAAATAACCTTCAACGATATTTTCCATTAAATGTCCACCGCGATTTTTTCTACCGTTTGAACTTAACCCCGATTCAACACCCAATACGTAATCTACTAAATTATTAACTATTCTATTTGCTATAAGTTCAAAAAGTCCAGTTTTTCTCATAAACATTTTATATTCATCTATTGAATAATTCATTTTATTAAAATTAAAATTATATGAACCATCTTCATCTATCGCAATAATTTCTCGTTCTCTTTTTGCAAGCAAAATGGGAATACATTTTAAAATTTTAGGATATTCTTTAAGTAGCTTTTCAAAATCAGTTTCAATATTTTTTGAACCGATTAAACTGTTCATTATATTTAATTCAACTTTTATTTCATCAACTTCTTTATATACTTTATCAAAATCAACGTAATATTTATAATCAGCTATACTTTCTCTAAATTTGCTTAACCATTCTTCAAAATTTCTCATCCTTTTATTACCTCATATCTTTTCTTTGTTAGATTTAAATACTCTTCGTCATTATCAATTCCTATATAATTTCTATTCAAGATTTTACATGCAATTCCAGTTGTACCACTACCATTAAAAGGGTCTAATACAATATCGTTTTCTTTTGTAGAAGCAAGAATAATTCTTTTTAAAAGTTCTAACGGCTTTTGAGTTGGATGCCTTCCTTCTTTTTTCTCTCTTTTTGGCGTAGTACTTATTTTCCAAATGATTGGTTCTTCTTCACTAAACTCCCAAACATCTTTCATTTGTTTCCCGTCATTAACTTCTTTCATTAACTGATAATCAAAACAATGTTTACCTTTCTTTTTTTTAGTCAGTTGTTTTCTTGCCCAAATAATTGTTTCAGTTGAGTGCGTAAAACATCTACATCCTAAATTAGGAGCAGGATTGGTTTTCTGCCATATAATATTATTTATAATTGAAAAACCTTCCATCTCTAAAGCTACCCCTATTGCATATACACTATGTAGAGTTGCAGAAATCCAGATAGCCCCATCATCTTTTAATACATTTCTACAAAGCCTTATCCATTCACGGTGATATGTAATTTTTTCTTCTATTGTTTTTGCTATATCCCAATCACCTTTATTAACCAAGACTTGCTTTCCATTTTGACAAGATATCCCGCCACTAGATAAGAAATATGGTGGATCAGCAAAAACCATATCAACAGATTTTACTTCAAATTTTTTTAATACTTCAAAAGAATCACCAAGCAATAACTTAAACTCAGGATAATCTATGTATAGATCTTTTTCTAAACTATTTAAGTTCATTTACTAACTCCTAATAATTAGTGATTATTATTTCTTCTACTTCTCCACGACCATCTGCGTTAGAATTAATCATTCTTTTGGCCTTAATAATCGTCTTATTAAATTCTTTGTATAACTCATTTATATATCGTGTATTGTGATTGCTCAACATTACTTTGACTCCCTTATCAGATAATTCTTGATAAACTCTAGCAAGCCTTGTTTGGGCTTCTTTTCCAAAAGAATCTTTTGAATAAGAAGTAAAAGTATCTTTTTCATCTAACGTATCATATGGAGGATCAAAGTATACAAAATCACCTTCTTTAGCAGATTTTACTGCTTCCTCAAAATCAGTATTTAAAATATTGATGTCGTTATTTAAAAAGTAATTTCGTAATAATAACATATTGTCTCTGTCGTATGTATTAACATTAGTTTTTCTTCCTGATGGAACATTAAAATAGCCTTTAGAATTAACTCTATAAAGTCCATTATAACAAGCTTTATTTAAATAAATCATTCTAGCAGCTCTTTCATAGACTGGCATTTTTTCAAAGTCATCATTTCTATCTAAAGCGCGAATTTCATAATAATATTCTTCGCTATGATTTACTTCATGCTCCTCTAGGATTTTTAATAGTTTTGTATATTTATTAAGATCTTTTAGACATTCGTAAGCACCCATCAATTCACTATTAGAATCATTTATATATGCTTTTTCAGGAGCAAGATATAAAAACAACGCTCCACCACCTACGAAGGGCTCAAAATAAGTTTCAAATTCATTTGGCATTAACTCACAAATTTTACTAAGAATTTGAGTTTTACCTCCTGCCCATTTTACAAAGGGGCGCATCTTTTTTTCATTTGAAATATTCATCAAATCTTTAATTTCAACATTTAGTGCTTCACTTATTTTTTCAATCGTTACTAGCGTCACATTTATTTTTCCTTGTTCTATTTTTGAAATTTGAGTTCTATCTATTCCTGATAAATGAGAAAACTCTACTTGAGAAAGCATTTTTGAATTTCTTAAATCTCTAACTCTATTTCCAAATATATCTAAAATCATATTGTATCACCCAAATAGATAATATCATAAATGTGCATTAAAAGCCACATTTATTTTAATAATTTTTTTATAAAAAAGGTTTGATATTTTATTATCAAACCTTTACTTTTCCAACACATGGTGGCTCAGGGCGGAATTGAACCACCGACACAAGGATTTTCAGTCCTTCGCTCTACCAACTGAGCTACTGAGCCAAAAAATGGCGGTCCCAACGGGACTTGAACCCGCGATCTCCAGTGTGACAGACTGGCATGTTAACCACTACACCATGGGACCATTTTGGTTGCGGAGGAAGGATTCGAACCAACGACCTTCGGGTTATGAGCCCGACGAGCTACCAGCTGCTCCACTCCGCGATGTTATGCTTATATATTTAACTTAATTTATTTTTAATAAAATGGCGGAGGAAGAGGGATTCGAACCCCCGCGCGCTCGCACGCCTGTCGGTTTTCAAGACCGATCCCTTCAGCCGGACTTGGGTATTCCTCCGTACATTTTAAAACTGGTGGACCCAGCAGGACTCGAACCTGCGACCGACCGGTTATGAGCCGGTAGCTCTAACCAACTGAGCTACGGGTCCGCTTATGGTAGCGGTGGAGGGATTTGAACCCCCGACCTCACGGGTATGAACCGTACGCTCTAGCCAGCTAAGCTACACCGCCAGTTACTAATCTTTAAAAAAATGGTGGATCCTAACGGGATCGAACCGTCGGCCTCCTGCTTGCAAAACAGGCGCTCTCCCAGCTGAGCTAAGGACCCATCTTTTAAAAACTTTTGGTGCTTAAGGTGGGAATTGAACCCACACGGTATTGCTACCACAGGATTTTAAGTCCTGCGCGTCTACCTATTCCGCCACTCAAGCGCATTTTTCATCTGGTAGAGAAATGGTGTCTCCGAGACGATTCGAACGTCCGACCCACTGATTAAAAGTCAGTTGCTCTACCTTCTGAGCTACGGAGACAAAGAATGGTGCCGACTATAGGAATCGAACCCACAACCTACTGATTACAAGTCAGTTGCTCTACCAATTGAGCTAAGTCGGCACAATGGTGGAGGATGACGGGATCGAACCGCCGACCCTCTGCTTGTAAGGCAGATGCTCTCCCAGCTGAGCTAATCCTCCATTTTTTGCGTGAAATTATCTGTAACTCTTTTATCTACATTAGATATTAACACAAAAATATTAAAATGTATATATTTTTTTATTAATAGAAAGGAAGTAAGGCAACTTCCTACTTTTGCGGGGAAGCCCAACTATCATCGGCGTTAAAGTGCTTAACTTCTGTGTTCGAGATGGGAACAGGTGTTTCCACTTTGCTGTTGTCACCATACTTCTCTTTCAAAATTGAATAGTACTTCATCGCTTTAAGGTTAAGTCCTCGATCTATTAGTATCAGTCCGCTCAACACATCACTGTGCTTACACTCCTGACCTATCAACCTCATCATCTCTAAGGGATCTTACTTCATTGAATGGGAAATCTCATCTTGAGGGGGGCTTCACGCTTAGATGCTTTCAGCGTTTATCCCGTCCGCACTTAGTTACCCAGCGGTGGCTCTGGCAAGCCAACTGGTACGCCAGCGGTGCGTCCATCCCGGTCCTCTCGTACTAAGGACAGCTCCTCTCAAATTTCCAACGCCCACGACAGATAGGGACCGAACTGTCTCGCGACGTTCTGAACCCAGCTCGCGTGACGCTTTAATGGGCGAACAGCCCAACCCTTGGGACCTACTCCAGCCCCAGGATGCGACGAGCCGACATCGAGGTGCCAAACCTCCCCGTCGATGTGAACTCTTGGGGGAGATCAGCCTGTTATCCCCAGGGTAGCTTTTATCCGTTGATCGACTGCCTTTCCATCCAGCACAGCCGGTTCACTAAGCCCAACTTTCGTTCCTGCTCGACTTGTAGGTCTCGCAGTCAAGCTCCCTTCTGCCTTTACACTCTGCGAATGATTTCCAACCATTCTGAGGGAACCTTTGGGCGCCTCCGTTACTCTTTAGGAGGCGACCGCCCCAGTCAAACTGCCCACCAGACAATGTCCTCTAACCTGATTAAGGCTACAAGTTAGACATCAAATATCAAAAGGGTGGTATCCCAACGTTGACTCCACCGAATCTAGCGATCCGGCTTCTTCGTCTCCCACCTATCCTGTACATCTAATATCCGATGTCAATATCAAGCTGCAGTGAAGCTCCATGGGGTCTTTCCGTCTAGTCGCGGGTAACCTGCATCTTCACAGGTAGTATGATTTCACCGAGTCTCGAGTTGAGACAGCACCCAAATCGTTACGCCTTTCGTGCGGGTCGGAACTTACCCGACAAGGAATTTCGCTACCTTAGGACCGTTATAGTTACGGCCGCCGTTTACTGGGGCTTCAATTCAATGCTTTGAGTTGCCTCTAACATCTCCTCTTAACCTTCCAGCACTGGGCAGGCGTCAGCCCCTATACTTCACCTTGCGGTTTAGCAGAGACCTATGTTTTTGGTAAACAGTCGCTTGGGTCTATTATCTGCGGCTTAATTGCTTAAGCCCCCCTTATTCCGAAGTTACGGGGTAATTTTGCAGAGTTCCTTAACAAGAGTTTTCTCGCGCGTCTGTGGATTCTCTCCTCGCCTACGTGTGTCCGTTTACGGTACGGGCACCTAATTAATTAGCCTTAGAAACTTTTCTTGGAAGTTTGGCTTCACTAGACTTGCGTCATCATATTTCAATGTTTAACTAAGTAACGGATTTGCCTGTTACTCCATCTTTGTACTTAAACTAACTATTCCAACAGTTAGCTCCAGTTAGCCTCCTTCGTCATTCCATCAGTTAATTAGGTGGTACAGGAATTTAAACCTGTTGTCCATCGGCTACGCTCTTCAGCCTGACCTTAGGACCCGACTAACCCAGAGCGGACGAACCTACCTCTGGAAACCTTAGGCTTTCGACGGATAGGATTCTCACCTATCTTTTCGTTACTCACACCGGCATTCTCACTGCTTAGCGCTCCAGTAGTCCTTCCAGTCTACCTTCACCGCACTAAGTACGCTCCCCTACCAATTACTATTACTAGTAATTCCATAGTTTCGGTATTATGCTTAGCCCCGTTACATTTTCGGCGCAGAATCATTCGACTAGTGAGCTATTACGCACTCTTTAAAGGATGGCTGCTTCTGAGCCAACCTCCTAGTTGTCTATACAACTCCACATCCTTTCCCACTTAGCATAAATTTAGGGACCTTAACTGATGGTCTGGGCTGTTTCCCTTTTGACCACGGGCCTTACACTCGTAGTCTTACTGCTGTACATGTTTTATAGCATTCGTAGTTTGATTGAGATCAGTACCTCGAGGTGAGGCCATCACACATTCAGAGCTCTACCTCCATAAAACTTTCATTACAACGCTAGCCCTAAAGCTATTTCGGGGAGAACCAGCTATATCCGAGTTCGTTTGGAATTTCACCCCTAGCCACAAGTCATCCAAGTCTATTGCAACAGACCCTGGTTCGGTCCTCCACCTGGTTTTACCCAAGCTTCAACCTGCTCATGGCTAGATCACCCGGTTTCGGGTCTACGACAATTAACTATTTCGCCCTATTAAGACTCGCTTTCGCTACGGCTCCGTTCCTTAAAACTTAACCTTGCTAATTATCGTAACTCGCCGGTTCATTCTACAAAAGGCACGCCATCACCCATTAACGGGCTTTGACTGATTGTAAGTGCATGGTTTCAGGTTCTTTTCACTCCCTGCCAAGGGTTCTTTTCACCTTTCCCTCACGGTACTGGTTCACTATCGGTCACTAGGTAGTATTTAGCCTTACGAGATGGGCCTCGCTATGTTCAAGCAGAATTCCACGTGCTCCGCTCTACTCTTTGTTACCGGAGTTCTTAATATTTCGTTTACAGGACTATCACCTTGTTTCGTTTGTTTTCCCACACAATTCAACTATACTAAGAATTTGTAACTCCTGATGGTAACGGGCTGCTCCCCGTTCAATCGCCTCTACTTAGGGAATCGCTAATTGCTTTCTTTTCCTCCAGCTACTTAGATGTTTCAGTTCGCTGGGTCTTCCCCCATATGGCTATTTATTCACCATATGGTACTAACTCTTCAAGCTAGTGAGTTTCCTCATTCGGATACCTACGGATCTTAGTTTACTTACAACTCCCCGTAGCATTTCGCTGTTAGTCGCGTCCTTCATCGGCTCCTAGTGCCAAGGCATCCGCCATGCACCCTTTGTTTCTTAACCTTATTCTTTTTATTTAAACACTAAAATTTTTAAAAAGTGTTCTTACTTTCTTGCGACAAGTACTATTCAATTTTCAAAGATCTATTAATAAAACTATATTTTAGAAAGACAAAGTCTCTCAAAACTAAATAGAACATGATGGAGTAAAAAATCAAAGAAATTTAAAATAATTTTTGGTTAAAGGTTTAACCTTTCTCCTTAGAAAGGAGGTGATCCATCCCCACGTTCTCGTAGGGATACCTTGTTACGACTTCACCCTAATCATCTATCCTACCTTAGACGGCTCCCTCTTAATTGCTCAAGTTAGGCCACCGGTTTTGGGTATTATAAACTCTCATGGTGTGACGGGCGGTGTGTACAAGACTCGAGAACGTATTCACCGTGACATTCTGATTCACGATTACTAGCGATTCCGACTTCATGTAGTCGAGTTGCAGACTACAATCCGAACTGAGACTAGCTTTATGAGATTAGCTCCACCTCGCGGTATCGCAACTCTTTGTACTAGCCATTGTAGCACGCGTGTAGCCCAGGTCATAAAGGGCATGATGATTTGACGTCATCCCCACCTTCATCCGGTTTGTCACCGGCGGTCTCATTAGAGTGCTCAACTGAATGTTAGCAACTAATGATAAGGGTTGCGCTCGTTGCGGGACTTAACCCAACATCTCACGACACGAGCTGACGACAACCATGCACCACCTGTCTTTGTTGTTCCGAAGAAAAGACCTATCTCTAGATCAGTCAACAAGATGTCAAGACCTGGTAAGGTTCTTCGCGTTGCATCGAATTAAACCGCATGCTCCACCGCTTGTGCGAGTCCCCGTCAATTCCTTTGAGTTTCAGTCTTGCGACCGTACTCCCCAGGCGGAGCACTTAATGTGTTAACTGCAGCACCGAGGTTTCCCCCGACACTTAGTGCTCATCGTTTACGGCGTGGACTACCAGGGTATCTAATCCTGTTTGCTCCCCACGCTTTCGTGCCTCAGCGTCAGTCCCGGCCCAGTAAGCTGCCTTCGCCATTGGTGTTCCTTCTAATATCTACGCATTCCACCGCTCCACTAGAAATTCCACTTACCTCTACCGTACTCAAGTCTACCAGTTTTCAATGACCATCTATAGTTAAGCTATAGTATTTTACACCAAACTTAGTAAACCGCCTACGCACGCTTTACGCCCAATAATTCCGGATAACGCTTGCCCCCTATGTATTACCGCGGCTGCTGGCACATAGTTAGCCGGGGCTTTCTAATCAGGTACTGTCAATTATGAGACATTTCCTCCTCATAAGTTTCATTCCCAATAACAGAACTTTACGACCCGAAGGCCTTATTCATTCACGCGGCGTTGCTCGGTCAGGGTTCCCCCCATTGCCGAAAATTCCCTACTGCTGCCTCCCGTAGGAGTCTGGGCCGTGTCTCAGTCCCAGTGTGGCTGTTTTGCCTCTCAGCACAGCTATGCATCGTCGCCTTGGTGAGCCGTTACCTCACCAACTAGCTAATGCACCGCAGGCCCCTCCTTAAGTGATGCATACGCATCTTTAAATAAATTAACATGCGTTAACTTATACTATCCAGTATTAGCAATCGTTTCCAACTGTTATCCTCGTCTTAAGGGCAGGTTACCTACGTGTTACTCACCCGTTCGCCACTAAAGTATTGCTACTTCCGTTCGACTTGCATGTATTAGGCACGCCGCCAGCGTTCATCCTGAGCCAGGATCAAACTCTCAATAAAAGTTTATTCCTTACTCCACCTGTTCTATTTAGTTTTCAAAGACCTTATTTTTTTGTTAGAGCATTTATCATTATACCACATTCAGGGGTATTGTCAACATTTATTTTACTTTTTTTACTAAATTACCCATTTTTAGGCAACCTTATACATTATACTACTTTACATTTTCTAAGTCAATCAATATCTTTATTAAGTTTTTCTTTAAAAAATAAATAAAAAAACTCTCTAAATTAACTTTAGAGAGTTTAAATTTACTATTTTTTATTTGGCTTATAAACAAATAAATCACTAATAGGTTTATCTTGAACTATATTGATTATTCCTTGTCCTAACATTTCAGCAATTGATAATTGGACAATCTTTGGACTTAATTTAGCTTTAGGTATTCTAATTGAGTTAGTAGTTACAAGTTCTGTAATAGGAGATTCATTAATTCTTTCCATCGCAGGATCAGATAATACTGGATGAGAACACGTTACATAAATATCTTTGGCTCCAGCTTCTTTTAAAGCTTTGGCTGCTACTGTAATAGTTCCCGCTGTATCTACGATATCATCTACAATGATAACATTCTTATCTTGTACATCTCCAATTATATTCATAACTTCTGCAACATTTGGTTTTGGTCTTCTTTTATCAATAATTGCAATAGGCGCATCAAAGTTAATTGCAAATCTTCTTGCTCTAGTAGTACCACCATGGTCAGGTGAAACAACCACTATATCTTCAATTCCTTTTTCTTTAAAATACTTAACCATAATAGCCGAAGCTTGGAAGTTATCAATCGGAATATTAAAGAATCCTTGAATTTGAGCTGCATGTAAATCTAGGCAAATTATTCTTGTAGCACCTGCTACTTCTAATAAATCTGCTACTAACTTAGCAGAAATTGGTTGTCTAGCTAAGGCCTTTCTATCTTGCCTTGAATAACCATAATAAGGCATAATAACATTAATTGTTTTAGCAGATGCTCTTTTTAAAGCATCAATCATAATTAACAATTCCATATAATGCTCATTAACTGGCTTTGAAGTAGATTGAACTACAAAGACATGATGACCTCTAACTGTCTCAGCAATATTTAAACTTACCTCACCATCAGCAAATCTTGTAAGCACACAATCAGATAATCCAATTCCCATATAATCAGCAATCTCTTGTGCTAATTCTGGGTTAGAATTCAAAGTAAACAACTTAACTTTAGCATCGCGAATACTGGCCATAACTTATAGAAAACCTCCTCATATATAAAAAAGAAAAACCTATTTATATTATAACTCTTTTATTAAAAAAATGCAATTTTAAAACGTTATCATTTAAAAAGATGTGTTTTTTTAAAAACACATCTAAATCAACTCTTTCTTTTAAATTTAAAATTTTATTTATTATTGATAATTTTTGTATCAAATATTTTAGAACCTTCTAAAATATTTGAATCAATTACACTAGCATTAGGTCCAACGCTTGAATTATTACCAATTACAGTTTTACCTAAAATCTCAACGTTTTCCATAATCGTAACATTCTCGCCAATCTCTACATCATAACCTATTTTAACACTGTTGATATCAACAATATCAACACCATTAATTATATGTTTATCTAGAATTCTTTTTTGAAGCATTGCTTCTAATTTAACCAGTTGATTTTGATCATTGATTCCACTTATTTCATCATAATCATTTACAATATAAGTTGAAACTTTTAGATTGTCTTCATAAAATAGGCTCACTAAATCCGTTAAATAATATTCATTTTGTTTATTAACGTTTTGAATCTTTTCTAAATAAATAAAAAGTTTTTTATTATCTATTACATATACAGATGCATTTATTTCTTTAATGTTTCGTTGTTCGCCAACACAATCCTTATCTTCTACAATTGCCATAACCTGACCTTTACTGTTTCTAACAATTCTTCCATACCCACTTGGGTCTTTATGAATCGTAGTTAAAACAGTTAAATCAGATTTACTTTTGATATGAAAATCAAGTAATTCTTTATAAGTTTCTTTAGTTATAAAAGGCATATCACCAATCGCAATTAAAGTAACACCTTCTTTTCCTTTTAAAAACTCTTCACAACTTTTTACAGCATTAGCAGTCCCAAGTTGTTCTTTTTGAAAAGCAAATTTAGTTTTATTTTTTAGTATTTCTTCAATTACTTCTTTTTGATATCCAACTACCGTATAAATTTCTGTAATTTCTTGATGTCTTATAGCATCAACAACATATTCTACCATTGGTTTGCCAATTACTTTATGAGCACATTTTGGTAGGGTAGAATTCATTCTTATGCCTTTGCCGGCTGCCAGTATAATAGCATATATATTCATACTTTTTCCTCTTTCTTAAAAAAAATACCAAAGAATGGTATTTTTTTAAAAATTACAATCTTATTCTTCGTCTTCTGCTGAAGCTTCTTCTAGATCGCCAGAATTATACTTATCAAGTACAACTCTTTCAATTTCTTCACGCATTGATTTTTCGATAGGATGAGCTATGTCTTTAAACAAACCTTTATTGTTTTTTCTGTTAGGCATTGCTACAAATAGTCCATTAGTTCCCTCAATAACTCTCAATTCATGAACAACAAAAACATTATCAAAAGTAATCGTAGCAACAGCTTTTAATCTACTTCCATTGTCTACTTTTCTCATTCTAACATCTGTAATTTGCATCCTTACTTCTCCACCCTTTCTTACACTGATACTTAAATTATATCATTAAGTAAAAATAATTCAACCCTTTTATTAAAAATCATTTTTTATTTTTAGTTATTTTTAATTTTACAAAAATACACTTTTTTATTTTTTACTTCTTTTTTTAATTTTAAGTATGATGTTTTTGCTGTTTTTTTGTTTTCAAAAACACCAAAAACAACTGATCCACTTCCTGTCATCAAAGCATTAAGTGCACCCGCTTTAATTAAAGTCTCTTTAATTAAAGCTATTTCATTATCAAACAAATTATTAACAGTTGTTTCTAAATCATTAGATAAATTATTACAAACTTCTTTTAAATTGTTTTCTTCAAAGGCTTTAATTAAAACTTCTAAATTATTACTTTCAGTAATTTTATGATTTTCAAAAATTGTTTTAGTGCTACATTTAAAATCAGGTTTTATTAAGACTAAGTAAGGATTTAATTTAGTATTTATAACTTTTATTTTTTCACCCTTACCGCTTACTAGAGCTATTTCATCAAATAAACAATACGCTATATCACTACCTAAATTAGCAGCAATTTCAATCATTTCATTAATGTTTAAGTTTAGTTTAAATAGTTTGTTTAAAGCAATGATTGTACAAGCAGCATCACTACTCCCACCACCAAGCCCTGCTTGGGTTGGAATTTGTTTTTTGATTTTTATATCAAGACCTTGTTTTATTTTATATTTTTCTTTAATTAAATTAGCAGTTTTTAAAACTAAATTATCAGGGTATATATCATTTATGATTCTATTTATTTTAAGTTTATTTTTTTTAAAAGTTAATTTATCAAATAAATTTATCTTACACATTACAGACTCTAAATCATGATAATTATCTTCTCTTTTTCTTAAGACTCTTAGGCTTAAATTTATTTTAGCATATGCTTTTTTTTTCATAAATTATTCTCTTAACTCTTCTGCTTTATCAACCAAAGCTAAATAAAGTTTTACAATTTCTTCTAAACTTAAATTCTCAGCTCTAATTCTAAAATCATAGCCAAATTCTTCAATTAAAGTATTTAGCTTTTCTTTATTAAAGCCGTAGGCTGTATTTAGATTGTTGACTAAGGTTTTTCTCCTACTAGCAAAGATCTTTTGAAGGTAGGCCCCAAAATGGGCCTCATTTTCGATTCCTAACTCTCTTTTAACAAGCGCCATCTTAATGAATGCACTATCAACATTTGGCATTGGTAAGAAGACATTTCTTGAGACATCAAACAAAATTGAAGTATCAGTCTTATATCTCATTAAAACACTTAAAGCATTATAATCTTTTGTGTTGATATCAGCAGTTAGACGTTGCGCTAATTCCTTTTGAACCATAAAATAATATTCACTAATTTCTACATCATCAGTTAATAATTTAAAGATAATTGGTGTTGTAATATAGTAAGGTAGGTTTGAAACTACCTTTACTGTTTTACAATCTTTAAACACTTTTAAAGCTTCATTTAAATTAACTTTTAAAAAGTCCTCATGTGTAATAATAATATTATCATATTTACTTAAAACATCGTTTAATACTACTATCATATCTAAATCTATATCATAAGCTAAAACCCTTTTAGCTTTTAAAGCTAGAACTTCAGTTAAACTACCAAGTCCTGCACCAATTTCAATCACTCCTGTTTCTTTATCTAAAGAAGCAGCTTCACCAATCTTATTTAATACATTCTCATCAATTAAAAAGTTTTGACCTACTTTTTTCTTAGTATAAAGATTATATTTTTGTAAGATCTCGATTGTAGTTTTTAAATTTCCAATCATTTTAAAAACCTCATTTCAGTAAGCATTCTAGATAACTCTTCTGGAATATTAATTTTTTGAGGACATTTACTAATGCATTCTCCACAAGCAACACAAATTGATGCATCAGCTTTTTCTTTCTTTAATTCTTTAAAATTAAATAAAGCTGAATTTTCATTTTTATACATAGCATAATTATTAAAAATTTTAAAGTTTCTTGGAATATTAACCCCATAAGGACATGGCAAGCAATACTCACATCTTGTACAGCCCACTTCAACAATTTTCTTTAATTCCTCTTTCACCTTAGAAACTAATACTTGTTCTTCCTCATTAAGAGGTTTAAAGTTATCGAATGTTTTTAAATTGTCTTTTAATTGTTCTAATGTATTCATCCCGCTTAAAATTAACTTTACGCCAACTAAGCTTCCAACCCATCTAAAAGCCCAACTAGAAAGACTTGCTTGTTTATTATAATCATAAAAAATAGAAGAGACTTTATCATTAAATTTAGCTAAATCTCCACCTTTAACTGGCTCCATTACAATAACAGGAATTCCCTTGTTTAATGCATCATAATAGCCTTTTATCCCTTGTTGGGTATCTTGGTCCATATAGTTAAGTTGAAGCTGACAAAAATCCCAATCATAAAAGTTTAAAATTTCTTTATAAATATCGTATTCATCATGGAAAGAAAAACCAATGTATTTTATTTTTCCTTCTTTTTTCCATTTTCTAACAATATCCATTACACCTAATCTTTTTATTTTTTCAAACTTTTCTTTATTTAAAGCATGCAATAAATAACAATCAATATAACTAGTTTGAAGGTTTTCAAGTTGCCTATCAATTACTTGTTCAATTTCTTCTTTAGTCTCAAACATCCAAAGCGAAAGTTTTGTAGCTATATAGAATGTATCTCTTTTATATCGTTTTAAAGCACGTCCCATAAAACTTTCATTTTGACCATCTAAATATGGCATCGCCATATCAAAATAATTGACTCCGTTATTATATGCATAGTCAACTAATTTTAAAGCTAATTCTTCATCTATTTTATCATTAACTGTTTTTAATCTCATTGAACCAAATCCTAATAAAGATGTTTCAACTGGGATTTTTTTCCATTTGCGGTATTCCATAATAAGCCTCCTAAAATAATAATAAAAAGATTAACTTTATTATAACATTTTTTTTAATGTAAATAAATATTTTGTTTATAGTTAATCTAATAAAATAAAAAATACTTCTTTTAAATTTCTTTAAAAGAAGTATTTTTAAAATTAAATTTCTTTATTATGATGAGATTCCAATTACTGTAAATTCATCAATTGTTAATCTATTATCTACACCTTTAAGGGCATGTTCAAGCTTAAATCTTACATTATTAACTCCGCCTTCTGGTAAGTTGTATGTGAATTCGCCTACTGCTTTAACAATTGTAAATGTTTCTTCGCCAAGCCAAGTTGTCCCACCATCAGTTGAGTAATAGACCTTTAATGCAGTTCCTGGGTTATTATAAGCATTAGCTTTAAATGTCACTTTATGAGCATTAGCGATATTAAAATTCGTAATAGCTGAACCATATGTATCTGGTAACGAAGTATAAGATCTCATTTGTAAGCTTTGTAAATCTGTAATTTTACCTGTAGTAGTAACAGCACCCATAATGATAGCCCATTGTGCACCTTCTGCTCCTTGGTATCTAGGATCAGTATTTTGATAACTTGAAGTTGCTACAAATCCTTCATCTGCTTCAAATCCAGTTGAATAGATTGTTGAAAGAGGTACACCACCTTCTGCTATTACATTAATAACAATGTCAATTGTTCCATCAGCATCACCTGCTGTATTTCCATCTAAATAAACTGACATAGTTAAAGTAACTTCTACATCTTCAGTTCCTCTTACAACTATACCTTCATTACTTAATGATTCAGGTTTATTTGATGAATAAGTAAACGCTGCATCAGGATATAAAGTTGATGCAAAATCAAGAGTTATATTTTCTTCAACTTGATTTGGATAGTAATTTCTTAATTCATTTTTAATTTCATCAACTTTCATAATAGTTGGTTTAACTTCTAAAACAGTGTCACCTTGTTTTAAGTCACCATCTCTATTAAAGAATGTAATACTCCAACCATTAGTCTTATTAAATCCATATACTAAACCTTTTAAAGTAATAGTTTCATTTATTAAATATCCAAGTCTTGCTAGAGCTTCAGCATCAGTATTATAGTCAATCATAACTTTATTAGTAGCTGATTCTAAATATAGGTTATTATAACTTCCAAATTTAATTAATTTACCAGTAACGCTAACCCACTTTTTGCCATATACTTCCATAGTTCCCATAGCTTCTACATAGTCTTTTGTTACATCTGTTTTATTATCATATTCAAAAGTATCTATTGCTTTGTCAACTGTTGGAATTTCAGTAAAGTCTTCTTCAATAGGATATACATATATTTCACCATCGCCTCTTGCATCCATTTGATATACATAGTTATTAGTATTCAAATAAATTTGAGCTTTCTTAACTGCAATTCTTACAGTATCACCTACTGTAACTCCAGTTGGAGTTTTATTTAGGTGTATGTATACATATCCAGTACTATCAGCTAAATACCAACCTTTAGCAGCAATACCTACTATTTCACCCTTAAGAGATACTGTTTGTGGAGTTGCACTTAATGTTGGAAGTAAAGTTGAAATATCAGATATTTCCATCGCAACAACATTAACTTCTTTAGTTCCAAACACTTCAGTTCCTGTTGCAGTTGCTTTAACTGTAACTTTACCAACTTTATTAGCAATTAATTTACCAGTTTGATCTATTGTTGCAATAGTCTCATCATCAACACTCCATGTTACAGAAGGGTCTGCATTTTCTGGTTCTACACTTGATGTATAGTTTGCAATACCAAACTCAACAATCTCTGCATCTCCTGCAATATTAACTGTAGTTGGATCTGCTAACTCTTCTACAACTGTAATTGTTTTTTTATTAGTAATATTACCAACTGTAGCAATGATATCAACCTCACCTACTGCAAGTGCTGTTACTCTACCAGTTTCATCAACTGTTGCAATTTCTTCATCGCTTGTTGACCAAATAACTGTAGTATCTTCTACTGCAGGATAAAGAGTTGCTTCATATTGACGAGGATTAACAATATCAATCATGTTTCTTCCACTAACTGTTAAGTAAGCAACAGTATCAGTGTATTCAACAAAAGTTTGATCTAAATACATCAAAGCTACTACATCATCATAATAATCATTATCAAGACATACTGAATAAGCTTTAAAACTTACTACAGCGCCATTTTTACCTTTAAATAAAGTAGCATTTTCTGCGTTAATATAACTATATTGAAGATAGATTGCGATATCAGGATTTTCAAAATCCTTAATATAGATATCATTATAAGTTCCTTTTAATTCAATAATGCCTTTAATTTCATAAAGATTATTAAAGTTTTTACTGTCTTTATTATAAAGCTTTGCTAAAGAATCTGCTGTAACCTTTACAGCCTCAGGATAAGTATAAGTTCCTGCTTCTGTATTTAATTTAGTAATAGTTGGATTAGAGATTTGTTTAGCGCTATGATATACTGCAATTTTACCACTAACCTTAACTGTATCACCTACTAAAACTGTAGGTGTTGCATTTTGATAAACATAAATCATTTCTGTCTCATCACTAAGTAAGAATCCCTTAGGAGTAAGTGCTGCAACAACACCTTCTGCTAAAACTTCATCTCCTACACTCATTGACAAAATTTCAGAAATTGACAAAGCAGCTGGTTCTGCTAAAACTTTAATTTTAATTTCTCTAGTTGCTGTTTGTCCATCTAATGTATAAGTTACTGTTAATGTTACGACAACATCTTCTTCGCCAACTGCTGGTCTAGTAACACTACCTTTAAAGAAACTTGCGGCTAAAGTTTCATCAACATACTCCTCAATTTTAACTACCGCTTCATTATCAGATACCCAAGTAACACTTCCTTGGCCACTGATTTTCTTTTGCAATTGAATATCATCAACAATTGCTGCTGGATTTAGAAGATTGATGTTTTGGATATATGTTTCAGCAAGGTTTTCTACCTCTTTATCACATGCTACCAAAACTACTCCTAAAAACAATACTACAAAACTAATAATAATTTTTTTAAGATTCATTTTTTAAATTTTCCTCCTTTTTTATTCTTTCAAAACAATATCATTTGATTTGTTTTTGTCACCTAATAATAATTGATATGAATCATTAGCAAACTCATAATAGCTTACTCCGCCAGTTACAGCATATACCTCATCTACTACTAAGCTATCTACATCATATCTTGAGATAAGACGGTTCCCTATTCTTACATCAAATTTTTTACCAGTATTTGATTCAAATTTTAAAGTATATTGTTCGGGGTTAGCAGCTTTATCATTTTGAGATTGATAATAACCTTTATAAATTAAATTATCAACTGTAATTACTCTACCTTTATATGCACTTAAATTGGTAATATCACTTGAATCAATTATATCTAAATTAACTTCTTCATTACGAAGAATTTTTAGTTTCCTAACATCGGTAATTTGGTCTCCATAATTTCCAGCAATATCAAATTTACATTCAAAATTAACTATATCTCCAATTTGTAAATAAGTATAATAACTTACTCCATAAAATCCAAAAACAAAGATATCACCATAAACTACTTCACCATCAATATCGGTAGCCTGAATGTCTCTGACAAAGAAATCATCTCCAACAGTTCTTAACACTTGAACAGTTAAATTAAATACTGTTCCAGTTAAATATTCTTCTTTACCTGATAAAACATATGCAATTGTAGTATCAAGTGCTTCTTTTGAAGTAGAAAAACTTGGATCAGTTTCTCCATAAAGTCTTTTCTTAATATTTGTATTTTTATAATGAGCTGAGATAAAAGTTTCATGATATTTAGTAGAAGACATTGTAAAAAACGAATATGCTTCTTCAACAATTTCTAAGTTAAGCAATCTATATTTATCTTGCCCTTTTGGTTGATACCAAACCCAAGCTAAATATCTTCCATTGTTATCTGTCCTTTCGCCTTCTGCTTCTAAAACAATAGCATCAGCATTGGTAAGTTTATCTTTGACAAAAGCACTAGCAGGTTTCCCCCAAGGTTCAACTTTTCCTGTTGATTCAGGTGTATTAATTCCTAAAAATCTAATAGTAATATTAGATGCTCCACTTCTTACAGTTATTGTATCTCCATCAACACATAGCCCTAAAGATACTTTGCCTATTCCATGAGTAATAAACTCTTTACCTTCAAAACTAGTAGTTAATTCTAACGCATCAGTATATCTAGTATCTAGTTGTAAGTCTTGTTTATCTTCTATAGGTTCTTCTGTTTTTTTACAAGCAGACAAAACCAAAAGAAGTATTATTAATAAAATTTTTAAATATTTTTTTAACATTTTTTATTACCTAAAAATCTAGTGTAGGCACTCTATTTTTAGCATCTGTTAAAGCAGTTTGAATTGCAAGTTTATCAATTACTATTTGTTCCATTGCAACACCAACTTCAACTCTAACATCAGCTGATCCACTCCATGCAGGGTCTACATAATAAACATACCCTAATTCCTTATATGATTGAATAACTTGAGCTACTTTAGATTTAGCAATTTGTTCAATTGTTGGAGTAGTTAGAAAATCATAATAAACTTTTGCTTTATCGTTTATTTCATTTTCTCCTTCAGCAATTTCAGGATTATAATTATAAGCAGAATTTCTTACAGGGAAATACCCAGTTCCAACTGCGAATTCAATAGTTCCTTCTAAACTTAAACAATGTTTAACAAATAACCATGCAGCCATTCTTTGATAATCATCTGCTTGTGAAAGAATCGCAATATTTGTTCCTTGTTGAATAACTGTTTTAATAGCACTATTCGTATCATATGGAATTGGTGCATAGCCTAAATTAGTAGCCACTCCACCTTGGTTATGAGAAACCCCTGCAGTAGAACCAATTGTCATCACACATTTACCTTGTTTAAATGGATTGCTTCCATAAGCTTCTTCCCAATATTTAGGTGTTGTTACTAATGGTGCAGCTTTTGATTCATAAGTATAACTTGCCATATTTTGCATAAATGTTAAACCTTCAACAGTTTTAGCATTAAGTGTGCTATCAGCAAAATCCATTTTACCCTTTTCTAGATTAACTCCTCCATCAAGTTTTAAAGCACTTGATGTATAAACACCACCCCATTGATGAGCAGTTGTAATAAAGAAGTTAGAATCTGAGTCATAGTTTAATGGAACAAAGTCATTCATTGTTGACATTGTAAGTCCTGGTGACCAAGTATTATCAGCATCTCCTGATTTAACAATCTCAACAATATCTTTTGTAAGAGTTTCCATTTCTTGCCAAGTAGTAGGAGCCTCTAATTCAAAATGTTCAAAGAAAGCTTTATTATAAACTAATACTTCTGTTGATTTGTTAAATGGCAAACTATAATAAGTTCCCCCTTTATCGTATTTATTATTTTCTGCTAAATACGCAGGAATAAAATCAGCCATATCAGCTTCACTAAACCCAACTTCAGCGCTATTCATAAAATCATCTAACGGAACAACTCCATCTGATAATAGATAAGCTGCGATATGGTCAGGATAACCAATTACAAGAGTTGGTGCAGTATTACCTTGAACATCTAATTTTGTTTGAGTTAACAAATTATCATATCCACCAACTACTTCCATTGTACAAGTAACGTTATCATACTTTTCATTAAAACTATCAATTAAGCCTTGAACATATGGTGTAATTGCTTGACCAAATGATACTCTAAATGTAATTTGAATATTTTCTTGAGCTTCAAATTCTTCCATGCTAACTAAATTAACTTTACTGCTTCGCTTTTCACCACAGGCAGTTAAAATAAAAGCCATTCCTAAAATAAATAATACACTAATAAGTTTTTTCATATTTTTCTCCTTTCATTAACCTTTTATACCACTACGAGAAACTCCTCGCATAATATAC
The DNA here is from genome assembly GCA_050953065.1 of Bacilli bacterium. Taxonomy (GTDB): domain Bacteria; phylum Bacillota_I; class Bacilli_A; order ML615J-28; family CAG-698; genus JAQUUM01. The sequence continues at coordinate 128,125 of JBMNLZ010000002.1, read as the reverse complement.
TTTCTTAAACATATGAAAACAATTAATAATGGGATGGTAACTAAAGTTGTTGCTGCCATTCTTAAGTTGTCTGGAGTTTGTCCAGATTCATCTGTAAATGATTGCATTAGTCCATTTGTTACTAAACGCATCTTTTCACTATTAGCAACTAAAGTTGGCCAAATATAAGCATTCCATGCCCCCATCATACTTAAAATAAAAATCGTTGTAATAGTAGCTTTCGCCATTGGAATCATAACTTTCCATAAATACTTAAAATCACTAGTTCCATCAACTTTTGCTGCTAAATATAATTCATTTGGAATTTGTTTAAATGTTTGTCTTAAAAAGAAAATATAAAAGACACTTGTAATAAACGGTAATACTAAGGCTCCAAATGTTTCTTTTCCTGCCCAACTAAGGAAAGGAATTTTACCAAAACTTCCAATAGTAACAAAGTTAGAAATAACAAATACCTCTCCTGGAATCATCATTGTTGCAAGCAAAATTGTAAACAAAACATTCTTACCTTTGAAATTAAGTCTTGCAAAAGCAAACGCTGCTAAAATTGTAGTTATTAAAGTTCCAATTGTAGTTAAAGTTCCAACAATAATTGTATTTAAAAAATACCTTCCAAAATATGGTGCCCTTATAAACACTTTCCCAAAGTTTTCAAAAGCCCAATCCTGAGGGAAAAACGTTACGCCTTTAACCAACTCAGCATCACTTTTAACTGCAGTTGCTAACATCCAGTAAAAAGGAATCAAAACAAACAATGCAATTAAAGCTAAGAAGAAATAAATCAATATTTGATTAATCATTCTCTTAGTTTTAAATCTTCTTAATTCTTTGCCTTCTAAATATAAATTACTGTTCATTTTTCATTCCCCCTTAATAATGCACTCTCTTTTTACCAACATAAAATTGGATTAAAGTGATAAGCATTATAATTGAAAACAAAATTAAAGAACCAGCTGAGACTACACTTAAATAGTTTGTATTATTATGTAAAGGCAAATATTTATAAATAAACCCAACTACTGTAATAAATTCATTTGGACTAGATGATGGTCCAAATTTATTATGTCCAAAAATCGCGATAACGCTATTATACGCTTTAAACGCACCGATCAAAGAAGTAATCGTAATATAAAGTATCATTGGTGATAATAGAGGTACTGTAATTCTTCTAAACACAGTCCAACGAGATGCCCCATCAATTTGAGCAGCTTGATAATATTGTTTATCAATACTTTGAAGTCCCGATAAAAACACAATAATTTTAAAAGCAAGACCATTCCAAACTGTATAGACCATTAATACAAAAAGAATCGATGCTCTAGTAGGTTGAGCGCCCGTTGAAGTAATCCTAAAAATCCAAGCTTGAGGCTCTCCACCAAATGCTTCAATTAAAGCATTAATTAGTCCATAATTACTACTAAAGATAAATGAGAATACCATCCCTAAAGCAATTGAATTCGTAACATATGGTAAAAAGAAAATTGTTTGAAGAATTCCTTGACCTTTTTTAATTCCATTTAATGCTACTGCAATAAACAAAGAAACTATAATTGAAATTGGAACTGAAATAATTGCCATTTCAAAAGTGTTCCTTAATGATTTTAAAAACAAGCCATCTTGAATTACAAAGATATCTTTAAACCATCTTAGAGTAAGCTTAGTTGACGAACCCAATCTTTGAAAGAACTCTATAAAACTCATATTAGTATTATAGCCTTCCATAAAGGCAGTTACTAAAGTTCTAAAGATAGGCCAGAAAGTAAAGACTGCCATTAGTAGTAAAGTAGGCATTAAAGCAACACTTGCTTTTAATCCATCTTTTTTATACTCTAACATTATTTAATCCTTTCTCCTGTACTTGCATTAAAGACAAAGTACTTAGAATAACTAAATTTTATTTCTTCACCAACTTTAATTTTTGTATCGTTTGGTATAATTGCTCTAAATGAAAGATCAGTATCAACTATTTTAACAATCGTCATTACATCTCTACCAATATGTTCAACAATTTCAACTAAACCTTTTATCTTACCATCTTTACTAACCTTAAAAAATTCTGGTCTAATTCCAATATATACTTCTTGATTTTCTGCTTTTAATTCTTCAATTAAAGTACCAGTTTTATCCTTTAATTCTAAATCAACACTTTTACTATCCTCAACATATAAAGAATTCTTTTTAATAAAGCCTTTAATTGTATTAATTGGAGGATTCCCCAAAAACTTCGCAACAAACATATTGATAGGATTATCATATACTTCTTGAGGATGTTCTTTTTGTTGTAAAAGTCCGTAATTCATTACGACAATTTCATCTGAAATACTCATCGCTTCTTCTTGATCGTGAGTAACAAATATCGTAGTAATTCCAGTTTCTCTTTGAATCCTTTTTATTTCTTCTCTAGTTTGAAGTCTTAATCTTGCATCTAGATTTGATAAGGGTTCATCTAATAATAATACTTTAGGTTTTTTAACTAAAGCTCTAGCAATCGCAACACGTTGTTGTTGACCACCACTTAATTGATTTGGTTTTCTATCCATCAAATCGCCGATATGAACAAGCTCTGCCATTTCTTGAGCTAAAGCATTTCTTTCCTCTTTAGGAACTCCCATATTTTCTAATGGAAAAACTATATTTTGTCTAACTGTCATATGTGGGTATAAAGCATAGTTTTGGAAAACTAAACCTATCCCTCTTTTTTCAGGAGGCATTGAAGTAACATCTTCTTCTCCAAAATAAATCTTACCTTCTGTTGGTTTTAATAACCCTGCAATTAAATAAAGTGTCGTTGACTTCCCACAACCAGATGGTCCTAACAAACCAATCAATTTTCCTGCTTCGATTGTTACAGAAAAATTATTAACAGCAATTGTTTTTTGACCATTTTTATTTGGAAATTCTTTTGTAAGATTTTCTAATCTAACTTCAATACTTTCGTGAATTATTTTTTTAGTTTCTATTGCTTTATTTTCTTCCATTATTACTCTCCTTGATTAACCATTTAATAAACTCGCAATTTAACCTATAATTTTTTTATAAAAATTAGTTTATTTACTAATAACAATTTAGATATTTTAAATTTTTTTATCAAATAAGACAAAAGAAAAAAGATTAATACAAAAAGGTGTATTAATCTTTTATTTAACTACTTAACGAAAAAAAACCACGCGGCAAACACAATGGCAGTTAGCACGACAAGTAATATAAAAGGCTTAGTACCCTTCATAACAAATGCAATTAAACCAATTATTATTAGGATTGCTACCCAAATACCAAATAATGTATAAAGTACGTAATGTTCACCATTAAATAAACCTAAAACTGCATCTACAATTGGCTTCAATACATTGTTAGCCTTGTCGAAAAGATTAGCCATGAAAGTTTTAACTTGTTCCATTTTGATCTCCTTTCAAATACTACACTGTTATTATACTATATTTCTTTCTTACCTTCAAGTGCTTTTATTAATGTTATTTCATCAGTATACTCTATGTCAGCACCAACAGGTAAACCATACCCAATTCTATAAACTTTTGCATTAGTTTCTTTTAATTTATTTGCTATATACATCGCTGTAATCTCACCATTAATACTCGAACTAGTAGCAATTATTACTTCATTTATTTTTTCATCTTCTACCCTACTAATTAATTTATCTAAATTAATTTGTTCTGGACCAATTCCAGCAGAAGGTGAAATCACACCGTTTAATACATGATATTTTCCTCTAAATTGATTAGTTTTTTCAAATGTAATTACATCTTTTGTATTCTCTACAACAATGATTTTACTTTCTCTATCTTCATCACTACAAATATCACAGACACTAACATCAGTAATACTTCCACAAACATCACAAAATCTTAATTTAGATTTTGCAATTAAAAGAGATTGACTAAATCTTTCAACATCTTCTTTTTCAAGATTTAAAATAGTAAATAAAGCAAGCCTTTCGGCAGTCTTTGGACCTATGCCCGGAAACATCTCAAAATCTTCAATTAGTTTTTCTAATGAAAAAGGATATTTCATTTAAAAAAGCCCAGGAATTCCATTTAATAACATTTGGAATTTCGCCATCTTTTCTTCAGTTACTTCTTCAATATCTTTATAAGCTTTAGCACAAGCTGCAACAATTGAATCAGAAAGCATTTCAAAATCCTCAGCTGATTCAACTTCAAAATCTTTATCAACAATTACTTTTTGTAAATGCTTATTACCCATCACTTCAACTGTAACAATCCCTGCAACATTTGCTTCAAAAACAGTATTTTCAATTTCTAATTGAGTATCTGTCATTTCCTTTTGCATTTGTTTTATTTTCTTTAACATTGCTTGTTGGTTCATTTTTTATTCTCCTTTTTATTTAAAAATATCTTCATAAATTTGTTCAACGATATCACTTTCTTCATCTTCTTCTATCTTTTTATATTCTTTTTGAAGAACTAATTTATTATCGTTAAACTCTTCTAATTTTGGGTCTTTTACTTTGTTTTTATATTGTATTGAATATTCTTTTCTTTTCTCTTCCCAAACTACTTTTGGTAATGCAAAGTAATCATATTTACCTAATAAAGTCTTACAAATTATAGAAGTTGCACGTTTTTTAAAACTAGGACTCATTACATTATTACTAGTTCCATATGATTCAAAAACAAGTAAAATAGCCTTTTCACCTACTGCAGCGATATTAGCATCTTTTAATAAATCAACTACACCATAATCATTTGAATCAATATTTTTTGATAAATCTTTCCATAATTCTTTGACTCTTTTAGCATCAGTTTTTGCTTTTTCAGATAAAGCAGTATTTAAAATATATTCTAAAGCTTTAATATTATAAGAGTCAAAATCAACATCTTTTGGTTTTGATTCACTTTCTAATTCAACAGACTTCCAAACTATTTCATCCTTTTCTTCTTTCTTTTTATTAGAGTATTCAATATGACTTGCAAAGTCATCTTCTGGTAAGCAATCTAATATTTCAAGAGCTGATTTTTGAGTTTCTTCTTTTTTATTTTCGTCAGGTTTTGTTTCTGGTTTTGCTTGTTTTCTTGGTTCAAGAATATTACTTGAATAAGTCTTTTCTTCTTTTGGTTCTTCTTTTACTTCACCTGATTTTTTTTGTTCCTTTTTAGCTTTTTCTAATCTTTCTAATCTTAATATTTCTAAAGTAGAATTAAATGAAGTTTCACGAGGAGGAGTAACAACTATTTGACTTTTTGGTCCTTCTTCTTCTTTAGGCTCTTCTTTCTTTTTAACTTCTATAGCAGGTTTTTCTTTTGGTTGTTCTTCTTTTATTTCGTTAACTGTTTCAACTGTTTCTTCTTTTTCTTCTGTTAAGCCTTCTTGACCATCTAATTCTTCAGAATAAGTTTCATCTTTTTCTTCTATTTCTTCTATTTCTTCAACAGGCTTTTTATCTTTACTTAATTCTTTAGCCTCAACTAATTCATCGCTAAATAGAATCATTTGACCTCTAACTTCTTTGATTCTATTTTTCTTAGAACCTTGATCTAAATATAGACTATAGTAAGCCAAAGCCCCACGTGCTAACTCTTCAATTCGTGCTTCTATTTTAGTTAATCTTTCAACTAAATCTTGATTGATTTCACCAACTACTTTTGTAGTGCCATGTGGAGTTGGTCTATCAACTATAGTTTTTAATCTTGCTACTTCTTTTCTTGCATTACTAAATTCTTCTTTAGTTTCTCTTAGTTGAACTTCTAACATACTACAAATTTCTTCAACGTTTGTATTTTGAATTATTCTAATTTGTTTTTCTAAATTAAGAATCTTTTCAGCATGATTTAAAACATCTTCTTTTGGAGCACTACTTGTTTGAGGTGCTTGATTTTGAATAGATTTAACAGTTGCTTTTAATAATTGTAATTCTTCATACAGTTCTACATTAGTTAAACTAATCTCATCTTCTTTTTCTTCACTTGATAGTTTGTTAACTTTATTAATTACACTAGGTAAATCAAGTTTACTTAATTCACTTCTCACGCTTGCTAAAACTTTATCAAGTGTTTCAATCTTTTCATATACTACTTCATCTTTAACCACACTTGGAGTTTGAGCAAATGATTGAGGAGTATAACCATCTAAATTATTTAACTTTTCTTGTAATTCATTTAATCTTTGAACAACTGATAATTCTTCATATGTTACATGAATCATTTTAATGATTGCTACTTCTAAAAAGATTTGAGGATTATTAGTAAATCTAATCTTAGATTGCACATCACTTAAAACATCTATATAATAAAAGATTTTGTCTGTTGTTAGAGCTTTTGCTAGAAGTTGAAATTCTTTCTTTTCAAAAACATATTTACTCATTTCTTGAGTATCAATGTTTTTATAAACTAAGATATCTCTATATAGTTGAATTAAACCTGCAATAATACGACGAACTTCTTTTCCTAAATAGATTAACTCATCAATTGTATTAAGTGCTTTATTAACTTCTTTTTCTTCAAAATTAACTGCTAATTCAATTAACTTATCACTTGATAGATTACCTGTAACATTATTAACATCATCTAATGTAACAACTTCATTTGAATACGCAATAACTTGCTCTAAAATACTTAGAGCATCTCTTAAAGCACCTTCAGCACTTTCAGCAATTGTCATTAAAGTTTCATCATCAATTTGAACTTTTTCTTTTTTAGCAACTGAGGCTAAAGTAGCCTTAATATCATTAACACTTAAAGTTTTAAAATCATATCTTTGACATCTTGAAATAATAGTTGCTGGTACTTTGTGTACATCAGTTGTTGCTAAAACAAAGATAACATGTTTTGGTGGTTCTTCTAATGTTTTTAATAATGCATTAAATGCATTAGTAGTTAACATATGAACCTCATCTATAATATATATCTTCCATTTAGCACCACTTGGTAAAAACTTCACCTTTTCTCTAATATCTCTAATCTCATCAACACCATTATTACTAGCAGCATCAATTTCAATTACATCAGGATATGTACTATTAGAAATCTCTTTACATACCTCACATACACCACAAGGTTCAAAATCTTTGGCGTTTGGGCAATTTAGAGCTTTAGCTAAAACTCTAGCAATAGAAGTTTTACCAGTCCCTCTAGGACCGCTAAACAAATATGCATGAGATATCTTACCTGCTTTTATGGAATTTTGTAAGGTTTTTACAATCACTTCTTGACCAACAACTTCAGAAAATTTCTGTGGTCTATAAGTTCTGTATAAAGCTTTATACGCCATAAATTTCTCTCCTATTTATTTTAATAATAACTCTTAATCGTTTCTAATTATACCATATCTTGCTTGAAAATGCCACACCAAAATACTAATTTATTTATCACTAATAATTTTTAAAAAAAGCAAATATCAAACTATCTTTTAAAATTTAGTTGACTTTAACTTTATTATTTAGTAAAATTTGATTGCTATGAAAGAGACGAGTAATTAAAGTCTAATGAGAAAGTGACATAAGGATAGTGAGAACTTATGCATTAGTTTAATGAAAGAACACTCTGGAGCTGTTAGAAGAAATTAAAGTAGACCTAACCGTAATCTTTGCGTTAAAAGAAATAAAGTGCATCTATATATAAATAGATGAATCAAAGGTGGTACCGCGGAAAAGTTTTCGTCCTTGAATTAATTTCAAGGACGTTTTTTAATATATAAGGAGAATAAATATGAAAACTACAATTAGCTTTTTAAACAAAAATTATCAAAATGTACAAAGTGAGGTTACTCTTGAAGGATGGCTTAGAACAAACCGTTTCCAAAAAGAATTTGGCTTTATTAATTTAAATGATGGTTCTACATTAAATAATGTTCAAATCGTTTATGATAAAGTTTTAAATAACTTTGAAGAAGTTGCACACTTTAGAACAGGAAGCGCTCTAACTGTATCAGGAACAATCGTTATCACAAACAACCCTAATCAACCATATGAAATCAAAGCCACTAAAATCATTTTAAGCGGAGATTGTCCTGAAGACTATCCAATTCAACCAAAAAGACACTCTAAAGAATTCTTGCGTGAGCAAGCTCACTTAAGAGTTCGTACTAATTTATTTAATGCTGTTTTTAGAATTAGAAGCCTACTTGCTTATGCAATTCATGATTTCTTTAGAAAAGAAGAATTCATCTATGTTCATACTCCAATCATTACAGCTAGCGACTGCGAAGGAGCAGGTCAAATGTTTCAAGTAACTACACTTGATTTAGAGCGTTTAACTAGAGAAAAGGGAGTTGATTATTCAAAAGACTTTTTTGGAAAAGCTGCTAACCTTACAGTATCAGGTCAATTAGAAGCAGAAACATTTGCTTTAGCTTTTAAAAAGGTTTATACATTTGGTCCAACATTTAGAGCAGAAAACTCAAACACTACAAGACATGCCTCAGAATTCTGGATGATTGAACCAGAAATTGCTTTTGCTGATATCAATGATGATATGGACTTAGTTGAAAGAATGCTTAAATATGTTATTTCTTATATCTTAGAACATGCACAAAGCGAACTTAAATTCTTTGATGAATTTGTTCAAAAAGGAAAAATTAAACAACTTGAAGATTTAGTTAATTCTAAAGTTGCAGTTTGTGAATATAAAGACGCAATTGATATCATTAATACATCAAATAAATCTTTTGAAAACAAAATCAAATACGGTGATGATCTTGCAACTGAACATGAGAAGTATTTAACTGATGAATATTTTAAAGCACCAGTTTTTGTAATAAATTGGCCTAAAGATATTAAAGCTTTCTATATGAGATTAAATGATGATAATGAAACTGTAGCCGCAATGGATTTACTTGTTCCTGGAGCTGGTGAATTAGTTGGTGGAAGCCAAAGAGAAGAGCGCCTTGATTTATTACGCAAACGTATGAAAGAAATGAACATCCCAGAAGAAGGAATGGAATGGTATTTAGATTTAAGAAAATATGGCGGAGTAAAACACGCTGGATTTGGTCTTGGTTTTGAAAGACTAATTATGTATGTTACTGGAGTAGAAAACATAAGAGATGTTATTCCATATCCAAGAACACCAAAAAATTGTGAGTTTTAAAAAATGAAACCTAGGAAAAAATTTCCTAGGTTTTTTAATTGTTTTATTTATTAAAAACATCTTCTAATATTAGAAGATGTCTTTTTTACATAGCAAAAATTGAGAGGGTAGCAAAACATAAATAAAACCTTATATTTAAGAACAAGATAAACCTTTTTCATTTTATGCATATAATTAAAATATATTTTATGGTATACTAAAAGAGTAATATAATATTTTAGAAAGGAGTTTTAATATGAAAGCAATAATTAAACAAAAAGATAAAAAAGCTTTGCTTAAGCATTTAGAAAAAATGCATCCCTATAATATTGTAGAGGCCATAAAAGAATTAGATGAAGAAGAAAAAAATTTATTCTACTCTTTAATTCCAGAAGAAGAAATCGGAAGAATTATTGCTTTTATGGAACCTGAAGAAGCAGCTGATGTAATTGATGATTTTGAATTTGGTGTTCAAAAAAATATCATGGATACATTAGAGCTTGATGATGCTGCTGATATCATTGTTCATTTAGATAATGAAGAATTACTTGATGCTTTAGAAAATGAAAAACATATCTCCCAAGTACTTAATTATGACGAAGATGAAGTAGGAGCTCATATGTCTGATAGTTTTATCAGTCTTAATTTAGGAATGGATATTAAAACTGCTACTAAAAAGGTTATTAAAGAAGCTGGAGACGTTGACAATTTAAATCATATTTTTGTTGTGGATGAAGAAAACAAATTTAAAGGTAGTATCATATTAAGAGATTTAATTAAAACAAAAGCTCCTTCATATATTGACGATATTACTAAACTAAGTCCTTATGCTCTAGATACTGATGATATTGAAGAAGCAGTTCATAAAATGAAAAACTATGGACTATATGAAATGGCTGTTTTAAATAAAAAGTTTGAACTAATTGGTGTTTTAACAATCGATGATGCTATTGAAATTTATCACGAAGAATCTCTTGATGACTTTGAAAAACTATCTGCTCTTCCAGATACAAAAACAAAAGGGTTAATAAAATCAGCAGCCAAAAGATTACCATGGCTAATCTTATTATTGATTCTATCAATGCCAATTGCAATAGCAACTAGTAGTTTTGAAGAAGTAATTACTTCTGTAGCAATACTTGCTTTATTCCAACCACTAATACTAGACACCGGTGGAGATGTTGCAAGCCAAACATTAGCGGTCACGTTAAGACTACTGACTAAAGATTCTAAAAAAGCATTACAAAATGGTACTAAAGAAATACTAGCTGGACTAATTAACGGAATAATACTTGGAATTGTTGCTGGCGCAGTTTCTTATGTTATTTCTAAAGTAATCGGTGTTCAACAACCATTAAATGTCTCTTTAGTTGTATTTATCTCATTAAGTTTAACCGTCCTTATAGGACCTATTTTTGGACTGTTTATTCCAATTGCACTGGATAAAATAAACATAGATCCAGCTATCGCCTCAAGCCCATTTATTTCTACACTAATAGACATTACTAGTGTAATCATTTATTTCGGGTTTGCTACTTTATTATTGGGGGTGGTTTAGATGAAAGATTTATTAATTCTAAATGATGCCCAATTAAAGAAAACTTTAGCTAAAATGCACCCATATGACATCGCTAAAATAATGAGAGATGCAACAAGTGATACTCAAATGCGTTTTATTAGACTAATGTCTCTTAAAAAAACGATTGAAGTTTTTTTAGAATTACCAGAAGAAATTTCAAGGAATTATTTTAACCTATTAACCGAAAACCAAAAGAAAAGTTTTCTACACGAATTTGAAATGGATGATTTAAAATACTTCATTACAAGTTTTGAAGAAGATTATCAAACTTATTTAATAAATTTATTATCAAAAACTAAACAAGTAAAACTTAAATTATTAATGACTTATGATGATGAGGCTATCGCATCAATAATGAGCACTGATTTTGTAACTATAAATCAAAACTCAAACATTAAAGAAACAACTGCTTATGTAATTAACAACTCAAAAGATAGCGACTTTATTGATCATCTTTTTATAGTAGATGACAACAATGTTTTAATTGGTAGCATTACATTAAAAGATTTAGTAAGTGCTAGAGCTAGTGATTCACTTGAAAGCATCACACATAATGATAATAATTACTTAAAGTTAGAAGATTCAATAACTACAGGCTTTGAAAAATTTAAAAATTATGCTAAAAATGTACTACCAGTTTTAAATAAAAATATGCAAGTTGTTGGAATAGTTACAGCAGATGATATTTTAAATAAAATGGTTTTAGAATACGAAGAAGACATTAAAAAAATGGCTGGTGTTGGAGATTATGATGAATCATCAAATGCTTTTGTTAGAGCCTATCAAAGAATTCCTTGGTTATTAATTTCTGTCTTATTAAACTTAGTAATAGCCGTGTTATTATCTGTGTTTGAAAGAACACTAATTGAAGTAGTTGCATTAATAATGTTTCAACCAATGATTTTAGGTATGGCTGGAAACATCGGAACACAGTCAATTGCAGTAACAATTTTAAAGTTAAATAAAGATGAGTTAGAAGAAAAAAGTGCTGAGAAAAAACACATTGCTAAAGAATTAGGAATCGGAGTATTAAATAGTATTGCTGTAGGAATAGCTGGTTTCTTAATATCATATGGAATCCTAAGTTTCATCAACATGGGAACTCAAAGTCAATTGTTACTAGCACTAACAATCGCTACATCACTAATTGGTGGAATGTTTGTCTCAGCAGCTATTGGTGTTTTTATTCCTATTATTTTAGAAAAAATGAAAATCGATCCCGCAATTGCATCAGGACCAATTATTTCTACACTAAATGACTTGTTTGCTTTAATGATTTATTTTGGAATAGCAACACTAATATTTATATTATAAAAATAAAAAAAGATATCTTTAAAAAAGATATCTTTTTTTCATTAATTACTTTTTATTTTTAATAACAGCTTGAGCAGCAGCTAAACGAGCAATTGGTACTCTAAACGGAGAACAAGATACATAATCAAGTCCTACTGAATCAAAGAATTCAATTGATGCAGGATCTCCACCGTGTTCACCACAAACACCAATCTTTAAATCTTTCTTAGCACTTCTACCTAAATCAGTTGCCATCTTAACTAATTTACCAACACCATTAACATCGATTGTTGCGAAAGGATCTGTTTCATATACTTTCTTTTCATAATAGTTTGCTAAGAAAGTACCAGAGTCATCTCTACTAAATCCAAATGTCATTTGAGTTAAGTCATTAGTACCAAAACTAAAGAAGTCAGCTTCTTTTGCAATTTCATCAGCAAGTAATGTTGCACGAGGTATTTCTATCATAGTTCCTACTTGATATCTAGCTTTGATATTATGCTTTTCTAAAAGTGCATTAGCAGTATTAACTACAACGTTTTTAACAAATTTTAATTCTTTAACATCACCAACTAAAGGAATCATAATTTCTGGCATTGCTGTATAATTAGGATTTCTCTTTAAGACATTGATGTATGCTTCAATTACAGCAGTTGTTTGCATTTCAGCAAAACAAGGATATGAAATTGATAATCTACATCCACGATGTCCTAACATTGGGTTAAATTCATGTAAGCTTTGAACTTTGTTTTTAACCACTTCGTAAGGAACACCCATTTCTTTAGAAATTGTTTTAATATCTTCATCATTATTTGGTAAGAATTCATGTAGAGGAGGATCTAAATAACGAATCGTAACAGGATAGTTACCCATTGCTTCAAAGATTTCTTCAAAATCTTTTCTTTGCATTGGTAATAGTTTAGCTAATCCTTTTCTTCTTTGTTCTAAAGTATCAGCAATAATTGTTTCACGCATTGCTTGGATTCTATCAGCCTCAAAGAACATATGTTCAGTACGACACAATCCAATTCCTTGAGCTCCATATTCTCTTGCAAGTTGAGCTTCTTTTGGTGTATCAGCATTAGTTCTAATAGTTAAACGTTTTACTTCATCACACCATTTCATAAACTTTTCAAAGTCACCTGAAATTTCAGCTTGAACAGTTGGAAGTTTTTCACCATATACTAATCCAGTTGAACCATCAAGTGAAATCCAATCACCTGATTTATAAGTTTTACCATTTAAAGTAAATTTCTTATTAGCCTCATCAACATTCAATCCATGACATCCAGCTACACAACATTTACCCATTCCTCTAGCAACAACAGCAGCATGAGATGTAGCTCCACCTCTTGCAGTTAGGAATCCTACTGCAAGGTTCATTCCTTCAATATCTTCTGGAGAAGTTTCAAGTCTTACTAAAATAACTTCTTCACCTTTTTTAACTCTTTCAACAACTTCTTCAACGTTAAATGCTACAACACCACAAGCAGCACCTGGGCTTGCTGCAGTTCCCTCACCAATTGCAGTAGCTGCTTTTAAGGCTTTTTGATCGAATTGAGGATGAAGTAAAGCATCAAGTTGTTTAGGATCAACTAGCATTAATGCTCTTTCTTTTGAAATAGATCCTGCTTCATACATTTCAACTGCAATTCTTAATGCTGCATTAGCAGTTCTTTTACCACTTCTTGTTTGAAGTAAATATAATGTACCATCTTCAATCGTAAATTCGATATCTTGCATATCTTTATAATAATCTTCTAATTTTAAACTAAGTTCAACAAATTGATCATATGCTTCAGGCATAACTTGTTTTAATGTTGCAATTGGTTCTGGAGTTCTAATTCCAGCAACAACGTCTTCACCTTGAGCATTAATTAAATATTCACCATAAAGTTTATTTTCACCAGTTGCAGGGTTTCTTGTAAAAGCAACACCTGTGCCTGATGTTTCGCCCATATTACCATAAACCATTGATTGAACATTTACAGCTGTTCCCCAACTAGATGGAATACTATGCATTTTTCTATAATAATCAGCTCTTGGATTTTCCCATGATTCAAAAACAGCTGTAATTGCTCCAAACAGTTGTTCAGTTGGATCTGTTGGGAAATCTTCTTTCATTTCTTTTTTATAAAAATCTTTAAATTTAGTAATCATTGCTTTTAAATCAGCATCAGTAAATTCAGTATCTGTTTTAATATTTCTTGCTTTTTTCATTTCATCAATGATTTCTTCAAATCTTGCTTTAGATAATCCTTTAACAACATCAGCAAACATTTGAATAAATCTACGATATGAATCATATGCAAATCTTGGATTATTAGTTTTTTTAGCAAGTCCTGCTACAACCTCATCATTTAAACCTAAGTTTAGAATTGTATCCATCATTCCTGGCATTGAAACTCTAGCACCACTTCTAACAGAAACAAGTAACGGATTACTTGGATCACCAAATTTCTTATCAGTAATTTTTTCTAACTTGGCCATAGCTGTTTTAATTTCTTGTTTAATATCCTCAGAAATACATCTCTTGCTTTCATAGTAATATGTACAAGCTTCTGTACTTACTGTAAAACCTTGTGGGATTGGTAAACCTAGTTTAGTCATCTCACCTAAGTTTGCTCCTTTTCCACCCATTAGGTTTCTCATACTACCGTCTATTTCTGAAAACATATAGACAAATTTTTTGTTCGACATATTTTTTATTCCTCCTTTTTTTATATTCACCTATAGTATTATAACATTATTTAATTAAAAAGCAACGAAAAAATCTATTTGTTGTTTTCATCATAAAAATCTTGAAAAGAATATTCTTTTCCTTGATGCTTCCACCCAATCGCACAATCTAAATTAATATTGTTTGCACTATTATAAATACATTTTTCTATATCTTTAAATTCTTTTTTTAAAGAAGCAATTAATTCTTTGACTTTTTTACGATAAGAATCTAAATCTTTGCTTGCAACTTTGCAAGCACAACTTAAAGCCTCTATTTGACAATACTTCATATAATTAGCAATATTCTTTTCTTCAATAAAAGTCATCGGTCTAATTAATTCCATGTTTTCAAAATTAGCAGCTTTTAATTTGGGCATCATTGTTTTAAAAGTCCCATTATAAAAAATATTCATTAAAATAGTTTCTATCACATCATTTTTGTGGTGGCCTAAAGCAATTTTATTACATCCTTGTTCTTGAGCAAATTCATATAGAAAACCTCGTCTCATTCTAGCACACATATAACAAGGTTTTTCAGGATCAAGTTTACTTGCTACTTCAAAAATATTAGAAACCTTTATTATTATTGGAATCTCTAACTTCTCACAGTTTTCAATTAAACTTTTTAGATTCTTTTCATTATATCCAGGATCCATCACCAAAAACTTAACTTCAAAACTCTTTTGGTTATGTCTTTTTATTTCTTGAAAAAGTTTAGCCATTGTAAGGCTATCTTTTCCACCTGATATACAAACCCCTATAACATCATTTTCCTCTATTAAATTATATGTATTAATTGCTTGGATGAAGGGTTTAAAGATTTTAGCGCGATATCTTTTAACCAAAGCACGCTCTATTTCTTTTATTTCCATATTTTCCTCTTTAAAAAAGTGTCTATAAAAGACACTTTATTTTTTACCTTTTATTCCTATTTTTTGTTTTCTTTCTGCTTCTTTTTTATTATCATATTCCCATACAATATGGAAAGATATTGTAATAGAAGCAACTACTACTAAACCAATTAAAGATTGCCACCAAAGATATTTACCAGCCACCCATTTAGAATAGCCCGCTTTCATTATATCATTATTAATACCTTCTACTACTTCAAGAGTTGATTTTGTATCAGTAAAGTAATCCCCCATTTGAACCTCACCATATGGAGTATAATCAATTCCCGGTTTAAAAGTTTTATCATCTGGTCTATAATCTAAGACATCACCTGGATCATCATAGTAGAATTTTAAATATGAATTTGGTGAAAAATTGTTAATTTTAAAAACCATTTTTTTAACAGTAAAAGGTGCCTTATCTTCCCCTTTATCAGGATTAGCCTCATAATCTAAAACAGTAGTTGAAAAAGCTTCAGGAACAACTTCATCACCTTCTTCTGGAATTACCATCATTCTAATTCTAGCAAAGGTTTTTTCATCAACAGTTGCATCTCCTAAACCTCTTAATTCATTTAATCTTTTATAGTTTATATTATATAAATAGAAAATATAACTAATCTCAGACTTACCTTCTTCTAAAGTTCCCCAAATATCTACATCAAAGATTTTACCTAAACTTGAAACAACCTCAGATGTAAACTTCTCTTCTTTATATTTATAACTTGTATATTTTGTATAATTATCAAGTTGTTCTGCTGTGGTTTTTCCTTTTGTTATATATATGTTTGCAAAATCATCAGCAAACTCTCCAGTTCTATATCTTTCAAAACCATATCCCCAAACAATTGCAGCTACTATTAAAGGAAGAATAATAGCTATTGTTAAACGTATGTACTTACCCATTTTTTAAGTCATCATTTAAAATTATAAATGATTTCTCCTTTCAAGTTTATTGTTTTTCACTAATCCATATGAAATTATAACACATCAGTTTAAATACTTCAAACTTTTTTTTGATTTTAATTATTATAGAATTTAACATTTTAAAAATTTTAAAAAATATTTTAAAATTTTTAAAAATATTTAGTTGATTTTTAAAAATTATATTATATAATATAGGTGAAAGGAGATTTAAATTTATGAGTGTACAATGGTTTACAAAGGGTTTGCAAGCATTAGCGACTATTTATGATAACAACATAACCTTTAATACTGCAGCGAGTCGTTTTCTAAATGATGCTTATAAAATATTAGTAGGCTTTGATGAACAAGAAAAAGCTTTATTGTTTAAAACAATTTCTAAAGAAGATATCGCCCTAGGTTTATATAAAACAGAAGATTTACATAGCGTTACAATCAAACCAAGTTATGGAAGAATTCACAGTAAACAACTAATTCGCAATTTAATGAATTTTTTTCCTCTTGATTTTGAAAAAAAGATTTTTTATAAATATGAATGCACCTGGGATGCCACTCAAAAAACTTTAAAAATAAATCTTAAAAAGGAGGTAGAAGAATGACTTGGCTTGAAATTACAATGATTGTTTTCTGGGCTTTGATTATAGTGATAACTATAATCGTTGAAATCAATACTTTTGATTTGGTTAGTTTATGGTTTACAGTTGGTGCGATTGTTGCAATTATCCTCGCTGCATTAAAAATTGAGCCGTTAGTTCAAATTGGCGTTTTTGTTGGTATATCGCTTGTACTAATCATCGCTTTAAAACCGCTAACAAAAAATATAAGATCAGGTAAAAGCATTGTTAAAACAAACGCCGATAGAGTTGTTGGAATGGTTGGCGTGGTAACAAAAAATATTACACCAGGTGATGTTGGCCAAGTTAAAGTTGATGGCGAATTATGGCACGCTATAAACCAAGATGGTAAAACTATTTTAGAAGGAAAAAACGTTAGTATAAAAGCAATTAGTGGAATAAAATTAATTGTTGGTCCAATTGAAGAAGAAACAAAGAAATTATAATATATAAAGAAAAGGAGATTTAAATTTATGATTTTAGCTACAAGTAGTGTTGTAATTATTGTTATTTTAGCGATTTTATTGCTTTTGATTATTTTAGCAGCTTCAAGCATTCGTATTGTGCCCCAAGCAAATGCTTTTGTAATTGAAAGGCTTGGTTCTTACCATATGACATGGTCTACTGGATTACATTTCTTAGTTCCGTTTATTTATAGAATTTCAGAAAAAGTTTCTTTAAAAGAACAAGTAATTGATTTTGAACCTCAACCAGTTATTACAAAAGATAACGTAACAATGCAAATTGATACAGTAATCTTTTTCCAAGTAACAGATCCAAAAGCTTATACTTACGGAGTAGATGATCCAATCGCTGCTTTAGAAAAACTAACAGCAACAACTCTTCGTAATATAATTGGAGATATTGATTTAGACTCAACTCTAACAAGTAGAGATCACATCAACTCTAAAATGAGAATTATTCTAGATGAAGCAACAGATAAATGGGGAATTAAAGTTAGTCGTGTTGAGCTTAAAAACATTCTTCCTCCACTAGATATTAGAAACGCAATGGAAAAACAAATGCGTGCTGAACGTGAAAGAAGAGAAGTTGTTTTACTAGCTGAAGGTGAAAAAGCAGCAAAAATCTTAAAAGCTGAAGGTTTTAAAGATGCAGAAGTATTAAGAGCCGAAGGTGAAGCTTTAGCAATCCTAAAAGTCCAAGAAGCAACAGCTAAAGGAATTGAACTTATTAGAAAAGCAGGAGCTGATCAAACAGTTTTAACATTAAAAGCACTTGAAGCATTAAAAGATTTGGCGAATGGTCAAGCAACAAAAATAATTATTCCTTCTGAAATTCAAGGTCTAGCAGGTCTTGCTACATCTTTATCAGAAATTGTTAAAACTGATATAAAAGCTAAACCAGAAACAAAAAAAGAAACAAAGAAATAATTTTAAAAAAAATATCTTTAAATTTAATTTAAAGATATTTTTTATCTTGACTATCTTAGCAATAACAACTAAAATATCTTTACACGAGGTATTAATATGGAAAAACAAATTGAATTTATAAAATCCTTACAAAGTATTGCTAATGATTTTTTAGATTTTTTATTTAATGCTTTTTCTTTTCTAGGAGAACAGTTTATTTTAATTGCTATTCTTGCTTTTATATACTTTGTCTTAGATAAAGAAAAAGGCGAATTTATCGCCATTATCCTTTTTTCTACGACTTTATTAAATAATGCTTTAAAAGGTATCTTTCTTGCTAAAAGGCCATTTGAAATTGATTCCGATATTATAAATAAAAGACCATCCTCTTCAACTGGATCAAGTTTTCCAAGTGGTCACTCTCAAATTGGAGCAACCTTTTATAGTAGCATTTATTTATATTATCCAAAAAAAGTTAATTTATATTTAATAAGCATCGTAATTCTTTTAATTGGTTTATCTAGAATTTATCTTGGAGTTCATTTCCCAACCGATGTAATAGCAGGAATTGCACTCGGAGTTATAGTCGCAATATTTATAAATTACATTTACACCAAATTTAAAGATTATAAATTCCAAATCCATTTATTAATTCTTTTTATCTTTACACCACTTCTATTCTTTTATGAAGATTTTAATTTGTTTATTAAAATTGGTAAAGATTTTTATAAAGGTTATGCTTTACTTCTTGGTTTCATTCTTGCTTTATATATAGAAAAGAAATTTGTTGATTTCTCAAATGATGTTAAAATAAGAACTAGACTTTTAAGATTTATAGGTGGTTTGCTAACTGCTATCATAGTATATGTTTCTTTAAAGTTTGCTTTTATTAAAATAGATACCATTATAACTTCTTTTATTAGATACTTCTTATTAACCTTTATTACAATCGGGCTTTATCCATTATTATTCTTAAAAGTAAAATTTTTAAAATAAATAAAAAAACTTGTTTTGAAATCAAAACAAGTTTTTATTTTAAACAACTACACTAACCATTTAATTCCTTTGTTAACGATTATACTGATTAAGTCAACCCAGAAGAAAATGAAAATTAGGAAAAAGTTTAAAATCGCTAACAACAATTTACCCTTTTGAACACGTGTAATAATTCCACAAATAAGATTAGTAATTGGGATAATAGCTAAAATTAAACTAACAATCCAACCTAAACCAAAATATCCGCTTCCTTTTTTTGCCATGATATCCTCCTTTCTTAGAATAATCACTTCCAAACTCTATTATACTATCTTTTTTCTAAAAAGACTAGTTATTTTAAAAAAAACTTATTTTCCTAAACAAAATCTTGAAAACATTTGTTCTAAAACATCTTCTCTAACAACATCACCGGTGATTTCGCCTAGAATATTTAAAGCATTTGTTAAATCAATATTGATAATATCTATTGGTAAAGAATCATTTATTCCTTTACTTGCACTTTCTAAGCAAGCAAGCGTTTCTTTTAGTTTAGCTATTACTCTAGCATTAGCAATATAACTATTATCAGGTTTAATGTTTTTAATTTGAAGAATTTCTTTTATTTTTAATTCTAACTTTTCTATATCTTCTTCTTTTTTAGCAGAAAGTAAGATATAATCTTTTATTTTAGATAAATCTATTTGTTTATCTAAGTCTTCCTTATTAATAACAATTAATCTAGTTTTATCTTTTGTTTTTTCTAATAATTCAAAATCTGTTTTATCTAAAGGGATTGAATAATCAAACATTAAAATTATTAATTCTGCTTTTTTTAATACCTCTTCTGTTTTTTTAACACCAAGTTGTTCTACGATATCTTTTGTTTGTCTAATTCCTGCTGTATCAATTATATTTAAAATTATCCCACCAAGATTAATTTTACCTTCTACTGTATCTCTTGTAGTACCAGGAATTTCAGTCACAATTGCTTTTTCTTCTCTTAATAACGCATTAAGTAGACTTGATTTACCAACATTTGGTTTCCCTATAATAGCTGTGGGGATTCCTTGTTTTAAAATTTTAGATGTTTTAGCTTTTTCTAAAATATCTTTTATTTCTTCTTTTAATTTTAAGACTGTTGGATTAATACTTTTTTCAATAATCTCTAATTCGGTTTCATATTCAGGATAATCGATATTAACTTCAATTGTTGCGATTGTTTGAGCAAGGCTTTCTTTAAAAGCATTTATTTTTTTTCTAACATCTCCTCTTAGAGCGCTTGTTGCCATAGTTAAACTATTATCAGTTTCTGCTTCAATTACATCCATTACAGCTTCTGCTTGAGTTAAATCGATTCTACCATTTAAAAAAGCTCTTTTAGTAAATTCACCAGGTTCTGCTAGTCTAATGTTTTTACTTAACAAGATTTCTAGAATCTTGTTTGTAACAAAAACACCACCGTGACAGTTAATCTCTACAATATCTTCTTTTGTAAAAGATTTTGGTTTTTTAAAAACACTAACTAAAACCTCATCTACTATAACGTCTTTATCAACAATAAAACCATATGTAATAGAATTAGCTTCTCTTGTTTTTAAATCGGGACCTTTAAAAATTTCACTCACCTTACTAATGGCATCACTTCCACTTACTCTAATAATTGAAATAGCATTATTACTTATGGCAGTACCTATTGCTACTATTGTATCATTCATATTACTTTCCTCATTCTGTTAAATAATAAACTAAAAATTTATTCCCAACTCTTTTTCTAAAAAAGATTATATATGTTTCTTTGCTTAATATCATATCGTTTCCACTAGTCATAAAACCATCGTTATTAAGATTAATATCAACCTCATTATAACTACGACTCACCAAATCTGTACAATAATATTTATTACTTCTAGTTAAAGGAAATAAAAAGTTATACTTATCTTTTTCTAAAGCTTGAGTGTTAGCATAATCAACAATAGTCTCTCTAGCTTCATTTGTTAAACCTTTTACTCTTAATCCGATAATATGAGGAGAACCAGTATCTGCTGAAATCCATTCATTCTCTACTATTCTTACATAATTATCTTTTGGATCATCTTCATTCCCAACAACCTCACAGATTTTAGAACCATCCTCTTCAGTCACTAAAGCACTATGTCCTGCCCAAGCAAGTCTTGAAATCAGTCCTATTATAGGATAGGCTCTTAAAGGATTTCTTGTTGTAGATAAAAAATCAGCTGTACTTCCAACATATCTTTTTGGACTTAAAGGATTAAAAACAAATCTTGAAGTATCTTCATATTCATAAGCTTTAGAAACTTTATAATATTTAGTACTACCTATTTCTATATAAAACTCTCCTCTATCAACAAATTCTTCTATTTTTCTTTCTACAAAATAAAACTCAACACAAGAATTTATCAAACATACAAAAGCCATTACCAGACAGGTAACAATTATCAATATGAAAGTTTTTATAATGGCTATCTTTGTTTTCATTTTTTTCCTCTTTTCTCCTATTATAATTTTTTTTCTTCTTTTTTTCAAGATTAAACCTTTATTATTAATTTAAGGTGTGATATAATCAAGTAAGGATTTTAAAAAGGAGGTTTTTATGCCAAAAGTTGCTTTGCCCCAAGATTTCTTAGTTGATTTTTCTTTTAACTCTCTTGCATTTGATAGAACAAAAAACATTACAAGAGAAGATGTTGAAGCAGTTTATAACAACGAGTTAGATAAAGTCAACAAAGAAAAAGCTCTAATCATTAGTAACCATAAAAAAGCATTGGAATTTATTATTAACTTAGTCAATGAAGGAAAAGACTTAACCGAAGATTTATTAAAAGACACACATCAAATTTTATTTGAATCTATTACTGAGGGCGGATTATACAGGAATGTTGATATCAGAGTTAATCATTCTCGTCATATCCCTCCAACTTATTTAAAAGTTTATGATCGAATGAAGAAACTATTCGAAACAATAAACGAACCAACAGAAGATCCACTATACCTTGCAGTTTATGCTCACCTACAATTATATAAAATCCATCCATTCTTAGATGGTAACGGACGCCTTGCAAGATTAGTTTTAAATTATATATTATTAAAGAATGAATTATCACCAATAATTTTTAAAAGTGATAATCATAAAGAATATTTTGACTATATGGAAGAATTCAAAGTTAATAAAGACATTGAACCTTTCTTAAAACTAACAAAAAGTTTAATTTAGTTTCTATATAATAAAAGATGCATTTAAAAATGCATCTTTTATTATCACTTTTATCTTTTTTCATTTTTTGCTTGACTTAAATCGTCTATTTTTATATAATACAATAGCGTAGTTTAATTAGGAGGTATTATCATGAAAAGAACATTTCAACCAAATAGACGTAAACATAGTAAGACTCATGGTTTTCGTGCTCGCATGAAGACTGTTGGTGGAAGAGCCGTTTTATCTCGCAGAAGAAGAAAAGGTAGAACTAGATTATCAGCTTAAAAAATGGACCACTCGTTATGTCAAATATAATAAGAGAGGTCTTTTTTTTGTATGAATAAAATATATACGCTTAAAAAAAATCATCAAATAAAAGCTTTACTCGACAAAAAACAAACCATCGGGAATAAGTATTACGTTGTTTACTATTTAAAGCACGACTTAGATAAACCTTTGTTTGCGATTTCTATTTCAAAAAAGTTTGGAAACGCAGTTAAAAGAAACTATTATAAACGCGTTTTAAAAGAAATCTTAAGACAAGAGATTGACTTCTTAAAAGGATATTCATTTTTAATTATTGCTAAAACTTCAATAATTGATTTATCTTTTGAAGAAAAATCAAACGAATTAAAATCTCTTTTAAATAAAATTATTAAAAGGAGCACTGATGAAAAACTTTAGAAAATTTATTTTGCCAATTGTTTTTGTAACATTATTATTTTTATTAACCGGTTGTGGATCCTCTAGAGCTGATGGACCTATTCAAGGCTTTTCAGGCTTTATGGATTTATTTGTTTGGCCAATGGCAGGGCTTTTCTATATATTAGGAAAATCTATTGCTTTTGGAAACTATGCCCTAGTTATTTTATTTGCTACTATTATAGTAAGAACTCTAGCATGGCCAATTTATAGTAAAACAAATGATATGAGTTTAAAAATGCAATTAATTGGACCTGAACAAGCAAAAATTCAAGCTAAATATCAAGGAAAAGATGATCCTGAAAGTAAACAAAGAATGCAAATGGAAATGATGCAATTATATAAGAAATACGGACTTGGAATTGGTGGATGTTTGATGCCATTTATTCAAATGCCAATCTTCCTTGCTTTCTTCTCGGTTGTAAGAAGAATTCCTGCAACTTGTAATATTGAAGGATTACGATTAGATTTTGGTTTTCTAAACCACAATATCTTAGGTGTAGACCTTTTTCTTGGTGCAGGTAAAGCAGCTTGGGGGAACTGGCAAATGTGGGCAGTAGTAATCCTTGCTGTATTAGTTGCTGCAACTCAAATATTAAGTCAAGTATTAATAACTAAACGTCAAAGCAAAATGCGTGAAGATATGCAATCTGATGTTCCAGAATACAGAAGACCTGAAAAAACAGAACAACAAATCCAATCAGAAAAAATGATGAAGTATATGATTTATGGTATGACAATTATGATGGCTGTCTTTGTATTGACTTCTCCAGCTGCCTTAGGTTTTTATTGGTTAGTTGGTAATACATACTCTGCTATGCAAAGTTATATCGCTCATAAAAGAAGCGCAGTTAGATTAGAAAAATTAAAAGCTAAATATTAGGAGAATAAAAAAATGATTAAAAAAATATTTGAAGTAAAATCAATTGAAGAAGCAAAAGAATTAGCAGTTAACGAATTAGGGATTCCTGCTTCTGAACTTGAATTTGAAGTATTATCAGAAAAAAAAGGATTTTTAGGTATGGGTGGAAAGATTGAAGTTGAAGTAACTTGTACAGTTGATGGAATTGAAAAAGGCAAAGAATATCTTCAAACAATCTTTAAACACAACGATATAGATGCTTTTGTTGAAAAGAAAATAAGAGATAACCAAGTTGAGTTTAATATTGAAGCAGGAGATTTTAATGGTTATTTAATTGGTAAGAATGCTCGTGGTTTAGTCGCACTTCAAACAATCCTACCAATCGTTATTAATAAATATTATTCAGAAGAAGATCAAAAGACTGTTTTAATTGATATAAGTGGTTATAAGAAAAGGAGAGAAAGACAACTTGAAGCAATGGCTGTTGAATATGGTAAACAAGTTTCTAAAACTAAAAAACCAATTAAACTTGATAATTTCAACTCTTATGAAAGAAAAATTATCCACAGCAAACTAGCTAGCTGGACTGATGTTACAACTCACTCAGAAGGTGAAGAACCAGATAGACATTTAATTATTGAACCGAAAAAATAGTTTCGGTTCTTTTTTTGTTTTATTGCTTTTTTAAAATAAAAAGATTATAATATTAAAAAAAAGGAGACACATATGAAAAAGCTTTTATTCCTTTTATTTATATTGATAGCTTTGAGTGGCTGCGGAAGAGCTGAACCCGATATCTTTTTTACACCAGATAGTGTAAATGCTTTAAAAATTGGTGAAACGCATAAAATATCCTACTCTCTTCAAGGCATTAAAAACTTAAAAACAAACCTTACTTGGACTTCTTCTGATACAAGTATTGCTGTTGTAACACAAGAAGGGGTTGTTAAAGGAGTTTCAACAGGAAATGTTGTAATTACACTTTATTATAATAATAACAAAGATGTTAAAGCAACAAGAAACATTACCATTGTTAACTTATTTATTAACTCCCCTTTTATAACTTTTGAACCAGGCATGCAAACCTACCTTACAACTAGAACTAATTTTAGTTCTAACTTACTTGCTTGGGAAAGTAGTAATACAAGCGTTGCTACTATTACTAATAACGGCTTTTTAAGTTGCTTGTCAGCTGGCATTACAACTATTAAAGTCTACTACACAGATAATCCAAGTTACTACGATGCCATTGATTTAACAGTTATTCCAACAACTCCTACTTTAATAATAGATGGAGCCTACGATATTTTTGTTAATCAAACAATTTCTTTAAATGCTAGTCCTAACCCTTATTATGATGCAACAATTTATTGGGAAAGTCTAACCCCAGATAAAGCAACTATTACAAGTCGTGGTGAGGTAACTGCCCTTTCTTTAGGTAAAGCAGTTATACAAGCTTCAATTGAAGGATTTGAAAGTGTTGCTTTTGTTGAAATCAATATTATAGAAAGAATTGATTATTCTTCATTCTCACAAGTTGAACAATTATATCAACAACAACTCTATGAAAAACCAAATAAATACTATGTTTTTGTTTATGACTCTGGAAAAGATAACTCTTTAATTGAAAATACAATTATTGATTATCTTAACTTAAGAAACGATTATTTAAATATAAGTGACTATCTTAAACTTTATGCTTTCAATATTAATAACACTAGGAATGTTATTTGTTTATCGGATAGCTTTTCAAGCGATAATACAGCTTGGAGAACAAACTTTGATGATTTAAAAATTCCACTTAATGAATTACCTTTAATCTTTAAAGTAGAAAAAGGCGAAATTACTCAAAGTGCTAAAACAAAAAACAACGTTTTAAAACTTTTAATTAATACAATGGAAAACGCTGATTATGAAAACGTCGTTTATCATTTGCCAGAAAATTATTCACACTTTACAGTTAATGATTTTTTAGATAGCCATTTAAGAGTTATCACAACCAACGAAACAAGTTCTTCTGGAAGTCTAAAATCAACTAGCCGTTTTGCTTTAATTAATAAGAGTAGAAATTCTGCTACACCTTATACTGGATCAAGTTCTTTAGCTGTTTCTTCTTTAACTGATAGAATTGCTTATTTTAATAACTCTTTAAGTTTAATTAGTAACTTCTCTTTAACTTCAACTCACAATAAATCTTTTTTACCAAAAGAAGTTTTTGTAGATATTAACTATTTAGATGAAGCCTCTTTAAATAAATCTCTAACTTATAAAAAAACTCTTATGTCAACTCCAACAGATACATCTATTTTTGGTAATGATGACTTTTTAACTAATTACTTTTCTATAAGTATTGATATTATAGAAAGAGAAACCGCTAATCAAGAATATATTCTAAGTTATGATATTGGTGTTTTATCTGTAAACATTGTTAATAAATTAGCTAGTTATGCTCTTGACTTACAAGTTTGGGTAGATACAAAAGATTTTGGGCTTTTACCGGTTGTAGGAGTTTATAATTATTCCGATAATACAAGAAATCTTGACTTCCAAGCATATACTCCTATTTATAGTTATTTTGAACCTACCTTTTTATATGTTACCTGCTCATACATAGTTGATTCTACTGTTAACACTTTAAATTATAAAAAGCCAATTACAAATTAAAAACAGCGATTTTTAAATCGCTGTTTGTTTTTTCTTTTTCATATATAAGATAACCCCTGTAACTCCTGAAGCCGCAATTAGTGTTCCTAACGCAACTCCTACATAGACCCAAGGTGAAACTTCTTTAGCACCAACTGTTGGTGGTAAATTATCTTCCCCAGAAATGATTTGACCTGAAACTAAATTTTCTAATTCATTTTTATATAATAAAGTTTTAACGTTATCTAATTCATCATAATATGTTGCTTTAAGATAAAGTGTTTTTGCATTTAATCTGGCATCGATTGGTTGAGAACCAATTGATGAATAGTTAGTTGTATTACTACTATAACCATAAACACCAATATAAGGATAGACATTTTCTCCACTTTCATCTACCAACCAAGATTGCATATCTACATGATATCTTTTTGTTTTATCAGGGATTGTAATATTGATTCTTGTGGTATATCTATCTTTTTCAGAATCAGCATCTTTATTAACAGTTAAAATAACTGTAAAGAACTCTTCAACTGATAAGCTACTTGCACTATAAACATTTTCTTCATCTTCTATTAAATCATTCATTACTTCTTCTCTTAAAGATGTTGAAGCCCATTCTCTGGTCATATTGTTTTCTTCATCATAAACTCTTTTCATATATCTAAGATTAATAAACAAAGCACTTGGTACTTGTTCTTTATCTCTGTTATCCATACTAAAGCTATGTGAGATTGGTGTGTTATAACCTGACATATCTGTGAAGTAATACATTTTGTTTGAAGTAGTTAAAGAACTCATTGAAAACTTTAGGTTTTCTCTTCGATAAGCTTCTCCTGATGCAGAAGATGTAATTACCGCAATAACATCATAACTTAAATCAAAATCTTTTTTATCATCATTATAAGTTCTGTTTGCTGTTACGTGAATATAAGGATTAACATCTTCATGATAAATCACGTGTTCATAAGGTGGTATTGCAATATAATGATAGACAGGTTTAATAATTGTATATATCGCAAGCAACGCTATTGCATAAAGTAAACAAATAAATAAAATTAAAGTACTATTTAAACTTCCTACACCGCCAAAAATCTTTTTAAAGATAGATTCTTTAGCCACATCTTTTGATTGGTTCATTTTTTAGTATTCCTCCTAAAATATTCTTGCTTTACCATTTTACAACACCTTTTAGCTTTTTGCAACTAATTTTTTGTTTTATAAGTTATATTTATATCTTTCAACTTTTCCACGTGTTGATATTTATTTAAAAACTTGTTTTGTTATCCCTACTTTATCATTTGTTTTTCAACATGTGGAAATGTTAAAAAAAAATTCATTTTAACCTTTATTATTTTCAAGATTTGTGGTATTATCTATTTACGTTGATTTTTACTATTTAGGAGAGATAGATATGGATGAAAGTACCAATCTTTTACAAACTGTGCTAGACAATCTAAAAACTGAAGTTAAAGATGATGCTTATTCTGAACTTTTTGCTGATTTATCTAAAGTACATAAAACTGAAAGAGGTTTTATTTTTGTTGTTGTTAAAAATGCTTTAATTAAATTTAGATTAGAACAATTCTATTTAAATAGAATGAACGAAATCTTAAACACTCTAACAGATACTAAAATGATGTTTAAGTTCATTTTAGAAGAAGAAATTGACCAATCTAAAGGTGTTTTTAAAGATGATCCGCAAGAAACAAAAAGAATGCGTGAAATTAGTTTAAGACCACTAAAACCTGAATATACTTTCAATAACTTCGTTATTGGAACTAGCAATAGGTTCGCAGCATCACAAGCTTTGCAGATTGCTGAATCACCTTATGCAGTTTTAAACCCTCTTTATATCTTTGGGGAAGTCGGTTTGGGGAAAACTCACTTAATGACTGCTATTGGCCATTTTGTTTTAGATAATGATATTAATAAGAATGTTGTCTATACAACAGCTCAACAATTTACCGAAGATTATTTTTATTATACAAATATTCCAAAAGGTAAAGCTGAAATTGAAACTTTCTATAATTATTATAGATCAGCGGATGTGCTGCTGGTTGATGATATTCAGTTTTTAGATGGTAAAGCTTCTACTCAAGAAGAATTCTTTAAAGTCTTTGATTATCTACATTCACACAACAAGCAAATCGTTTTAACATCTGATAGACCAGCCAAAAGCCTTAAGAACATGATGTCAAGACTTGTTACAAGGTTCTCTTGGGGGTTGGCTGTTGAAATCGGTGCTCCAGATGATGCTTTAAGACTAGGAATCTTAAAAAAGAAACTAAAATCTTTTGTTTCTAATCCAGAACTTGTTGAAGAAGATGCTTTAAATGAAATTTCATCTATCTTTACAGTTAATATCAGGGAATTAGAAGGAGCTTTAAAAAGGTTTATAAGTTATTGTGTTTCTTTTGATCTTCCATTTAATAAAGAAAATGTAAAAGTTGCTTTAGATGGGATTTTACCAGATGATAATAAGAGCGAAGCATCAGATGATGCTGAAATTGAAAAAATTAAAGGAATTGTTGCAAAATACTTTGGTATTTCAACAAGCGACCTTTCTTCTAGCTCAAGAAAAAACAAAATAGCTTATGCTCGTCATGTTTTTGTTTATTTGGTTAAAACTAAACACGATACGCCTTTAACTTCTATTGGTAAAGCTTTAGGAAACAGAGACCATGCAACAATTGCTCATAGTTTCCAAAAAATTAAAGATTTACTTACTTCTAACCCTTTAACTAAACAAGATATTGACAATTTAACTAAATTAATTGATTAAAATAATAGTTTTCCACTTTTCCACACTACTTAATAAACATAATATAGTTTTTATAATTAAATATATATATAAGGAGAAATTTTATGAAATTCACAATTAACCGTGATGAATTACTTTTTAGTTTAAATCACGTCTCAAAAGCTTTATCAGCTAAAGTTCAAATGCCAGCGATGTCTGGAATAATGATTGAAGTTGAAAAAGAAATACTTTACCTAACAGCAACAAATTCAGATATTTCGATTAAAGTAAATATAACTCAAGGAGAAAACCTACAAATTGAAGAAACAGGAAGTGTTTTAGTACCTGGCAAATATTTACTTGATGCAGTTAGAAAAATAGATTCAAAAGATATTACCTTCGCAATCTTTGAAGAAACAATTTTAAAGATATATGCTTACAAAAGTAACATTTCAATGAATATCTTAGATAAAACAAACTTCCCAATGCTTGCTTTTGATGAAAGCAATGTTGTTGTTAACTTAAAAAGTGATGAATTAAAGCGTATTATAAGAAATACATCTTTCGCAACATCACTTTCTGAATCAAAAACAGTTTTAATGGGGGTTCATCTAACGGTTGAAAACAACGAAATTCAAAGTGTAGCTACTGATAGCTTCCGTCTTGCGAAGAAAAAGATTGTTTTAGATAAAACAAATCCTAAAACAAGTGTTATTATCCCTCGTAAAAGCCTAGAAGAGATAAATAGAATTGTAGAAGATTTTGAATGTACGATAGAAATACATCTTTTCTTAACAAAAGCTTTAATAAAAT
This sequence comes from Bacilli bacterium, assembly GCA_050953065.1. GTDB lineage: Bacteria > Bacillota_I > Bacilli_A > ML615J-28 > CAG-698 > JAQUUM01. The sequence goes on along the minus strand of JBMNLZ010000002.1, from coordinate 97,741 downwards.
ACAAAAACATTTTATTCCAAACAAGGTTAATTGAAGGTGTTTATCCAAATACAAGTAATTTAATTCCAGAAAACTACTTAACTCATATTAAATTTAATAAAACAGAATTAATTAACGCTATTGAAAGAACTACCATTTTTACAAATCTTGAAGAAAATACAATTGTAAAGATTGTGACTGATCCAAACAAGGTTGTTAAACTAAACTCAATTAACAATGAAATTGGTAATGTAGTTGAAGAAATAGCACCAATTGACGTAGATCCAGCGATTTCTTTCCAAATTGCTTGCAGTGCAAAGTATTTAATTGAAGCTTTAAAAGCTTTTGACTCAACAGAAATAACAATTCACTTCACAGGAGAGTTAAAACCATTTGTTTTAACAGGTGAAAAGGATGATAATTTGGTACAACTGATAGTTCCGATTAGAGTTGTATAAAAAAAAGACCTCTTTTTTAAGGGGTCTTTTCAAATTTTAACATCTCAAACAAATCAACTAATTCTTTTTTTACAATTTCTCTTGATTTAGTATCATATCTAGATAATTCTGCACTATCAAAAACACTAATTCCTTCTGCTTGAAGGTTCTTAATAACAGATCTATCGTTTAAAGGCGGTAAAACCAAAGCATTTGGGGTATAATTAGAAGCTTGAATCTTTAAAGCTTCTAAAGAAACCTTAGGTGCTCTTTTTGTTTTACTAAAGCCGTTAGGTAAAATGTAGTTAATTAACTCGATATCTAAGTCATTATCTACAAAATACTGAATAGCATTAACAAATCCACCCAAACCTAAGCTATCTAAACCAACAACAATTAATACAGAATCACTTAAATCAATCAAAACTTCGCTTAATCTACTGCTAGCAGGAGGGAAGTCTATAAAAATATAATCATAAAAAGTCTTATAACTCTCTATAATTCTTTTAATCTCTTTCTCTAATCGTCTTTCTTGAGTAATCTTGATAGATAGAGTGTCAGTATTTAAAGTCTTAATAAAATCTAAATTAGGCCTAATATTGATTAAAACATCTCCAAGCTCGATAAATCCTTGAATAAGATAATCAAAATAATTCCTATCATCTTCTAAAATAGCATTTTCAGCCCCAAATATCTTAAAAATACTGTTTTGGTCATCAACACTAATAACTAAGATGTTTTTCCCTTGTAGGGCATAATAATGAGCTAAGTAACCAATAAACGTTGATTTTCCAACGCCACCCTTTTTACAAAACGTCGAAATTACAGGCATTATTCACCATCCTCCTCTAACTTCTGTGCACAAGCTTGCTCAATATAAGTTGAAAAATCAACACCTTGCTTAAATGCAGCTATTTTTACCCTGAATCTTAAGGCTTTATCCATCGTTGCTGTATATTTAACACGCTCATCAGATGTAACAATAACCTTTTTTTGTTTTGGAGCCACAGGGGCAGGCTTTTTAACAGCATGTACAACTTCTTTCTTTACTTCTTTTGGTTCTTCATGAACCTCTTTTTCAACCACAGGCTCTACAGGTTCTTCTACTACAGGTTTTGTTGGGACCTCTTTAGGGTCGTCTGAAAGTGTTCTTGCAAAAGGGTTTTCCCTTTTCTTTAAAACAGGATTGTCTGAATTCATTTTATACCTCCACTTAAAAAACTAGACATTTATTTTTTTAATTTTTAAATTAAAACCAAACTTTAAAAAATATACATTTATACATACATACATATAAACATACGTATGTATATACATATAAACACCCCAAAAGCTAATCTCACAAAACTGCTTTTGATTTAAAAAAACCTCTTCGATCCTTAAAAACGCTTGTTTTAGGACTTTTTCAAACTTTGGCACGTTGGCGAACCACCACCAAAAAGTGAGAAAAAACACCCCCGAGAGCAGTAAGTGGCAAAACGGGTTAATAACGTAAAATCAAAACGCCGAGAACCGCCAAAATTTTGCCCTAGAATCGCTTTTTTGTTTAAAACAATAATTTTATTTGGATATGGGGCAAAAAATCAAAATAGCCCATAAATTTTTTTCTTAAAAAAACACCCAAAAACTCACTTTTTGACTCTTCAAAACTGTTTTTTTAACCGTTTTGGTATTTATTTACATATAAACATATTTATGTTTGTATGTATATAAATAAAAACATACATACATTTATACATATAAACATATATTTGTATATACATCAATATGTTTGTGTGTATAAACATACAAATGTAAATATGTATATAAATAAAGATGTATATACCTCTTTACATATTTATGGTTATATTATAACACATAGTTTAAAAAAATGCAATATGGTAATATGTAAATGTGGAAGTATGTTTGTATGTATATAAATAAATGTGTATATAAGTATGTATAGACTTTTGGTTGGGAGACTGAGTGTATATATGTTTGTATGTATATACATAAAGAGGTATCTTTGTAAAATTATAACAAACAATAAAAAAGATGGGTTAAATACATACATATATACATAAAAACATACTTTATTTAAATAATTAAAAAAATCTAAAAAAAAGTAAAAAAAAGGTGGTATTTTTGTGATTAAAAGAGTATAATATAATATAGAAAGAAAAACGGAGTTAAAACATGGAAAAAGTAGCAATTTATACAGAATATATTACTTTAGGGCAGTTTTTAAAGCTTAAAGGGATAATTGCTGGTGGTTCTGATGCTAAAAACTTCTTAATGATAAAAGAAGTTTTGGTAAACGGGGTAAAAGAAGAAAGAAGAGGACGCAAACTATATCGCGGTGATGTTATAAAAGTTTTAAAAACCGAATATATGATAACCAAGGAATAGCTTTATGTATGTAAAAGAATTAAAAGTAGCCAACTTTAGGTGTTATAAACAAGCTCGTGTTTTGTTTTCTCCCAGTGTTAATATAATAATAGGGGAAAATGCTACGGGTAAAACAAGTTTGGTAGAAGCAGTTTTGTATACTTGTGTTGCTAAATCAAATAGAACTTCAATAGATAAAGAGGCTATAATGTTTGGAGAACCGGGATTTAGTGTTGAAGCAAGGATTGAGAAAAACAATAAAACCGAAAAAATAAACCTAATAGTTGATCAAAGTTCTAAAAAAATAAGTATAAACGGTAAAACGGTCAAACAACTTAGTGACTTTGTTGGACGCTATAGTGTGGTTTTTTTTGGACCAGATGATTTAGAGATTATAAAAGGCGGTCCATCAGAAAGAAGGAGATTTTTAGACTCTAGCATCTCACAAAATGATCCGGCTTATTTAAAAGATTTAATTAGATATAAAAAACTTTTAAAAGAAAGAAACGATCTTTTGAAGCAAGAAATTATAGATTCAGAGCTTTTAGATATCTATGGAGACGAATTAATTAAGGTTGGAAAAGCCATTGTTTCTAAAAGAGAAGAGTTTATAAAAAGCTTAAATCCTTATTTTGAAAATAAGGAAAACATCATTTCTAAGAAAACAGACATGGGGAAGATTGTGTATAACCCAAACACAAATGTGGAAAACTATGAGGAAAACTTTAAAAACAGTTTACAAAGGGATGAAATTACTAAAAATACCAACGTTGGTCCACACAAAGATGATTTTATAGTGTTGATAAACGATGTTGATTGTTGTGCTTATGGTTCTCAAGGTCAAAAGAAAACAGTTTGTATAGCTTTGAAGTTTGCACTTGGAGAGTACTTAATTTCTAAGAAAAAAGAGATAATAGTGATTTTAGATGATGTTTTTTCAGAATTAGATGAAATCAGGCAAAACCAATTAATGAGTTTGCTTGAAAAAGGGAATCAGATTTTTATTACAACAACTTCAATTAATCTAATTGAAAAGGAAATATTAAATAAAAGTAAAATTATAAAAGTAGAAAAAGGTGGTGTTTTGAATGGATAAAGAAAATACAAATCCAAATCAACATGATTATGGAGCATCCAATATTCAACTCTTAGAGGGGTTAGAAGCGGTCAGAAAGCGTCCCGGGATGTATATTGGCTCAACAGGACCAAGGGGACTTCATCATTTGGTTTGGGAAATTGTGGATAACTCAATTGATGAGGCCTTAGCGGGCTTTTGTACACACATAGAAATTGAAATCCTTCCAAACAATGTAATTCAAGTAACCGATAACGGACGTGGGATACCTGTAGATATTCACCCAAAAACTAAAGAGTCGGCAGCAGAGGCTGTTTTTACAATTCTACATGCTGGTGGTAAGTTTGACGGGTCTTCTTATAAGGTTTCTGGTGGTTTGCACGGAGTTGGAGCTAGTGTAGTTAACGCTTTAAGTGAAAGTTTGAAGGTTACCATTTGGAAAGAAGGAAAAGAATACCAACAAGAATTTAGTAAAGGGAAACGTCTTTATCCGCTAAAAGAGATTGGTGAAACAGAATTAAGTGGAACAAGAGTTACGTTTTCTGCTGATCCTGAAATTTTTAAAGAAGGTACAGATTATGACTTTGAAACTCTAAGAACGAGATTCCAACAATGTGCTTTCTTAAACAAAGGGCTAGCGATAACTTTGATGGACAACAGAAATCCAGAACAACCAAGAAAGGTTCATTATTGTTATGAAGGTGGGATTAAAGAATATGTAAGTTATTTAAATAAATCTAAAAACCCAATACATGCAACAATTATTTATATTAGTGGCGAAAGCGATAATATTGAAATAGAAATGGCTTTGCAATATACAGATGACTATAATAGTAATATATATTCGTTTATTAACAATATTTTTACTCCAGATGGTGGAACACATGAGGAAGGTTTTAGAAATAGTTTAACAAGAGTTCTAAACGCTTATGGTAAAAACAGTAATATCTTAAAAAAAGATGAAGCCTTTACTGGAGATGATGTTAGAGAAGGTTTAACTGCTATTATTAGTTGTAGACACCCAAACCCACAATTTGAAGGGCAAACAAAAGCTAAACTCGGGAATGTTGAGGTTAGAAAAATAACTTCTCAAATCTTATCTGAAGGATTAGAAAGATTTTTAATAGAAAATCCAGGAATGGCTAAAGAGATTATTGAAAAATCAATTTTAGCAAGTAGAGCAAGAATTGCTGCTAAAAAAGCAAGAGAAGCAACAAGAAGAAAAAGCCCTTTAGATAGTTTAGGCTTTGCATCAAAATTATCTGATTGTCGTGAGAAAGATCCAACTAAAGCAGAAATTTATATAGTCGAAGGTGATTCAGCGGGAGGGTCTGCAAGACAAGGTAGAGATAGTGAAATTCAAGCTATTTTACCTTTAAGAGGTAAGGTTTTAAATGTTGAAAAAGCAAGGTTAGATAGAATTCTAGCAAACAAAGAAATTTTATCAATGATTCAAGCTTTTGGAACTGGTATTGGTGATGATTTTAAAATTGAAAATGCACGTTACCACAAAATTATAATCATGACCGATGCTGATGTTGACGGAGCGCATATTAGAACGTTATTACTAACTTTCCTTTATAGGCACATGAAGCCTTTAATTAAAGAAGGTTATGTATATATTGCTCAACCACCATTATATAAGGTTTCTCAAAACAAAAAGGTGGCCTATGCATATTCAGATAACGAACTGCAAAGAATTTTAGAAAGATTCTCAAAAACTCCAAAACCAAATATTCAACGTTATAAAGGGTTAGGAGAAATGAATCCAGAACAACTTTGGGAAACAACAATGGATCCAGAAAACAGAACCCTATTACAAGTAACTTTGTCTGATGCAATTGCAGAAGATGATGTTTTTAGAAAATTGATGGGAGATGAGGTCGAACCTCGTAGAGAGTTTATTGAAGAAAATGCAGTTTATGTTGAAAATTTAGATATTTAATTTGGAGATTATAAAATGGATGAAAATAAAAACAAAGATGATGAAATAATCGAAGAAGATTTTGACGAAAAAGATGAAGAAAAAGAAGAAGATAACGAAGATACTTCATCATTAGAAGAAAAAGAGGATATAGAAGATGCCTCAAATGAAGAGGCTGAGGTTATAAGTCAAGAAAAACTAAGCGTTAGAGAAATTGACTTAACAAAAGAAATGAAAACCTCGTTCTTAAGCTATGCGATGAGTGTAATTGTAGCAAGAGCTTTACCAGATGTAAGAGACGGGATGAAACCAGTTCACAGAAGAATTCTATATGCAATGAATGATTTAGGAATGCATTCTGATAAACCTTTTAAAAAATCAGCCAGAATTGTTGGTGAGGTTATTGGTAAGTACCACCCACATGGTGATACTGCAGTATATGATGCTATGGTTAGAATGGCTCAAGATTTTAGTTATAGATATCCTTTGGTAGATGGCCATGGTAACTTTGGTTCGGTTGACGGTGATGGAGCAGCGGCGATGCGTTATACTGAAGCTAGAATGTCTAAGGTATCAATGGAGCTGCTTAAAGATTTAAATAAAAATACAGTTAACTTTGAAGACAACTATGATGGTAGCGAAAAAGAACCAAGCGTTCTTCCTTGTAAGTTCCCTAACATTTTAGTAAATGGGGCAACAGGGATTGCAGTTGGTATGGCAACAAACATCCCACCTCACAATCTAACAGAAGTAATTGATGGGCTTTTAGCGTTAATAAAAGATCCAAACATTTCAATTGAAGGTTTGATGATGTATATTAAAGGCCCTGACTTTCCAACGGGTGGTTGCATTATGGGACTAAGTCAAGTAAGAAAAGCTTACATGACTGGAAATGGCGCTATTACAATTAGAGGAAAACTAGAGATTAAAGAAACACATGGTAATAAATCTCAAATCATTATTACAGAAATTCCTTATCAAGTTAATAAAGCAAAACTAATCGAACGAATTGCAGATACTGTTAAAGATAAGATAATTGATGGAATTGTTGGATTAGCAGATGAATCTAATAGAAAAGGAATGAGAATTGTAGTTGATTTAAGACGTGATGTTAATGCAAATGTTGTCGTTAATAATTTATTTAAATATACTCAACTTCAAGCTACTTTTGGAATCAATATGCTTGCACTTGTTAAAGGTCAACCAAAGGTTTTAAACATTAAAGAAATGTTAAATTATTATCTTGAGCACCAAATTGATGTTTTAACTAGAAGAATTCAGTTTGACTTAAAAAAAGCAGAAGATAGAGCTCATATTGTTGAAGGGCTGTTAGTTGCTTTAGCAGATATTGATTTTGTAGTTCAATTAATTAAAAAATCAAAGAATAGAGATGATGCATCAAATGAATTAATGAGAACTCTTAATCTAACAGAAATTCAAGCTAGATCTATTTTAGAAATGCGTCTTCAAAGTTTAACTTCTTTAGAAGTTGATAAACTTAAAGAAGAAATGGCTGAATTAAAGAAAGCGATTCAAGAATATAAAGATATATTAAGACATCACGATAAGAAATTAAAAATTATCGTTAGTGAGTTAATTGAAATAAAAGAAAAATATGGTGATGAAAGAAGGAGTGAAATAAGTCTAAGTGATGAACTTGAAATAGAAGACGAAGACTTAATTCCAGAAGAAGATGTCATTATCACAGTAACAAATCGTGGTTATGTTAAACGAATGACTGTAGATACTTATAGAGTGCAAAGAAAAGGTGGCCAAGGGGTAACCGGTGCTAAGATGGTTGAGGATGATTTTGTTGAAAGAGTGCTTTACACTTCAACTCACGATACGCTACTATTCTTTAGCAATTTAGGTAAAGTTTATAAACTAAGAGCCTTCCAAATACCAATCTTTAGTAGAACTGCAAAAGGACTACCAATTGTTAACTTGCTAGAGTTTGAAGAAGGTGAAGAGTTAGCAACTGTTGTTAATATTGATGATATTGATAACAGAGAAGGTTACTTAATGTTTGCAACAAGATCTGGAGTTGTTAAGAAAACTGAAATTTCAGCTTTTAGAAATATCAGATCAACAGGAATTAAAGCAATCATTCTAAAAGAAGGCGATGAGTTATTTGAGGTTGGAATTACAGATGGTGAAAAAGATATTATTCTTGGAGCATCAAATGGGAAAGCCATTAGATTTAGTGAATCAAGAGTTCGCCCGATGAAACGAATTTCAGCCGGAGTTAGAGGTATCAAGTTAGAAGATGAAGAAAAAGAAAGAGCTGTTGGTATGGCGATTGTTAATACTGATGGGGATGAAATTCTAATTGTTACTGAAGGTGGTTATGGTAAGAGAACTAACGTAGATGCTTTTAGAGTCCAAGATAAGGGTGGAAAAGGTGTTAAAGCGTTAAATACAACCGAAAAGAATGGTAATTTAGTAGCTTTTGAAACTGTAAGAGGTGATGAGGATGTTATGATTATTACTGATAAAGGAATGATTATAAGAGCTCATGTTGATGAAATTAGAAAAATAGGTCGCGATACACAAGGTGTTAGAGTTATTAAATTAAAAGATGATCATTTAGTTGCTCATATTGCGGTTGTTCCTCGAGATGAAGAAGATGAAATCAATGAAGAAGGAGATTTGAAAGAACAATTCCAATATGATATTGATTATACATTTATAGATGAGGAAGAATAATATTGACAAAGATAACTTTGTTGATTATAATTGTTTTATAAATCCGTTTTAAAAAGGACTAAGTAAAATAGAAGTTATTTAAAAAGAGAGTTAATGGTTGGTGAAAATTAACAATAACTTTATTTGAAATCTACCTTTTAGGAGAAGCTAATCACTTCCGGGGTGCTCCGATATCAGCAAAATAAGTGAGGTTTAAAATTTAGGCCTTAACTAGGGTGGCACCACGGAAAATTCGTCCCTAATTTTTAGGGGCGTTTTTTATTTATATATAAGGAGAGATAAAAATGATTGATATTAAATTAATAAGAGATGATGTTGATGCAGTAATTAAAAACCTTAATACTAGAGGAAAAGACTTTAGTTATTTAAAAGAGATTAAAGAAAAAGATGTTAAAAAAAGGAATTTGCTTGTTGAGGTTGAAACCCTAAAAAAAGAAAGAAACGATAAGAGTAAATTAATTGGTGAATTAAAAAGAGAAAAAAAAGATGCTACAAGCATCATGGAAAGAGTGTCATCAATTAAAGAAGAAATTGATGAATTAGATAAACAGGTTGCAGAAATTGAAGAAGAAATTAAATGGACTCTTTTAAACACTCCAAATCTTTTAGATAAAAGTGTTCCTCTTGGGAAAGATGAAACAGAAAACAAAGAAATAAAAAAATTTTTAGAACCAACAAAATTTAATTTTAAACCAAAAGAACATTTTGAGCTTGGTGAAAAGTTAAACATCCTAGACTTTGAAAGAGCAAGTAAGGTTACAGGAAGTCGCTTTGCGATATTAAAAGGAGATGCTGCAATTTTAGAGATGGCTTTAATTATGTTTATGTTAACCCATCATGAAAAGAAGGGTTATAAAGCGGTGCTACCTCCATATATTGTAAGTAAAGATAGCATGTTTGCAACCGGACAGTTACCAAAGTTTAGTGATGATGCTTTTAGAATTGCTAATGGAAATGGTGAGTGGTATTTAAATCCAACAGCAGAAGTTCCAACTATTAATATGCACAGAGATGAAATATTATCTTTAGAAGAATTACCAATCAAATATGTTAGCTATACAACAGCTTTTAGATCAGAGGCAGGAAGTGCAGGTAGAGACACAAGAGGACTTATTAGAATGCATCAATTTAATAAGGTAGAACTTATTAAATTTAGCACTCCAGAAGAATCATATAATGAACTTGAAAAAATGTTAGAAGATTCTGAGTCAATTTTAAAAGAATTAAAGATACCGTATCGAGTTGTATCGCTTTGTAGCGGAGATATGGGGTTTGGAATGGCTAAAACTTATGATATTGAAGTTTGGCTTCCGGGTCAAAATACGTATCGAGAGATTGGAAGTATTTCTAACGCTGAGGATTATCAAGCACGTCGTGGGAATATTAGGTTTAGGCGTGATAAAGATTCTAAATTAGAGTTTGTTCATACGTTAAACGGCTCTGGTTTGGCTGTGGGAAGAACTATGGTAGCAATTCTTGAAAACTACCAACAAGAAGATGGAAGTATAAAAATACCGGATGTTTTAATTCCGTATTTAAATAAAGAATATATTAAATAGGAGAAGAAGAATGATTAAATTTATAAACAAAAATGACTTGTTAGATTTACCACTAGTAATTGGTGCTTTTAGTGATGAAAAAATTAGTGTTTTAGGTAGTTTTTCAAACGACTTAAACGAATTAGTAGAAGAAAAGATAATATCTTTAGAAAAAAACAAAATTAATAAGATTCCAACATTTAAAAAGATAGCTAATAAAACTGTATATGTTGTAGGGTTAGGGAAAAAAGGCGAATATAGTATAAGAGGTTTAGAAGGAGCAGTTAAAGCTTTAACTTTAGGAGCCGATTCTGATTTAGTTATAGATTCAAAAACTTTTATTGATTCTTTAGATGAGTTTGATGCCTTAAGAGCAATGATTGATATTAATAGTTATTATGAATATAGTTATGAAGAATGTAAAAGTGTTAAAAAGGCTAAAAAATATACATTTAATGTTTTAACAGATTATAAAGATATTAAAGCGTTAGATGAATATTTTAATCTTTATGAAATTGTTAATAAAACTCGTGATTTAGTTAATAAACCTTATAACTACTTATCAGCAGAAGACCTTGCAAACTATGCTGTTGCAATGTGCGAAAGATTAAAGAGCGATAAAGTAAAGTATAAAATTTATGAAAAAGAAGAGATTAAAGCTTTAGGTATGAATGCATTTTTAGGGGTTAATAAAGGTTCTGTTGCAAAACCAAAACTAATCTATTTAGAATATAACGGGAAAGATGAAGATTTAACTGCTTTAGTTGGCAAAGGGTTAATGTATGATACTGGTGGCTATGATTTAAAATCATCAATGGCTACAATGAAAAACGATATGGCAGGAGCAGCAACTGTTCTTGGTATATTTGAAGCGATTGTTACTAATAAGATAAAGAGAAATATTTCTGTTGTAATTTGTGCAACAGATAATAGAATTAATGGTGAGGCGCTACTTCCAGATGATGTATTAACTGCCATGAATAAAAAAACAATTGAGATTATTTCAACAGATGCTGAGGGTAGACTTACTCTAGCTGATGCAGTTTGTTTTGCTGAAAGCAAAAATGCCAAAAGAATAATAGACCTTGCTACTTTAACTGGAGCTGTAGTTACAGCATTAGGTGATTATACAACAGGAATTCTTGGAAACGATCAAAAGTTAATTGATGATATAATAGAAGCTAGTAAAATAGCAAACGAACATTTGTGGCAATTACCAATCACAGATTTTATCAGAGAAAAGGTTAGAAAAAGCGATGTTGCAGACGTTAAAAACGCATCAGGTAGAGGAATGGGAGTAAGCAGTGCAGCTGCTTTTATTGAAGAGTTTATTTCTGCTACGACTTCATGGGCTCATTTAGATATTGCTGGGACTGCTCATTTAACTTCGCCTTTCTATCAAGAAGCACCTGGTGCAACAGGAGTAATGGTAAAAACACTGTATAAATATTTAAAAGATAATTAGGAGAAAATAGATGAGATGTCCTACTTGTGGAAAAAAATTAACATCTTATAATGATAATTGTTTATATTGCAACGAAGATTTAAAGAATTATCGCTCAACAAGCCTTGAAAGAGGTGCTTTTATCCTTGCGATAATTGGTGCAATTGTTGCTTTAATGCCACTTTTTTGGGAAGTAACTATTCTAGGAGCATTTATCGTTTTAATTTCTTTTTCTTTTAATATTTTTTCAAGAAAAGTTAGAGAATTTTATAAATTTAAAATTATTCTAGTTTTAAATATAGCATCAATTGTATGCTTGGTATTGTGGTTCTTCTTTTTATACTTTACTTATCCTGTTTTATAAACAAAACAGCTCCTAAAAAGGAGCTGTTATTTTGTTTAATAAATTGGTGAAATCTTCTTTAGTTAAAGAGTTCTTTTTAAACTCTAAAAGTAGATCGTTTTCTTTATATCTTGGAATGATATGTAAATGGAAGTGATTTACTGTTTGTCCGGCTTTAATTCCAGTGTTATTTAGGATGTTAAAATCACTAACATTCAATGTTTTAGAAATTTTTGTAGTAATTTTTTGAGTTAATTCAAAAATTTTCCCAGGATTTTTTAAATCTAAAAAATTTTCATAATGTGCTTTAGGAATTACTAAAGTATGACCTAAAGTAGCTTGTGAAATATCTAGAAAAGCTAAATAATTTTCATCTTCATAAACTTTATATGAAGGAATCTCCCCTTTTACGATTTTACAAAACACACACATAGATAAAACCTCCTAATATATTTTTTTTTAAAGTCTAAATTAATTATAAACCATTTCTTGACAAAACGCAAAAATAATATAGAATTATTTTGAGGATAGTTTAATGGAAAATAACAATAGTTTTTTAAAACTTTCTAATAATAAGACCCAAAGACTTACTTTAATTAGTCTTTTGGTTGCGGTTGGAATAATATTATCACTTGTTGATAAGTATTTATCAAGTTTAGTTCTGCCTTTTGTTCCAACAAAAATAGGACTTGCTAATATTGTGGTCCTTTTAAGCATTTATTTGTTTAAAGTAAGAGAATCTTTAATCATAGCGTTATTAAAAGTTTTGATAGTAGGTTTTATTTTGGGTGGATTTGTTGCTTTTGTTATTAGTTTAGTTGGGACGCTTTTAAGCTTTTTAGGGATGGTTATCTTTAAAAAGTTTCTAAAAGAAAGAATATCGCCTGTGGGAGTGAGCGCTATTGGTGGTTTTTTACATATAATAGGACAATTATTTGTTTCAACAATTCTTTTTTCTTTTTACGATATCGTAATTTATTATGGTGGGATCTTAGTTTTAATTTCGCTTATCTCTAGTATCCTAATTGGCTTAATTGTTTTAAAAATTTTAAGAGATTATAAATTAAAAGAAGTTGTTTAAAAAACTTCTTTTTTTAGAGTAAATAATTTTAAAAAAATTGTTAAAAAAATTTTTTTAAAAAAACATAAAGATAATCCTAATTGAATAATAAAAAAAGCTGTGTTATAATATATAAAAATTAAGAAAATAAGTGGTGAAAAAAAGTTAAAAAAACCTTTAAAATCTCAAAAAATCAAAAAAGGCCTAATTTTCGCTCCCCTGTTGTTTAAGCCTTTAGGTTATATTTACTCTAATCTAAACTGATAATTCATTCTAGGCGAAAAAAACACCATTTAAAGTGCTTTCAAAATGGGATAATCGAAGTAAATCTAAATTTCTTGTTTTAGTTGGATTTTAAAGCGTTTTTTGAGAAACTAAATTTTTTTAAATTTTATGGATAAAAAAGTTAATTAGAAGATGTGCTTGCTGAAAGTTAAAATAAAGGAGCTAAAAATATGTATCAAAATTTACTAAAAATAATTAAAAAACATAGAACGATAATTATCCATAGGCATTCAAAACCAGATGGTGATGCGCTTGGTGCTCAAATTGGATTAAAACAAGCTTTGATTGATAATTTTCCTGATAAAAAAATTTATGCAGTAGGAGATGCATCTCCTCGCTATGATTTTATAGGGCGAATGGATAATATTATTGATGGGCTTTACCAAAGAGCCTTAGTTATAGTCTTAGATACTGCAGAACCTGTCTTAATTAGTGATGAAAGATATAAAATGGGAGCTTTTTTAGTTAAAATTGATCATCATATTTTAAAAGTTAATTATGGGGACTTAGAAATTGTTGATACATCTTTTGAAAGTGTTTGTGGGTTAGTTGCTAATATTTTGTTTAGTTTGAAATTAAAGGTAAGTGCTCAAACTGCACAGGCCTTATTTACTGGGATAATAACCGATTCAGGACGCTTCTTATATGATAGTGTTACTCCAAGAACTTTTGAGATTGCATCTAAGCTTTTAGAAAAGGGTGTTAATCCTAGTTTAATCTATGGAGAACTTTATCAAGATGATTTAAAAACGGTTAGATTAAGAGCGGCTTTGGGATTAAAGTTTGTGGTAACTGCTTCAAGGGTTGCTTACTTAAAAAATACTCAAAAAGATATTCTAGAAGCTGGTACTGATATTCAAACAATTTCTCGCGGAATGATAAATTTAATGTCCGGAATTAAAGAGGTTGATACTTGGGCTAATTTTACAGAATCAGAAGATGGAAAGATAATTGCTGAGTTTAGAACTAGTAAATATGACGTTAATAAAATAGCTGTTAAGTATGGTGGCGGCGGACATAAAAAAGCAAGTGGTGCAACCTTGGAAAATTGGGACATGGTTGATAGGGTTATTGAAGAATTAAACAATCTAAAAGAGGAGTAAAAAAATGATAAAAAAACTACTTGAAAAGATTAAAGAATACGATAATATTGTGATTTATAGGCACTTAAGACCAGACGGAGATGCCCTTGGAAGTAGCCAAGGATTAAAAGAAATTATTAAGGCTACTTTCTCTAAAAAAAATGTCTATATTAATGCAAATGATGATTCGAAATATTTAGAATTTATTAGTGAAATAGACAATTATAATGTTGATGAATTTAAAGGTGATTTTTTAGCAATTGTTGTTGATACAGCAACTGAAAAAAGGATTAGTGGAGAAGGCTATAAAAAAGCTAGAGAAATTTTTAAAATTGATCACCATAATGATGGTGAAGAATATGGTGATTATAACTGGATAGATAAAGAAAGTCCGGCTTGTTCTGAGATGATTACAAAGTTTTTGATGACTTATAAAGATGAGTTAAAAATTACTCAAAAAGGTGCTATATATCTATATATTGGAATAGTAACTGATACTGGAAGATTTAAATATCGTGGAGTAAGTTCTGAAACACTGGAAACGGCATCATATTTATTAAAATATGACCTTGACTTACAAGATATATATGCTAATTTATATGTAAAAACACCAGAGGAATTTAGAGCTCAAGCATATGTTTATAAAAAATATAAAGAAACTCCTAACGGTGTTAGTTATATTTATTTTTCAAGAAAAACTCAAAAGAAGTTAGGTCTTACAACAGAACAAACTGCAGCCTTAACAAGTTTGATTGAAAATATTAAAGATAGAATTATTTGGATCTTATTTTTAGAACAAGAAGATGGATTAATTAGAGCAAGACTGCGTTCTAGACATATTCAAATTAACGATGTTGCTAATGCTTTTGGTGGGGGTGGACACCACCAAGCAAGTGGAGCAACATTAAGCAGTAAAAAAGAAGTTAAAGAAATGGTCAAGTTAGCTGATAAAAAATTAAAAGAATTTAAAAAAGATAAAAAGGATGTGTTTTAGTGAAGATACTAGTTACAAATGATGATGGAATTAAAGCTGATGGATTAAAGGTTCTAGCAAGAAAAGCCTTAAAGTATGGTGAGGTTGTTGTTGTGGCGCCTAAAAAAGAACAATCTGGTAAAAGCCAAAGTATGCGGATTAGGCAAGGGATTAAATGCAAGAAGATAAAAGATTTATTGCCGGGGGTTACAACTTATTATGTTGATTCTACTCCAACTGATTGTGTCCGATTAGCACGCTATTATTTAGGGTTAGAGTTTTCTTTGGTTTTATCTGGAGTAAATAATGGTTATAATTTAGGTGAGGATATATTTTATTCTGGGACTGTTGGGGCTGCAAGTGAGGCTGCGCTTTACGGCCTTAAAGCTTTAGCTTTGTCTTGCCCTAGAAATGATTTTTCGGATTTTGAAAAGAACTTTGATAGAATAATGGATTATATTGAGAAAAACAAACTTTTTGAACTTCACAGTTTATATAATATAAATTTTGTTAGAGGAGAGTCTCGTGGTATAAAGTTTACTAAACAAGGAAGTACTCACTATCAAGCAACAATGGTCAAAGAAGCACAAGGAGTTTATCAAAGGGGAAAACCAAATTTTGATTTAGAAGCTGAAAACTTAAGGTCAGATGTTGGTGCGATTCATAATAAATATATTTCAATTACACCGTTAAGCGTTGACAGGACTAAACATCTTGTTTTAGAAAAATTAGAAAAAGAAATAAAATAAAACTTGTTTTTTAAAGGTTTTAATAATATAATGAAAAAGATTTATAAATATAAGGAGGGCCTTATGGGTAAAAATACTAATAACGTTGAAGAAGATTCATTGATTGAAGTTGTTGTAAGATTAATGCAAAAAAGAAAAAAACCACAAACTTTAGAAGAAATTGCAAGCGAAGTTTTCAAAGCAAAAAAAAATCCAGCATCAGAACAAGGAAAATTGAAAGCTCAATTTTTTTCTGATTTCATGTTAAGCGGGTATTTTGTTTGTTGCGGTGATGATAAAAACGAGAAAAAATTATGGGATTTAAAAGAACATTTATCTTCTGATTGGTTAGATAAAGATGGTGGAGCATTAGATGATTTATATGAAGAAGATGAAGATGTAAAAGATAATGAATTAATGGATGATAAAATTCAAGGAATCGATGGCGCTCTAGAAGAAGAAGATGAAGATGATGATGAAAAAGAAGAAAAGGATGACCTAGCAGATGAGTTTGATGACCTAGAAGCTGCTAATGATAGAGAAATCCAAGAAATTGATTCATCTAGGTTGAGAGACGATGACGAAGATGAAGAAGAAGCTGAAGAAGAGGATGATATCGAGCAAGAGTTAAAGGGTAAGTAAAATGAAAAAGGGGTTTATTGAACAAATTATAGATGATAAAGTTTTAATCATTTATGAAGATGACTCAAGGGAAGTAATAGATTTAAGTCTTTTACCAGAAATCGTTACAATAGATATGCAAGTTGAAAAGACTGAAGAAGGATATAAGATATTAGAAAAGGATGAGAAACTAGAAGAAGAGATTAAAGAAGTAACTGAAAAACTCTTTAAACCGTTTAACCCTAAGAATATAAAAAAACGCCAAAGATAAATTTGGTGTTTTTTTAATGTTATTTACTTGACATAATTAAAAAAGATAGTATAATATAATTAGCACTCATAGTGTGAGAGTGCTAAAAGGTGGTGAAGAAAATGCAAGAAATGGAAAATTATAGTCAAGATCCTAATGTTTTAGAAAAGTTTGGAAGAGACATTGTTGAGGAAGTTAAAAAAGGAAAAGTAGATCCTGTTATTGGTAGGGATGAAGAGGTTAGAAAGATTGTTCAAATTTTAGCCAGAAAAACAAAAAACAATGTTATTCTAATTGGAGAACCTGGAGTTGGTAAAACAGCTATCATTGAAGGGCTTGCTGCAAGAATTGTTAAAGATGATGTTCCTGCAACGCTAAAAAATAAAAAGATTTATGAGCTTGATATGGGGGCGCTTGTTGCAGGAGCAAAATTTAGAGGTGAGTTTGAAGAAAGATTAAAAGCTGTTTTAAATAAAATTAAAGAAAGCAATGGAGAAATTATTCTTTTTATTGATGAAATCCATTTAATAGTTGGGGCTGGGAAAGCAGAGGGTGCTTTAGATGCTGGTAATATGTTAAAGCCAATGCTGGCAAGAGGAGAGATTGATTGTATCGGAGCAACAACTTTAAATGAATATAGATTATATATTGAAAAAGATAGAGCATTAGAAAGAAGATTTCAAAAAGTTATTATTCAAGAACCAACTGTAGAAGATACAATTAGTATTTTAAGAGGACTAAAGGAAAGATATGAAGCGCATCATGGAGTAACTATTACTGATGGAGCACTAGTTAATGCTGCAATTTTATCTAATAGATATATCACAGATAGGTTTTTACCAGATAAAGCAATTGATTTAATTGATGAGGCGTGTTCAGCAACAAGAGTTGCGATTGATTCAATGCCAGCTGTTTTAGATGAAGTGGTCAGAAAAGTAATGCAACTTGAAATTGAAAAAAGAGCTTTAGAAAAAGAAAAAGATAAAAACAGTCTGGATAGATTAGAAAAATTAAATAAAGAATTAGAAGAATTAAAAAAAGAAGAAGCCTCTTTAAAAGAAACTTGGGAAATTGAGAAAAAAGCTGTTGATATAATTAAAGATAAAAAGATGGAATTAGAAAAACTAAAATTTATTTTAGATGATGCTTATAATAAAGGTGATTATAATAAGGCTGCTGAAATTAAATATAGTAAGATTCCTAAAATAGAAAAAGAGATTCAAGAATTATCAAATAAAGAAAACACAATGTTATCAGAGGTTGTAACAGAAGATGATATTGCAGAGATTGTTGCTAAGAATACCAATATACCAGTTACTAGAATTCTAAAGGGTGATAAAGAAAAAGTTTTAGGATTAAAAAATAATTTACTTGAAAGAGTAATAGGACAAGATGAAGCAATTGAATTGGTAAGTGATGCTATTATTAGACAACGCGCTGGAATTAAAGATGAAAACAAACCAATTGGCTCGTTTTTATTCTTAGGACCAACTGGAGTTGGTAAGACTGAGGTTGCCAGAAGCCTGGCTGCTAATTTGTTTGATAGTGAAACTCACATTGTTAGACTTGATATGAGTGAATATATGGAAAAGTTTGCAACAAGTAGATTAATTGGAGCTCCTCCTGGATATGTTGGATATGAAGAGGGGGGACAATTAACTGAAAAGGTAAGAAGAAGTCCTTATTCAATTGTTTTGTTTGATGAAATCGAAAAAGCCCATCCAGAGGTTTTTAATATCTTGCTTCAAATTTTAGATGAAGGACATTTGACTGATTCTCAAGGAAGAGTAGTAGACTTTAAAAATACAATCATTATTATGACTTCAAATTTAGGAAGTGAGTATTTACTTGATAATAAGACAGATGTAGTTGATGATTTATTAAGAAAAACATTTAAACCAGAATTCTTAAATAGAATTGATGAGATTGTAATGTTTAAACCTTTATCAAAAGAAGTACAATTAAAAATTGTTGATAAGATGCTTAATCTTTTAAAATTAAGACTTGAAACAAATAAATACAATGTAGATTTTTCTGATAATGCAAAAAACTATATTATAGAAAATGGTTATTCTCATGAATATGGAGCTCGTCCGATTAAGAGATTTATTCAAAAAGAAATCGAAACAGAGATTGCAAAAGCTATAGTTGCAGGAGAAATCAAGGAAAACCAAAAGTATTTAATAGATGTTATTAACTATAGTTTAATTATTAAAAATAAATAATTTATAAGAAAACAGTGGTTAAAAACCATTGTTTTTTTATAAATTGGTGAGATACATATAATATAGAAAGAGAATTTTATTTTTGTTGGTATAAAATTTGTTGTTTAAAGGGGGAAATACCAAGTTATGAAAAAACAGTTTTTTAAAAAAATATTATAAAGCAATAGCATTTAAAGAAGAAGTGTAGTATAATAATTTCAAAGAACCAATCAAAAGGAGAAGACTTATGATTTTAGATGGAAAAGGAACAAGTGAAACGTTAGCAAAAAAGTTAAAAATGGAAATTGAAAAGTTACCTAAAAAAATAACTTTAGCGATTATTTTAGTAGGTGATAACGAAGCAAGTAAAACCTATGTTAAAAATAAACATAAGAAATGTGCTGAATTAGGGATTAATAGTAAAGAATATTATTTCTCAGCTAACGAACCTCAAAAAAGTATTTTAAAAGTTATTAAAAATTTAAATGAAGATCCAAAGGTTAATGGAATTTTAGTCCAATTACCTTTACCTAATCATTTAGATGAAGATACAATCATCAACTCGATTGATCCTAATAAAGATGTTGATGGACTAACTTTAGAAAATCAAGGTAGATTGTTTATGGGAAAACCTTGCATAGAACCAGCTACTCCAAAAGGAGTAATGACGCTTCTTGATGAATATCATATTGATGTTCAAGGGAAAAAGGTTGTTATTATTGGGCGTAGTAAATTAGTTGGTAAACCTTTAGCGATGTTAATGCTTAAAAAGAATGCAACTGTTACTGTTGCTCATTCAAAAACAGTTAACCTAAAAGAAGTTACAAGAGAAGCAGATATTTTGGTCGCTGCAATTGGTGTTCCTAAATTTGTAAAAGCAGATATGGTTAAAAAAGATGCAGTTGTAATTGATGTTGGAATCAATCGCTTTGAATCTAAACTAGTAGGAGATGTTGACTTTGATGAGGTTGTAGAGGTTGCTAGTGCAATTACTCCGGTTCCAAAAGGAGTTGGTCCAATGACAATCGCATCTTTAATTCAAAATGTTTTAGAGTGTTATAAAATTCAAGAAGAAATCAGACAAAAAGAACAAATGTAGGTAATAGTAAATGAAGCTTATTGTAGGACTTGGAAATCCTGGCTTAAGATATAAAAAAACAAGACACAATATTGGATTTATGTTTTTGGATAAATTTGCTAAGGATAATAAATTAAAGTTTGCTTTAAATAAGTCTTTAAAATCTGAGATTGCAAGTTTAATATATAAAGATGAAAAAATCTTTTTTATCAAACCTCAAACTTTTATGAATCTATCAGGTGATGCGGTTTTGGCTGTTATGAATTTTTATAAAATAGATTTAAATGATATTTTAGTAATCTATGATGATTTAGATCTACCAACAGGAAAACTTAGACTTAGGTTAAACGGAACATCGGGTGGTCATAAAGGAATGGATTCAATCATTAGAAATTTAAAGACTAATGAATTAAAAAGATTAAGAATTGGAATTGGAAGAAAAGATTCTTGTGCAGTAGTTGATTATGTTTTAGATAATTTTTATAAAGATGAAAAAATTGAAATTGATTTAGCATTAGAAAAGTCTACTTCAATTATTAGGGATTATTTAGAAAATGATTTTCTTTATGTAATGAATAAATATAATCAGAAAGAGATTTAAGGAATGAATATATTAGATATATTTATCAAACAAAAACAAACAAAGGATTATCTTTCACACATTGAAGATAATCCTTCATTTTCTTTAAATGTATATAATAGTTGTAAGAATATAAATTATTTGCTCACCTTTTTAACTTTTAAGGAAACTGATGAGAGTATAATTTATATTGCAAGAAATGTCTATTTCGCAACAAAAGCCTACGATGCATTTTGCGAGTTAGCGGGCTATGAGAATGTTAGTTTTTATGCAATTGATGAAATTGCTGCGGTTGAAGTTTTAGCTTATAGTTGGGAATTTAGACTTGAAAGAATTAACACTATTAAAAACATTATCC
Organism: Bacilli bacterium; assembly: GCA_050953065.1. Taxonomy (GTDB): domain Bacteria; phylum Bacillota_I; class Bacilli_A; order ML615J-28; family CAG-698; genus JAQUUM01. The sequence continues at coordinate 76,709 of JBMNLZ010000002.1, read as the reverse complement.
TAAAGAAAAAGAAAATAATTGTTACTCATATTCAAGCTGTTTTAAGATATAATTCTAATAAGGAAAAATTTTTAAAAAATTCTTATTTTTTAAAAGTTAAGGATACGCTTAATTTAAAAGAGTTTTTTAAAAGCTTAAATAAGAGTGGCTATAAGAGGACCCCTATCACAGAAGAAATAGGGGATTTTAGCGTGCGTGGAGGAATCATTGATATCTTTCCTTTTGACTCAGCTAACCCTATAAGACTTGATTTGTTTGATAATGAAATTGAAAATATTAGAACCTTTGATAAAACAACTCAAATAAGTATTGAAAAAATAGATAAAGTAGAAATCTTTCCGTTAAACGATACATTATATGAAGAAGAAGATATTGATAAACTTATCGGTGAATTAGATGATAATTTTAAAGAAGATTTACTTGATTTAAAAGAATATAAGAATATTGAAAGAGCTAATAAATATCTTAAATATTTAGAAAAGTCTCCTCAATCAATCATAGATTATCTAGATTCAAAAATTATTGTTTTTGATGAATATAATTTATTAAAAGATAATCAAAAAATGAGTATTGAAAATATTGATACATTTTTTGAACAAAAAGTTTTTGATTTAGAATACTATTATGAAATAGAATATCTTTTAAAAAATGATAGATTAATTTTTTTAACTGAACATTTAAGTAGCATAAATAATATAAAGCTTTCTAAGATAATTGATTTTGAAAGTTATGAAGTTTTAAGTTATCAAAATAATATTAAAAACTTTTTAGAAGATATTAAATTAAATAAAGATAAAAAATATTTAATTGCCCTACAAGATGAAAAGCAACTAGTTTTAATGAAAGAGATTTTAGATAATGCTAAAAAGAATTATTCTTTAAAACTAAATTCAAAAGAAAGAATAAATGTAATAGTTTTTGAAAATCCAATTAGTTTTGGACTACTTAATTCTTTAGAAGTTATCACTCCGAAAGAACTTTTTAAGAGCTTTACAAAAAGTAAAATTAAATATCGAAGCTCTAGTTTAAAAACTGATAAAATATATTCTAAAGATGAATTAAATGTTTTTGATTTAGTAGTCCATCAAGATTATGGTATTGCAAAATATTTAGGTCTAACTACGCAAGAAACTAAAGGAATAAAAAATGATTATCTACATTTAGAGTTTCAAGATGGTTCACTTTATATTCCAGTTTCAAATATTCATTTGTTAGAAAAATATATTGCAAGTGAGGTTGCTAGACCAAAACTAAGTCGCCTTAATTCAAAAGAATGGATTAAGAAAAAAGAAAAGGTCAAAGAAAAACTACAAGATATTGCTGAAGACTTAATTACAATGCAAGCTTTAAGAGATCAAAACTTAGGAGTTAAATATTTAAAAGATGATCCTTTGCAAGTTGAATTTGAAAATGATTTTTTGTTTGAAGAAACTCCTGATCAACTTGAAACTGTTGAAGAAATTAAACGTGATATGGAAGAAGGGAAAATCATTGATAGATTAATTTGTGGGGATGTAGGATATGGAAAAACTGAGATAGCAATGAGAATTGCTTTTAAAACAGTTTATAATTCTAAACAAGTAGCCTATCTTGCTCCAACTACAATCCTTTCAAGACAACACTTTTATACTTTTAAAGAACGCTTTTCTAAATATGGAGTTAGAGTAGAATTATTAAATAGATTAATAGATAATAAAACTCAAAATGAAATTTTAAAAGATTTAAAAGAAGGTAAGGTTGATATTTTAATTGGAACGCATAGAATTTTAAGTGATGATATTTCTTTTAAAGATTTAGGACTTTTAATAATTGATGAGGAACAACGGTTTGGAGTTGTTCATAAAGAAAAGATTAAAAAAATTAAAACAAATGTTAATGTTTTAACTCTAACTGCAACTCCAATTCCAAGAACTCTTCAAATGGCAACAATGGGCCTAAGACAACTTAGTTTAATTACAACACCACCTTTAAATAGATATCCAATTCAAACATATGTTTTAGGGAAAAATGATATTGTTGTAAAAGAAGCAATTTATAGAGAATTATCAAGAGAAGGTCAAGTTTTTTATTTGTGTAATAGAATTGATAGCCTAGAGCGTGTTAAGCATTATATAAAAACCTTGGTTAAAGAAGCAAGAATTGGGATTGTGCATGGTAGACTTTCAAAAGAAGAAATTGAAGATGTTGTCCAAAATTTTATTGATAAAGAATATGATGTTTTACTTTGTACAACAATTATTGAAACAGGAATTGATATTTCTAATGCTAATACATTAATTATTGAGAATGTTGATAATTTAGGATTGGCTCAACTTTATCAAATTAGAGGTCGTGTGGGTAGAACTGATAAAATTGCATATGCTTATTTGATGTATGAGGCTGGTAAAGTTTTAACTAAAGAAGCAACTCAAAGATTAATGGCTATTAAAGAGTTTACAAGACTTGGAAGTGGTTTTAATATTGCAAGTCGCGACCTTGCAATTAGAGGTGCAGGAGATGTTTTAGGTCAAGAACAATCTGGTTATATTGATAGTATTGGAATGGATTTATATATGAAGATTTTAAATGAAACTATCAAAGAAGCAAAATATGGAAAAATAGAAAAAGAAGAAGTTACAGCCTATAACATTAATATTTCAAAACACGTTGATAAAACTTATGTTAGTGATGATGATATAAAGATTTTTATTCATAAAGAAATTAATGCTATTAATTCTTTAGAAGAAAAGAATAACTTAATAAATCTTTTAACTGATAGATTTGGTGAGATTACTGAAACGATAAAACTTTATATTGAAGAAGAATATCTTCAAAGTTTATTAAAAAAATATAAGGTAAAAAACTTTGAAGAAAAGTCTACAAAAGTTTCGTTTAGTTTTTCTCCTGATATTAGTGATAGGATAGATGGTTCTTTAATGTTTTTAGTAGCCAATTCTATTGATAAAGATTTTAGTTTTAATTATAGAAGCCGTCACATTATGGTAGAAATGCCTAAAGGAAAGAATTGGGTTTATCAATTAGTTAAATTTTTAGAAAAAATAAAATTTAAATCTTAAGATATATTTATCAAAATTGTGTTATAATAGTTTATATGTTTGAGGTGAGTTATGAAAAGACTAGGAATTTTAATTTTAATTTTTGGGGTATTTATTTTAATTGGTTGTACAAACAAATATGCAGCTTATGCTGGAACATATACTTTATATGATGCAAATGGATATTATACTAAAGCTGATTTTAAATCATATACGATTAAACTATCTGCTCAAGGTAGGGCTGAGATTGATGCAGTCACATCTTATAAAGAAAATGGTGAATATGTTGGGACTAAAGATATTTATGAATATAGAATTGAAAATAGAAAAATAATTTTATGGAATAAAACTACACCCGAATTTGAGCATAGATATGAGGATGGTCAAATCATAGTAGAGAATTTTTCTTATGAGCATGGGACAACAACATTCTGGTTTAGAAGAGAAAGTTAAGCAACTTAAAAATTTTAAGTTGCTTTCTTTTTTACTAAAATATGTTTTGACTTATAATTGAGGTTATAGTATAATGATATAAATTAAATTTGAATATGAAGGGGGTGTATTTGTGGGACGTACACTTACAGAAAAAATTATTAAAAATCATTTATTGGAAGGTGAGATGGTTAAAGGTGAAAACATCTCAATTAGAATTGATCAAACCTTAACACAAGATGCAACTGGAACAATGGCTTATTTAGAATTAGAACAATTAGGAATTGAAAAGGTAAAAACTGAAATTTCAGTTAGCTATGTTGATCATAATACTTTGCAAAGTGGTTTTGAAAATGCTGATGACCACAAATACCTACAAACTGTAGCTGATAAATATGGAATATATTATTCTAAAGCAGGAAATGGAATTTGTCATCAAGTTCATTTAGAAAGATTTTCTAAACCTGGTAAAACTTTACTTGGTTCTGATTCTCACACTCCAACAAGTGGAGGGATGGGGATGCTTGCAATTGGTGCAGGAGGACTAGATGTAGCACTAGCTATGGCAGGAGAAGGTTTTACTTTAGTGATGCCTAAAATAGTAAATATTGAATTAAGAGGTAAACTTAAAAAAGGTGTTAGTGCTAAAGATATTATTTTAGAAGTTTTAAGAATGTTAACTGTTAAAGGTGGCGTTAATAAAGTTATTGAATATAGTGGAGAAGGTATTAAAAGTTTAAGTGTTCCAGAAAGAGCAACAATAACTAATATGGGAGCAGAACTTGGAGCAACTAGTTCAATTTTTCCAAGTGATGAAGTAACGCTTGAATTTTTAAAAATGCAAAAAAGAGAAAGTGATTTTGTAGAGCTAGAAGCTGATAAGGATGCAATTTATGATGAAAAATATATCATAGATTTAAGTTTGTTAACTCCACTTGCAGCAATGCCTCATAGTCCTGATAAAGTTGCAGGAATTGAAACACTAAGTCATATTAAAGTTGATCAAGTTTTAATTGGCAGTTGTACTAATTCATCTTATTATGACTTAATGAAAGCGGCTAGTATTATTAAAGGTAAAAAGATCCACAAAGATGTCAGTTTAGGAATAGTACCAGGTTCAAAACAAGTTTTAGAAATGATTACAAGAGATGGTATTTTAGAAATCTTTATTCAAGCAGGAGCAAGAATTTTAGAATCAGCTTGTGGGGCTTGTATTGGGATGGGTATGTCACCTGCAACTGATGCGGTGTCTTTAAGAACTTTTAATAGAAACTTTTACGGAAGAAGTGGGACTCTTTCTGCCAAGGTTTATTTAGTAAGCCCTGAGACTGCGATTTCTTCTGCTATTAAAGGTTTTATTACAAACGATTCTAACTTTAATGAAATGCCAATGCCAAAAGAATTTATTATTGATGATTCTATGATAATTGCACCAACGTTTAAAGACGTAATTGTTAGGGGTCCAAATATTAAACCTTTGTTTGAGGCTAGCCCTTTAGAAAAGACAGTTAAGAATGAAGTTATTTTAAAACTAGATGATAATATTACAACCGATGATATAATGCCAGCAGGCAGTAAAGTCTTACCTTATAGATCAAATATTGATAAAATTTCAGAATTTGTTTTTAATACAAAAGATCCTAACTTTAAAGCAAGAGCCTTAGAGTTAGGAGGAAGTATTGTTGTAGCAGGGCACAATTATGGACAAGGTTCTAGTAGAGAGCATGCTGCAATTGCTCCTAAATATTTAGGAGTAAAAGCAGTTATTACTAAAAGTTTTGCTAGAATTCATAGAAAGAATTTAATTAATTTTGGAATCTTACCATTTGTATTTGTTAATGAGGAAGATTATAATAAAATCTTTCAAAAAGATATTTTAGAAATTAATACAAGTGATATTATTGAAGATAAAACTTTGCTAGTTAAGAATATAAGCAAAAATTTTGATTTTGAAGTTTCTCATAATTTAGATAAAAAAGAAATCGAAATTATCAAAGCTGGTGGAATGCTTAAATTTATTAAAAATTTAAATAAAAAATAGGAGAAAACTATGGACAATTTTTTAACTAAAAAATATGTAGAGTCAACAGAAAGAAATTTCATTGATGGAAAATTATATGAAGAACATAATGTAAAAAGAGGATTAAGAAATGTTAATGGAACTGGAGTTTTAGTGGGTCTTACTAAAATTTGTGAGGTTCATGGTTATAATATAGTAGATGGGAAAAAAGTAGATGATGAAGGACATTTATATTATAGAGGTTATGATTTAAATGATTTAGTTAATCAAAATTATGAAAGATATGGCTTTGAAAGGATTTGTTATTTGATATTGTTTGGTGAATTACCAACTGATAGTGAATTAGAAGAGTTTAAAAAAACTCTAGCAAATTTATATAATTTACCAAGAAAATTTAATACTAGAGTTATTTTAGAATATCCTAGTAAAAACTTAATGAATCAACTTCAAAGAAATGTTTTAACTCTTTATATTTATGATGAAGATCCAGATTCAACTGATCCAAAAGTTGTTTTAGAAAAAGGAGTATCTTTACTTGCTAAGATGCCAGCTTTAGCTGTTTATACTTATTATTCAAAATCACATTTAATTGATGAGAATAGTTTGATAGTTCACTTACCTAATAAAAATTATTCAATTGCAGAAAATATATTACATTTACTTAGAAAAGAAGACACCTTTACAAAAGAAGAAGCTCAAACATTAGATTTATTATTAATGATTCATGCAGATCATGGTGGTGCTAATAACTCAACTTTTACTAATATTGTTGTAAGTTCTACAGCAACTGATTTTTATTCATCGGTTTCTGCGGCACTTGGTTCTTTAAAAGGACCGCTACATGGTGGTGCTAGTAAAGAAGTAGATGATATGTTTAAAGCTGTGATAAAAAAGATTGGAATTAATGCAACTGATAATACAATTACTAAAATAGTTAATGATTTATTAGATAAAAACTTTTATGATAAGAAAGGTTTAATCTATGGATTAGGTCATGCAGTTTATACAAAAAGTGATCCAAGAGCAGAACTATTAAGAACAAAATGTAAGGAATTAGCAATTTCAAAAGGTGAGGGTAAGAGATTTGATTTCTATTATCGTTTTGAAAAAATTGCAATTAGAGAATTAAAGAAAAGAAAAGGTGAAAACTTTAACGTTTGTGCGAATGTTGACTTTTATAGTGGCTTAACTTATAGATTGTTAGATATTCCAGAAGAGTTATGTACTCCAATATTTGCAACAGCTAGAATGGTAGGTTGGGTTGCTCATAATATTGAAAACAAACTTTATTGTAGTAGAATGATTAGACCAGCAGCACTTTATGTTGGAGAATTTAGAAAGATTGGTGAAAAGAAATGATTCATGATATAGTTTTATTTAAAGGAGATGGAATTGGTCCTGAGATTACGGATGCATGTCTTAAAATAATTGAAGCAGCTGGAGTCAAAATAAGATGGCATGAATTTTTGATTGGTCAGCTTGCATATGATAAAACAGGAGTTTTAATTCCAGATGAAGTAGCAGTAGCTGTTAACAAATATAAAGTTGCTCTAAAAGGGCCAGTTACTACTCCTATTGGTGAGGGGTTTAGATCTGTTAATGTTGAGTTAAGGCTTAAGTTTGATTTATATGCTAATGTAAGACCTGCAAAAACTTTGATTCCAGGTTTAAGTAAATATGATGATGTGGACATTGTAATGATTAGAGAAAATACTGAAGATTTATATATTGGGTTAGAAGAAGATATTGAAGGTGGAGCAAAAGCAATAAAACTAATCACAGAAAAAGCAACAAGAAACATTATTAGATTTGCTTTTGAATATGCAGTTAAGAATAATCGTAAAAGATTAACTTGTATTCATAAATCAAATATCTTGAAAAAAACAGATGGATTATTTTTAAAGATTTTTAATGAAATGAAAGAAGAATATCCAAGTATTATTGCAGATGATAAAATCGTTGATAATATGTGTATGCAACTTGTTAAAAAACCAGAAGAATATGATATGTTAGTTGCTCCAAATTTATATGGAGATATTGTTTCTGATTTAGTAGCAGGACTGGTTGGTGGTCTTGGTGTTGCACCTGGTGCTAATATGGGAAAAGAGATTGCAATCTTTGAAGCAGTTCATGGTTCTGCTCCTAAAATGGTAGGACAAGATAGAGCTAATCCAATTGCTTTATTATTATCTGCAACAATGATGTTAGATCATATTGGAGAAAAAGAAGCGAGTGCAAGAATTAAAAATGCAATTAAAGAAGCATTAAAAAATAAAGAAACATCGACTCCAGATATGGGAGGAAAAGGAACAGCTTCTTCAATGGTTGTTGAGATTATTAAAAATTTATAATAAAACAAAAAAAAGAAAAATATTTAAAATATTTTTCTTTTTTATTTATAAATCTTTTTTATTTACGAACCTTTGTTTTCTTTAGTGCTTTTTGTTCATACATCTTTAAATCCAGTTGATGGAAGAATTGGTCTGGACTAAAGTTAGCCGTGTTGCAAGTTGAATATGCCATAGAAACGGATAATGAATATGGTTTTGTTGTGGTTTTATTAAACTCTGATACTTGGTCATTAATTTTTGAACATAATTGTTCAAGTTCAGTTTCGCTATGATTTACGTGAAGAACAACAAATTCATCGCCTCCAATACGGAAAGCAATTGTGCTGGCTGTGTTAATCTTTGATAAGAGTTTACCAATAGTTTGGATAACATCATCACCAACTGAATGGCCGAATTCATCATTTATAGTTTTGAAGTGGTCAACATCCATCATGATTGCTCCAATCAAACGGTTCTTTTTAGTAGATGTTAGTTTTTCAAGCATCCAACCAAAGTATTTACGATTGTATAATCCTGAAAGTTCGTCCTCACATGCATTCTGGTTTGCAAGATGTAGTTGGATAAATAAAAGTGAAATACTTAAACATAACCATCCTACAGACAAACCATAAAATAAACCTTGGGCTATTGTTCCTAAAAGAGAAGGTATTATAAAATAGTGAACTGGGAAAAACCGAATATGTCCGTGTCGCTTTACAGCAAGAATTGCAAGAACTAAAGTTATAGCATAACAGCAATATACAAAAGCAAACGAGAAAACTACAAAATCACCACGCACATATTTATTATTTTCATCGATAGAAAAAATAAAATTTGTTCCGAAAAGGTCGCATATGATGAACAAAATTAAAATAGCATATGGGATGATAAGAACTTTAAGCCATTTTTTGATTCGGGGAATACTATGGAAAATACGAACATCAACAAATAATACCCAAAGTATACCGACGCAACTTGAAGCAAGGAAAAGGTAGGCGTTAGTTACATGCTGTAGGATATGGATTATAACTCCTGGCTTTTCATCTATTACAAAAGTTAATGTTTCCATAATTAAAGCCAAGAAAGTAATCCAAACCATTCCTTCAAAAAACTTTCCACTGATATGCTTTTCCTTTCTTATTTCAATCCGAGACAACATAGAAACAATCAGTACGAGTAAACCAACCGAGTTAGCAACTAGAATTTCTTCTAATACAACTTCTAATAAAAACATTTTTAAGTCCCCTCAACTCTAAAACTTATTTATCTATTTTAAGATAAATATCTACAAATATTATAATATAAAAATTTTAAAATTGCAAACAAACAACTCCTTAAGAATGAACCTACGATTTAAAATATTTAAAATATTTTTATTTTTTCTATTGACAAGCAATACTATGCAATGTATAATATTGTGTGAAAGGGGGTATTTATGAAAACGCAACTTAAAAAAGGAATCTTAGAGATGTTTGTTTTAGGGTTTTTAAAGAAAGAAGAATCATATGGTTATAAAATAGTTCAAGAGTTATCAGAGATTATTGAAATTAGCGAATCTACTTTATACCCAATTCTAAGGCGCCTTGAAGCAAGTGGAAGTATAAGTACTTATCAAGAAGAATATAATGGGAGGCTTAGAAAGTATTATCGAATAACAGATAATGGAAAAGAACGGTTAGTTAGTTTTAAAAAAGAATGGGAAGATATTAAAAAAGTTTATGATTTTATTTTAAGAAATGAAGAAGGAGATAGAAATGGATAAAAATGAATTTGTTTTAAAATTAAAAGAAGCACTTAAAAATAAGTTTTCTGAAATAGAAATTAGTGAAGCTATTTCTTATTATGAAGAAATAATAGCTGAAGGAGTTGAAGCTGGTAAAACAGAGGCTGAAATTATAGAAGGTTTTGGTGATATAGAAAAAATAGTTGCTAGGATTACAGTTGATATTGTAGAAAATAGAAGTGATTCTAAAGACATTAAAAAATCATGGAAAAGTTTTGTTGCAATTTTAGCAATTTGTACTTCCCCTATTTTGGTTTTATTAGCGATAGGTTTTGTTGCAATTGCGATAGGGTTATTTCTTGGGTTTTTAGGTTCTATAGTTGGTTTAATTTCATCTTTTATAATAGCAATAATTGTTGCAGTACCACTACTTTTAAGTGGAACTTTAGGGATTGGTAATGGATTTATTGTTGCAGGAATTCTTATTTTTGCTTTAAGTTTTATTGGAATGTTGCTGATTTGGGCTTATCAATTAGCGGTATTTTTATTTAATAAAATAACTAAATTGTTTAGTAGGGTAATTAAGAAAAAAGTGGAGGTAAATACTAATGCTTAGTAAAATTTTAAAATTTTTAGGTTTAGCAATGTTGTTTGGAATAGTTATCTCTTTAGTAGGAGTTTTTGCTTTGGGTGGAGATATAAAAAGTGTAGCAACTCATTTTAATGATGATGGGTCATATACTTTTATAAAACAAGAAGGAACAGAAACAATTACAGAAATTAATATTACAGCAATTAATAGATCAGTTGAAGTTGTGCTATCAAGTGATGATAGTTGGCATTTAGAATATTTTAATTCTGAAAAGGATAGTTTTAATTATAATTATACAGAAGGAAGATTAATTTTAGATAATATTACAAAAAGACAAATTTTTACAATCTTTAAATGGACTTCAAGTCACATTAGATTAGTTAAATTATTTTTACCAGCTAGTTTTTCAGGTAATATTTATATTGAAACAACTAATGGAAATATTAAGGTTGAAAATATATCTTTAATTAATATGGTTGATTTAGAAACTACGAATGGTTCTTTAACATTAAGAGATGTTTATGTTGAAAATGATGCTACAATGAATACAACAAATGGGACTATTAGTGTGGTAAATTCTAGAATAGATAAAAAGTTATCTGCTGAAACAACTAATGGAAATATCAACTTAACAAGTGTTATGACACTTGATGCAGATTGTGCTACAACAAACGGTACAGTAAGAGTAAGCATCATTGGTAATTCAGATGACTTTAGAATAAGTGTCAGAACAACAAATGGTAAGATTTATTTTGAAGATATGGTACTAGCAAGTCAAACTCTTAATCCAAGTAAATCAAATGTTATAAAACTAAACACAACAAATGGAAATATTTATATAGAGTTTATTGAATAAATTAATTAATAAAGTTGTAATTTTCTTACAACTTTATTTTTGTTTTAATAAACAATGGACTTTAAATAATTTTGTGATAAAATAAATTATCAGTTTATTTTTGGAGGATAATATGAAGAGGATAATTTTGTTGTTTATGTTATTAATCTTTAGCGTTGGTTGTGTTAAAAAAGAGCCTATCTTAAAGAATAAAATAATTATTTCTGAAGATGCAGTTGCGATTTTAAGTTTAGTAACATACGATGGAAAAGATGAGACTAAATATGGACTTATGAATTTAGGACATGCTTTTTTAACTTTAGAAAATAAAAGTAGTGAAGTTATTACTATTTATGGATTTGATGTAGCACCAACTGAAGAGATTACTTTTAGTGCTTGGAATACAAGCCTACATGCTGGTGTTTGGTTTAATATAGAAAGTGCTTATATTCATGAGTATCAAAGATATATAAATAGATATTCTTTAAGTTATGGATTGACAGTAGAAGATATTGAAAAAATGAATACTTTTATTGAAGAAAATGATTTATGGACTCCTAGAAAAAATTGTTCTTACTTTTCGTTTAATTTATGGAATGAAATTGTTGGAGAAGAAGCCCATCTTTCATCAGGCATGGTGATAACACCAACAAGCCTAAAAGAAGAGATTATGCTTTTTGAAGGTTATGTTATAGAAAAACCAATTCCTCATAATGAAAAAATGGGTTATTTTAAAAAGTCTGAGTTTAGAGAATATAGGATGGAGGGATAAAAATGAAAAGCGTTGTTAAATTATTTATGTTGATTTGTGGGATTTGTATGATGTATTGTTTTTATTCAGCCTTTGGGTATTTGCTTTTAGCTTCAAAACAACCAAGACTAATTGCAGTTGATCCAAGTTTTCCTAATGGAAGATATACTGGTTTTCTTTTAATGTCAGGGACATTTTTTGTAGGAGCAGTACTTCTTTTAGTTTTAATTTTAGTTTTGAATAAGTTTGTTATTAAAAAAATAAAAACAAATAAAGGAATTGAAAATGTATAATATTATTGAAGTTTAATAATTTTCGTGATATAATAAAAAAGGTTTTTAAAATTAATTAACTCGAGGTGAAACATGAACGAAAAAACTTTTAAAAAATGGCTAATTGGAATTTCCATTTTTGCTGGGATTGCTGTTTTATATTTCCTAATATATTTTATAGCATGGGTATCAACTCCTCATACAATGGATTATGTTATGGGTGGAGCTTTAGTTGCTATCCAACCATATGCCATAGCATGGCTTGGTGTTGCGATTGTATCTTATGGAATCTTAATATTAGTATCATATAGATTAGAGAAAAAACAAGCAGTAAAAGAAATGAAAAAAGAACAAGATCAAGAATTACTAAAACAATACACAAGTAAAAAGAAATAGGAGGTATGAGTATGGCTTTAGTTAATATGAAACATATGCTTTTAAAAGCAAAAGAAGAAAAGTATGCGGTTGGTCAATTCAATATTAATAATCTTGAATGGACAAAAACAATCCTTGCAGTTTCTGAAGAAATGAATTCTCCAGTAATTCTAGGAGTATCAGAAGGTGCTGCTCGTTATATGGGCGGGTATAAAACTGTTGTTGGAATGGTAAAAGGATTAATCAAAGATCAAAAAATTTCTGTAGATGTTGCAATTCATTTAGACCACGGAAGTTCATTTGATGCATGTAAGGCTGCAATCGATGCAGGATTTACTTCTGTTATGATTGATGCATCTCAACATCCATTAGCAGAAAATATTAGAATTACAAAAGAAGTTGTTGATTATGCACATAACAGAGGAGTTACAGTTGAGGCTGAACTTGGTACTGTTGGGGGACAAGAAGATGATGTTGTTGGTGATGGAATTAAATATGCTGATGTTAATGAATGCGTTAAGTTAGTTCAAGAAACTGGTATTGATACTTTAGCTCCAGCTTTAGGAAGTGTTCATGGTCCTTATAAAGGTGAACCTGTTTTAGGTTTTAAAGAAATGGAACAAATTATGAATGCTACTCGTCTTCCTTTAGTATTACATGGTGGAACTGGTATTCCTGATGAAAAAATTAAAAAAGCTATTGCTTGTGGAACATGCAAAATTAATGTTAACACTGAATGCCAATTAGCGTTTGCTCGCGAATTAAGAGCATTACTTGCTAATGATTCTAAAGTATATGATCCAAGAAAAATCTTAGGCCCTGCTGCAAAAGGAATTACTGCGGCTGTTAAAGAAAAGATTGGTGTTTTTGGTTCGGCTAATAAAGCTGTTAAATGGTAAAAAAAATAAAGTTAGGTAAAGGCCTAACTTTTTCTAAATAAAGGATTTAAGTAAGGTGGTAAAAATGAAAAAATTTCAATGTGTAGAATGTTTAAAAGTAAACACTGAGAAAATGGATAAGTGTATTAGGTGTGGTAGTGAAAAAATTCTTTTTGAAGAAAAGAATAATTTACTTTATAAAAATTTAGGCTATACAAAAAAAGCATATGAAGAAGAGGTTGATAAATTAATTGGCTTAAGCGATAATAGAGTTTATTATAGAGTAAATGAATTTGAATTTAGTAGGCAATATTTGCATAAATATGTACTTCAAAATATTAAAAAAAATACATTTTTAAAGATTTTTTTACCTTGTATTGGTGCTTTGCTTTTAGCGGTTTTTGTTTTGATAGTTGCGATTATTATAAAGCTTGCTGTTACAGTCCTACCTAATGAGGTTACTAATGCATTGATGTATTTTGCAATTGCAATTCAAATTATTAGTATTTTAATTACAATCTATTTTGTTTATAAAGATTATAAAGTAATTAAATATTTTGATGAGAATGAATTTAAATTTCAATTTTTAGATAAAGTAACTTATAGATATTTAAAAGACAATTTATATAACGAAGGTGCATATTTTTCTTTTAGACCACTGGAAAGTAAAAGATTAACTATTAGAGAATTTAATGATAATGATATAGAGAGTTATTATGAGTTATTTAGAAATGAAAATGTTCATAGATTTTTATTTACAAAAGCTTTAAAAGATAGAACTGATGCAATAGAAGATATTGATAATTTAATTAAAGATTATATGGCCAGAAAATCTACTAAATTTGCGATTGTTTTAAGAGAGACTGATAAAGTAATTGGATATGTTGGATTAAGTAAGATTGAAAAAGATCCAAAATCTGCTCAAATAATTTATGCTGTTGGTGAAAAATATTGGGGTAAAGGATATACTCCAGAGGCAGTTAGTGCTTTTGTTAGGTGGTTAATTAAATCTGGTAAAACAGATATTTATGCAACTCGTTTAGAAGAAAATATTTATTCTGGAAAAGTTTTAGAAAAATGTGGATTTTTAAGAAATACTAAAAAAGATGCTGATTTAATGAGTGGTGGTGTTTTAAGACACGTTATTGGATATTCTTATCCTTTAGGTGGAAAAGAAACAAATGAAAAGAATTAATATTATTCTTTTAATAATCTTAATTGGAATCTTAACTGGCTGTAAAGATAAAAATGTAGAGATTAAATCTTTAATTCAAAATGAAATATATACACAAGAAGAAGATAGATATTTTGTTTATTTTTATAAAGATAATTGTGGGTATTGTGATCTAACAAAACCTATTATTCTAGATTATTTAAAAGCTTTAGAAGAAAAGAGCAACTTAAATAAAAGGTCAGTTTATGGTTTTGATTTATCAGATAGTGAAAATATGTTTGATAATGGTGAAACAGAATATGGTATCTTTAGAGTTTTTGAAGGAGAAACATCTCATGGGGTAGGAGATGAAAAAGGAAACTATAAAGTTAACGGAATAACTTCTTGGGATAATTTATATATTTCTAATGTTCCTTCTTTAATTAGTATTACTTTAAATACTGAGACCGGTTTAAAAGAAAGTCATTTAGTAGCTGAAAATAAGCAAGGAATTGAAAATGTTTTAAAAAGTCAGTTAAGTTCATAAATTGGAGTAAAGATGAAAAAGTGTGAATTTTGTGGGTTTTTATGTCAAGAGGGTTTTGAGAAATGTGTTTTTTGTGGGCATGATTTATTTAAAAGCAAAGATAAATTTATTAAATATAATTATCAATTAGAAGATAGACTTGATGAAACTTCACTGTTAAAATATTATTGTTATAAATGTAAGAAAAGTGGAGTTAATAAACATTGCATTGTTTGTAATAATAAAGCTGTCTTAACTCTTGAATATCAAGGTAAGAGAGCTATCATTAATTACATTGAATCATTAACTGAAGTTTTTAGTCAAAAAGAAGCTGAAGAAATTGCTTTAATGTTAACAGATGAAGAAAAGTATTATTTATTTTATTGCTTTAAAGAAGGTTATTTATATTTAAATAAACATAAAATTAAAGAAGGCTTTATTTATTTGTTTACTGGAATTTTTGTTTTATTAACGGGACTTTCAATTGGTAATAATTTTTTAGATAGTAGTGTTATTGCATATATTGGTTTGATGCTTAGTTATATTGCTTTTGGATTTTGTGCGAATGTTGCAAGGTGGAGTTTTGTTAATGCTAATAAGTTATTAGACCATCAAATACATATTGAAGCTTTTGTTAATGTAGTAGGTGTAGGATTAATTTATTTTGTGGTAATGAATGTTTTAAAATGGAGTTTTATTAATTCTATTTTATTAGGATTAATATATCTTTTAGTTATCACAATAATCTTTGGGATAATTGAAATTATTAAATATATCAAAAAATAAACGCTAAATAACTAGCGTTTATTTTTTTGGGAAAGATAAAAAACATTGACTTTTAAAGGTAAAAATTTTAAAATAGAGACATGCTAACTGTTTATTGAAAAATAAACTGAAAGGAGAAAATAGTATGATAAGAAAGTTTTATTTAGGAATTGCTTTTGTATTAGCATTATTTTTTTTAACGGGTTGCTTAGATAGCAAATACGAAGTAGTGTTTAAAGATTACAGTGGTGCAATCTTAAAAACTACATCTGTAAAAAGTGGTTTGAATGCAGAAGCACCAGAAGACCCAGTTAGAGATGGGTATGATTTTGTTGGATGGAGCGTAGATTTTAATAACGTAACTGGCAATTTAGAAGTTAAGGCAGAATACGAAGTTAAAAAATACGCTATTAATTTTTTTGTAGACGGAGTTCAAGTAGGTGAAACTCAAAAAGTAGCATATAGGGAGAGTGCTATTTTGCCTGATGCTCCAGTTAAAGAAGGTTGTACTTTTACTGGTTGGGTAGGAGATTATACTAACGTTACAAAAGCAGCTGATATTGAAGCAGCTTTTGATATTAATGTTTATAAAGTAGTGTTTAAAGATTTTAATGGTTATACTATTCAAGAATCATATGTTAGACACGGAGAAGCAGCGATTGCTCCAGATGAACCTACAAGGGAAGGATATGACTTTGATGGTTGGAGTAAAACATTTAACAATATTACTAGTGATTTAGTAGTTATTGCAAAATATAATCCTAAATCATATAAAGTAACGTTTTATGTTGATGAAGATATATATGGAATTCCTCAAACTATAACTCACGGAGAAGATGCTACTTTACCTGATGAACCAGTTAAAGATGGTTATACTTTTGTTGGTTGGTCAAATTATAAAAAGATAACTGCTAATACAAGTGTAAAAGCAGAATTTCAAATTAATAAATATCAAGTAACATTTAAAGATGATAATGGAACAATCTTAAAAGTTGAATTTGTTTTATATGGTGCTAGTGCAACAGCACCAACTATCCCAACAAAAGAAGGACATACTTGGAAAGGTTGGGATCAAGACTTTGATAATATTGAAGATGATTTAGAAGTTAAAGCAACTTATAATATTATTAAGTATGATATTGATTTTTACATTGATGGTGTTAAAGAAGGCGAAACTCAAAAAGTTAATTATGGAGAAGATGCAATTCCTCCAGTAGTAGAAGCTGTAGCAGGTAAAACATTTACTGGTTGGACTGGAGCTTATACTAATGTTAAAGCTAGTGGTAGAGTTGATGCTGCATTTGATGTAAATGTTTATAAAGTAATATTTAAAGATTATAATGATTATATTATTAAAGAAGAAATGGTCGCTCATGGGAATGATGCTAATCCTCCTTTGAATTTAAATAAAGAAGGTTATAACTTTGATGGCTGGAAAGAGACTGATTATAAGAATATTACAGCTTCAAAAGAAATCAAAGCAACTTATACAATTAAAAGTTATACAGTTAAATTCTATAATTGGAATTTAGGCGACCCATTAAAAGTAGAAACAGTAGATCATGGAGCATCAGCTACAGCTCCAAGTGTTTCTGAAAGAGATGGTTATACATTTACTGGTTGGGATTATGATTTTAGTTTTGTTACTAGTGATCTTAATATGGTGGTTGCTCAGTTTAGAATCAATGAATATTTAGTTCAATTTAAAGATTATAACAACTACATCATTAAAGAAGAAATGGTTGAGCATGGTGAGGATGCAACTCCACCAGCTGCTCCAGTTAGAGATGGCTATAACTTTGATGGTTGGCAAGAGATTGATTATAAAAATATTACAGCTTCAAAAGAAATCAAAGCAACTTATACAATTAAGAGTTATACAATTACTTATAATACTAATGGTGGAGTGGTTTATGATGATTTAGGAGATCCAATAAATGAGGTGAATCTATCTCATGGTACTGTATATGAATTACCTTTACCAGTTAAAGAAGGCTATACATTTGTTTATTGGAAATGTGGTTTGTATTATTATGAAGCTTTAGAAAATTATACAGTTTTAAATAATGCAACTTTAGTTGCACAATGGGCTGTAGAACAAGACTTTGTTTTAAGTTTTGATCCTAATAATGATGGTGAAAGTGCAGTTGCATCACAAGTAGTTAGAAGATTTGATTACATAGAAAGTTTAGAAACACCAACAAGAGATGGTGGCTGGACTTTTGTTGGTTGGAGTTACAATTCACAAATTGTTCAAGCGCCATTTAGATATGAATATGATAAAAATGTTATGTTATTAGCTCTTTGGACTATGGAATTGTCTGGGATGATTCTTTTAGATGAGGCACCTAGTGATGGAATAACTGTAACTAAATATGGGGGCACTCAAAACAATTTTACAGTACCTTTAGATGTTGGCGGTGAATACATTACTAAAATTGCTGATAATGCTTTTAAGAATAATACAACATTAGAAACTTTAATTTTACCTGAAGAAATTAAAAAAGTTGGTAATAATGCTTTTGCTAATATGCCTAATTTAAAAACAATAGAATTTTCAAATAAGACTAAAGAAATCGGTTATTCAATCTTGGCAGGAAGTACCTCTTTAATGGAATTTCAATTATCTAGTGAACTAGCTCATCCACTGGCTTATTATTTTGGTGGAAATATTGATAATGTTCCTGCTAATATGACGATTGTATATTCTACTGGTGGAACTATTATTAATAAAACATTAACACAAAATCCAATGAAAAATGCAATGCTTGTTTTAGCAGGTGGTACTACTGAAATTGCTGCAAATCAGTTTGCTGGATGTAATGGGCTTGAAAGAATAACTATTCCTTCTAGTGTTCAAACTATTAATCAAAAAGCTTTTTATAATGCTATCAATTTAACAACTGTTACTTTTGGAAGTGTGTCACTATTAGAAGGAATTGGTGGTGAAGCATTTGCTAATTGTAAAAAATTAACAAATATTGATCTATCAGATAATTCTTCCTTAGATGAAATTGGAGGAAGTGCTTTCTATGGTTGTGAGGCATTATCTTCTATAGTAATAAGTGATAGTGTAACTGCGATAGGACTAGCTGCTTTTGGAAGTTGTTCAACATTAGAAAGTATTACAACTCCTTTTATTGGCAAAGATTCAACTGGCGGAATATCAGGCTTTGATTATACGTTAGGATATTTCTTTGGTACAGTTTGGTTTAATGGGTCTTATCAAGTTGGTGATATATATTATCCATCATCATTAAAGAAAATTGATGTTACCAATGCTCAAAAAATTGCTGAATCAGCATTTAATGGCGTTAAATCACTTGAAGAAGTAAGTATTAATGATGGTGTTAATACAATGGGTGCTGAAGCATTTAAGGGATGTGTTGGTTTAACTAAACTTTCTTTACCATTTGTAGGTAAAAATAATGATACAAGTGATCCAGATGAAACAAGATTTGGTTATATCTTTGGTAAAACAAGTTATGGGGAAGAAGGTGAGGCTTATTTAGCAAATGACTTCTATATTCCTACTAGTTTAACTAATGTTACAATCATTGGTACATCTAGAATTCCTGCTTATGCTTTTACAGACTGTACATCTTTAACTAGTATAGTATTTAATGAAGATTTACTGAATACTTTAATTGGTAATTTTGCATTTAGTGGTTGTAGTAATCTTCCAACTTTTGCATTCCCAAGCAATGTAGTAGAAATTGGTGCTGGTGTATTTATGGATTGTACTCTATTAGGTACAGTACCATTTGAATTCCCAAGTCTTCTCGAAACAATTGGTAATAGTTCGTTTAAAAATTGTATATCATTAACACAAATAAAATTTGATTCTAACAATATATGCTTTACAGCAATTTGGAATGAAGCATTTATGGGTTGTATTCTATTAACGGATATTACATTACCAGAAACAACAACTACAATAGGTAATAAAGTGTTTATGGGTGCAACTGCTTTAGAAGAAATTTATATTCCTAAAAAAGTAACTGGTATATCTGCAAGTCTATTTGAGGGGTGTTCAAACCTTACTACTGTAACATTTGCAGAAGATTCAAAAATAGGCGTTATTGGAGACTACGCATTTAAGGAATGTGTTGATTTAACATCAATTATAATTCCTAATAGTGTAATGGGGATTGGCATATCAGCTTTTGAAGGATGTTCAATTCTTGCTACTGTAACGTTTGTAGATGTTTCTAAAGTAAATACAATTGGAAGTTCAGCGTTTAAGGATTGTATTGCTTTAGGGGCAATTACAATTCCTAAGAGTGTAGAAAGTATTAATATGTCAGCTTTTGAAGGATGTTCAACTCTTGATTCTATAACATTTGCAGAGAGTTCTACAGTAAATATAATTAGACCTAGTGCATTTAAAGGATGTATTGCTTTAGCATCAATTTCATTCCCTGATAGTTTGGAAGAAATTGGTAGTTCAGCCTTTGAAGGTTGTACAAATCTTACTACTGTAACATTTAGAGAAACTTCAACATTGGGTATGATACGAGAAAATGCGTTTAAAAATTGCGCTTTTGCTTCATTTGAGTGCCCGTCTACAGTGGCAATTATTGAACAAGCTGTATTTAGTGGATGTGCTGCTTTAGAATATATTAAATTACCATTTGTTGGTAAATCTGCTTCAGCAACAAATCAAGAATCTAGGTTTGGATATATCTTTGGAACTGATCAATATACTGGAGGTTATTCTATTCCTGCAGGAGAAGGTATAACGACATTTTGTATTCCATCAGTTTTAGAAACTGTTGTAATTGAGACTGGCATACAAAATATTACAATTGCAGGTGTTGCTTTTGAAGATTGTTATAGTATTAAGTCATTAACTATTAGAAATAGAAATTTAACTTATACAGTTACTTCTATCGGTGAAGGTGCTTTAAAAGGATGCTATGGCTTAGAAGAAATCAGTGTGCCGTTTGTTGGTAAAAACAAAACTACAACAGATCCAGATGAATCAAGATTTGGTTACATCTTTGGTAAATCAAGTTATGGTTCAGTGGGTACTACAACTTATTCTGCAAATGGTTTTTATCTACCACTTAGCTTAACTAGTGTTACAATTACTGGTGAAACTAAAGTTCGAAACAATGCATTTAAAGATTGTATATCGTTTGTTAGTATAGTGTTTGAAGCTGAAATAAGTGATACTTTGATTTATAATTATGCATTTGCAGGATGTACTGCTCTTGAGACTATGATACTTCCAAGAAATACAAAAAAGATTGGAGAAAATGTATTTGAGGGCTGTACTGCTTTAGTATCAATCCAAATTCCTGAATTGGTAGAAGAAATTCATGGTTTTGCTTTTGGAAGTTGTACAAATCTTACTATTGTAACATTTACAGAAGGTTCAAAGTTAAATTTAATAAAGACAAGTGCATTTCAAGATTGTGGTCTTACTTCATTTATAGCTCCATCTTCATTGTGGACCATTGAAGAAGGTGCGTTTAAAGGATGTATTGCTTTAGAACATATTAAAGTACCATTTGTTGGTGAAACATACGGAGCAGGAGGTAGAGAATCTAGATTTGGTTATATCTTTGGAACTGTCTTTTATGAGGGAAGCTATGACGTTCCTTCAGGAGAGGTTGGAATAAATTTCTATATTCCATCAACTTTACAAACTGTAGAAATAGTAGTTGATCCAACTGCATATTTAATAATTGCTTCAAAGGCTTTTGAAAATTGTTATAGTATTAAATCGATAGTAGTTGAAAAAATAAATGCCGACTATGCGTTTGATTATATATCAGAAGGTGCTTTTAAGGGATGTTATGGCTTAGAAGAAATTGCCTTACCATATGTTGGGTCTATCATAGGGTCAACTGGTCCACAGTCTCAGTTTGGTTATGTATTTGGTTTTAGCGAATACCAAGATAGTTATGAAATCCCTTCAAGTAAAGGTGCAGGATATTATTATTATATTCCTAACAGTCTTAAATCTATAAAAATTGGAGTAGAGACAGATAGTTATCTTGCACATCCAATTGACATTCTAACAAATGATTTTGATGGACTTAAGAGTGTAGAAAGTCTTGATTTAGCTTCTTCTCAAGTCGTAACTATTCAAACGGGTGCTCTAAAGGGTATGAGTGCTTTAGTTAACCTTAACTTACCGTTTATTGCTAGTAGTAGATTTGGTGATATTTTTGGAACTGTTTCATATGGTGGCAGTTATGAAGTTCCTTCAAATACAGGCGGAATAAACTACTATATTCCATCATCTTTACAAAATGTTATAATTAAAAATAACAAGCAAATAGAAATTAATTCATATGCTTTTGAAAACTGTCATAGTATTAAATCATTATCTATTGGACAAGATGGAGAAGGTTTAAATGTTTGGTATATAGATGAAGGTGCTTTTAAGGGCTGTTATGGATTAGAAGAAATTACTTTACCATATATTGGAAGAGAAGTAGGTACATCTGGTTTGGAGACTAGGTTTGGTTTCATATTTGGTACAGATGAATATTCTTATAGTTATACAGTTCCTACAGGCGAAGCAGGTGTCTTTTATATTCCAACAAATCTTAAAACTATAAAAGTTGGTGCAGGAAGTGCTAGTAGTTTTACTATTAGTTCAAATGCTTTTGATGGAATTACAAGTGTAGAACATCTTGATCTATCTAGTTCTAAAATTCAAATAATTGAAGAAGGTGCTCTAAAAGGAATGAGTGGACTAGTTACTCTTAAAATACCATTTACTGGTAAATCTTCAATAGCAACGAATAATGAGTGTGATTTTGGTTTTATATTTGGATCAGTTCAATATACTGGTAGTTATGAAGCGGTAAGAAACGAGACAATTTCATACTATATTCCTACCTCATTAGTATTTGTTGAAATAACAGGTACTAGCCTAGAATTTAATATGATATTATCAGGTGTATTTAGTAATTGTAGTAGTTTAACTCATGTTGTAATTCCTGAAACAATTGACTATGTGTCTTCATATGTATTTGATGGCTGCTATGCACTAACAGTTTATGTAGCTAGAGATGCAGATGAATCTGGAATAATTATTGATTGGGAAGGAGATTGGAATTATCATACTGATTCTACTCAAGATCCTATTCCATATTATTATAATTATGGAACTGGTTGGATTTATGGAGAAGATGGTTTTCCTATACCTGTTGTAGCGGAATAATAAAAGTTGACTTTTAAAA
Organism: Bacilli bacterium; assembly: GCA_050953065.1. Taxonomy (GTDB): domain Bacteria; phylum Bacillota_I; class Bacilli_A; order ML615J-28; family CAG-698; genus JAQUUM01. The sequence continues at coordinate 53,820 of JBMNLZ010000002.1, read as the reverse complement.
AAGAAGAATTCAACAATTATTAAAACGATTTAAAATTAAAAGGCTTGAAATTCTATTTGGAATCTCAAGCCTTTAATTTTCTTTATAAGAAGTATTTAGATAAATTAGTTTTTTTAAAAAGTATAATTAAAAATATAAATATTTGTATATATAAATTATATATGATAGAATAATTACTAGTAATGAAAGTTGAGTTTACTATTACAATAGACAATTAAATTATAAATGAAGGAGAAAGTAAATGAAAAAAGTATTTAGTGTATTAATAATTTTGGTTATCTTTTTAACACTTACTGCTTGCAATAAGTATGAAGATTATACTTTTGAATTAAAAGAAGATGGTACTTATGAAATAGATAAATATATAGGGGAAGTAGAATATGGGAAAGAACTTATAATACCTTCAAGTTATAAAGGAAAAGAAGTAACAAGTATAGGTGTATCAGCTTTTAGATCTAACCAAAGTTTAAGATGGGTTACAATTCCTGAAAGCGTTAAGGTTATAGAGAACTTAGCATTTGCTGAGTGTAGTGGTCTACAAGCGATAGTTATACCCAAAAGTGTTGTAAGTATTAATTATTATGCATTTTATAAATGCATTAATCTATTAAATGTTGATTTACCTGAAAATGTAAGTTTAGGTGAAGGTGTTTTCCGGAAGTGTGAAAATTTAAAAAATATTATAATACCTGAAGGAGTAAAAACCATTTATGGATATACATTTGCTGAGTGTACAAATTTAGAGACAGTTATAATTCCAACAAGCGTTGAAACTTTATTCTCAAATGCGTTTAGAGATAGCTCAAAAGTAACAATTTGTGTTAAAACTGAAACAATTCCAGAAGGTTGGGGGAACGCATATAGCAATGGTATATATACAACAATATTAGGATTTATAAGTTATGGAGTTACCGAAGATAAATTTGAATATGGAATTTCAAAAATAAATGATGAATATTTTGCTAGTATAGTAGGATATGTACAAGGGAAAGATAAAGATACATCTATAAGCATTCCAAATATAATAGAAGGATATAGTGTTAAAAGGATTGCAGGGCGTGCATTCAACAATTTACATGATTTGATAAGAATAAATATTCCTGAAGGAGTTGAGCGAATAGAATCGCGGGCATTTCAAGAATGCTGGGATTTAGAATCTTTAATAATACCAGAAAGTGTTAAATATGTTGGTTATTCCGTTTTTTCATTTACAGCCAAAGTAAAAATTAAAGCTAGAAGTAAAAGTCAACCAGAAGGATGGGATGAAGAGTGGAATTGTTATAATCGTCCAGTGTATTGGGGTTATAAAGGAGAATAAAAAAATAAATTAAAGTATTAAAAAAAAGTACAAAAATTTTTGTACTTTTTTTAATAAGCTTTATCTATAAAATCTTGCATAACTTCTCTTGCTTTATTATGAAGATAGATTATGTTTTCTCTTTCTTTTAAAGATTCATCTGGATAAATTGGTTTTAAAAAAGTTGTTGTAAAAAGAGGTTTGTTTTTTCTAAAAAGTTTTCTTAATCCTTTTGCTTTTCTAAAGGTAGTAATAATTGGTAGGATTGGTTTGTTTGTAAGTGCACTATATCTAAAAGCACCTGTTTTAAATTTTCTTAAAGTTTTATCATAAAGAGAGAGACTTCCTTCTGGATAAATTAAAATCTTTTTCTTTTTATTTAAGGCTTCAATTATTTCAGAGTCAAATTTTTTTAATTGTGCTATATTATCTGGTATTGGAATTGCTCTGGCTGATTTTTGCATAAAACCAATAATAGGTAGACCAAAGTTAGATTTTAAAGTTAAAGGATAAACTCTTCTTGGATAAAAACTTCTACCAATAATTGAAACATCTAAAGGGTGGATGTGGTTAGCAATAATCACACCACCAGATTTATTAATTTCTTTTTTATAGTATTTATTAACTATTTTAGAACCTAAAATAAGTTTAGTGTAGATTGTTGTTAAAAACAACATTACTCCAACAAAGATATCACTATAAATTAAATAAAAGATATTTGTTTTAATAAACTTATAATTCTTTTTTAAAGTAACTTTTCTAGCTTTAATAGTTTTAAAGGTATGTTCTTCTTCATTAAACTCACTAGAGGTTATTAATTTATTTTCTTCCATTTTTCTTCACCATAATAATTATATGATAAAGCATATAAAACTGCAAATATAAATTAAAACTTGTTTTAAATTTAAAATAAGAATTAATAAAAAATATAAAATTTAAAAAAATCTTAACAAGTTTAAAAACTTATGATACAATAGTAGACAGAATTAAACAGTTAGAAAGGATACTTTATGAAAAGAAATTGGTTTTTACTAGCAGTACTAGGAATATTAATATTTGTTACGGGATGTAAACGAAGTGTTACAAGAGTACAAATAATGTTTACTAATCAAACAGAAGAAATTGCTATAGGTCAAGAGTTAAGATTAATTCCTTCAATTTATGGAGGTAGTGGAACTTTAGTTTTTGAAAGCGACGATGAAGAAATAGTAAGTGTTTTAGAAGATGTTGTTACAGGAGTAGCTGAAGGAAGTGCAACGGTAACGGCTTATTTTAAAGAAGATAAAACTATTTTTGATACAGTAGAAATTGTTGTAACTCCTTTAGCGGGAACTTCAATTAGAATTAATGCTAATGGTAATGTATTAGTAAAAGATGAAGTATTAGAATTAACAGCCTTAGTTGTTCCTTCTTATTCAAGTCAAGAAGTGACTTGGTTAAGTAGCAATGAAGAAGTTGCAACAGTTAATGCATCAGGTAAAGTTACAGGGGTTGCAGAAGGAAATGTAACTATTAGTGCAACAAGTGTGGCTGATACTACTTTAGTGGCTAAATACAATATTAAAGTTAATAATTATGCAACTGCAACAAATATCACAATTACAAATACAGATACTGAAATTTATGTTGGTACACCTTTACAAATGACTTGTAGTATTGAACCAGATAATGCTTCACCTACACCTATTTGGTCTGTTGGTAGTGGTGCAGATTCTGGAACTGCAACAATTACAGAAGAAGGAGTTTTAAGTGGAATAACAGCAGGAACAGTTACTGTTATTGCTAAAGATCCATACGATCCAACTATTAGAGGAACATATAATATTATTGTTAAATATCATGCACCAGAATCAATGAGTATTGAGGCTGGAGAATATGTTAAAAAAATTGGTTCAACTGTTAAATTAAAAGCAACAGTTCTACCATCATCAGCTAGTCAAGTAGTTACTTGGTCAACAAGTGATGAAAGTATTGCAACAGTATCTGAAGCAGGACTTGTGACACTTGTAAGTTATGGCGATGTTACAATTACAGCTGTGTCTGTTGATGATGCAAATATTAAAGCAACTTATACAATTAATGACATTCCAGAAGCAACAGGAATGACTGTTACATTTACTGGAAATTATCCAACTGAAAATGGAGGTACTTTACAACTTGTTGCAACGATGACTTTTGCACCTGGAGTTGATGAGGCGTCAATAGATAAATCTGTAACATGGGTTTCAAGCAATATAAATGCTGCAACAGTTGATGAGAATGGACTTGTAACAAGAGTAAATGTATATTTTGATACTATTATTACAGCAACATCTGTTGCTTATCCAAGTATTTCAGCTACGTTTAGAATTCAACCTTTATCTTGGGATTAAAAAAAGTAATGACTTAACTTAAGGGCACTTAAAAAAGTGTCCTTTTTATACCAATTCTTTTTGTCTTAACAAATATAAATAAAAATGTTATAATGTATGCTACAAGGTGGACAGATATGAGAGAAATTAATAAAATTAAAAAAATTGTAATAAAGATTGGTTCTTCAACTTTGCTTGATGCAAAGTTAAAATTAAATGAAGCAAAGATAAAAGAGATAGCTAAAGTAATTTCAACTTTAAAAGAAAAATATGAAGTTATTTTAGTAACATCAGGTGCTGTTGCAGTTGGTGCTAGTAAGTTAGAATTAAAAGAAAGACCTAAAACAATTAATTTAAAACAAACATGTGCTGCTGTTGGACAATCTGGGTTAATTCAAATTTATGAAGAATCTTTTAAAGCACATAATTTAAAATGTGCTCAATTGTTATTAACACATGATGATTTAGAAATTAGATCTAGAGTAACTAATTTAAAAAATACTTTAGATAATTTACTTAATTTTAATGTAGTTCCAATTATTAATGAAAATGATGCTTTAGCAGTTGAAGAAATTAAAATGGGTGATAATGATAAATTATCAGCTTTAGTTGCAGCTACAATCTCAGCTGATCTATTAGTTTTAGTAACTGATATTGACGGGCTTTATGATAAGAATCCTAGTGTTCATAAAGATGCAAAATTAATTTCTTGTGTTGATTGCATTAGTGATGAGATTTATCAAATGGCAGGAGGAAGTAGTTCTAAGGTTGGCAGTGGTGGGATGTATACAAAAATCCATGCTGCTAAAATGGCTCAAGATGCAGGATGCTCTACTTTGATTTTAAATGGTAATAATTTAGATAATATTATTAAAGCTTTAAATAAAGAAAATATTGGTACTTGGTTTAATGGTCATGAAAATAATCGCTTGCAAGCTAAGGCTCATTGGTTAATTTATAATAGCGAACCAAAAGGAGCAATTATTTTAGATGATGGAGCAATTAATGCTGTTTGTAAGAAAAGAAAAAGCGTTCTAGCAAAAGGCATTATAGATGTAGTTGGTAGTTTCTTAGCAGGAAGCGTTGTAGAAATTAAAGATAAAAACTCTAAGGTTTGTGCTAGAGGAGTGATTAGTTATAGTAGTGAGGAAACAAGATTATTGAAAGGAAAAGATTCAAATGAATTTGCTAATATTTTAGGTTATAAATCTAAAGAAGAAATAATTCATGCGAATGATTTAGTAATAAATAAGGGTGAAGATAAATGATTGAAAAATTAAAAAGTGCTAAAGAAGCTAGTAAAGTTTTAGGAATAACGGCACCTTCTAAAATAAACAAAGCATTAGAAAATATTTCTCAAGAATTAATTAATAATATTGATTATATTTTAAAAGCAAATGAAAAAGATATCTTAGCTGCTCAAGAAAGAGGTATTTCTAAAGCAATGATTGATAGACTTTTACTAACAAAAGATAGAATTGAAAGTATTAGTAAAGATGTTTTAAAAATAAGAGAAATTAATTTTGATGTTGATAAGGTTTTAGAAACGTTTAATACTAAAGAAGGCCTTTTAATTGAAAAGGTAAGAGTACCATTTGGTGTAATTGGAGCAATCTATGAAGCACGTCCTAATGTTAGTGTTGATATTGCAGTACTTTGTTTAAAAACAAAAAATGCTTGTGTTTTAAAGGGTGGAAGTGAAGCACTAAATTCTAATAAAGCAATAGTAGAAGTAATGCATAAAGCAATTAAAGATATTTTACCAATTGGAGTTATTACTTTTATTGACGATACAAATAGAGATAAAGTTTTAGAATTAATTAAAGCAAAAGAATATCTTGATTTAGTAGTACCACGTGGTGGTGAAAACTTAATTAATTTTGTAGTAGCAAACTCACTTGTTCCAGTGATTGAAACAGGAGCAGGGATTTGTCATATCTATGTTGAAAAAGAAGCTGACCTTTGTCAAGCATTAAAGATAGTTCATAATGCTAAAACAAGTAGACCTTCAGTTTGTAATGCAGTTGAAACTATTTTAATAGATGAAGCAATTTCAAAAGAATTTTTACCACAATTAAAAGATCTTTTTACAAAATCAAATGTTATAATTAAAGGCTGTAAAAAAACTCAAGAAATAATTGAGTGTGAGGAAGCATTAGAAAAAGACTTTGCAACAGAACACTTAGATTTAATTGTAAATGTAAAGGTTGTCAAAGGTTTTGATGAGGCTGTTAATCATATTTTAACTTTTTCAACAAAACACTCTGATGCAATCATTACAGAAAATGAGGATGTTGCGAGTAATTTCTTAAATTTAATTGATAGTGCTTGTGTTTATCATAATGCTTCAACTAGATTTACTGATGGAGGTTGTTTTGGGTTTGGAGCTGAACTTGGAATTAGTACTCAAAAACTCCATGCTAGAGGACCGATGGCTTTAGTTGAAATGACTACTTATAAATATAAAATATATGGTAAAGGACAAATTAGATAAATGAAAGAATTAGGTATTATTGGTGTTGGTAAAATGGGTGAAAGCATTTTAAGAGGCATCATTAATAAAAAAGTTTTTAAAGAAAAAGAAATCATTATTTATGATGTTGATAAAGAAAAATGTGCTTTGCTTGAAGAAGAGGATTTTGAGATTGCAGAAACAATTGAAGAAGTATTTAATGAGGCTGAAACAATTCTTCTTGCCATCAAACCTCAAAACTTTACAGAGTTAAAAATAAAAGATACTAATAAATTAATAATTAGTATTGCAGCTGGAATTAGTATTGAAAAGTTAAAAGAATTTTTTGGAGAAAATTTATATATTAGAGTTATGCCAAATACCGGTGCTTTAATAAATAAAGCTGTTAGTGTAATCGCTGCAGATGATAATGTCACGATGAAAGATATGAAGATTGCTTTAAAGATTTTTAATGCAATCGGAGTTACTTATCAAGTTATAGAAGACCAAATTGATGATTTAACTCCACTAAATGGTAGTATGCCAGCTTATGTATATTACTTTATGAAAGCATTTATTGATAGTGCAGTTTTAAGAGGAATTGATTATAACTTAGCACGCGAAATTGTTGCTCATACTTTAATTAGTTCTGCTAATATGGTTTTAGAAAATCCTAAAACAATTGAGGAATTAATTAAAGATGTTTGTAGTCCTAAAGGTACTACTATTGCAGGGCTTGAAGTATTAGAAGAAAATGAATTATTAAGAATAATTGATGAAGCAAGTATTGCTTGTAGTAAAAGAGCTAAGGAGTTAGGAAAAGGAAAATAAGTATGTATGATGTGATAGTCATTGGCGGTGGACATGCTGGTGTTGAAGCAGCTTTGGCTAGTGCTAGATTAAATAAAAAAACTAAACTATTTTTAGGTAGTTTAGAATATATTGCTAATACACCGTGTAATCCTTCAATGGGAGGATCGGCTAAAGGAATCGTTATTAGAGAAATCGATGCCTTAGGTGGCGAAATGGCTAAAGCAATTGATAAGACCTTACTTCAAATAAAAATGTTGAATATTTCAAAAGGACCAGCCGTAAGAGTCTTAAGAGCTCAAATTGATAAGATAGAATATTCTAACTATATGAGGCATGTTGTTTTAAATACTCCTAATTTAGATGTGGAAGAAGCCTATGTTGAATCTTTAATAATTGAAGATAAAAAGATAAAGGGTGTTGTTTTAGAAAATAAAGAAAAGTATTTTGCTAAAGCAGTAATTTTAGCAACTGGGACTTATCTTAATTCTAGAATCCTAATGGGAAGTAAAACTTATAGTAAGGGTCCAAATAATGAAAAAACAACAACCGGAATCTCTTGTTCTTTAAAAGAACATGGTTTTGAATTAATTAGATTAAAAACAGGAACTCCTGCAAGGATTGTCAAGTCTTCAATTAATTATGAAAACATGATTCCTCAGCCTGGGGATGATAGGCCTTGGCACTTTAGTTTTGAAACTAAAGAAGAAGATGTTTTACCTTTAGAAAAACAAGAATTATGTTATCTTATTTATACAACTGATGAGACTAAAAAAATAGTTAAAGAAAATTTGAGTCGCTCAAGTATGTACTCAGGACTTGTTGAAGGGGTTGGACCAAGATATTGTCCTTCATTTGAAGATAAGATTGTTAAGTTTGCTGATAAAGATTTTCATCAAGTTTTTTTAGAACCAGAAAGCAAACATTTAAATGAGGTTTATCTTCAAGGGTTTTCTACTAGTATGCCTGAGGATGTACAGGATTTAATGATTAAGAGTTTGCCTGGATTAGAAAATGCTATAATAAAAAAATATGCTTATGCGATAGAATATGATGCAATTGATGCAAGGGGTCTTTTATCGACTTTAGAATCAAAAAATATTGAAAACTTATATTTTGCAGGACAGATAAATGGAACAAGTGGTTATGAAGAGGCTGCTTGTCAAGGTTTAATCGCTTCAATTAATGCTTGTTTAAAAATGGATAATAAAGAACCTTTAATTCTAAGGCGAGATGAAGCATATATAGGTGTTTTAATTGATGACTTAATTACTAAAGGAGTTAGGGATCCATATCGTCTTTTAACATCACGCGCTGAGTTTAGATTATTACTTCGTCATGATAATGCTGAAACAAGATTAATTGAATATGGTAGGCTTGTTAATTTAATCAAGGCTGATAGATACCAGAGGTTTAAAGAAAAAGAAGCATCTAAAATAGAATTCCTAAATTTATTAAAAGAAACCTTTATTAGTCCAAAACAAGAGATAAATAATTATTTAGAAGAAAATAATAAAAACATTTTAAACAAAAAAATTTCTTTATATGAGTTTTTAAAAAGACCTGAAATTTCTTTAGAAGATATTTTTAATTTAACTGGTATAAAAAATCCTTTAGATAAAGATAAAAGCGAAGAAATCATTATGGAAATTAAGTATCAAGGTTATATTGAAAAAGCTTATAAAGAAGCTAAGAAATTAATTCAAATGGAAAATAGAAAAATCCCTCTTGATTTTGATTATGAAAAAATAGTTAATATTGCTAAAGAAGCAAAAGAAAAACTAAATAAGGTAAGACCCCTAACTTTAGGACAAGCCTCAAGAATTAGTGGAGTTAATCCAAGTGATATCGCAGTCTTACTTGTTTATTTAGAAGGAAAAAAGAATGGTTAATTATTTAAATGATTTTCATCTAACAGATGAGATGAAAAAACAGTTTGAAATATATACTTCTTTTTTAATAGAAGAAAATAAAAAAATTAATTTAACTGCTATTACTAAAGAAGATGAAATTTATATTAAGCATTTTTATGATAGTATTATTGTTTCTAAATATATAGATTTTTCTATCTCTTTAAAAGTAGCAGACATTGGCACGGGAGCTGGTTTTCCTGGAATACCTTTAAAGATAATTTATCCTAATTTAAAACTTTATTTAATAGAACCAACTTTGAAAAGGTGTTTATTTTTAGAGCGTCTAGTTGAAGCATTAAATTTAAAAGATGTTTATATTATCAATAAAAGAGCAGAAGATTTAAATAATAAAGAAGAGTTTGATATTGCTTTAGCACGAGCTGTTTCACATTTAAATATTTTACTTGAAATAACAATTCCATTTTTAAAAGTGAATGGTTTATTTATTGCTTTAAAAGGTTCAAACATAGATAGTGAAATAAAAGAAATTAATAATGCATTAAAAGTGTTAAATTGTACTTTAAGAGAAACTATTAAATATGATTTACCTCTTGAAATGGGGAAGAGAAGTTTAGTATTTATTAAAAAAACAAAAACCACAGATAAATTATATCCAAGAAAGTTTTCTATGATAAAGAAAAAAACATTGTAATATTATTTTAAAGTGGTAAAATTAGAGTACTAGGGAGAAAGATAATGGGAAAAATTATCGCGATTGCGAATCAAAAAGGTGGGGTAGGTAAAACTACCACAGCTATTAATTTAGGAGCAGGTTTAGTTAATCACGGTCAAAAAGTATTGCTAGTTGACCTAGATGAACAAGCTAATGCTTCAATAGGTTTAGGTTTGATAAGGGATGATCTTAATCAAACTACTTTTGAGGTGCTTACTAAAAAAAGTCCGATTGAAACAGCAATCTATTCGTTATTTGATAATGGATTAGATATAATCCCTGCCTCTAATAAGTTAGCTACCATTGAAGAAGAATTACATGGTGTTGAGAATAAAGAATTATTGCTTTATGAAAAGCTACAATATATTAAAGATAAATATGATTATATCTTACTTGATTGTCCGCCTTCACTTGGGCTTGTTGTAGAGAATGCACTATTTGCAAGTGATTCAGTAATTATTCCTGTTGAGTGTGGTTTTTTTGCTTATGATGCTTTAACTCAAATGGTTAATAAGATTAATCAACTTCAACAAAAGAAAAAGAAAAAAGGAATGCATTTAATAATTGAAGGAGTTTTAATTACTCAACTAGATAATAGAAGTGTTTATAGTTATGATATTGTAGATCAAGTTAAACAAATGTTTCCAACTAAAACTTTCTCAACAATGATTTATAGATCAAGTCATATTCAAGCAGCAGCAATGCAAGGAAAAAGTGTAATTAAGACTGCATATAATTCTAGAGGCAGTAAAGAATACCGTGCTCTAGCAAAAGAAATAATTGAAAACAATGAGGTAAAAGCAGATGCCATTCAGTGATATTAAAGATTTTTTTATAGAGAATTTAACGAGAGTAATTTATACTGCAGTTGTAATCGGCTTAGTTATTATCTTTTTAATAGTTTTAAAAGTAGTAATGGGGAATATTGTAAAAAGAAATAAAAAGAATATTAAGCGTATTGCAACAATTTCTAAATTGGTTCAAAGTATGATTAGATATATTGTTTATATTATTGCTATTATTTCTTTCTTAGGAATTTGGGGAATTAATATTATGCCGCTAGTTGCTGGGGCTGGAATTGCTGGATTAATAATTGGTCTTGGGGCACAAGACTTGATTAAAGATTTTCTTGGAGGAATCAATATTGTTTTTGAAAACTTTTTTGATGTTGGTGATTTAGTTGAGATAAATGGTTTCACTGGCAATGTTACTGAGATTGGTCTTAAAACAACAAGACTTCTTAATTGGAAAGGCGAATTGAAAATTTTTGCGAATGGTCAAATTAATACAGTTCTAAATTATTCAAGATTTCCAAGTGTTGGTGTAGTTGAAGTTGAAATTGCTTTAAAAGAGAATGTTGAAGAAGTAATTAAAATATTACGTGAAGCCCTAGAAAGTTTTCATGAAAATTATCCAGAAATAATTGAGGGGCCGAATGTTTTAGGAGTAACAAAGTTAGAAAATAATGGTATAACTTTAAGAGTTACTGTAAAAACAGAACCTGCTCAACATTATGCAGTTGAAAGAGCATTAAGAAAAAGAATTAAAGAAATACTAGATATTAATGGAATTGAAATCCCACATAATCAGGTGGTAATACATAATGCAGACAACAGTAATTAATTATGAAGTAGGAGAAATTTTAGAGTTTAAAAAGCCTCATCCATGTGGGGGGACTACGTGGAAGGTTTTAAGAAGTGGTGTGGATTATAAACTTCAGTGCGTTACTTGTGAAAGAATTATAATGTTACCTCGAATTGAACTTATTAAAAAAATAAAAAATCCAAAATAGTGATTAAAAATAATCACTATTTTTAAAAAAGGAAAGTATTATGGAAAATAAATATTTTATTAATCTAAATAATTTAGAAGAAAAGATATTTTTGAATGAAGATTATTTTTTAATTGATGAAGATAATAATGTTTTAGCAATTACTAAAAATAAAGAAAAGTTAGAATTACTAAAAAAAGAATACTTAAGTAAAGTTATTAATAGTTATACAAATCTAGATTTAATTGAAAATGTTTTTTTTGGTAAAAAAAATAAAAGGAAAAAATTATTAATTATAGATATTAAAGATGAAAGAATCCTAGCAATTCTAAAAGAGATGTTAGATAATATTGAAGTAATTGTTTTTAATAATAAAATGTTTATTTATTATGATGAAGAATTAGAAGATATTGAATTAAAAAGAATTCATGAAGCTTTAAGTTATGACTTTGGAATAAAGTTTAAAATGTTTGCTTGCGAAATTATAAACATAAGGGATAGTGTATTTTTATATTTTTTATGGAATGAATATTTTAAAAATAAAATTAACGATTTATATTCAATTAATGATTTAGTTTTAGAAATTAATAAAAGAAATTATAAACTTATTAAATTATTAAAAAAACTTTTACTTGATAAAATTTTAATAGACCAACAATTAATTAGTCTAATAAAATCAGTTATTGAAAATAATTTAAATGTTAGTAAGAGTGCTAGTAATTTATATATGCATAGAAATACTGTTAATTATAAAATAGAATATATTAAAAAGAATACTGGTTTTAATATTCAAAAGTTTAAAGATGCTGTCAGTTTATATATATTACTGGATTTATAAAACAATTGTGCAATTTGCACATTGTTTTTTTTGTTTTTGATTAGTATAATACTTTTGTATGTTTTAAAAATAAGTTGTTTTAAGGAGGAAAATAATGGCAACTGTTGGTTTAAAAAATATTAATAAAGTTTATGATGGGAATGTGCATGCAGTAATTGACTTTAACTTACAAGTTAAGGATAAAGAATTTATCGTATTCGTTGGTCCATCAGGATGTGGTAAGACTACTACATTAAGAATGATTGCAGGGCTTGAAGAAATTACTTCAGGTGAATTAAAAATTGATAATGAAGTTATGAATGACGTAGCTCCAAAAGATCGTAATATTGCGATGGTTTTCCAAAGCTATGCTTTGTATCCTCATATGACTGTTTATGATAATATGGCGTTTGGTTTAAAACTTAGAAAGTTTTCAAGAGATGAAATTGATAGACGTGTAAATAATGCAGCTGAAATCTTAGAATTAAAACCTTATTTAAATCGTCGTCCTAAAGCCTTATCAGGTGGACAACGTCAACGTGTTGCTTTAGGTAGAGCAATTGTACGTGATGCAAAAGTTTTCTTAATGGATGAACCACTATCAAACTTAGATGCTAAACTACGTGTTCAAATGAGATCTGAGATTATTAAGATTACTGAAAAATTAGGTATTACTACAATTTATGTTACGCATGACCAAATTGAAGCCATGACAATGGCATCAAGAATTGTTGTTATGAAAGATGGATTAATTCAACAAATCGGAGCTCCAAAAGAAATCTATGATAATCCAACTAATATCTTTGTTGGTGGATTTATTGGTACTCCTCCAATGAACTTCATTGAAGGAAAAGTTACTGATGCAGGATTCTTTGAATGTGGAGATCATAAACTTGGTGTTTCAAGATTAAAACTTCCTGAAAAAACATTCAAGATGTTAAAGGAACAAAAATATTTAGAAAAACCAATTATTATGGGAATTAGACCAGAAGATATTCATGATAAAGAAGAAGATTTAGAAAAATATAAAGGCGCTAAAGTTGACTTAAAAGTTGATGTGGCTGAATTACTTGGAGCTGAAACATTAATCTATGCATTAATGAATGGTCAAAGTTTAGTTGCTAAAGTTGATGCAAGAGTTGATATTCATATGAATGATGATGTATCACTTGCTTTCAATATGAATAAAGCTCACTTCTTTGATGTTGATACTGAATTAAGAATTAAAGATAATTAATTTAGAAATTAAATAGTTTTAAGAAGCTCTACTAAAAATGATAGTAGAGCTTTTAATTTTTAATTTTTTAGATATACAATCTTTAAAAATTATGGTATAATATTTTAGGTTAGAAAATTTTACGAATTAAAAAGGAGGAATTTTTATGAAAAAAACTATTCGTGATATTAATGTTGACAATAAGGTTGTTTTAATGAGAGTGGACTTTAACGTTCCGATGAAAGATGGTGTTATCACTAGTGATAACCGTATAGTACAAGCTTTACCAACGATTAAATATGCTTTAGATAATAATGCTAAGGTTGTCTTGTTTTCACATTTAGGTAGAGTTAAAGAAGAAGCAGATAAAGCTACTTCAAGCTTAGCGCCAGTTGCTAAAGAGTTAGCTAAACTATTAGGTCAGGATGTTAAGTTTATTCCTGCAACTAGAGGAAAAGCTGTAGAAGATGCAGTAAAGGCGATGAAAGCTAAAGATATAATTATGCTTGAGAATACAAGATTTGAAGATGTTCCAGGCAAAAAAGAATCAAAAAATGATCCTGAGTTGGGTAAATATTGGGCCTCACTTGGTGATGTATTTGTTAATGATGCATTTGGAACTGCTCATAGAGCTCATGCTTCTAACGTTGGTATTGCAAGCAATGTAAAAGATAGTGTTGCAGGATTTTTGATGGAAAAAGAAATAAGATTTATCGGTGGAGCAGTAGATAATCCTGAAAGACCATTTGTTGCGATTTTAGGTGGAGCTAAAGTTAGTGATAAAATTTCAGTTATTGAAAATTTAATTAACATTGCAGATAAGATTTTTATTTGTGGTGCGATGGCATATACTTTCTATAAAGCATTAGGCTATGGTGTTGGAACATCAAAGTGTGAAGATGATTTTGTTGATTTTGCTAAGGGCTTATTAGAAAAAGCTGGTGGTAAGATAATTTTACCTGTTGATACACATGTAGCAAGAGAGTTTAATGAAACATCTGAATCTATGATTGTTGATAGTTCTAAAATTCCAAGTGATTTTATGGGATTAGATATTGGACCTAAAACAATTGAAGTTTTTAAAAAGGAAATTAAAGGCGCTAAGACTGTTGTTTGGAATGGCCCTGCTGGTGTTTTTGAAATGGATAAGTTTGCTTATGGAACAAAAGAAATTTGCAAACTAATTGCTTCTTTAGAAAATGCTACTACAATCATTGGTGGTGGGGATAGTGCAGCGGCTGCAATCCAATTAGGATATGAGGAAAAAGTCACTCACATTTCAACTGGTGGTGGAGCTAGTTTAGAATACCTAGAAGGTAAAGAATTACCAGGCGTAGCAATCATTGATGATAAATGCCGTGGCTGTAGTAAATGCTAAGGTAAAAAAGTTAAGGAGATATATGATAATGAGAAAACCTATTATTGCTGGAAATTGGAAAATGTTTAAAACGCGTGATGAAGCTTTACAATTCATTTATGCAGTAAATGAAAGAGTTCCATCAATTGAAGATGTAGATAGTGTAATTTGTGCACCATTTACAGTTTTAAGATGCTTGGTTAAAAGACAAGGTGAAAATTTAAGAATTGGTGCTCAAAATATGCATTATGCAGAAAATGGAGCATTTACAGGTGAAGTATCAGCTTCTATGCTAACTTCAATTAATGTTGAATATGTAATTATTGGTCATAGTGAAAGACGTGCTATGTTTAATGAAACAGATGAAGCGATTAATAAAAAGATAAAAACTGCTTTTGAAAAAGAATTAAAACCAATTCTTTGTGTTGGTGAAGAATTAGAAGAAAGAGAAAAAGGAAAGACTGAAAAAGTTATTGGTAATCAATTAAAACTTGATTTAGCTGGTTTAACTAGTGAAGAAGTTGAAAGCTTAGTAATTGCATATGAACCTATTTGGGCAATTGGAACTGGTAAAACTGCAACAGCTGAAATAGCTAATGAAACATGTGGTTTTATTAGAAAAACAATAGCTAGTCTTTATTCTAAAGAAGTAGCTGATAAAGTAAGAATTCAATATGGTGGTTCTGTAAAACCAGGTAATATTGCTGAACTTATGGCTCAAGAACATATTGATGGAGCTTTAATTGGCGGAGCTAGTTTGAATGCTGAAGATTTCATTACTATGGTAAAAGCAGCTGTTAAATAAGAAAATATAACACGAGGAAACTCGTGTTTTTTTATTTTTTAATTAAATCTTAAATGAGTCTTAAAGAAAGAGTGAATATTAATACAAAAATATTTAAAATTATGGTAGAATTAGAATGAGGGGATAGCGCTTTCAAAATGTGCTTTTCCGTACTATTTAAATACTTTAATTTGCTTATCCCAAAGCAAATGCGATAAGAAAAGAGTTTTTAAAAAAAGAAAGGAGCTTTGTATAATTAGGGGAATTATACAAAAAGATGGAAAATGAGAAAAATCTTAACCTTGTTTGTTTTAGCCATTGGGCTATTCCTAGTAACTGGGTGTTTATCTACGGATACACAAGTTACTGTTAGTGTAGATAATAGGAACGTTGAAGTTGCTTTAGGTGACCTTTATGCAATTAATCCACAGGTAACTGGATTATCAGAAGCACCTATCTTAGCATATAGTTCAAGTGATCCAAGTATTTTCCAAGTAAATCAAAACGGAGTTATCGAGCCAGTATCAGTTGGTATCGCTAATTTATTCGTGGACGTTTTGAACGTTGCGGATGTGAGATTAAAAATAACAGTTACTGTTATTGATAATTCAAACACAACTGTTGATCCAACAAATCCAAACGATCCTGAAAATCCAAATGATCCTGAAAAACCAAATGATCCAGGAGATGTAGAAGAATTTCCAGAATTATTAATAGCTAATGGAGATTTAAATATTGCTGTTGGTGAAACAGTTAATTTACAATTATTAGCTTCAGGAAGCGAATTCTTAGGAGAAATAATTTGGGTATCAAGTAATCAAGGTGTTGCAACTGTTGACATTGATGGAGCTTTAACAGCTAAAGCGGCAGGGACAACAGTTATCTCAGCTGTAGCAGGTGGTAGTTTTACAGCTATCAACGTAACAGTTAGAATTGCTGATTCTCCAATCGTTGTAACAGAACCAAAAGCAGTTATAGTAACAGGTCCTAACTGGGTTAATGAAGAAAGTATAGCTACTTTGACTGCAACTCCTGATGTTAATACAAGCTCTAAATTTAGTTGGTCAAGTAATAAACCAAGTGTTGCAACAGTAGATGCAAACGGTGTAGTAATTGGTGTTAGTGCTGGTGTTGCTACAATCACAGCAACATTAGTAGATTATCCAACAGTGTCTGGTTCATTTACTATTTTAGTAAAAGAAGTAGCAACTGCAGCTAGTCCAATTACATCAATTAAACTTGCTGGTGCAACAGAAGTGTTACAAGGTAATAAAATATTAATAAATGTTAGTTGGGAACCATCAAATGAACCTGCAACATTTACTTTCTCTTCAAGCAATGAATCAATTTTAACAGTTGATCAAAATGGATGGGTAAAAGGAATCGCAGGTGGTTCTGCTCAAGTAATCGCAACATTAAATGGTGATGCTGAAAAGAATGCAACATTTAATATAACAGTAATTCCATTACCAACAGAAATCTTAATTACAGGTTCAAATACTGTAAGTGTTGGTCAAAACGTAGTATTAACTGCTACATCTGTACCAGCTGGTTCTAGTGCAGCAGTAAATTGGTCAACTAGTGATTCTACTGTTGCATCAGTAGATGCAAATGGTAGAGTAACAGGTGTAAAAGAAGGAACTGTAACAATTACAGCTTCGTCTATACTTAGTGCAGAAATTAAAGGAACATTTAGTGTAACAGTAACTGATCAAAAATCAATTACTTTAACACCAACAACATTAAATTTAGTAGCAGGATCTAGCCAAACAATCGTAGCATCAGTATTCGCAGCTTCATTATCAGATAAGTCTGTTGTATGGACAAGCGGAAATACAGGTGTTGCAACAGTTGATGCAAATGGTAAAGTTACAGGTGTTTCAGCTGGAACAGCAAATATTATTGCAAAACTTAATGCAGACAATAGCGTTCAAGCTCAAGCAACAGTAACAGTAACTGCTGCTCCAAAACCAACAATTACATTGTCAGATTCATCTGCATCATTATTAGTTGGTGGAACTAAGAATTTAACAGCTACAGTTGGAAATGCAACTAACACAAGTGTTACATGGACTTCAAGTAATACTAGTGTAGCAACAGTTGCAAATGGTGTTGTAACAGCTAAAGCTGCTGGTACTGCAACAATTACAGCAACAGCAGATGCTGATACAACAGTTAAAGCAACATGTGCTGTAACTGTAACAGCTCCTCCAGCAGGAACTTTAACAGTAACACAAAGCCCAACAGGTTCAATTGCAGTTGGAGCAAGTGGATATCAACTTTACATCAATGACTCAAGTGGTGCTAGTGTATCTCGTCTTGAATGTACATTCTCATCAGCTGATGCAAGTATTGCAACAGTTTCAAGTTATGGAACAATCTCAGCATTAAAGAATGGAACAGTTAAAATAACAGTTAGCCATCCTTCAAAAGGAACAGGCTCAATTACATTAACAATTGGTGATGGTGGCGGTGGAACACCTCCAGTTAATCCTCCAACAGGGGGCTTAACAGTAACAGCTGATCCAAGTGCATCAATGTCAGTTGGAGCAAGTGGATATCAAATCTATGTTAGAGATTCAGCTGGAACAAGCCTATCTCGTCTTGAATGTACATTTACATCAAGCAATAGTAGTGTAGCAACAGTTTCAACATATGGAACAATTTCAGCTTTATCAGCGGGTTCTGCAACAATTACAGTAACTCATGCTAAAGGAACAGGTTCAATTACTTTAACAGTTACTAGTGATGGCGGTGGTGGAACACCTCCTCCATCAGGTGGACCAATTCCTACTGAATTAGCTGCAGCGTTTGCTATGGTTGATAAATATAGAATTGCAACTACATTTAGTAGATATGTTATAACATATGGTAATACAACAAAATCTCAAGCAACTTATGGAAGTGTTAACTATTTAAGATTTGGTGGTTCTTCAGTTAATACAACAAAATATTATCGTTGGCATTCAACAGCTCCTGGAAGATATTATATTACAATTCACTGTACAGGAAATAATAGCGTTGGTGCTAATGCGGATATGAACGCAAGATTTTTAGCAAATTCAAGTGGTGCATCAATTCACTACTGTATTGATAGTGGAAACACAATTTATAGAGTATGTCCTGAAAACAGTACTGCATGGCATGCAGGAAGTACAACTAGTGGACTATATAGTGGTAACAGTTATGCAATCGGTATTGAAATGTGCGTTGACCCAGGAAGTAGATTATGGACTGTATGGCAAAGAACAGCAGCGTTTATTCCAATTATTATGAGTAGATGGAGTGGATTATCTAGTTTAGCATGTGTTAAACAACACTACAGCTTCAGTTATAAGAACTGTCCTCAAGAGTTACGTCAAGCAGGTCTATGGACTGGTACATTCTCTAAGATGGTTCAAGCTGAATATGAATGGTATTATAAATTCCAAGTAAAAGGATTTGGAATTAGTGGTAAATCACTTAATACATCAATCGTTGATGATAGTGGTCAAGTAATTGCAAAACCTTCAAGCAATACTAACGTTAACTTCCAAGTTACAATTACAAAAGGAAGTGTAGCTTATACTAAGACATATACTTCAACTGTTCCAAGTTCAATTGGTGCAGCTGTAACTGGTAGAAATGACTGGAGTGCAATTTCTACACCATAATAACCTAATAAAAAGTTTAAAAACCCTAGAGTTTTTCTAAAAAAACTTTAGGGTTTTTTTATGGTTTATGTTTATTCTTAAAACATTCTTAAAAAAATGTTGATTTAAATGTAAAAACGATTATTTCCCTTTTTTGAAATGTGCTTTTATGTTAATATAATAGTGTGGGGTACTGTTTTTTGTACCGAATAATTAGTAATAAAAAATCCTTAGATATGTTTTAAAGGAAGGAGATTGTATAATTAGTAGAATTATACAAAAAGAATTAAAATGAAAAGAGTTTTAACCTTATTAATTTTAATAATTGGGTTAACTTTAACAACTGGATGTAGATATGCTGATTCAATTAGTATAGATGTAGCAGATAGAAATATTGAAGTAGCTTTAGGGGATGTTTATGTAGTTAATCCACAGGTGGTAGGTTTTAAAGGAACCCCTTTACTATCTTATAGTTCAAGCAATGTTGGAGTTTTTCAAGTAAATCAAAATGGTGTCATTGAACCAATTTCTATTGGAATCGCCAATTTGAATATTGAACTTTTAAATGTTGAAGGTGTTAAAGTAAAAATAGTTGTATCAATAGTTGAAGATACTTCATCTACTGATCCTACTACTGATAATCCTAATATTAATCTTGGACCTAATGGACCAAGTGAAGATGTTCATGTATTAATAGCTAATGGAGATTTAAATATTGAAGTTGAAGAAGAAGTTAGTTTAGAAGTATTAGTTGATGGTAGTGAATTCTTAGGTGAAGTAAATTGGGTGTCAAGTAATACTAACGTTGCAACTATTGATATTGATGGAACATTAAGAGCAAAAGAACCTGGAACAATAATTGTTTCAGCTGTAGTGGGTAATAATTTTGCAACTATTAATGTAATAGTTAGAGAAAAATCTAATCCAACTGTTTCAGAAGAACCAAAAGTAGTTACAATAGCTGGTGGTAGTTTTGTGAATAAAGGTGGGTTACTTGTATTAACACCAAACTCTGATGTTGCAACTACTTCAAGTTATAGATGGACTAGTGATGATGAGAATATTGCAACAGTAAATGATTTTGGAGTTGTAACTGGTGTTAGTGCTGGTGTTGCTACAATTACAGCTACGTTAGTTGATTATCCAGAAGTAAAAGGATCATATACTCTAGTAGTAAAAGATATTGAAACTTCAGCCAGTCCAATTTCATCAATTACGCTTTCTGGTGCAACAGAAGTGTTAGAAGGAAATAAAGTATTAGTTAGTGCTAGTTGGGAACCATCAAATGAACCTGCAACATTTACTTTCACATCAAGCAATGAATCAATTTTAACAGTTGATCAAAACGGCTGGGTAAGAGGAATTGCGGGCGGTTCTGCTCAAGTAATCGCAACATTAAATGGTGATGCTGAAAAGAGTGCAACAATTCATATTACAGTAATCCCATTAACAAAAGAAATTTTAATTACTGGATCAAATACAGTAAGTGTTGGTCAAAATATAACATTAAATATTGCCGCTCTACCAACTGGTGCTAGTGCAGCAGTAAATTGGAAGAGTAATAATACTAGTGTTGCAACCGTTGATGCAAATGGTAGAGTAACTGGTGTTGCAATGGGAAGTACAACGATTACAGCAACATCAATTGTAAGTGCAGCAATTCAAGCAACATTTAATATAACAGTAACTGAACAAAAATCAATTACACTAAATCCTACTTCAATGAATTTAGTAGCAGGATCTAGTCAAACAATTCAAGCAACTGTTATTGCAGCATCACTAACAGATAAATCAATTATATGGACAAGTGGAAATACAGGCGTTGCAACAGTTGATAATACAGGTAAAGTAACTGGTGTTTCAGTTGGAACAGCAACAATTATTGCAAAACTTAATGCAGATAATTCTGTTCAAGCTCAAGCAACAGTGACAGTAACTGCTGCTTTAAAACCAACAATTACTTTATCAGATTCATCGGCATCTTTAATAGTTGGTGCAACAAAGAATTTAACAGCAACAGTAGGTAATGCTAGTGATAAAACTGTGACATGGGCTTCAGGCAATAGTGCGATAGCAACAGTTGCTAATGGTGTTGTAACTGCAAAAGCAGTTGGTAATACAACTATTACAGCCACAAGCGTTGCTGATACATCAGTTAAAGCAACATGCGCTGTAACAGTAACTGCAGCTCCAACCGGAAGCCTAACAATTACACAAAGTCCAACTGGAACAATCGCAGTTGGGGCAAGTGGTTATACATTGTATGTAAATGATTCAAGTGGAGCGAGTATTTCAAGACTTGAATGTGCATTTTCATCAAGTAACTCTAGCGTTGCAACAGTTTCTTCATACGGAACAATTTCAGCTTTAAAAGCTGGCACTGCAACAATTACAGTAACTCACACTAAAGGAACAGGTTCAATTACTCTAACAGTTAGTGGTAGTGGAGATGGATCGATGCCTGAAAATATGTTGACTATAACAGCTGATCCAAGTTCAACAATTCAAGTAGGAGCAAGCGGTTATCAATTATATATTAGAGATCAAATGGGTACTGCAGTATCAAGAACTGAATGTACATTCTCATCAAGTGCAAGTAGTGTAGCAACAGTTTCAACTTATGGAACAATTTCAGCTTTATCAGCGGGAACTACAAAGATTACTGTAACTCATCCTTCTAAAGGAAGTGGAACAATAACTTTAACAGTTGTTTCTGGGGGTTCAACTAATCCATCAGATGGCTCAATTCCTTCTGAATTAGCTGCAGCATTTGCTTTAGTTGATAAATATAGAATTGCAACTACATTTAGTAGATATGTTATGACTTATGGAGAAACAACAGAAACTCAAGCAACTTATGGAAGTGTTAACTATTTAAGATTTGGTGGTTCTAATATTGATACATCAACATTCTATCGTTGGCATTCAACAGCTCCTGGAAGAAAATATATTACAATTCACTGTACTGGAACAATTTATGCAACATCTAATGCATATGCAGTTGCTAGATATTTAGCAACAACAAATGTTGCATCAATTCATTACTGTATCGATAGTGGAAATACAATTTATAGAGTATGTCCTGAAAATAGTATTGCATGGCATGCAGGAAATACAACTAGTGGATTATACAGTGGTAACAGTTATGCAATCGGTATTGAAATGTGTGTTAATAGAGGTGGGCGCTTATGGACAACTTGGCAAAGAACAGCTGGTCTTATCCCAGCGATTATGTCAAGATGGAGTGGTCTATCAGATTTATCTTGTGTTAAACAACATTATAGTTTTAGTTATAAGAACTGTCCTCAAGAATTACGTCAAGGTGGACTTTGGACTGGAACATTTTCTAAGATGGTTCAAGCAGAATATGAATGGTATAATAAATTCCAATTAAAAGGATTTGGAATTAGTGGTAAATCACTTAATACATCGATTGTAGATAATACGGGTCAAGTTATTGCAAGACCTTCAAGTAATACAACTGTTCAATTTCAAGTTACAATTACAAAGGGTGGAGTATCTTATACTAAAACGTATTCTTCAACTGTTCCAAGTTCAATTGGCGCAGCTGTAACTGGTAAAAATGATTGGAGTACAATTGCTACACCATAATTTAAAAAAAATATAAAAAATAAATATAAGAAAAAGTGAGGGTTTATTATGAAAAAAATTGTTTTAATCTTGTTTAGTTTTAGTTTATTGTTTTTAGTTGGTTGTTTACCAATAGCAATGGAAAATGTTTCTCTTACTTTCGACTCATCAAACATTGAGTTAGAAGAAGGGAAAACTTATCAGTTATTGCCGAGAGTAGCAGGGCTTAGTAATTTTCAAATAAGCTATAGCGATTATGATGAGGCAATATTAACTGTTAGCACAACAGGAGAAGTTGTTGCATTAAAAGAAGGTGTTACTTCAATTAAGGCAACACTAGTTGGCCAAAATATTTCTGTTATTGTTGTAGTAACAGTTATTCCGGCATCTAGTACTGGTGGGGGAGATGGTAACAACGAAAAAGATTATTCTATTGTTGTTGAGGGTGGACTTAAAGATTATCAAGTAGGAGAAACTGCTCAATTACAATTTAAAGAAAACAACGAAGATTATGATGGTGCAGTTACTTGGATTAGTACTAATCCTAATGTTGTAACAGTATCAAGCACTGGTTTAATTTTAGCAGTTAGCGGTGGTTCTAGTAGCATTACTGCAATCTATGGGAACAAAACGGTAACAGTTAATATTACAGTTGCTGGCGGTGGTGATCCAATCATTACTCCAATTATTACAGCACTTACTATTTCTGGTGATTTTATACTAGATGTGGGAGAAATAAGTCAATTAACTGTAACACCAGATGTCAATTTAGATTTTGATGTTACTTGGTCAAGCGAAGATACTGAAGTTGCAACAGTAGATATAAATGGTAAAGTTATAGGTGTAGCTGCTGGAATAGTAAATATAGTAGCAACACTTAAAGCGGATCCTACTATCTATGCTAAATGTACAATGGTTGTAAGAGATACTTCATCAAGTGAAACTGTTGTGACTGGTATAACATTATCAGGTACGACTGAAGTTTTGGCTAGAAGTAAAATTAAACTAACTCATGAATTTACACCAAGTGAAGCAACAGGAGCTGTTTTATATAGTTCAGAAAATCAAACAATTGCAACAGTTGACCAAAATGGTTGGGTAACAGGTGTTGCTGGTGGATCTGTTAAAATTACAGTTACCCTAGTAAATAACCCTAATATATTTGATAGCGTTTCAGTAAAAGTAATTGGAATGCCTTCTTCAATAGGTATAACTGGTAATACAACTATTACAGTTAACGGAACTGCTCAATTAACAGCTACTGTTAATCCAATTACTGCTAGTCAAGCAGTTAGTTGGACAAGTAGTAATACAAGCGTTGCTATAGTTTCTGCAACAGGACTTGTAACTGCAAAAGCGACAGGGACTGCTGTAATAACAGCAACTTCGCTTGCATCTAATCAAGTAACAGGTTCATTTGCAATTACAGTTGTTAGTGCGCCTACAATTACAATTTCAGATGGGGCAGCAAGTATAGTGAAGGGTCAAACAAAAACATTAACTGCTACAGTTTTAAATCTAACTAATACAGCGGTTAATTGGACAAGTAGTAATACAAGTGTAGCAACAGTTGATAGTAGTGGTAAAGTAACAGCAGTTGCAATAGGCACTGCAACAATCACAGCAACAAGTGCTGCTAATGGTAGTTTAAAAGCGAATTGTTTAGTAACAGTTGTTAATGCACCTGCAATTACAATTTCAGATGCAACAGCCAGTATTATAAAGGGCCAAACAAAAACATTAACTGCTACAGTTTCTAATTTAACTAATACAGCAGTTACTTGGACAAGTAGTAATACAAGTGTAGCAACAGTATCTTCAAGTGGTGTTGTAACAGCAGTTGCAGCTGGTAATGCAACAATTACAGCAACTTCAGTTGCTAATACAGCATTAAAAGCAACATGTGCAGTAACAGTTACTGCAGCCCCTAGTGGTTCTTTAACAATAACACAAAGTCCAACTGGAACAATCGCAGTAGGAGCAAGTGGTTATCAAATATATGTAAACGATTCAAGTGGAGCTAGTATTTCAAGACTTGAATGTACATTCTCATCAAGTAATTCTAGTGTTGCAACAGTTTCTTCATATGGAACAATTTCAGCTTTAGCAAATGGAACTGCAACAATTACTGTAACTCATCCTTCAAAAGGAACAGGCTCAATTGTTTTAACAATTGGATCTGGTGGTGGCACAACACCTCCTCCTGCAGGAACTTTGACAATCACACAAAGTCCAACTGGAACTATACCAGTAGGAGCAAGTGGTTATCAATTATATGTTAAAGATTCAAGCGGAAATGATGTATCAAGACTTGAATGTACATTCTCATCAAGCAATAGTAGTATTGCAACAGTTTCTTCATATGGAACAATTTCAGCTTTAGCAACTGGATCTGCAACAATCACAGTAACTCATCCTTCAAAGGGAAGAGGTACAATTATTTTAACAGTTGGTTCAAGTGGTTCAGGTGGAGTTGTTCATTATGGTGCAGTGTTTAGTTGGATAGAACAATACTTAGTTACTAGAACATTATCTAGAAATGTTTACACTTATGGAAATGTACGTAAAACTGAAAGAACTCTAGGAAGCGTTTCATATTTCTGGCCAGGTACAAACACAATTAATAAAGAATATTATGGACGTTATCATAATGCAATGACAAAAGTTTGGTATGTTGTAATTCACCATACTGGAAATAATAACTTAGGAGCTGATGCTCGTATGACAGCTAGATATTGTTCAACAGCGGATGTATCTATCCATTATTGTGTTGATGCTAAATCTGTATATAGTGGAGTTAAAGAATCAAGTGTAGCATGGCATGCAGGAGATGGAATGCGACCAGCAGGAAGTACTTATTATAACTCTACATATGGTGCAACTTGTATTACAGGTGGTGGATCTAATGGAATTGGTATTGAAATGACTCAAGACCAAGGTAATGACCTATTTATGACATGGCATAGAACAGCTAAATTAACTGCGGATATTTTAGCAAGATATTCACTTCCTACAAGTAGAGTTAAACAACATAACCATTTCTCAGGTAAGAACTGTCCTCAAGAATTAAGAGAATCAGGACTTTATACTGAAGTGTTTGCTAAGATGGTTAAAGCAGAATATCAATATAGAACATTATATAATACTTTTACAATTACTTTCTCATCAGGCAATACATCAATTATTAATAATTATGGGCATGTAATTTCTAAACCTGCTTCTGATACAGTAGTAAGTTATACAATTAAAGTTTCTAAAGCAGGAATAACTGAATCTAAAACTTATAGAGTTACAGTTCCTGGTACTGTAGGAGCAGCTGTTAGTGGTAAAAGGGATAGATCAGAAATAGTATTATAAAAAAGGTTACATAAAAAAGTTGGTAAAAACACCAACTTTTTTATCCCTTAATTAATATAAAAGGATTTTTGCTTTTATATAAATATCTTTTTTAAAAAAAATAAATATGATATAATATAAGCGTAAACAGGTATTAATAGAATTAAAAAGTGGGGTAAAAGTTATGAAAAAAATTATTCTAATTTTGTTTAGTTTTAGTTTATTGTTTTTGGTTGGTTGTTTACCAACGATGAGCAATATTTCTCTTTCTTTTGGCTCATCAAATCTTGAGTTAGAAGAAGGTAAAACTTATCAGCTATTACCGATGGTAGTTGGAGTTACTGACTATCAAATAAGTTATAGCGAATATGATGATACAATAATAACTGTTAGTGCAACAGGAGAAGTTGTTGCGTTAAAAGAAGGTATTACTTCAATTAAGGCAACGCTAGTTGGCCATAATATTTCGGCTAATGTTGTAGTAATAGTTAATCCATCATCAGGCACTGGCGATGGTGGGGATGGTAATGATGGAAACGGTGAAAACGTAGAAAAAGATTATTCTATTGTTGTTCAAGGTGGACTTAAGGAGTATCAAATAGGAGAAGTAGTTCAATTACAATTTAAAGAAAATAACGAAGACTATGATGGGCTAGTTACTTGGATTAGTACTAATCCAAGTGTTGCAACAGTTACAAACACTGGTTTAGTTGTAGCAGTTGGTGCTGGTTCTGCTAGTATTACTGCTGTTGCGATTTATGGAAACAAAATGGTAACAGTTAATATTATCGTAGCAGCAAATGATGATCCAGGAACTGACCCAGGAGATGATCCAGGAGATGATACTCCAGGCATTACTCCGATAATTACAGCACTTACTATTTCTGGTGATTTCATACTAGATGTGGGAGAAATAAGTCAATTAACTGTAACACCAGATGTCAATTTAGATTTTGCTGTAACTTGGTCAAGTGAAGATACTGAAGTTGCAACAGTTGATCAAACAGGTAAAGTAACAGGTGTAGCTGCTGGAATAGTGAATATAGTAGCAACACTTAAAGCAGATCCTACAATTTATGCTAAATGTACAATTGTTGTAAGAGACACTTCATCTAGCGATACTTCTGTAACTGGGATTACATTATCAGGCACGACTGAGGTTTTGGCTGGAAGTAAAATTAAACTAACTCATGAATTTACACCAAGTGATGCAACAGGGGCTGTTTTATATAGTTCAGAAAATCAAACAATTGCAACAGTTGATCAAAATGGTTGGGTAACAGGTGTTGCTGGTGGAAATGTTAAAATCACAGTAACTCTAGTAAGTAACCCTGATATATTTGATAGCGTTTCAGTAAAAGTAATTGGAATGCCTTCTTCAATAAGTATAACTGGTAATAAAACTATTACAGTTGGTGCAACTACTCAGTTAACAGCCACTGTTAACCCAAGTACTGCTAGTCAAGCAGTTAGTTGGACAAGTAGTAATACGGGTGTTGCAACAGTTTCTGCAACAGGACTTGTAACTGCAAAAGCAGCAGGGACAACTACAATTACAGTAACTTCAATTGCAGCTTTTCAAGTAACAGCGACTTATATGATTACTGTTGTTAATGCACCGACAATTACAATCTCAGATGCAACAGCAAGTATTATAAAAGGAGAAACTAAAACATTAACTGCTACAGTTTTAAATCTAACTAATACAGCGGTTAATTGGACAAGTAATAATGTTGCAGTTGCAACAGTTGATAGTAGTGGTAAAGTTACAGCGGTAGCAACAGGTACAGCAACAATCACAGCAACAGCAGCGGGTAATACTAGTTTAACTGCTGTGTGTGTTGTAACAGTTGTTAATGCACCTGCAATTACAATTTCAGATGCAACAGCCAGTATTATAAAGGGCCAAACAAAAACATTAACTGCTACAGTTTCTAATTTAACTAATACAGCAGTTACTTGGACAAGTAGTAATACAAGTGTAGCAACAGTATCTTCAAGTGGTGTTGTAACAGCAGTTGCAGCTGGTAGTGCAACAATTACAGCAACTTCAGTTGCTAATACAGCATTAAAAGCAACATGTGCAGTAACAGTTACAAATCCAGCGCCTACTATAACTATTACTTTAGCGATTGGTAAAAATGCTTTAGTTGTTGATGAACAAACTAAGATTACTCCAACAATTACAGGAACAACTAATTATGCAGTAACATATAGTACAAGTAGTACAGCAGTTGCTTTAGTATCTTCTTCAGGAGTAGTTACAGCTAAAGGAATAGGTTCTGCAACAATTACTGTTTCATTAGTATCAGATCCTACTATTAAAGCAACTGTTAATATTACAGTAGCAGCTAATACGTATCCAGCTCCTGGAACTAAAACAGGACCTTTGGACTTAAAACTTTTAATAGGTTCTTCACCTTCAATTATTTTAGGCCAATCAATTGAGTTAACAATAACTGGTGCTACTAGTAGATATAACTATAATTGGTCAAGTAGTAATACAACTGTAGCTACAGTTGGAGATTATGGAAAAGTAGATGGAAAGAGTGTAGGGTATGCAACAATTACAGCTGTATTAAAAACAGATTCTTCTCAAAGAGGAACATATGCAATTAAAGTATATGAAGACTATTCAGCTGAAATTTCAATTCTATATTCAGGTGGGTCTGTAATTAGTGTTGGAAGTACTACTCAACTTTCAATTTCAAGTACTACAGGTGATACTAACGTTACATGGACAAGTAGCGATACAGGAATTGCAACAATCTCTTCAACAGGGCTTGTTACTGGAGTTGGTTCAGGTACAGCAGTAATTACTGCTAACCTAATTTCAAATCCAACAATTCAAGCTACAGCTTATATTATAGTTGGTTCAGGAAATGTAGTTCATCATACAGCAGTATTTAATTGGTTAGAACAATATTTAGTAAGTAGGACTTTATCTAGAAATGTTCTAACATATGGTAATACAACTAAAACAGAAGAAACTAGAGGAAGTGTTTCATATTTCTGGCCAGGTACTCATTCTGTTAATACTGAATTCTATGGGCGATATCATCAAGCAATGTCATCGGTTTGGTATGTTGTAATCCATCATACTGGAAATAATAATGTAGGAGCAGGTGCTCGTAATACTGCTAGTTATTGTTCAACAGCTGATGTATCTATCCATTATTGTGTTGATGCTAATTCTGTATACAGTGTTGTTAAAGAATCAAGTGTAGCATGGCATGCAGGAGATGGAACTAGAGCAGCAGGAAGCACATACTACAATACTACTTACGGTGTAACATGTATTACTGGTGGTAATATGAATGGAATAGGAATTGAAATGTGTCAACATGAAGACAATGATTTATATATGACTTGGCATAGGACTGCTAAATTAACTGCTGATATCTTAATGAGATATTCACTTGCAACAGATAGAGTAAAACAACATAATCATTTTATGGGTAAGAATTGTCCTCAAGAATTAAGAGAATCAGGACTTTACACTCCTGTATTTGCTAAAATGGTTAAAGCAGAATATCAATACAGAAAATTATACAGTGGTTATACGATTAGTTTTTCATCGGGTAATCCTGGAGTTATTAATAACTATGGTCATGTAGTTGCTAGACCATCTGTTGATACAGTTGTTAGTTATACAGTAACAATTTCTAAATCTGGTATTACTGAATCTAAAACATATACAGTTACAGTTCCTTTGTATCTTTTTATTCATTTAACCATTTAATTTCGGTATTGTAAAGCTTATTCAATATATGATTAGCTTCTACAAAACCCTCAAACTCCCAATTAATCCCTTTTCTAACAGCATAAGCAGGATGTTCATATTCAAATATATAATTATACTTACCTATAAAAGATTTAAATTGTTTAGCATCTCCTCCTAATAAGAAATATATAATACCTGTATTAGTATCTGATATATTTATTAAAAGTTCCTTGATGAAATTATACCAAATATTACCATGACTTCCTGGAAGATGTTCAACCACTGTCAAAGCACTATTCAAAAGTAAAACACCTTGCTTGGCCCAAGTTTCAAGAGTGTAATCAAATTGATAATCATAGGGGTCTCCTAATGGCATATCTAAATAATTCTCTTGATAGAAGTTAAAATATATATTTTCTCTAATAACTTCTAAACTAGGGCTTATAGGATTTGCACCTGGGGGATTGGCAAAGGCCAACCCTGTTGCATACCCCTTTTGAGGATATGGATCCTTCCCAAGTACTATTATCTTTAAATCTTTTAAAGAAGTTGTTTTAAATGCTTTGAATACATTGTTTTTCTCTGGAAATACTATTTTATTAGAATATTCTTCTTGTAAAATATTTAATAAAGGGATTAAAGTACTATCTTTAATAAATACATTATAATCCCCTAATAAATTCTGTTTTAAACTCATCTAAATTTTCTAATATAATATCATTATATGAATCAATGCTTCTTGAAGAATCCACAATTGTCCTTCCCCAAATATTTAAATCATTTTTAATATGCTGTTTTATAGCATATCCCATGAAATAAGGCATTATCTTCTTGGTGATATTATTAAACATGGGGATTTGATTTTTTATGAAATCCTCAGAAAATATAACTCTACTATAATACACATCCACGCATTCCATTTTTAAAATATTACTTCTCCTATCCCCATCATATTTATCACTAACATTATCAAAAGTAACTAACACTAATGGATTAAAATTCTCATCTGTTATAATACCTTTACCAATAAAATAGTAATAATCTTTTAATTGTAATAATGTTAAATGTGGTGAGCTACCAGTGCCATTTTTAAAAGTGCCTAATAACTTTTTACTAAAAGTCTTGTAAGACACGTTGGTACCTTTAGATACTGTTATGATAAATTTTTCCATACCATTATCAGTAAGATATACTTCCTTATCTACAAAAATAGGTATTTTAATATCTGGTAATACTATTACATTTTTACCCGATGGTACTCTATTTCCATAATTTCTAACATAACTAACACTATAAGGTCGTAAATTTACGGGAAGTTGGTCAAGACTATTATCAATAATACTAGTATTTAAAATCATATGTATTAACTATTGAATTATACTCCATAAACCAAGGTATTCTCTTTGGAAAATTGTCAGGAGATAGATTACTACAAAAATTAGTAAAATATGTAGTTATATAAGTACCTAACATGGCTGCAATGTGGGATGTTTGTCTAAAAGTACAATCAGTAACATCAGCATCTTCGTCTTCAAATAACCAATTCCTTTCATACTCACCTTGAACATATGTATCATTACCTTGTATACAAAATAATTGAAACATATCTGCTGTTAATCTTCCATCAATAAACAGATACTCGTGAGATTCTTCTTGAATAATATTTTCCTTCCATTTATTATAAAATAATTTTCTAGCACCCATGTTATCAAAACCACATATCATTATTTTACTAGTACTATTTCTTTCAGTGTACTTACTGCTAAAAGAATAACACCTAGTATAATTACTAAAATCTGTTGCTATTGAGGCAGCTTCTTCTACTTTATATCTACCTAAACTCTTAATTCTAAAAGCTTGTCCAGACAAATTATGTTCCTCAAAACGATCATCATCATATAAAGATATTGTTTTAGGTCCTAATCTGGAGAGAAATAAACTTACCCAACTACCTATACCTCCTAATCCTGCTAAAATAACATTCTGCTCTTGTACAATTTCAAACCAATCAGCTCCCTTGAATCTATTATATTGTGCAGATATTTGAGTTTCTTCTGTAATATCTTCTATAGATTCTTCAACAGGAGTTTCAGTAGGAACTTCGTTATTAATATCTAAAAGATTAAGAGCATTAATTAGGGAATCATCATCTTCAACAACCTCCTCTATATCTTCCTCATCTGCTACTAATATTGCTTCCCCATCTTCCACGAATATTGCTTCTTCTATATCTTGATTATTGTCTACTTCTAAAACATCTTCAATACTAGGTTCATTAAGATCTGGTTCTGCTATATCATAAGATACTGTAGTATTATCTTCTTCATTAATTTCTTGTGGAAATAATCTACGAAGCTCTTCTTGCATATTAGGATCAAATGCTGAAATATCCATAACTATTAGTTTATTTTATGTGGTTTTACTATATTAATATATTCATAAGCATCTTCAGGAGGGGCTTCATATACAAATCCCTCTGTCTCTACAAGATCTTCCAAGTAACTATTTAGAGTGGATTCTATAACCTCAAATACAAGACTACTTAAATCCTTATTATTATGAATACCTATAATTTTTAACCCTTGGTAAGCAGAATCTAAGATATCTATTATATCTTCTTCTAGATGTATTTCCATGTAATCCAACAATAAATCTATAGAACACTCTAACATATTAATATATAAATCCCTATCTATAGTCTTAGGTACTGCTCTCATGGCAGCCATTAAATTTTCTTTAAGACTATATGTTTTTACAGGGGTATAAAAGAAGTTTTGAGAAGCTAAGCAGCATATAAAAGTTTGTACTTTATCATCAGGATGTTTTACATTATTTACTACATAAGGAGAGGTAGAATCCCTAAACAGTTCCCTTTGAAGAGGTTGCGTAGTATTAATTACTGGATTATTAAAAGATTGTTTAGTAGCATTTGTTTTTAAATCTTCTACAAACCCTTTAAATTCTTCATCTACTATTTCCCTACCCTCTTTAATAATATCACAATCATACACCCAAACCTCTTTTTCTTTAAAGGTCTTAGTTATTTTAGAACTATTATTAATTTTCTTATTAGTATAATCTATATCTTGATAATTAGTTGTACTAATAATTTCAGTATTGTTAATTATATCGGATTCAGTATATACTGCTAATTTAGCCACTATATCCAGTCTATTATTAACAATAACACTAAGAAACTTCTTATATAAAGGGGCTTGTTCCTGTAATGTTGCAGTATCTGTTCCACTAAAAAATACGCTCATGTTATTATGAGAATGTATCAACCCCATTTGATGATCCATTAATAATGGATTTCTAGCTATATAAGCTGCAAAATCTGGAGAGTATTCAAATTCTGTATAACTAGCACTACCCAAGTCTAAAGGATAAAAATCAAAGGCTTTTATTTCTATTAAATTAGGCTTTTTTAAAGAACCTTTAATATCATAAAATAACACCCCACTCCATTCTTTGGTAGGAAATTCCCCACAAATATATCTTATCTTATTGATCAAACCCTCGGTAACTGTTAATTTAATATTACCCTCTGTTTTATTAACTAAGGGTATTGGTAGTTCCTTGGGTTTTACTTCTGTAGATATATCATTACCCCTAACAGGGTTTTTAAAATTATTATAATTCTGATTTTGAAAAACTGTTTTCTGCATTATTTAAATTTATTAGCATTTCCAACTTATTTATTAGGTAGTAAAGTATTTCTGGTTTAATACAAAAATTTTTAACTTCTTCAGAAGTTGTCTTATATATTTTTAATTTTACGTCCTGTCCTTTAAAATTAAATAGAGTCAGACCTTCATACCTTTCAATAGGTATAAAATTATTTGTAATCCCTCTTTTATAATACACTCTATTTAAAGAATCTTTATACATTAACAAATTAGTAAGAGTATCACCAAAAAGATTTATCGTTTCTTGATAATAAGAAAATAATATTTTTTGTAATTTCCACTCATCAAACAATATACTATATTTAGGTGTACCATCTTTAACTGTTGGTATTAAAAAAGCATGCTCTTTAATATGTTCCAAAAAATCAGTTTCTTTTACTATATGTTCCAAAACTCGCTTCTCATAGTGTATTAACTCTGTAGGCGATCTATTTGGAACTATAGTATGGCTCCCGCTGTTACCAATATTTCGGATATACTTGTATGGCACACCTTCTAAAGATTCCCATTTTAGAAAATCATCCATCAATATAAGAAATTGTACTATTTCTAATTCTGAAAAATTCTCCAAGGTTGTATTCCTTAAAACTGCTATAGTAGAAACTATAGGACCTCCTCCTAAACAAGGCGCATTAAAGTAATATATATCATCTGGAAAAGAACCGTTAGTATGAGAATGCTTATAATTACTATACCATTCTTGCTCAGAATAAGAGCCCCTGTTTATTTTAAAAGAGTCAAATAATTTCCCAAAATAATTAAAAGAAAATTTAACATATAAATCTGTAATTACATGTGATTCTTGAGTACTATTAGTAATTACTATTTCTGGGTAATATACTATAAATTCTTTAGTTAAATCATATACTGGAATATATCGGTTTTCTACTAAAAAACTATCATTAGATATTATATCATATATATCCCCATCATAGTACATATTTAAATACTCTAAATACCTTTTAAACCATTCAAACTCTTTTATATTATTAAAATTATCCAGTGGAAAATCATTAAAAGAGTTATTAGAAACAGATACCCTGTCATCACCATATCTATTTATAATAATATCTTCTATAATATATAAAGGGGGGATAATATACTCCCCCCTATCTAATTTTCCCTTATAAATAGAATATAGATTATGTATTACATTGCTATCCATTACTATTGTCTAGTAAATTTTTCTACTAAAGCTTCCAATTCTTCTGTCGTGGGAGCTTTCGTAGCACTCAAATTAATAACCTTGTTTTGTAGTAAAGTTATCCCATGAAAGATATATTTCAATGCTTCGTTATAAATATTTCGATCTATTCCAATAGTAAGTACTTCAAAATCTCCAGATTCTAATTTAGAACGTACTTCTTCAAATTTAAAAGTATTTACTGGTGATTCATGAGATGCTTGCCATTCTCGTAGTAAATCTCGCATAACAGCAGTTTTCATTTGGGTATAATTACCAAAATGAGCACGTGCTTCTTTAGAGTGTTTACCATGACATAAGGCTTTCACTTCTGCCTTTAATTCTGCATATGAAGCATTTTGTACGTCAATACTTCCAGACTTAGGACGTGCGTTAGGAGTCATAACAATGATTAAATCATTGGTTACTTGTCCCCTCTTTTGGATGTTAACAGGAAGTACTGCATCATCATAAGATCCATTAAAACAAGGATTGAAACACACTTTTTTGTCAAGTGGGACATACCAGAGAGGCATTCGAGAGCAAGATCCATTAAAACAAGGATTGAAACCACAATACGAGCAGGGCAACTTATCCTATACTCTTGTATTCGAGAGCAAGATCCATTAAAACAAGGATTGAAACCATAGGGGTTGGTGCTCAGACAACCATAGTGGATATATTCGAGAGCAAGATCCATTAAAACAAGGATTGAAACGTTGTTTCTGATATATCAGATACAAACTTTTATATAATTCGAGAGCAAGATCCATTAAAACAAGGATTGAAACACGTCTACCAATTTAGGTTCTGAACCTTCAAATATATTCGAGAGCAAGATCCATTAAAACAAGGATTGAAACCTCAAAAAAATACAGCGTTCAATCCCTGGAATCTAATTCGAGAGCAAGATCCATTAAAACAAGGATTGAAACTTACTTCCGCAAAAGTCGGGTCCTTTGCGTATTTGATTCGAGAGCAAGATCCATTAAAACAAGGATTGAAACCAAGCTTAGTTACTTACTGGCAACTTCTCTTTTTTATTCGAGAGCAAGATCCATTAAAACAAGGATTGAAACAAGTAGGGGAAGAGCTCACAGAAAAACAAATACAGTATTCGAGAGCAAGATCCATTAAAACAAGGATTGAAACAGAAGCTCGTCAATGTCATTGAGAATGAATTTTGGATATTCGAGAGCAAGATCCATTAAAACAAGGATTGAAACTAGAGAGGGGAAGTAATAAAAATTATTGAGAAAGAATTCGAGAGCAAGATCCATTAAAACAAGGATTGAAACGTACTTTTGGGCGGTATTCTTCAGGCCGTTTGAATCTATTCGAGAGCAAGATCCATTAAAACAAGGATTGAAACTTTGATTTTGATTAGAATGTCCTTCTTGAGGACTTATTCGAGAGCAAGATCCATTAAAACAAGGATTGAAACTGACATTTCTTCAAATTTCCTCAAAAAACTTAAAAAATTCGAGAGCAAGATCCATTAAAACAAGGATTGAAACATAATATAAAGAAATAAATACAAATATACTGTCAGATTCGAGAGCAAGATCCATTAAAACAAGGATTGAAACTATACTCCGGTTGTTTGATATGCTGATCCGTTCCATGATTCGAGAGCAAGATCCATTAAAACAAGGATTGAAACTAGTAATAGATACAATATAGATATTGTAGTAAGATATTCGAGAGCAAGATCCATTAAAACAAGGATTGAAACATTATTAGTAGCCATAAACTATATATACGATTGGCATTCGAGAGCAAGATCCATTAAAACAAGGATTGAAACTAAGCGGCTCTGTGCCTGGGTCTTCCGTTGTGTAGAATTCGAGAGCAAGATCCATTAAAACAAGGATTGAAACATAGAACCGTCGGGTTGGGGGATGTCCTCACTTTCCCATTCGAGAGCAAGATCCATTAAAACAAGGATTGAAACAATATGTTGGCTGCGTAAAGGAATCTAGTAAAACGCATTCGAGAGCAAGATCCATTAAAACAAGGATTGAAACTAAAAGAGTTGGAAAAGACGATAAAAGAACCTTATCATTCGAGAGCAAGATCCATTAAAACAAGGATTGAAACAAAAGAAGTGTGGAACTTAAGCCCCAATCGGGATATATTCGAGAGCAAGATCCATTAAAACAAGGATTGAAACCTTTCTATTAGATGTGGATGTACTGTGACTAGTTTGGATTCGAGAGCAAGATCCATTAAAACAAGGATTGAAACACGGTGATGCTCTTATATCTGTCCCTTTGTTAAGAATTCGAGAGCAAGATCCATTAAAACAAGGATTGAAACACGTTAGTTTTTGCCATCGATTTGACCTCAATTCGCATTCGAGAGCAAGATCCATTAAAACAAGGATTGAAACCGATTTTTTCAAAGAGGTTGACGATGAAGAAGAGATTCGAGAGCAAGATCCATTAAAACAAGGATTGAAACTATCCTTTCAAAATGCCCGAGGTCGGCGATCGGTGATTCGAGAGCAAGATCCATTAAAACAAGGATTGAAACTTTCTGTGATTTCTTCTGCAACCTCAACTGCACCCTATTCGAGAGCAAGATCCATTAAAACAAGGATTGAAACTCTGTTCGTTAAGCCTGAAAGTTTCAGGTCTTACAATTCGAGAGCAAGATCCATTAAAACAAGGATTGAAACAGAGACTGTGAAGGCACGGAGAAGCCGAATTATTCGAGAGCAAGATCCATTAAAACAAGGATTGAAACCTGATATTGAGTTTTACAGATGATTTGTGTATTGTCAATTCGAGAGCAAGATCCATTAAAACAAGGATTGAAACTGACCTGGGAGTAGATGAGATAGAAAAACAATAATTCGAGAGCAAGATCCATTAAAACAAGGATTGAAACCTAAAGATATTCAGCACAGGGCTGATCTCGTAGAAATTCGAGAGCAAGATCCATTAAAACAAGGATTGAAACTTTTCAGGAACAAGAGCGGCAACCTCAAAATCGGGTATTCGAGAGCAAGATCCATTAAAACAAGGATTGAAACAGTCTCTCAAATCCGACTGCGACTTTCTCTCCGATTGATTCGAGAGCAAGATCCATTAAAACAAGGATTGAAACCATCTCGGACCTCGGAGCTATCAAGGAAATTGTTAGAGATTCGAGAGCAAGATCCATTAAAACAAGGATTGAAACTTTTTCCCGCGTTGCAGTTACAAAAAACGCTTTCGGATTCGAGAGCAAGATCCATTAAAACAAGGATTGAAACTTCGGAATTCGGTCTTGTCAAAACCGAACTTGACGCATTCGAGAGCAAGATCCATTAAAACAAGGATTGAAACTCCCCTACCGCCCAGGCATGACAGACGACGGGCGAGAATTCGAGAGCAAGATCCATTAAAACAAGGATTGAAACTAGTGAGACTCCAGGAGATAGCTGTAAGTGTATTCTCATTCGAGAGCAAGATCCATTAAAACAAGGATTGAAACAATGTAAGGAGTTTCTGGATTTCAGCCTTACACAT
Organism: Bacilli bacterium; assembly: GCA_050953065.1. GTDB lineage: Bacteria > Bacillota_I > Bacilli_A > ML615J-28 > CAG-698 > JAQUUM01. The sequence continues at coordinate 15,709 of JBMNLZ010000002.1, read as the reverse complement.
TATTCGAGAGCAAGATCCATTAAAACAAGGATTGAAACTTTTAATTTGAAGGTTTCAAAGAATTGAAGATGATTCGAGAGCAAGATCCATTAAAACAAGGATTGAAACGTCGCAGCAGTCTATAAAAAGGTAGACTGGAAAAATTCGAGAGCAAGATCCATTAAAACAAGGATTGAAACATCCGGGGATCCTCTACTTTCGGACCAGGGCATCTGATTCGAGAGCAAGATCCATTAAAACAAGGATTGAAACTCCCGTAATTCTTCCTTCTTCATAGCCTGAGTATTAAATTCGAGAGCAAGATCCATTAAAACAAGGATTGAAACTCTCAGGGAGCGCGGAGGCACAGCGAGAAGACCCCTATTCGAGAGCAAGATCCATTAAAACAAGGATTGAAACCTTCATGCCAGGGTTCTATTTTGTCGAGTGGTATGGTATTCGAGAGCAAGATCCATTAAAACAAGGATTGAAACCAATCCAGAAAACGAGAACCGGATTTTTGACGACGACAATTCGAGAGCAAGATCCATTAAAACAAGGATTGAAACCTATCTTTTTTAAATCGTATATACGTGTATATACACTTATTCGAGAGCAAGATCCATTAAAACAAGGATTGAAACTTACGGTAACGGGGTTGCTGAATCGAAAAGCAACTCTGATTCGAGAGCAAGATCCATTAAAACAAGGATTGAAACATTGAACTCGCGGCTGAACTTGTTGCGCTCTTGAAATATTCGAGAGCAAGATCCATTAAAACAAGGATTGAAACTTACGGTAACGGGGTTGCTGAATCGAAAAGCAACTCTGATTCGAGAGCAAGATCCATTAAAACAAGGATTGAAACATTGAACTCGCGGCTGAACTTGTTGCGCTCTTGAAATATTCGAGAGCAAGATCCATTAAAACAAGGATTGAAACCAAAGTGCAATTACTCAGTTCAAAACAGAGAATATTGATTCGAGAGCAAGATCCATTAAAACAAGGATTGAAACCACAAGATAATAAACTCTACGCTGAAGCCATAGAAATTCGAGAGCAAGATCCATTAAAACAAGGATTGAAACACTCCACATTCTTTGCAAACGTCAACCATTAAGCTTATTCGAGAGCAAGATCCATTAAAACAAGGATTGAAACCGATATCTGCCGCTTCGCCGAGATCCATACCTGCCGATTCGAGAGCAAGATCCATTAAAACAAGGATTGAAACTTGCCTGTCCTATTCGACTGGCAGCCGATTCAATAGATTCGAGAGCAAGATCCATTAAAACAAGGATTGAAACTATTCATCATACTGTCTTTGTAATTCTTCCATTTTATTCGAGAGCAAGATCCATTAAAACAAGGATTGAAACCCGGATTTTCCTTTCTTATCCGGGTTGTATGTTTCCGTATTCGAGAGCAAGATCCATTAAAACAAGGATTGAAACTAATGTCAGTCTATGAACTTGATAAGGGTAGACATTCAGATTCGAGAGCAAGATCCATTAAAACAAGGATTGAAACTTACTCTGATTTGAGCCTGTACCATACTCGATTATCATTCGAGAGCAAGATCCATTAAAACAAGGATTGAAACTTAAAACTAGAGGCTGAGATGTCGGAATATTTGTAAGTATTCGAGAGCAAGATCCATTAAAACAAGGATTGAAACTCTATAGACACTGAGGACAGAACATGACTACATACCAATTCGAGAGCAAGATCCATTAAAACAAGGATTGAAACCTCTGAAAACCCTAAAAAACTGGAAAAGGAGGTGAAATTCGAGAGCAAGATCCATTAAAACAAGGATTGAAACCTGCTCCTATCCCTAGAATAGCTATTGAAAACCCATTCGAGAGCAAGATCCATTAAAACAAGGATTGAAACCTAATAGGGTTTACTAACTGGTCAATTAACGGATTCGAGAGCAAGATCCATTAAAACAAGGATTGAAACTCACTAGTTTGCCGTCTTTCTCTCTCCACTGCAGGATTCGAGAGCAAGATCCATTAAAACAAGGATTGAAACTAGAAAGGAGTATTGGGATAAGTTCAATGTGCCGGAATTATTCGAGAGCAAGATCCATTAAAACAAGGATTGAAACAAAAACGGGCTTATGTTGAGTAAGCTATGGGTTGAAATTCGAGAGCAAGATCCATTAAAACAAGGATTGAAACAATTAATATAAGACCTGAAAAAAGGCTCTATATAAATTCGAGAGCAAGATCCATTAAAACAAGGATTGAAACGTATAATCAAGAACAGTTGCACTCATTATTATATTAACTTATTCGAGAGCAAGATCCATTAAAACAAGGATTGAAACGAGTCAGTGAATAGGTAATATCTCCTGACTCGCCTTATTCGAGAGCAAGATCCATTAAAACAAGGATTGAAACTGGTACTGACAATTAACTGAAACTGCTGGATTATAATTCGAGAGCAAGATCCATTAAAACAAGGATTGAAACCGAATTGTCAAAATGTTCTGCGAGAGGGAATCCTACATTCGAGAGCAAGATCCATTAAAACAAGGATTGAAACACGTCATCTTTCTTTTTTTCTAAATGTTTTCAACGAATTCGAGAGCAAGATCCATTAAAACAAGGATTGAAACCTCTCAAACTGAGATGGACTTGGAAGAGGGAGATCTTGATTCGAGAGCAAGATCCATTAAAACAAGGATTGAAACGCAGAGAGCTGCCCGATATGTCAGGGCGAAAGTTGATTCGAGAGCAAGATCCATTAAAACAAGGATTGAAACAGCTCCTCGACTGTCTCTTCTGGCGTGTTTTCACCTTATTCGAGAGCAAGATCCATTAAAACAAGGATTGAAACTCTCGTATCCTTGATACGCGGAAACAGGCAGCCCCGCATTCGAGAGCAAGATCCATTAAAACAAGGATTGAAACTTGAAAGGGTATTCTAACTTGATTGAAACTAGCGAATTCGAGAGCAAGATCCATTAAAACAAGGATTGAAACATAAGGAATTAGCTCAACAGCTAATTATAGACTCTGATTCGAGAGCAAGATCCATTAAAACAAGGATTGAAACCGATTACGGGAAAATGTTCATGGGTGGGGTAAAAATTCGAGAGCAAGATCCATTAAAACAAGGATTGAAACAAATTCTTTCCTTCAAAGTATACATATCCGATACGAATTCGAGAGCAAGATCCATTAAAACAAGGATTGAAACAATGATTCGCCTATTACATGCCTTGTGTAACTGATTATTCGAGAGCAAGATCCATTAAAACAAGGATTGAAACTCTATTGTATCATACAATAGAAAGTATTAAATATACCTATTCGAGAGCAAGATCCATTAAAACAAGGATTGAAACCGAAAAGTATGTATCGAGAAACCCTTCTCAAAGAATTCGAGAGCAAGATCCATTAAAACAAGGATTGAAACCATCTGTGTACGGACTCTCTCTATGCTTTTTAATTACTATTCGAGAGCAAGATCCATTAAAACAAGGATTGAAACATATCACGCATGATACCACCATACCTCCGGCTGCCAAAAATTCGAGAGCAAGATCCATTAAAACAAGGATTGAAACAGGTCATTGCCAGATTGCAGGTTGATAGAATCAGAAAATTCGAGAGCAAGATCCATTAAAACAAGGATTGAAACTCCAGGCTGACATTGCAGACAGGCCACAAATGCCTATTCGAGAGCAAGATCCATTAAAACAAGGATTGAAACTAGCGTTCACTCTTGCGGCTGTTAGCTATCGTGATCCTATTCGAGAGCAAGATCCATTAAAACAAGGATTGAAACTTTGGTAGCAGTCCTGTTTTTTTGCCTTTGAAAACTTTATTCGAGAGCAAGATCCATTAAAACAAGGATTGAAACCCCCGTGTACAATACATACTATGCACGCAAAGTATAATTCGAGAGCAAGATCCATTAAAACAAGGATTGAAACTACAGAATACAAAGGAAAGAAGTATTTTGTGTATGAGATTCGAGAGCAAGATCCATTAAAACAAGGATTGAAACTAGACCGTGATATGTGGGTCGGAGATTTCCAGAGGATTCGAGAGCAAGATCCATTAAAACAAGGATTGAAACCTAAGTAGGTTATTGATATTTGTTTTATTGTCATTACTTGCCGCAGAATATTCAAAAAAACAAAACCGTTAGGAATCATATTATCAAAACTTATACCATGTCTTCTTTTTTCATTTTTCGGCGGTATGCTTCCTTACATGCTCCAGAGCAATAGTTAAAATCAGACCTTAGAGGGATTGAAACTTGGGTCTATTTAGCTGAAGAAGGAACATATGTAAGGAAATAAGGATAGCAAATAATATATTAAAAATAAAAATAATATCAATAATAATAACAAATCATGGGGGTCTCGATTATAAGCACAGCAGAACTTATACTGGTCATATTAGTAATTCTTCTTTTTATTCTTATAATGACGCGGATATACAAGCTTATCAAACATCAGAAAGAATAAGTAAAACCGATAAATTATTTAGGAATGAAGAAAATATAGATTTCAAGAGTTCCACAGGCTCTATAGGAAACACACCTTTACAAAATCCTCTAAATTCTTCCTGCAATTGCCTGTCAAAAATAAACTTTCATTTTCACAAAAATAGTATGAAATCTTAAACAATTCGTAATACTGTACTTATATACATGTCTGGTTTTAACCTCCATTTCCTGTGGAAAACTGAAATTTAAGGCATCCTTCAAAAATGACAAATTGAACCTGAAAAATTTAGTGGTTTTGTTCACTCAACGAAAATAAACGCTATCGGTTAAACGTACCTATGTGTTTTGTTCACAAGTCATTCCAAAGACTATAGACACACTTTTAGAAATCGTTAGCTAGAGCCTTGATATTTCGACCTTGATATTTTACCTGCCGATAAGGTATACGTTAACAGAAAAAAAACTATGAGAAACACACAGGCAATATTTAGAGAGAATTATAGCTTATATCCCCATAATTGAGAGCTCAGATTGAAGAGCTTCAAGTGTTACTCGAAGAGAAGGATAAGAGAACAGAAGATCTGAGAAGGGAAGGAAAAAAGATTCATGAAAAATGATTGAAGATGTCTGGCAGTATTGAAAATACATCAATTTATATAATATAAGATGTATGCTAGTATTGTTAGACGCTTTTTTTCGCTTGGAATTTAGGTATACCAGGTTTATACACATCATGGAAAACATCATGGTGTTATAGTGTTTGACTTTTGGTATATGATGGTCCCACAAAAAATATCCGATTTAGTTTTTAATGACCTTACTAGTTTCATCTCTAAAACATATTATCGAGATCTTCCAAATTCCTTAATAATTGCTCAAGCATTTATTTTGAAATATCCAGATCATGGAAAAGAATTTGGTCTTTCTGAAATAAATTCTATTATAGAAGATGGAATTAAACGCGGTCTTTTTAAACTACGCTGAGAGTTGCACACACGAAGCCGAGCTCCATATTCTGTGTTCCTTGATGGACTCCTTGAGGAAGTGCGGTTCCTGGTTGACCTGCAAGTCTGGAATATCATTTTAATGCCCTATTCCTGAGCAGAGCTCTCTGCTTGAGTCCATCAAGGACTGATAAAAACATTATCAGTAATAGTTTTCATTCTTTTTAAAAAACAGCTTTATTTTCAGGCTCTAGAGTTCAGGCCAGATCTTTGATGGATTCTTTGAGGAAGTGCATTACTAAAAAAATAAAAAGGTTTTTAATTACTTATCTTCTTTCTTTTTGCTAAAGGAAGGAAGAACAATGAATAAAACTCAGAAAACTTTAGCAATTCTTCTTCTTATTGCTGCTGTGATCTTTGTTGCTGGATGTTCTAGTCAATCATCAACCCAAAAGACAACGGACAACACAGGCAGCCCTGCAGAGGAGCACACAGACCAGAGCAAGGAATGGATGCAGAAAACAAGCTCGGATGCAGAGAATGTATCCAGTGCTGCAAACGAACTTGCAACTGTTCTAAGTAATCCAGAAGATCTATCGCAAATAACAGCTCTTACAGCATACATTATCACGGAATCAAACAAATCAAGCTATGAGAGCGCATTTTATTATTATGATGATGACCTGGAACCAGCAGTACAGAAATATGCTGATATGATGGGCTCTTATGGAGCTTTTGCAAAGCGTATAGACATATCTCTCGAACATATTAACGCAGGAAACACAGCATTAGCAGAAGTCACAATAGAAGACGCGGCAGAATCTCTGATAAGAGGAAACGAATACTATGCAGAGTATAAAACAATGATAGAAGACTTTAAGAAAAAGCATCCTGAAATGGCTTAATATCTCTAAGGCCTACAGACAAGCTCATTATAATGGGATCAGAAAGGAAAGGTACTTTCACCTTACCCATTGGAAAGGAGCTTCCGACAGGCTTTTTTAAAAACGAAAAACTCTCCCTTTTATTTTTTTGTTTTTTGTAACCGTCAGGGGAAGACCCTCAGACGATCAAAGTTAACTTAAATTTTTTATAATATTTCAAAAGCCAGGATTACAAAAGATCAGAGGCCAACACAGAAGAGGTCAAGCCAGAAGTCCAGGCAAAAGAAGATAGGCCAGCTCGGGAGCCAGAAAAAGCGCATACAGGGAAAAAAGATCCGAGACTATTAGAATTAGTATATAGAGATATCGAGAACCTGCAAAAACAATATGCTATGGAAAAACAGCTATTAGCAGAGGAGTAGTTAAGAAAGAAACTTGCGCCAAAGTTGCAAGCAAGCGATTTATAAAAATAAGGAAAATCCTGTATAAAAAGGAAAGGCAAAAATTACTTTTTTCTCAGGTCTGCTTTCTTCCTTCTCAATAACAGCCCGAAAACAGCCATAACCACAATAACAGCAGCCCAAAATATAGCAGAGAATGGCTTTATAGGGGTTTTAAGCAAGTTAATTTTACTCTTCGTCATCTATGAGCCCCACGAAACCTGCACTTAATTGAATCAGCTATTTCCTTATTCATTTGCTTTTTTGCCTTTTCTTCGTCGATTTTTGAAATATCCATAACAGGTTCTTCAAACATCCTTAACTTCCTCCTTCTTCCATAAATTTCTTACTTTTGTGGGTTTTGAAAGCTTATAATCAGTTACAAGAGGCTTATACGCATCTTCACGCCTGCCCTGGTAGCCTTTGATGTATTTCTCTACCTTTCCCCGGAATTTATATCCGGTTCTGACAAATCCCCCGGTGTAGAAGTTTCTTTCTCCTTCGTTTTGCCCTAAAGCTTTTCTTTCTGGCATTTGTTAACCTCGTTGGGTATCCACACAGGCAACTCTAAGCCCCTATGAATTGTTTTCTATATATTTTTTCAGCTTTAACCATCTACCAGACTTCTCATTGCAGTAAGGACAGATGATATCGCAATAACGCTGTATTGTGGTGACGGATTTATACGGATGGCTACTCGTCACGGATAGCCAGTATAGAATATTAATATTGGCGAGGATTATTACTATAAAACTGTGGATTATCCCAATGGGAGGTATAAGGTCAGTGTGCGTGAGGTTTAACCCCATATCTTTTTTTTGAAGTGATAATATGACCAACAAGAAAAGACCAATCAAAAGAAAATCTAACCGCCTCCAACACTTCTGTTGGAAAGCGTTTTTCACTAAAAATGAGGTAAAAATGGATTCATATGAGCTAATAATGGGATTAATGGTAGTCTTGGCAGTTGTTGGTATAATAGTTTTGGCACTAATGGCAGTTTCGGCACTAATAGCCGATGCGAAACCTCCAATCAATATAGACGCTAACGATGTCGGAAATCACATAAACCAAAAAGTAAGTGTAACTCTCATAATTCAAGAACATATAGATGAAGGTACTAAGCTTAGTTTTATGATGCCTATATTCATTCCATATACAACATCTTCAGGAACAACAACTACAACATACACGAATGTTACTTATGTTCCGATTTTTGAAAATTATAAAGTATATTCCGCAAAAGAAGGTGTTTATCTAGCCTTGAATAACGATATTGATTTTTCAAGTGGTAAAGCTGTAACAGTAATTGGATATGTGAGAAAAGAAGAAAAGAGTAACAGATATGTTATAGAAGTGAGTGAAATTAAATGAGTCTTAGAGAAGATGGCAGCATGAGTGATGAATTACTAAATGAAATATTTCGAATTGCTAACAATGCAAAGTCGGATAAAGTGAAAAAACAAAAGCAAGAGACGGGTTAAAATCAAGCCTTAGAGGGAGTGAAACACTTGCTCAGATTTGGAAGAATGTAAAATAAAACAGTTAAAATCAGGCCTTAGAGGGATTGAAACCTGGACTGTAGAAGAGGAATAAAAACATGACTGAAGACATGGATAGAATAGCATTGGAAGGTCAGATAAAAAACATTCAAACGTTGATCGAGCTTGATGAAGAAGACATTAAAGGCTATACAGAGGATCTAGCTACCCAAAATATAACAGAAGGACCTCATTATGACGAAACAATGGAAATCATAAGAGAGAAAAAAATCCATTTGGGAGAATTATATAAAAAACTTGAAATTTTGAAAGATGAAACCCTCTCGTCTAAAGAACGGATACTACGTTCCTTAAGGGTATGTTAATTACCCTCAGATTACTAAAAACCAATGAAGCATTCTCAGGATGCACATAATAGAAATTGAACTGCCATGTCTCTCGAGTATGCTGATATTGTTTGAGCCCGTAAAACTACAGGAGTTGGTACCGGATGATTTATGAAACCGGATTGAATGGCAGAAGGAACCAGGCTGTAAAAGAAATACTCGGAGAAATACTATCCAGTGAGCCTGAACGTGAATATTACTTCAACGCTGCTGATGGTACAATAACAATGAACATAAACAGAACCGGCTATCCGAAAAAAGTAAACGTCAGCTGGTATACAATGGATCCATTGCATTACCCTGTGTTCAATGAAAATGATGAATATCTCGGTGCAGTTCTCAGCCAGCATGGTTTTCTGAGCATGGAAAGGCTGGCAGAAGCTGTGAGAAAGGCAAAAGCAAAAATGGCTAGATATCCGTGGTGATTGACATGCATCAGGAGGGGCATTAACGCTCAGTGAAAAAATTACTCGTCCTGAATATTCACAAATAAAATCCATAAAAAATTTGATCACACGATTTTTGGTTTTTGATCAAACTTTTTTTCGAAATACAGGTATCCTGTTTCTTCTTTCTGGAAAGTGAAGCCGTGTTTGAGATACATATCAATTGCTTTCGTGAGGGTTGAGTCGGTTTTAAGGACTACAGCCGAGCAGTTTTTTTCAGCAAAATCGAGAGCAGCCCTGAAGAGTTTTTTTCCATTGCCTTTGCTCCGGAAGGCTTTTTTAAGGTAGATACGGCGGATTTCGCACCAATTTTCATCGAGTTTTCGGACGCCTGCCGTACCTATAACTTTGTCATCGACGATTCCTACGAAAAACATGCCACCGCTTCCGAAGTAATAGCCGTTTATGTCGTTAAGGTCAGCATCTTTTAGCCTGTCGGGTTCAAAACCATGCTCCTGCAAAACTTCAAGAACAACCTCACGGACTTCTTCCTTTCTGGAGTCTTCATATCTCTGGATTATCATTTATTTCCTCCGCAAACAGGGCAGTCCCGTTATTTCTCACTTATCGGTTTTCAGGCTTTTTCTTAACGGCTCGGGGTTGAAGTAGTTACGGGATTGAGATATTTTCCCGGGTTATTGAGGAAATCCAGCGAAATAGTATAAAATATCTCCGTGCCCGTAATAAGTATCGTCTCATCAATATCGAATGTGCATGAGTGGTTGATTTCCACAATATTTTTTTCCGGATTGCGGGTACCCAGGGAAAGGAAAATTCCTGGAACTTTCTGCAGGTAACTTGCAAAATCTTCGGCAGCAAAGGTTTTTTCGATCTCAGGATAGATTGTGAGCTCCGGGAAATTCTCCTGAAGCTTTGAGTTTACCGCGTCTGCAAACACCGGGTCATTGACAAGGACAGGATAACCGTGCAGTATATCAAGCTTGTAGTCAGGGAGGCCTGAAAATTCTTCTCCAGGCTTTACATACCTTTTTACCACTTTTTCCAGGCATTCCTCTATTGTCCTGTCGATGATATCTGTAGTCTCCCGGTCAAAGGTCCGATAACTTCCAAGGATCTCTACAGCATCGGGAATTCGATTGAACTGGGCTCCCCCTCTGAATTCTTCCCACTCCAATGATATACCTGTCCGGTTCAAGCTGCTTTTCCAGAGCAGGATAAAGGCTGTTTATGAAATCCGCTGACATTCGGACCGGGTCGATGCATTTTTGAGGTAGTGAGATGTGGCCCCCTTTTCCTCTAAGGGTCACTCTCAAATCGATTGGTGCTTGCCATGAAAGGTCCTGGACGGAGAGCCCACGCTTCCTGATTCGTGATTGGTGAAGATGTGCATCCCCATAATCGCATCCACGCCCTCAAGCCCTCCTTCTGCAATTACCCTTTCAGCACCTCCAGGAGGGATCTCTTCAGCAGGCTGGAAGATAAGGCGGACTTCGCCTGGAAAATCCCGTTTTTCCTGAAATAGCTTCGCAGCTCCGAAAAGCATTGCCATGTGCCCGTCATGCCCGCAGGCGTGCATTACTCCCTTATTTCTGGATATGTATTCGCTATTCTTTTCAGTTAATTCTTCCTGCACCTGCAGCCCATCTATATCGGATCGAAGTGCAATACAGGGACCGGGTAAAGTTCCTCTGATGCTTGCAAGTACGCCTGTGTCTGCAATTTTTCTGGCTTCTATTCCCAGTTCCTCGAGTATTTTCAGGATTCGCTTCTGGGTTTCGTATTCTTCAAAACTGAGTTCGGGGTATCTGTGAAATTCGCGCCTGAGCTGTATAATCCAGGCTTCAAGTTCTTCTGCACTGGGGTTCTCTCTCAAAAGCATTACCTCGGATGTTCTGCACCTGCAGTCTATTCCGTTTCTGGTCTGTAACATTTATTTCTGGTTACATTTACTGTCCGTAATACTCACTGTTTGTAATCTTAATAATCTTTTAATTTGCAATGCACTATTTTAATATACTTTATTTGTGTTTTATTTTATTCCTGAGTATATTCTCCTTAAATATTTGTAAGTTCAGGTATATTACTCCGACTTATTATTTACCTGGCTTTATCACACTATTTGATCCCGTACTTTTCGCTAAAGCCTTTTTTAAAAGGTTTTTGTTAAAAACCTGATAGTTATATACATGAATTGTACAATACATTTCCTTGTGTTTATTATAAATTCTTATAAAGCCCGGCTGTTGAAATTCCTTAAAATCCGGGTACTTTTTGGTTCTCTTGTAAGCTACAGGGATGATATAAAATGCTCAAAACACGCCTGAGGGATTTCCTTGTCACGAAAGATAACTGGCTTTTTGCAGTTTCAGACTATTTCCGCACCGATGGAATCCGGGCTACACTCCGTTACGTGCCCGATAAAAATGGGGAGAGGGAGTTAAACGGATTACGATACAAAAAATATGACTTTGGCCCGGCTTTCGAATTCATGAGGGAGCACAGGCCTGAGTGGGTGCAGGATGTCCATGTAGTTCCTGAATCCGAGGTAAAACAGGTGCTTCGTCCTTCCGACGTGATTCCCAAACTTGTTAACTCTGACCACCGCGTAAGGGCAATTGTAAAGGCACTCGATCTGGCAGGCATTCCCAGGACAAGCATGGGAGTTACGGGCTCAATGCTTGCAGGTCTCCAGAATGAAAACTCGGACATTGACTTTGTTGTATACGGCCCCATGTGGTTCAGGGCAAGAGATGCAATAACTGCTGCAAAACGACAGGAAGGACCCATTGAAGAAATCGATGATGAGATGTGGCAGAGAATCTACAGGAAGAGAATCCCAGACATCTCATTTGATGAGTTCATGCTGCATGAGTCCAGAAAAGGCAACCGGGGAATGGTTGAGGGCACTTATTTTGACCTTCTCTTTGTGAGGGAATGGGACCAGATAAAAGAGCCTCTCCTGCGCGGAGAGGATACCGTAAATATGAAAATTGAAGCCAGGGTCAAGAATGCCGATTTCGCTTTTGACAGCCCTGCTTACTACAAAGTCGAACACGATGTGATCGACCATGTGCTCTCATATACCCATACCTATGCAGGTCAGGCTCTTCCCGGAGAGCTTATAGAAGCCTGCGGCATTGTCGAAGAAGTAGGAGACATCAAGCGGCTTGTTGTGGGCACCTCCAGGGAGCCAAAAGGGGAATGGATAAGATCTCTCACCTGGCTTGAGAAGTGCGGATATCTTTGAAGAGTAAAACGTCAATTAGAGGGATTTGAACTTTATCTCGTGTATTCCGGGTAAGAGAACGAGCCAGAAGACAAATGGAATCCAAAAAAGTGTCTTCCCAAAAGAGACCTTTGATAACTTAGTTTTTGCCCTGTTTGTCTTTCCTTTCTCGGATTACATTTTTTTCTTCAATATACCATACAAAATCAGTAATTCAGCCACCGCAAAGGTTGCTCCAGGCTCGGGAGAGCTTTTCTTTTCTTTTTTTTCTATATCTGAAGCAGTGACTCCCTGTTTTTCTTTGTCAAAGTTTGTCTTATCGTCAGAAATGTCTTCTTTGCTCAGAGTCCGGTTTTCTCCTGTTCTGGCTGTTGAAATTTCAACCGATTGGATCTTCTCTTCAATCCCTGAGATTGCAAAAGGAGAAAAGCCTGGAGTTTCTGCGGTAAAATAGAAGTAATTTTCATCTTCCCCATTGAGGGATGTGGACAGCGGATTCCATAAGCCCTTATCGTACCGGTAAAGATTCACAGTATTTTCTCTAACCCGGTGATCGGCAATCCAGGCTTTACTCACTCTGAAATTTATTCTAGCATTTTCAAAATTCTCAGGACTTGAGAAGCCGCTATTTCCGATCCAGATGTTTATGTTTCTGTAAACTGCTCCCGGTGCAGGTTCCTTAACGATTGAAGATGTGTTTTTCAGTATCTCTACAATGGCAGTTGTTTTTCCGAAGTTCTTTTTTGGGTCGAATTCTACAGTAGCTATATCATTTATCTCGCCTTTAAAAGTAAAGCATGTGTGAGTACCTTTGAAAACCTGTTCACTCGAAACTTCCTTTAGTTCAATATTCTTGGTTGATTCCGGAGAGCCTGCACCTCCTCCTCCTCCACTTCCTCCTCTACTTCCTCCGCTTCCGCTATTTTCTCCTTCACTTCCTCCGCTTCCGCTATTTTCTCCTTCACTTCCTCTGCTTCCGCTACTTTCTCCTTCACTTCCTTCGCCTCCGTTACTTGCAGAGATATCAACCTCAGAAGGAGGATAAGTAATTGTTACTTCTGAAAACCCTTCTACAGGGACATCTGGAACGGAGTAAGCGGAGACTCTGCCCGTAATTGAAAAGTTACCAGGCTGGGAATTTAAAGGCACAGTCACATTATACATAACTGTCTTTTCTTCTCCGGCTGAGAGGTTCTCAATCCATATCCATTCCAGAGTGGTTGCTTTAAAAAAGTTGATTTCCGGAAATATAGTCCCATTATTCTCTGAATAGTTTACATGCCACCCGCCAGGGAGATCCTCATCAAGTACCAGGGCTCCAAGCTCGTGGTCTGCCTTTATATGTACAGTTACCGCAAAACTCTCGCCTGGGTAAACTGTTTCGGCAGAGATTTCCCTGCTTGCTTCTATCTCTGCGGCTGAGGTGGGGAGAACCGCCCAGACAAGCAGAAAAATCAAAGCGAAACCTGATACAAAGCCAGGCAATTTAATCCTGCTTTTAGTCTTGAAAACCCTGGTAATGTTCATAGAAATGAATCCACAATTATTTTTAATGTCTTTTTTGTACCTGATTCTTTTTTAGCACATATTTACTATTGATTTCTTCCCGGCTTATTTCCGTTTAATTTGTTTTCCGGCACGTTATCTGTAATTTCACTCGCTTCCAAATATGTTCTATAACCGCTTAAAATTATTAATTATGTGTTGATGTATATTATTATAACTGTTTTTTATTTTTTATTTCAACCTCCAAATAGAATTTCCTGATCACAGTACTTCTAAAAAACAGGAACAGGGTAGGGAATCTGATAGGACACTACACAGGAAGCCCTATAGAAAATCGAGGAGAAAACCTGGTGGATAACTTCAACTATATTTGCAGTCAAAGCCAAGTATAAATAAAACAGTTGCATATCCTTCTCTTATGAAAAGACAAAAAAGTTATCTCTGGTTTATTCTGGCATTAAGCCTTTTTTTAACCGCGTCTGCAGCTTTCGTGTATCCCGGTTTTGCCTTGCATCCTGATTTTACGGAAGACAGGGATCAGGCAGATAGGTCTGAGACTGCAGTTAACGGAATTAAATCCAGTTCAAGCATCGTTACTGAGGTCGAATATCCAAACCCTCTGGTTATTCTTAAAGCAGATGCTGCGACAATAGACTCAGGCACTGAGGTTACTGTTTATAACAATAACCTTGCTCTTGTAAAGGAAAGAAGGGAGTTTGAGCTCAATTCCGGGGTTAACACGGTCAAGTATACCGATGTTGCTGCCCTTATTGATCCTACATCAGTAATGTTTGAGGATACGAGGAATAAGGACACTGCCGTGCTGGAACAGAACTACGAATACGATCTTGTAAGCGGGCAAAAGCTTCTGCAGAAATTCCGGGACAGGGAAATTACCGTAACCGAAAAAGAAGGGGACACATATACAGGCACATTATTGAGTTACGACGGCGTGGTAGTACTCAGGTTGAGTGATGGTAAAGTCGTAACGATTTCCGAAGTCTCGAAAGTTGAATTCCCGGATTCGGCTGACCTGCTTACAAAACCCACTTTAGTCTGGCAGGTCTATTCGCCTGCGGCAGGTAAGCGAGATGTCCTTACTTCCTATCTTACGGGCGGTATGAGTTGGAAAGCTGATTATATCGTAAAAACAAATGCAGACGATACGAAAGCCGACATCCAGGGTTGGGTCAGCATAGATAATTCTGCAGGCACAACCTATGAGAATGCCAGGCTGAAACTTGTTGCAGGGGAAGTTCACCGCGTAGTCGCGCCCACATATCCCCTATATGAGGGTGAAGCTGTGGTAGAAGTCGCAGAAGAATCTATAGGGGCAAAGGATAGTTTTGTTGAGGAGTCCCTTTTTGAATACCATCTCTATACTCTTGAGAGGCCAGCCACCCTCAAAAACAACCAGGTAAAACAGCTTTCTCTGCTCTCTGCCGATGCCGTGCCTGTAAAAAAGGAACTCGTGTTCGATGTCACAAAAAGCAACGATGTCCGGGCAGTCCTTACTCTGAACAATTCAAAAGAAAGAGGTCTTGGAATGCCCCTTCCTGCCGGGACTATGAGGGTTTATAAAGCTGATTCTCAGGGACAGCTTCAGTTCCTCGGGGAAGACCGGATAGAGCATACCCCAAAAGATGAAGAGGTAGAGGTTTTTGTCGGAAATGCTTTTGATGTAACAGGCAAAAGAACCCGGACCAACTACGACAGACTGACCAAATACGCCTGGAAAGAGAGTTATGAGACCGAAATCAAAAACCATAAATCTCAGCCCCAGAAAGTGAAGGTTCTGGAGCATTTCTACGGCGAATGGAAAATCACAAACACCTCTGACCCATACGTGAAAAAAGATGCCTTTACCGCCGAATGGGAAGTAACCGTCCCCGCGGACAGCTCAAAGAAAATCACCTACACCGTAGAACGCAACTATTAAAACAAAAACAACATCAAACTGTCAAA
>JBMNLZ010000001.1:0-343980 GCA_050953065.1 Bacilli bacterium | reverse complement strand
ATTGTTGTTTCATGTTCGTTAGATGATGAAAAAGAGTTTTGTTATTTCCAAAAAAGTTTAAATTATAAGTTAGAAGGCTTTTTAAGGATTGAAAACCAAATATATGATGTGGCTCCTTTAGAGACTTCTTTTAAATGGAGTAGAGCTGTAATGCCTTATATTAATACTTGGTTTTGGGCTAGTATTACTGGTGAAATAGAAAACGAAGCCTTTAAGATAACTCTTGGAGAAGGAATCTCAGATACCTCATCTGCTAGTGAAAACATTATTTTCATAAATAATAAAAGTTTTAAATTATGTAATGTTGCATTTAAAATTAAAATAGATGAAGCTGGCAATGAAAAAATACTTGAAGATTGGAAAGTTATTTCAGATGATGGTGTGGTTAATTTGGATTTTAAACCACTTATTACAATGAATAAATATAAAAACTTTTTATTAAGTAGTAGAAAAAATTTAAAGTTATTAGGATTATTTAGTGGTTTTATTAAGATAGATGATAAAAAATATGAAGTTAGTAACTTTTTTGGTTTTATTGAACGAAATACTTTGAGAGGATAAACTTGAATAATATTCAAGTTTATTTTCAAGTTATTTACTTTTTCAAAAAATTTGATATAATATAATAGTATAGTAAAAATTGGGGAGTGGAAGATGATGAAAATTAAAAAAGCTGTTATACCAGCTGCAGGTTATGGGACTAGATTTTTACCAGCTACAAAAAGTCAACCAAAGGAAATGTTGCCTATTGTTGATAAACCTACTATTCAATATATTGTTGAAGAAGCGGTTAAGTCAGGAATAGAAGAGATTTTGATTATTACAAATCATCAAAAACAAGCAATTGAAAATCATTTTGATAGATCGCTTGAGTTAGAATATTTCCTTGAAAAAAATAATAAGAAAGAAGAATTAGCATTAATTCAAGGAATTAGCCAATTAGTAAATATTCATTCAATAAGACAAAAAGAAGTAAAAGGATTAGGAAGTGCTATTTTGTGTGCTAAGTCTTTTGTTGGTAATGAGCCATTTGCTATTTTGTTGGGCGATGATATTATAGTAAATGATGCTAAACCAGCGCTATTACAGTTATGTGATACTTTTGAAAAATATCAAAATTCTGTTATAGCAATTCAACAAGTTGAAGATAAAGATATTTCAAAATATGGGATTGTAAATCCTAATTATTTAAACGATAAAGATGTTGAAGTAATAGATTTGGTTGAAAAACCTAAATTAGAGGATGCTCCAAGTAATTTAGCGATTTTGGGGAGATATATTTTAACTCCTGAAATATTTAATATTTTAGAAACTCAAACTCCAGGGCATAATGGAGAAATTCAATTAACTGATGCTATTAAGAGATTGCTTTTAAAAGAAAAAGTTTATGCTCATAAGTTTGAGGGAAAATATTATGATGTTGGTAAAAAAATTGGTTTTTTAGAAGCAAATATTGATTTTGCTTTAAATAGAGAAGATTTAAGAGAAGAATTTATAGAAATGCTTAAGAAAAAAGTTGAGGAAAATAAACTTGATAAATGAAATACTGTGTAAAATTAAAGACAAATTAAAAAGTTTAATAGAAGAAAAAGGAATAAATGAAGAGATTATATTAGAAATTCCAAAAGAAGAAAGCAATGGAGATTATGCTACTAACCTTGCTTTAAAACTAGCAAAGAGTTTAAGAAAACCTCCAATGGCTATTGCTCAAGATATTGTAAAAGAATTTGATTTAAAAGAATTTCATTTAGATAAAATTGAAATAGCAAATCCTGGTTTTATTAATTTCTTTTTGGATAAAAAGTATTTAGCTAAGATTGTTTTCCAGATTTTAGATTTAAAAGAAGATTATGGAAAATTAGAGATTGGTGCTAATAAAAGAGTAAATATTGAGTTTGTTAGTGCTAATCCAACAGGTTATTTACATATTGGTCATGGTCGTGGTGCAGCATATGGAGATTCGTTATCAAGGATTTTTAAAAAAGTAGGATATGAAGTAACAAAAGAGCATTATGTTAATGATGCTGGAAATCAAATTAGAAATTTAGCAATCTCAATTTATGAAAGATATAAAGAATTATTTGGTCATAAAGCTAATTTAGGAGAAGATGGCTATTACGGTAAAGAAATAATTCAAATTGCTAAAATGATTAAAAATGAAAAAAATGATGAGTTTCTTGAAAGCGATTCTTGGTATCCTTTTTTTAGAGAATATGGAACTAAGTTTTTGTTAGAAGGATTAAAGAAGGATTTAAAATTATTTAATGTTGAATTTGATATTTGGTTTTCTGAACAGTCTCTTTATGATAATGGAGAAGTTGATGCTACATTTAAAAAAATTAGTGAGTTAGGTTATACTTATGAAAAAGATGGAGCAACTTGGCTTAGAACTACTGATTTTGGTGATGAAAAAGATAGAGTCTTAATTAAAAACGATAAGACTTTAACTTATTTAATGCCTGATATTGCATATCATTATAATAAGTTAAGAAGAGGTTATGATTATTTAATAGATGTTTTAGGAGCTGACCATCATGGTTATATCAATAGGCTTAAAGCAGCTATAGCAATATTAGGAAAAGATCCAGATATGCTAGATGTAGATATCTTACAAATGGTTAGAGTTATTCAAGATGGTGAAGAAATTAAGATGAGCAAAAGAAGTGGTAAAGCGATAACTTTACATGACCTTATGGAAGAAATTGGAACTGATGCTTTAAGGTTTTTATATAGTTCAAAGGCTTTAAACACACATATGGATTTAGACCTAGATTTAGCTATTAAAAATTCTAATGAAAATCCTGTTTATTATGTTCAATATGCATATGCTAGGATTTGTAGTTTGTTTAAGGTTGCTAAAGATAGAGGAATTAAATTAAAACCTTTAAATGAGTTTGAAAAAATAGATGTTAAAAGTATTGAAAAAATTATCAAGGTTTTAATTCAATATCCAAATTATATAGAAGAAGCAGCCACAAAAAGAAGACCGCATAAATTAATTCAATATGCTTTAGAGTTAGCTACTTGTGTGCATTCTTATTATAATGATGAGAAAATTATTACTGAAGATGAAAAATTAACGATTGAAAAAATGACTGTTTTTGAAGCAGTAAAAATAGTTTTAAAAGATTGCCTATCTTTAGTTGGAGTAGGCGTAAAAGAAAAAATGTGAGGTGAAGGAAATGAAAAGTATTTTTAAAAAGTATTTGTGGTTGTTTGAGTGGATTGGTGCGGCTGTAATTTTGGCTATGGGGTTAGTTATTTTTTTCAAAAATTCAATTATTTATGTAATTGTTGGTCTTGCGTTAGTAATTATGGGGGCTTTTAGAGTCATTCCTTTATTAAAAACAACTTCTGATAAGTTGTTAGCTGGAATTTATTTCTTTGAAATATTAGCTAACGTTGCAATTGGTATTACTTTAGTTGCAATTGGAGTAAAAGATGAAGAAAACATTGGAAAAACTTTGGGTTATTTAATGGGTGCAGTTTTATATTTAAGAGGTTTAGTTTATTTCTTTGCTAATATTATGCGAGATGAAGAAACTGATAAGACTCAGTTTATAACTAGTGTTATTGTTTTTACACTTGGAACAATGGTAATTAGTGCTGGAATTTTTGGCGATGGAATTGATGCTCATATTTTAGCATGGATTATTCTTGTAATTGCTATTATTAGTGCTTTATTTATAATCGCAAGTGGTGTTAAGAATTATAAGAGTTATAGATATGAATTTGCTGCTGAAAAAGTAACAAAGAAAAAGCAAGTAAAAGAAAAGAAAGGTGTAGAACTTCCTGAAGAGAAAAAAGATGAAGTTATTATTCCTGAAAAAGAAGAAAAAGAACCTGTTATTGAACCAGAAGAAGAAAAAGAACAACCTACTATAAATGCGTGAGATAATGGATAAAAAAATTAAAGAGTTAAAAGAAATTACTGACCTTTATGGTATTAGTGGTCATGAATCAAAAGTTAGAGACTATGTAAAAGAAAAGTTTTTAGAAGTAGTTTCTAATGATGATATTATGTATGACGGGATAGGTTCAATTATTGCTAGAAAAGTAGGATTAGAAAAAGGCCCAAAGATTGCTATTGCTGGCCATATGGATGAAATTGGAATGATTGTTTCAAAAATTACTGAGGCTGGATTTATTAAATTTCAAACGATAGGTGGTTGGTGGAGTCAAGTAATGCTTGCTCAGCAAGTAGTAGTTGTCTCATCAACTGGAGTTGAAATTAGAGGTGTAATAGGTTCAACTCCTCCTCATATTCTAACTAAAGAACAAAGAGATAAGGTTGTTAGAATAGAAGATATGTTTATTGATATTGGTGCATCTAGCAAAGAAGAAGCTGAAAGTTGGGGAATTAAGATTGGTGATATGATTGCTCCTTTTTCTGAATTTCATGTGATGAAAAATGAAAAGATGCTTTTAGCAAAAGCTTGGGATAATAGAATTGGTTGTGCAATTGTGATTGATGTTTTAAATGAACTAAAAAAGGTCAATCATCCTAATACAGTTTTTGGAATTGCAACTGTGCAAGAAGAAGTGGGTTTAAGAGGTGCTAGAACTTCAGCAACTATTACTAAACCTGATGTAGTTTTTGCTTTAGATGTTGGAATAGCAAAAGATACTCCTAATGTTGAAGAAGGTTCAAGATTAGGAAAAGGTGTTGAAATCTTAGTTTATGAAAATGGTATGATAGGACATCTTGGTTTAAGAAAGAAAGTTATTGAAATTGCTGAAGAACTTAAAATACCTTATCAATTAGGATTATTATCAGGTGGATCAACTGATGCATCAGCAATGCATCTAGCAAATTCAGGAGCTCCAGGGATGTCTCTTTGTATACCTACAAGATATATTCATTCTCATAGTTCAATTATTCATTATGATGATTATCTAAATACAGTTAAGCTTATTACTGAAGTTATAAAAAGATTAGATAGTAAGATGCTTGAACTTATATTAAAATAAAAGCACCTTCTGGTGCTTTTTTAGAATTTGCGCCTGTAGCTCAACTGGATAGAGCATCTGACTTCGGATCAGATGGTTATGGGTTCAAGTCCTATCAGGCGCGCCACAAGAAAAAGGTCCTTTTAAGAAGTTAGTGGGGCCTCAAAGAAATGAATAGGTATACCCAAATCTCAAATTTCTGCATATAATCTTTAAAAAAACAAGGAATAAAAATTCCTTGTTTTTTATTTTATTATTTTTGCAATCTTTTTTCTAATGCTGCTAATTCAACATTTAATTCTTTAGGTAATTTATTACCAAATTTAGCATAGAATTCTTTAATATTAGCAACTTCTTGAGTCCATAATGCTTTATCAATATATAATAAGTCTTTTACTGAATTAACATTCATATCATTAAGTCCTTCAATATTGATATCTTCAGGTTTTGGAAGATATCCAATTGGAGATTCAACGGCATCAATTGCATCTTCACATCTTTGTAAGATCCAATCAAGAACTCGCATATTATCTCCAAAACCAGGCCACATAAATTTACCATTATCATCTAGTTTAAACCAGTTAACATGGAAAATTTTTGGAGCGTTTTTACCTAATTTTTTACCCATATTTAACCAATGTTGGAAATAATCTCCCATATGATATCCACAGAATGGAAGCATTGCCATTGGGTCTCGTCTTACAACACCTACAGCTCCTGCAGCAGCAGCAGTAGTTTCAGATGCCATTGTAGAACCTATAAATGTACCATGTTGCCAATCAAATGCTTGATAAACAAGTGGAGCAGTTTTTGCTCTTCTACCACCAAATACGATTGCAGAAATTGGAACACCTTCAGGGTTATCAAATTCTTTAGAAATAGATGGACAATTTAGTGCTGGAGCAGTAAATCTTGAGTTAGGGTTTGCTAGAGGTTTTCCTGAAGCAATCCATTCTGGTCCATTAACTTTTAAACCAGTCCATTCAGTAGCATTTACTGGAGGATTTTTATCTAATCCTTCCCACCAAACAGTTTGATTGTCATTATTTATAGCAACGTTAGTAAAGATTGTATCTTTTCTACATGATTGTAATGCATTATAGTTAGATTTTTCATTTGTTCCAGGTGCAACACCAAAGAAACCAAATTCTGGGTTAATTGCATAAAGTTTGCCATCTTTTTTGTTTTGTCTAATCCAAGCAATATCATCACCAACTGTCCAAACTTTATATCCTTTTTCAGTATAAACTTTTGGAGGGATTAACATTGCTAGGTTAGTTTTTCCACAAGCAGAAGGGAAAGCAGCTGTGATATATTTCACTTCACCATTAGGTTTTTCAACTCCAAGGATAAGCATATGTTCAGCCATCCAACCTTCATTTTTACCTTGATAAGAAGCAATTCTTAATGCAAAGCATTTTTTACCTAATAAGACATTGCCACCATATCCAGAGTTAATTGACCAAATTGTATTATCTTCTGGGAAATGAACGATATATCTATTTTCTTTATCGATATTTAATTTAGCATGTAAGCAACGAACGAAATCATTTGAAGTATCGCCAAATGCTTTCCATACATCATCGCCCACTCTAGTCATAATAGCCATATTTAAAACAACATAAATAGAATCAGTTAATTCAACCCCAATTTTTGAAAATGGTGAACCAACAGGTCCCATTGAATAAGGGATAATATACATTGTTCTACCTTTATAAGCTCCATCATACATTGGAGTTAATTTAGCATACATTTCTTTTGGATCACACCAATTATTAGTTGGTCCAGCATCATCTTTGCTTCTAGAACAAATAAATGTTCTATCTTCAACTCTTGCAACATCACTAACATGAGTTCTGTGATAAACACAACCTGGTAGTTTTTCTTGGTTTAAATGCACTAACTCACCTGTTGAAAGAGCTTCAGCTTTTAATGCTTCAAGTTGAGCTTTCTCACCTGTAATCCAAACTATGTTGTCTGGTTTAGTTAATGCAATCATTTCTTTTATCCAAGCATTAACATTTGGATTTTTTGTTTTACTTGTCATAATTTTCACCCCTTATAATAAATAAATTTTTTTAAACAAAATATTTTCATACCATTTTTTATTTTATAATATAAAGATATAAAAGTCAACAAAAAACACTTGATAATTTTAAAGAAGACTTAAAAAGCATGCTTTTTAATTGTTGCATTTTAACGCAAAAAATGCTATAATAATTAATAGATAATTATTAAGTTTTATGGATAAAGAAAGAGAGTATAGATTAAAATGACTATTAAGAATAATGTAGACAAAGTATTAGAATCTTTAAAAGATTACCCAGATGTTAAAATAATAGCAGCTACTAAATATATGTCAGTTGATGAGGCTAAAGAATTGGTTGCTTGTGGAATTAAAGATTTTGGTGAAAATAGAACTGATATGTTTTTAGAAAAATATGAAGCTTTAAAAGACCTAGGTGTTAAATGGCACTTCTTTGGAGTTTTACAATCTAGAAAAATAAAAGAGATAGTAAATAAAATTTCTTGTTTGCATTCTTTAGATAGAATTTCTCTAGCAATAGAACTTGATAAAAGATTAACAGAACCACTTGATTGTTTTATTCAAGTTAATATATCTGAGGAACCAAATAAATCAGGAATCCCAATTAATAAAGTAAAAGGATTTGTTAAATCTTTAGCAAAATATCCTAATATTAGAGTAGTTGGATTAATGTGTATTGCACAAATGACTTATGATATTAATCTAATAGCAAATTCATTCGAACAAATGAGATTAGTTAAAGAAGAAATAGAAGAAATGAATTTAGAATATGCACCTTGTCATTATCTATCAATGGGAATGTCAAATGATTATAAGATAGCTATAGAACAAGGAGCAACTCATATAAGACTTGGAAGAATATTTTTAAAATAGGAGAAGATAATGGGACTATTTAAAAAAACTAAAAAAATGAAGTTTAATGAATATAAGAATACTAGAAGTAAGGGTATAATGACTTCTTATGAAAAAATGAATTACTTTTTCATTCAAGATGATTCTGATGCAGAATTATTTAAAATCGGTAAAAATATACTAGCTGGTTTTCCTGTCTTAGTAGGTTTAGAAAAAGTAAATAATAGAAGAGCTAATGAAATTTTGGCCTTTTTAACAGGAGTAGTTTTTGCATCTGATGGTGATTATATTAAGATGGATGAAAAAATATATCTTTTTGCAAGAAAAGAAGAGTTTGAGGATGGATCTTTAAGACAATATGCTAAGGATTCAAAATAATGCTGTTTTGGATATATTTTGTTATTAATACTTTATTATATGTTTACTCAGGAGTTTTAGCGATAACTTTTTTATCTTATTGGTTTCCTATAATTACTGAAGTTAAATTTTTTAAGTTTATTGTAAATTTAGGTAGTTTCTATCTAGATTTTTTTAAAGGAAAAATTGTTATTTCCTTTATTGATTTAGGCACTTATATTGGTTTGGGTGTTTATGGGACCATATTAGGTGCATCAAGTTTATTGTTTTTAATATTTTAAGGAGTTTAAAATGGATTATAAAGATACTTTACTAATGATGAAAACTGACTTTAGCATGAAAGCTAATCTTCCAAGTAAAGAGCCAGAACTTGAAAAAAAATGGGATGAGATAAATCTTTATGAAAAGGCATTAGAACAAAACAAAGGAAATACTCCTTTTGTTTTACATGATGGACCTCCATATGCTAATGGAAGTATTCATGAAGGACATGCCTTAAATAAAATTATAAAAGATTTTATTGTTAGGTATAAAACAATGAGAGGTTTTTATGCACCATATGTTCCTGGTTGGGATACACATGGACTACCGATTGAAACTGCCCTAACAAAAAACTCTAAAATAAATAGAAAAGAAATTAGTGTTGTAGAGTTTAGAAAATTATGCGAAGAATATGCTTTTAAACAAATTGCAATTCAAAAAGAACAATTTAAAAGATTAGGTATTTTAGGTAGGTGGAATAAACCTTATTTAACACTAGATAAAAATTATGAAGCAGTTCAAATAAAAGTATTTGGTAAAATGGTCAAAAAAAATTTAATCTTTAAAGGATTAAAACCAGTTTTTTGGTCTCCATCAAGTGAATCTGCTTTAGCTGAAGCTGAAATTGAATATCATGATAAAAATTCTAGTTCAATTTATGTTGCTTTTAAAGTGCTAGATTCAAAAGGTGTTTTACCAAGTAATGCTGAATTATTAATTTGGACAACAACTCCTTGGACAATACCTGCTAACCTTGCAATCTCAGTTCATCCTGAATTTGAGTATGCAGTTATTAAAACTAGTAATAGAATTTTAGTTATTGGTTGTGATTTGTTAGAAGAAGTTGTTAAAAAGTTAGGTATTTTAGAATATGAAGTTTTAAAGAAAGTTAAAGGTGTAGATTTAGAATACATTACTTATGAGCATTCTTTAAATAAAAGAAAAGGTTTAGTAATTTTAGGTGAACACGTTACTAAGGAAAGTGGAACAGGGCTTGTTCATACTGCTCCAGGGCATGGTGAAGATGACTTTGTTGTAGCTAAAGCATATAATTTAGAAATTTTATGTCCAGTTGATTCAAAAGGTTATATGACAGAAGAATCTTTAGGTTATGAAGGCTTATTTTATGAAGTAGCGAATAATCAAGTTGTTGAAGATTTGAAAGCCAATAATTCGCTATTACATCTTGAAACAATAACTCACAGTTATCCTCATGATTGGCGTACTAAAAAACCAGTTATCTTTAGGGCGACTGATCAATGGTTTGCATCAATTGACACTATCAAAGAAGAACTTTTAGAAGCTATTAAAAATGTAGAATGGATTCCTAAATGGGGTGAACTACGTATTAGTAATATGATTAAAGACAGAAAAGATTGGTGTATTTCTCGCCAAAGAGTTTGGGGAGTACCAATTCCAATCTTTTATGCTGAAGATAATACTCCTATTTTAGATGAAGATATTATTAATCATGTTAGTGAAATTTTTAGAAAAGAAGGATCTTCTGTTTGGTATGAAAAAGAAGCTAAAGATTTATTACCAAAGGGCTATACTAATCCTCATAGTCCAAATGGCTTTTTTACAAAAGAAGTTGATACAATGGATGTTTGGTTTGATTCAGGATCAAGTAGCCAAGCAGTTTTAGTAGAAGAGGGCTTAAGTTATCCGGCTGATTTATATATTGAAGGGTCTGACCAATATAGAGGTTGGTTTAACTCAAGTTTAATCATTAGTGTTGCATTAAATGGGATTGCTCCATATAAGGGGACTTTAACTCATGGCTTTGTGTTAGATGGCCAAGGTAGAAAGATGAGTAAATCTTTAGGAAACTCAGTAAGTCCTGAATTAATTTGTAATCAATTTGGAGCTGATATTTTAAGACTTTGGGCTTCAAGTGTTGAATATACTGCAGATGTTAGAATTTCAAAAGAATTAATCCAACAAACTGCAGAATCATATAGAAAAATTAGAAATACATTTAGATTTTTACTTGGTAATCTATTTGATTATGATAATGAAAAAGATAAAGTAGATTATAATAAATTGCCTGAAATTGATCAATTTATGATGTGTAAACTTAATCAATTAATTGAAAAAGTTTTATCATCATATGATAAGTATGAATTTAACGAAGTATTTAGACTAATCACTTCATTTATTTCAAATGATTTATCAGCCTTTTATTTAGACTTTATAAAAGATATTTTATATATTGAAAAATTTGATAATTTTGAAAGAAGAAGTATTCAAACAGTTTTATATAAAACATTAGATAGTTTAATAAGATTATTAACACCGCTTATTCCTCACACAACTGATGAAGTATTGTCTCATATGAATAATGTTAGTTTTGAAAGTGCATATTTATTACGTATGCCTAAGGTGAATAAGTATTCTAATCAAAATGAATTAATAAAAAAATATTCTAGTTTTATGGAAGTAAGAGATGATATCTTAAAAGCACTTGAAAATGCTAGAAATGAGAAAGTTATTGGTAAGTCAATGAGTGCTAAGATTGTTATGAAGCCTTCTTTAGAAGTTAAAGATTTATTTAAATCTTTAAAGGTAGACTTTAAAACAGTCTTTATAGTTTCAGAATTTGTTTTGACTGATGAATCAATTCAAGGTGAAGAATTTGATAGTGGAACAATTTTAGTTACTGCAAGAGAAGGAATTATATGTGATCGTTGTTGGCAAGTAGTAGATAAAGTTAATGATAAAGGTCTTTGCGAAAGATGTAATAAAGTAGTTGAGAGTTTGGAGGTAAAATAATGCCGGTTGTACTTCATTTTTTTAGAGAAAGTAGTTTAGATAAACTTGATTTAGAAAAGATTATGGATTTTTTTTCGAATAATCCTAATTATAGATTTTTCGAAGAAGAAGATGCTTTTAGTATAAAGTATGCTGATGAAGAATTTAAATTTTCTTATCGCTTTATATTAACTAAAAAATCTAGGATTAATCAAATCTATAGATTAAGTCCAAAATATATTAATTTAAACTTTTCGCTTGAAATGCCTGTCTTAATTCCTAGGTTTTTAGCGCAAGAAGTTCTAGGTGTTGCTCAAAGATTGTGTAATATGTTTCAACTGTCAGTTTATCATGAAACCTATGATGATATTTCTCCTTTTAATATCACTCATTTATTAGTATTGTTTGAACGCATTAGAAGTGCTTCAATTAAACAATTTGGATATCAAGGTAAATATACTTATGATTTTGATAAATTAAGTATTGTTTGTAAGTACCAAAGATCGGTTGCTAATTTGCAAGACTATTATAAAGACCAAGTAGAAGTAAATTTAGTTAATCCAATTGTTGATATTAATACTAATGAAGCAAGTATGAGTTGTATTTGGAAAGTAGGAGAAGCAGTTTTATTTCCACCATATGTAGATTATATATATATTCTAGAAGAAGGTAGTATTCCATATATTATAAGAAGTGAAGATTTCTTTAGAAACTTTTCAAAATATATTGATAAAGTAGAAGCTCATCTTCCTGATTTATATATAATGAAAAGAAAGGCAGCGATTAAAGCTGGTAAAAATCTTAAAAAGATTAGAAAATATATGATGAATATTGACCAATTTAAAAAAATTAGATTATGTGATATCGTAGATAGGATTCAAGAATAAAATGGAATATTCAAAATATATTGACCATACACTATTAAAAGCTACTGCAACAACAGAAGACATTATAAAGCTTTGTAAGGAAGCAAAACAATATAACTTTATGAGTGTTTGTGTTAACCCTTGTTATATAGAAACTGCTAAAGCTGAACTTATGGATACAGATGTATTAGTTTGTACAGTAATTGGTTTTCCGCTAGGGGCTGATACTATCGCTACTAAACAAATAGCAACAATGGAAGCTATTAGTTTAGGATCTGATGAGATAGATATGGTCATTAATATTGGTAAAGCAAGAGAAAATGATTTTGATTATTTATATCAAGAAATAAAGGCTGTAGTAGAAGCTGCAGCTGGTAGAATAGTAAAAGTAATCTTTGAAACTTGTTATTTAAACGAAGAACAAAAAATATTGGTTTGTAGAGCAGCTACTCTAGCTGGAGCTTTGTTTGTAAAGACTTCAACTGGTTTTGGGACATCAGGTGCTACAATAGAAGATGTAAAGCTTATGCGTGCTAATATTAGTAGTGAAATGAGTGTAAAAGCAAGTGGTGGGATAAGATGTGCATCTGATTTTTTAAACTTTATAAAAGTAGGTGCTAATAGAATTGGTACTAGTAATGGAGTAGTAATAATCGAAGAATTAAAAAAAGGAGTTTAAATATGATTCCAACACCTCATATTGAAGCAATTAAAAAAGATGCTTTTGGTAAAACTGTTTTAATGCCAGGAGATCCATTAAGAGCTAAACATATTGCAGAAACATTTTTAACTGATGTTGTTTTAATTAATTCAACACGCAATATGCTTGCTTATACTGGATATTATAATGGTAAAAAGGTTAGTATTATGGGGTCTGGGATGGGGATGCCAAGTATTGGAATTTATTCATACGAATTATTTAAATTTTATGATGTTGAAAACATCATTAGAGTTGGTTCTTGTGGGGCATATTCTCCAGATTTAGATCTTTATGATGTTATTTTAGTGGATGGTGCTTACAGTGAATCTACTTTTGCTAGGGCTGCTTTTAATCTAAAGAATGATATTTTATATGCTAGTAAAGATTTAAATGAAAAGTTAATAAATAGTGCTAAAGCATTAAATTTTAAATTACATACAGGGCTTATTCATTCATCAGATGTTTTCTATAGAGATGATAAGGACTTTGCTAGAGAAATATTTAAAAAGAAGAATTGCTTAGCAGTTGAAATGGAATCTTTTGCTTTATTTGCAAATGCAATTAAATTAAATAAAAAAGCCGCTTGTATTTTAACTGTTTCAGATTCTTTAGTAACAAAAAAAGCAACTTCAGCTTTAGAAAGACAAACTTCTTTTAATAAAATGATTAAAATTGCATTAGAGTCTATATAAAAAGTGGGCAACCACTTTTTTTGTTGTAAGGAGTAGAAATGAAAATATATAAAGAAACAATTAATAACACAGATGTTATTTTTTTAAAAACTAATAAATATAAAACTAATTCGATTAAAATTGCTTTTAAAGGTGAATTTAATAAGGAAAATGCAAGTTATAGAATTTTACTTAATAGGATATTAAAAGAAGGTTGCAGTAAATACAAAACAAAAAAAGAAGCCTTATTAGAAAGATATAAAATGTATGCAGCTTCTTTTAAAGTTTCTTCTAATATACAATATAAAATGAATATAACATCTTTTTCATGTAGTTTCATTAAAAAAGGACCAATTAAGGCAGATTTAACTAGTGATGTTATTAATTATATGAAAGAGTTTATTTTATATCCAAATATTGAAAATTCTAAATTTAATCAAAAAGTTTTTGATGAAGCTAAAAGATTAGAAATAGAAAAAATTATTAGTCGTTATGATAATAAAGAAATATATGCACTTGATAGTATTATTGATTTAATGGGGAAAGATACTCTATTAAGTGTTAAACCTTATGGTAGTTTAGAAACAGTAGAAGCAATCTCTTCTGAAAGTTTATATCAGTTTTATTTAGAGATGTTTAAAACAGAAGAAATTAGTATTTTTATTACGGGAGATT
This sequence comes from Bacilli bacterium, assembly GCA_050953065.1. Taxonomy (GTDB): domain Bacteria; phylum Bacillota_I; class Bacilli_A; order ML615J-28; family CAG-698; genus JAQUUM01. Next base: position 329,850 of record JBMNLZ010000001.1, on the reverse strand, counting down.
ATACTTTTAAAAAAGTACAAAAGATCGTCCAAGAAATAGGAATCTATAATAAAGTTAAGTTAAATGTTCCTTTTGAAATTGAAAATGAAATAAAAGTTATAGAAAATCAGAAAGTTGTAGAGAAAAAAAATTTTGAACAAAGTATTTTAATGCGAGGGTATCGAGTTCAAAATATTAATTTTAATGATAAAGATAAATATGCAGCACTAAGTTTTTTATTGATTTATGGAAGTGGTCCATTTTCAAAATTATTTGAAGTTGTAAGAGAAAAAAATTCTTTAGTTTATGATATTGATGTAAATATTGATTTTTCATATCATATTATGCTTGTTTATGCAGGTCTTGCTAGTGTAAATACCTCAAAAGCAAGAAAGTTGATTGAAGCAGAACTTGAAAAAATAAAAAAAGGAAATATTTCAAAAGAAGCATTAAATAAAGCTAAACATTGTTTATTAAGTCAGCTAAATTCATTAAGCGATAATATATCTAGAATTAGGATGTTTTATGAAATGCAATATTTTTTAAATGATAATAATTCAATTAAAGAAAAAATAAAAATTATAAAAGATATTAAAAAAGAAGATGTTGTTAGAATTGCAAATAATATAGTATTTGATAGTGAGTTTTTATTAGAGGGAAAATAATATGATTCTAAAAGAATATAAAAGAATTGAAGAAAAACTTTATATAGGACAACTAGATAATGGATTAACTGTTAAGATTTCACCACAAATAAATGCTAAGAAAAAATATGCTTATCTTTGTATTAACTTTGGTGCTAAAAATCTAGAATATTATAAAAATCAAGAAAAAATTGTATTACCACATGGGACGGCTCATTTTTTAGAACATTTGATGTTCCAAATGAAAAATAAAGTTGATGCCATGGAAATTTTTTCAAAACAAGGTGCAAATGCTAATGCATATACTAGTTATGATAGTACAGTGTATTATTTTAATACAGTTTCAAATTTTGAAAAAAATTTAAATCTATTACTTGATTTAGTTTATACATTAGATTGTTTAGATATAGATGTAGAAGAAGAGAAGGGGATTATTGAAGAAGAGTTAAAAATGAGTCTTGATAATCCAATTGATAATCTTATAAATGGTGTTGTAAATAATTTATATCAAGATGCTTATGTAAATTATGAGATTGGTGGGACGATTGAATCAATAAATAAAATTACTTTAGAAATCTTAAAAGAAGCATTTACCTCTTTTTATACTCCTAAAAATATGGAGTTAATTATTGTTGGGAATGTTGATAAAGAAAAAGTTTTAGAAATAATAAAAAACAATCAAGCAAAAAAGAGCTTTTCTAAATCAACAATAACTAAAATAATTGAAAAATATGAATATGCTTCAAAGGTTAATAAAGAAAATGATAATAAAAACATGGAAATTATAATGCCAAAAGTTGCTGTTTCATTTAAACTAATGCCAGATTTTGCTAATAGTGTTGATGAATTTATTTTTAAAAAAGTATATAGTATAATTTTATCGCATTATTTTTCAAAAATTTCAGATAATTGGCAAGAAATGTTAGATTTAGAATTAGTCAGCAAAGAATTTGATTTTAATGTTTATAGTTATGATGATTATAGGTTTGTAATTTTTGAAGCATCTTCTTATAAACCGTTAGAGTTTGTTGATTATATTTATAAGAAAATTAATGAAATAAACATTAATGAAATTAGCGAAGACGAATTTCTTATTTATAAAAAAGCATTAGTAGGTAGTGAAATAAGAAGTTTAGGAAATGTAGGAAGTATTGCTAATAACTTAGCAGAAAATTGTTTTAAAGAAACTGAATATTTTGAAAATCTAGAAAAACTTGAAAAAATAGATTTAGAAATGATAAAAAAAGCTATTAAATCAATAGATAAAAATACTTTTACAAATTATGTAATTTATCCAAAATGATTTTTTTTTATGTCTTAACTATTTCTTAAGCGAGATTTTTTCCATATAGAATGATTTAAAAAATGTGTTATAATGTATATGTATAGCACATTTTTTATTGACATATCTTTTTTAAAAAAAATATAAATGAAAGGAGAATGTACAATTAGGATAATTGTACAAACGATTTATGAAAAAGATTTTATTATTTTTTGTAGTATTATTGGGAGTTTTTTTTGTTAGTGGTTGTAATCAAGTAACACCTACAATTACGGTAAAAGAAACTGTTATTCAAGTAGAAATGGAAGATTTCTATGTAGTTAATCCTGTTGTAACGGGAATAGAAATGCCACAATTAAGTTATGAGTCATCAAACTTAAGTATATTTACGGTTAATAACAATGGTGTTATTACTCCTGTATCACCAGGACTTGGTTATTTGTATGTAACATTAGTAGATAATGGTACTAAATTAAGATTAACTGTAGAAGTTATTAAATCTGGTGATGGAAATGATGGTGGAGGGGATAATCAACTTCCTCCTATTGAAGGAGATCCTGAAAATGTTAATTTAGTAATTTCTAATGGAAATTTGAATATCGAAGTTGATGATGTAGTTAATTTACAATTATTAGCTAATGGTATTGAATTCCTAGGTGAAATAATTTGGGTTTCTAGTAATAATAGTGTAGCAATTGTTGATGTAGATGGTTCACTTACAGCAAAAGCAGCTGGTTCTACAACTATATCAGCTGTAGCTAGCAATAGTTTTACTCAAATTAATGTAACTGTAAGAAATAAACCGACTAGTGTTGTTAAACCATCTGTTTTAACAATTAGCGGAAGTAGCTTTGTTAATATTTCTGAATCTACAGTTTTAACTGCAACACCAGATAAAGGTGAATTATCAAACTTAATTTGGACTTCAAGTGATATAACTAAAGCAACAGTTAACAATGCTGGTATTGTAACTGGTGTATCAGAAGGTGTTGTAAAAATTCAAGCAACTCTTGCAAGTGATCAAAGTGTATATGGTGAGTTTTATATAGCAATTAAAGAAGAAAGTACTTCAGCTAGTCCAATTACTTCAATTAAACTTTCTGGTGCTAATGAAGTATTAGAAGGAAATAAAATTAAGTTAAGTGTTACTTATGAGCCTTCTAATGAACCAGCTAGTTTTACTTTTTCATCAAGCAATAGTAGTGTTGCAACAGTTGATGCTAATGGTTGGGTAACTGGAGTTAGTGGTGGAGCAGCTTTAATAACAGCTACTTTAGTAGGTGATTCTGAAAAAACATCAAGTTTTTCAGTAACTGTACTTCCATTACCACAAGGAATTACAATAACTGGAGCAACTTCAGTTAGTTATGGACAAAATATCGTTTTACAAGCAGTAGCATATCCAGTAGGAGCAAGTAGTGCTGTTACATGGACTTCAAGTAATAGTAGTATTGCAACAGTTGATGCAAATGGTAGAGTAACAGGAGTTGCACCTGGAAATGCAACAATTACTGCAACTTCACTTGTTAGTAGTACAATACTTGCTACTCATCAAGTAACAGTAACAGATCAAAAATCAATTACATTAAACCCTACAACAATGAATATTTTAACTGGGGCTAGTCAAACAATAGCGGCTACAGTATTTGCAGCATCATTAACAGATAAATCTATCGTATGGTCAAGTGGAAATACTGCAGTAGCAACAGTTGATGCTACTGGTAAGGTAACAGGAATTGCAGCTGGAACTGCAACAATTATTGCAAAACTTAATGCTGATAATTCAGTTCAAGCTCAAGCAACAGTAACTGTAACTGCAGCTCCTACACCAACTATCACTATGTCTGCATCATCAACTAGTTTATCAGTTGGTACTAATAAAACAATCACAGCTACTGTAAGTAATGCTAGTAATACAAGTGTTACTTGGAGTAGTAGTAATACAGCAGTTGCAACTGTATCTGGTGGAGTAATTACAGGTGTTGCAGCTGGTACAGCAACAATTACAGCAACTTCAGTTGCTAATACATCAGTAAAAGGTACTTGTGCGGTAACTGTAACTGCAGTTCCTGCGGGTACTTTAACAGTAACACAAAGCCCAACAGGTTCAATTGCAGTTGGTGCTAGTGGATATCAACTTTATATCAGTGACTCAAGTGGTGCTAGCATATCTCGTCTGGAATGTACTTTCTCTTCAAGTAACTCTAGTGTAGCAACAGTTTCAAGTTATGGAACAATTTCAGCACTTGCAAACGGTACTGCAGTTATAACAGTAGTTCATCCTTCAAAAGGATCTGGTAATATTACTTTAACAATTGGTTCTGGTGGTGGAACAACTCCTCCTCCAAGTGGTGGTTCATTAACAATTACGGCTGATCCAAGTGCATCAATGTCAATTGGAGCATCAGGATATCAATTATATGTAAGAGATTCTTCTGGAACAGCAGTTTCTAGAACAGAATGTACTTTCTCATCAAGTAATTCTAGTGTAGCAACAGTTTCAAGTTATGGAACAATTTCAGCTTTAGCAGCAGGTTCTGCTACAATTACTGTAACTCATGCTTCTAAAGGAACAGGTTCAATTACTTTAACGGTTGAAGGAGGCGGTGGTGGAACTCCAACTCCGGGTGCTCACTCTGCAGTATTTACTTTCTTAGAAAAATATAGAGTAAGTACAACTTTATGTCAATATGTTTACACTTATGGAAATACAACTAAGACTGAAACAGTTTTAGGTAGTGTTAACTATTTCTACTTTGGTTCAAGTACTGTTAATACATCATCATTCTATCGTTGGCATTCAACAGCTCCAGGAAGATATTATATTACAATTCATAATACTGGTAATAATAGTCTAGGTGCGAATGCATATGCTAATGCAAAATTCTTAGCTAGATCAAGTGGTGTTTCAATTCACTATGTAGTAGACCAAGGAAGTACAATTTATAGAGTTTGTCCTGAAAACAGTACTGCATGGCATGCAGGAAACACTGTAAGTGGATTATACAGTGGTAACAGTTATGCAATTGGTATTGAAATGTGTCAAAACCAAGGAAATGATATGTTCTTAACTTGGCATAGAACATGTAAACTTCTTCCTCAAATTATTTCAAGATGGAGTTCAATGAGGAGTAAAGGTTTAGGATCTGTAAAACAACATTATAACTTCAGTTATAAAAATTGTCCTCAAGAATTAAGAGAATCAGGATTATGGACTCGTGTATATGTTAAGATGGCTCAAGCAGAATATGAATATGCTACAAAATATAGTGGATATAAGATTAGTTTCCAATCTTCTAATACTTCATATTTAGATAATTATGGTCATGTTATTAAAAGACCAAGCAGCAACTTGAGCGTTAGTTATACTATAACAGTTTCAAAAGATGGTGTTTCAGCTTCTAAGACTTATACAGCAACAATTCCAAGTTCAGTTGCATCAGTTGTAACTGGAAGAAAAGATGGAACACAAATTACTAATCCATAAAAATGTATTAAAACCGTTTAGGAAACTAAACGGTTTTTTTATAAAAAAAGTAGCAAAAAATATTTCAAAATTAATTGCTTTATACTTATTAAGAAAAGTTTTATATAAAAAGTTTAAAAAAGCTAATTTGAATTAGAAAGAAATAAGAATTTTACTGTTTTCAGTAAAATTCTTTTTACAAACGTATTTTTTTTACTATAAAGCTAGTTTGTAAATAAGAGCTAATTTTGTTAATATTGAATACACCGGTGATAAAGATATAAAGGAGGAGATAAAATTATTAACAATGTTATTTTAGTAGGTAGAACAACTGATGATATTAAAGTTAATACTACCAGTGATGGCAGAAAAGTAGCTACTATTACATTAGCCGTAATTAGACCTTTTAAAAGTGCAGAAACTGGAGAATATGAAACTGATTTTATACCAGTTGTTTTATGGGAAGGTATTGTTGAGTCAATGGCATCTTTGGTAAAAAAAGGTTCAACCATAGGTGTTAAGGGAAGATTAAATATGAAGTATCTTGAAATCAATGATCAAAAGTATAAAACTATTGAAATGATTGGTGAAAGAGTTACTTATATTAATTTAAAAACGAGTAGTCAAACAGAAGAATTATAAATCCAATGCGCAATCAAATAGTAACAAATCAAGTAAAAAGCTACTAAATAATTATTTATTTAGTGGCTTTTTCTAATGAAAGGAATATACATAATCCTACTATATAAAAAATATTTTCTTGTTTAAGGGGGGTGTTTATTATATAATAGAGTAGTAAGATAGTGGGGGTAAAAGAAAATGAGAAGAGTTAGAAAAATCTTTTTTATATTTTTGGCGCTAATAAGTTTCTTATTAGTTGCGTGTGATAAGGAAGAAAAATTCATAGGCATAATTGATGCTATAGGATTTGAAATGGATGGAACGAATATGTATGTTGAAGTGCCAAATTCTACTACAACATATTCATTTATTAATCAAATCACTGTTAGTCCTTTAGCGATTTGGGATTTATATAGTGATTTGTCTGCTACAAATGAAATTGTTTCAAAAACAGTAGAGCTTTTAGAAGGAGATAACACGGTATATATTAAAGTTGGAAAAGGCAAAGCAAGTAAAATATATACAGTTACGATTAAAAGATTACAGCTTTACCAAATTGAGTTTAGTGCAAATGGTGGAAGTGGAGAGATGAATAGTGTTGCTGTAGAAGCAAATACATCTATTACACTTCCAAAAAATACATTTACAAAAGAAGGTTATACATTTACAGGTTGGAGTATAACATCAGATGGTGATGTAGAATATTTAGATGAAGCAAACTATACAATTGATGTTTTAGATAATTATACACTTTACGCTAAGTGGGAAGCTAACCAAAATACTTTAGTATTTAATGCAAATACTGGAGAAGGTGAAATGGATAATGTTTTAGTTGCTACTAATGAAACTATCACTCTTCCAGGAAATGAATTTATAAGAACTGGATATAAATTTATTGGTTGGTCTACAACTGAAGATGGAAGTGTAGAATATTTTGATAAAGCAAATTATACAATGGGAGCACAAGAAAGTTATACTTTATATGCAAAGTGGGAAATTGAAAGTTATCAATTAAGCTTAACATTAAGTGATGAGGCTGCTGGAAGTGTAGATGGTGCTGGATTAAAAGAATATAATAGTTCAGTAACAATAACAGTTACAACAAACATAGGATATAGTTTTGCAGGTTGGTATGATGAAAATGATACTTTGGTATCTGATTTAACTATCTATACATTTACAATGCCAGCAAGAGCTGTAAGTTATCAAGCAAAATGGGAAATTGAAAGTTATCAATTAAACTTAACATTAAGTGATGAGGCTGCTGGAAGTGTAACAGGTAGTGGAAAAATAACATATAAAGATCAAGTAACAATAACAGCAACAACTAATACTGGTTATACATTTATAGGCTGGTATGATAATAATAATACTCTTATATCTAATTTAGCAACATATCAATTCATAATGCCAGCAATTGCATTAACTTATGAAGCTAGATGGGGCTATGAAAGTTATCAATTAAGTCTAACATTAAGTGATGAGGATGCTGGAAGTGTAGATGGTGCTGGATTAAAAGAATATAATAGTTCAGTAACAATAACAGTTACAACAAACATAGGATATAGTTTTGCAGGTTGGTATGATGAAAATGATACTTTGGTATCTGATTTAACTATCTATACATTTACAATGCCAGCAAGAGCTGTAAGTTATCAAGCAAAATGGGAAATTGAAAGTTATCAATTAAACTTAACATTAAGTGATGAGGCTGCTGGAAGTGTAACAGGTAGTGGAAAAATAACATATAAAGATCAAGTAACAATAACAGCAACAACTAATACTGGTTATACATTTATAGGCTGGTATGATAATAATAATACTCTTATATCTAATTTAGCAACATATCAATTCATAATGCCAGCAATTGCATTAACTTATGAAGCTAGATGGGGCTATGAAAGTTATCAATTAAGTCTAACATTAAGTGATGAGGATGCTGGAAGTGTAGATGGTGCTGGATTAAAAGAATATAATAGTTCAGTAACAATAACAGTTACAACAAACATAGGATATAGTTTTGCAGGTTGGTATGATGAAAATGATACTTTGGTATCTGATTTAACTATCTATACATTTACAATGCCAGCAAGAGCTGTAAGTTATCAAGCAAAATGGGAAATTGAAAGTTATCAATTAAACTTAACATTAAGTGATGAGGCTGCTGGAAGTGTAACAGGTAGTGGAAAAATAACATATAAAGATCAAGTAACAATAACAGCAACAACTAATACTGGTTATACATTTATAGGCTGGTATGATAATAATAATACTCTTATATCTAATTTAGCAACATATCAATTCATAATGCCAGCAATTGCATTAACTTATGAAGCTAGATGGGAAGCTAATCAAAATACTCTATCATTTAATTCAAATGGTGGAGAAGGAAATATGGGAAGTATTTTAGTAAGAACTAATGAAACTATAACTTTACCAAAGAATACCTTCACTAGAACATATTATCTATTTGCAGGTTGGAGTACAACTGAGACAGGGGATGTTGAATTTTTAGATGAGGGAAGCTATACAATGGGTGCTTTAGCTGATTATCAACTTTTCGCTAAATGGGTAGAAAAACCTTCAACATCAGGATTAGTCTTTACATTAAAAGAAGATGATACATATGAGGTTACTGGTTATGAAGGGGAATCTTTAACGGTAGTAATTGAAAATCTATATAGGGGTAAAGCTATTACAAGTATTGGAGATTCTGCTTTTTCAGGTTGTAGTAGTCTAACAAGTATCTCCATTTCAAAAAGTATTACAAGCATTGGTGAAGAGGCTTTTGCTGATGTAACAGCTGAAATAGTTTTTGCTGATGGAAGTAATTTAACAACCTTAACTGCTTTATCTTTCAATAATTATAAAGGAACAAGTATCATAATTCCTTCAAGTATTACAATCATAGAAGAAGGTGCTTTTTCAGGTTGTAGTAATTTAACAACAATCTCATTACCATTTTTAGGGCAATGTAGAGGTGGAGTAGCAGAGGCTGGCTTATTTGGTTATATTTTTGGAACGAGTCCTTATACTGGTGGAACTAGTACAGCTCAATATTATGGACCTGATTTTTATAGTGTATATTACATTCCAACTTCACTAACAACAGTAACGATAACAGATATAACAACTGTTTCTTATGGTGCTTTTTATGGATGTAGTAATTTAACAAGTATTATAATTCCTTCAAGTATCACAGAGATGGGTAATTCTGTATTTATGGGTTGCACAGGTATAATAAGCATAACTCTTCCAACAGGTATTACGAATTTAGGCGATTCTGTCTTTAAAAATTGTACAGGTTTAGAAAGTATAATAATTCCAACAAATATCACTAGTATAAGTAGTTTTGCTTTTATGGGTTGTACAAGCCTAACAAGTATAACAGTTCCAACGAGTGTTACAAATATAGGTTCACATGCTTTTTCTGGATGCAGTGGTTTGATAGAAATTTCATTACCATTTGTAGGAGAAAGTAGTTCTGCAACAGGATCAAGTTCTTTATTTGGTTATATCTTTGGATCTACTTCATATACTGGCGGAGTTAAAACAACTCAATATTATACAACTAGTTCATATGCTAATTATTATATTCCGATATTGTTAAAAACTGTTGTAATAACAAATGTTGAAAATTTAAGATATGGTGCTTTTTATAATTGTAATAATTTAACAAGTATAACAATTTCAGGTTCTATTACAGCGCTTAGCGATGCTACTTTTAGGGGTTGCGCAAGATTAACAAGCATAACAATTCCAAATACTGTTACAAGTATAGGTTCGTTTGTTTGTTATGGTTGTACTAATTTAACAAACATCACAATTCCAGAGGGTGTGATAAGCATAGATGCATCTGCTTTCTATCTTTGTAGTAGCTTAACAGGCATAACGATTCCTTCAAACCTTACTAGTCTTGGAGAAGGAGCATTTAGAGAATGTTCAGCTTTAACAAGTATTACTCTTCCAAATGGTGTTACAAGTATAAAAGGTTATACATTCTTTGGTTGTATTAAATTGGAAAGTATTATAATTCCAACAAATCTTGAAAGTATAGGTAATTGTGCATTTGGAGGTTGTGTGCTTTTAGAAAATCTTACAATACCAACAGGTGCTATAACTATTGGAGATTCAGCATTTAGAAATTGTAGTAGCCTAACAAGCATAACAGTTCCTTCAAGTGTTACAAATATTGGTTCACATGCTTTTTCTGGCTGTAGTGGTTTAACAGAAATTTCATTACCATTTGCTGGAGCAAGTAAATCTGCAACAGGAGCTAATGCTTTATTTGGATATGTTTTTGGTACTTTTGGATATGCGGGTGGAACTAGTACAACGCAATACTATGCAGCTAGTTCATCTATTAAATATTATATTCCATCATTATTAAGGACTGTAACTATAACAAATGCAACAACATTGGGCTATGGTGCTTTTTATAATTGTAGTAATCTAACAAATATTATAATACCAGAAAGTCTTACAACTATTGGTGAGGCTGCTTTCCGTAATTGTAGTGGTTTAATATATATCACAATTCTAGAAGAAGTTACAACTATCAATAATGCTGCTTTTCAAGGCTGTAGTATTTTAACAATTTATGCAGAAGTAGAAAATAAACCAGCAGGATGGGTTGATGGTTGGAATCCAAGTAATAGGCCAGTTGTTTGGGGCTATGTAAGTAATGGTGTAACTGATGGTGGAATAAAATACGGGGTTTCTTTGATAGGATCTAATTATAGTGTAGTAATAACAGGCTATCAGGGAGTTGCAAATGAAGTAGTAATACCAGAAACAATAGAAAACTATCCAGTTACAACTATAGCTTCAGGTGCCTTTTATAATTCTACATCTTTAACAAGTATCACAATTCTAGAAGAAGTTACAACTATTAATAATGCTGCTTTTCAAGGATGTAGTATTTTAACAATTTATGCAGAAGTAGAAAATAAACCAGTAGGTTGGGTTGATGGTTGGAATCCAAGTAATAGGCCAGTTGTTTGGGGCTATGTAAGTAATGGTGTAACTGATGGTGGAATAGAATATGGAGTTTCTTTGATAGGATCTAGTTATAGTGTAGTAATAACAGGCTATCAGGGAGTTGCAAATGAATTAGAAATCCCAGGAATAATAGAAACCTATCCTGTTAGAACTATAGCTTCAGGTGCCTTTTATAATTCTACATCTTTAACAAGTATCACAGTTCCAAATAGTGTTACAAGTATAGAATCACATGCTTTTTCTGGATGTAGTGGTTTGATAGAAATAACAATTCCATTTATTGGAGCAAGTAAATCAGCAGTAAACGGAGATACTTTATTTGGATATATATTTGGAACTACTCCATATACAGGAGGAACTCCAACAAGTCAATGTTATTCAGTTTATTATCCAGAGATTACATATTATGTGCCAACATCATTAAGAAGTGTAATTTTAACAGATACAACAAGCATACCTGCTTACGCTTTCTTTAGATGTAATAATTTAACAAGCATCACAATTCCTATAATCGTTACAAATATAGGAAGTGAAGCTTTCTATCATTGTAATAATTTGGTACTATTTATTGAAGCTGAAAGCGCTCAAGGTGGTTACGCTTTTTGGTGGAATCGTGGTGCTAGACCTATTGTTTGGGGTTATGTAAGTAGTGGTGTTACGGAAGCTGGATTAAAGTATGCGATTTCTTGTATAGCTTCTAATTACAGTGTAATAATAACAGGCTATCAAGGAGTTGCAAGCGAAGTAATAATACCAGAAACAATAGAAACATATCCTATTAAAAAAATAGAATTGAATACTTTTTGTCAAAACACAACTTTAACAAGTGTTACAATTCCATCGGGTGTTACAAGCATAGGACAAAATGTTTTTATGGGTTGTACTAATTTAACAAGTGTTACAATTCCAAATACTGTTACACATTTAGAAAAATATTCTTTTACTGGTTGTACACAACTTCCAAGCATAGTAATTCCAATAAGTGTTACAAATATAGGAAATCGCGTTTTTCAAAATTGTAATAATTTAATAATTTATGCTGAAGCAGAAAGTAAACCAGAAGGTTGGGCAATTGACTGGGTATATGGTGATTGGAATCCAAATAACAGACCAGTTGTTTGGGGCCATGTAAGTCATGGTGTTTTTGGAGATTATGAATATGGAGTTTCACTGATAGGTTCTACTTATGGTATAACAATTGCAAGGTATACAGGAACTGCAAATGAAATAATAATACCAGAAACAATAGAAAGTTATCCTGTTACAACAACTACTTATGCTGTTTTTGCTGACCTTACGAATTTAACAAGCATCACACTTCCATCAGGTATGACAAATATAGGTGAATGTACTTTTTCTAACTGTAATAGTTTAACAAGTATTTCAATTCCGATAGGCGTTACATATATAGGTGAGCATGCTTTTTCAGGTTGCAGTAGTTTAACAATATATGCAGCAGCAGAAAGCAAACCAGAAGGTTGGCATGATAATTGGAACTCAAGTAGTAGACCAGTTGTTTGGGGCTATGTAAGTAATAGTGTTACTGCTAGTGGATTAGAATATGCAATTACGTTAATAGATTCTAATTATAGTGTGATAATAACAGGTTATCAAGGAATTGAAAATGAAGTTGTAATACCAGAAACAATTGAAGGTCATCCTGTTACAACTATAGCTTTTTCAGCCTTTTCAGGAAAAACACAACTAACAAGTATTACTCTTCCAACAAGTCTTTTATCTATAGGTGATCATGCTTTTTCAGGATGTACACAAATTTCCACTATTTCAATTCCATCAAGCGTTACAAGTATAGGCAATTATGTTTTTCATTGCTGTAGTGGCTTAACAAGCATCACACTTCAAACAGGTATTACAAGTATAGGCAATGATGCTTTTTCAAGATGTACACAACTTACAAGTATCACACTTCCAAATAGTGTTACAAGTATTGGTACAAATGCTTTTGCTTATTGTTCTAATTTAACAAGTATCACACTTCCAACAGGTATTACAAGTATTGGCGCAAGTGCTTTTTATGATTGTTATTGTTTAACAAGTATCATACTTCCAACAGGTATTACAAATTTAAATGACTATACTTTTGCTGGCTGTCATAGTTTAGGAAATGTCATAATTCCAACAAATATTACACATATAGGTTATGAAGCTTTTTCAGGATGTACAAACCTAACAAGCATCTATATTCCATCAAGTGTTACAAGTATATATTTTTATGTTTTTCAGGGATGTAGTATTTTAACAATATATGCTGAGGCTGAAAGCAAGCCTGAAGGATGGTTTGAAGATGAATATGAAAAATATTGGAATCCAAATAACAGACCAGTTGTTTGGGGATGTGTAAATAATGGTGTTACTCCTGATGGAATTAAATATGTAACTACTTGTATAGATTCTAACTATAGTGTAATAATAATAGGGTTTGAAGGAAGCTTAACGGATGTAGAAATCCCTGGAACAATTGGGGGTTATACAGTTACAACTATAGCTGCATATGCTTTTAGAAACTGTTCTGCTTTAACAAGTATCACAGTTCCAAATAGTGTTACAAGTATAGAATCACATGCTTTTTCTGGCTGTAGTAGTTTAACATCAATTTCATTACCATTTGTTGGAGCAAGTAGAGAAGCAATAGAAGGCAATGCTTTATTTGGATATATCTTTGGAACTACTTCATACACAGGTGGAAGTAGTACAAGACAATATTATTCATCTAGTTCATCTAGTACATATTATATTCCAACATCACTTAAAACTGTAATAATAACAAATACAACAGAGTTAAAATATGGAGCTTTTTATAACTGCTTGGAATTAACAAGTATCACACTTCCAACGGGAATTACAAGTATTGGTGTATGTGCTTTTGCTCATTGTCAAAGTTTAACAAGTATCACACTTCCAAATAGTGTTACTAGTGTTGGCGTAAATGCTTTTACTCATTGTTATGATTTAACAAGCATTACACTTTCAACAGGAATTACAAGTATTGGATCATTTGCTTTTGCTAATTGTTCTAGTTTAGAAAGTATCATACTTCCAACAGGTATTACAGATTTAAATGAATTTATGTTTCTTAACTGTACTAATTTAGGAAATGTCATAATTCCAACAAATATTACATATATAGGTTATGAAGCCTTTTCAGGATGTACAAGCCTAACAAACATCTATATTCCATCAAGTGTTTCAAGTATAAATAATCGTGCTTTTTATAAATGTAATAGTCTAACAATTTATGCTGAGGCTGAAAGTAAACCAGCAGGTTGGGCTGATGGTTGGAATCCAAGCTCTAGACCAGTTGTTTGGGGATGTGTAAATAATGGTGTTACTCCTGATGGAATTAAATATGTAACTACTTGTATAGATTCTAACTATAGTGTAATAATAATAGGGTTTGAAGGAAGCTTAACGGATGTAGAAATCCCTGGAACAATTGGGGGCTATACAGTTACAACTATAGCTGCATATGCTTTTAGAAACTGTTCTGCTTTAACAAGTATCACAATTCCTTCAAGCGTTACAAATATTGGCTATTATGCATTTAAAGGTTGTAGTAGCCTAACAATTAATGCTATAGCAGAAAGCAAACCAGAAGGTTGGGTTGATGGTTGGAATCCAGATAACAGACCAGTTGTTTGGGGTTATACAGGATAATATAATATATTTACTAAAAATATTAACACAATAAAATAGTATTTTTTAGAAAAAAAGGTTAAAGGAAGTTAGACAATCTACTTCCTTTTTCTTGTTGTGTATTAACTATTTTTGTTGTATAATAATAATATAGATTGAGAGGGATAAATATGATTAAAATTAAAAGAATTTTGTTTGTATTATTTATACTAATAAGTTTTTTATTAGTAGCATGTGGTCAAGATGCAAAGTATACAATTCATTTTGATAGTAATGGTGGAAGTGAGGTTTCATCTATAAAAACAAATGGAAATGAAAGTATTAATTTGCCTGATGATCCAGAAAAAGAAGGATATCAGTTTGATGGGTGGTATAAAGATAACAATACTTTCCGTAAAAGTTTTAGTGAAAATTCACTTTTAGGAGAACCTATTAATAGTGATATTACGGTTTATGCAAAATGGAAATCAAATGTAACTTATGAAGATTTAAAAATTGTAAGTGCTGCAGGATTTGAAATCAATGAGATGGATTTGTCTATTACAGTTCCAAATTCAACTGAAACATTTTCATTAGTTGATAAGATTACTGTTAAGCCTTCTATAACTTGGGCTTTGTATTCTGATTTTGGAAATGAAGCGATTGCTTCAAAAACAGTTGATCTTGCAGTTGGAATGAATCAATTCCATATTGAAGTTTCAAAGGATGATCAAAGTCGAAGGTATTGGGTTTTGATTACAAGATTAGCAATGTATGAGATTTCTTTTGATACAGATGGTGGAGAGGTAATGGAATCTCAATATGTAGAAGAAGGAGAACAATTTAATCTTCCAGCAGAAGAACCAATTAAAGAAGGATATGAGTTTAAAGGGTGGAAAGATTCTAGAGGTGTAGAAATTGTTTTCCCTATTGATGTTAGAGGTAATATAGTTATTAAAGCAATCTGGCAAGCAAATGAAAATACATTATTTTTTGATCCAAATGGTGGATTAGGTGATGCGTATAGTATTTTAGTGAAAACTGATGAAACTATAACTCTTCCAGCCAATACTTTTACAAAAGAAGGGTTCACGTTTGATTGTTGGAGTACAAGTGCTGAAGGTATTGATGAATACTTAGATGAAGCAAACTATACTATGGGAACAGAAGGAAGCTACACTTTATATGCACAGTGGACTAAACCTTCAACAGAAGGACTAATATTTGCTTTAAAAGAAGATGATACATATGAAGTTATTGGTTATGAAGGAACATTAAATGATGTTTATATTGGTAGAAAACATGAAGGAAAACCAATAAGAAGTATTGGCATAACGGCTTTTCAAAATTGTAGTATCTTAACTAGTATCACACTTTCATCTAGTATTATAGGTATAGGTAATGGTGCTTTTAAGAATTGTGAAAACTTAACATCTATAACATTTTCTCCAAATCTTGTTACTATAGGTGGCTGGGTTTTTGAAAGTTGTAGCCAATTAACAAATATTACGTTTCCAGAAAGTCTTACAACTATAGGATCAGATGCTTTTAAAGGCTGTATAGGTTTAACAAGTTTAACATTTCCTAAGAGTGTAACAAGCATTAGTATGAATGTTTTTACTGGTTGTAGCAATTTAAAAAGTATTTTTATTTTAGGAACTCCAAGATTGTATTATGGAGCTTTTCATGGATGTACAAATGCTGTAATTTATGCTGAAGCAGAAGAAAAACCTGAATCATGGCGTAGTGCAACAATTCTTGATAGTATACCAGTTGTTATGGGATATGTAAGTCATAGTGTAACTCTTGATGGAATAGAATATGCGGTTTCTTTAATAGATTCTAAATACAGTGTAGTAATAACAGGGTATACTGGTGATTTAAGCGAAGTAGTTATTCCAGAAACAATTGAAGATTATCCTGTTACAAATTTAGGTAGTTCAGCTTTTAAAGATTGTACAACTCTAACAAATATAACAATACCAGCAAATGTTACTAGTATTGGTGCTGAGACTTTTGTGGGATGCACTAATTTAAAAAGCATTATAATTCCAGAAACAGTTGTAAATATTGGAGTTGGAGCTTTTAAGAATTATACAAGTTTAAAAATTTATGCTAAGGCTGAAAGTAAACCTGCTGATTGGGCTGATGGATGGGATATATATAAGCAATGGGGGGTAAATTGTAGTCCAGTTGTTTTTGGATATGTTAGTAATGATGTAACTCCTAATGGAATAGAGTACGCTCTTTCTCTAATAGATTCTACATATAGCGTGGTAATAACTGGTTATCAAGGAACAGAAGCTGAACTGGTGATACCAAGTAAAATTGAAGGCTACCCAGTTAAAATTTTAGCTTCATCTGCGTTTAATGGGCGTTCTAGCCTAACAAATGTAACACTTCCAGAAGGAATTACTAGTATTGGTAAATTTGCTTTTTATGGATGCGACAAATTAAGGAGTATTAATATTCCAGATACAGTTACAAGTATAGGAGACTATGCTTTTGGAGATTGTACTCTTTTATCAAATATAACACTTCCAGAAGGATTAACAAGTATAGGTAGTGCTGCATTTATGAGTTGTTACTTAAAAAGTATTGTAATTCCAGAAGGAATAGAAAGAATTGAAAGTTCTACTTTTACATGGTGCCGTAGCTTAGAAAGCATAACACTTCCTTCAACTCTTACAAGTATAGGAAGTCAGGCTTTTTGGCAATGTGATAGTTTAAAAAGGATAATTATTCCTGCAAGTGTTACTAATATAAATGCTGCTGCCTTTGCTTATTGTGATAGGCTAACAATTTATTGTGAAGTAGCAAGCAAACCTGATACTTGGAATAATGATTGGAATTCTAGTACAAGGCCAGTTATTTGGGACTATATACTTTTTGCAAAAGAATTTGAAATTGATGGAACAAATTTATCTTTTGAAGTCTCACATTTTACTACAACATTCTCATTTATTAATTATATTATAGTTCATCCTTTAGCAACTTGGGAATTATACAGTGATATAGAAGCAACAAATAAAATTGTTTCAAAATCAATAGAACTTGCAGTCGGGGATAATACTGCATATATCAAAGTTACAAAGGGTAGTGAAAGTGCTATATATAAAGCAGTAATTAGTAGAAGGCAAGGATATGTAATTTCTTTTGATTCAAATGGTGGAACAGGAGAAATGGGAGGTATTACAATAGATGTAAAACAAACTATAAAACTTCCAAAAAATACATTTACTAAAGCTGGTTATACATTTATAGGTTGGGCTACAACTGAAACTGGAAATGTAGAATATCTTGATGAAGCTAATTATACAATTAGTGTTTTAGATAATTATACGCTTTTTGCTAAATGGGAAGCTAAACAAAACACATTATCGTTTAATGCTAATACTGGAACAGGTGAAATGAATAGTGTGCAAATTAAAACAGATAATTATATCTATCTTCCAAAAAATACATTTACTAAAGCTGGTTATACTTTTATAGGTTGGGCTACAACTGAAAATGGTAATGTAGAATATCTTGATGAAGCAAAATATACGATGGGAGTTTTAGAAAATTATACGCTTTTTGCTAAATGGGAAGCTAATCAAAATACTTTATCATTTAATGCTAATAGCGGCTTAGGTCAAATGAGTAATGTGTTGGTAAAAACAGATGATTCTATCTACCTTCCTGAAAATACATTTGTTAAACCAGGTTATAGCTTTATTGGTTGGAGTACAACTCAAGGTGGAAGTGTAGAATATTTAGATGAAGCAAGTTATACAATGGGAGTTTTAGCGAGTTATACACTATTTGCTAAATGGGAAGAAAATGCTTCAACAGAAGGACTAGCTTTCACATTAAAAGAAGATGATACATATGAGGTTACTGGTTATGCTGGGGAATCTTTAGATGTATATATTGCAGAAAAATATTTAGGTAAAGCAATTACTAGTATAGCTGCATCTGCTTTTGAAGATTGTGACACTTTAACAAGCATTACAATTCCTTCAAGTGTTGTTACAATAGGAGCAAATGCATTTAAAGGTTGTAGTAGTTTAACAATTTTTGCTAGATCAAATGCTAAAACATTAGGATGGCATATAAATTGGAATGTAGATAATAGACCAGTTGTTTTTGGTTATGTTGCTAGTGGAGTTACTAATAATGGTTTAAAATATGGAATTATATTAATAAATTCTAACTACAGTGTAGCAATATATGGTTATGTAGGTGGGGCGACTACAGTTTTAATACCAGAAACAATTGCTGGATTTAATGTTAAAAGCATAACTAATTCTGCTTTTAGAAATTGTAATATAACAGGAGTAACAATTCCTGATACAGTTACTAGTATAGGTTCATATGCTTTTTATAATTGTTGTAGTTTAACAGGTGTCACAATTCCAACTGGAGTTACAAGTATAGAAGACTACACTTTCTTTAACTGTGGTTTAACAAGTATTACAATGCCAAGTATTACAAGTATAGGTAGAAGAGCATTTGCAGGTTGTAGTGGTTTAACAAGCATGCCACTTCCAGAAGGATTATTAAGCATAGGTGAAACTGCATTTGAAAGTTGTTATTTCATAACAACTGTTACAATTCCAAATACTGTTACTACAATCGACTATGGTGCATTCAAAGGATGTACAAGACTAGAAAGGGTAATAATTCCAAATAGTGTAACACATATGGATCATTCTGTTTTTTGGGATTGTCCTGGTATGCCTATTTATGTTGTAGCAGAAGAAAAACCAACAAATTGGCATGAATCTTGGGATTCGGGACACAATGCAGTTGTCTGGGGATATATTAGTCATGGAGTTACTGCTGGTGGATTAGAATATGGAATTTCTAAAGTTAATTCTACATATAGTGTAATAATAACTACTTATGAAGGCGTTTCTACTGAAGTGGAAATACCAAGTATAATAGAAAACTATTCTGTTAAAACGATAGGTAATTGGGCTTTTGCTAATTGTACTAATTTAATAAGTATCACAATTCCTTCAAGCATCACAAGTATTGGTCGTTCTGCTTTTGAATCTTGTTCAAGTTTATCAAGCGTAATAATGACAGAAGGATTACTAAGTATAGGCTTTGATTGCTTTAGATTTTGTAATAGCCTAACAAGCGTTATAATTCCTTCAACTGTTACAACAATAAACAGTTCGTCATTTAGTGAATGTGCAAATCTTACAAGTATCACAATCCCTACAAGTGTTACAAGTATTGGTCAGCATGTCTTTTATAACTGTTCAAAACTTGCAAGCATAACAATTCCAACAAGTGTTACAAGTATAGGTTATCGTGCTTTTTACGGATGTAGTAGTTTAACGATATATGCTAAAGCAGAAAGTAAACCAGCAGGCTGGGAGAGTCTTTGGAATGTAGACAATAGACCAATTGTTTGGGGGTATGTAAGTAATGATGTTACTGCTAGTGGAATAGAGTATGGAGTTTCTCTAATAGATTCTACTTATAGTGTAGTAATAACTGGTTATACAGGTGTTTCCGGTGCTGTAACAATACCTTCTACAATAGAAACATATCCTGTTACAACTATAGCTTCAAGTGCTTTTGCTAATTGTACAATTCTAACAAGCATTACAATTTCAACAAATATTACAACTATAGGTGATTATGCATTTTCTGGATGTACAGGTTTAGCAAGCATTATAATTCCAGCAAATGTTACCAACATGTTTAGTGGAGTTTTTGCTGGTTGTACAAATTTAACAATTTATGCTGAAGCAACAGATCGACCAACTACTTGGAATGCTAATTGGAATCCTGATAATAGACCGGTAGTTTGGGGATATACTGGGTAATAATTAATGTTTTAGTTTTATAACTTAATAAAGTAAAATAAAAAAAGAAAAGTCTCTGAAATAATAAATATTTAGAGACTTTTTCTAATTATCTTGTTAGATTTTGTTTTTTGTTATATAATATTATAAAGAGATCTTTTTATGAAAGATTAGATAAGAGAAAGAGAGTGTAGGAAAATGAAAAAAATATTTAATATTTTAATAATAGTTTTTGCACTGCTATTGTTGACATCGTGTTTTGAAGAAGAAGAAGGTTATGAAGGTGTTGTTTTTAAATTAAAAGAAGATGAAACTTATGAGGTGGTTGGTTATACTGGTGAAAGTGGAAGAATTAAAATCCCTTCAAGCTATGAGAACATTAGTGTCACAGGTATAGCAGCAAGAGCGTTTGCTGAATCTAAATTAACAAGCATTAAAATTCCTTCAAGTGTTGTGAGTATAGGTGAGTATGCTTTTGATTTTTGTGCTAAATTAAAAACTGTTAATATTGAAAATGGAGTAGGGAAAATAAGCAGATATGTTTTTAATTCTTGCATGGGTTTAACAACAGTTACACTTCCTAATACTATTGATACTATTGAAATTGGATTATTTATTGGATGTGCTAGTCTTACTAGTATTGAAATTCCAGAAGGGGTTACAAGTATAAGAAGTTTTGCGTTTAATCAATGTGAAAGTTTATCTAGTATTACTATTCCAAACACTGTTACTAGTATAGAAGACTATGCCTTTGATGGTTGTGTTAATTTAACTAGTGTTACACTTCCTAATAGTGTTACTACACTTGGAACTAATGTTTTTAAACTTTGTAAAAGATTAGAAAGTGTTACACTTTCAGATAATATTAAAAGTTTAGGAAATTCTTTATTTTATAATTGTGCTAATTTAACTAGCATTACAATTCCATCAGGAGTTACTAGTATTGGAACTAGCGCTTTTTATGGATGTAGTAGTATAGAAAGTATAACGCTTCCAGAAGGTATAACAAATATAGAATTTGCTTTATTTAGGGGGTGCAATAGTCTAACAAGTGTAGTGATTCCAGACACTGTTACTAGTATAGCAATGTACGCATTTACTAATTGTAGTAGTTTAGAAACAATCATTATTCCAAAACAGGTAGAAACTATGGGAAATTATGTTTTTTGGGATTGTGCTAATTTAAGTATAAATGCAAAAGCTACTAGTCAACCAAGTGGCTGGGATAGCAATTGGAATCCTGATAATAGACCAGTTGTTTGGGGCTATACCGGATAATAGAAATATAATATTATTTTAAAAAATAAAAATCTCTAAATTTTCATTTAGAGATTTTTTAATAAAAAAGTTATCAATGATAAACTTATATGCTTTGGAGCAGGTAACGAGAATCGAACTCGCATCTTCGCCATGGCAAGGCGGCATAATAGCCTTTATACTATACCTGCAATGTATTAACATTATAACAAATATTTCCTTATAAATCAATAAAAAAAATAATTTCTCTTTTAAAATATATATTAATTATTAATTAAGTTATGATATAATTAAATAGAGGTATAAAATGAAAGTTCCAGGATATATAAAAAAAATAATTAAAAAAATTGAAAATAATAATCATGAAGCATATATTGTAGGTGGCGCTTGTAGGGATTTTTTAATGGGTAAAAAACCCATTGACTATGATTTAACAACCTCTGCTTTACCTAGTGAGATTAAGGAAATATTTAAAAAATATAAATTGTTTAATTATGGGGAAAAACATGGTACAATCTCTATTTATATTAATAAAAACGAAGTCCAAGTAACTACCTATAGAATAGAAAATAACTATTCAGATAATCGCCATCCAGATAAAGTAGAGTTTTTAAAAGACTTAAAAGAAGACTTAAGTAGAAGAGATTTTACAATGAATGCCATAGCTTATAATAAAGAATTCATTGATTATTTTAATGGGCTAAATGATATCAATCAAAAAAATATTAAAACTGTAGGTAATTCAAATTCAAGGTTTGAAGAAGATGCTTTAAGAATTATGAGAGCTTTAAGATTTTCAGTAAACCTAGATTTTAAAATCGAAGAAGAAACAAAAAAAGGAATTCTTAATAATTACCATTTGGTTAAAAACATTTCAAAAGAAAGAGTTAGAGATGAATTGATTAAAATGTTAACATTTGGTGATTATTCTAAAGTTGTAGAAGAATATTTTGAAATATTCGCATTTATATTTAATGGTATTCAAGATATAAACGTAGATGATTTTTTAGAAAATATAAAAAGTGTTAATAAAGAAAAGTTAAAAGAAGCAGATGATTATATAATTAGAATAGCAATCTTTTTAAATTTGATGTTTGGTTATCAAAAAAATGATTTAAATAGAGTAGAGGAAAAATTAAAAGAACTTTGTTTTTCTAAAAAAAATATTTATGAAATTTTATTAATAATGGAAAATATATTTATAAAGATTGATAATGATGAAATAACATTAAAAAAACTATTGAATAAATATGGCTATAATATATTAAATAAAATTATTAAATCTAAATATTATTTTTCCGAAAAACTTGAAGACGTTATATTTTTAAATAAAATTTTAAAAACTATAAAAAAGATTGAAAGAAAAAAAATATGTTATTCAATGGATTCTCTTAAGATAGATGGTAATGATTTAAAAGAAATAGGTTATAAAAAAAGAGAGATTCAAACAGTAAAAGAAAAACTTCTTGATAAAGTTATTAGTAATGAATTAAAAAATAATAAAAAAAGTATAATAAAATATTTAGAAGAAAATAAAAACTCTATTTCATAAAATAGAGTTTTTATATTATAAATAATAATCCTAAAGCGTATATAATAACAAACAATATTATTTGGTGTACAAAATAGAAAATTAAACTATGTCTACCAATAAAAAGAAGTGGTGATATATACTTTGTTTCTGTGTTAGGGAAAAGTGATTCTTTATTTTTATAAACAATACTTCCTACTAATAATCCTATTATATAAATTCCAAGAAAAGGAAAAATCGGATAATAGTCAGCTGATGAAACTGTTTTAAAATTGAAAATCATTAATATTTTTGGAATATTTTCATAAGCTACAATAGTTCCAAAGAATATCCCTAAACCAGTTATAACAACAGCTATTATAATATTTGCTATTTTAGGTATTTTCATAAATAATGGAGTTAATAACATTCCAACACTTAAAAGATGTAAAATTCCAAACCATATAGTAATATCTATTCCAGATATTTTGCTAAATATAAATGTAATAACAGTTAATAAAATAGCAATTATACCTAATTTGATACCTCTTTTGAAATTGTTTCTAGATAGATTTCCGCAAATTCCTGATATAAAGATAAAAACTCCAGAAATAAAAGCAATTCTAATAAACATTGAAAAGTCACTATCTCTGTATGTTATAGCAAAGTTGCATAAACCAGTTAGAAAATGTGGATCATATTCCCACCAGATAGTAGTTTCAAGGATTGCTAAATCAAAAGTGAAGTGATCAAAAACCATTAATATAAAAGCAAGTGATCTTAAAAAATCTAATTCCCAAATTCTTTTTTTCATAATATTAGTATATCACATTAAAGCGGTTACTAACAAGATTTAAAGAATACTTTTTTCAAGTTCTTCAGCTAATAACTCTTCATAACAAATAGATTTTTTAAATTTAATAAATCTATTATAAATAAGGGAAATAACAATAGATACACAAGTCCATTTTATTATATTAAAAGTACCAAAAATCATGATTGTAGCAAGGAATTTATTGTTATTTATTTGCAACAATCCAGTTGAAATAGCGTTACCTGTAGCATTATCATAAATAGGTATTACAACAAAATAATTAATAAATATCATAAGAATAGTAGTAGATATGGTTGAAATTGCACAAAATAAAATTGTTAGAATGTTTTTATGTGTTATTTCTGAATTGATTCTTTTTTTAGTGTATGCAACTAAGAAGTAAATTGGTATTAAAAATAGAGTGCTAGCAACAAAGTTTATACCTTGGTCTAATAAATAAATTACACCAGGTTTTAATAATCCATCTATTAAATTTGAAACAAAAGCAACAGCAACAGCAGTTTTAAAATCAAAAAGTAATAAAACACATACTAGAACAACTAAACAAAAATCTAGTTTTAGAAAATCAAAACCCAGAACAGGCATAATTGGAATACCTATTAGCATAGATATAACACCTAAAGCTCCTAAAATACCAACCACAGCTATATTTTTAGTTTGAAATTTTGAGATTTCTTTTCTTTCATCGTATATTATAAAATAACTAATTAAGCATGAAATTAATAGAAGAACACCGAAGACACTTAAAACAAGCAAGTATTTTTCAATATTAAATAAACCAAGAATTAACGAAAAAAGACCTAACAATAAAACAACCATAGATAGGATAATTTTTATTTTTTCTCTTGTAGTTTTAAAAATATTTACCATTAAAGCTATAAATCCTAAGATTGATAAAATTACTCCCAAATATGCTAAGATTTCTGCCCATTTTTTATTTGTAACAATACCAGTAATTACTAGAAGAGTTCCTATTACAATGGTAGTTATTAAAGAAATTTTTGATTTTTTAGAACATTTGTTTTGAAAAAAATTTAAAATTACAGCAATTAAAACTAGAAAAAGTCCAATTCCTGCGATTATACTGGATAAGTTTTTATTAAAAAAAATGGCCCAATCGATTTTTAAAATCATATAATCCTCCTTGAATATAAAAACACCCTAGAAATTCTAGGGTGAAAGCATGCAAAAAAAGCATAAAATCTTCTTTCATCCAGACTTTACTGTCGGTTTTGGAATTACACCAAATCTGCTTTACAGCTCGCGGACTTTACCGCCGGTTAGGAATTACACCTCACCCTGAAGACTTCTTTAAGTCATTATACATTGAATTTTAATAATAGTCAAATATTTTTAAAATATTATTCATATAAAATATAGTTTTTTTTAATACTTTATGGTATAATAAGTTAAACTTAGTTAGTTATGAAAGGAGGCATATATGAATACTAAAAATCTTATTAAGCAAGCGTTTAGCAATAAACTTCGTTCAATAATATTTCTTGTTTTAATGGTTATCTTATCATCTTTGCTTTTAATTTTTAGTTTATGGATAATAAAAGTTATTATTGATAATGTTATTCCAAATAAAGATTTTGATTTATTAGTTTTTTGGATCATAATGCTTTCTTTGTCTAGTGTTATATCTTTTATTTTAAATAGTGTTAATCAAAATAATAATATAATTTTAGGAAATTATGTAACTCAATATTTAAGAGAAAATTTATATTCAACAGTATTAAGAGCTGAATTGTTTGAAATTGAAAAAATGACTTCTAAAGAAATTATTAAAAGAATGAACAGCGATGCTAGTAAAATTGGTGATACTTATATTACTAACAATGTTTTGAATTTCTTTAGTAATTCTATATCATTAATTTTCTTATTAATAGCATTACTGATTTCTAATCCTTTAATAGCTTTAGTTGTTTTTTGTACATTGCCAGTTTATTATGCTTTAATAAAAGCTTTTCAAAAACTTTATAAAAGAAGTCAACCTAAAGTAAAAGAAGTTATGAATCAAGGGCAATTTTTGATGAATGAAACTTTAGAAAAGGTTAAAACTATAAAGTTAAGAAATTGTATTAAATTTGAAGAGGAGAACTTTAAAAGTTGGAATGAAAAAAATGCTAAAATGAAAAGACAAAATAGTTTGTTTTATAAGATTAATAAACAGTATATAAGTGATTTGTTTGTAGGGCTTGTTTTAGCAATCAATATATCAATAGGTGTTTGGATTGTAATTGCAGATCCAGTGGGATTAAAATTAACAATTGGTAGTTTGGTTTTATGTATATTTTTAATTCCAAAAGTTTTTACTTCATTTAAAAATTTACTTACTACAAGAATCTCACCAGCTGTAATTGCTACATCTATTACAAATTTAGATGAAATCTTCGCCTTTAAATCTGAAAGTAAATTTGAAAATATCGAATCACTTGATGAAATTTATAGTATTAAATTTAAAGATGTGTATTTTCATTATTTAAATAAGGATTTCAAACTTCAAAATATTAATTTTGAAATACAAAAAGGCCAAAAACTAGGTATCTATGGTGATTCATTAAGTGGAAAAACAACGATATTTAATTTGCTTACTAAATTAGCTGTTCCAAGAAGTGGTTCTATTTTGATTAACAATTGTGATATTACTAAAATTAATACATTTTATTTAAGAGATATTATGGCTTCAGTTACAACTGAAAGTGAAATCTTCAGAACATCAATTATTAATAATATCATTTTCCCTTATGAATTTGATGATTATAAATATAATGATGCGTTAAATAGAAGTGGTTTAAAAGATTATGTATTAAACTTGCCAGATGCTGGTGATACTGTAATTGATGAAAATTTAGATCCAATTATTAAACAAAGAATAGTTTTAGCAAACGGTCTTTATAAAGATAGTAAAATTATACTTTTAGATAATGCTTGTGACTTACCAGAAAATGAAAAAATAATAGATGAAGTATTAAAATTAAAAAATAAGATATTTATAATTTTATCTAATAACATATCACAATTAAATCAATGTGATAAACTTATTATATTAGAAAATGGAAAAATTTCTGAATACGGCGAAATTGGAGAACTAGAGAAAAATAAAAATTCTCTATACAATCAACTGAATCAAAAGAGTAAAGTTAAAAAGTTCAAAAGCTTTAAAATCTCTTAGAAATAAGAGATTTTTTCAAGCATAAAGGAGAATATATGGAAAAAGTAAGAACGAGATTTGCGCCTAGTCCAACTGGGTTTATGCATGTTGGCAACTTAAGATCTGCTTTATATGCATACTTATTTGCTAAACAAAATAATGGACAATTTATTTTAAGAATTGAAGATACAGATTTAGAACGTTATGTTCCTGGAGCAGTTGAAGTAATATATAATACATTGAAAACTGCAGGCATTGAATTTGATGAAGGACCTAATGAAGGTGGAGATTTTGGACCTTATATTCAAAGTGAAAGAAAAGAAATTTATGATAAATATGCTAAGATTTTAATTGAAAAGAAAGCTGCTTATTATTGTTTTTGTTCAAAAGAAAGATTAGATTCACTAGCTGATGCATCAGGAATTAAAAAATATGATAAACATTGTTTGAAATTAACTGAAGAAGAAGTAAAAGAAAAACTTTCTAAAGGCGAGAAATATGTAATTAGACAAAATATGCCAACTGAAGGAATCAGTGAATTTACTGATATGGTGTTTGGATTAATAAGTATTCCTAATAATGAATTAGAAGATAATATATTACTTAAATCAGATGGAATGCCTACTTATAATTTTGCTAATGTAGTAGATGATCATTTAATGGGGATTACTCATGTAATAAGAGGAAATGAATATTTAAGTAGCACGCCTAAATATAATTTATTATATAAAGCTTTTGGCTGGGAAATTCCAAAATATATTCATTTAACTCCGATAATGAAAGATGAAACTAGAAAATTAAGTAAAAGATATGGTGATGCCAACTTTGATGATTTTGTAAAAAAAGGATATTTGCCTGAAGCTATTATTAATTATATTTCTTTATTAGGCTGGAGTCCTGAAGAAAACAAAGAGAAATTCACTTTATCTGAATTAATTGAAAGTTTTAGTATTAATAGATTAAGTAAATCAAGTAGTATATTTGATGAAAATAAAATGAAGTGGCTTAATGGCGAATATATAAAAGAAATGGATTTTGAAAAGTTTTATAATCTTGCTCTTCCTTATTTTGAGTCATCAAGTATTAAAGGCAAGTATGATTATAGAAAGTTTGCTGTTTTATTAAAAAATAGAATAGAAATATTTAGTGAAATAGATGAAAAAGTAAAATTTATTAATGAGTTTTCACAAATTGATCCATCTTGGTATGATATTCCTAAAATGAAATTAAATCCAACTGTAGCAAAAGCAATTATTATTGAATCAATTGATAAATTTAAAAATCTTAAAGAATGGAATGAAGAAAATTTACATAAAGTGATTACAGATACTGCTCTTAAGTTGCAGTATAAAACAGGTGCTGTTTATACTGCGTTAAGAATTGCTTTAACTGCATCTTTAGTTACACCAGGTGGATCTGTTGAAATGGCTGATATTTTAGGAAAAGAAGAATCGATTAATAGATTAAAACAAAGTTTAACTTGGCTTTAATTGGAGGCAATTTATGATTTCAAAAGCAAAATTGAATAAACTTCTAAATTTATGTATAAAAAAAGGCTGCGATTTTGCTGAATTTTTTTTAGAAGATACTAAATCTAACAACTATGAATTTATTTGTGGAGAAGTCGAAAACATTGTCACTAGTTATGTTTATGGTGTAGGCATTAGAGTAATTAAAGGGGAAAGTGAATATTATGGATATACTAATGATATATCTTATAATAATTTAGTTAACCTTATTGAAAAAATAACAACAAGTTTAGAAAAAAAGGAAAATATTGAAAAAGTAAAATTGGTTTTAGAAAAAAATGAAAATATTCATAAAACAATAATGTTTCCTGATAAAATAGATATTTCTAAAAAAATATCTTATATGCAACAAACACATGATGCTTGTAAAAATTACAGTGAAGAAATTTCAAAAGTTTCTATTAAACTTTTTGATAAAGTTCAAGGTGTTACGATTGCTAATACAAACGGAAAATATATTAAAGATGAAAGAGTTTTAGCAAGAATTTTTTGTACAGCTATTGCTTCTAATGAAGAAACGATGCAAATTGCTGGTGATTCTATTGCAGGAGCATGTGGGTATGAAATATTTAAAAATGAGGATTTGGAAGCCTTAGGTAGAAAAGTCGCTGAAAGTGTAATAACAATTCTACATGCAGATGAAATTAAAGGTGGAGTGATGGATGTTGTTATTCATAATGCTTTTGGAGGCGTTTTATTGCACGAAGCTTGTGTTCATTCTTTAGAAGCAGAACTTGTTTCAAAAAATGCTTCTGTTTTTTCCAATATGATAGGTGAAAAAATAGCTAGCGATATTGTTACTGCAGTTGATGATGGGACTATAGTTAACCAATGGGGTTCTAATAATATTGATGATGAGGGTGCTAAAGCTAAAAGAACTGTTTTAATTGAAAACGGAATTTTAAAAAGCTATTTAGTAGATTATAAAAATAGTGCTAAAATGAATCATCAAATTACTGGGTCTGGAAGACGTGCTTCATATAAATATTTGCCAACTGCAAGAATGACTAATACATTTTTTATGCCTGGAAAAAATACATTTGAAGAAATAATATCAAAAACAAAAAATGGCTTTTTTGCGAAAACTATGGGAGGCGGTAGTGTAGATCCTTCAACTGGAGAGTTTAACTTTAGCGTTAGTGAAGGTTATATTATTGAAAATGGTAAAATAACAAAACCTGTAAGAGGAGCAACTTTAGTCGGAAGTGGAAAAAGTGTGTTACTTAACATTGATATGATTGCTGATAACTTAGAATTTGGGTATGGAATTTGTGGTGCAAGTAGTGGGAATATACCAGTTTGTGTTGGCCAGCCTACTATTCGTGTTAGAGATATGACAGTAGGTGGCAGAGGTAGTTAAAATGAAATATGATAAATTAATAAAAGAAGGACTAAAACAAGGTTTTAGTGATTTAGAAATATATTCTTCCATATCTAAAAAAATGAATATTCTTGTTTTCCAAGAAGAAGTAGAAAAAAATGAAGTAAGCAATTTATCTAATTATACAATTAGAGGTATATTTAATGGTAAAATGGCATATTTAAATTGCGAAAAAATGAATCAATCGCCTAAACAAATCATTAAGCAATTAAAAGATAATGCTTCATCTTTAACAACTAAAAAAGAATCAGAAATATTTGAAGGAAGTAGTGAATACAATAAAGTTATAGATAGTTATGGTGTTTTTGATAACATTTCTACTGAAGAAAAAATTAATATTTTATTAGCTTTAGAAAAAAAAATAAAAAAATTAGATGAAAGAATAATACATATACCACATTGTAGTTATGATGAGGCTCAAGTGGAAATTTCAATTGTTAATTCTAAAGGCTTAAATTTAAACAAAAAATATGAATTTGCTGGCCTAGCTGTACAAGTGGTGGCAAAGGAAGATAAGCAAACGCAAAGTTATTTTGATATTGATGTTCAAAAAGATTTTTCAAAGTTTGATATTGAAAAATTAAGCAAGAATGTTGTAGATAGAGCAGTTGCGATGTTAAGTGCGTTACCTGTTGATTCTAACGATTATGATGTAATTTTTGAAAACAAAACAATGATTGATTTGCTTGCAGCTTTTTCTCCTGTTTTTTCTGGAGAAGAAGCTATGGAAAAAGCGACTCAACTAAGTGATAAAATAGGCCAAGTTATTGCAAATGAAAAGGTTAATATAATTGAAGACCCTTTTCATAAAAATGCAATATTCAATGATTCATTTGATGATGAAGGAGTAGCTACTTATAAAAAAAGCATTATTGAGAATGGTAAATTATTGACATTGTTACATAATTTAAAGTCAGCTAAGTATTTTAAGACTAAATCTACTGGAAATGGTGTTAAAAAAGGTAGTGGTATTGGTATTGGAAATTATAATTTGTTTATTGGACCTGGAGAAAAAAGTTTAGATCAAATAATCAAAGAAACAAAAAATGGTTTACTGATTACAAAAATAGCTGGTTTACATGCTGGTGTTAACTGTGTTTCAGGAGATTTTAGTTTGCAGTCTTCTGGTTTTCATATTGTTGATGGAGAAATAAAAAAACCAGTGAATTTGATTGTTGTCTCAGGTAATTTTTTCAAGATAATAAAAAATGACTTAGATGTAGCCAATGATTTAAAGTTTTCTTACAATAGTTTTGGTGCCCCTTCAATAAAGTTTAAATCTTTGCAAGTATCTGGAAAATAAAAAAATAGAAATGAGACAAAATGGAAATATTTAATAATTTAACAATAAAAACTGAAATTTTAAAAGGAATAGAAAAGAAAGGTTTTCTTGAAATGACTGAAGTTCAAGAAGAAGTTATTCCTTTAGCTATTAATAATAGAGATTTAATTATCCAATCACCAACAGGAACTGGGAAAACATGTGCTTTTGCAATTCCTATTTTACAAAAAATAGATTTTGATAATTATGATATTCAAAGTATTGTTTTGGTTCCAACAAGGGAATTAGCAGTGCAAGTTGCAGGAGAAATAAACGAAATAGCGCTTTTCTTTAAAACATATACTGCACTAGCAATTTATGGTGGCGAACTTATTGATATACAAATAAAAAATCTAAAGAAAAAACCAAGGATAATTGTTGCTACTCCTGGTAGACTGTTAGATCATTTAAGAAGAAGAACAATTAAACTTGGTAAGGTTAAAATTCTTGTTTTAGATGAAGCTGATGAAATGTTAAATATGGGATTTAAAGAAGATTTAGAATTGATTTTTGAAGAAATGCATAATGTAGAACAAAAAATGCTTTTTTCTGCTACAATTTCTAAAGAAATAGAAAATATTGCAAAAACAATTTTAAAAAATCCTTTTTCTATTAGAATTAGTAAATCTGATTTAACTGTTCCAACAATTAAACAAAGGTATATAGAAGTCAGTGAAAAAGATAAAATAGAAGTAATTTCAAGAATTATTGATATTAATGATTATAAGTTAGTTATGGTTTTTTGTAATACAAAAAAAGATGTAGATGAAGTATCATCTAAATTGCAATTTAGAGGGTACCTAGTAGATTCTTTGCATGGTGATATGAAACAGATGCAAAGAGATAGAGTTATGCATCGCTTTAGAAAAGGACTTGTTAATATTTTGGTAGCATCTGATGTAGCTGCAAGAGGTTTAGATATTGATGATGTAGATGTTGTATTTAATTATGATGTACCAACTGATCCAGAATATTATGTACATAGAATAGGAAGAACTGGAAGAGCTAAAAAGTCAGGCCTTGCTATTATGTTGGTTAAAAGAGATGAAAAGTATTTAATGAAAAGTATTTTAGCCTTTTCAAAAACTGAAATACAAAAAATGGAAGTTCCAAGCATTGAGAGTGTAATTAATGTTAGGGTAAATAAATTAATTGAAAAAGCTTTAGAAAAAAATACATATAATAAGAATTCCCTTTATGTAGAAAAAATAATTAATCAAATTGAACCAGATAATGTTTTTGAATTAATAAAAGGTTTAATTTTAATGCAATTAACTGATGTTGAAGAAGAAGTTGAAAAAACTTCTAAATCATCTTTAAATAAAAGTACAAGATTTTTTCTTGGTTTAGGGAAAAAGGATAGATTTAGTAAAAAAGATTTAATAGAATATATTTCTAAAGTAACTAAATTACCTAAAAATGAAATAAATGATGTTTGTTTACAAGATAATTTTAGTTTTTTTGATACACCATCAGATAATGCTGATAAAGTTTTACGTGGTTTTTCTACAACCCCTTATAAGGGAAGGTTTGTAACTATTGAAGAAGCTAAAACAAGAAAGAGGAGATAGATATGAGTAATAAATTATATACTTCTGAATCTGTTACTGAAGGTCATCCTGATAAGGTGTGTGACCAAATTGCTGATAGCATTTTAGATTATATTATTGAACAAGATCCTAATGCACATGTGGCATGCGAGGTTTGTGCTACTACAGGTTTAGTTTTAGTAATGGGGGAAATTACTACTTCAACTTATGTAGATATTCAAAAAATTGTAAGAGATACAGTTAAAGAAATCGGATATGATAATCCAGAGTTTGGATTTAATGGGGACGATTTAGCTGTTTTAGTTAGCATTGATGAGCAATCACCTGATATCGCAATGGGAGTTAAAGATGACCAAGGTGCTGGAGATCAAGGGTTAATGTTTGGATATGCTACTAATGAAACAGAAGAATATATGCCTTTACCACTAGTTTTATCACATAAACTAGCAAAAAGACTTGCTCAAGTTAGAAAAGAGAAACTTGTTGATTTTTTAAGACCAGATGGTAAATCGCAAGTTACTGTTGAATATAATGAAAAGAAAGAGGCAATTAGAATTGATAATGTTGTTGTTTCTACACAACATAGTGCAGATGTAAGTAATGAAGAGCTAAAAAGTTTTGTAAAAAAAGAAGTTATTGATAAAGTTTTACCAAAAAATCTAGTTGATACAAAAACAAAAATGTTTATTAATGAAACAGGTAGATTTGTTTTGGGTGGACCAAAGGCTGATTCAGGATTAACTGGTAGAAAAATAATTGTTGATACTTATGGTGGATTTGCTCATCATGGAGGCGGAGCTTTTTCTGGAAAAGATCCTTCAAAAGTAGAT
Source organism: Bacilli bacterium (assembly GCA_050953065.1). Taxonomy (GTDB): domain Bacteria; phylum Bacillota_I; class Bacilli_A; order ML615J-28; family CAG-698; genus JAQUUM01. Next base: position 296,050 of record JBMNLZ010000001.1, on the reverse strand, counting down.
AGAAGTGCTGCCTATATGGCTAGATATATTGCAAAAAATATTGTAGCAACAGGAATTTGCAAAAAAGCTGAAATAGGTTTAAGTTATGTAATAGGAGTCAGTGAACCAACTTCAATTTATTTAAATACTTATGGTACTTCTAAAATTTCTGAAGATGAAATTATAAAAGTAGTAAAGAAAGTTTTTCCATTAACTCCAAAAGGCATTATTGAATATCTAAATTTAAGAAAACCAATTTATAAGAAATTGGCTGCATATGGGCATATGGGAAGAATAGATTTAGATGTGTCATGGGAAAAATTAGATAAAGTAGAAGAATTAAAAAAACTTTTTAAAAATAATTAAAATGTGAGGTTACATATGGGAAGAAAATGGAATAATATAAAATATCAAAAGGCTGCAAAAGATGCAAATAGAAGTAAAATACTAGCTAAATTTGGTCTTGAAATATATGTTGCTGCGAAGCCAGAACCAGATCCAAGTATTAATAGAAACTTACAAATGATAATTGATAAATCTAAAACTTATAAAGTACCTAAAGAAATTATAGATAGAGCAATTGAAAAAGCTAAAGGTGGAAAAGGCGAAGAATATAGTGAAATTACATATGAGGGGTATGGAGTGCAAGGTTCAGCAGTTATGGTAGAATGCTTAACAAATAATTTAAATAGAACTGCAAGCGAGGTTAGAGCAGCTTTTACTAAAAACGGAGGTTCACTTGGTGTCAACGGTTGTGTCTCATATATGTTTGATACTGTTGCAATTATAGGAGCTGAAAACTTAGAAGAAGAGCAAGTTTTAGATGCTTTGTTAGAAAATGACTGTGATGTTCAAGATATTGAAACCACTGATGAAGGTGTTTTTGTTTATGCAGATCCAAAAGATTTTAATAATGTGCAAAAAGTTTTTCAAGATTTAGGTGTTGAGGATTTCCTTACTTGTGAAATAACAAAACTACCTAGTACTTATGTAAAATTAGATGAAGAGAATCGTGAAAAATTTGATAGATTAATTGAAATGCTTGAAGAATCAGAAGATGTTCAAAATGTCTATCATAATGTAGAAGATGAGGAATAAATTAGTTGTTAAGAATAAATAATATGGTATAATAGACAAGGTGGTTTGTATATGAGTAGTATTAAATTTGGAGCTTTAGGAGGACTAGGAGAAAACGGCAAAAATATGTATCTTGTTGAAATTGATGATAAGATATTTGTTTTAGATGGCGGCTTAAAGTATCCGAGTGTAGAATTATTAGGCATAGATGCTGTTATACCAAATATTACCTATTTAATTGAAAACAAAGAAAGAGTTCAAGGAATTTTTTTAACTCATGGACATGATGATCATGTTGGAGCAATTCCTGAACTTTTAAAGACTCTAGATGTTGGAGTATTTGCTACACATTTTACAATGTGTGTATTAGAGGATTTGTTAACTGAAGCCCAAATGGATATTTCAAAATTTAGATTATATAGGATTAATGAAGATAAAGAATTAAAATTTGGTTCTATTATAGTTTCATTTTTTAATGTTAGTCATAGTATTCCTGAATGTGTTGGTATTAACATTAAAACGCAAGATGGATCATTAGTTTATGTGCCTAATTTTAACTTTGATGCACACCAAGATAAAAGATATAGAACTTCTATGCATAAAATAACTGAGATAGCAAACGATGATGTTTTAGTTTTGTGTGCTGGTAGTTTAGGTGTTAATAATATTGATAGAGTTCATAATGATTATCCATTACTGCATACAGTTTCTGAAATCTTAAAAAAATCAAAAAGGGTGATTTTTTCAGCCTTTTCTAGTGATTTGGATAGAATTCAAAAGATAATTGATATTAGTGTTAAAAATAATCGTAGAGTTGCCATTATAGGTAGAAAAGTTCAAAAACATATTAATATAGCAATGAATAACGATTATTTAAAAATTCCAGAAGATAAATTAATCAATTTAAAATATATTACTGATAAAAATCAAAATGATTTTGATGATTTGGTAGTTATAGTAACAGGGATTAGACATGAACCTTTTTATATGCTTCAAAGAATGTGTAAAGGATATGATAGACTAATTAAAATTAATCAAGAAGATACTGTTGTTATAATGAACAAAGTAGTTCCTGGAACTGAAAAATTAGCGAGTAAAGCTGTTGATTTATTGAGCCAAAAAAGTAAACATGTAACAATCATTAAAAAACAAATGCTAAAAAGTTCTCATGCTGATAGTGAAGATTTAAAATTGTTATATGGTATGCTTAATCCGAAATATATAATTCCGATTGTAGGAGAATTTCGTCATCAATATGTTCAAAAAAATATAGCTTTAGAAGTTGGATACAATGAAAATAAAGTATTAATTTTAGAAAATGGTGAATTAATAACTTTCCAAAATGGAAATTTACAACCTACAAAACAACAAATTTCAGTTGGTGATGTACTTATTGATGGTTCTATAATTGGCGATATAAATGAAGTTGTTATTAGAGATAGAGAATTATTATCTCAAAATGGAGTTATTATAGTTACGATTGTAGTTGATGATTTGAGTAGAGAATTAATATCTAAACCAAAAATTGTTTCAAGAGGTATTACAACTGATACTGAAACTATATTTACACGTATATCTTTAATTATTGAAAAAAGAATTAAAACATATTTGCGTAAAGCAAGAATTGATATTAAATCATTAACTAATTTATTAGCTGATGATATATCAAAAGAAATATATTCGGGACTTAAAAAGAAACCGATAGTAATTCCGGTTTTAAATATAATTTAATAATACTGTGATAAAGATGAGTAAATGTTAATTTGTTTTTAAAAGAGAGAGATTGGTTGGTGAAAAATCTTAAACAATAACATTGAAAGCTACTTTGGAGTATGAATTTTTAAAAAATTCACGTAAAAATGCGTTAAATTTAATTGAGTTGCATAGTTTACTATGAAATAGGATGGTACCGCGAGAATTTCGTTCCTATATTTTTTAATATAGGAATTTTTTAAATGGAGGAAAACATGAAAAAATTAATGAGTTATGAAATTAGACAAATGTGGTTAGATTTTTTTGCCAGTAAAAATCATGAAGTAATACCAAGTGCTTCTTTAGTTCCACATAATGATCCCACTTTATTATGGATTAATGCTGGAGTTGCACCCTTAAAAAAGTTTTTTGATGGACGTGAAATTCCAAATAATAGAAGAATGGTTAATGCCCAAAAATCAATTAGAACCAATGATATTGAAAATGTTGGAAAAACGGCTAGGCATCATACTTTTTTTGAGATGCTTGGTAATTTTTCAGTTGGAGATTATTTTAGAGAAGAAGCATTAGAATTTGCTATTGAAATTCTAACATCTTCTAAATATTTTGCTTTTGATATAAATAAATTGTATTTTACAATATATCCAACAGATGATGCCTCTTTTGAAAGATGGGTTGAATTAGGAGTTTCTCCAAATCATATTATTAGATTAAGTCAAAATTTTTGGGAAATTGGAGAAGGACCTTGTGGACCTTGTACGGAAATTTTTTATGATCGTGGTGAAAAATATGATCCTGAAAAACTAGGTAAAGAGTTAATTGAAAAAGATATAGAAAATGAAAGATATATTGAAATATGGAATATAGTATTTAGTCAATACAATTCTATTCCTGGAAAAGAAAGAAGTGAATATCCTGAATTACCTAGTAAAAATATTGATACAGGTATGGGGCTTGAAAGAATGGCTTGCGTCTTACAAGAAGTAGAAACTAATTATGATACAGATTTATTTATGCCAATAATTAGAAAAACTGAAGAAATTTCTTCAGTTAAATATACAGGTCAAATGGCTTTTAAGGTTATAGCTGATCATGTTAGAAGTGTAGTTTTTGCAGTTAGTGATGGGGCGACTCTTTCTAATGAAGGCCGTGGATATGTTTTAAGAAGATTGTTAAGAAGAGCGGTTAGATTTGGAAAAAATTTAGGAATTAAAAAAGCTTTTTTATATGAACTTGTTAATGTTGTAGTTGAAAATATGAAAGTTTTTTATAGTGATTTAGCTTTGAACGAAGAAAATGTAACAAAAATAATTAAACAAGAAGAAGAAAAGTTTTTATTAACGCTTGAGTTAGGTGAAAAAAAACTATTGGAATATATAAATAATCATTCAAAAGATAAAAATAAAGTTATTGCTAAAGAAACAGCGTTTTTACTATATGATACATTTGGTTTTCCAATTGAATTAACTGTAGAGTTAGCTAGTGAATATAATTTTGAAGTCGATTTGAAAGGATTCAAAGAAGAATTAGAGAAACAAAAAGAAAGAGCTAGAATGGCTAGAAGTGATAATCAATCAATGAATGTCCAAAATGAAGAAATTTTGAATTTTCATAAAGAAACAGAATTTATTGGTTATGATAATTTTGAATGTGAATCTAAGGTAGTTGCTATTTTTGTAAATGGAAAATCAGTTAGTAAAGCAGATGAAAGTGCTTTGGTATTATTTTCACCAACAGTTTTTTATGCAGAATCAGGTGGGCAAGTTGGCGATAAAGGACTAGTAATTTCAAATACTAATACATATGAAGTAACTGATACTATAAAATTACCTAATATGCAACATGCATCTTTAGTTGAAATTAATGATGGAGTATTAACTGTTGGACAGCAAGTTATTTTAAAAATAGATAAAAAATATCGAGAAAAAATAGCTAAAAATCATACTGCTACCCACTTATTAAATGAATCATTAAGACAAATTATAGGTACACATGTTTATCAACATGGTTCAAATGTTAATGCTAGTAATCTAAGATTTGATTTTAATAATTTTGAATTACCAAATGAAAATCAAATTCTTGAAGTTGAAAAACTTGTTAATAAAGAAATTTTAAAATCAAGTGATGTTTTAGTAAAAGAAATGTCTTTAGAAGCAGCGAAAAAAGAAGGTGTTCAAGCAGTTTTTGGTGAAAAGTATGGTGACATTGTAAGAGTAGTTGATACTGTATTTAGTAAAGAATTATGTGGCGGGACTCATGTTTCAAATACTAAAGAAATAGAAAGATTTGCAATTACTTCAATTGAAGCTAAGGGATCTGGGATATTTAGAATTGAAGCAGCTACTAGTAGCCAAATAGAAAAAGAGTTGAATGAAAGACTTTATAATATTAATAGTGAAATTGAAGATTTACTTAAAAAAGGTGAAAATTTAGTTGAAGAAGCAAAATTAAATGGTATTGAATTAAAATTTGATTTATCTAAAGTAAAAAGTGATGAACAAAGCTATAGTAGAATAATTGCTATGAGAAATTATCTGAATGCTTTACGAGATGAGAGTAAAGAGATTTCAAAAAAATATCAAAAAGCACTACAAGAAAAAAATAGTGAGTCAATTGATAAGTATTTAGAATATGTAGAAGAAATAAATAATAAAAAAGTATGTATTTTTGATGTAAAAGATGTTAATATTGAAGTATTAAAAGATTTAGTGGATAGATTAAGTGATTATTTAAAAGAAAGTGTTGTTTTTGTTGGAAGTATAGTAGAAGACAAAGTTATATTTATTTGCAAAAATAAAGTTTCTTCTTTAAATGCAGGATTACTTGTTAAAAAAGCTGCTATTATTTGTGGTGGCAATGGTGGTGGACGTCCTGATTTTGCTCAAGCAGGTGGTAAAAATGTTAATATGGTAAAACAGGCATTAGAAGAAGTTAAGAAAGAAATTGAGGAAAAAATATGAAAATTTTAGGATTGGATCTAGGAACAAAAACTTTAGGAGTTGCAATTAGTGATATGTTAGGAGTTATTGCTAATCCAATTGGAACTTATAGAATCGATGAAAAAGATTTAAAGCAAGCCTTAGGATTTGTTAAAGAACTAATTAAGGAACATCAAATTAAAGAAATAGTTTTGGGTTTTCCAAAAAACATGGATGGCTCAACAGGTTTTCAATGTGATTATATCTTAGAGTTTAAAGGAGTACTAGAAGCAGAAACAAACTTAAAAGTTCATTTAATTGATGAAAGATTAACATCTGTAATTGCTAATAGGACAATGTTAAGTGCTGATATGAGTAGACAAAAAAGAAAAAAAAATGTTGATAAATTAGCTGCGACTATTATTTTACAAGGATATTTAGATTCAAATAAATTTAAGAAAGGAATATAAAATGGAAAATAAATTAAAAGAAAATCAATTAACTTATGTTGATGATAAAGGAAATGAGATTTTGTGTGACATACTGTTTACTTTTGAAAGCGAGGAGTTTAAAAAAAGTTATGTACTTTTTTATCCGACTGGAAGTTTAGAAGAAGAGGAAATAGAAGTCTATGCAGCTTCTTTTGTACCGTTAGAAGGTGAAATTGGTGAATTAAATGAAGTAACTACCGATGAAGAGTGGGCAATGATTGAAGAAGTTTTAGAATCTTTTGAAAATGAAGAAGATTCTGATTTAGAAGAGTAATAAAAAAAAAGATAAAACCTCGTTATGAGGTTTTATCTTTTTTTACTATTTAGATATAATTTTATTAGCGATGTCATTAAAAATTTGACCAATAAATTCATTATCTTCATATAATCCAGTATTTTTGGCAGGTAGATTAATTGGAATTTCAGCCAATAAACTTACATTTAATTTTTTAGCAAGTTCTTCACCTTTGCCTTTTCCAAAAATATAATCTTTTTCACCAGTAGATTTATTTAAATAGTATGACATATTTTCAATTACACCGACAACTGTGTGTTTAAGTTCTTTGGCAGCATAGCCCGCTTTTATAGCTACATGAGAAGCAGAGATATGAGGTGTAGTAACTATTATGACATTGCTTTGTGGGATAATATTTTTTAAGTCTAAAGTAGCATCACCTGTGCCTGGTGGCATATCAATAATCATATAATCTAAATCCTTATTCCAAGCAACATCATAAAATAAACTATTTATCATAGAACTAACCATCGCACCACGCCATAAAATAGGAGCACCAACTTCAGCAAAAAACTCAGTTGAAATAAACTCAATATTGTTTTTCATAAATGGAATAATTTTCCTATTGTTATTTACTTCAATTTTAGCTTCTTTTACATTATAATCTAATAATGTAGGAATACTAGAACCATAAATATCTGCATCAATAATGCCCACTTTTTTACCTTTTTTTGCCAAAGCATATGCAATGTTGGCAGTAACGGTAGATTTTCCAACACCACCTTTACCTGATGCTATGATAATAAATTTAGTTTTACTTTTAGTAATACTATCTATTTTTCTAAATTCTTCAATTTCTAGTTTTAAACCTGTATATTTTAAATCTATTTTTATTATTTTTGCAATTTCTCTACGTAGTTTTTTTTCTAGTTCTGGGTCTTTTTTTCCAATTGCTACAACTAAGACTACAACACTTTTTTCTTCATCAATACCTACATGTTTAATTCCACCTGTTTCAAGTAAATTCTTACCAAGTGAATCATCTAATAATACTCCTATTTTTTGTTTAATTAAATCAATTGACATTTTATTCTCCTTTCTTAATTGGAATCTTGTATTCTTCAATGATATTTTCACTGTTTGTTAATAAGTCATAAAGTTTAGTTGCTTTTATTTCAAAGTCAACTACTACATTGTTTTGTATATTTTTAAAACTTGTAATTATATTTTTTTTAACCTCTTTAGGTAATGAACTAATATATTTTAAGCCAGCATCATTAGAACCTAGCATTCTTAAATAATAGTTAGATTTATTTTGTAATTGTTTTGGAGTATTAAGTAAAATATGTAGAATAGTTCTTTGAATCCTAAAATAACTGTATCTTTTACTTATTACTTTTTCCATAAAAGAAGAATAATTAGAACTTTCCTTTAATGCAGATAGTATTCTATTTTCAAGTCCCTCTTCAACTCCATAAATATTTGCAATTTCTTCACATGTTTTATTTACGAATGTAAATTTTAAAAGGTGAAACAATTTATCTTCTATTAAATCAAAATCTTTAAATGGATAGTTTGCAACATCATTAGGAACAAATTTATTAATTGGTTCTTTATTTTTGATGAGTTCTCTAATAGCAGTAGCGCTAGCTATTTTACTAGTAATATTTTTATCGTAGTAATTATTACCGATTCTTTTAATAGGAAAAAAATCTAATGGATAGTTTAACTTATCAGCAGCGCTTATATATTGAATTGCTAGAGTGTTATTTGGTAATGCAAAATTTGTAATTATTTCTTTATCTTTAGTTAATAAAGTTAATGTTTTAAGCGCGCTGCTTGCATAGGAGTTTCCTAGTTTTAAAAAGTTTTGAATTTCAGAATTAAATTTTTTAGATTTTAAAAGATTTGAAATAGTTTTTAATTTACTTAAGTCACTAAGTTCTGCTCCAAACGCAATATGTGTTGTTTGAAGATTTTTAAGAATACTAATAGCATTTAGTCCGAAAAGATCAGCACTATTCACAGCACTTAAAAAAGGTAACTCAAAAACTAAATCAGCTCCATTTGCTAATAGGAGTTCAGTACGTGCAAATTTATTCATAATCATGGTTTCACCACGCATAGTAAAATTAGAACTCATAACAACTATTGTAAAATCAGGATTAGTTAATGCTTTAGCTTGGTTTATAAAATATATATGACCATTATGAAGAGGATTAATTTCCATTATTAGGCCTAGTACTTTCATAAAATCTCCTATTCTTATAACATATATATTTTAACTAAAAAGACCTTATAAATCAATATATTTTAAAAATAACTGACAAACTAATAATATTGTGGTAATATATATCTATATGGATGAGGTATAAAGTGAATTATTATAACGAGTATAAAATTAATCTTCTTAATAAAGCTGCTGTAAAAAAAATTCCTATTGCTGGTGAATTTGAAATAACCGCTAATTGCAATATGAATTGCAAAATGTGTTATGTTCATACACTTAATAAAACTAAAGAGTTAAGTAATGATGACTGGTATAATATTATAAATCAGGCTAAATCTTTAGGTATGCTTTTTGTTGTTTTTACTGGTGGTGAAATTTTTTTAAGAAAAGATTTTATGGATTTATATGAAAAGGTGTATGACTTAGGGATTAAGATTGTTTTATATACTAATGGTACTTTACTAACAAATAACATAATAGAAAGATTAAAAAAAAGACCTCCAGAATACATTGCAATAACTATATATGGTTATAATGAAAAGATGTATGAAAAAATATGTGGTTATAAAGAAGGCTTTTCCAGAGTAATAGCGAATATAGAAAAACTTAAACTGGCTAATCTTAATATTGTTTTAAGAACTATTCCTATTTATGAAACTTTCGAAAATTTAGATGATTTATTAAACTTAATGTTAAGTTTGAATTTGCCAATAGAAAATTCTTTATATGTAGCTCCTAGAAGAACATGTACTAATTTAAAAGAAGTAGAGCGATTATCTGCTGAACAATTGTTTAAATATCAAAAAAAGTTTGAAGAAAAAGCAAATATTTTTTATGAAAAAGCTTTTGTTGATACAGTTAATGGTTTTAATTGTTCTGCTGGTAAAAGTGCTTTTTTTGTGAACTGGGAAGGGAAAATGTCTATTTGTAGTTTATTCGATTTTCCAAGAATTGATATTTTAAAGAATAATTTTGAATTTGCTTGGTTACAACTAAAAGAAACAGTTTCACAATCAAAAAAATGTAATGATTGTAAAGAATGTGAACTTAATGATTTTTGTTATGTTTGTCCAGCTAAATTATATTCTGAAGGTAATATAGAAAAATGTAGTGATTACTTGCGTGAATGTGCACGAATGAGGTTTATTAATAAAAATGGTAAAAATTAAAATAGCGAATATTATTTTTGATTTAAATGTAGAGTCAAAAATATTAAATGAAAGACTTACTAAATATCAAGTTTTGGATGATTTAAAAGCTCATTATAAAATTTCTACTTTATATGTGGATGAGATACAGTTGAAAGATTTTGAAGTTTATAAAGAGTTTAATGATAGAATTTTATGTAAAACAGATATTTGTGATAAAATATTAGTGTTTAAAGATAAAAATAATCAAACTATTTTAAAGATTGAGTATTTTTATAATGATAAAGATGTGAGAGCTTATTTCAAAAAAGATCTTGCTGATTTAGAAATAAAAGAATATAATTTGATTTCAATGTTAGTTAATGAATTTTTATTAGATAATAACTTAATAGTTGTTCATGGCTCTGCTATTGCTTTTGATAATTTTGGAATAATCTTTTCTGCACCTTCGGGTACTGGAAAATCAACACATTCTAATCTTTGGAAAATGGAATTTGATGATAGAGTTACTATCATTAATGATGATAAACCTATAATAGAAGTTGTTGGAGAAAGGGCATATGTAATTGGCTCGCCTTGGAGTGGTAAAACCAATTTAAATGCTGATTTAAAAGTTCCATTAAAAGCAATTGTTTTCTTAGAACAAGCTAAGCATAATATGATTTTTGATTTAAGTTCAAAAGAAATGTTGAAAAATATATTTAATAATTTTATAAAAAGTGATGATATAAATAAAAATGACATGATTATTGATAAGATTAATAGACTTGCTAAAATAGTCAAATTTTATCGTTTGGAATGCAATATTTCAAGAGAGGCTGTTAAATTAGTATACAATAAAATATTTGGAGAAAAAATATGAAAATAAAAAAAGATTTTGTTTTAAGAGAAGTTGTAGGTGAGTATGTTGTAATACCAATTAAAGATGCTGCTGTTAACTTTAATGGCATGATTTCTTTAAATGAGTCTGCAAAAATTCTTTGGGAATCATTAAACGAAGAAAAAAGCGAGGAAGATTTAGTAAAAATATTATGTGATGAGTATGAAATTTCTAAAGAAGAAGCAGCAAATGATGTTAAAGAATTTATAAAAATTTTAAAGGAAAATAATTTTCTAGAATAATTATGAAAGATAATAATATAAAGAAAGTTAAAATTACTGATATTTCAGAAATTATGATTGAAGCATTAAATAACAATAATAAGATTATAATAACTGTATCAGGAAGTAGCATGTTTCCGTTTTTGTTAGATGGAAAAGATCAAATTGTTATTGAAAAGAAAAATAACTTTCTCAAAGCTGGAGATATTATTTTATATAAAAAGAATAATTTTATAATTCATAGGATAATGAAAAAGAAAAAGCATCATTATGTGGTTAGTGGTGATGCTTTATTAGTAAAAGAAAAAGTTTTTGAAGAAGAAATTTTAGGCTATGTTACAGAAATTATTAAAAAGGACGAAACTATTATTGTAGATTCTAATAAAAAATATAAATTTAAAGAGAAATTATGGAGAAGACTTTTCTTTTGTAGAAGGGTTTTATTGTTCTTCTTAAAAAGGTTAAAAAAATAAATAAAAAAACATTTCATTTGAAATGTTTTTTATTTTTGTTTAAAATATTAATTTAACCTAAAACCACAATTGCTACAAAACTTGCTATTAGATGTAACTTCAGTTGAACATTGTGGACAAGTTTGTTTCATTGATTTTCCGCAGTTGCTACAGAATTTTTGACCCTTTATAACAATAGTGCCACAATCAGGGCAGTTTACTGTATTTGTTTGTACTGTAGGATTTGGCTTTACATCCATTCCTGGCTCAGATGGTGCTGGATTGTTATAGTTGCTAGCAGCTTGAGCTTGTGCTTGTTCATATGGAGTTTTTGGATAATTTTGATTTTGATAATAGTATGGATTTTGCCCGTAATATTGTTGATTAGGCCTATTATATGGTTGATTATAATAAGGGTTATTAGATTGTTGTCCGTAATATTGCTGATTAGGCCTATTATATGGTTGATTATAATAAGGGTTATTAGATTGTTGTCCGTAATATTGCTGATTAGGCCTATTATATGGTTGATTATAATTACCTGATGGCGAATTATAAGCTCCGTAATTACTGTTTATATCTCTTGGTTGATTATAATTAGTTTGAGATTGTTGATCATAACTAGGTTGTTTTGCATAAGGTTCTTTATAACTTGCAGCTTGACCAGATTGTTCATAAGAAGATGGTTGTTGCCCGCTTTCTTTTTGATTAGAATATCCACTATATTTTTCATCTTTTGTAGAATCACTAGGATATGTATCAGATTGAGTATCTTTTTGTTGGTTAAATGATGGTAATTCAGACCATTTAGGTGATTCTTGTTGATATATAACTCTATTTTGTAGAGGTACAGTATTTTGTTTTGCTAAAGGCTCATCTATACTTTGAGAGTCTTCATCTTTTAGATGATTATTATATATAATAGTATTACTAGGGTTGATTAAAGTATCAATATTTTGCTGGTTGAAAGAGGGGTTAAGATTGCCAGAAAATGCTAAATCACTATTTGGTGTTAAGTTAACTGTTTTTTCAGCTTTTTTCTTTTCAATACTTTTCATACTAGCAGCGTATGCTATTCTGCTATTTAAAGCTCTTGCAAAAAGTTCAAAGAATATAAATAAGCCCATTGAACCAAGAAGTAAGATTATTACAGTTTGGTCAATGTCACTTTTCAAAAAGATTGTCATGAAATAAATTAGTGGCCCAAAGTTTACATTAAAAGTTCTTGGATCAATTGTCATTCTTAGGATGTAGACAATCATTATCCAATAAAGTAAGACGAAAGATTTTCCAATAACTTTTGCTCTTTTTCTTTTTCTTCTAACTCCTTTTAAAGCGCTTATGAAGATTGTAAAAAGTATAAAAGGAGGTATTAAGATATACATAATTACTAAACTATAGTTCCAAACAGTACTTAAAAAGTTTTGGCTATCATTAGCAAAAACCTCTTTTAGTGAATTAAAAAGGTTCATTAAAGACAAATTATCATCAATAAGTATAGTATTTAAATCTGTAGATGATGTCATTATAGGCATAAAAACTAAGACAGCAATAGCCATCAATGCTAAAATTGCTATTAATATTCTAAAGAAACTTCGTATCACCATTTTAGCCACCCCTTATACATTAATTATAATATAAATGAAAATATATGTCAAACAAACTGTAACGAAAAAAAGGGAAAAACAATATATTTTTAAGTTGCACTTAATAGAGACAAGTGTTATAATTTATAAAAGAAAAAGGTGTTTTATGAACAAAAAAGTAATTGGTGTCTTTGATTCTGGAGTTGGTGGGATAGTAGTGTTAAATGAATTGGTAAAAGCTCTACCAAACGAGGAGTTTTTATATGTTGCTGATGAACAGAATTCGCCATATGGAGAAAAAACAAAAGAAGAAGTAAGAGAAATTGTTAGTAAAAATTGTAATTATTTATATGAAAAAAATTCAAAAATGATTGTGATTGCATGTAATACAGCAACTGCAAATAGTGATCATATAAAGTTAGATATTCCAATAATTGGGGTGATTGAAACGACTGCAAAACAAGTTTATGAGCTTCCAAAAAACAGTAATGTTTTATTAGTTGCTACTAATGTAACTGTTAATTCTAAGTCGTATCAAAATTATTTAAAAGATTACAATGTTTTTTCAATAGGTGTTCCAGAATTTGTTAAAATAGTTGAAGAAAACTTATATAGCACTCAAGAAGCAAAAACATTAGTTTTTGATAAACTAAGTAAATTTCAAAAGGAAGATATTAAAGCTGTTATATTAGGGTGTACACATTTTGAATTATTAAAAGACTTTGTACAAGAAATTTTTCCAAAGGCTAAAGTATATTCTAGTAGTAAGGTAATGGCTGATGAGGTTAAGAATACGTTAATTAGAAAAAGAATGTTAGAAACAAATAACTTTGGTAAAATAATTATTGAATCTAATAAAAAAAATAGTAATATTACGGATAAAATATCTTGGTTTGAAAGAGAATATATTTTTAAAACAAAAAAATAAACCTTCATTTAAGAAGGTTTTTATATTTTTTTATTTCTTGTTCAATTAAATCATTACCGTTTGAATCATAAACAACTATTGCTGGAAGGTTTTCTACATGTAATTCATAAATTGCTTCTGATTGTAAATCATCATAAGCAATAATTTTACTTGATTTAATACAATTAGAAATTAAAGCTCCTGCTCCACCAATTGTTGTTAAGTAAACGGCGTTATGTTCTTGTAATGCTTTTTTAAATTCTTTGGATCTTTGACCTTTTCCGATCATTATTTTTTGCCCAAGTTCCATTAGTTTTATAGAATAAGAATCCATACGATAACTAGAAGTAGGACCTGCAGAACCAATTGGTCTGTTAGGCGGAGTTGGTGTTGGACCAGTATAATAGATAATATTGTCTTTTAATGAAAAGGGAAGAGATTTATTTTTATTAATATCATCGAGTAATCTTTTGTGTGCAGCATCACGAGCAGTATAAATAATTCCGCTGATAAGCACTTCATCGCCTATCTTTAAATCTAAATACTTTGAATCTTTTAGAGGAGATGTTATTTTCATTTTATCACCTTATAGTATAATTGATTTTGTTCTAGAAGCATGACATTGGATATTTACAGCTACTGGTAGTGAGGCGATATGACATGGGAAAGAGTTTATCTTTACTGCTAATACTGTACTTTTACCACCTAGTCCCATTGGGCCAATACCTAATTTGTTTGCTTTTTCAAATATTTTCTTTTCTAAATTATTATCAATTGGGTTTGATGATTCATCATCAATATCTCTTAGTAAGGCTTCTTTAGAAAGTAGTGCGGCTTGTTCAAAATTACCACCTAATCCTACACCTACAATCATTGGGGGGCATGCATTACCACCACTGGCTTCAATTGTTTCTAAAACAAAGTTTACAACTCCGATATCTCCATCAGCAGGGCTAAGCATTTTTAACTTGCTCATATTTTCGCTACCAGCACCTTTAATAGTAAGAGTTATTTTCAAATTTTTTGAGTTAACTATTTTTGTATGAATTATACAAGGAGTATTAGTAAGGGTGTTAATTCTATCTAAAGGATGTTTAACGATAGATTTCCTTAGATAAAATTCTTCGTAAGCTTCTTTTACGGCTTGGTTAATTGTTTCAGTTAAATCATAATCAAAACAGATGCCCATTCCAATTTCTAAAAATACAACCGTTACACCTGTATCTTGACAGATTGGAATAGTTTTTTTTCTTGCTAAGATATCGTTTTCTATGATTTTTGATAATGTACTTTTACCTAGAGGAGAAATTTCTTCTTCTTTGGATTTTTCAAGAGAAGCAATAATTTTAGGATTGATATTAAAAGCGCATTCAAATATTAGTTTTTTAATTTCAGAGATTAATAAAGATTTATCAATTTTTCTCATATTTTCTTATCCTTTACATAAAAATAGTATAACATTTTTAGTTAAAAAATGGAATTAAAAAATAGTTTTTTAGATAATATTATGGTATAATGTAAACAATGTGGAGTTATACATGAAAAAAGAATTTAAAAAAATTTGTGTTGAGAGTAGTTTGATTGGTGCTCAAATGCTTGTCCTTAATGATAAAAAGATTTTAGAAGACTTATCATTTGGAGTAAGAGACATTGAAACTAAAGAAAAAATAAATAAGTATACAAAAGCTAGAATTGCATCAATTTCAAAAATAATAGTTGCAATTTGTGTGATGCAACTAGTTGAAAAAGGCTTAATATCTATTGATGATGATATTTCAGATATTTTTGGATTTAAAATTAGAAATCCAAAATTTCCAAATGATAAAATCACTATTAAGCATTTGATGACTCAAACTTCAAGTATTACTGATGGTTTTGATGATGAAGACCCAAAAAATGATCATATTAAAAGGGGCTATAATGGAGTTAATGGGACTAATCAACCTGCAACTTTAAAAGATTTATTAATTAAAAATGATGGACCTTATTGGATTGATTCAACATATTCTGATGTTAGACCTGGTGAAAGGTTTATATATTCAAATTTTGGTTGCGGACTACTTGCATGCGTTGTTGAAAAAATTACTCAAACATACTTTTGTGACTATGTAGTAGAAAATTTTTTATTAAAATTAAATATTGATGGAGGTTTTAGAATCCAAGATATAAAGGATAAAGATAATTTTGCGACTTTATATCGCATGTCTAAATCAAAAGAAAAAATAGTTTCTACATTAAGTATTAAGGGTTTACTTAATTGGAAATATAATTTATTTCCTTTAGGAGAAAACTATAGGGGGCCAGCTGGTGGTTTAATGATTAATCTAAATGATTTAGCTAAAATAATGCAGTTATTTATGAACGGTGGAGTATATAAAGGTGTTAGAATCTTAAATAAAAAAACAATTGATTTGATGCAACAATTTCATTGGATAAATACTGAATTTGATGATTATAAAGCAAAAGGACTTCAAATTAAAATTTTTTCTATGTATGAAAAAGAATTGCTTAGAGGACACACAGGAAGTGCTTATGGTTTAGTAAGTTTTTTCTTTTATAATCCCGAACAAAAAATAGGTATGTGTTTCTTTACAAATGGTGGATTATATAAACATAATCCTTATGGAATTGTAGATATTTTTGTAAAACTTATGGAAAAAGGAATTGAAAAGTATTGGAAACACGGGTGTAAAAGAACTTTTGTAATTAATAAAAACAGTTTAGAAGCAAGCATTAACGATAGAATTTTAACGATGCCAAGAGCCATTTTTGAAAAAGAAGGCAAGACTTATATTTCATTGTTTACAGCTTTAGATGGTCTTGATATTATGCCAGTTGTTACAAAAGATTTAATTTTACTTTCAAAAAACTATAAAAAAGTTGCTTATAGATTTGAAGAAATGATTAAAATTGAAGATACGTATTATCTTCCGATTAAAGATTTGCTAGAGTCTTTAGAGATTGATTATTCTGAAAATGAAAAAACGATAAATATTAAATATCTTAGTTAGGAGAAAAAAATGTTAAAAAAACCAATTGGTATTTTAGATATGGGGCTTGAAGGAGTATTTATTCTAGAAACTTTAACAAAAAACTTTCCAAATGAAAGTTTTGTTTATACTAATGACTTAGAATATTACCCTTATGATAGTTATAAGAAAGAAGAAATATTAAATTTTGTAAATGAAAAAATCCAGTTTTTAAATACTTTTGACCCTAAAATGATTTTTATAGTTAGCGATACTATTTTTGAACTTTGTTATGAAGATTTTAAAGAAAGAGAAGAACTAGTTTTTTTAGCACCTCATATCATTCAATATGTTAATGCTAAATATTCTTATAAATCAATGTTATTATTAGCAAGGAAATCTATCATCGAAGCTAATCTATATCAAAAGTTTTTAAAACATTCACAACTTACAAGTTTAGCAAGTGATGAGATTGAATCTACTTTAAATAATGGCAATGTAAAAACTTCTAAAACTTTTAAAGAGGTAGAGAAAATAATGCATTTGGTTCAAAAAAAAGAAATAGATTTAATTATACCAAGTGCACCATTTTTGTTTGCATTAAAGACTGAATTCTTGGAATATTTTCCCAATGCTATTTTATTAGATACAGCTGAAGCATTATTTGAAATTATAACTATTACTCCAACTAGTAATAAAAGAAGAGGTAAGGTTATTGTTTCAACTACTTTAACAAAAAAAGATTTTCTTCAAAAAACAAAGTGGTTGAATATTAAATATAAATATAAACAATTCCTTTCATTAAAAACTGAAAGTCAAATTAACTTTGATAAAATTATTGAACAAAATTTAAAAGAATAATATGATTAATAAAATTAATAAACTAAAAAATAAATATGAGTTTGGTATTATAAAGTTCAGCACTGATTATTTTAAAAATAAAAATTGTGAGGAAGAAAAGTATAATTGGGTTAATAGTATTATAGTTTTTATTTTTTCATATGATAGTAAAAGTCGTCAAAATGACTTTTTGCCCGCAAAACTTGCTTATGGGAAAGATTATCATAAGATTGTAAAAAATAAGATAGCAGAATTTCTTTTTGAAATTGGCGATATTGGTAGAACGGAGATATTAGTTGACCAATCATTTTTAGATGAAAAAAAACTTGCTGTTATAGCAGGGTTAGGGATAATGGGATTAAATAATCTACTTATTTCAAAAAATGGAACTTATGTTGTAATTGGAGAAGTACTTACTGATTATGAGTTTAATAAATATGATCATTATGATTTTCAGACATGTATTAAGTGTGATAAATGCGTGAAAGCTTGTCCTACAGGAGCATTAGAAAATGGATATGATAGAAGTAAGTGCCTTTCATATTTAAATCAATCTAGAACAAATAGGTTTGATTTGCTGGAAAAAATGAATACATATTATGGCTGTGATATTTGCCAAGATGTTTGCCCGTTTAATAATAATGTAGTAAAAGGAACAAAAGAATTATCATTTTTAGAAGATTCTGTTATTACTTTAGATGAAATATTAAGTCTTAATGAGCAAGAATTTGTTTCTAAATATCAAGAAAAATCATTTCAATGGATTGGTTATTTAAAAATAATTAGAAATTTGCTTTTTTTGTCTTTTAAAAAAGGTTTACTTAATAAAAATCATTTAGAAATAGCTTTAGAAAAAAACACGAGAAATGAAGAATGGTTTAATAATACAATAGAATACTTAAAGAGGAAAATAAATGTCAATTAATGTAGTTTTATATGAACCTGAAATACCTCAAAACACTGGAAATATAATGAGAACATGTGTGGCTACGAATTCGATTTTGCATTTAATCAAACCTTTGGGGTTTTCTTTAAATCAAAGTAAATTAAAAAGATCTGGTGTTAACTATATAGATAAGTTAATTTATCATGTGTATGAAGATTTTGAAGATTTCTTATCTAAAAATCAGGGAGAATTTTACTTTTTTACTAGATATGGTTTGAATAATTTCCATTCATTAAAATTAAAGGATACTCAAATAAACTATTATTTTTTTATCGGAAAAGAGTCAACAGGAATCCCTAAAGAAATATTACGACGTTATTTAGAACGCTGTGTTAGATTACCGATGACAGATAATGTGCGAAGTTTAAATATATCTAATGTAGCTGCAATAGCTATTTACGAGGCTTTAAGACAACAAGACTATCCTGGTTTAAGTAATTTTGAACCAGAATCAATGAAAGGGAAAGATTTTTTACTGAAATAATTCTTTTAAGAACAGAATATTTGTGTTATAATCAACAAGTAGCAAAGGAGTAATTATGAAACAATATTTAGATTTTTTAAGACACATTTTAGACAACGGTTATAAAAAAGAAGACAGAACTAAGACAGGTACTATATCAACGTTTGGATATCAAATGAGATTTGATTTGAATGAAGGTTTTCCTTTATTGACAACTAAAAAAATGTATTTAAAAGCAATTATACATGAGTTGTTATGGTTTATTAGTGGTGATACTAATATTAGATATTTAGTGCAAAATGATGTAAGAATTTGGAATGAATGGCCTTATGAAAAATTTAAAAACAGTAAAGATTATAATGATGAAACTATGGAAGAATTTGTTCAAAAGGTTAAAGATGATGCAACATTTGCTGTTAAACATGCTGATTTAGGTCCAGTTTATGGAAGACAATGGCGAAATTTTGCAGGAGAAGGTAAAAAAATTGATCAACTTGCTTGGGTTATTAATGAAATTAAAAGAAATCCTGATTCAAGAAGATTAGTTGTTAGTAGTTGGCAAGCTGCTGATATTGAAGAAATGGCTATACCTCCATGTCATTTATTATTTCAGTTTTATGTAAGTGGTGGGAAATTGTCTTGCCAATTATATCAAAGAAGTGCTGATGCTTTTTTAGGTATTCCGTTTAATATTGCATCATATTCTTTGTTAACTATGATGGTTGCTCAGTTATGTGATTTGAAATTAGGTGAATTTGTTCATACAATTGGTGATGCACATATTTATTTAAATCATCTTGATCAAGTTAAATTACAATTAACAAGAGAACCAAAAAAATTACCTAAGATGAATATTAAAAGAAAAGTAAAATCAATAGATGATTTTAAATATGATGATTTTGAATTAGTGGATTATGAATATCATCCAGCTATTAAAGGAGAAGTTTCTGTATGATTTCAATTATAGTTGCTATTGGTAAAAATAATTTGATTGGAAAAGGAAATGATTTACCGTGGCATTATCCAGAAGATTTGAATTATTTCAAGCAAACAACTCTAAACAAAACAGTTTTAATGGGTGAACAAACTTTTTATTCTATATTTGATAGAATAAAAAAGCCATTACCTAATAGAGATAATATTGTGGCAACTTTAGATAAAGATTTTAATTTTCCAGGAGTTAAGGTAACTAATGATCTAATTTCTTTTCTTAAGCAAAAACATGAGGAAGAAATATTTGTGATTGGTGGATTACAAATTTATAAATTAGCTCTACCTTATGCTGATAGACTTTATATAACTCATATAAATAAAGAATATGAGGGGGATGTTTTTTTCCCAGAGATAGACTTTGCTAATTATAAATTAATATCTAAAAAAGAAGTAGGAGATTTGGCTTTTTGTATATATGAGAGGAAATAAAAAATGATAATTATATTTCTTACGTTTTTTATCCCGATTTGTGCATGCTTTTTTACGATTTATTATCAATTTGTTAATTATAATAATGTTATTTGGTGGACAATTCCTTTGAGTATGTTGGCTGGAGTTGTCGCTTGTGCTATTATATTGTTTTTATTTATCATACTATCTTTACTTTTAGTTAATGAAAAGCATAAAAAATTTTATTATGGCTGTATTCATCAGGCATGTAGTTTTGTAGTTTTTCTTTTGAGAATTAAAGTTATTTCTAAAAATTTAGATAAATTATCAAAGGCTGGGAATTTTTTTCTAGTTAGTAATCATTTATCTAATTTGGATCCTATTATTCATATATATGCTTTAAAAAATCATGATATTGCATATATTATGAAAAAAGAAATAATGTCAGTACCGATAGTTGGGGTGTGGTTAAAAAGAACTGGTTTTTTAGTTTTGGATAGAAAAGATAATCGTCAAGCTACCCAAATTATGCTTGAAGCAATTAAAAGATGTAAAAACAAAGAAAATATTGGCGTTTTTCCTGAAGGAACTAGAAGTAGAAGTGGCGAGCTTTTACCTTTAAAAAGTGGTGTATTCAAAATTCCCCAAAAGGCAGAAGTGCCTATTTTAGTAACTCATTTGTTTGGAACAAATTTGGTGAAAAAAAAATATCCTTTCAAGCGTACGACAGTAAACTTTGAAATTATAGATTTAATTTCAAATGAGGAATTAAAGGAAAAAACAACAAATGAAATTAGTGATAAAATCACTGATATGTTGTTAGAAAAAAACGAGTATTTAAAAAAACAAACTAGCAATAACTAGTTTGTTTTGTATCTAAAGTTCTTTAATTTTTAAACCATCATATTTTATTTGAAGAATAGCGCAATTGGAAAGCGAACTTCTGAAAGAATAATTTGGATTTAAGATGTTTTTAATTGTTTTAATAATATGAGAGTGTGTAAATACTAAAATATTTTTGTTTGGATATTTTTGATAAGTCTTTTGTATAAAGTCCATAACTCTTTCTTTTAGTGAAACAACTTTTTCTAAAGATGGTTCTTTTTCTGAGATTATTAAATTGTAAACTTGTTCACTTAATTTCATACCTTCGATTTTTCCAAAATCTCTTTCAATGACATTATTATCAATTATGATATTAGAATGATAATTAATTTTTTTTGAAACAATTTTTGCTGTATCAAAAGCTCTTGCTAAAGGACTTGAAAAAACAACATCCCATTTGATTTGCGTTTTTAAAAGTTCTAGGGCTAAATTTTCTGCTTGTTTGATTCCATTGTCATTTAAGGGGTTATCAATTATACCTTGAATTAACGATTGACTATTCCAATTAGTTTCTCCGTGTCTAATAAAACAAATTCTCATAATATACTACCTCTAAATCAATTATAGATACAAAATAGAAAAAAGCAAGGATAAAATAAATGAAAATGGTTTTAAAGATTTTAAAAAGAATAGTATAATATAAATGTGGAGGGAAATATGAATATAATCGATATCATTATCAAAAAGAAAGATAAATACGCTTTAACAAAAGAAGAAATTACTTATTTTGTTAATGAATATGTTTTAGGGAACATTACTGAATATCAAGCAAGCGCCCTTTTAATGGCAATTTGTATAAATGGCATGAATGAAGACGAGGAATATTATTTAACCAAAGCTATGGTTGAAAGTGGGGATACAATAGATTTATCTAAAATAAAAGGAATATGTGTTGATAAGCATTCAACTGGTGGAATTGGAGATAAGACATCGCTAGTTATAGGTCCAATTTTAGCAGCTTGTGGGTTAAAAGTTCCTAAAATGAGTGGTAGAGGATTAGGTTTTACGGGTGGTACGATAGATAAATTAGAATCAATACCTAATTTTACAACTGAACTTACGCAGGATGATTTTATTAACCAAGTTAATACTGTAGGACTTTCGATTATTGGCCAAACTGGTGACTTAGTTCCTGCTGATAAAAAACTCTATGCATTAAGAGATGTAAGTGGAACAATAGATTCAATCAGTTTGATTGCAGCTTCAATAATGTCAAAAAAAATAGCAAGTGGTGCTCCCTATATTCTGTTGGATATAAAGGTAGGCATTGGTGCCTTTATGAAAACAGTTGAACAAGCAGAAAAGTTAGCTAAAGCAATGGTGGCTATAGGTAAAAGATACAATCGGCAAGTAGTTTGTGTTCTTACTGATATGAATCTTCCGTTAGGAAGTTGTGTTGGTAATAGTTTAGAAGTACTTGAAGCAATTAATACATTAAAGGGAAATGGTAACACTAGATTTATGCATTTATGTGAGACTATTTGCACACAAATTCTCTTAATGACTAAAACTTCTAAAGATAAAGAAAGTGCAATTATGTTAATTAAAGATGCTATAACAAATAAAACTGCACTAAATAAGTTTGAAAAAATGATTGAATTTCAAAAAGGTGATTCAAAGGTAGTACATAATTATAATCTATTTAAAAAAGCAAGTTATATTGAAGAAATAATTTGTCCCAAAGATGCTTATATATCTAATTTAAATGCGTTAGAGATAGGAAAAGCTAGCATGTTTCTAGGAGCAGGAAGACTTAAAAAAGAAGATCAAATTGATTTAAGTGTAGGGGTAGAATTGTTAGTTGATGCTGGGGATTTTGTAAAGAAAGATAAAGTAATAGCTAAAATCTATCATAATGGTAAGAATTTAGATACTGTTAAAAAAATGATTAAAAATTCTTTTTCGTATAGCACTACGCCGATAAAAACTGAAGATATTATTATAAAAATAATAGATTAGTCTTAATTCAATTTTAATTAAGCAAAAAAATATTGCTTAAATAAAAACTGTGTGTTATCATAAGAGATAGATAATGAAAGGGGTTTTTATAAATGAACAAAAAAATTCTAAAGAATTTCCATCTTGGAGTAAATGAAGAAGTATATAAAGTATATGATGATATGCATTTAAGAAATCCTGCTGGTAAAGGTAACTTTATTTTAACAAGTCAAAGATTAATATTTTCTGGGAATGTACGTGGCCAAAGAGGTGCGATTACTATTGAATCATCTTTAAAAGACGTTAATGGTGGAATCAAGGCGGGGTATAATAAAACTAGAAATAAAGTTGCTAAAGCTTTCGGAGCAGTTTTTATATTGATTGGTTTTATAGTAGCTGTCTTTGGTGCTATAATTTATGCAGGAATTTTGACTCAACTAATTAGTCAAATATCAATATTATCTCGAATTACAATTTTGAATACTATTAATACACTTCAATATTCATATTTAATTATGGGAGCTGGTGGAGGTATATTTTTATTAGGGGTATTAATCTCATTAATCAAGAGCAATGTTTTTTATCTAGAAATACTTTCTAAAAGTCAAAGTAATGAATTTTTAAAGTTTTCTACAAAAGATAAAAAATCCAAAGATGTAATTTCCCAAATTTATGTAAACCCAGATAAAAAATTAAAACAATTAGTTTTAAATTTAGGTACAGATATATTGAATGCTCAACAGTTTTCTGGTTCAAAAAAAATAGATATAACTGAATTGGATGAAGAATTAGATTTGTTTGGAGATTCTAAGAAGAAAAAGAAGAAGAAGGCAAAAAAAGAAAAAATTAGTTTATTAGATGAAGATTAAAAAATAAACCTTAACGAAAGTTAAGGTTTTAATATTTATCTAGGCTAATTGTTTTAAGTGTTTGGAAATATTTTGATATTGGGATATTGTTAGATGTTTTTCCTAATATAAGTAATTCAGTGAGAGTTTCTATAGATACTTCAAAGTCGTAGAAAATAGATTTTGAAATATTTGTTAAACCATTTTCATGAGAAATTTTTATTGTTATATTATTTTTATGAATAATTTTATCATTAATTTTTAAAGAAAAACTAAAATCATTTTTATATGGATAATTTTGTAAGATTGAGATAACGTTGCATATTCTAATCATATTTGAAAAAGTTGAATTTTCTTGAATTGTTAAACAAAATTCTTCAATTTGATTATCAAAGCAAACTGCATATCCTAAACTCTTGTTATTGGATTTTAACTTATAAACCTTACCTTGATCAGATAAAATCTCCAAATACCAAAATTTAAAATCTTTTTCGGATCTTTTTGTATAAACATCAAAGTTTTTTAAGGTTAAATCATAAAATTCTTTCAATTCATTTACATTATTTGTTTCAAATCTTTCAAAAGAATTAAAATTAATAGAAGATTTTTTTGAATAAGTAATAAAACCAAACTTTTTGTAAAAGTCTTCGTTAGTAGGATGCAATACAACAAAGTCTGTATTCTTTGAAAAAAGATTTAAACTTGAGCAAATTAATTTTGTAGCTAAATGTTTTTTTTGATAAATTGGATGGGTTGTTAGGGTTGAAATAAATTTAGTTTTAAAATCAGTATTTAAAATTGAAAGTGTTTGTTCTTTGAAGAAAAACATGGAAAGAACGATGTTTTTCTTTTTTAACAACTTATATTTAAGGTTTTTGATTTTAGCTTCAAAAAAGAATTTTTTATATGAAAGGCTATCTTCTGGAAAACCAAGTGAATATAAATTATAAAGTTGTTCTTTTAACGGTTGAACTGCTAAATATTTTTTTTCTAAAAATTCAGGATGAAGAGACAACTTTGATTTTCTTAAGCTTGCAATCCCCATATCTTCTTGTCTATTTATATAAAGTGTATTAGAAAAATTCTTTTTGATAAATAAGTTTTCTAAGAAACTATAGATTCCAGTACAAGTTGTATTGGCTTTTTCAAAAAGAATGATGCCTACATTGTTAGAAATAAAACCAATGGCAAAACCGCACAAATAATTATCTATAAAAATGCAATCACAATAACATTCTAGTGCTTCTAAATTATCTAGTATATTAAAAATTGCTTCTTTTTCATGGTTATCTTCGTGCTTTTTATTCCAAAAATCAATTAAGTTTTCAATATCTTTTCTAAAATCTTCTTTATAAGGTAGAAATTCATAAGAATAATTTTTAAGAAATTGTGCTATGTGGTTTCTTTTTGCATGATATCTCTTTCCTTTAAGTTCAATTAAGTCTTTTGTATAATGTATGTATTCAAAAAAATTTCTTTGAGAAAAAAGTTTATACTTTTCAAATAGATGTAAATATATTTCAGGGATTGAGTGGAATAAGACTGGTATAGAATTAGTCGAACAGTAGTTTTCGATAAAATTTAAGCCTTCTAAAAACGATTTTTCACATTCAGCAAGTGGCGGGAAGAAAAAATCAAGATTGTTTTTCCCTTTCAAAACAGCATAATTATCACTAAAATGTATTAGGAGATTATCAACTTCTTTCCATGCAAAAATATTTTGAAATTGCAACTCGCTGGCAATATACTTTGAGTTAAATTCAAGGTTTAGGAAAGACTTAATTTTTTTATAATCATTAATTGAAATTGCTTTAAACATAAAAATCACCACGAGTAATTCTACCATATTTTTTTTAAAAAAGTAATAAAAATAGTTTTTTTAAATGAAGGTTAACCTAAGATTAAACTTATTTACAAAACTATACATTTTTGATATAATTAATTGAAGAATATTAAGTGAGGTAACTAATATGTCTGGTATTGATGTTAATCAAATAACTTTGTTTTTAAATCTTGCATTTGCTGGTTTAGTTGTGCTGTTTGCATTAATTGGATTTATAAGAGGAACTTTTAAATCTGTTTTTTTCCTTGCCATTAGCTTAGTACTTTTTATAGGCGGATGGTTAATGATACCAGCTTTAACTAAATTTATTTTAGGCTATGATTTTAGTTCTTTTAATGCAAATTTTAATGGTGTTACTCTGACAACTTTAGATGAGACACTTAAACAAATATTAAATAATATGTTTCCAGCATTTAATAATATGATGGAACAAAGTGCAGATTTTGCTGCTTTCTTTAATGGAATTGTTGGGCTTATAGCAAGAATAATTTTATATATAGTAATTGTATTTATTGCATTTTCTTTTATTGGTGGAATCCCTGCTTTTATAATTTGGCTTTTTATCAGACCAAGAAAAAAAGATGGAAAAAGAAGAAAAAAATCAATTTATTCAAGACTTGGTGGTTTAGGGGTTGGTGCTGTAAAAGGTGCACTTTTATTCTTGTTAATAAGTTTTCCATTAGCAGGTATTGCTTCAATTGGTTCATCTATAGCTAGTGCAGTGTCAAACGTAGAGGCATCTCCAACTAGTCAATATCATGCTGTAGTTATTGATGATTCCTTAATTGTTGTAGATGGTGTTGATTCTAAAATTTTGATGAATAATCCTTTGGATTCTTTTCCAGATTTAAATAAAATACTTGAATTAACTCAAATTTATAAAAATTCTGTTCCTGGCCAAATAAATGGTATTTTTTCAGCAAACGGTGTTAGTATAGATGAATATTTATTTGATGAAGTTTTTAATATAGCTGTTGATGAAGAAGGAATTAGGTTAACAAAAGAGATTGCAACGGTTGCTAAAGCATATAAGAGACTAAATGAAATAGGCTTTTTTGAAAATGGTGTAACCACATCAAAGGCTTTAGCCCTTGAAGATGAAGTAATTAAAGGAGTAATTGATGATTTAACATCATTAAAATTGATCAATGTCTTAATTCCAATAGGAATAGATTTAGTGTTATATGGCGATGAATTGCCACAAATTGCAAGTATAAAAGAACAATTTAATATAGATGCAGCTGCAGCTAGTGAGATTGCTTCAATTGATGGCGTTTATGATATTAAAAAAATGGGATATGCCTTTGCTGATGTTTTGAGTTTGTTAGAAACTGATGAGAATGGAAATATTAATGCAAATTATTTCAATTTAGATCCAGAAACAGTTAAAAATTTCTTCAACAATATTGGTGGAATTGATACAGTTGCAGTTATAGCACCTTTGGTAATTAGATATTTTCTAGAACAACCGAAATTTAGTGAAATAGTATCTAAGTTTGGAATTAATGCGGCGGATTTAGAGGAGGCTAACTGGCAAGATGAGATTAGAAATATCGGTATTGTTCATGAAGCATTACAAAATATAAGTCCTTATGCTGTTTTAGATGCACAAACAATTTTAAGTTTTTCAAGTTCCATGACAAATGGACATTCTATTGGTATTAATATTGATTATGAAAAAGTATTAGAAGAAGATATAAGAAACTTAGCTCAGTCGTTAGTAAATTCAACTTTACTTAAGAAAGCGATGACTTCAGTTGTTGTTAATGTATATCAAGAACAAATGCCTGAAGCATACAGGTCGTTTTTCTATATTGAATCTATGGAACAAATCGACTGGACTGATAATGAAACTGCTGTTAGGGAATTTACATCATTGTTGTATTTAGCTTATGAATCTGCGAGAGCTACTGATTTGTTGGGGTTACCTAAGGAACAGTTTAATATTGATCAAATTTATGGTCCACTTTTACAACATGCAGATTTAGATAAGATGAGTTATTATATTTCACAATCGCAATTATTAACAGGAGATTTAGTACCTGTATATAATGAAGAAAGTCAAATTGTTAACATGACTTCTAATATTAATAATTTATTTAAGGCGATGTTAAAGAACATGTTTCCAGATTTAACATCAGCATATGCCGATGAGAAAGTCTATGATTGGAGCGAAGAAAATATAAGATCTACATTATATGCAAGTAGGATTAGTGTTGAAATGGACTTGATAGGTTCAAACTTCATGTTAATTGATGCTACAGATGAGCAAATTAAAGATCTTGCTTTCTATATGATTAGATCAGATGTTTATAAATCGCTTTTAAATAAATTAATTCAAATGGTAGCTGTTGATATTTCATCAGCAACACCACTTGCATTGCTGGAAGAAGATGAATGGACTCAAGCAGAAATCGAAGATTTCTTCAAAGCCGTTAGATTAATACAAGTTAGATTTGAAACATATCCTGATATTGAGAGTGTTTTCATGTCATTATCTAATACTGAATTAATACAATGTATTAAATCAACGGTATTTAGAAATACTTTGGTTAATTTTGTAAAGGATGCAGCAGAGCCAGGTGGACCTCTTTATGATATAATTGTTGTTTCAAATGTTTCTGATGATGATTGGAAATATATTGATGATGATAATCCTGGGGAATTATCAAGATTCTTTGGAGGGTTAGGAATATTAATGGGGGATGTGTCAACTTTTGACGAGATGCATGATCGGCTTGGTTCAATAAATTTAGTAAGTGATCTTACTGATGATGATTTAGATATTATTTTTGAATCTATTATTTTAAGTGATACAATAGTTTATCAAGTTGCTAAGCACGCCGAAGGAGCTGGAGCAATAATTGTAATTCCTGATGGAGTAGATTTGAACGATACTTCAAGAGATGGTGAATTAAGAAAATTATTAATGTCAGTTGCTCTAATTACTGGAGGAATTGCTGCGCCAACTCCTGCAGAAATTATAGATAATGTTTTAGCTTTAACAGATGAACAACTTGATCAATTAGTTGCTTCAGCAATAATCTCTGCAACTATAATCAATAGACTTTATGAATATAGATATACAGAAGAAGCTCCTAATAATGTATTATATATTCCTTTTGAAGAAACAGATCCTATCTGGAATGCCGAGTTAAAGAGATTACTTAAAGCAATAATTTTGGTATCTGAAGGTACAATTAGTGGAATCGAAGGTAATGGTGAGGCTGTTGCCGATAGAGTTCTTAATTATAATGATGAAGAAATTGATACTTTGGAAGCTTCAGAAGTAATGTTTTTGTCAATTGTTAATAGAATTATAATTGCTGGAGAAACTCATGAATATTTGAATATTAGGTATGATATCAATGATCCAATTTGGAGACCTGATGGTGGTAGAGAATTAAGATTTTTGATAAAAGCTATAAATAAAATGTTAGACGATACTCCTAATCGTAAACTTTCAGAAGTTTCTATTTCTGGAGTTAGTAATCTTCAAGACAATAAAACTACTTTATTGATGTCTAGAATTATTTCTGAGTCAATCGTAGAAGAGTTAGTTGCTCAATCTTTAGCTAATCCTCTTTTAAGAATTCCTGATGATTTATATAATGGTGGTAATTATATTGAAGTTGAGGATTGGTATAACGAATATGATGAAGATTATGTTTTATCATATGAAGGTGAAGCAAGTAAAGTTATTAGTGGTTTTGATGAGTTAATAGGAGAGGGAAGCATTGAAGATGCTATCAACCTATTCTTAGGTAATCAAATGGCAGTAATTTTAGGCAAAAACTTTAATGTGTTGGTAGATTCAAGAATCGTTGAAAATTCTATAGTTTATCAAGTTGAAGGTGAAGTTGGTGCAGGTGGACCTATGGAACATTATATTGTAGCACCTGCTCACGAAGATTGGTATAGAGAATATGTTTCAGGTGTTTTAGTAGAAGGAGAGTTATTACCTTTCTTAGAAGCTCTTAAATTATTACAAGATGCTGGAGTAGATCATGATAATATTACATTTGATACATTAAAAAATGCTAATATTGATGGCGTTGAAGAAGGTTTATTACATTCTAATGTATTGGAAAATTCATTGGAAAAAATGATAACTAAAGTATTAACTGATACTGGTGATACTAGATATGATAAGGCTATAACTAGAATAAATGATGCAGAAAATCCTATAGAATGGGGAGAAATGCCAGTTTATACTGTTTTAAATCTATACCCTGAAGTTAGCTTAAATGAATATACTGAATTATATTTATTATTGAAGGCAATGTCTGATGCATCAGATTTGGATACTTATACAGGTTTTGAAAACATTGTTACTTTAGAAGAACGAGATAATTTAGCAAACTTATTACATAATTTAAATAAATCAACTGTTTTAAGACCAATCTTACAAACTTCAATTAAAGAAAAGTTTGATGAGAGCCTACCTCCTGGTGAACCTTCATGGATGTCTCCAGAAAGTGCTGATGATGCAACAGATGCAGATTGGAAAGATGAAATCGATTTAATTACTAACTTGTTATATACTGCTAATACTAATGGAGTAAGTATTACTTCACCAATTGATCCATTAGATGATACAGTTCCACTTAATGTTTTAGAAGGTATTTTATATAATATCAATGATTCGTTCTTGTTAGATATTAATCAAATTAGATATGCAATGCTTTCTAGCTTGAATACTTTCTTTGGACCAAACTTTGAAATTAATGATCTTGGTGATGAGGCTAATGTTTTATTAATACAAAGTGGTATTACAGACCCTCTTACTGCAACTAAAGAACAAATCCATGATGCATGGGATGCAGAAATAGCTGATTTAATTTTAATAATTGGTGAATTAAGAACGCTTGGTGGTTCTTCGCATAGTTTATCTGGAATAGATTGGTCGAGCGTGGAACAAACAAATCAATTGGGGGATGTATTTAATGCTATGGCTGATACAGGAACTTTGAAACCTACAATGCAGAAGATAGTTGATTCTACAGTAGATAGCGTTGAAGTGTTGTTAGGAATTCCATCAATTGATCCATATGTTTCTGATCCAACTGTATTTACAGTTACAGATACTACAGATTTCAGAGATATTACTGATGCTCTAAGAGAAGCTTATATTGCAGTAACTAGTGCACCGTAATTAATAAAGATTTAAAAAACACTTTATCTTTTGATAAAGTGTTTTTTTAAATTAGAGTAAAAAGATAAAATCTAGCAAATATATTAATAGGAGGTATAAAATGAAAAAAATTATAATTTTTGTTTTAGTTGTTTTAAATATTTCTCTTTGTAGTATTAATGCTAGTATTAATTATCCAGATTTTAAAGAAATTGAGTTTGAGTATGAAGAAGCAAAATTAATTGAAGATTATGCTGTATCTGATATTAATGAAGCCTTTAAAAAACTAGGAAAAAGATTTATCGGTTGGAATGTATATTATTTAAATATTAATCAAGAGTTTCATTACGTGGGTAAAATTGTTTTTGCTAGAGAAAACAATTTAGATGTACCGCTTATTTTTGATCATGATATTGCAGAGACAGTAGAATATGAAAGAAGTATAAAGACATCAGGGAAACTTAGTCTGAAACTAGATGCATCAAATAAAAACTTAAAAGGAGCTCTAGGTGGCGAAATAGAACATACGATTGGTAAAAAAGAATCTTATACAAGGGTTGAAAAAGTTGAAATGAAAATTACAGTACCTGCACATAAAAAACTTGCAGTTAAAGTAGTAGGAGAAGCAAGAATTTCAAATGGAGTAAGTCAATATAGATTCTTTGGAATTGTATTTAAAAAAGGAACATGGGAAATAATGGATGTTATTTCTGAATATTATTTATATTATGAGGAAGATTTATGAAAAAATATCTTTATTTATTACTACCTACTTTATTTTTGAGTTTCTTCACTTTATTAGTAGCTTGTAGTAAGGTTGATAATTTAGAATTGTCTATAATGCCTCAATCATATTTTATTGTTGAAGAAAAATATCAAGGCCAAGATTTTGAACTAGAAATTTTTGCTAATTTAGATAAATCTTTCTTTTCTGATATAGTTCAAATTGATGAAGTTTATTTAAAAGATAAAGATGAATCAAATGTAGTTAAACTAGATTTAAAAAGTATTACAAAAGCAGATTCAAAGATAAAAATAGGTGCTAAAAAATATCATATTTTTATCTTTAGCTTTTTTATTAATACAAATATTAATTCTCCAGAACCTTTAGAAATAAAAGAAGCTTTGATTAGTCTTGAATATTTTAATGATGAAACCTTAGAATTAGAAATAGGTAATTTTACTTATACTAGGGTTTCACATATAGGTACATCAGATAATGATGTTTCAGTTAATCATATATTAGGTTTAAAGAATACTATAAATCAAATAGATACATTAGCAGGAGTAGAAATTAGAATTGAAAATAGATCATCTACTGTAATTAAATTAAATAGTGTTGAATCATTTGATAAAAATATAAGTTTTTCTTTAAGAAATATAGTTAGTCCAAGTTCAATAGATTCGCCTAGAAAAAATGTTGAAGAAATTTTAAATAAAAAATATGATTTTTTTATCAAAGAAAATCCCTTAATTTTAGATTATTACATTAGTCCAAATGAGATATTTAGTTTCTTTGTTCCTATTAAATATGAAAAATTGTATAAAACAAATAAGTTGCCTTTTAAAATTTGTTTTGAAAAACAAGGCGTTAATAAAGAAATCATTTTTGATAACTTTTTGTTTTTCAGAGATTTTTCTTTATCGACATCAGAAAAATCAATGATTGAAAGATATTTTTATGATTTTAATTAAATTATTAAACGTAACAAAGAAATACAAGAACAGATTAATTATAAAAAACAGTAGTTTTGAAATAGATTCTAAAACCTCATATATTCTAATTGGGGAAAATGGGACGGGTAAAACGACTATTATTAAAATAATTATAGGACTTGTCAATTTGACAAGTGGAAGTATTCAAAAAAATAGTGATAATATAGGTTATTTACCTGATAAGTGTTTATTGCCAAATCATATTACTATTAAGTCTTTTTTAGAGTTGTTTCATAAAAAAAACAAATTAATAGAAACTTATCTTAAAGAGTGGGGGTTGTATGAACACAAAGATAAGAAAGTGAATAATTTATCGAAAGGGATGTTTCAAAAATTAATGATAATAAATATGCTTTTAAAAGAAGAAGAACTATATATTTTGGATGAACCTTTAAATGGATTAGATGAAATATCTCAAAAAAAATTTTTTTCAAAAATTATATCTTTAAAGAAACAAAAAAAGTCAATCATCGTAGCAACTCATTTTCCTAAGTTGTATAAAAAATATTTTGATAGAGTATTAAAAATTGAAAATGGCGAAATTATTATATATTCTTAAAGTTCATTACGTGATGTTAATTAGTAATTTATTAATTATAGTTTTGAGTATAGGTGTAGGAAGTTGTTTGTTAATAAATTTGCTTTCTTATCAGAGTAATATTTATTTTACTAATTATGAAATAATAAAAAATTATTTAGATAGTTCACATCTATTTGTTCAAATTATAAGTATCGTAGTATGTATGATGATTTTTATTAATGCGTTTTCTGAAAAAAATGACAATTATTGTATCTTTTTGATAGGTAAAGGCTATAGCAAGAATTATTATTTACTTTCTAAAATGTTTGTAATAATAACAATTATTTTTATATATGTTTTGGTAACTTTTGAATTGTTTATCATAATTGGAAGAGTAAAAAATACATATTTTGATTTTAAATATTTATATTTAGATATATACTTTAAAATTTTTATAGTTTCTCTTTTTTTTGGTTTTGTTTGTCTGCTTTTTCAACAAATAATTAAAAGTTTATATGCTTTATTAATTAGTTTTTCTTTATATATTTGTAGTTTGATTATGTTAAATGTAGGTTATAAAGCAAGACAAATTATTGGTTATTTTATCATTATAGTAAATAATTACAAATTTATAAATGGCTTTTTTCATGTTATATTTGTATTGATGGTTTTGTTAATGTTTAACTTAATTATATATAATAAGAAAGACTTATAGTCCGTTTTGCTTGCTTTTTAGTGCATTCTATAATAAAATAATTATGTATTAAGGAGTGCAAAATGACAAAAAAATTTAACAATTTATTCTTAATTTTATTGTGTTCGTTTATTTTAATTACTTTATATGGATGCGGTTTGCTTGGTGGAACGGATAAACTAACAGCTATTTCGATAGAAGCAGATAATATTGTTGAGGTAGAAGGTTTATTAATATTAAGCATTAATGTTACACCTAGTGATCAATCTAAACTGGTTACATGGAGCAGTAGTAATGATGAAATCGCAACAGTTGATGAAGCGGGTGTGTTGCATGCTCATAGCGAAGGAGAAGTTATTATTACAGCAGTTTCTAAAGTTGATTCAAGTATTTCTGACCAGCATACAGTTACAGTTGTAGGTGCTGTTCCTACTTCAGTTATTATTAAAGGTAGTAATTCAGTTTCAATTGGCGAAGTTATTGTTTTAACGGCTAATGTTAATCCTTCGAATGCTTGTCAACTTGTTACTTGGAGTAGTAGTGATGAAAGTATTGCGACTGTTTCAAATGAAGGTAATGTTTTTGGAGTATCATCTGGGACTGTAGTAATTACGGCAACATCTATCCAAGATAGGAGTATTTCTAAGATATTTAATTTAGAGGTTTTAGAAGGTTTGTCGCCAACTATTTCAATAAGTGGTCCTTCATCTGTTATTGTTGGCTCAACTATAAGTTTAAGTGCTACACTTACACCGCCATCTTTATCTGAAACATTTGTATGGACTTCATCAAATGAAGATATTGCAACTGTGGATAATTTAGGTAATGTTTTAGGTGAAAGCGTTGGATTAGTTAATATAACTTGTTCACTTGTATCAGATAGTAATATAAAAAGTGTTTTTGAATTGTCAGTAACCGAAGACATAGCTACAGAACTAACAATCACTGGTAAAAGTTATGTTGAAATTGGAAGAAATGTTAAAATGGCTGTTAACTTTAATGGTACAGGCAGTGGTACTGTTAAATGGGAAAGCTTAAATAATTCAATATTAAAAATATATGATGGTACTGTAATTGGAGTTGTAAAAGGAACTACTCAAATTAAAGCATCTTTAATAGAAAATCCAAGTGTTTCAGATACGTTTGAAATTGAAGTTATAGAATATGAAATTGTAACTTCATCTCCTGATAGTCAAGATTTATTATTTGTTAATAATATAATTAATGAAATGACGCTAGAAGAAAAAATTGGGCAACTTTTTATTGTAGGTGTTGGTGATAATAGTGGTGTCTTAAAAACTGGTTTTACTGAAACAATACAAGAATATAAATTTGGTAATTTTATTTATATGGGAAATAATGTTAATTCAACTAGTCAAGTTGTCAAGTTAAGTATAAATATTCAAGATTTAGTGGCTTCGCAAATAGGAATTCCGGCCTTTATATCGATTGATCAAGAAGGCGGAATGGTTCAAAGAATGACTGTTGGAGCAACACATTTTTTAGGTAATATGGCAGTAGCGGCGACTAATAACCCTGAGAATGCTTACCAGTTAGGTGCTGCAATGGGGTTAGAACTTAAAAATTATGGTATAAATTTAAATTTTGCACCAGTTTTAGATGTTAATAACAATCCTGCTAATCCTATTATTAATGTTAGAAGTTACTCTGATGATGCTGCAAAAGTTGCTGTTTTTGGACAAAAAATGTTTGAAGGACTTTCTAGTAGCAATGTAATGGGTTGTGCTAAACATTTTCCAGGCCATGGTGATACATCTGTTGATTCGCATACTGATTTACCTATAATTTATCATAATATAGATAGACTTAATGAAATAGAGTTATTGCCTTTTAAAAATGCTATCTCTAATGGTATTGATGCAATAATGACTACTCATATAATCTTTTCAGAAGTTGATAATGAAAATCCAGCAACTCTATCAAATGCTGTTTTGACAGGAATACTTAGAAATCAATTAGGCTTTGATGGTTTAATTGTTACAGATGGATTAGAGATGGGGGCAATCACTAATAATTACTTTTCGTATGGAGAAGTAGGAGTTTTAGCTGTTCAAGCAGGTGTTGATTTATTAACATTTACTGATTACTCTGGCAATGTTTTAGATGCATACGATGGCATTTTAAATGCAGTTCAAACAAATGTTATTGAAGAAAGTAGAATTGATGAATCTGTAAGAAGAATTTTGTTGAAAAAATTGAAATATAATTTATTTGAAGAAAACAAACCTTCTTTAGAAAATATGAACACTACGTTTCCAACTCATATTGCTTTAAATGAAAATTTAGCAAGAAGTAGTTTTACTAAGGTTAAAGGTAATTTTTCGGGGCTTGATTCTAATAAATCAACTTTAATTATTTCTACGCTATCGCCTAGATATGCCATGGATTCTTTAGCATATACAGTTTCAGAGGATTTAAAAAACAATGGTTTTAGTAATTGTACATATAAAACTATTAATGAATCAATGAAAGCAAGTGCTGTTGATTCTTTGGTAAATTTTGCTAAAAATTATGAACAAGTGGTAATTGCCACGTATAATGTAACAACATCAGTTGCGGGATTAGTATCTAGACTTTATAATAACAATAATAATCTTGTAGCGATTGCTATGAGGAATCCATATGATATTAATTCATATTCAACAGTTAAAAATTATTTTTGTGCATATGATTATACTCCGGTTGTAGTTGCTGCAATTGCAGATTATTTAAAAGGCGAATATATTGCTCGTGGAGTAATTCCTGTAAATTTATCAAATTAATGCTTGCATTAATCAAAAAAATGTTGTATAATATCAAAGTAAGTGATATATAAAAGTAGAAGTACTCACTTCTCACCTAGTTGACTGACGTTGGCGGGTAAGTATATAAATATCTATACTATGATATTTTATTGTGGGTGCTTTGCGCCCACTTTTATATTTTAGGAGGTGTTAATTATTAGCAAGAATTTAGATAAGAAAAGTGAAACATTGGTTAATGAGAATATTACTTTTAAAGAAGTTTTAGTAATTGATGAAGATGGAAATCAATTAGGTACAATGACACCTTCTGAAGGAGTAAAATTAGCGGAACAGAAAAATTTTGACTTGGTTTGTGTTGCGCCAAATGCAAAGATTCCGGTATGTCGATTTATGAATTATAGTAAATATCGCTATGAACTTCAAAAAAAGGCTAGAGAAGCTAAAAAGAATCAAAAAGTTCTTAGTATGAAAGAAATTTGGTTGTCACCAGTCATTAGTTCAAATGATTTGGAAACCAAATTAAAAAGTGGTAGAAAATTCCTTTTAGAGGGATGTAAATTAAAAGTTACATTAAGATTTACTAAAAGAAGAATGATTGGAATGATGAATCAAAATGATACTGTGTTAGATAGGGTTGCTGAAAAATTATCTGATATTTCTACTGTTGAACAAGCACCAGTTTTAGAGGGTAGAAATATGACTTTAATTTTGATGCCAAAAAAAGATAATAAATAAAGGAGTGATTTAAAATGCCAAAAATGAAGACTCACAGTGGTACGAAAAAAAGAATTAAAATTACTGGTAGTGGAATGATTATGCGTGGAAGACCAGGTACTAGTCATTTAGCTCCAGGAAAAACTCAAAAGAGAATTAGACATTTAAGAAAAAAAGCTATGATTTCTAGTTCAGATTTAGGAAGAATTAGACATCAAATAGCGAATTTAAAATAATAAAAGGAGGGGATAACTATGCCAAGAACTAAAGGTGGAGTAGTATCAAGAAAAAGAAGAAAAAGAATAATTAAATTGGCCAAAGGATATTTTGGATCAAAACATACTTTATATAGAACTGCTAATCAACAAGTTATGAAATCTCTTACTTATGCTTATAGAGATAGAAAAAATAGAAAAAGAGAGTTTAGAAAACTTTGGATTACGAGAATTAATGCTGCTGCAAGAATGCATGATTTATCATATAGTGAATTGATTTATGGTTTAAAGTTAGCATCTATTAAAATTAATAGAAAAATGTTATCTGAAATTGCAATAAATGATGCTGATGGATTTAAAAACATTTGTAGTCAAGCAAAAAAGGCTATAAAAAGGTAGTTTTATATAGTCAAACTTGAATGAGTTTGACTTTTTTTTTAAATTGAAATATGATACAATTATATAAGGTGTAAGAATATGCGAGAAAAAATTTTAGATTTTATTGATAGTAATAAGTTTGTATATTTTTTAATGGGGTTATCTATAATTAACTGGACTTTAGAGACTATCTATATCTATACTCCAATAGCGATTGTATTTGTTTATGTTATAATTTTGTTAGACTTAGACCGTATGAAACTAATTTCAATATTAATAGCGGGACTAATTTGTTTTCAATTAGAGCAAATTGAAGCACATATTATAACCTTTGGGATAATGATGCTATTATTATTACCAATTTTTATTTATGACCTAATTAAAAACAAAAAATACAAGTTTAATTATATTTTCTTTGGCCTTTTAATGTGGGTGTTAGCAACGATTAGTTCAACTTTAAGAACTACATTATTAATTCATAGTTTGACTGGTATCCTACAAATGGTTTTATTATTAAGTATATTTTTCTATTTTTCTTCAGTTTTAACTTTAGATAATCAAAAATATAAAAATACATTATTAATAAACTTTATTGCATTAGCTTTTGCTATAATTGTAGAAACATTGATTTCTTTGTTTTTGATGGGAAATTTTCAGAACTTTATTAATAATGATTTTACTCTTGGATGGGGAAGTTTTCCTACTATTTCAACTATTTTTTTAATAGTATTATTTATTATTATAGGAGAGTTTTCACAAAAAACTAATAGCATTATTCTTCCTATATTGATTAATATATTTATTATATTTTTCCTGTTTTTTATGACACGAGGTATTTATATTGTTTTTTTAGTCCTAATAATTCCATTTATTCTACATATAAGTAAGGACTTTGAAAATAAAAACAAATTAATTAGGTTTACAACTATCACTTTAATGACAGTACTTTGTGTGATTTTATTGGTTGGGATACCATTTGATATAGTAGGATCAGTAATCGAAAGATTATCTGATAAAACTGTTAATTTTGAAAATTTAGATATTGCATTTTATAAAGGAATGGATATATTTTTACTTAATCCAATTTATGGCACAGGAGTATTTACATCGCATTATTTTATTGAAGATATAACATCCGGACTTGGTAATAGCTTCTTTTATAGTAATTCAATTGTTCGAATTTTATCTTCACTTGGTCTTGTTGGAGTTGGATGCTTTATTTATTTTTTGTTCACTGTTTTTAAATCAGTTGGGAAAGGTACGGTATATAATAAAATAGTACTGTATATATTAATTGCATTTATAATATTAGGTTTTTTTGAAGCGGTCTTTTTAAATGTTCTTGCTATGGTTCTTTTAATACTGTTATTAGTAGGAATTGAACAACAAGAAGAGAGATATAAAGGAGAAAAAGAAGAAGAAATACATATTGAGCAAGAAGAAAAGAAAGAAGAGGAAGAATTATGTATGAAGTAAAAGTCCATGGAAAGACTTTAAAATATGAAAGCAATATGCTTTTAGGTGATATTGCTAAAGAATTAAAAATTGAAGCTTACGTAGCAAAAGTAAATAATAGAATGCGTGAGTTATCTTATTATGTTAATTATGATTGTGAAATTGAATTTTTAGATTTAAATGATTTTGATGCTGTCCGTTGTTATGAGACAAGTATGAGATATATCATAATTATGGTGTTGGAAAGGATGATTCCTGGAATTCAAATTAAATTTAATCAATGTGTTTCAAGATCTATTTCTTGTGAGATATTAAATTATCAAGATAAAATAGATGTTAAGTTTTTAGAAAAACTTGAACTTGAACTTAAAAAGATTGTTGAAAAAGATATTCCTATTAGAAGAAAAAAAATAACTAAAAAAGAAGCTACAAAATTATATTCTGAAAAAGGATATTTTGATAAAATTGAAGTTTTAAAATATAGGGTTGAAGATACAGTCAATTTGTATGAATGTGATGGGTATGAAAATTATATGTTTGGTTATATGGTTGCTTCTACTGGATATTTAAAAAAATACAAACTTAAAATGTATGGTTCAAATTTTATAGTGCAGTTTCCAAGAGCTGAAGCAAAGGGTGAAATTCCTCCTTTTGAAGATTCGCCTATTTTTGGTAAGATGTTAGTAGATGCTCAAAAATGGTCTGATGATATGGATTGTAATACTATTCCTAAATTAAATAAATATATAAATAATAATAATATGGTTGATTTGGTTAACTTATGCGAAACAAAGCATAATAATATGTTAGCTGATTTAGGTATGAAAATTAAAGATAATATTGATAATATTAGAATTATTGCAATTGCTGGTCCATCTTCATCTGGAAAAACTACTTTTTCTAATAGATTAAGAATTGAACTTATGACTAGGGGGATTAAACCTATTAAGATTTCTATGGATGATTATTATTTAGATCGAAATTTAGCTCCACTTGATGAACACGGGAAACCTGATTTAGAACATTTACATGCCTTAGATGTTGAAAAGTTTAATAATGATTTATTATCTTTGATTAAGGGGGAGGATGTGGAATTACCTAAATTTGATTTTGTAAGTGGAAAAAGAGTAAAAGGTAAGAAAGTTAGAATTAAAAGTAATCAACCAATAATAATTGAAGGAATTCATGCTTTAAATGAAGAGTTAACTGCTTCAATTCCTAAACATCAAAAGTTTAAAATATATATAAGTCCATTATCTCAAATAAATATAGATAATCATAATCCAATAAATGCTACGGATATAAGAATGTTAAGAAGAATTGTCAGAGATGAAAAATTTAGAAAAACACACCCTAGTGCAACATTTTCGATGTGGTCTTCAGTTAGAAGAGGAGAATTCAGATGGATTTATCCATGGCAAGAAACAGCTGATTATATTTTTAATACTGAATTAACTTATGAACTATGTGTTATCAAAAAATATGCACTTCCTGTATTAGAATCTATTAATAGATCAGATAAATATTTTGTTTCTGCCAATAGATTGGTTAAGTTTTTAAAGTATTTTAAAGATATAGATGATAAATTGGTTCCGTGCAATTCTTTATTAAGAGAATTTATAGGTGAAAGTTGCTTTGCGTAAGAAAAGTGTAAAAGCTCGTTTTTTTAGTTGTAAAAAATGCAAAACTATAATATAATAAGTAAAAGAGGTGGATTATGGATACTAACTTTACAAATAATTTTCATCATAATTATGTAGTTGATGCATATAAATATTTAGGTGCGCATATTGCAGAAGAAGATGGAGTTAGTAAAACTATCTTTAGAGTGTTTGCTCCAAATGCTTATAAAGTTTCAGTAGTTGGTGATTTTAATGGTTGGAATGAAAATACTAACGTTATGAAAAAAATAACTAACGAAGGGCTATGGGAGATAAAGATAGAAGGACTAAGAGAGTTTGATAATTATAAATACGCAATAGAATCAAAAAATAAAAAATTATACAAACAAGACCCATATAGTTTTCATAACGAAACCAGAGGTGCTACATGTTCAAAGATTTATAATTTGGATCAATATCACTGGAATGATTATGAATGGATGAAATCGAGAGCTAGTAATTCAATTTTTCAAAAACCGATTAATATTTATGAAGTACATTTTGGTTCTTGGCGTCGTTTTAAGTCAAATGATTATTTTGACTATAAAAAAATGGCTGAAGAGTTAATTCCGTATGTTAAACAAATGGGTTATACTCATGTTGAGGTTATGCCATTAATGGAATATCCTTATGATGGCTCGTGGGGATATCAAGTTACTGGCTATTATAGTATTACTTCTAGATATGGCTTGCCAATCGAATTTATGGAATTTGTTGATATAGCACATCAAAATGGCATTGGTGTAATTATGGATTGGGTTCCGGCTCATTTTCCAAAGGATGAACATGGTTTATGTGAATTTGATGGTTCTTATGTTTATGAATATTCTGATCCTTTAAAAATGGAACATAAAACTTGGGGGACTAGAGTTTTTAATTATGCAAGATGTGAAGTTAAATCATTTTTAATATCAAATGCTATGTTTTTGTTTGATAAATTTCATATAGATGGTTTAAGAGTTGATGCAGTAGCATCTATGTTATATCTAGATTATGATAGAAAAGAGTGGCGACCAAATGTTTTTGGTGGGAATCATAATTTAGAAGCTATTGATTTTTTTAAAACTTTAAACACAGAGGTATTTAAATATTATCCAAATGTAATGATGATTGCCGAGGAGTCTACGGATTTTGCAAATGTAACTAAGCCAGTTTATTTAAATGGTTTAGGATTTAATTTTAAATGGAATATGGGATGGATGAATGATGTTTTACGTTATTTTCAAACTGACCCGATTTTTAGAAAATATGAACATAATAAATTAACTTTTTCTTTACATTATGCATTTAGTGAGAACTTTATATTACCTATCTCTCACGATGAGGTAGTACATGGTAAAAAATCTTTGTTGGATAAAATGCCAGGAACATACGAACAAAAATTTGCTAATTTAAGAGCTTTTTTAGGATATATGATGACACACCCAGGAAAGAAATTATTGTTTATGGGTCAAGAATTTGGACAATTTATTGAATGGGATCATAGTAAAGAAATCGATTGGTTATTACTTCAATATGAAGCTCATAAAGAAATGCAAACTTACGTTAAAAATTTGAATAAGTTCTATTTAAGTAATAACTGCTTGTGGGAAGATGATTATTCATGGGATGGTTTTAAATGGATAGCTTGTGATGATAGTAATAATAACTGTATTAGTTATCGTAGAATAAATAAAAATAAAGATGAATTAGTAATAGCTATCAATTTTTCAGGACTTAATTGTGAAAATTATTTTTTAGGGGTTCCAGCGGGGAAATATAAAGAAGTTTTTAATAGTGATGATGTAAAGTATGGTGGCTATGGTCATCTAAATACAAAAGTTATTTCTACACAAAACTTCTCAATTCATGGTTTTGATACTTCAATTTCGATTACAATACCAGCTTTATCTATAGTAATATTTAAAAAAATATAAAAATAATTGAAAGGAGAGTCACATGTACAAAAGTACATGTGAAAAAAATGTATGTTAAATAAAAAAGAATGTGTAGCGATGCTTTTAGCAGGTGGACAAGGAAGTAGATTACTTGTACTTACTAATAGGCTTGCTAAACCAGCCGTTTCATTTGGTGCAAAGTACCGAATTATTGATTTCCCTTTATCAAATTGTATTCATTCAAATATTGATACTGTCGGAGTTTTAACTCAGTATCAACCTTTAATATTGAATGATTATATAGGAAATGGACAACCATGGGACTTAGATAGAGTTTTTGGAGGTGTGCATATTCTATCTCCTTATCAAGGAAAAGATAAAACAGACTGGTATAAAGGAACGGCTAATGCTATATATCAAAATATTAATTTTATTCGCAGATATAATCCTGAATATGTTTTGATATTATCTGGAGACCATATTTATAAAATGGATTATAGTAAAATGCTTAGATTCCATAAAGCAAATAAAGCTGACTGTACAATTGCAGTAATTGATGTTCCTTTAAGTGAAGCAAGTAGATTCGGAATTATGAATACCGACGCAAATATGAAAATAAATGAGTTTGAAGAAAAACCTAAAAAACCAAAAAGCACAAAAGCATCAATGGGAGTTTATATTTTTTCAGCTGATGTAATGTATAAGTATTTAGAAGAAGATGAAAATGATGTAACATCAGATAATGACTTTGGTAAAAATATAATTCCAAAAATGCTAAAAGATGGACTTAATTTATATGCATATACTTTCCAAGGCTATTGGAGAGATGTAGGTACAATTACGAGTTTATGGGAAGCTAACATGGACTTATTAGGCGTTAATTCTGAAGTTAACTTACAAGATTCAAATTGGAGAATCCTTTCAAGAAATGATGCATATCCTCCACAATTTATTGGTGAGAGTAGCACGATAGAAAATTCTTTAATTACTGAAGGTTGCTTGGTCGAGGGAACTGTTATAAATTCATTGCTTTCATGTAATGTTAAGGTTGCTAAGGGGGCTGTTGTTAAAGATAGTGTAATTTTTGAAAATACTATAATTGAAAGTGGTGCAGTTGTAAACTATAGTATTGTAGATCAAGATGTAATAATTGGTAAAAAAGCTATAGTGGGAGCGCCAAAAGAAGAAACAAATAAAATAACTGTAATAGGCAGTTTTGTAGAAGTAGAATCAAAAGCAAAAGTATTACCAGGAGCTATCGTTGATAGCACTATTAAAGGAGAATAAATTATGGCATCGATTTTAGGAATAATTTTTTCAAATATACATAGTAAAGAAGTTTTTGAAATAACTCAAGTTAGAACTATTGCTTCTGCACCTATTGGCGGAAGATATAGATTGATTGATTTTACATTATCAAGTTTAGTTAATCATGGTGTTAATCATATTGGCGTAATTACAAAAAGCAATTTTCAATCTTTAATGGACCATGTAGGTTCTGGAAAAGAATGGGACTTAGCGAGAAAAA
Organism: Bacilli bacterium; assembly: GCA_050953065.1. GTDB lineage: Bacteria > Bacillota_I > Bacilli_A > ML615J-28 > CAG-698 > JAQUUM01. The sequence goes on along the minus strand of JBMNLZ010000001.1, from coordinate 251,441 downwards.
CTGGTGGGTTAGTAATTTTACCACCTTATGGAATAAACGAAGATACAATTTATAATACTAGGCTTGAAGCTTTGAAAAGAATAATTAGTTTTATTAATAATGCTAAAGAAGAATATGTTATATTGACTGACTGCTACCATGTGTGCAATTTTGATTTTTCTGATTTAATAGATTTTCATATTCAAAAGAATGCAGACATAACTTGTGTTTATCGTACTCAAAAAATCACAAATGATTCATACTATTTTCCAGCTAACACATTTGTATTAGCTCCTAATAAAAGGGTTGTTAGTATAGATATCGTTGATACTGTCAATGAAGAGGCTAATGTTTCAGCTGATATATGGGTATTGAAAAGAGAATTATTAGTAAGTTTAGTTCTAGATGCAATGAATTTTAATTCTCAAAGTTTTAGTAAAGATATTTTAAGACAAAATGTCAATAATTTAAAAATATATGGTTATAAGTTTTCAGGTTACTTTGGAAATATTAGTAGTTTACAAAGTTATTATGATGTTAATATGCAATTGTTGAAAAAAGAAGTTCGCCAAGAATTGTTTGAAGTTAAGGGAAGATCAATTTATACAAAAGTTCGAGATTCTGCGCCTACACTTTATTGTCAAAACGCTAAAATTACTAATTCATTAATTGCTGATGGTTGTATCATTGATGGAACTGTTGAAAATTCAATTTTATTTAGAGGTGTAAAAGTTGGAAAAGGAACAGTTATCAAAAATTCAATTTTAAATCAAGATACTGAAGTTTCAGATAACACAACAATTGAATATGTTGTAACTGATAAAAATGTAAAAATTCATAACAAGAAAGAAATAAAAGGAAGTGCGAACCATCTTATATATGTAAAAAAAGATGCTAGTATTTAATTTTTCTAAGAGGTGATTAATATGAAAAGAATATTATTTGCGGTTGCTGAGTGTCAACCGTTTATAGCAACAGGTGGGCTTGCAGAAGTTGCTGGCTCTTTACCTAAGGCAATAATGGCCTCTAATACAAATTATAAAGTAGAAGTAATTATGCCTTTATACCGTGGAATTTTAGAAAAATACGGTAAAAAATTAAAATTTTTGGGTAAATCACAAATTCAACTTGCTTGGCGTAAGTTGTATTGTGGTTTGTTTCGCATGGTTTATGAAGGTGTAACTTATTATTTTATAGATAATAAATATTATTTTGATAGAGATAATATTTATGGACATTATGATGATGGTGAGAGATTTGCATTTTTCTCAAAAAGTGTAATAGATGTTTTACCTTTGCTAACTAACCAACCAGATGTTATTCATACACATGATTGGCATACAGCTTTAGTTAATATCTTTTTAGACATTTTATATAAAAAAGAAGGCAAGTATATGGATATTAAATCTGTTTTTACAATTCATAACATTGAATATCAAGGTAGATTTGGTGAACATATTTTAGAAGATGTCTTTGGAATTTCTAAAAAATATACTGATTTATTGATGTATAATGGTGATATTAATCTTGTGAAAGGTGCTATTGTATGTAGTGATTTAATTACTACAGTAAGTCCAAGATATGCAAGAGAGATAGCTCTTTCTCAATATGCTTGTGGGTTAGAATACATAATTCGTTTAAATAGTAGTAAAATCGTTGGAATTATTAATGGTATAAATACAGAGTTTTATAATCCGATGACTGATCAAAGTATTAATGCTAATTTTGATATTGATTCTATTGAAAAAAGAAAAGAAAATAAAAAAGCATTACAAATGGGGCTAGATTTAGAAGTTAACGATGATATTTGTATTATAAGTATTATTTCTAGACTTGCTAGTCATAAAGGGATTGATTTAATTTTGGATAAATTTCATGAAATTATGCTTGATAATGTACAAGTAATAATTTTAGGTAAAGGTGATTATTATTATGAACAAAGATTCCAAGAAATGGCAAGATTTTATCCTAAAAGAGTTAGTGCTTTAATAACATATGACATGGATCTATCAAAACGAATTTATAGTGGTAGTGATTTGTTTTTAATGCCTTCTAAAATGGAACCTTGTGGTTTGAGTCAAATGATTGCATCACGCTATGGTTGTGTTCCAATAGTTAGAGCTACTGGTGGATTATTTGATACAATTAAAGATTACAGTGAAAAAGATGGAAACGGGTTTGTTTTTAAAGATTATGATTCTTCACAAATGCTTGCAAAAATAACTGAAGCAGTTGGTGTATTTAATAAAAAGGAAGATTTTAAAAAATTAATAAAAAAAGCTATGTCAGTTGATTTTAGTTGGAATAGATCCAGCAAGGAATATATAGCAAAATATAATGAATTACTAAAGAAAAAAGGAGCGAAATAATGGGGACGATCTATGATTCAACAAAAATAAGAGAGTTGCTAGAAGAAAATTTAAATAAATTGTTTGAAATTTCTATTAGTGAAGCAAAACCTGAAGAAGTTTATAAAGCTTTAGCAACTACAATTAATGATATAATGAGAAGAAAAAGAAGGGAATTCAACACAAAAGTAAAAACAAAAAAAGCTAAAAGAGTGTATTATTTAAGCATGGAATTTTTAATGGGTAAGTCTTTGAGAAATAATATAAGTAATTTAGGGCTTTTTGATGCAGTTGAAGAAGTGGTTCAAGGTATTGGTTTTACTATTGAAGACCTATGTGAATATGAACCGGATGCAGGACTTGGAAATGGCGGACTAGGAAGACTAGGAGCGTGTTTTTTAGATGCATTATCAAGTTTACAATATCCTGCAACTGGTTTTTCTTTGCGTTATGAGTATGGTTTTTTTAAACAAAAAATTGACCATAATGGATGGCAAACTGAAACTCCAGATGTTTGGTTACCAGCAGGTGATGTTTGGCTAACTATTAGAACAGATAAAGTTTTCACTGTTAAATTTGATGGTGAAATTGTTGAAAGACATATTAATGGTAAAACATATTATGACTATAAAAATTATAATGAAGTAGAGGCAATACCATATGATATGATGGTTCCAGGTGCTGAAAGCGAAGCTGTAAGTGCATTACGTTTGTGGAGAAGTAGGAACGTACACACTTTTGATATTAACTCTTTTTCGCAAGGTGATTATATAAAAGCGATGAGAGAATATAATGATGCAGAATTAATTACAAAAGTTTTATATCCTGCAAATGAACATTATGAAGGAAAGGTATTGAGATTAAAACAACAATATTTTTTAGTTAGTGCTTCAATTCAAAGTATCATTACTGATCATTTTAAAAACTATGGTGATATAAGAAGCCTACCAAAACATGTTGCAATTCATATTAATGATACACATCCAGCATTGTGTATTCCTGAACTTATGAGAATTTTGATTGATGATTTCCAACTAGGTTGGGATGAATCTTGGGAAATAGTAACCAAAACTGTTGCTTACACTAACCATACTATTATGGCTGAAGCCTTAGAAAAATGGGAAGAATTTATCATAAGAGAAAAACTTCCAAGAATTTATGTGATTTTACAACAAATTGATAGAAAATTCCGAGATGAAGCTAGGTGCTTGGGTGTAAAAAATGGTGATATAGATAATCTAGCTGTTTTTTCTAATGATAAAGTACATATGGCTAATTTATGTGTTATAGCTTCTCACAAAGTAAATGGTGTTTCTGGACTACATAGTAATATTATTAAAGACAGTATTTTTAATGGATATTATAAGATGACACCTGAGAAATTTACTAATGTAACAAACGGTATTGCTTATAGACGTTGGCTTTGTCAATCAAATCCTTCGTTAAATCAATTATTAGAAGAAAAAATAGGGCATGATTTTTATAAAGATGCAGTTCATCTTAAAAAATTTGAAAAATTTATAGATGATAAAGAAGTATTAGAAAGATTAGAAGAAATTAAATATAAAAACAAATGTGATTTTGCTAAATATTTATACAAAAAAGAAGGAATTGTAATTGATCCTAAAACAAGATTTGATGTTCAAGTAAAAAGATTACATGAATATAAAAGACAATTACTCAATGTTTTAAAAATAGTTTATTTATTAACTCAACTTGAAGAAAATTACAATGTAGATTTTACACCGCAAACTTTCATATTTGGTGCTAAAGCTGCGCCTTCGTATTTAGCTGCCAAACAAGTTATTCAGTTGATTTATTGTTTGTCAAAGGAAATTGAAAAACGACCTGAAATTAGAGAAAGATTAAACGTAATATTTACGGAAAATTACTGTGTTACAACCGCTGAAAAATTAATGCCTGCAAGTGAGGTAAGTGAACAAATTTCATTGGCTGGGAAAGAGGCTAGTGGTACCGGTAATATGAAGTTTATGATTAATGGTGCATTGACATTAGGTACTTTAGATGGTGCGAATGTTGAAATGAACGAAAACTTAGATGGTGAAAATATCTTTATCTTTGGATTGAAATCAGAAGAAGTGAAGAAAATCTATGAAAAAGGTTATAATCCATATGATTACTTTAATAGCAATGAAAAAATTAGAAAAGTTTTAAATAGATTAAATCAAGGTTTTAATGGTCAGTCTTTTGCTCATATTACTGATTATTTATTAAATCGTTATCCACAAGCAGATCCATATATGTGTTTAGCTGATTTTGATAGTTACTTAGAAGCACACTATAAAATGGATGAATTATACAAAGATAAAACTAAGTGGAATAAAGCCTCATTAATGAATATCGCTAGAGCAGGTATCTTTTCAGCTGATAGAAGTATCAAAGAATATGCTGAAAATATTTGGAACATAAAGAGGATCTAACAAATATGGAAAAAATCATTTACAATCCAATTCTTGAAGAATTTAAGTCTCCAGTAGGAGCTGCTGAAAAAAATAAAAAAATTACAATCAAGATAAAAATTTCTCAAGAATATATTATCTCTCTACCACTGATTATTATTAAAGATGATTGTGGTATGGATGTATTAACAAAACAAATGGACATTATTGATCAAAATAGTAGATATAATGTCTATAGCGTTGATTTTACGTTAAATAATGAAGGATTGTATTGGTATTGTTTCCAATTTTCAGATTGTTATGGTATTTACTATATTGGGTGTAAACCAAATTTAGAACCTAGGTTGACAGATTTTTTACCGAATTATTGGCAATTAACTATACATAATAAGTTTAGAGGTTCTTTAAAGTGGTTTAAAGGTTCAGTGATGTATCAAATAATGGTTGATAGATTTTTCAAAGGGGAAGATTTACCTGTTAGAGAAGATGTAATTATGCATACAAATTGGGATGATACCCCTAATTATAAGCCTATTAATGGTCAGGTTTTAAATAATGATTTTTTTGGTGGAAACTTAGAAGGAGTTATTAAAAAGTTAGATTATTTAGCTGAATTAAATATAACTACAATTTACTTGAATCCAATATTTGAAGCTTATTCAAATCATAAATATGATACAGGTAATTATCTTAAAATTGATTCAATGTTTGGTACTGAAAAAACATTTATAAAACTTTGTAAAGAGGCTAAAAAAAGAAAAATGCATATTATATTAGATGGTGTTTTTAATCATACAGGTGATGATAGTATCTATTTTAATAAGTATGGTAAGTATCCTGAACTGGGAGCCTATCAATCAAAAGATTCAAAGTATTATGATTGGTTTAGATTTATTGAATATCCTAATAGATATGATAGTTGGTGGGGCTTTACAACACTACCAAGTGTAAATCAAAATTCAAAGGATTATTTAGATTTTATTGCTGGTTCTAATGGAGTCATTGAAAAATGGCTTAAGTTAGGAGCAAAGGGCTTTAGATTAGATGTTGTTGATGAACTTAATAATAATATGGTTGAAGGCATTAGCAATGCAGTCAAAAGAGTAGATGATGAAAATCTTTTGATTGGTGAAGTTTGGGAAGATGCATCTAATAAAATGGCATACAGCGTTAGAAAAGAATATTTTAACGGCAAGCAATTAGATAGTGTTATGAACTATCCTTTTAAAGAAGTAATCATTACTTATGTTAGATATAATGCTTGGGGAAAGCTTAAAAATGTTATTAGGTATATTATTAATAATTATCCTAAACATGTTTTAGATAGTTTAATGAATATTCTTGGTACCCACGATACTATGAGAGTTTTAAATAATTTTGCTTACGTAGATGGTGAAAAACTTTCAAAAGATGAACAAGCAAATTATAAAATGAGTGATTTAGAGTTTGATGAAGCAATTGTTAAATTAAAAATCGCATCATTACTTCAATTTACTTTGCCTGGTGTACCTTGTATATTCTATGGGGATGAAGCAGGAGTTCAAGGATTTAAAGATCCATTTTGTAGAAGAACATTTCCTTGGAATAATATAAACAAAAATATTAATGATTGGTATAAAAAAATAACTCAAATTAGAAAAATGAGTGTATTTATTGATGGTTTATATCGAGAATATGTGATTAATCAGGAAATCTTTTCTTTCAAAAGATATAATAATAATGAAGTAGTATTAATTGTTATTAATAATAGTGATTTTTCATATGACTTACAATTAGATGCAAAATATTTTGATTTAATAAATAATAAAAAATGTGATGAGTTTTTACATTTGGAATCAAAAAGCGGTACTATTTTGAGAATGGAAAAGAAGTAGTTAAAGGATAAATTAATGAAGGTTTTACTTTTTTCTGAAAAACAGAATACTTTGAAAAAAAGTGGTATTGGGCGAGCACTATATCATCAAATGAAAGCATTAGAATTAAATGATGTAGAATATACATTAGACCCAAAAGATAAATACGACTTAGTTCATATAAATACCATTTTTTCTAAAAGTTATAAATTGCTAAAAAAAACTAAAAAAAATAAAATTCCAGTGATTGTTCATGGTCATAGTACAAAAGAAGATTTTTTAAATTCTTTTAAATTTTCTAATCAAATAGCGTTTTGGTTTAATAATTGTATAATGCGAATGTATAGTAAAGCAGATTTGATTATTACACCTACTAATTATTCGAAAAAATTAATCTCAAATTATAAAGGAGTTAATTGTGAAATTGTAAATATTTCTAATGGAATAGATTTAGATAGGTTTACCAATGACAACAATTTTACTGAACAAGAAATAAATTTATTAAACGAAAAACTAAAACTTAAAAAAAATGAAAAATACATTTTAGGAATTGGAATGTATTTTGTAAGAAAAGGATTGCATGATTTTATAGAAGTAGCTAAACAATTTCCAGATATTAAATTTGTTTGGTTAGGACAAAAATATCCTTTTATAACTAGTTTAAAGATTAATAAAGCCTTAAAAAATAAAACTAAGAATGTTATTTTACCAGGATATCTTAGTGAAAAAGAAGTAAGAATTGCTTTAAAAAATGCTAGTTTGTTTTTCTTTCCTAGTTATGAAGAGACGGAAGGAATTGTAGTTTTAGAGGCGTTAGCTAGTAAAACACCAGTTTTAATAAGAGATATAGGTGTTTTTGATGATTGGTTAATAGATGGAGTTAATTGCATAAAAGCAAATAATAACGAAGAATTTATTGATAAAATTGATTATATTCTTAAGAATCCTATGGAAGGTTTGATAGAAGAAGGACTAAAAGTATTAGAAAAAAGAACTCTTTTAGAAGTTGGAAAAAAACTAAAAAAAACTTATCAAAATTTGGTTAATAAAAATAAATTAATGTAAAATAAAAAGCACATATTAAATGTGCTTTTTATATATTTTATTTAAAAAGGTTTTTAAAACATTCAAAAACAATTTTACTTTCATCTGTATTTGGAGTAACTTCTGGATGCCATTGAACTCCAAGGATAGGAAGATGTTTGTGTATTATTGCTTCTACTATATCACCATTTTTTGCAATAATTTCAAAATCTGGTGCTAAATCTTTAATTGCTTGATGATGGTAACTGTTGCAGTTGATTGTTTCTTTTTTAAAATCGATGAAATCATTTTTAAATGTTTTAATCAAATGATCTTTATCTACATTTGAGTGATTTTTTCCTATGTCTTGATGAAGTGAACCACCAGCAAAAACGTTGATTGATTGAATTCCCCTACAAATTCCTAGTAAAGGTTTTTTATGTTTAATTGCATAAAGTGTTACAGCTTTATCTATTTCATCTAAGTCTGTATCGCAATCTTTTGATAGCCCCTCATTTTTCTCATTGTAATAACTAGGCTCAACATCTGAACCACCAGTTATTAAAAAACCATCACATAAAGATAATACTTCATCAATGTTCGGGTTTTTTGTTGTTAACATAATTACGTTAAAGCCCCTAGCAGTAAGAAAAGATAGATATCTTTCATTAATAAATTGTTTTTTTGTAGTTCCTTCAAATAAAATTCTTGGAGTAGCTCCGATGATTTTTGTCATGTTTAATTTCCTCTTAAGTGTATTTAATCTTTGTGAATTCTCTTTTTTATTTCAGTAGTAATATAGTTTACTAAATCTTTAGGTACGTAGTTAGAAATATCCTCATTAAAAACAACCAATTCTTTTATTGATGAACTAGATAAGAATAAGTTATTAGCAGAAGGGAAAAGAATGAATGTATCAATTGAAGGATCAATTGAACGATTGAATTGAAAAAGAGTTATTTCGTGTTGATATTCATTCATGCTTCTTAATCCTCTAATGATGACATTTGCATTTTTTTTCTTTGCAAAATGTAAAACAAGATCATCACTTTGTTCAACAACAACATTTTTTAAATTTTTAGTTGCTATTTTCATCATATGTTCTCTTTCATTAGCATCAAACATATACTTTTTACTGATATTGATAGATACTAAAACATAAACTTTATCAAAGATTTGCGAAGCTCTATGTATTAAATCAAGATGACCATTAGATACTGGATCAAAAGATCCTGGATAAACAGCTATTTTCATATTTTTTCTCCTAATATATATGTAAAATTATACACTAGATATCTAAAAAAATCAATAAAAAAATAAAAAGGGTGATTTTTATAAAAACGTTTTTTATCGTTTGACTTATTTGAAATAATAAAATATAATGAGTTGGTATAAAGGAGATATGTTTATGAGTATTATTAAAATTCCTACAATTTTAATGCCTAAAAAAAATGTAAATATGGAAAAGTGGGCGATTATTGCTTGTGATCAATTTACAAGTCAACCAGAATATTGGGAAAAACTAAATTCTTTAGTTGGTGATGCGCCATCAACTCTTCGCTTGGTTTTTCCAGAAGTCTATTTAGAAAAAGATAATAATCCTATTATAGATAGTATAAATTTGAATATGAAAAAATATTTGGAAGAAGGAGTTTTAGAAAGCATAGGCGAATGCATGGTTCTTATTGATAGAAAGACACCTTATCAAAAAAGAAGATTAGGATTGGTATTGGCTGTAGATTTAGATGCTTATAGTTACAAAGCGTCTGATAAGGCTATGATTAGAGCAACTGAACAAACGGTTATTGAAAGAATTCCTCCAAGGGTTAGAATTAGAAAAAATGCTTTGATTGAGTTACCTCATATTCTATTGTTAATAAATGATAAAAAACAAACTATAATTGAGAACTTATATAATAAAAAAGACCAATTTGAAAAAATTTATGATTTTGATTTAAATATGGATGGTGGCCATGTAACTGGCTATAAAATTGTAAATTGTAAAGAAATAATAAAATCTTTTGAAGAGTTGATTTCAAAACAAACAATTAAAGAAAACAATTGGGATAGCAATAATATTATGCAGTTTGTAGTTGGGGATGGAAATCATTCTTTAGCTACGGCTAAAACTCATTGGGATAATTTGAAAAAAACTTTAAATGAAAAAGAAGTTGTTAATCACCCAGCTAGATACGCATTAGTAGAAGTGATGAATATTTTTGATGAAGGATTAGTTTTTGAACCTATTCATAGAGTAGTTTTTAATCCAGACAATGACTTTTATGAAGGCTTTAAAAAGGTTTGTAAAGGTGATTTTGAGTGTATTTTGTATAAAACAGGAGTGGCAGAAAAAATTCTTTTGCCAAGTAATGCTGCAATAGCAGTAAAAGAGGTTCAAGAGTATATAGATGATTATATTAAGAATCATCCTAATACAAAAGTTGATTATGTACATGGATTATATGATATGAAACAAGTTTGTGATAACAATATTAATAGTATTGGAATTACTTTACCACCACTTAATAAAGTAGATTTATTTAACTATGTTGTAAACTGTGGAAGCCTTCCAAGAAAAACTTTCTCTATGGGACATGCCAATGAAAAAAGATATTACATAGAAAGTAAGATGATTGTAAAATAAAAAGATAGGAGATGCTAATTTTGAAAGAAAATAATAAAAAATTTTTAAAATTGTTAGAAACTATTTCTCTAACTCCTACAAATGACTTGCTTGAAGGTCATGCAACATTAAAAATGGACAAAGATAATAATCATGCTGAGTTAGAGTTTGAATTTCCACAAGTTTTAAAAATTGAAACTTTTGAAAAATTAATAGTTGCATCCAAAAATTATTTTTCTAAAACAAAATATAATTTTGAAATACGATTAAAATACAAAAAAAAGGTTATAGATAGTAAAAATTTAGAAAATTATTACAGGTATATTTTAGAAGAGTTAAGTGAATCGAAATCAAGATTTTCTGCTTTAAATGTTTTTAATACTGCGTTTACTGATCAAGAGATTAAAATTTTTGTAGGCGACAGTAATGATTATGTCATGGTGGAAGAATTAATTGATGAAGTTAAGCAAAAAATGATTCTATATGATATTGATTGTACTATAGAAATCATAAAAAGTAATTTTGAAATTCCACAAAAACAAAGAATTCAAGAAGTTGATAAAATTCAAACGGCTAACTTAATAAGTCAACAAAATATATTTGATCAAAAAATGGCAATTTCTGAAAAAGTTGCTCAAGAAAAAGCTGGTTTCCCAAGGATATATAAAGATAGAATTTCAGGAGATATAATTGCTTTTGATCAATTACCAGCTGATGAAAATGAGTTGAAAGACTATAATGATATAAAAAAAACTAAGGATTGTGTTATTGAAGGTGAAATAATTAAAGCAGAATTATTAGAAAAAAAAGACTGCTTTTTATATGAGGCAGTGATAGGCGATGGTAAAAGATTTGTTTCTGCTAAAAGATTTTTGAATGCTGAGAATAAAGAATTTAAATATTACAAAGACAAATTTGTTGTAGGTAAAAGAGTAAAGGTTCTAGGTTTCTTAGAATATGATTCCAGATTTAGTAAAGATATAAATCTAAGAATTAAAAAAATGGAAGATTTAGGGAATTCTAATAAGTTAAGTTATGATGATAGTGCTTTAGAAAAAAGAGTTGAATTACATGCTCATACAAAAATGTCTATATTAGATTCAGTTTTGGAAGTAAAAAAATATGTTGAAACTGCTAAAAAATACGGACATAGTGCTTTAGCAATTACTGATCATAATAATGTACATGTTTTTCCAGAATTTGATAAATTAGCAAGAGAAAACAAAATAAAGCCGATTTATGGAATTGAGGCTTCTTTTGTGGATGATTTAAATTATCGAATAACATATGCAGAGGATTCTTTAGATTTAGCGACTAGTATTTATGTTGTTTATGATATTGAAACAACAGGGTTGTCTTCTAATTATGATGAAATAATTGAAATAGGCGCTATAAAACTACAAAATGGTGTAGAAATAGATAGGTTTTCTGAATATATAAAACCAAATAAAAAGATTAATAAGAAAATAGAAGAATTAACTAATATTAGTAATGATACTGTTAGAAATGCAGAGAGAATGGAAGTTATTGTACCTAAATTTAAAAAATTTTGTGAAGGTGCAATATTAGTTGCTCATAATGCTAGTTTTGATAATTCCTTTATATATGCTGCTTTAAAAACTTTAGGATTATATGATGGGGAATTTCCAACGATTGATACCTTAGAGTTAACAAAAGCAAGATATTCAGATAAGTTAAAAACTTTTGGTTTGGAAAGAGTAGCTAAATTTTTTGATTATGCTTTAGAAAAACATCATAGAGCTATTTTTGATGCTGAAGCAACTGCACATATATTTAGAAGAATACTAAATGATTTATTAAGAGATGGGATTAATAACCTAAACGATATTAATATGCATTTAATAAATGATGAATCTTATCAAAAAATTCATCCTGACCATATTACTTTGCTTTGTAAAAATTATCAGGGGAAAGTAGATTTATATAGTTTGATAAGTGAGGCTTATGTAAATTATATTTATAAAGAGCCGAGATTTTTAAAAAGTGTTTTAAATAATAAAAGAAAGAATTTGCTTGTTGGATCGTCTTGTTATTTGGGAGAAGTTTTTGATACAGCGTATCGAAAAAGCTATGAAGAACTATTAGATATTGTTGAATATTATGATTATCTAGAAGTTCAACCACCAAGTGTTTATAGCCACTTTATTGAAAGAAGTGGGTATGAAGAAACTAAAGAAGACATTAAAACTACCATAAAAAAGATTATAAAAGCAGGTAAAGAAAAGAATGTTATAGTAGTAGCAACTGGTGATGTTCATCATTTACATAAAGAAGATAAAGAATTTAGAGAAGTATTTGTTTATAGCCCACAAGTAGGTGGTGGAACCCATCCTCTTGCGGATATAACAAATATTCCTTCTCAACATTTTATGACAACAAATGAGATGCTTGAGGAATTTAGTTTTTTAGGTAAAGACTTAGCATACGAGATTGTTGTTACTAATACGAATATTATTGCTGATCAAATAGAAGAATTTGATTTGTTTCCAAATGAGTTATATGCACCACAAGATGATTATTTAAAAAATCAAGATTTACCATCTTTTAAAGAAGCGGTAAGAGAAATGACATATGATAAAGCTTATAGTCTTTATGGGAATCCTTTACCTGAATATATAGATGACCGCTTAAAAGATGAATTAAAAAACATTATTAATAACGGTTATGCTTCAATTTATTACATATCATATTTACTAGTTAGAAATTCAATAGAAGCAGGATATGTTGTTGGTAGTAGAGGATCTGTAGGATCAAGTTTGGTTGCTAAATTAATGGGGATTACTGAAGTTAATCCTTTGCCACCACATTATTATTGTGCAGATTGTTACTTTAGTGCTTTTAAAATGACTAGTTTTGAAAAAGAAAAGTATATTAATAGTGAGCATTATTATTTATTTGAAAAAGATTTAGATGAAACTAAAACAGGTTATGATTTGCCAGATGCAAATTGCCCTGTTTGTGATTCGCCTTTACAAAAAGATGGAGTTGATATTCCTTTTGAAACTTTTTTAGGTTTAGCTACTGCAGCCAAAATCCCTGACATAGATTTAAACTTTTCAAGTGAATTTCAAGATCAAGCTCAAATGTTTTGCAGGACTTTATTAGGAGAAAATAATACCTTTAAAGCCGGAACTATTCAAACTGTTCAAAAAGAAACTGCTTATGGATATTCAAGAGGATACTTGGAAAGAAAAAAATTAACTAGAAGAAGAGTAGAAATTGACATAATGTCTGAAAAAATAATGGATGTTAAAAGAACAACAGGACAACATCCTGGGGGAGTTGTTGTAGTTCCTTCTAATATTACTATTAATGAAATTAGTCCGATACAGTATCCATCAGATAAATTAGATTCTAAGTGGTTAATTACGCATTTTCCTTATCATAGTTATGAACAAAATTTGCTTAAATTAGATATTTTAGGTCAGGATGATCCTACTATGATTAAACATTTAATGGATTATGTTTATGAAAATCCAAATGAATTTAATTTTAATAAAGTAGAGGATATTCCTTTAGCAGATCCAAAAGTTTTAAGTTTATTTAATAGTTTAGATGCTCTTGGACTTGATAGTATAGATGTTTTAGGAGAAGTGGTTGGAACTACTGGTTTACCTGAGTTTGGTACTACACTTACTAAAGAAATTCTTTCAGAAATTAGACCTACTAAACTTGGAGATTTAATAAAAATTTCAGGGTTGAGTCATGGTACTGATGTTTGGCGAGGAAATTTAAGAGAGTACATGTTAGGTAACAAAGAAGGTGTTCCACCAATTCCTTTTGATGAATTGATTGGATGTCGAGATGACATAATGATTTATTTGATAAGCAAAGGTATTAAACAAAAAGATGCGTTTAGAATTATGGAAACTGTTCGTAAAGGACAAGGAATATCTGATAGCAATCAAAGTTTAATGATTGCACAAGATGTTCCAAAATGGTTTATTGATAGTTGTAAAGCTATTAAGTACTTGTTTCCAAAAGCTCATGCTACAGCCTATGTTATTATGTGTTTAAGAATTGCTTGGTTTAAAGTGTATAAACCGATTGTTTATTATGCTAAATACTTTACTACAAGAGCTAAAAAGTTCGATGCTGAAATATTTGTTAAAGGGAAAGATGCCATTGTAGAAAAAATTAATCAAATAAAAGAACTTATTAGTAAGAATGAAGCTAAACAAAATGACATTGACTTGCTCGATAGTTTAATAGTTGCTAATGAAATGGTTTCAAGAGGTTTTAGATTTGAACAAGTGGATATATATAAATCAAATATAAAGGATTTATTGATAACTGAAGATAAAAAAGGATTAATTTTGCCTTTTACATCATTTGATGGGTTGGGTGAATCGATTGCAGAAACAATAGTTATGGCTAGAAAAGAAAAAATGTTTTTATCAAAAAGAGATATTCAGTTACGAACAAAAATAACTTCTACTTTGTTTGAACGCATGGATATTTTAGGAGTATTTAAAGATTTACCAGATGATGATAAAATAACTTTATTTTAATTGAAAAATTTTAGTTTTTATGTTATACTATTACAAGTGAGGTGATAAAAATGCGTGTTTATAATGAAAATATTGTTTATAAAAAAGGCTTGAGTGTTGTTGAAGATCAAGAAGCAGTTGAGGTTGCGACTTATAAAGGTGTGTCTTCTAAGTTGTTTATTTATTTAGCATTTTTATTGTTGGGGGTATTTGTAAGTTTTTATTTGCTTCAAACTAACTTTGAAATGTTAGCTATCATGTTGGGAATATCTGTAGTAGGCACTTTTTTTACAGCGTTTATTTCAATGCTATCTGTTAGAATGGTTAAAACAACCGGTATAATTTATTGTATATTAGAAGGAATTCTTGTAGGAACTGTTTCATTATTTTTTGAGGCGTTTGTTCCGGGGGTTGCTTTAGCTGCAGTTTTAGGAACTTTATCTGTTTTAATGGTTGTTGCTACTTTATATACTACTGGAATTGTAAAGGTTAATGGAAAGTTTATAAGATTTTTATCTATCTTTGCTTTTAGCGTTTTATTTTTATGGCTGTTGTTATTCTTGATTTCATGGATTGCTCCATCACTTCTAAATATTTTTAATAGTGATAACATATTCTTAATAGTTTTAATTAGTTCAATTTTTATTTTTCTAGCAAGTTTATATTTGTTTTGGGACTTAGAACAAATACGTGAGATTGTAGAAGGTGGCTATCCAAAACAAATGGAATGGTTTGCAGCTTTCGGTTTAGTATTTACAACAATTTGGTTGTATCTTCAAGTGTTAAGATTGCTTTTTATTATTTTATCGCGTCGTGATTAAAAAGTTATTAAAAAGTCTTGCTTAAACAAGACTTTTTAAATGTTTACTATTTAAAGGTGGTATATGAAAATTTTAGTTATAAACGGTCCAAATTTAAATATGCTTGGTATTAGAGAACCAGAAATTTATGGCAGTAAAACGTATAAAGACTTAGAACAATATATTCAAGATATTTCTAAAAAATTAAATATTTCAGAAATTGAAATTTTTCAATCAAATCATGAAGGAGTTATTGTTGATAAGATTCAAAAAGCTTATTTTGATAAAGTTGATGGAATCATCATAAATCCGGGAGCTTTTACACATTACTCGTATAGTATTAGAGATGCAATTGCTTCTGTAAATATTAAAACGATTGAAGTTCATTTGTCTGATATTTCTAAAAGAGATGATTTCCGTAAAACATCTGTTTTAGAAGGAGTTGTTAATTTTAGATTTTTTGGAAAAGGATTCGCAAGTTATAAAGAAGCTTTAGAAAGTTTGGTCGTAAAAAACTGATAACGTTTTACAAATAAAAATAATTGAATATAAGACCACAAAGTGGTAATATATATATGAAATTTATAGTTCATTAAAGGAGGAAAATAAAAAATGGCTGTAAAAATTGCAATTAATGGTTTTGGTCGTATTGGAAGATTAGCTTTTAGATTAATGTTTGGGGATAAAGATTTTGATATCGTTGCCTTAAATGATTTAACTGGGGCTGAAGATTTAGCGTACTTATTAAAGTATGACTCTGCTCAAGGAAGATATAAAGCAGATTCAATTAGTTCAAAAGAAGGAGCTATCATTGTTGATGGAAAAGAAATTAATGTTTATGCTCAAAAAGATCCTAACTTCTTACCTTGGAAAGAATTAGGTGTTGATGTTGTACTTGAATGTACTGGTTTCTTTACTAAGAAAGAAGCTGCAGAAGCACATATCGCTGCAGGAGCTAAAAAAGTAATTATTTCTGCTCCTGGAAAAGGTGATATTAAAACAATCGTTTATAATGTTAATCATAAGACTTTAGATGGGTCAGAAACAGTAGTTTCTGGAGCATCATGTACTACGAATTGTTTAGCGCCTGTTGCTAAAGTACTTAATGATAAATTTGGAATCATTAAAGGTTTGATGACAACTGTTCATGCTTATACTAATGATCAAAATACTTTAGATGGTCCTCATAGAGCGGGAATTCATTCTCGTAGAACTAGAGCTGCTGCTGCTAATATAGTTCCTACAACTACTGGTGCTGCGGTTGCAGTTGGTCAAGTATTACCAGAATTAAGAGGAAAATTAGATGGAATGGCTTTAAGAGTTCCTACAATTACAGGTTCTGTTGTGGATTTAGTTTTTGAACCTGCTAAGAAAGTAACTGCTGAAGAAATTAATGCTGCTATCAAAGCTGCTGCTAATGAAACTTTAGGTTATACTGAAGATCCAATCGTATCAACTGATGTTATTGGTATCACTGAAGGTGCATTGTTTGATGCTGCATGTACTAAAGTTATGGAAGTTGATGGAAAACAACTTGCAAAAGTAATTATGTGGTATGATAATGAAATGAGTTATACAGCTCAATTAATCAGAACTGCAAAATTTATTGCTGGTCAAGTAAAATAGTTTCTATAAAAAGCATATCTTTTTTAAGATATGTTTTTTATAAAATAATCAAAATGTATATTCCTTGACTAAAAAAAATAGTTATAGTAAAATAAAAAATGGAGGTATTTTATGGAATTTAAAGGAAGTAAAACAGAAAAAAATTTATGGACCGCATTTAGTGGTGAATCAGAAGCTAGAAATAAGTATGATTATTTCGCAAGTGTTGCAAAAAAAGAGGGATATGAACAAATTGCTGCCATTTTTATGGAAACATCTTTACATGAAAAGGAACATGCAAAACTTTGGTTTAAAGCATTACAGGAATTAGGAGATACAAAGGCAAATTTAAAAAAAGCGGCTGAAGGCGAAAACTATGAATGGACTAAAATGTATGCAGAATTTGCTAAAGTAGCTGAAGAAGAAGGTTTTGTAAAAATTGCTAGTCAGTTTAGAGGAGTAGCAGCTGTTGAAAAAACACATGAAGCTAGATATCTTAAATTGTTAGAAAATATAAATGATGGTAGTGTATTTGCAAAAACATCTAAAGTTGTTTGGTTCTGTAGAAACTGTGGGCACATCCACACTGGGGAAGAAGCACCTTTAGTATGTCCTGTTTGTGCACATCCTAGAGCCTATTTTGAATTAAAATGTACTAATTATTAAAAAAACAAACGCAATATTTTTATTGCGTTTTATTTTTTTATAAGTTATTGTTGAATGATTTGTATTTTTATGGTATAATTAAGTAAATTTAGGTGAAAAGGAGACTAAAAAATGAAGAAAATTTTAATCGTTATTTTAATGTTTTTTGTTCTAGGCCTATATGGCTGTGGTAACAAAAATGCTGATGCAGCAAAAGAAGTTGATGATTTAATTGACTTAATTGCTGAAACAGTTACTTTAGAAGCAGAAGATGCTATCGTAGCAGCAAGAGCAGCATATGATGCATTAACAGATGCCCAAAAGGAATTAGTAAAGAATTATGTAGATTTAGAAAATGCTGAAAGAGCATTAGCTACTATAGTTAATCAAGGTGCAGCAAATCCAGTAATTGCTCTTATTGATGCTTTGCCTGCTATTGTTACCTTAGAGGATGAGGATGCTATTGTAGCAGCAAGAACAGCATATGATGCATTAACTAGAGCTCAACAAATTCTAATTAGTAATGCTTTAAGACAAAAATTAGAAAATGCTGAAGAAGATTTAGAAGATTTAAAAGATGCTGCTGGAGATCAAGAGGCAGCTAATCAAGCAGCAGCTGACACAGTAGTAGACTTAATTGAAGCTTTACCTGCTACAATAACTTTAGATAATCAAGCAGCAATTACTGCAGCAAGAGCAGCGTATGATGCATTAACAGATGCACAAAAGGAATTAGTAGCTCAAGCTAAAGTAGATGTATTAGTTGCAGCAGAAGCAGATTTACAAGTATTATTAGATCAAGCAGCAGCAGATGCAGTAGTAGCTTTAATTGATGCATTGCCAGCAACAATTGCTTTAACAGATGAAGCAGCAGTTACTGCGGCAAGAGCAGCATATAATGCACTAAAAGCTTCACAAAAAGAATTAGTTGCTCAAGCTAAAGTAGATGCATTAGTTGCAGCAGAAGCAGATTTGCAAGAATTATTAGATCAAGCAGCAGCAGATGCAGTAGTAGCATTAATTGATGCTTTTCCTGAAACAATAACATTGGATGAACAAGATGAAGTTGAAGCAGCAAGAGCAGCGTATGAAGCATTAACAGCTTCACAAAAAGCTTTAGTTGCTCAAGATAAAGTAGATACATTAGTTATAACTGAAGCTTATATTCAACAATTATTAAATCAAGTAGCAGCAGATGCAGTAGTTGCATTAATTGATGCTTTACCTGCTGTAGAAACTTTAACTTATGAAGATGATGATGAAGTTAAAGCTGCAAGAGCAGCATATAATGCACTAACAGTTTCGCAAAAATCTTTAGTTGCTCAAGCTAAAGTAGATGCATTGGTTGCAGCAGAAGAAAAAATGGTAGAAGTAATGGAAAAATATGCTGCAGATTTAGCAGCAGCAAATGCAGTTGCAGATTTAATTTCTGATTTGCCAGTTCCAGTTAGTTTAGCTGATGAAACTGATGTTGAAACTGCTACAACTGCATATAATGCGTTGACAGCAGATCAAAAAGCTTTAGTAAGTAATTATGCTGTACTTGAAGCAGCAGTTGCTAGAATTGAAAAATTAAATGATCCAGATTTCCAAGTTATATTTGCAGCTATTGAAGCATTAGGAACAAGAATCACTGATGATATTGAAATGCCTAACACAGTTACTTGGTCATTAAAAGATGGTGAAGATGCAACTGTATTTGATGTTACAACTGGAAAATTATTAAAGAATGTATTTTCAGTTAAAGAAATTGTTTTAGTTGCAACGCATAAAACAGTTACTACTAAATTTGAAGAAGTTACTATCAATTTTGGTATGTTAGATCGCGGTGAAGGTGGTTTATTCTATCATGACTTATCTGCATATGTTAAAGAAACTCATTGGAATGGATGGACTATGACAAAAGTTTATACTGCAGGTGATACTGTAAAAACTGATGTATTATTCCAAATTAATGCAGTTGTGGTTGTAAGTGGTAAGAGTGGAACTGTTGATTTCTCAGTGTTGACAACTACAGCTAGTACATCATGGAGTTCTGCAGGTTCTGCAATTCTTAATGATGGTCCTGAAAGTATTTCATTTGAAATAAATCAAGCGTGTGGTCCTAATGCAGTTAGATTAGCAGTTGTAGCAAAAGCTGATGGAACTCTTAAAGGAGTATATACTGATTTAACTACAGTTGTTACTTTAGAAGCTGGTGAGTTTATTTGGTTAGCTCGTTACCTTGATGATAATCCAGCATTCAATTTAGCAAAGGAAGCTCATTTCTCAACTACTACTAAGTTTACTTTACAAAAAATTCAAATTCCTACTTATACAGTTACATTGAGAATTGATGAAGATACTTCAGAACAATATAGTGTTAAAGAAGGCGCTGAATTTGCTAAACCAACTGATCCTATTAAAGCTGGATACACTTTTGATGGATGGTTTAGAAGCAGTACTTTCTCTCCAGAAAGTGCGGTAACGTTCCCTTATACTGTTACTGGTGGAGTTACATTATATGCTAAATTTACTCCATTATCAGAATAAAAGATAATAATTAAAGGCTTTATAGATTTTTCTATAAAGCCTTTTTTGTTTGCAATTATAATTTAAGTTACTTAATAACTTCTTTTCCCTTAATACCAACAACTGTTTGATCGCTTTGAATGCTGTGTAAGACAACAGTATTCGCACCAATTTTAACATTGTCACCAATTACAATATTACCTAAAACTTTTGCTCCAGCCCCTACCATTACATTGTTACCTAAAGTTGGATGTCTTTTGACTTTATCTTTTCCGGTCCCTCCTAAAGTAACGCCTTGGTAAATTGTACAATCATTTCCTATTATGGAAGTAGAACCAATTACAACTCCAGTTCCATGATCAATAAACAGCCTTTTACCAATTTTAGCTCCAGGATGAATTTCAATACTTAAAGCACACCTTACTATATACATAATAAATTCACCGATAAGTTTTAACTTAATTACATAGAAGAACCTTGCTATTCTATACCAAAACATAGCTTGTACTCCTGGGTAACATAAAATTATTTGTAAAAAATGTCTAGCTGCAGGGTCTCTTTCTCGTATGGATTTAAAATATCTACTCATATAACACACTCACATATTTTAAGTGATTGTCAGGACAAATCACTAAAATTTTTTTATTTTTATTATCTTTTTCTATTTCTTCAGCTGCGCAAATTGCTGCACCACTAGAAATACCTATGGATAAACCTTCAGAAATTAATTTTTTTGTTTTTGAAATTGCATCTTCTGATTTTACTCTTATTATTTGATCTATAGATTTGAGATCTAGAATTTTTGGAATAAAGCCTGCTCCTATACCTTGAATTTGGTGAGGTCCTTTTTTACCTGTGCTAATTATACTGGATTCAAAAGGTTCTACTCCAATAACTTTTAAATTTTTAAAATGTTTTTTTAAAAAATTAGACAGTCCTACAATAGTACCACCAGTTCCAATTCCGCAAACTAAAACATCTAAACTATCAAATTCTTTTAATATTTCAGGACCAGTAAATAATTCATGTGTTTCAACATTGTATTTACTGGAAAATTGGTTTAATGATTTATAACTATTGTCTTTTAATAATTTTTCAGCTGTTAGTATTGCCCCATTCATTCCAAAATTTTTTGGAGTTAATACTAATTTAGCACCATAAGAGGCAATTAATTTTTTTCTTTCATCACTCATATTTTCAGGCATTACAATTGTTACATTATATCCTTTTATTTTCCCAATTAGTGCTAATGCAATGCCTGTATTACCACTTGTAGCTTCAATTATAGTGTCTCCAGGCTGTAAATATTCATCTTTTTCAAGTTGATTTATTATATTTAAAACAACTCTATCCTTGATTGAGCCAGCAAGGTTAAAAGATTCTAGTTTTAAATATAAATTATTATGAAAAAGAATCGGTGTATTTCCGACTAATTCTAACAAATTTTTTTTCATAGTTAGTCTCCTTTGGTTAAAATAATTTTATCATAAAAATTTAAAAAATCAAATGAATATTATTAATAAAGTAAATATACACTGATGTATTGACTTTTTTCATGTTTTATGGTAATATATTTTGTAATCATTCAATATTTTGGTTACTTTTTATGAGAAAAATAATTTAATTTGTTTTGGGTAAACCTTGATTATTGTTTTGAATATCAAGGTTTTTTAAATAAGGAGGCATATATGCAATTAAACGGAGCAGAAATTTTAATTGAAGTTTTGATAAAAAATAAAGTAGATACTATTTTTGGTTACCCTGGTGGGAGTGTTTTATTTATATATGATGCTTTATACAAAAAAAGAGATTATATAAAGCATGTTCTAACTGCACATGAACAAGGAGCAGCTCATGCTGCTGATGGTTATGCAAGAGTAACTGGTAAAACAGCAGTTGTTTTTGCAACATCAGGACCAGGAGCTACTAATTTAGTTACAGGTATAGCTAATGCATTTCTTGATTCTACACCTATGGTTGTTATTACTGGAAATGTTGCAACTACTTTATTAGGAAAAGATACTTTTCAAGAAGTAGATATAGTTGGTGTAACTATGCCAATTGTAAAACATAGTTTTATGATTAAAGACATAGAAGAGTTAGCTGATACTGTAAATACAGCTTTTGCAATAGCTTCATCTGGAAGACCTGGACCAGTATTAATAGATATACCAAAAGATGTTCAGTCTGGAATGTGCGAATATGATGGAAATTTAAAAAAACCTGTTATTGATGATAAAAGAACTGTTGATTTTAGTGATGCTAAAATAGATAAAGCAGTTGAGTTAATAAAAAAAGCAAAAAAGCCATATATTTATTGTGGTGGAGGTGCTGTATTATCTAATTCAGGTCAACTTTTAATTGAATTTGCTGATAAAATTGATGCTGTAATAGGCACTAGCATGATGGGGCTTTCAGCAATTCCAAATTCATATAAAAACAATTTAGGAATGACAGGGATGCATGGAAAATATGTTTCTTCAATGGCTCATGCAAAATCTGACCTTATAATAGCAGTAGGTGTTAGATTTAGCGATAGGGCTACTGGAGATAAAGATGCATATACTAAAAATACTTCAATAATACATATTGATATAGATCCTGCTGAGATTGGAAAAAACATTAAACCTGATGTAGGGATGTCTGGGGATGTTTTTGAAATACTTAAGAAACTAATTTCTAAAACACCTAAAATTGAAAATAAGGCATGGCTAGAAGAAGTAGATGGTTATAAAAAAGAGCAAGAAAAAAATGATCCTCAAAACGATTTGATGGTAGCAAAAAATATAATTCAAACTATTAATAAATATACAGATGATGAAACAAATATTGTTACAGATGTAGGGCAACATCAAATGTGGGCTGTTCAATATTATAAATTTCAAAAACCTAGAACTTTAATTACTTCGGGAGGACTAGGAACTATGGGCTTTGGAATGGGAGCAGCTATAGGAAGTTGCATTGGAAAGAATTATAAAAGAACAATTTTATTTACAGGAGATGGAAGTTTCGGAATGAATTTGAATGAACTTGCGACTGCTGTTTCACAAAAATTACCTTTAATAGTTGTTATAATTAACAATAATGTTTTAGGGATGGTTAGGCAGTGGCAAACATCTTTTTATGAAAAGAGATATTCTTCAACTATTCTAGATAGAAAGACAGATTTTGTTAAATTAGCTGAAGCTTTTGGGGCGAGAGGTTATAGAGCGACTACTCTAAATGAATTAAATTATATAGTTAAAGAGTGTATAAATACTGAATCACCAGTTGTAATTGATTGTGTTGTTGATAAAGATGATAGAGTGTTACCTATGATTCCTCCTGGTGGAAGCATCAATGATATGATAGTAAAGTGAGGCACTTATGGAAAATAATAAATTTATTATATCTGCATTAGTTTCAAACCAGTTTGGTGTATTAACTAGGGTAGCAGGTTTGTTTGCTAGAAGAGGTTATAATATTGAAAGTCTAGCTGTTGGACCAATAGAAAATTCAAAATATTCTAGAATGACTATTTTGGTATATGGTGATGATTATGTAAAAGAACAAATTTCAAAGCAATTACTTAAACTATATGATGTAAAAAAAGTTAAAATTTTAGAGTTAGATAATAGTTTAGTTAGAGAACATGTTCTTGTTAAGATTAAAATTAAAGATGGGAAAAATATTTTGATTAATAATCTAGTTAACAAATATAGTGGTAGAATTGTTGATTTTAGTGAAGAATCAATATCAGTAGAGTTAACTGAAGATATTATTGCGAATGAAAAATTTATCGAAGAAGCAAAAGAATTCGGAATTTTAGAAATGTGTAGAGCTGGTGCTCTAGCATTAAATTATGGAAAAGAAATTTTATAATTATATATAAATAAAAAGGAGAAATAAAAAATGGCGAAAATGTATTATGAAAAAGATTGTAATTTATCATTGTTAAAGGGGAAAACTATTGCAATAGTTGGTTATGGAAGTCAAGGTCATGCTCATTCACTTAATTTAAGAGATAGTGGGATGAATGTTATTGTAGCTTTATATCCTGGGTCTACTTCAGCAGCAAGAGCTAAAGAAGCAGGTTTAGTTGTAATGAATACAGCTGATGCTGTTAAAAAGGCTGATATCGTAATGATGCTAGTTAATGATGAAAAGATGGCTGCGATTTATGAAAAAGATGTAAAAGATAATTTAAGAGAAGGGATGACTTTGTGTTTTGCACATGGTTTTAATATCCATTTTAACCAAATAGTGCCTCCAAAGAATATAGATGTTATTATGATTGCTCCTAAAGGACCTGGTCATACTGT
Organism: Bacilli bacterium; assembly: GCA_050953065.1. Taxonomy (GTDB): domain Bacteria; phylum Bacillota_I; class Bacilli_A; order ML615J-28; family CAG-698; genus JAQUUM01. The sequence goes on along the minus strand of JBMNLZ010000001.1, from coordinate 226,822 downwards.
AAGAAGTCAATATCTTGAAGGAAAAGGTGTTCCATGTTTGATTGCTGTTTATCAAGATTATTCTAAAAAAGCTAAAGATACAGCTCTTGCATATGCAATGGGAATTGGTGGAGCTCGTGGTGGAGTTTTAGAAACTACATTTAAAGAAGAAACTGAAACTGACTTATTTGGTGAACAAGCAGTTTTATGTGGTGGTGTAGTAGCTCTAATGAAAGCTGGATTTGAAACATTAGTAGAAGCTGGGTATCAACCAGAAAGTGCTTATTTTGAATGTATTCATGAAATGAAATTAATCGTAGACTTAATATTTGCTGGCGGTTTTGCAGGTATGAGATATTCAATCAGTGATACTGCTGAATATGGTGATTATATGGTAGGTAATCGTATAATTACTGAAGAAACTAAAAAAGAAATGAAAAAGGTTTTAAATGAAATACAAGTTGGTGAATTTGCTAAAAACTGGATTTTAGAAAACAAAGCAAATCGTCCTTCATTCTTAGCTCGTCGTAGAATTGAAGCTGAACATCAAGCTGAAAAAGTGGGTGCGGAATTAAGAGAAAAAATGAGTTGGCAAAATAAAAAATAAAAGAGGTTTATATGAATAGTAAGAATATTAAAGAAGGTTTAGAACATTCACCACATAGATCTTTAATTAAGGCAAACGGCTATACTAATGAACAAATTAATAGACCAATTATAGGAATTGTAAATTCTTATAATGAAGTGGTTCCTGGCCATTCTAATTTGCAACTTATTGCTAGAGCAGTTAAAGATGGTATTTTAATGAATGGTGGTACTCCAATGGAATTTAATGTTATTGGTATTTGTGATGGAATAGCTATGGGCCATTCTGGAATGAAGTATTCACTTGCTTCAAGAGAAATAATTGCTGATAGTGTAGAATGTATGGTTCAAGCTCATTGCTTTGATGCTTTAGTTTTTATACCAAATTGCGATAAAATTATTCCAGGTATGTTAATGGCTGCTGCCAGATTAAATATTCCTTCGATTTTTGTATCTGGTGGACCGATGCTTTCTTTAAATGATGACTGTTCAAAATCTTTAGATTTAAATTCTGTGTTTGAAGCAATCGGTTCTTATAAAGCAGGAAAAATCTCTTTAGAAGAACTAGAATTCATTGAAAACAGAGCTTGCCCTACATGCGGATCTTGTTCAGGGATGTTTACTGCTAATTCTATGAACTGCTTATGTGAAGCTTTAGGTATGGCTTTACCAGGAAATGGTACAATCCCTGCAGTAATGGCTGAAAGAATAAGGCTTGCTAAAAATACGGGTATGCAAATTATGAATCTTTATAAAAATAATATCAAGCCAAAAGATATTATGACACTAGATGCATTTTATAATGCACTTACTGTTGATATGGCATTAGGTTGTTCTACTAATTCGGTGTTACATTTACTGGCTATTGCAAATGAAGCAAATGTTAATATTGATTTGAAAACTATTAATGAAGTTAGCTCTAAAACGCCTAATTTATGTAAATTAGCACCAGCTGGCCCTCACCATATGCAAGATTTAAATGATGCAGGAGGGGTTTATGCGGTGATGCAAGAATTAATTAAGAAAAAATTAATAAATTTAAAAGTTTTAACTGTATCAACTAGAAAAATGGGTGAGAATTTAGATAATTATAAATTTACTTCTTTAAACAAAGGCGTAATAAGAAGTATAGATTCACCTTATTCAGATACTGGCGGATTAGCAGTTTTGTTTGGAAATATTGCTGCTAATGGTGCTGTTGTAAAAAGAAGTGCAGTTGCTCCAGAAATGCTTAAACACAAAGGAAAGGCAAGAGTTTTTGATTCTGAAGAAGCTGCGATTGAAGCAATTTATTCAGGTAAGATAATAGCAGGTGATATAGTAGTTATTAGATATGAAGGACCTGCTGGTGGGCCTGGTATGCGAGAAATGTTATCTCCAACTTCAGCTATTGCTGGAATGGGGCTAGATAAAGAAGTTGCTCTAATTACAGATGGGCGTTTTTCAGGTGCAACACGCGGAGCTGCAATTGGTCATATAGCTCCTGAGGCTGCTGCAGGTGGATTAATTGCATATGTAAAAGAAGGAGATATTATTAGCATTGATATTAATAATTATAGTATAGAATTATTAGTATCAGAAGATGAAATCGCTAAACGTAAAAAAGAAATAAAAATAAAAGAAAAAACTGATTTAACTGGATATATAAAAAGATATTCTAAAATGGTAACTTCAGCTGATAAAGGAGCTATTTTTAGACAATAGGTGAATAAGATGGAAAGAAGAATAAGAATATTTGATACTACGCTAAGAGATGGCGAGCAAGCTCCTGGATGTAGTATGAATTTAACTGAAAAAATTGAAATAGCTAAGCAACTAGAATCACTTGGTGTTGATGTGATCGAAGCAGGTTTTGCAATTGCTTCACCTGGAGATTTTGAAGCAATTAGTGCTGTTTCAAAGGTTATAAAAAAATGTGCTGTCGCATCTTTAGCTAGGGCTAATAAAAAAGATATAGATGCTGCGTATGAAGCAACAAAAGATGCTGTTCATCCAGTAATTCATATTTTTATAGCGACTTCAGATATTCATATGAAATATAAGCTTAAAAAAACTCCTGAAGAAGTATTGGATTTAGCTGTTGAGATGGTAAAGTATGGGAAATCATTATGTAAGGACATTGAGTTCTCTGCAGAAGATGCTGGTAGAACTGATTTAGTATTCCTAGCAAAAATTGTAACTGAAGTAATTAATGCAGGTGCTAATACTATTAATTTGCCTGACACAGTAGGTTATAGAACACCTGCGGAAATTGCTGAAATGATAACTTATATCAAAAAAAATGTTCCAAACATTGATCAAGCGGTGATTTCAGTTCATTGCCATAATGATCTAGGTTTAGGTGTTGCTAATTCTATAGCAGGAATCGAAGCAGGAGCTGGACAAGTTGAGTGTACAATCAATGGGTTAGGAGAAAGAGCTGGGAATGCAGCTTTAGAAGAAATTGTAATGGTGTTAAAAACACGTTATAAAAGATTACAATGTGTTACTAATATTGATACAACTCAAATTTATAGAACTAGTAAGTTAGTATATAATATTTTAGGGATGATTCCACCAATTAATAAGCCAATTGTTGGAGCAAATGCCTTTGCTCATGAATCTGGAATTCATCAACATGGTATGCTAGCAGAAAAATCCACTTATGAGATTATGACACCAGAGTCAGTTGGTGTTGTAATTAAAAGTAATATGGTTTTAGGTAAACATTCTGGGAAACATGCTTTTACTGATAGACTAAAATCTATGGGATATAATTTAACAGAACAAGAAATTGAAACTGCATTCAAAAAGTTCAAAAATTTATGTGATAAAAAGAAAGAAATTTACGAAAGCGATATAGAAGCGATTGTTGCTAATAAAGAGCTTGAAATCAAAGAAATGGAATTGCTAGATTTTGAAGTACATACAAGAAGTGATGCTAGTTCAATTTGTTCAGTAAAATTGAAATACCAAGATAAAGTTGTTGAACATGTTTCTTTAGGATATGGGCCAATTGATGCTGTATTTAATGCAATCAATAATGTTGTTTTTCCTTTAGTATTCAATCTTGAAAGTTATATTATAAATGCTGTAACTGATGGAGTAGATGCTCAAGGGGAAGTAATTGCAAAGGTAAGCATTGAAGATAAGATGATTACAGGTAGAGGCCTTTCAAGTAATATCATTGAATCAAGCATAAAGGCCTACATTAATGCAATAAATAAATACTTTAATATGGGAGTTAACAAATAATATGAAAAGAATCGAAACTTTTGACTCAACTTTACGTGATGGTGCACAAAGCGAAGATATATCATTTTCGGTAAACGATAAAATAAATATTGTTAAGGTCTTAGATGACTTTGGTATTACTTATATTGAAGCTGGTAATCCCGCATCTAATCCAAAGGATTTAGAATTTTTTGAAAAATTATCAGAAATTGAATTAAAAAATTCTAAAGTTTGTGCATTTGGTAGTACTAGAAGGAAAAAGTCAAAAATCGAGGATGATGCAAATATAAAAGCTTTGCTTAGCGCTAATACAGAGGTTGTTTCTATTTTTGGAAAGACATGGGATTTACATGTTAAAGAAGTTATTCAAACAACTTTAGAAGAAAATTTAGAAATGATTTTTGATACAGTTAAATATCTAAAGGATTGTGGCAAAGAAGTAATTTTTGATGCAGAACATTTTTTTGATGGATATAAAAGCAATCCAAAATATGCTATGAAGGTATTAAAAAAAGCAGTTGATGCTGGTGCAGATGTTTTATGCCTTTGTGATACTAATGGTGGTATATTGCCAAATGAGGTTAGGGATATAGTATCTTTAGTTGTTAAACAATTCAGTGGTATTAGAATAGGGATGCATGCTCATAATGATTCTGGCTGTGCAGTTGCAAACACTATTATTGCAGTTCAAGAAGGTGCAGTTCAAATTCAAGGGACTTTTGTTGGGTTTGGAGAACGTTGTGGAAATGCTGATTTAAGTTCAATAATTCCTAGTCTAAATTTAAAAACTGAATATGTTTGTGATGGCAAATTAGAACTTGTTACAGAAACTGCTAAAAAAATTTCTGGTATTTCTAACATTAAATTGTTAAATAATAAACCTTATGTTGGAAAAAGTGCTTTTGCTCATAAAGCTGGGATGCATATTGATGGAGTTTTGAAGAATTCTACATCTTTTGAGCATGTTGACCCTAGTCTAGTAGGTAATAAAAGAAGATTTTTAATTTCTGAAGTTGCTGGTAGGGGTAGTATCCTTGAAAAAATTAGACCATTTGCTCCAGAAATTGATAAAAACTCTCCAATATTATCAAAAATTATTGATACTTTAAAAAATTTAGAACACAAAGGATATCAATTTGAATCTTCAGATGCATCATTTGAAATATTGGTTAAAAAAATATTAGGAAAACATAAGCCTTACTTTAAACTTAATTTATATAAAACTATGGGTGAGTTTCCAATGGCTGACAATGAGTTCCCATCATATGCTACAGTAAAAGTAGAAGTAAATGGCACTTCTGAAATGACTGCTGCATCTGGTAATGGACCAGTCAATGCTTTGGACACAGCCTTAAGAAAGGCATTAGTGGTATTTTATCCTAATTTATCTAAAATGAAATTATTAGACTATAAGGTAAGAGTACTTGATCAAAAACAAGCAACTGCTGCCACAACAAGAGTTCTAATTGAAAGTACTAACGGAAAGGAAAATTGGACAACAATTGGTGTTTCTACTGATATTATAGAAGCAAGTATTATTGCTTTGGTTGATTCAATCGAATACTTTCTTGAAAAATATAATGTATAAAGTATGAAAGGAATTAATATTTATGGCAAAAATGACAATGACTCAAAAAATATTAGCTTCAAAACTTGGTGAAAATGCTCAAGTAACAGCTGGTGAGTTAATATTGGTAGATTTAGATATGGTGTTGGGAAATGATATAACTTCACCAGTAGCTATTTCTGAATTTAATAAAATAGGCAAAAAAGAAGTTTTTTCAAAAGAGAAAATAGCTTTAGTTATGGACCATTTTGCTCCTAATAAAGATATCAAAGCTGCTGAACAATGCAAAATGTGTAGAAATTTTGCTAATGATAAGAAAATAGTTAATTTTTTTGATGGTGGTGAAATGGGGATTGAACATGCTTTGCTACCAGAAAAAGGTTTGGTGACAAGTGGTGATGTTGTTATTGGTGCTGATAGTCATACTTGTACATATGGGGCATTAGGAGCGTTTGCTACAGGCGTTGGTTCAACTGATATGGCGGTTGGAATGGCGACTGGTAAGGCGTGGTTTAAAGTTCCCAGTGCAATAAAATTTGTTTTAAAAGGCAAACTTAATAAATGGGTTACTGGTAAGGATGTAATTTTACATATTATTGGTAAGATTGGTGTTGATGGTGCTTTATATAGATCAATGGAATTTACTGGTGAAGGTGTTGCTACTTTATCTATTAGTGACAGATTGTGTATTTGTAATATGGCGATAGAAGCAGGTGCTAAAAACGGTATATTCATTGTAGATGAAAAAACTTTAAAGTTTTTGAAAGAAGCAAAAGCTAAAACTCCAAAAATTTTCGTTGCAGATGATGATGCAGTTTATGATGAAGTATATGAAATTGATTTATCTGAAATAAAACAAACGGTAGCTTTTCCTCATTTACCAGAAAATACTAAAACTTTTGATGAAATAAAAGATATTAAAATCGATCAAGTTGTAATTGGAAGTTGCACAAATGGTAGATTAGAAGATTTAGAAATAGCTGCTAAAATATTTAAGGGAAAAAAAGTTGCAAAAGGAGTTAGAGCAATTATAATACCAGCAACACCAAAGATATATATGCAAGCTATGAAAAAAGGATTATTTAAAATCTTTTTAGATGCAGGTGCTTTGATATCTACTCCAACATGCGGCCCTTGTTTAGGTGGACATATGGGAATTTTAGCTAAAGGTGAAAGAGCAGTCGCTACTACAAATAGAAATTTTGTAGGTAGAATGGGGCATGTAGAATCTGAAGTATATCTTGCTAGTCCTGCAGTTGCTGCCGCAAGTGCCATTACTGGAAAAATTTCTAGTACTAAGGAGGTTTTATAATGAAAGTTGAAGGTAAAGTAATAAAATATGGGAACAATATTGACACTGATGTTATTATTCCTGCTAGATATTTAAATACTAGTGATAAAAAAGAATTAGCTTCACACTGTATGGAAGATTTAGATAAAGATTTTTTAAAGAAAATTTCAAAAGGCGACATTATGGTTGCTGGAACGAATTTTGGTTGTGGCTCTAGTAGGGAACATGCACCAATTGCAATTAAAGAAAGTGGAATATCTTTGATAATTGCTGAGAGTTTTGCAAGAATTTTTTATAGAAATTCAATTAATATAGGTTTACCTATTATTGAAAATGCAGAAGCAGCTAAAGCTATTAAAAACGGTGATAATGTATCGGTTGATTTTGATAAAGGTATTGTTAAAAATATTACTCAAAATAAAGAATATAAAGTTCCAGCTTTTCCAGCATTTGTACAAAAAATTATAAACGGTAACGGCTTGGTAGAAGTAGCTAAGTCTGGAAAATTAGATAAATAAAATATAAAAAATTGAAAGGAGAAAAACTCTTATAGAATAAGAGTTTTTAGTGATTAAATGAAGTTTAAAATTGCTTTATTAAAAGGAGACGGAATAGGTCCGGAAATTGTAAATAGCACTTGTGAAGTATTGGATGTAATAGGTAAAAAATATGGACACGAGTTTAAATATAAAGAATATTTAGCAGGAGGGTGTGCTATAGATAAATATGGAATACCTTTACCAGAAGAAACAATTAAAGGCTGCAAAGACAGTGATAGCGTTATACTAGGAGCTGTAGGTGGCCCTAAATGGGATAATTTACCAGGACACTTAAGACCAGAAAAAGCTTTGTTGGGGATTAGATCAGCTTTAGGCTTGTTTTCAAATCTTAGACCAGCTAAATTATATCCTGCTTTAAAAGGTGCCTGTCCGTTAAAACCAGAAATAGTAAAGGATGGGTTTGATATAGTTATAGTTAGGGAATTAACTGGTGGAATGTATTTTGGAGAAAATGGACGAAGAGAAGGCGAGTATGGACTAGAAGCTTTTGATACGGAATGTTATAGTGTTATGGAAATAGAAAGAATAGGTAGAGTAGCTTTTGAAATTGCTATGAAAAGGGGTAAAAAAGTTACTAGTATTGATAAAGCTAATGTACTTGAGAGTTCTAGATTATGGAGAGAAACTATTCATTCTTTAGCAAAAGAATATCCAGAAGTAGAAGTAATTGATATGTTAGTTGATAATGCAGCAATGCAATTGGTAAGAAATCCTCAACAGTTTGACGTTATTGTAACATCTAATATGTTTGGTGATATATTATCAGATGAGGCTTCACAATTAACAGGGTCAATTGGTATGCTACCTTCATCTTCTTTGGGAGATACAAAATGTGGTATGTATGAACCAATTCATGGTTCTGCTCCAGACATTGCTGGCAAAGGAATAGCTAATCCTATTGCTACTATACTTTCTGCAGCAATGATGCTTAGATATTCTTTTGGGCTTGAAAAAGAGGCGGATGTAATTGAAAAAGCGGTCGATAAAGTCTTAAATGAAGGTTATAGAACGTTAGATATTTACGAAGGCGATGAAACTAAAAAATGTAATAATAGAGAAATTACTGATTTAATAATCAAAAATATAAATTGAGGTATAAAAAATGGAAATTAAATTTGAAAAAAGAGAAGTTTTAAAAGAAAAACCACAAGGTAATTTAGGTTTTGGCAAGTATCAAACTGATTATTTGTTATATCGTGATTATAAAGATGGAAAGTGGGAAACACCTGTTATAACTGCTTTTGAAAATTTTTCCTATAATCCTTCCATTTATGTATTACATTATGCTCAAGAAACTTTTGAAGGAATGAAAGCATATCGAACTTTAGAAGATAAAGTGCTATTATTTAGACCAATGGAAAATGCTAAGAGATTTATGAGATCTAATGAAAGATTATGTATGCCAGTTATTCCTGCTGAAGAATTTTTGCAATGTGTTGAAACGTTAGTAAAAATTGAAAGAGATTGGATTCCGAAAGATAAGAATTCTTCTTTATATATTAGACCGTTTATGTATGCAACAGATGTTGGTTTAGGCGTAAAAGCTAGTAAATCATATAGATTTGTAATTATTTGTTCGCCATCATCTGAATATTATAAGTTTGAACCTAGTAGAATCTATGTAGAAGATTACTATGTTAGAGCTGTTAGAGGTGGAACTGGAGAAGCTAAATGTGGTGGAAATTATGCAGCTAGTATTATTGCTGCTGAAAATGCTCAAAAAAAAGGTTTTTCTCAAGTTTTATGGTTAGATGGTGTTGAAAGAAAATATGTTGAAGAAGTCGGAACAATGAATGTTATGTTTAAGATAGACGGAAAAGTTGTTACTGCTCCTTTGGATGGAAGTATTTTGCCTGGGGTTACTAGAGATTCATGTATTAAAATTTTAAAATCATTTGGTTATGATGTTGAAGAAAGGAAGTTATCTATTCAAGAATTGATGGAAGCTTCTAAAAAAGGAATTTTGGAAGAAGCATGGGGCACAGGAACTGCAGCTGTGATTACGCCAATTGGTGAATTGTTTTATCAGGGGACTACTATGATTATAAATGATTTTAAAGTTGGCTCTGTTACTAAAAAACTTTTTGATTATTTGAAATCAATTCAATTTGGTGAAGAAAAATATTTGGATTGGAGTTATGAAGTAAAGTAGTGAGCAATTATAAAACGGTTATATTTGACTTGGATGGTACTTTACTTGATACTTTAGAAGATTTAAAAATTAGTGTTAATTATGCTTTGATTGAAAATGGTTTAAAAGGAAATTATTCATCTGAAGAAATAAAGTATTTTGTTGGAAATGGTGTAGATGTACTGATTACTAGAGCGCTAATGCCTTTTAATAAAATTGAATTGCATGAACAAGTGAAATCATCTTATAGAAGACATTATATAAATAGTAAATATATTAATACAAAACCATATCCTGGGATGATTGAAGTATTAACAAAAATAAAAAAAATGAATATATTTTTAGGGGTTTTATCAAATAAGCCAAATCTTGAAGCTAAGGAGATTATATATAAAAATTTCCCTAATATTTTTAACTTTGTTCAAGGTGGAATTAAGGAAGAACCACATAAACCTAATCCAAAAATGTTAAATCAAATAATTTTAAATAATAATTTAAAAAAAGAAGAAATCCTATATATAGGTGATACTGATGTGGATTTACAATTAGCAAATAATGCTGGAATAGATTGTGCTATTGTCACATGGGGATTTAGAAAACCAGAAGAGGTAGGAAAACCTAAATATTTTATTAATAAAGCAAATGAAATATTAAATATTATAGGTAAAATATAACTATTTTACCTTGACTTTATATGTAAAAAGTAGTAAAATAACTATGTTGTGTAAAAGCCACCGCTCTAAAAAGGTATAAGTTTAATCACCTTAAAGGCGTGTCTTAATGAATAAATGAGGAGGAGCTATTATGTATGCAGTAATTGAAACTGGTGGAAAACAGTATAAAGTTTCTAAAGATGACTTTGTTTATGTCGAAAAATTAGATATTGAAGCAGGCAAAGAAGTTGTTTTTGATAAAGTTTTAATGATTAATGGTAAAATTGGTGAACCTTTTGTTAAAGGTGCAAAAGTTCTTGGTGTAGTTGTAAAAGAAGGAAGGGGCAAAAAAATCATTGTTTACAAATACAAGTCAAAGAAAAACTATCATAAAAAACAAGGGCATCGTCAGCCTTATACAAAAGTTCAAATTGTATCTTTAGAAGGTTAATGATGATTAAAGTAAATTTAATAAAAAGTGAAACGGAGTTTAAAGAAATATCAATTGAAGGACATTCAGGCTATGATGAACTAGGAAAAGATATTGTTTGTAGTGCTGTTTCAACGGCTTTTTATTTAAGTTTAGGGCTTTTAGAAAAGGTCACAAAAGATTTTAAATATTTTTGCGATGAAAAAAATGCAAAAATGAAAATTCAAATAACTAATCCAAGTGAAATGAGTAATTTAATTTTAGAAAACTTGGAAGAGTGTTTGACTAGCATATCAAAACAATATGCTAAAAATGTTAAAATATCAAAAATAAAGGAGAATTAAAATGTTTAAAATTAATATACAATTTTTCGCATCAAAGAAAGCTGCTGGTTCTACTAAAAATGGCCGCGATTCGCATGCAAAAAGATTAGGGTGTAAATTGTCAGATGGTGAATTTGCTCATGAAGGATCTATTATTTTTCGCCAAAGAGGAACTAAAATTTTTCCTGGAAATAATGTAGGTCGTGGGAAAGATGACACGTTATTTGCTAAAATAACAGGTTATGTAAAATATGAACGCAAAGGAAAAGACAAAAAACAAGTTTCTGTATATGAAGCAAAATAAAAAATGCACCTAAGGTGCATTTTTTTGGAAAAAGAGGGGTTTATGTTTATTGATGAAGTAGTAATAAAAGTTAAAGCTGGTAGGGGTGGAAATGGTATTGTTGCTTTTAGACGTGAAAAATACGTCCCTTTCGGTGGCCCTTCAGGTGGTGATGGCGGAAACGGTGGAAGTATCATTTTCATTGGAGATGAAGGATTGACTACATTACTAGATTTTAGGTATCAAAAGAAAATAACATCAGAAAACGGACAAAATGGTATGAGTAAAAACAAATTCGGGAAAAATGGCGAAAATACTTATATTAGAGTTCCAATTGGCAGTGTTATATATGATTATGAAAAAAAAATAATAATTGGTGATATTACTAAAGATAAACAAGAATTACTTGTAGCCTCAGGTGGAAAAGGTGGAAAAGGTAATGCCAGATTTGCAACATCTAGAGTTACTGCTCCTGAAATTTGTGAAAAAGGAGAACCTGGAGAAGAAAAAACTATTAAAATAGAACTTAAATTATTAGCAGATGTAGGTCTTGTGGGACTTCCAAATGCTGGTAAAAGTACACTTATATCGGCATTGTCAAAAGCAAAAGTTAAAATTGCTGATTATCCATTTACCACACTTGTTCCTAATTTAGGGGTTGTTCAAGTACCTGATGGTAGAAGTTTTGTAATGGCTGACTTACCTGGATTAATTGAAGGAGCTAGTAGTGGTTTAGGTTTAGGATATAGATTTTTAAAACATATAGAAAGAACTAGAGTTATTATTCATTTAATAGATATTAGTCAAGTCGATGAACATAATCTTTTAACTAACTATTCAGTTATTAATAAAGAATTAGAAAAATTTAATCCTAAATTACTTGAAAGACCTATGTTGGTAGTTTTAAATAAAATTGATATTATATCTAATCGTGATATTATTGAAAAAATGAAAGAAGTTATCGATAGACCAATAATAGAAATCAGTGCATATACACGAGAAAATCTAGATAAACTTTTATATAAGGTTGCTGATTTATTAGAAACATCATCAATAACTACCTTTGAAGATAAAACTATAACTGAATTTGTTGAATACAAATATGAAAAAGAAGAAGAAAAATTTGTTATCAAAAAAGATTCTGATGGTGTATATAATGTTGAAGGGGCAGTTGTTAAAAAAATATTTGAGCGAACAGATTTTTCTAATGAAACAAATGCAAAAATTTTTGCAAGAAAATTAAGAACTATGGGTGTTGATGCTGAACTTCGAAAACTCGGTGTTAAAAATGGTGATGTTGTTCGAATTTTTGGATATGAATTTGAATTCATAGAATAAGGTGAAAAATGAAAAAAAGAATTAAAACTTTTGATTTAGCACTATGTTCATTGTTATTAGCAATAATTTTAGTGTTAACTTTTACGGGACTAGGATTTCCTAAACTTAGTGGTATAGAAATAACAATTATTCATATTCCAGTTTTAATAGGAGCTATTGCTTTAGGGCGTTGGTATGGTTCTTTTTTAGGGTTGGCATGGGGGTTAGCTTCATTGTATTTAGCTTTTAGGAACCAAACCGTGGATACTATTGTTTTTACTAATCCTTTAGTTAGTGTTTTCCCACGTGTTTTAGTTGGCTTTATTGCAATAGATATATACAATTTGTTTAATAAAATTACAAAGGGAAGAAAAATAGGAGTTATTATAACTGCTTTTCTAGCTACTTTTATACATTCATTATTAGTTATAACATTACTTTTCTTTTCGTGGAAATATGGCTTCTTTTTCTTTGCTAAAGACTATCCTTTTCCAGATAACTTTAAGTTCTTAACTTTATTGCTTACTTTATTAGCATCTAATTTTTTAATTGAAGTAACATTATCGTGTTTAATTGTTTCTCCTGTTACTATTATTTATAGTAAATTAGCTGAAACTGAAAATCCTGAATTAGATAATACTGCATCAAATGAACAAGAGGGATTTAAGAAATAAAAAACTTCGCATTTTATGCGAAGTTTTAATTATTAATTCATTGCATCAATAAGCAATTTTATTACAAGAATTAGTGGAACTAATATCATTCCTGCAATTATTAAAAGTAATAATATTTTACCAAAAATAGTTTCTGCAGGGTTTTTTTTAAGTTCAACTTCAACAGAATTATCTGGTTTTACTCTAGTTTCAAGCAAAGGTTTTTTTTCTTTTTTAGTTTTTTTTGCTTTTTGATTTTTTTTCATTTTGCACCTCTCATATTTATGATATAATAATAACATAGATATTATAACATAAATTTTTAAAAAAGGAAATAAAAAAATGAAAAGTTCAAAAATTATATTTCATTTGGATTTAGATGCTTTTTTTGCAGCTTGTGAAATGGCAGAAGAGGCTTCATATAAAAATGTTCCAATTGTAGTTGCTAAAAATGATGTCTTTAAAAGAAGTATAATTTTATCGCCAAATTATTTGGCTAGACAGTTTGGTATAAAAACTACTATGTTAACAGCAGAAGCAATTAAACTATGTCCAAATATAAAAATAGTTGAACCTAAAATGGAGATGTATAATGCTTATTCTAATCAGGTTTTTAAATATTTAATTAGTCTAAATAAAAAAACGGAAGTTGCATCTATTGATGAAGCATATATGGATGTAAGCGATATGTTTCAAGGAGCGGAAGCGATTGATTTTGCTAAACATGTTCAAAATAAGATTATGAATATGTTTAAATTGTCAATTAGCATTGGAATTGCATCAAATAAGTTTCTTGCAAAAATGGCTAGTGATATGAATAAACCATTTGGAATTACTGTTTTAAGAAAAAAAGAATTAGTTGATAAATTATGGCCGTTGCCTATTAATAAAATGCATGGAGTAGGAAAAAAAACTTTTCAAAAACTAGAATCAATTGGAATTAAAACAATTGGTGATTTAGCAAATTTTAAAGATTTGAATTTAATTAAAAAAACTTTGGGGGTTAATTATGCTAATAGTTTGTTAGAAAGGGCTAACGGCAATGATTCATCAAAAGTAGAATATGAAAATTATGATAATGCCGAATCAATTAGCAATTCCCATACTTTTGAAACAAATATTTTTGAGTTGAGTTATTTAAAAAAAGCTTTAAAATACCTTATAAACTCTATTGTTTATCGGATGAATCAAAAAGGAGTAAAAGCACAGAGTGTAGGCTTACAAATTAAATTCAGTGATTTTCATATAATTTCTAGAAGTAGGTTATTAGAAGTAGCAACAGATGATGAATATGTGATATATGAAATGCTAGAACTTGTTTTAGAAGATAATTTACCTGAATATTTTGAAGTAAGATTAATGGGAGTCTTCGTTTCAAAATTAGTTGAATCTAGTATTGAGAGCAAACAATTTGATTTGTTTTCAAATAATGAAGTTGTAGATGAACAAAACAAAGTGCAAGAATTAATAAGTGATATAAAAAATAGATATGGTGAGGAGTCTATTGGTATAGGCATCAAAAAGTCTAATGAAAGGAAAATTAATGATAGGGAAAATAAATGAAGCTGTTGTAGTTAGAGAAACGCAAATAGGATATATGCTTAAAATTGGTGACGATGAAGTTTTTTTGCATTATAATGAATGTTGTGAAAAAAAACTGTTAATAAATCAAAAAGTAGATGCTTTTGTGTATTTAGATAAAAAAAATAGAATTGCTGCTACACTAGAAAATCCTACAATAACAATTGAGCAGCCTGGCTTTGGGACTGTAGTAGCTAAAAAAGATTTTGGTGTATTTATAAATATTGGAATTAGTAAAGATATTCTTATATCATCTGATGATTTGCCAGTTAATGTTGCTATATGGCCAAATGAAAAGGATAAAATTTTAGTTATATTAAAAATTGTTAGAGATAGATTGGTTGCAAAACCTCTATTAAAGAAGGATATAGAAAGATTAAAGCGAGAAACTTTAGAGGAAGATAAAAAATATTTTGGTTATGTCTATAGAATTTCTAATGATGGTATTAATGTTGTTACAAAAAATTATAATATTGTTTTTATTTATTATAAGAATTTACGAAAAGAATATAGATTAGGTGAAAAATTAGAGTTTAAAGTTCTTAAAAATGATGTAAAAGGTATTTTAGGAACAACCATTGAAAATAAAGAAATTCAAATAATCGATGATGCAAAAATTTTATATAAATATATGCTTACTCATAATGATGTTTTAAATTTTACTGAAAAAACAGATCCAGATATTATATATAGAGTTTTTAAAATGAGTAAAAGTGCTTTTAAAAAAGCGATAGGGTACTTGTATAAAAGGGAATTAATTTCGATTTTAGATGATAAAATTATTTTGATTAAAGGAGATTATGAATTTGAAGATTAAAGTTGAAAATATAATAATTTGTGTGTTTTTTATTGCTTTAGGTGTTCTTTTAATGCCAGTTTATCATATGGCTAATTTGATTGATAGATTACTTATATTAAATTTTATTGTATTGATTTGTGGTTTTACTCTCGGCTGGCAATATGGTTTTGTTTGTGGTGTGTTAACTCCGTTAGCAATACGTTTATGCTTAAGAGAAATGCTTGTATTTTATCCAGATGGTCTATCATTAATGATTGAACTTAGTACTTGTGGTTTAGCTAGTGGTATTATTTATTCTTTTAATGTCATTAAGAATAACATTTTAAATATTTATTTTGCTTTGATAACTACTATATTAATTGAAAGGGTTGTAGGTGGACTATTTAAAATTATTTATTATTCAATTTCTGATATAGGAATTTATGGAATTAAAGATTTAATTAAAGATTTTTTCGTAACTCCAATTTTTGGAATATTACTACAAATAATGTTTATTCCTGCAATTGTTATAACGTTTGAAAAAAGAAAAAATTTAAGGATAAAAAAACAAAATCAATAGGATATTTTTATCCTATTTTTTTATCTAGATTTTAGTATGAAATTATGATATAATATCTATAAATATTAGATATAAATAATCAATTAAGGTGGATAAAATGTCATATCAAAGAATTAAAGGAACTCAAGATTTTTATGATCAAAAAAGTCTTAAATTAAGATACGTTGAAAAAAAGATGTTTGAGATATTACAAAAATATAATTATAGCGAAATGATTACTCCTATTTTTGAAAACACTGAGTTGTTTAGAAGAAGTGTTGGTGATGATACTGACATTGTAAAAAAAGAGATGTATACTTTTAATGATAAATCTGATAGAAGTATAACATTAAGGCCTGAAGGGACAGCTTCTATTGTTAGGAGTTATCTTGAAAATAAATTATATGCTAATTCATTTGCTTTAAACAAATATTATTACTTTGGACCAATGTTTAGATATGAAAGACCACAATCGGGTAGATTCAGACAGTTTCATCAATTTGGAGTAGAAGCTTTTGGAGAATCTAGTTATCTATTAGATGCAGATATAATAATTAGTGCATACAATGTATTTTTGAATCTAAAAATTAAAAATATTAAACTTCATATAAATTCAATTGGAGACGAGGTTTCAAGAAAAAAATATGCGGAATCAATAAAAACATATTTTTCTAAATATAAAAACATGTTGTGTGAAGATTGTAATAGAAGATTAGAAAGTAATCCTTTAAGAATTTTAGATTGTAAAATTGATAAAAAACTTGAAATTATGAGTAACATTCCTAAAATCTCTAGTTTCTTAACCGATGAATCGAAAATGTATTTTAATAATTTGATTGAAATTTTAGATTCATTTAAAATTCCATTTATTATTGATTTAAATTTAGTTAGGGGATTAGATTATTATACAGATACTGTATTTGAATTCGTTTCAGAAAGTGAAGATGAATTTAATGGTTTAACTATCTGTGCTGGTGGCAAATATGCAAATTTAGTTAATCAAATGGGTGGGCCAAACATAAGTGGTATAGGATATGCTTTTGGTATTGAACGAGTAATATCTATTATGGATAAACAAAATTTATGGGATAATTTAGAAAGGTCTGTTGATTTTGTTATTATAGGTTTAGACGAAAATGCTAAAAAAATAGGCCTTGAAATTGCTTTAATGCTTAGAAATAATGATTTTATTGTAGATATGGATTATAAAAATACTAAATTAAAGCCTCAGTTTAATTTAGCAGACAAACTAAAGCCAAAAGCTACTATTATTATAGGTGAGAATGAGGTTAAGGAAAAGGCAGTAATGGTGAAAGATTCTCAAGGTGGAGTACAAGAAAAAATACTGATTTCCAAGTTAGTTATATATTTAAAGGAGAATTATAATAAATGAGAACACATAATAATGGACAACTTAGAATTTCTGATGTAAATAAAGTAGTATCTTTAGCAGGCTGGGTTGCAAAAAAAAGAAATTTAGGTGGGTTAATATTTATTGATTTAAGAGATCGATATGGAATTACTCAACTTGTTTGTAAACCTGAAAATCAAAATTATAGTATAGTGGAAAATTTAAGAAATGAATTTGTTATATTAATAGAGGGAAAAGTTCTTGAAAGGGAAAGCAAAAACTTAAATATTCCAACAGGAGAGATAGAAGTTGAAATTTTTAAAGTAGAAGTTTTGAGTGAATCTATAACAACTCCTCTTATAATTGCTGATGAAACAGATGCTTTAGAAGATGTTAGAATGAAGTATAGATATCTTGATTTGCGAAGACCTGTGATGCAAAAAAACTTAATTATGCGAAACAATGTTTGCAAGTCAATTAGAAAATATTTAGATTCTTTAGATTTTGTAGAAATTGAAACGCCAGTTTTTGGTAAATCTACTCCGGAAGGTGCAAGAGATTATTTAGTTCCATCTAGAGTTCATCCGGGGAAATTTTATGCATTACCACAATCACCTCAAATGTATAAGCAATTATTAATGGTATCTGGATTTGAAAAGTATTTTCAAATAGTAAAATGTTTTAGAGATGAGGATTTAAGAGCAGATAGACAAATGGAATTTACGCAAGTTGATATTGAAATGAGTTTTGTAAATGAAGAAAACATTTATGATGTAATTGAAGGAATGCTAAAAAAAGTCATGAAGGATGTTAAAAATATTGATATATCAACACCTTTTCCAAGGTTATCTTTTAAGGATTCGTTTGAAAGATACGGTACCGATAAGCCTGATACAAGGTTTGAATTAGAATTAATAAATATTTCTAAAGAAGTAAAAGATTTAGAGTTTAGTGTTTTTCAAAATGCTTTATCTAATAAAGGAATAATAAAAGGAATAAATGTAAAAGGAAGGGCAGATGCTTTTTCTAGAAAAGATATAGATGGGCTTACAGAGTATGTTAAAAAGTTTAATGCAAAAGGGTTGGCATGGTTTAAATATGAAAATTCTATTTCAAGTGGGGGAATTTCAAAATATATTGAACCGGCTTTTGAAGTTTTAAAATCAAAAATGCAAATTGAAGATGGCGACTTAATTCTAATTGTTGCTGATAGTGAGAACGTAGTTAATCAATCATTAGCAAATCTTAGAAATTATTTAGGAAAAGAATTAAACTTGATTGATGCTAATAAATTTAATTTTCTATGGCTAGTAGATTGGCCATTGTTTGAGTTTGATGAAGAAGAAGGAAGATATGTTGCTACACATCATCCGTTTACTGCTCCTAGAGAAGAAGATGTTAAATATTTGTTGACTGATCAAGGAAAAGTTAGAGCACGAGAATATGATATTGTATTAAATGGATTTGAACTTGGAAGTGGTTCTATTAGAATTCATAATCAAGATTTACAGTCAAAAATGTTTAAGGCAATCGGTTTAACTGAAGAAGAAATAAAATTGAAATTCGGATATTTTGTTGAAGCGTTGAAATACGGAACTCCGCCTCATGGAGGTATTGCTTTAGGATTAGATAGATTAGTTATGATTTTGGCTAACTTAACTTCAATAAGAGATGTTATTGCTTTTCCAAAAAGTGCTAACGCTATGTGTCCAATGAGTGAAGCACCATCAGTTGTTTCAGAAAAGCAATTAAAAGAATTGAAATTGGAAATAAAAAAATAATGTTTAATAGATTTATTAGTTTAATTGGTGAAAAAAATTTTGAAAAACTTAATAATATAAAGGTTGCAATTATTGGAGTTGGTGGTGTAGGTGGAATGTGTGCAGTTTCTTTAGTTAGATGTGGGGTAAAAAACCTTTATTTATGTGATTTTGATGTAGTTGAAACATCTAATATTAATAGACAAGTTAGTGCTAACTCTAAAACTATAAATCAACCAAAAGTAGAAGTATTAAAAAAGATGATTTTAGAGATTAACCCAGATTGTAATGTAAAGATATTCAAAGAAAAATTTAATCAAAAGAATAACTTTTTAGAAAATTTAGATATTGATTATGTAGTTGATGCAATCGATGATGTTGAAAATAAATTTTTTTTAATAACTTATTTACTAGATAATAATATAAAGTTTATTAGTTCGATGGGAATGGCAAAGAAAATTGAGCCTTCAAAGGTTGAAATTACAAAAATCTTTAAAACAAGTTATGATCCAATAGCAAAAATTATTAGAGAAAAATTAAGAAAAGCTCAAATAAAAAAAGATTTTTATGTTGTTTGTTCAAGGGAAGAGGTAAAAGGAAATCAGTTTGGTTCGTATGTTGGTGTGACTGCTTATGCAGGGTTGCTTTTAGCTGATTATATTATTAAAAAGGAAGTGTATAATGATTATAGCTAGCTTTTTAGTGCAAATTAGTATTGTTTTAGGCTTAGCGATGGTATTTTTAATATCTTTTTTAATTAATAAAAAGATAAAAGTAGATGGAGAAAAACAAAATAAATGTGATGGTTGCACATCTCATAGTTGTTTATTTAGAAGAAATAGTGATGTTAATGAAGAGAGTGAAAAAAATGAAAAGAAGTAATTATATTGATTGGGATACATATTTTATGGGAGTTGCTTTACTTTCAGCTAAACGAAGTAAAGATCCAAACACACAAGTGGGAGCATGTATTGTTAATAATAAAAATAAAATAGTTGGTATAGGCTACAATGGTTTCCCATATGGATGTGATGATAACGAATTTCCATGGGGAAATGAAGGTGATTTTTTAAATGTAAAATATCCTTACGTTGTTCATGCTGAAACTAATGCGATTTTAAATTCAACAACATCATTAGAAAACTGTACTTTATATGTTTCTTTATTCCCATGTAACGAGTGTGTTAAATTAATAATTCAATCTGGAATTAAAGAAATTGTTTACATTGATGATAAATATATAAAAACTGATTCTTCAATAGCTGGACAAAGGATGTTAAAAGCTGCCAATATAAAAGTAAGAAAAATGAATGATTTTTTAATAGAAATAAAGGGCAAATAAGATGTTTGAATTTTGTAAAGATGTATTTAAAAAAATTTTAAAATCTAAGTTTTACTATAAAATATTAGTGGCAATATTACTTTTTTTGTATGTTTTTTTAATTGTTATTACAACAAAAACTGTTAATGTGCTAGCTACTTATCCTGGATATATTTCTTCAGTAGCAAATGTCATAGAAATAGAATCTGATTGTGAAAAAGGGAATTTTTATACAACTAGTGTATTACAAAATAGAAAAATTTCATTAGTTGAATATTGGTTACATCAACATAATTATAGTGTTGATTTAAAAGAATATAATCCTAATGTAGATTTAACAATGGCAGAAGATTATCTTGCTGGGGTTTATTATAAAAAAAATAGTATCTTTAAATCATTGATAGCTGCTTATAAGACTGCTAATAAAGAAAATTTAGAAATAGATATAAATTATGAATATAAAGGAGTTAGAGTAACTTCAATAAATAAAACATTTGACAACAGATTAAAAGTTGGTGATTTAATAATTGAATTAAATGAAAATGAATTAGTGAGTTTTGAACAAACACTAACAATAATCAGTGAAATAAATAACGGAACTTTAACAAGTGATGATAATATTAATTTAAAAATAATTAGAGATGATATTTCTTTAGATGTTTTATCACCTGCTCAATTATTAGAGTCTGGTAATTATGGAATTGGTATATACGGTGAAGCTTATTATGAAGTAATTGATTCAACTCCTAGTTATACATTAGCAGAAAATTTATCATCAACTGGTCCTTCAGGAGGATTAATGCAAACTCTATATATTTATGATGCATTAACTGAATTTGATTTAACTAAAGGATTTAGAGTGGCTGGTACTGGAACTATTGAAATTGTATATAATGAAGAATTTATGGAATATGAGTATATGGTTGGTGGAGTTGGAGGTATTAAGCAGAAATTATTAACAGCTCAAAAAAATAAAGTGGAAGCATTTTTTATACCATCATCAAATTATGAAGAAGCTAAAGAAGTATATAGTAAAATTAAAAAACCTACTTTTGAACTAATTGAAGTGACCTACTTATTAGATGCTATTAATTGGTTAAAGGAGACAACTAATGAATAATTATACTGAAAAAAAAGAAAAGAATCTATGGTCTAAAGGGAAAGAAGAAACTAAGAAATTTTATGAATTGAAATTTAAGTTTTGGAATAATGTTAAAATCTTTATGGGCGGAATTATCTTGACAATTATTTTGGTTTTACCATTAGTATTTTTAATTTATAGACTAATTAGAACTTATTTTTATAACTATAAAATATTTACTTTGTTAATTGCCATTTCTTGGACATTATTAATGTTTTGTAATGGACTTTCTAACTATTTAAGTGTTAAAATTGCAAAAGCTTATGGTAAAGATAGGGAAAATTTACAACTAATTGATGAAAATGCTATTTTCTTTTATCAATTTTTAAATATAGGTTTTGCTGCTTTTACTTTGATAATTTTAATTTTATTTTCAAGAGTTATTTAAGGAGAAAATATGTATATTTTAGGAATGTTTTTTATAATTATATTAACCTTAGCTGATCAATTTAGTAAACAAATGATTGTAAACAATTTAGCATTAGGTGACTGTATTGTAGTTATTCCTAATTTTCTTGAATTAACACATTCTGCTAATACAGGAAGTGCTTTTGGAATGTTTGCAGGACATACATGGATTTTAGCAATTGTCGCTATTATTACTATAATAGCTCTTTTAGTATTTCCTTTTAAACAAATAGATTTTAAAAAAAGAATCATTTTTAGTATAGCATTAATTTTGATTATCGCTGGAGCTTTAGGCAACTTAATAGATAGAATTTTTAGAGGTGAAGTTATAGATATGATTTCTTTTATTTTTGGTAATTGGAGATTTTGGACTTTTAACTTTGCAGATAGCTATTTAACTATTGGAGTCATACTTATGCTTACTGATATGTTAATTGGAAAGAACGAAATATGGAAAAGATGATTTATATAGTAGCAGAAGAAGATTCAAAAAAAAGAATTGATAAGTATTTAACAGAAAAAAATGATAAGATGTCTAGAACACAAATTCAAAGTTTGATTAATTCTAATTTTGTATTATTGAATGATGGACCTTGTAAACCTAATGTTTTATTAAAAAATAATGATAAAATAACGGTAGAAATTCCTAAAAATGTTGAAACTAAAGCTGTTGCTCAAAAAATAGATATTGAAGTAGTATATGAGGATGATAATCTTTTAGTAGTGAATAAACCAAGAGGAATGGTTGTACATCCTGGCCATGGTAATTATGAGGGGACTTTAGTTAATGCCCTTTTATATCACTGCAAAGATTTATCGGGCATTAATGGTGTTTTAAGACCTGGAATAGTTCACAGAATTGATAAGGAAACATCGGGATTACTTGTTGTTTGTAAAAATGATGTTACTCATAGAAATTTAAGCAAACAATTTGCTAATAAAGAAGTTGTTCGTCAATATATAGCCTTAGTGCATGGTGTCATTCCACATAATTTGGGGAAAGTTGATGCTCCTATTGGAAGAAGTGAGAAAAATAGAAAAATGATGGCAGTAGTAGAAAAAGGCAAAACTGCAGTTACTAACTTTAAGGTTTTAAAGAGATTTGAAAAATTTACTTTACTAGAATTGTCGCTGGAAACAGGCCGGACACATCAAATTCGAGTTCATATGAAATATATAGGTTTTCCTATTGTAGGAGATAAGGTTTATGGTCTAAGAAAAACAATTGTAAAAGATGGACAATTTTTACATGCGAAAAGTCTAAGCTTTTTCCATCCTATAAAAAGAAAAGTTCTGAATTTTGATTCAGAACTACCAGAATATTTTACTGATTTTATTAGGGAGTTAAAATAAAAATGCTTTTCTTTTTAAAAAGCATTAATTTTTCTTTACTGACTTGAAGTTTAGTTTTGCAATTTTACTTAAGAAAGCTTCACCTCTTTGTTGAATGATGGTTTTTGCTAAATCACTTGCTTGAGTAGAAGCGCCTTTTAAAAGTGTATAACCTGATATTTTTGATATTTTATTAAGATATGCTAGGAAGATGTATCTAGCGATAATACTAGCAGCAGCAATAGCAATGTGTTTGCTTTCGCCTTTTTGTTCTAGTGTAATATCAGGAAAAACTTCAGTGTCATGTAAATATCTAAAATAATTTTCTTTATTTGTAAAACCATCAATGATGATTTTATCAAAATTTGGTTTCTTTTCTAAGATTTTCAAAATGCATTTATTATGTAAAATGGCTTTGATCTTATTCATATTCATGTTTTTAGGATCATAAAGACTATTATATTTAGAATTATCAAAATAAATGTATGTATATAGTAAGCTTTTCATTAATGTAGGAGCGAGTTTGATAATTGCTGGATCAGTTAGCATTTTACTATCTTTAACACCCAATCGTTTAAGATTTAAGATTTGTTCTTTTGGTACAAAGCAAGCAACAACTACAATTCCACCAAAAACATCTCCGGTGCCTACTTCATCAGTTCCTATGATAGAGAGGTTGAGGTTAGTGCTTATGGATTTTTCACTTTCCTTTTCCACTTTTAAATTGAGCAATCTAGAAATATCTGTGTAAATTTCACTGGCCTTTAAGCCTTGGATAGCTACAGTAAAAGTTTTATAACAAGTAATAACAGTGTTGCCGACTTTTGCTCTAAAACTTGTATATTCGTTTGCATTGTTAATTTGATATGGTCTATAAAATTCTATGACTTTATCAAACTGTTGGTTATTAAGTTTTAAAGTTTTTACCACGCTATCAACCCCTTAGTGTAATTATACCATATTTTTTAATAAAAAGAAAGAAGTATAAAGATATATGGATAAATTTTATAAAGTCTTGGAGTTTGACAAAATCATCGAACAAGTAAAAGAATTTTTACGACTAAATAAGAATAAAGTATTAATTGATGAAACTGTCTTAACAAATGATTTTGATTTGGTCTCTATAATGCTAGATGAAGTTGAAGAAGCATCAATTATTATTAAAAGAGTTGGTGAACCTCCAATATTTTTTAGCGATGATGTAGAGAAAAATATTAATTATGCTTCTAAAAATGGTTTGTTATCAGAAAAAGATGTTTACGAAATTGGAAGATTTTTAGATTGCATTAAAGAAAATCAAATTTTTGTAGAAAAAACAATCAATATTGTTGGAAAAATTGACCATTATAAAAAATATGTAGATCTATTAATATATCCAAAAGACCTAAATATGAGCATTAAAAAGATAATTGATGATAATGGCAATATTAAGGATGATGCTAGTCCAGTTTTAAACGATATAAGAAGAAATATAAGACTAAGTGAAGCTAACATTCAAAAGAAGTTAAAAGAATTAATTTCAAAATTAGCATCAAAACTAACACAAAATATAATTTCTATTAGAAACAATAGATATGTTTTATCTGTAAAAAATGATTATAAAAACTCTGTTCCAGGAATAATTCATGATCAATCTGGATCGGGAGAAACTGTATATATTGAACCTAGTTCAGTATGCGAGATATCAAATAGACTTAATCAATTGCTAGAAGAAGAAAAACGAGAGATTGTCAAAATCTTACAAAGAATATCTTCTAATATTGCCGATAATTATGAAGATTTAAACTTTTCTTTTAATATTTTTTTGAGTTTAGATTTAATATGTGCTAAAGCTAAATATTCTATCAAGATAAATGGGAATAAACCAAATATAAATAATTCAGGAAAAGTTTCGTTAATCAATTGCTATCATCCATTATTAAATGTCCCAAACATAGTAAAAAATACTATTACTATAGGTAATGAGTATAAGGGAATTATTATCACTGGCCCAAATACTGGAGGTAAAACAGTTCTATTAAAAACTGTTGGACTTCTTTCATTGATGGTAAAGTTTGGTTTAATGCTTCCTTGTGATGAAAGAAGCAATTTAAATATTTTTGATAATGTCTATTCTGATATAGGGGATGAACAAAGCATTGCTCAAAACCTGTCTACATTTTCATCACATTTAAAAAATATAATTGAAATAATTGAAAAAGTGACCAAAAACTCATTGGTACTATTTGATGAACTTGGAGCTGGTACTGATCCTTTAGAAGGTGCTAGTTTAGCAATTTCAATAATTGAGTATGTATTAAACAAAGAATGTATGCTTATTGCTACAAGTCATTATTCAGATTTGAAAGTATATGCTTTTAATAATTCTAATTTAATAAATGCTAGCGTTGAGTTTGATTCGTTTACTTTAAAACCCACGTATAAATTGTTATTAGGAATTCCAGGTCAAAGTAATGCTATTGAAATTTCTAAAAATTTAGGGTTAAAAACGGAAGTTATTGAGAAAGCTAAAGAATATGCTTTTCAAAAAAATGACCAATTGAATTCAATATTAGATAAACTAATAAAGCAAGCACATGAAATGGATGAAAAGTTAAAAAATATTGAAAAACTTGAATTAGAAACGAAAATAAAAAAAGAAAAGACTGATGAATTATATGATAATACAATTATAGAAAGAGAAAAAATTCTTAAGAAAGCCAATGTTGATTCACAAAAACTGATAGAAGAAAAGATTAGTGAAGCTAAAGATATTTTAAAAGAATTAAAGAAGTTAAAAACAAAAGAGGTCAAACTTCACGAAATAGCTAATTTACAAGGAAAGATTAATATTGTAGAAGAAGAAAATATTGAAAGTGATTTAACTGAATCAGTAGAAGAATTTGAAATTAATGATATGGTTTTTGTAAAAAACTATAATTCATCTGGAAAAATAATTGAAAAGAAAAAAGATAAGTTTTTAGTAAGCATTGGTAATGCTACTATGTTATTAGAAAAAAATGAAATAAAAAAAATTGCTGGAAATTATGAAAATACAGTTACAAACAAAAAAATTGAAGTTGCTATACCGAAAAAAATTAGTACCAATCTTGATTTGCGTGGTAAAAGATATGAAGAGGCATCAATTTTAATAGATAAATTTTTAGATGATGCGTTATTAGCAGCATTAGGACAAGTTTCTATAATTCATGGGTTTGGAACTGGCACGATGAGAAAATTAGTTTTAGATAAACTCTCTACTAATAAACATATTAAAGAATATAGATATGGTAGAGATGGTGAGGGTGGTCAAGGAGTAACTATAATTTATTTTAAGTAAGGCATTATAAAAAAATGTAAGTGACCATATTAAAAATAACAATCAGAATTAATAAAATAGATAATATAAAAAAAGAATATTTTTTATCATTTATAAACTATTAGGAGTAAAAATGGAAATTAAATGTAATACAAGACTAGAAGAGTTACTATATTTAAGCGAGAAAAAAAGGGAAGTATATATTGAAAAATTAGAAATGCTTAACGCAGAATTTAGTTTTCCTTTTAAAAATGCAAAATATAAGGTAAAAGATAGATTTTATTGGACTGGGTATGCCTTAATTGCTTTTATTTTGATAATTGTAGTTACGCTATTATCAAAAGCTGATAATAAGACTTTCTATTTAGTTCTAACTTTAATTTCTTTAATTCCGATTGTTATAGCTCTAATTTTTTATAAAAAAGCTAAAAATAATTTAAAAAATGTTCAAAAAGATTATGATTCATTATATCAACCAATTTTGAGTGAATATAAAGAAACAATATTTTTTGATGCTAAAGCTGCTTTTTTAGTTCCTGCGGTTATTTTTTGCTCTGAAAAACAAAATGAAATTAGTAAAAATTTTCAAAAACAAAATTGCAAAGAATTTGTTGAGTATTTAACTGAAAATATTTTGAAATATAAAAACGATATTTATGAAAACAAAAAGAGCGATGAAGAGTCAAAAGAAGAAGTTTTATTAACTAGACTTGAGAATATTTATTTAGAATATTATAAGGCGAAAGAAAAAGAAGTTTTTGAATTTTATAAAAAAGAAAACTTGGAAAATTTTCTTTCTATATATATGACAAACGCTAGCGAAACTTTTTCCCTTGATAATTTGGAAGATAAACGAGATGAAATAGAAGAAATAGTAAACTATTATAAAGAATGGAAGTACTCGATTACAGGTTATCAAGCATCAGATAATGATAAAAAAGCCAGATTGATGATAGCATATGCAAAATCAAAAAGAAAAAACAATGATATTGATAGTAGGGGAGAAAAATGAATAAAACTGATTTAATAAAAAAAGTAAGTTTTAATCTTAACAAAACTCAAAAAGAGACAGCAGAAATAATTAATGAAACTTTTGCTACAATAGCAGAGGTTTTAGAGAAAGGCGAAAAGGTTGTTATTTCAAATTTTGGGACATTTAAAGTGATAGAGACTAAACCGTTTGAATGTTTTAATCCTATTAATGGGGAAAAAATGCAAATAGCAAGTCAAAGACGAATTAGATTTAACAGTAGCAGGTGAATAAAATGGATAAAAATTTAGAAAAATCAACTAATATTTTTAATGCAGTAGACAATAGTGATTCTATATACATTAAAAATTACTTTGATTTAGGTAATGATATAAATATAACTAATACAAGGAATGAAAATTTATTACATAGAGCCGCAAGAAAAAGTAATTTTGAAATTTTTAAAATGCTTGTAAATTATGGTGTTGATCTTAACGCTGTCAATAAATATCAAGAAACACCTTTACACATAGCTGTACAATTTAATAGAATAAATATGGTAGAGTTACTTCTTTTTAAAAAAACAGCAGTAGATGCTGTAGATATAAAAAAAAGAACCTCATTACATATTGCATGTTATAGAGGTTATTTTGAGATTATAACATTATTATTAAAAAATGGAGCAAAGATTCATATTCCAGATGAGATTGGAGCTAGACCCATACATTATGCTGTAAGATCAGGAAAAATTAATATTATAAATTTAGTAACTGAAGCTGGTGCTTCGTTTATAGATATTGATTATAGAAAAAACAATGTTTTACATTATGCATGTATGGAGGGGCATGATTCATTAATTCCATTTTTAGTAGAAAAATTTCCTTTTACTGATACTAAAAACATTTACGAAGAGACACCTTTACATTATGCAGCTAAATTTTGTAAAAAAGAAACTGTCGAATATTTATTAGCTAATAATAATTATATTTTTTCAAAAGATATTGATGGTGTTAATCCTTCAGAAATTAAGGATTTAGATTTTGAAAACAAATATTTTTTAGAAGAGTATGTAGAAAATCTGAACTATAAATTTTATGAAGAAAATAAAATTCATAAAGCTGTTCGTGATAAAGACTTTGAGTTTATAGAAAAAATAAGTGATTTTGATGTAAACGGTGTTGATGCTTTTGGTAATAAATGTTTATATTATGCCATTCTTAATAATGACTATAAGATAGTTGATTTACTATTAAAGAAAAAAGCCTCGCTTACTAATTTAGATAAACATGGTCATTCAGCATTATTGATAGCGTTTATTTCAAATAATTCAAGAATAATACTTAATATTTTAGAACATAAAATTGACGTTAATGAAATATACTATAGTAGAAATTTTTTATACACTGCAATTATTAGAAATGATTATTTAGTGGTAAAAAGTTTGCTTGATAATAAAATATCAAAAAATTTTATTGATGATAAAGGAAGAGATTTAAAAGAAATTGCTTTAGCGTATGCAGACAATAAAATTTACAAATTACTGTAGTCTAATATTGAAAGTATAAATATAGCGATGATACTTAGCAAATTATTCATAAAATGAAGTGAAATTGAGAACCAAATATTTTGGTTCTTTTTTAAATAATAATATGCAAAAACCATTCCAGGGAAAAAATAAGAAAAGAAGTGAAGAAAATCTCCGGTAAATATAATGTGGATGATTCCGAAAAAGAAGCCTGAAATTAATATTATTACCTTATCATTTAGAATGTTAAAGTTTTTTAAAAAAGATATTAATGCCTTTCTATAAACTATTTCTTCCACAACAACTGCTAGAACGATAGTTGAGATAATGGAAAAAAAAGCATATTTTGAAAGTGTCATTTCAGTAATAGAGACTTGATTTATAGACTCAGTTTCAGTGAAAATAAATGTTATATAATTACCTAAAAAACTAAAGATAAGTAAATATATAAAAGCTTTAACAATTTCTTTTAGAGTAAAGGAAGAATCATATTTCATTTTTTTGTAATCTAAAATTAATTCTTTTCTATATATAATTAACAGAAGTACAAAAAGTATTAAATATATAATGAAATTAATTAGATTTTGAACTAGTAAATATCCATTATTAGAATAATTTCCCGTACAATCAAAAAAACTTTCAGATAAATAACTATTAATAATGTTTAATACTATAAAAACTCCGATTGTTGATAGAAAAATATATAAAGAAAATGTAACAATTGATTTAAAGTTTATTTTTTCCATAATACCTCACAATTTAATATAATTATACACAAAAAGATAAAAAATTCAAAATCTTTTTCTTTAATTGACTTTATTTTAAATATAATCTATAATATTTTAGTATAATAATAGGAGTATTGCATGAAAATTTTAATCGCTACGCATAATAAATATAAATTGAAAGAAATTAAAGAAGCATCTAATCAAAACTACAACTTTATATCGCTAACTGATGTTGCTGATAAAAATTTAGTTATTGAAGATGGAATAAGTTTTCGCCAAAATGCATACAAAAAAGCTAAATATTATTTTGATTTATATGGGATGTCTACTTTAGCAGATGATTCAGGATTGGTTGTTAAATCTTTGAAAGGTGCTCCAGGAGTCTACTCTTCTAGATATGGTGGAGTAGAAGGTGATGATGCCAATAATAATAAGAAACTGTTGACTGAAATGAAAGGTTTTAAGAATAGGCAAGCATACTATTATTGTAGCTTTTGTTATATTGATAATAATGGTAAAGTTCACTATTTTTCAGGCAAACTTAGAGGAAATATTGCATATGAGGAAAGAGGAAAAAATGGTTTTGGATATGATAGTGTATTTATTCCTAAAGGATATGATAAAACTTTTGGTGAATTAACTTCTGATATTAAAAACAAAATTAGTCATAGGACACAGGCATTAAATAAATTTTCAAAATTTACTTTATATAAAAAGAAATGATAAATAAAAAGTTTATAAAACTCTTTACAAAAACGATTGTTTAAGGTATAATATGTAATGTATTAACTCTTTTATGCGGAAGGGAGGTCCTGGAAAATGCCAAAAATTATAGTTCGTGAAAATGAATCAATCGAAGATGCTTTAAAACGTTTTAAGAGAGACGTTTCTCGTTCAGGTACCCTTGCCGAAATACGCAAAAGAGAACATTTTTTAAAACCAAGTGACATTAGAAAAATGAAAAAAAGAGCTGCTAAAAAGAATAGCCATCGCTCTAATTAGTTTTTAAGGAGCCATATTCATAATATGGCTTTTTGTTTTGTAAGAAGCAGTTAACAAAACTGTTTTTTTATGGTATAATAATCCATGAAAAAGGAGAAAATATGGAGCAATTTAAAAAAATATATACCTTTAAAAATTGCAATAATGAACTTTTTGCGCTTGGACCAGAAAATAGAAATATTAATTTTCTATCATCAATTACAAATGTTGAAATTGTGGCTAGACATCAAGACATTTTTATTCCGGAAAAAGAAGATGAGACTAAACTAGTAGAAATTTTTAGTATTTTAGAAAGTTTAGCTTGTAAGCAAATATATTTAAGTCTTAAAGATATAAAAATAATTGTTAATAGTTTAGATAATGGTACTAAAAATGAAATAATTTCTTTTTTTGAAGAACGAGAAGTATTTATTAATACCGATTCTGGAAAAAGCATTATTCCAAGATCTATAAATCAATATAAATATTTAAAATCATTAGATAAAAATGATATTGTTTTTTCTATAGGATCTGCAGGTAGTGGTAAAACTTTTTTAGCAATTATGTTTGCTGCTAAAATATTTAAAATGAAAAAAGTAAGAAAAATATTTTTAGTGAGACCTATTGTTGAGGCTGGTGAAAAATTAGGTTTTTTACCTGGTGATATGAAAGAAAAAATAGATCCTTTTTTAGTGCCTTTATATGATGCTCTTTATGAAGTTTTTGGCAAAGAGGAAACAAACAAAATGATTGCTAAAGGTACAATTGAGGTAACTCCACTGGCTTATATGCGAGGAAGAACTTTAGAAGATTCTGTTGTAATTCTTGATGAAGCACAAAATGCAACTACTCTTCAAATGAAGATGTTTCTTACTAGACTAGGTCAAAATTCAAAAATGATTATAACTGGAGATATTACTCAAATAGATTTACCTAGAAAAAGCAATTCTGGTTTGATTGAAGCTATTAATATCTTAAAAAATATTAAAGGGATAGATGTTATTGAATTTAATAAAAATGATGTGATGCGACATGATTTAGTTAGCAAAATAATTGAAAGATACGAACGACTGGAATCAAAGGAAAACTCAAATGATTAAAATTAAAACAATAGTTCCTATAGAATTAATAGTGGAAGATATAAAGTTTGAAGAACTATCAAATAAAATCAGTTTAGCCTTTGCTAAAAATATTAAAAAAAAAAGCAATGTAACTGTTGTTATTATTGATACAAAAAAAATGAAAGAGATGAATTACAAATATAGAATGAAGGACTATGCTACAGATGTATTGTCTTTTGAAGCAGAAGAAGATAAATATTTGGGAGATATTTTTATTTGCTTAGAAAAAATATATGAACAAGCTCAAAAATATAACCACAGTAATGAAAGAGAATATGCTTTTTTATTAGTACATGGAATATTACACTTGCTAGGTTTTGATCATGAAACAAGTGAACAAGAAAAAGAAATGTTAGCAATTCAGGAAAGGATATTAAATGATGGAGGTTTTAAAAGATAATTTTGATTTTGAGACTATGTTTAATCGGGCTTTAAAAGCATTAGAAAAATCATATTCACCATATTCAAAATTAAAAGTAGCATCTATTATAAAAACTAAAGGCAATCTTTTTTTTGAAGGTGTCAATATTGAAAATGCTTCTTATGGATTAACAAATTGTGCTGAAAGATCAGCTCTTTATAATGCATATTCTAAAGGAGTAAAGAAAGAAGAGATTGAAAAGATGCTAGTTCTTTCATCTTCATCAAAGATTATTTCGCCTTGTGGTGCATGTAGGCAAGTAATGGTTGAACTGATGAATGAGGATGCTGAAATTATAATGTGTGATGCAAATAAAAATTATCGTATTGTAAAGGTTAAGGAACTTTTACCATTAGAGTTTAATAGTAAGGATTTAACATGACTTATAAATCAGGTTTTGCTGCAATAATAGGTGCCCCTAATGTCGGGAAATCTACGTTTATTAATAATGTTTTAAAAAGCAAGGTTTCAATAGTAAGCCCAAAACCTCAAACGACTAGAAACGCCATTCGTGGCATCTTATCTGAAAAGCGTGGGCAGATAATTTTTATTGATACTCCTGGTATTCATCCATCTAAAAATGAGTTAGGAAGTTTAATGAATAAGTATGCTTTTAGTACTCTAAAAGACGTAGATTTAATTTTGTATATGGTTGATGCGACTAAAGATTTTTCTGAAAATGATGAAAAAATTATCAAAGAATTAGAAAAAAATAAAGTTGCGATTATATTAGTTATTAATAAAATAGATCTTATTAAAGATAATGAGAAGTTATTTAAAAATATTTTAGAATATCAAAAAAGGCTTAATATTAAAGATGCGTATTATATTAGTGCCTTGAAAAGTAAAAATATAGATATTTTAGTGGATTCTATATTTGAAAACTTAGAAGAAGGTCCTCAGTTTTATCCTGATGGTATAACAACTGATAGGACTATAGAATTTATTATTGCTGAAATAATTAGAGAAAAAGCTTTATTTCTTACTAATCAAGAGATTCCGCATTCAATTGCAATCATAGTTGAAAATATTAAAGAGTCTGAAACCAATGATTTGGTTGAAATAAATGTTATCATATATGTTGAAAAAGCTAGCCAAAAGAAAATTATCATAGGTCATCAAGGAAATATGATAAAAAAAATTGGAACTTTAGCAAGAAAAGATATTGTTTTAATTATGGGAAGAAAAGTTTATTTAGATATTTGGGTAAAGGTTGAAGAAAATTGGCGAAACAAAAAACAAAATCTTAAAAAAATGGGATATTTGATTGAGAAGGAATAATGGGATTAACTGAAGCTATAATAATTAAAACTCAAAAATATAAAGAAGATTCAAAGATTGTACAACTTCTTACAGAAGAAGGAGTTGTTGCGTCTTTAGGGCGGGGTTGTTTAAAAGTTAAAAGCAAAAACTTTTACTTATTGCACGAAATAACTAAAATTGAATTTGATTTACAAACCCGCAATAATTCTTTTGGAATTTTAAAGTCTACAAAATTAATAGATAACTATTCAACTATAAAAACAGAACCGTATAAAATAGAATCAACTTTAGAAATTTTTGAAATAGTAAATATTTTTGCTGAGCATATAACGGACTATAAAATTTTTTATAATTTCTTAAGTGATATATTAGATAAAATAAAAAGTTCTGATCGTCCAGATTTATATAAATTGATTTTCAAAATCAAGATGTTATATTTATTAGGTGTAGCACCTGAGTTTACTTCATGTGTAAATTGTGGAGATAAAACTAATTTAATTGGTTTTGATTTTGAAAGCGGTGGGATGAAATGTAATAGATGTTGTAGTTTTGAAAAATTTTTAAAAAATAATATTTTTATTGAGTTTAAAAAGTTATATTTAACGAAATTGCACAATATAACTGATGAGATTGAAATAAATAATTTAGATGAATGTGATAATTTTATAAATTCTTACTACGCAAAATATTTAGGTTATAATATAAAAACAGCTAATGTTTTTAAAAAAATAAATAATAATTCTTCAAGGAGTTAAAAAATGAACAATTTTAAAGGAATACATATTAAAGAACACAAAAACAATAAAGAAATATCTTTGCAAAATAATGTTTTAGAATTTTTAGATCCAGAATATGTTTATATTCCACTTTTTGAACAAGGTGGTACGTTTGTACCTTTAGTTAAACCAGGTGATAAGGTTAAATTAGGACAAGAGATTGCAAGAAAAGAAGGAAGATTTCCAATTTCTAGTCATGCTTCTGTTAGTGGAGAAGTGATTTCAGTAGACATAAAAAAATGGCATTCTTCAGGAAAAATGATACCTTGTATCCAAATTAAAAATAACTTTTTAGAAGAAAAGATTGGTACTATAAAGCCAATTGATGCTAGCAGGTTATCATCAGAAGAAATTATTGAAAGAATTAGGGCCTGCGGAATTGTTGGATTAGGTGGCAGTGGGTTCCCTACTTATGCTAAGTACAGTTCAAAAAATAAAATTGACACATTAATAATAAATGCTGTTGAGTGTGAACCTTATTTAACTGATGATTATGTTCAAGTTAGAGATAATTTTGATAAGATAATTATCGGTTGTCAATATCTATTAAAAGCTGCGCTTGCAAAGACTGCTTATATAGCTATTAAGAAAAATAAAAAAGAACTAATTGATATTATTAATAAAAAACTTGACCCAATGGGGAATATCAAATTATTTTTAGTAAAAGATATATATCCGGCTGGTTGGGAAAAATATTTAGTTAAAAAAATAATAAAAAAGAATTACAATTTTTTACCAAGCGAAGTTGGTGTCATCGTAAACAATGTTTCTACTGTTTTAGCTGTGAAGGATGCGGTTGAAAATAATATGCCGTTAATAAGTAGAACATTATCATTAACAGGAAACGGTATAGTTAATCCAAGAAATGTACATGTAAAAGTTGGAACGTTAATCTCAGATATAGTTCGTAAAAATGGTGGTTATATTGATTATGAAAAATTATATTTTGTAGCTGGTGGACCATTTACTGGAAAGAGTTTAGTTTCTGATGAAATGGTTGTTAATAGAGCATTGACTAGTATTGTAATTTTTGAAGTTTCTGATAGAGAGAACAATCCTGAATGTATGGGGTGCGGAAAGTGTGCGACTGTTTGTCCGGTTAACTTAACACCAGTTTTTATCAATACGGCTTTTAAAATGAAAAATAAAGAACAATTAGAAAAACTAGCTGTTAATAAATGTGTTGCATGTGGTTTGTGTTCATACATTTGTCCCTCAAGAGTTGATTTAACTGTTAATGTTGTAAAAGCAAAAGAATATTTGGCAAAGAGGTAAAATATAATGAATTCAAGAAAATTTATATTAGGAAAAGAACCTTTTATTAGAAAAGCAGATCATTTTGAAAACACTTCAACTATGATGTGGGATTTTATAATAGCGCTTATTCCAATAATCATATTTGCATGGTATAAAAATGGACTTATGCCGTATTTTTCAGATGAAGTAGTTGTTCCAGTTAATTTTTGGCAAATGATATACCCTTTGGTTTTAGTAATCACTGGTGCTGTTGTTTGTGCAGGAATTGAGTTTGTATATTATGCTTATATAAAAAAAGAAAATATTAAAAATGTTTTAAGTCAATTGCATGTAGCAGCAATTCCAGGTATTTTGCTTGGTTTACTAATGCCATTAGCCGCACCAATTTGGATTTTAATTATAGGTTGTTTTATAGCAACTATTGTTGTAAAAATATTGTTTGGTGGGTTTGGACATAATATATTTAACCCTGCATTAGTTGGTTATGTTTTTGTTTTATCTGCTTATTATGGAGTTATTCTTAAAGCGGGTGGATTTCCAAATGCTTTAGAATTGAATATATTAACTAGTTCCCGACTTAGTAGCGAACTTATTGCTGGTGCTACACCTTTAACTCATTTTAAAGCTAATTTATATGCTTCAATGGATGATATTATTTCTCCGTATGGCTCTTTGTTTAAGATGTTTTTGGGTTTTAAACCTGGTGTGTTAGGTGAAACTTCTACGTTATTATGTATTTTAGGGGGAGTATATTTATCTTTAAGAAAAGTAATTGATTGGAAAATTCCTGTAATTTATGTAGGAACAGTTTTTGTTTTAAGTTATTTTATTGGTATGGCAACAGGTTATGGTTTTGATATAAGATATCCAATTTTTAATATTATTACTGGCGGATTAATGTTTGGAGCTGTATTTATGGCGACTGAACCAGTTACCGGTCCAAAAACTCCAAATGGTAAAGTATTATTTTCTATTTCTTTAGGTATATTAACAATATTGTTTAGATTCTTAAGCAATTATCCTGAAGGCGTTGCAACTTCAATTTTATTAATGAATCTTTTAGTAATTTTATTAGATGAAATATGTGCTAATATTAGAGTTCAGCCTCTAGTTAAAAAAAGATTAATTGCTTACTCTATTATAGTATTATTCTTTATTGGAATTTCTCTTTACGTAGTTATGAAGATGAACAGCGGTTTTAAAGAACAAGAGATTTTTACTACGTTTATTAATTATACTTTAGGAGGGCAATAATAATGAAAAAAATACCTCAATGGCTTCATTATTCTTTGTCTTTGTTAGTGTTAGGTTTAATATCAGGACTTTTATTGGCATTTTTTAATGAATTAACAGCCAAACCTATTGAGCAAAATTTGTTTAATAAAATGATGAATGTTTTAGATGAAGAATTACCTCAATTTAAAGATTTAGAATGCGAAAATATTTTAGATGATGTTCCTGAAAAATCACAATTTAAGCATGTTTATCGATATTCTGATGGAGCTTCAACAAAAGCTATTGTATATTATATTAGTACAAAAGGTTATCAAAACGGATTAATATCAATTTTAATGACAATCGATTATGAAACAGATAAGATTAGTCAATTTAGAATAGTAGAAGCTAAAGAACAATTAGAGAAAGTTTCTAATAGTGATTATAATTTGGTGGATGCATCAATTGATAGTTTTGCTTTTGTAAATTTAACTGGTGCTACAATAAGCTCAACAGCGATAAAAAAAGCAGTCAATATTGTTGCAACTCATTATGTGCAATATAAAGAAATACTAGGAGGTGCTGAATGAAAGAATTTACTAAAGGTCTTTGGGTAGAGAATCCTGTTTTTGTTGGCTTACTTGGCATGTGTTCAGTTTTAGCGTTGTCTACTAGCATTGAAAATGCTCTTGGTATGGGGTTGGCGTTAACGTTTGTACTTGTTTTTTCTAATGTTATAATCTCTGCACTTAAAAAAATTATTCCTAATGAAATTAGAATTCCTATGTATATAGTTATAGTTGCAACATTAGTAACAATTGTAGATGTACTAATGTGTGCATATTTGTTTGAATTACATGCAAGTTTAGGAATTTTTATTCCACTAATAGTTGTTAACTGTATCATTTTAGGTAGAGCTGAAGGTTATGCTTCAAAAAATTCTGTTTTTAATTCATTTTTGGATGGATTAGGAATGGGATTAGGTTATACTTTAGCCTTGATGATTTTATCAATGATAAGAGAGATTATTGGAAATGGAACAATTACTATTTGGGGAAATCTTGTAATTGATATTAATAAGATTTTTATTAAAGAAGGTGTATTACCGATTTTCTCTGATTTGTTTTTAAAACCAAGCGGGGCATTTATTGTTTTTGGTTTATTACTTGGGACAATCACTACTATTAGAATCAATAGAAAGAAAAAAATGGGTGAGCAAATATGAAAGAATTAATTGTTTTAGCAGTAACTGCTATATTAATTGAGAATGTTATTCTATATAGTTTTTTAGGAATATGTCCATTTTTAGGGGTTTCAAACAGTAAAAAATCTGCTGTTGGAATGGGTTTGGCGGTTGTTGTTGTGGTTACTATTTCAGCTGTTGTCGCTTGGCTTTTATATACATTCATACTAGTTCCTTTCGAAATGGTTTATATGAAGACAATAGTATTTATATTAGTAATAGCTGGATTAGTTCAAATTATGGAAATTTTTATTAAAAAAATTTCGCCATCTCTTTATAATTCTTTAGGTATATACTTACCATTAATAACTACGAACTGTGTTGTTTTAGGGGTAGCTACAATTGTTGCTTCTGAAGAATATACGTTATTGAAAGCTTTTGTATATTCTTTTTCTACATCAGTTGGTTTTCTATTAATTTTATTCCTTTTCTCAGCAGTAAGACAAAGAATTACTGCTGCACCAGTTCCCGAAGGTTTTAAAGGCGTACCTATTTCTTTAATTACTGCCGGTATTATGGCTATGATATTTGTTAGATTTGCGGGGATAATATAATGATTAGTATATTTAGTGTTTATATATTACCAGCGTTAATTTTAGCTGGCATAGGTAGTTTTTTTGGAGTTTTAATTGCTATCTTTAATAAGTATTTTTATGTTGAAGATGATAATAGAGTAGAAGAACTGGTTAATTTGCTTCCAGGATATAATTGTGGAAGTTGTGGATTTGCAGGATGTAAAGGTTTGGCTGAAGATATAATTATTAATAATGGAGATTTATCCAAATGCAAACCTTTATCTAGTGACCAAAAAAAGAAGGCACAAGAATATATAGATCAATTAAAAAATAGTGCTTAGGCACTATTTTTTAAATGTAATTGAATTGTTTTTGCTTTTATTTATTTTTTAGATGTGGTATAATACAATAAGTTATGAGGTAATAAAATGATTGCTACTGTAGTAAATGCACTTGCTATTCTGCTAGGTGGTTTAATTGGTTTAATATTAAAATCAAAACTAAAAAAAGAAATATGTGATAGTTTACTTAAAACTATAGGAATAGTAGTATTAATAATTGGACTAGCAGGTGTTTTAAAGTCAATGCTTTTTATTGAAGATGGACTTTTGAAAACTCAATTTGAATTATTATTGCTAATAAGTTTAAGTTTAGGAACTTTATTTGGAACTTTTCTTAATATTGATGGAAATATTAAAAGATTTGGCGACTACATAGAACTTAAACTAAATAAGGGCTCGTTTTCAGAAGGCTTTGTGACAGCAAGTTTAGTAATGTGCGTTGGCGCTATGGCTATTTTTGGCAGTGTACAAGCTTCAGTGGGTGATTATAATGTCTTATTTTTAAAATCAGCAATTGATGGTGTAGCAGCGATGTTAATGGCTGCAACTTTAGGATTTGGTGTGCTTTTTGCGGCTATATCAGTATTTATTTATCAGGGAGTATTAACATTAATTGCTTTTTTTGCAAAAGATTTTTTAACTCAAACGGACTTTTTAAATGCTTTTTGTTTGGTAGGGTACACCATTGTCATGTGTATAGGTATTAATTTTTTATTTGAACACATTGAGAGTTATAAAAAAATTAGAATTGCTGATATGCTACCATCTTTATTACTAGTAATTATATATTACATATTAAGAAATATAATAGGTTTTTAAAATCTAAAATATGCGAGGAGAAAAAAATGGATTTATTTAAAAAAACAGAAAAATTAGAAAAAGTAGAAACTACTAAAGCTGCTGGAATTTATCCTTATTTTCATGAATTAGAAACTGGTCAAGATACTGAGGTTTTTATTGAAGGTAAGAAGACAGTTATGATTGGTTCCAATAACTATCTAGGACTTACTTCTGATAAAAGAGTTAAGAAAGCTGCTATAGAAGCAATTGAAAAATATGGAAGTGGATGTTCTGGTTCAAGATTTTTAAATGGAACTCTAGATTTACATGTAAAATTAGAAAAGGCTTTAGCTAAATTTCTTAATAAAGAAGCAGTTATAACTTTTAGTACTGGTTTTCAAAGTAATTTGGGAATAATCAGTGCAATTTGTGGTCGTGATGATATTATAGTTGGTGATAAAGAAAATCATGCAAGCATATATGATGCTTGTAGATTGAGCTATGCTAAATTATTACGTTATGAACATAATGATATGGAAGATTTAGAAAAAATTTTAAAATCAATCGATCAAAATAAAGGAATTTTAATAGTTACTGATGGCGTTTTCAGCATGGGGGGCGATATATGCAATTTGCCTGAAATTGTGAGATTAGCTAAAGAATATGGTGCTAGAGTAATGGTCGATGATGCTCATGGTTTGGGTGTTTTAGGTAAACATGGTCGAGGAACAGCTGAACATTTCGGTCTTGAAGATGATGTAGATATTTATATGGGAACTTTTTCAAAATCATTAGCTAGCTTAGGTGGTTATATGGCTGCTAAAAAACAAGTGATAGAATATGTTAAACATACATCTAGACCGTTTATTTTTAGTGCATCAATAACTCCTGGCTGCGCTGCGAGTGCATTAGAAGCATTGAAGATTCTTGAATCTGAACCTGAAAGAATTGAAAATTTAAGATCAATTAGTAATTATATGAGGCAAGGCCTTAAAAAAGCTGGAATAAACATTATTGAAAGCGAAACACCAATAATACCTATTTATACATATGATGATGTTAAAACTTTTCAAGCTTGTAAATTATTAATGGAACGTGGTGTTTATGTAAATCCAGTAATTTCACCTGCAACACCTGTTGGAATGAGTTTATTAAGAACAAGTTATACAGCTACTCATACGAAGGAACAGATGGATTTTGCAATTTCTAAAATAAAAGAAGTACTTGAAATTTTAGAGGTTATTTAGGTATAAGTATGAAAAAAGTAGTAGTTATAACAGGTGCTACTTCGGGAATAGGGCAAGTAACCGCAGAATATTTAGCAAAAAAAGATTATAATATTTATTGCCTTGCTAGAAGAACTGGAAAATTATCTAACATAAAGTATTTACAGTGTGATATTACTAATGAGAGTGAGATTTTAAATGCTATTTCAGTGATTGTTTCTAATGAGAAAAGAATCGATGTGCTAATCAATAATGCTGGAATAGGTGTCAGTGGATCTATTGAGAATACACCTTGTGAAGATATAAAAAAAACAATTGATTTAAATATAGTATCTATGATTAGGATGTCACAAGCATGTTTGCCTTATTTAAGAGAAACAAAGGGAAAAATAATTAATATAGGAAGTATTGCTGGTGTTCTTACTATTCCTTTTCAAACTATGTATTCTTTAAGTAAAGCTGCAGTTTTATCTTTTTCAGAAGGGCTAGCATTAGAAGTTAAGCCTTTTGGAGTTAAAGTAACTTGTGTTATGCCAGGAGATACAAAAACTAGTTTTACTGAAAATAGATCAAAATCAGAAGAAGAAGATTCTGTGTATTACGAAAGATTTAAAAGGTCTATTAAAAAAATGGAAAAAGATGAGATAAATGGGGGGAGCCCTGTTGTAGTATCTAAAGTAATATATAAAATTATAAAGAAAAAAAATCCACCAGTAGTAAAATCGGTAGGTTTTAGTTATAAGCTATTTGTTTTTCTAAAGAAATTTTTACCTAACAGATTTGTTTTATATGTTCTTTATAAAATGTATGCGAAATAAGAGGTTTTTATGAGTGAAGTTATTTTAAAAGAAGTAGTTAACAAAAAAGATTTGAAAACTTTTGTTAGTTTTTGCAATAAACTTTATGAAGAAAATGAGTTTTTTGTTCCGGATTTAATCAGCGATGAAATAAGTATGTTTATTCCAAAGAAAAACCCAGCTTATGAATATTGTGAAACTAAATTATATTTAGCTTTTATAAATGGAGAAGTGGTCGGAAGAATAGCTGGTATATATAATAAAGCTCATATTGAAAAAACTAAGAAAAAACAGTTAAGATTTTCTAGATTTGATACTATCGATAACTTTGAAGTTAGCAAAGCTTTATTTAAAGCATTAGAGAATTGGGCAAAAGAACTTGGACTTGATTCAATAATAGGACCTATTGGATTTTGTGATTTTGATAAGCAAGGGATGTTAATTGAAGGGTTTGAAGAGTTGGATATGTTTGTTACAATTTATAATGCGCCATATTATTTTGAACATTTGACTAAACTGGGCTTTGTTAAAGACGCTGATTGGATAGAGTTTCAAGTATTTCCGCCTAGCGAACCAAATGAAAGACTTCAAAAACTAACCAAAGGAATTAAAGAAAAATATGGCTTTAAGTTTCATAAACATACAAAACGTAGACAATTAAAGAAAATAATACCAGATTTTTTTGATATTATTCAAGAATCATATGCGCATTTATATGGAGTAGTTCCCTTAACAGATAATCAAATTAAAAAGTATACAAAGCAATTTTATCCTTTAGTTAATTTAGATTATTTTTATGATGTTAGAAATAAAAATAATGAAATGATAGGTTTTGGTTTATTATTGCCATCTTTATCTCGTGCTCTTCAATCTTGTAAAGGGAGATTATTTCCTTTTGGATTTATAAAGATTTTAAGAGCTTTAAAGCATGAAAAAATTTTGGATTGTTATTTGATTGGAGTAAGACCTGAATATCAAAATAGAGGAGTAAATGCGATAATATTAAATGAAGCTATTAATACCGCTCTTAAAAATGGCGTAATTAGAGCAGAAACTGGTCCTGAATTAGAATTGAATGAACCTATGAAAGCTCAATGGAAGTTGTTTGATGTTCGTCAACATAGAAGAAGAAGATGCTTTGTATATAATTTTGATAATAAAGAATAGAGCAAATAAATGTTAGATTTGTTAAAAAAATATCGAATAGATTTACATCAAATTCCTGAATTGGCTTTAAAGGAGTTTAAAACTAGCAATTACATTAAAAATATTTTGAAAAAATATCAATGTCAAATATATGAAGTTTATGAAACCTCTGTTTTAGGATACTTTGATTTAGGTTATAGAGAAACTATTGCTTTTAGAGCAGATATGGATGCTTTAAAAATTTTTGAAAAAACAAATTTGCCATTCGCATCTACTAATGGATGTATGCATGCTTGTGGCCATGATGGTCATATGGCAATTCTATTAGTATTAGCCAAATATATTAATGATAACTCTAAAAATATTAAAAAAAATATTTTGTTAATTTTTCAACCTGCTGAAGAAACGATTGGTGGATCTCAAGGAATTATTAATTCTGGCATATTATCTAAATTAAATGTAGTAGAAATTTATGGGCTTCATCTATGGCCAAATCTTGAAAAGGGAAAAATTTTTTCAAGACCAAACTACATGATGTCTCAAGCAAATGAAATAGATATAGAAATTTTTGGTAAAAGTATTCATATAGCTAATCATTTTTTAGGAATAGACGCTTTAC
This sequence comes from Bacilli bacterium, assembly GCA_050953065.1. Taxonomy (GTDB): domain Bacteria; phylum Bacillota_I; class Bacilli_A; order ML615J-28; family CAG-698; genus JAQUUM01. The sequence continues at coordinate 183,384 of JBMNLZ010000001.1, read as the reverse complement.
ATATAGGCTGTGTTTTGATCAATAGATTATATGAAATGATTGAAAAATGTGAAACTAAAGAGAATAAAATTTTAAAATTTGGTGTTTTTCAAAGTGGTAAAGTTCTAAATGCAATTAGTGATATGACTTTAATTAAGGGAAGCCTAAGGACTTATGACGAAAATGATTTTAAAAAAATAATGGAAAATATTGATGAAATCAAAAAATCTGTTGAATCTGAGTTTAAATGCCATATAGATATATGTTTACAAGCCGCATATCCAGCTCTTAAAAACGATTATGAATTATTTTCAAAAACAAAAAAGATAATCGATTTGTATGAGCTTACAAAACCGGCTATGCAATCTGAAGACTTCTCTTTCTATGGAAAAAAGATAAAATCTTTGTATATGTTTTTAGGGATAGGTGACAAAACCAATCTTCATAAAAATGATTTTGATTTTGATATGGATGTTTTAGAAATAGGTTTTAATACCTTTAAAAAAATAATTATTGCTTAATTATGCTTTACAAACTTATTTTTACGTGTTATAATAAAAAAAACTAAATATAATAGAGGTAGCGATGCATCATAGTAATATATGGAGAAGTCATTCGATGAAGTATGTGAAAGGTAATCATCGCCGAACGTGTAGACTTGAGAAATCTATATGTGGGGTTATAGGAAAAACCTATAACACTCATTACCCATATAGGGTAGTGGCGCTATTACTGTCAATTATATTGCATTAATGAGCGCCTTTGGCGTTCTTTTATTTTTAGTTAATAGATTATTTTGGAGGAAAAAATGAAAATTAGAGGTTCTTATGTGGCTTTAGTCACACCAATGTATGAAGATGGTAGTATTAATTTTGATGAATTTGAGAGATTGATTGAGTATCACATTGAAAAAAAGACTGATGGATTAGTAATATTAGGAACAACAGGGGAATCAGCAACTTTAACTCATGAAGAAGATGAAAAAATAGTTGAATTTGTTGTTAAACATGTTAATAAGCGAATTCCGGTAATTGCAGGAAGTGGATCAAATAATTCAGAAGTTGCTAAAGTTCAAAGTCAAAAATTTGAAAAGTTAGGTGTAGATGGATTACTTGTTATTTCACCATATTACAATAAAACTAATAGGCAAGGAATGTTAGATCATTTTCTTATAGTTGCAGACAACGTTAATATTCCAGTTATTCTATATAATGTTCCTGGTAGGACAGGTTGCAATATAGATGTTGATGTTGTTGGCGAGTTATCTAAGCATAAAAACATTGTCGGGATTAAAGAAGCGAGCGGTAACATCAGCTATATTGCAAAAATTGCTAAGTATGTTAATGATGACTTTTGTTTATTATCAGGAAATGATGATATGATTGTTCCTGTTTTATCTATGGGTGGAGTAGGTGTTATCAGTGTAGCTGCTAATATTTTACCTAATGAAATGCATGAATTGGTTATGAATTATTTAAATGGTAAAACAAAGGAAGCCTTAAGTATTCAATTAAAGTATCTAGATTTAATAAACACTTTATTCATAGAAACAAATCCTATTCCTATTAAGGAAGCAATGAATTATTTAGGGTTTAATGTTGGTGGATATAGATTGCCACTTACTTATATGGACAAAAAAAATAAAGAAACTCTTATTAAGTCTTTATCAATATTAGGAGGTAAAAAATGAAAATAGTTGTAGTTGGTTATGGTACAATGGGAAAATTATTAGTTGAAGAAATTAAAAGGCGACCATCTTTAACTTTAATAGGTGTAGTTGCCATTGAAGAAGGGTGCTTTCATTCTTTTGATGACTTACCAGAAAAACCAGATATGATTATTGATTTCTCTAGCCCAATTATGCTTGGTGAAATTTTTGAATATGTGAGAAAAGAAAAAGTTAAAGTAATCTTTGGTACAACAGGCTATACAGAAGAAGATTTAACAAGAATAGCATTTTTAGGTACTAAGACCGCTGTATTACAAGCCTATAATTTTTCTTTAGGTGTTGCTATTTTAAATAAGTTAGCAGATATTATTACTCCGATTGTAAAAGAGTCTTTTGATGTAGAAATAATCGAAAAACATCATAATAAAAAAGTAGATTCTCCAAGTGGGACAGCTAATATGTTACTTAATACTATTAATTCTCACTTAAAATATGAGCCTATATATGGAAGAAAAGGGGAATCTAAAAGAGGAAAAGAAATTGGAGTTCACTCTATTAGAGGGGGGACTATTACTGGAGAGCATAGTGTTATATATGCTGGATTAGATGAAGTAATAGAAATTAAACATGAAGCTCATTCAAAAATGATCTTTATAAACGGCGCTTTAGCCGCGGCTAAGTTTTTGGAAGGAAAAGAATTAGGATTATATCATATGAGAGATGTTCTCTCTATAAAATAATTTTTTGATTAAAGTTAAGATAAGATTCTTAACTTTTTCATTATTGGTTTATAAAAAGAGTAGTAAAAAGAAGTAAAAAATGATAAAATTTCTATGTGGGCGTTTTTTGGGACATATATTATGTTAAAATAAGATTAAGAGGAATAACTATGGAATTAAAAAATAATAATAAACATGGAAATAAAAAAATTGTTTTATTACTCGTATTAAAAGCACTTGAACAAATGAGCGATGAATCTAAGCCAATTAAACAAATAGAGTTAGTTAAAATGGTGAACAGTATTGGGAGAAAACTAAATCTTGATATTTGGTGTGATAGAAAGACTATTGGCAGACATCTTGAAATATTAAAAGTTGCAGGTTATCAAATAAAAATAGTTAAAGGTAAAGGATGTTATCTTGAAAGTAATAAGTTTACTAAGCAAGAAAGCGAGAAAATACTTCAATTAATAAAAGGTTCACAGCTAACAGAAGAAGTGAAGACTCAACTTGAGAATAAGTTAAATGCTCAACAAGTTAATCTAAAAGAAAAGGAGTTTAAAAAACATTTTAGATAAAAGAATTAAATTTTTAAAATTAAAAATATTTAAAAAGATTGTTTTAGAGTTTTAGAAAAGTTTTATTTTTAAGGTATTTTAGTTTATTGACTGCAATATAAATTTATGGTATAATTATTAGTACTATATTTTTGAAATGATTTAGGAGAATAAAATGCAAAAAAATATGACAATGGATAAATTAGTTGCCTTTTTAAAAAATCAAGGGTTTGTGTATCAAGGAAGTGAAATTTATGGTGGCCTTGCTAATTCCTGGGATTATGGACCTTTGGGTGCTGAATTAAAAAATAATATTAAAAAAGCATGGTGGAAGTATTTTGTTCAAGAATCTATATATAATGTTGGTATGGATAGTGCAATACTTATGAATCCGAATGTTTGGGTTGCTAGCGGACACGTTAGTAGTTTTAGTGACCCGTTGATTGATTGCAAAAAATGCGGTGTAAGATATAGGGCAGATAAATTAATCGAAGAAGTTTGTAAAATTACAACTGATGGTTGGAAAGAAGAAGAGATATCAAATTATTTAAAAGAAAATAAAGTCAAATGTCCTAATTGTGAAAATAGTGATTTTACTGATATCAGGAAATTTAATTTGATGTTCAAAACTAATCAGGGAGTAATTGAAGATGAAAAAAACACTATTTACTTAAGACCTGAGACTGCTCAAGGAATATTTGTCAATTTTAAAAATGTTCAAAGAACAATGAGAAAAAAAATTCCATTTGGAATCGCTCAAATTGGAAAAAGTTTTAGAAACGAAATTACTCCAGGAAACTTTATCTTCAGAACTCGCGAATTTGAACAAATGGAATTAGAATTTTTCTGCAAACCAGACACCGATTTAGAATGGTTTAGATATTGGAAAGATGCTTGTGTAGATTTTTTAGAAAAAATAGGCTTAGATAATAAGCGCCTTCGTTTTAGAGATCATGGAAAGGATGAATTAAGTTTTTATTCTAAAGCAACTACTGATATAGAATTTTTATTTTATTTTGGTTGGGGCGAACTTTGGGGAATAGCTGATAGAACTGATTATGATTTGAAGGTTCATCAAGATTACTCTAAAGAAAATTTAGAATACTTTGATTCTGATGATAATTCTAAATATATACCATATGTAGTTGAACCGTCTGTAGGGGTAGAAAGACTGTTTTTAGCTGTGATAACTAGTGCTTATGATGAAGAAGAACTAGAAGATGGCGAAATAAGAGAAGTGCTTAGATTAAAACCATCACTTGCTCCTTATAAGGTAGCTGTATTACCTTTGGTTAATAAACTAAATGATAAAGCTTTTGAAATATATCAAAATATTTCAAAAACATTTATGGCAACATATGATACCAGTGGAAAAATCGGTAAAAGATATCGTAGACAAGATGCTATTGGAACTCCTTACTGCATTACAATTGATTTTCAAACTTTAGAAGATGAATGTGTTACAATTAGAGAACGTGATTCTATGGAACAAGAAAGAATAAAAGTTTTTGATTTGGAGAAATACATAAACGAAAAAATAAAATAATTTAGGAGATTATATATTGATTGTACCTGAAAAAATAATTAACGAAATTAAAGAAAAACTTAATATCGTAGATGTTATAGGCCAATATATTAGATTGGAAAAAAAAGGGAATAATTTTTTTGGTAAATGTCCTTTTCATGATGATAATAATCCATCCCTTTCTGTGTCTCAATCAAAACGCTTTTATAAATGTTTTAGTTGTGGAGCAAAAGGCGACGTAATTAAGTTTGTTAGTGATTTTGAAAAGATCTCTTTTATGGAAGCTGTTAAAAAAACGGCTGAAATGGCTAATGTTGAAGTAAACATAATTGATCACAAAGAAAATTTAGTTGAAAAAAAATATTTTGAAATAATGCAAGAAGCTCAAAATTTCTATAGAGTTGTTTTAAATAATACAACTGAAGGTAAAGAAGCTTTCAATTATTTAAATGAACGTGGAATTTCTAAAGAAATAATTGATAGATTTGATATTGGACTTGCTCCTTCTAAAGAAAATTTGCTTTTTAATGCACTAACAAACGAAAAAAACAGACTACCATTGGACTTAATTGAACTTGGTTTAATAAAAACAAGAAAGAATAATGAATATTATGACTTGTTTCGAAATAGAATAATTTTTCCGCTTACTAATAATAACGGTAAAATTGTAGGGTTTAGTGGTAGAATTTATAAAAACTTTTCAGAAAATGATAGCAAGTATATAAATTCGCCTGAAACAGCAATTTTTAAAAAAAGTAATATTTTATATAATTTTTACGAAGCCAGTAATGAGATAAGGATCAAAAAAAATGTTTTTATATTTGAAGGTTTTATGGATGTAATTGCTGCTTATAAAGCAGGTATTAATCATTCGGTTGCTTCTATGGGGACGGCTTTAACTAAAGAACATGTTTATAATCTTAAGAAAATAACTAATGTTGTAACACTTTGTTTTGATGGCGATGAAGCAGGCATTAATGCAACAAAAAAAGCAATCAAAGTATTTAATGATGCTAATTTTGAAATTAATGCAGTATTAATTCCAGATGGCTTAGATCCGGATGATTATTTAAAAAAATATGGTAAGCAAGCATTATTGAAAATCTTAATGGAAGAGCAAAGTAGTGCTATAGAATATTTATTTAAAATTTATGCTAATAATATAGATTATAATAATGTTAACTCAATCGAAAAATTTAAAAATAATATGTTTGAGATTTTAAAAATCTATAATTCAAATACAATAACAGAATTTTACGTAAAAAAAATTAGCAAGTTGTTGAATTTAGATTTTAATACTATTGCAAGTGATTTTGGGAAACATAGTTCTTATAAAATTGAAAGAAAAGAACCAGAAAAAAGAATTCTAAAGAAATTACACAATTTCGAGTCATATAAAATAGGATGTGCAAATTCTGAAAGGCACTTAATTGTTATAGCGTTTTCACATAAAGATGATTGTGCTTATATAATGCAAAAATTAGATAATCGAAAAGTTATATCTAAAAATAGAGAAATTCTATGTGAAATAGAAAATTATTGGAATTTATTTAAGTTTATGGATAAAACTAAATTTGTAAATAAATATTTAAATCCCAATCTAGTGAATGAATTTGAAAAAATAATAGAAAACTTTAACTTAAACCAAGAAAAATCTAAAGAAACTAGAATTTCAAGAGATAAAATAGATAAATTGATTGATCATGTTATACAATATAATGTAGCAGAAAAAATTTATAATGATGATAGTTTGTCTGAAATTGAAAGAACAGTTCAGATAAAAAAAATAATTAAAAAAAGAAGATAATGAAAGATAAGGTTATGTAGTTAGACAAATTGCTAGCTAAGAGTAAAAGACAAAAACTGTCTAGTCAATTTTAAAAAATAGTTTAAACAAAAAAAATATTAAAGTCGTAACTAATTAAACAAGAAGAAGGGAGTTAATCAATAAGATTTCAAAAAAGATTAATTGATTATGTATGATATGGAAGATAAAACTTTAAAGTTAGAAGAATTAATTGCTGAAGGTAAGAAAAAAGGGTATATTAATTTTAATAAAATTCTTGAATTACTTGATGAAGACAGCGAACACTTTGATGAATTTATAAAAAGAATAGAGTTAGAAGGTATTGATTTAGTAAAAGAAGAACTTGAAGAAAATGGTGACTTTGAAGTTGATGGTGAATTAGAAGATGACCTAGATCCATTTGCTGATATGGAATCAGATCCAGAGTTTAATGAGTTTACAAATGAAATAGAAAATGATTTAAAAAACAAAGACATAGATGACATTGTTTCTTCTGTCTCTCCTAATCAAACTGACGATCCAATTAAAATGTATTTAAGAGAAATAGGACAAATCCCTTTATTGACTACTGACCAAGAAATACGTCTTTCAAGTGAAGTTCAACAAGGAATATTAGCGGAAGATATTATTGCTAATAAAGATAAAATTGAATTTGAATTTTCAAAAGAACAAATTGAACAAATTCATGAAGATGTGAAAATTGGCGAGCATGCAAGAGATGTTTTAATTGAATCAAATCTTAGATTAGTTGTATCGATAGCTAAAAAATATTTAGGTAGAGGAATGCAATTTCAAGACCTTATTCAAGAAGGGAATATGGGACTAATGAAAGCAGTATCTAAATTTGACCATACAAAAGGCTTTAAATTTTCAACATATGCTACTTGGTGGATTCGTCAAGCTATTACTAGAGCAATTGCAGACCAAGCTAGAACTATAAGAGTTCCAGTTCACATGGTTGAAACAATTAATAAGTTAGTGAGAACTCAGAGGAAACTTACTCAAGAATTAAGAAGGGAACCAACTCCTGAAGAAATTGGAGCTGAAATGAAAATTTCTTCAGAAAAAGTGCAACAAATTTTAAAGATTGCTCAAGAACCAGTTTCTCTAGAAACGCCGGTAGGAGAAGAAGATGATTCGACTTTAGGTGATTTTGTTCATGATACGGAATTGCCTAATCCTTTAGATTATACATTGAGTGAAAAATACAAAGAAGAGATTGATACCGTCTTGAAAACACTAACTCCAAGAGAAGAAAAAGTTTTAAGATTAAGATATGGCCTTTCAGATGGTAAACCTCACACTCTTGAAGAAGTTGGAAAAGAATTCGGAGTTACACGTGAAAGAATAAGACAAATTGAATCAAAAGCAATCAGAAGGCTTAAACATCCAACAAGACAAAAACGATTAAGCCAATTTAAAAATCTCTCTTAAAAACGCAAAAAAACACATTATTTTGGTGATAATGTGTTTTTGTGTAATAATCAAAAAGAAGTTTAAATAACGATTATAGGGCTGATTTCCTATGTTAAAACTAAAAATAAAGGTGGTTTAAATGGCTGTTTCAAAAAGAATTAAAGAGATTTGCAAGTATATTGATTTGAACAGTAAAGTAGCTGACATAGGGTGTGATCATGGCTACTTAATTTTGGAGGCTTTATCATCTAAGAAAATTTTATATGCTCAATTAATTGATAATAAGATTAAACCTCTAGAAAAAGCAAAAAGTAATTTGAAAAACATAGATTTAAATGTTGATTATACTTTGTCTAATGGTTTAGATGAATTAAACCCTAAAGTTGATACAATTGTGCTGGCAGGGATGGGAGGACTTTTAATAAAAGATATTATTAAAAAAAATTTTCACAGAATTGAAAATAAAAGTTTGATTATTCAAGCAAACAATAATCTTGAAAAATTAAGGAAATTTCTATATGATAACTCTATATATCCCGTTTCTGAGAAGATTATTTTTGAAAGATCGTATTTTTATCAAATAATGCTTTTAAGGAAAACTAAAGAGATAAGAAAATATGACTTTATAGATTTATATTTAGGAATGAAATTAAAAAAAGACACATCTTTAACAATGTACGAGTACTGTATAAGTGAGTTAAAAAAATACAATACAATAAAAGAAAGCCTTTTTAAAAATAAAGAAATTGAAATTATTGATAGAAAAATACAAATTTTAAACGAAAAAATTGAAAGTTTTAATTCATAAACTAATCTTAAAACCCTTTTAAATACTTGTTTTTTAATAGTAATTATTGTATAATTACAGTGTGAGGTGCTTAATATGATGACTAAAAAATACGAAAAGCCTACTATTCAAATAATTAAGTTTCAAACAGAAGCGTTTTGTACATCTGTTAGTTTTGAATGCACATCAACACCAATGCTATGTTACAACCAAATGGAAAATTTAATATAATTAGAATTGGAGAAAAATAATGAAAAAATATGAAAAACCTACAGTTGAAGTAATTAAATTAGAAATAATCGAAAAATTAAGCACATCTGGTGAAGAGAATTCTTCAGTCATAGAATGTTATACAGCTAATTAAATTAAAAGGAGAGATTTTTAAATCTCTCCTTGTTACTTGTTAATTATTTGTCTATAATCGCTTGAACAGGACAAACTTCTGTACAGTTACCACAATCAATGCATACTTCAGGGTTGATTTCATAAATATCTCCTTCTGAAATACAATCAACAGGACATTCAGCTGCACAAGCGCCACAAGCTATACAAGCATCAGTAATAAATTTTGGCATATTCAGTACCTCCTTGATGGGTACATTATATCATAAAACAAAAACAGTAAAACAATAAAACGCTTTCATTTTTTTGGTGGTATTACAAAAAAGCATTGATTTTTTATGCTTGATGTAGTAAAATTAATAAGCAAGAAAGGAATGATTACATGATAAAATTAGCAATTTGGGCATTTATATTAATAATAATAGGTGTTTTAATAGTAGGGGCTGTAATAGGGTTTTTTATCGCAAGAGTAATTATTACTAAATATTTAGAAAAAAATCCTCCTATTAATGAAAAAATGATTAGAGTAATGATGCAACAAATGGGAAGAACACCATCTGAAAAACAAGTGCGACAAATAATGGCGCAAATGAATCAAGCAAAAACAAAATAAAACCTCATATTGAGGTTTTATTTTTTTTCTAACCATTTAACTTTGTTTTCTTCATTAGCAATTATTTTTTTGATATTACTTTTATGTCTTATAAAAATAATTGCAACCATTAAACACATTGAAACTGGGAAGTAAATATCGTAATGTGGGTTGTCTGTAAAAATAGTTAAAAATATTGAAAGTAAAAAAATACAAGAAGCTGCAACGATGGAACCTAAAGATACCATTTTGCTGATAAGGACAATTAAAGCAAATATACCAATAGCGATTAAAAAAATCCACCAACTATAAGCAAAAATTACTCCGCTAGCACTAGCGACAGATTTACCACCATTAAAATCTAAATAAACAGAATAAGAGTGTCCTACACATGTAATTACGCCATAAAAAAGCGGGTTAAAAAGTGCGTAATCGTTAGGTAAGATTTTTAAAGTAAATAAAGCAACTATAAAAGCGCCTTTTGCAAAATCACATAAATAAGTGTACACTGCATAACGATATCCTAAAACGCGACCTACATTTGTAGCTCCTATGTTTTTACTTCCTTGTTCTCGGATATCTACACCCTTTAATTTCCCAATAATAAAACCAAAAGGAATAGATCCGATTAAATATGCCGCTATTAAGATACCGATTCTAATTGTTGTAACCATATACTCAACTCCGTATTCTATATTATATAATAATATTTGATTAAAAGCAAACATAAAAAACTAAACAATTTTTTTGTTTTTTTAAAACTTTAATATACTCATATGCACCTAATGAGGCAATTTAAACATCTATTTTATTGATTGAAATTTGATTTAATATATGATATAATATTATATATAGGTGGTTGAAATGGCGAAAATGATTAAAAAATATGATGAAAAATCAATTCAAATTTTAGAAGGTTTAGAAGCGGTTAGAAAAAGACCAGGTATGTATGTTGGGTCAACAGATTCAAAAGGATTACACCAATTAATATGGGAGATTGTTGACAATGGTGTTGATGAAGTTTTAGCTGGATATGCAAATAATGTTAGAGTAATAATACACGAAGGCAATTCAGTAGAAGTGCAAGATAACGGAAGAGGCATACCTACTGGTATGCATGAAAAAGGGCGACCTACACCAGAGGTCGTTTATAACCTTTTACATGCTGGAGGAAAATTTGATGGCAGTGGTGCTTATAAGGTAGCTGGTGGACTTCACGGAGTAGGTGCCAGTGTAGTTAACGCTTTATGCGAATGGGTTGAATTAACTATTCATCGTGATAATAAAATATATTATCAAAGATATGCAAACGGTGGTAAAATTATTGAAAAACCTAAAAATCTGGGTGAAACTAAAAAGACTGGTACAACAGTTCATTTTAAACCAGATGCAAATATTTTTTCAACTACTATAATAGATTATAAACTTTGTGCACAAAGGTTAAAAGAAGCAGCATATCTTATTAAAGGACTTAAAGTAGAATTAATTGATGAAAGAACTAATCAAAGAGATGTTTTTCAATTTAATGAAGGAATTGTAGAATACATTAAATCACTTAATCAAGATAAAGAAATAATCAATGAACCAGTTGTTTTAGAAGGCACATACGATGAAATTCAAGTAGAAGCTGTTTTACAATATACAAAAAAATCTTATACTGAAACATTATTGTCGTTTGTTAATAATATTCGAACAAGAGATGGTGGAACACATGAAACTGGATTTAGATCTGCTTTAACTAGAGCTTTTAATGACTATGCTAGAATGAAAGGTTTATTAAAAGAAAGAGATGAGAACTTAGAGGGGATAGATATAAGGGAAGGAATGACGGCAGTTTTATCTATTAGAATACCAGAAAAATTACTTCAATTTGAAGGGCAAACAAAGGCTAAATTAGGTACAGCTGATGCAAAAACTGCTGTTGAAATGGTAATAAGTGAAAAATTAAAATTTTACTTAGCTGAAAATGGAGAGATTGCTACTTTACTAACTCAAAATGCAATTAAGGCTTCTAAAGCAAGAGAAGCAGCTAGAAAAGCAAGAGATGAAGTTAGGATGATTAAAGAAACTAAAACAAAGTCGGCAAATTTAGCAGGAAAACTTTCTCCTACTCAAGATAAAAATCCTAATAAAAATGAGTTATTTATTGTTGAAGGAGATTCAGCGGGTGGATCTGCCAAACAAGGAAGGGATCGTACATTCCAGGCAATCCTACCTTTAAGAGGAAAAATAATAAATTCTGAAAAAACTAAAACAGAAGAATTGCTTAAAAATGAAGAAATTATGTCGATGATTTTTTCAATAGGTGCTGGTTTTGGTAGAAACTTTAATGCTTCAAAAAGTAATTATAATAAAGTAATCATTATGACTGATGCTGATACAGATGGTGCTCATATTCAAGTTTTACTCTTGACTTTCTTTTTTAGATACATGAGGGGATTAATTGAAAGTGGAAAAGTTTACATTGCAATGCCACCACTTTATAAGATAACAACTTCTAAAAATGATTATGAATATGCTTGGTCTGATGATGAATTAAAAGAAAAAGTTGGAAACAAAAAGAATGTTATGATTCAAAGATTTAAGGGGCTTGGTGAAATGAATTCTGACCAACTTTGGGATACTACTATGAACCCTGAAACACGAACACTAATTCAAGTTAAAATTGAAGATTTTGGAGATGCTGATTCAAGAATTTCAATTTTAATGGGAGATGATGTAGAACCACGTCGTGAATGGATAGATAATAATGTATCTTTTGATTATGAAGATAATTTTACGCTTGAGGAGGTAGATTCTTATGAAGAAAAAGAGTGAAATAGCTAAAAAAATCTCAGATCATGTTGAAGAATCTATTATTCAAGAAAATTTAGAAGATATTGTTAGTGAGCGATTTGGTCGATATTCTCGCTATATTATTCAAGATAGAGCGATTCCTGATGCTAGAGATGGTTTAAAACCTGTTCAAAGAAGAATTTTGTTTGCGATGTATAAATTAGGCATATTTTCAAACAAACCTTTTAAGAAATCGGCTAGAATCGTTGGTGAGGTTATTGGTAAATATCATCCGCATGGTGATACATCAGTATATGATGCCATGGTAAGGATGTCACAGGATTTTAAATATCGTTTACCACTTATAGAAATGCATGGTAATAATGGTAGTATTGATGGCGATCCTGCTGCAGCTATGAGGTATACAGAAGTTAGACTAAGTAAATATGCAGAATATTTATTAAGTGATATAAACAAAAAGACTGTGGGATTTGTACCTAATTTTGATGATGAAGAATATGAGCCAACCGTTTTGCCTGCAAAATATCCAAATCTTTTAGTAAATGGAGCTACTGGAATATCAGCTGGTTATGCAACAGATATTCCTCCACACAATATTACTGAGATTATTAATGCTGTAATATATCGAATTAATAATCCAAAATGTACTCTAGAAGATATAATGCAAATAGTTCAGGGGCCAGATTTTCCGACTGGTGGAATAGTTCAGGGGCTTGAAGGAATAAAAGCTGCTTATAAAACTGGTAGAGGGAAAATAATTTTAAAAGCAAAAACGGAAATTGTTGAAGAGAAGAACCTTAATAAAATAATTATTACCGAGATTCCTTATGATGTTAACAAAGGTATTCTTGTTAAGAAAATGAGTGATGTTTATGTTGCTAAAAACGTGGATGGAATTATTGATATTAGAGATGAATCAGATAGAAGTGGTTTAAGAATAGTTGTAGATATTAAAAAAGATGCTAATCCTGAGTTTATTCGCAATTTTTTCTTTAAAGCTACTGATTTACAAATTAATTATAATTTTAATATGGTAGCAATTAATCAAAAAAAACCAATGAGTATGGGATTGCTGGATATGTTAGATGCTTATATTGAGCATGAAAAACAAATCTTTACTAACCGTTCTAATTATGAGTTAAAGTTTTCTCAAAAAAGATTACATATAGTAGATGGTTTAATAGCTATGATTTCTATTCTAGATGCAGTAATTCAAACTATTAGAAGTTCTGCTAATAAAAAAGACGCAAAAGACAACTTAGTTGCAAAATATGATTTTACCGAAGAACAAGCTGAAGCTATTGTAATGCTACAATTATATAGACTTACTAATACTGATATTTATGCTTTAAGAGATGAAAAAGGAAAATTAGAGGACTATATAAAGAAGTTACAACAAATTCTTTCAAATGAAACTGCTTTGTTCTCTTTGATTAAAAAAGAATTATTAAAGACTTTAGATGTTTTAAAACAAGATAGAAAATCAGTTATTGAGCATGAAATAGAAGAAGTCAAAGTTGAAGTAAACGAATTAATCGCAAAAGAAGATGTAGTCTTGTTATTAACAAATGATGGATATATTAAAAGGCTTTCATTGAGGTCATATAATACTCCGGAGCCTACAAAACTAAAAGAAGAAGACATAATAATCGCAAAATTCGATGCTACAACTTTAGATACATTCTTATTGTTTACTAATAAAGGAAATTATGTTTATTTACCAGTTCAAAAAATTCCTGAAGTAAAACATAAAGATTTAGGATATCATGTTAGTACTTTGGTAAAAATTGATTTAGATGAAAAAATTATTTTTTCAGTTCCAATTAGTGATTTTAATAGTGATATATATGTAATTTTTGCTACTAAAAATGGTTTGATTAAACGTACACCTATCTCAGATTTAGTGGCAGATAGATATTCTAGAGCCTTAAGAGCAACTAAAATAAGAAAAGGCGATGCTTTAGTAAGTGTAGATATATGTCCTGCAAAAGATGCTGAAGTAGTTGTAATAACTAAAGAAGGATACATTAATAAATACGATGCTGATGAGATTTCTATTATGGCTCCTGCTTCGTTTGGTGTTAAATCAATAGAATTGAAGAACAGAGTTCATGATGAGGTTGTCGCTGGTAGGTATGTTGATAAAAGAGATATTGTTACTTTATTAACATCAAAAGGCGCTATAAAACGATTAAAAGTTGACGAAATATCAAAAGGCAAAAAAAATAATGTAGGTAAATTGTACCTAGAGCAATCAAAGGGTGGACAAAACTACATTTTAGATGCTTGTGTTATTAGAAGAAAGAATATCTCTGAAGAATTAGATTGCTATATTGCTTGCACAAAAGGTTTTTTACCAATCGAATATAGTATTTTGAAATCTTCTACTCCAAGTAACGGTAAAAAAACGCCGTTGAAAGCTAATTTAGGTAAACCTGAAAAGTTAGTTATTCTTCGTAATAATAACGATATTTAGGAGGAAAAAATGAGTTCTATAGAAAATATAAATCGATTAATAATTCCAAACGATGTAATTTATAATATTGCTCAAGTTTATAAATGCATTGGGAAAAACAAACACTATGAAGACGTGTTGAGAAGTGACAATGATAAAGCAGTAGAAGCTACTATTGAAAAAGACACATATTTTTTGGCTGTATTGTTAAAATTAAATATTAGTGATCAAAGAATGAGACTAATTATTACTAAAGATTCTCATCCTAGAAACAAAGAAGAATCTATATTATATAATTTAAAAGAAATAATCACGATTTGTCAAAAAAAAAACTAACACAGTAGCTATTCAAAGCAATGATTTACTAAATATGGTTAATTATATATATAAATCTGAAATAAAATATGCTATGATGGCCTCTAGCAAAAGAATATCTTTAAAAAGCCAAGAAATGGTAAATAAGCGTTCCATGTTAAACTCATATCATGATTTTCTAACTGAAAACATTCAAAAATCTACAGTTGAATCTATTATTTTATATACTCATTATTTTATAGATTTTTATAATTTAGCTCCTTTTACTGATAAAAATGAAACAATAGCTTATTTATTACTATATTTGACGGTTTTAAAAAGCGAAGTTAATGCATTTAAATATGTTAGTTTTTTTGAGTTACTACTTGATAATTTTGATGATTATGAGAACAATTTAAAAGATGCTAGTTTTAATTGGAAAGAAGGTTATGCACAGCCGATTGTTTTTGTTAACTTTATTTTAAATTTGTCGCTTGCAGCATACAAACAAACTGAAGAGTTGGTTAAAAATTATGAGTTTGACCGTAGGATGAACAAGTCAGAAAATTTAGAAAACAGTATTTTAAATATGGGGAGCATTTTTTCAAAAGACGATTTGAGAGAACTCTATCCATACATTAGCGAATCTACTATAAATAGAAGTTTGATTAAAATGAAAGAGGCTGGAGTAATCAAGCCGATAGGTAAAGGCAGATCCGCAAAATGGAGAAAATTAAAATAGGGGAAAAAATCCCTATTTTTTTATATTTCAAACAAACTTATAAAATTTGTTCGCTCTGTGAGAGGATTATCTTTTTTAAGCAATGGGAAGTAAATTAAAAAGGTTTAAACAAACTTTATATATCCTATATAAGCATGAAAAAAACAAACTTAAAAAATTGCTTATTTTGGTAATATATATAGTTCGTAATTATATTGATAAAAACTATTAAAATCGATTCTAGGGGGAAAAACACCCATTATAAAGCATAACTAAAGCAATAGAAGAATAAGTATTGATTTAGTTAAAGTCACATATTCTGCCTTTAATTCTTAGTTCGTTTTGATTCTTATTCAACTTCCTATAATATATATTATGTTAAATAAGAATAATGTACGTAAAACGCTAATAAATAACAACCGTTGATAACTGTTGATAACTTGCTTTTTGGGCTTTTTTAAAAAAGTTAATATTGTGGTTTTTTTGTTAAAAAAATCTCGCTTTAAGCGAATGAGTACTTTTATAAGTGATGTTTTATGATGCAGAACAACTTGAAGAGCGTTAAATATAGCCATATTAGGATTTGAGTATGTTAATATGATAATTAATAAAACAGTTTTTAAAGTTAATTTAACATTATTGTTGTCATAACTTTGTTTTTTTCTATATTCCAGCGAATATCTTTTTATATATCAATGTTTATATAATGACTTTAGATAACGCTATCCTTTTTAAATTGAATAAGTTTAGTTTTTAAAGAATTTTAAACTTGTAAATTTTCTTTAAAAAAATAAATCTTCTTCTATATATAAAAATGGATATAATAAAAAAATAAAAAAAACTGCTTTTGAAAGCAGTTAGGAATTATTTTTATGAATCAAATAATTACTTCGTTTAATATTTTAAATTATTAAAATAAAAAAAGATAAAATTTATTTTAAAGTTATGTATATAAGTCTCTTATAAAAAGGTTATGTATAATTCACTATCTTAAAAAAGATAATCTTCTCACAGAACACTTTTCGCCTTGTTTTAGGGCGTTTTTTATTATTCCCCTATGATTTTAATAAGAATTCTTTTGTTTCTTTTACCATCAAACTCACCATAAAAAATTTGTTCCCATGGACCAAAATCTAATTCTCCATTAGTAATAGCAACAACAACTTCTCTTCCCATAACAGATCTTTTTAGATGTGCATCTCCGTTGTCTTCATAGCTATTATGTTTATATTGTGAATATGGTTTTTCAGGAGCTAATTTTTCTAGCCAAACTTCAAAATCCTGATGGAGACCAGATTCATCATCATTTATGAAAACACTAGCAGTTATGTGCATTGCGTTACATAGCAAAATACCTTCTTTAATTTGGCTTTCTTTAAGTGCATCATTTACTTGCCTAGTTATATTAATAAAAGTTCTTCTACTTGCTGTGTTAATAATCAATTCTTTTCTAAAACTTTTCATTATATTCCTCCGATTATTTATTAAAAATATTAGTTTTTTTGAGAAAAACGCCTGAAAAAAGGCTGATTAGAGGCTGTTAGAAAACTTTAACTTTATAATTTGCCCATTTAAAAAGATAATCGTTTTGTACGAGCTCTCTATTATTGCTGATTAAATATATTTTATTTTTTTATGTCATTAAGGAAACTTTTTCCTTTTTTAGAATCAGAAAGTTTAAAGTTCTCTAAGATGGTAGCCCCCACATCAGCAAAACTTTCTCTTGTTCCTAAATTAATATTTCTTACTTTTTTTCCATATACTAATAGAGGGACATATTCCCTAGTATGATCAGTTCCGTCGTGTGTTGGATCATTTCCATGATCAGCAGTGAAGATAATTAAATCATCCGATAGTAAGTTTTTAAAAATTTCGCTTAGTTTTTTGTCAAAAGCTTCCATAGCTAAAGCATATCCATATGCATCTCTTCTATGTCCATAATTTGCATCAAAGTCAACTAAATTAACAAAACATAAGCCTGTAAAATCTTTTTTTTGAATTTCTATTAGCTTATTTATTCCATCATCATTTGATTTAGTTTTGATTTTTTTAGTTATTCCTCGATTATTAAAAATATCGCTAATTTTACCTATAGAAATAACATCATAATCGTTATTTTTCAAAATATCTAGGACAGTTGTTTCTGGTGGAGATACTGAATAATCCCTTCTATTAGGCGTTCTATAAAAATGTCCAGGTTTATCACCTAAAAAAGGTCTAGCTATTATTCGACCGACTTTCCATTTAGGATTTTCTAGCGTTATTTTTCTAGAAATTTCACACAATTTATATAAATTTTCCAAACCGAAAATCTCTTCATGTGCAGCTATTTGTAAAACAGAATCTACAGATGTGTAAATAATTGGTTTTTTAGTTTTTATATGTTGTTCGCCTAAAACCTCTATAATTTCAGTGCCACTAGATGCATAATTACCAATTAATTTAAAACCAGAGATTTTTTCAATAGTTTTGATTAATTCTTTTGGAAAACCTTCTTTATCAAAGACTTTAAAGGGGGTTTTTGTGATAATTCCCATTAATTCCCAGTGCCCTGTTAAGGTATCTTTTCCATAACTTGCTTCGTTCATTTTCCCAAAAGATGCAACGGGAACACTATTTAAAGGAGTATTATTAACTTTAGTTATTGATCCTATTCCTAATTTAAAAAGATTAGGTATATTAAAATCTTTTTTTGAAAAACTTAAATTTTTCAAAGTATTAGTATTAGAATCACCATATAAATCAGCATCTGGTAAAGCACCAACGCCTAAAGAATCTAAAACTATCAAAAATATTCTTTTATACATATAAATCCTTTCATTTTTTAGACCTTGGATGTGATTTTAAATAAGTTTCTTTCAATTTTGAATCATTTACATGAGTATATATTTCAGTCGTTGAAATATCTTCATGTCCTAAAAGTTCTTGAATTAATCTTAAATCGGTCCCTTGTTCTAGTAAATGTGATGCAAAAGAATGTCTAAGTTTGTGTGGTGAGATGGATTCGCTTAAATTTGCTTGTTTTGCTTTTTCTTTTAAGGTAGTAAAAATGGTTTGTCTGTTAATTTGACTACCATTTTTACTAAGAAATACCCAGTTATTATGTTTTTTGTTTAAAAAAGGTCTTGATTCAGATAAATATTTGTTTAAATAATCTATCGCAATTTCGCCCACAGGAACAATCCTTTCTTTGTTCCCTTTTCCAGTAATTTTAATAAAATTAAGTTCCAAATGTAGGTCCTCTAACTTTAAATTTACTAATTCTGAAATTCTTAATCCTGATGAATAAAGCAACTCTACAACAGCTCTATCTCTTATACCTAAAGGAGAATCAGGTTTAAATTGTTCTAAAAGCAAATCAATTTCTTGTATAGAAAACGTTACAGGGAGTTTTTTCTCGATTTTAGGGTTAGAGATTAATTTAGCAACATTTGTAGAAGTAATTTTTTCAAGCATCAAGAATTTATGAAATGATTTAATACTTGAAATTTTCCGTGCTTGAGATAAACTAGAAAGCCCTTTTCGATTTAGACTACCTAAAAACGATCTTATGTCATCAACTGTAATTTTTTCAGGGAAAGATATATTACGGTACTTTGATAAATAAGTTGTATATTGAGATACGTCTTTTAAGTAAGATTTTATAGAGCTTATACTTAAATTGCTTTCACCTTCTAGGTAATATTTATATTCTGAAAATAGATTTTCTAACATATTTCTCCTTAAATAATCATATTTATAATATAATTTGAGATATAAAATTTTGATTCAGGGATAAAAATGTGATTATTTTTATATGTTAATAATTTTTCCTGAATGATTTTATTTATATTAGGAAATATCATAAATATATTTTTTTTATATTTATTATAAAAAGCTACTGTATCTATACCAGTTCTTTTTCTTAAATTTAAGATTACTTCTTCTTTCATTGATTCTTCTACTGTTAAGTTTTCATATTCGTAGTATTTTGAAGAATTAAACTCTATTATTTCATAGTAATCTTTAAATTTTTTAGGATTTGTATATCTAACTAAATCAAGATGAGAACTTGCAGCACAACCAATTCCAAGGTAATTTTCATTATTCCAATAGAGTAAATTATGTTCAGAAAAATGTTCTTTCTTTCCAAAATTACTGATTTCATAGTGAATAAATCCCTTTTTCTTTAAAAAATTGCTAGATTTTTGATATATTTTAAATAAATCATCATCTGAAAGAATTTCAAAATTCTTTTTTTCAAATTCTTTCATAAAAATTGTTTTTTCCTCCAAAGATAGTGCGTATAAGGAAATATGCTTTACTCTATTTTTTAGCAGATAAACTATGTCTTTTTTAAAGTTTTTAAAATTATCTTTTTTTAAACCATAAATTAAATCACAACTAATTTTAAGTTTTTTCTTTCTTAATAAATTAAACATTTTAAATAAATCATTAAAGGTATGTTTTCTTCCTAGTACAGATAATTTGTAATTGTCAAAACTTTGAACGCCAATGCTTAATCTGGTAACTTTATTTACTATTAGTAGGTCTAAAAAAGATAAGGTGATGTCAAGAGGGTTTGCTTCTATAGTAAATTCAATAATGTTATTAAAATCAATTATTTCTTGTAATTTTTCGAAAATTCTACTTAGATTTTCTTTACTTAAAGAACTGGGTGTCCCACCACCAATATAAATAGTTTTTAATTTTTTAAAAAATTCTTTTTTTGATTCAAGTTCTTTAATTAAATATTTGCAATATTCATTAATAAATTTTTCACTAGCTACTATTTTAAAAAAATCACAATAATTACATATCTTATTACAAAAAGGTATGTGAATATAAAGCCCTTTTACATTCGGATGTTCAGTCATCATCAATTGATAGTACTGAAAGAAAAGCAGATTGTGGAATTTCGACGCTTCCAACTGATTTCATTCTTTTTTTCCCTTCCTTTTGTTTAGAAAGCAATTTCTTTTTTCGACTTATATCCCCACCATAACATTTAGCAAGTACATCTTTACGCACCGCTTTAATATTACATCTAGCTATTATTTTATTTCCAATAGCGGCTTGTACAGGTATTTCAAAAAGTTGTCTAGGTATTAATTTTTTTAATTTACTAGTGATTACTGTTGCTCTTTTATAAGCAAAATCTTTATGGATGATAACACTTAAAGCATCTATTTTTTCACCATTTAGTAAAATATCCATTCTTACAAGGTTTGATTGTCTATATTTAGAAAGTTGGTAATCAAGGGAAGCATAACCTTTAGTGTAGGATTTTAATTTGTCAAAAAAATCAAAAATGATTTCAGATAATGGAACTTCATACATTACTTCAACTCGATTTGCATCAAGATATTTCAAATCTATATATATTCCACGTTTGTTTTGGCAAAGTTCCATAACACTTCCAACATATTCATTAGGAGTCATTATGCTAGCTTTAACATAAGGTTCTTCAATATATTTGATTTTATTGGAATCTGGTAATTTTGAAGGGTTATCTATGTTTATTATAGAGCCATTTTCTAAACAAACTTTATAAATTACGCTTGGAGCGGTAGCTATTAAGTCTAATCCAAATTCTCTTTCGATTCTTTCTTGAATTATATCCATATGTAACATTCCTAAAAAACCAACTCTAAACCCAAAACCTAATGCTTGAGAAGTTTCTAATTCATAAACTAAAGAAGCATCATTCAGTTTTAATTTATCTAAAGCATCATGTAAGTCTTGATATTTTGCATTATCCACCGGAAACATACCACAATAAACCATTGGATTAAGTACTCTATATCCAGGTAAAGGTTTGGCTGCTTTATTATTAACATCTGTTATCGTATCTCCAACTCTAACATATTGAATATCTCTAATATTTGCAACAATATAACCTACATCTCCAGTAGTAAGAAAAGGTTTTTTAACTTCAGTAGGATTATAAATACCTACTTCTATAACTTCAAAAGATGTATTAGTTGACATCATATAAATAATATCACCTTTTTGTACAGTTCCATTAACTATTCTTATTAATGGAATTACACCTCTATATTGGTCATAATATGAATCAAATATTAAGGCTTGTAGTGGAGCGCTTGGATCCCCTTTAGGAGCTGGTATTCTAACGATAATTTCTTCTAATAAATCTTCTATTCCTATGCCTTGTTTAGCACTAGCTAAAATAGCCCTAGAAGAGTCTAACCCTATAATTGTTTCAATTTCTTCTTTAACGTATTCTATATCAGCACTTGGTAAATCTATTTTATTAATTAGAGGAATTATTTCAAGATTGTTATCAATTGCTAAATATGCATTTGCTAAAGTTTGTGCTTCGATACCTTGTGCAGCATCAATTACTAAGATAGCACCTTCACAAGCTGCAAGTGAACGTGATACTTCGTAAGCAAAGTCAACATGTCCTGGAGTATCGATTAAATGGAAAGTATATGTTTCGCCTTTTTTTGATTTATAATAAAGCTCAATAGCGTTTAATTTAATCGTTATGCCTCTTTCTCTTTCTATATCCATTGAATCAAGTAATTGATCTTTCATTTCTCTTGAACTTACAGTTTGAGTCATTTCAATGATTCTATCTGCTAACGTAGATTTACCATGATCTATGTGTGCAATAATACAAAAATTTCGTATGAATTGTTGTTGTTTTAAAAGTTCATTTTTATTAATCATTAGTTCTTCTCCATCTATCTTAATTATTTTACAATATTTTTATAATTAAATCAAGAAAATAACTACCTAATAAAGAAATCTTAGCATTGAAAAAAGGTCGTTTTAGTAGTATAATTATCGTTAGGAAGGTGATTGATATGTATATATTTGTAACGATACTTTATAGTAATGAAAACATGCACAAATTAATGAAAACAGTTTATGAAAATGGGTATAGAGGTAGTATGTTGCCAACTCAAGGATTAAGGAGTTCGTTGCTTAGTTCTCAAGATGAACCAGCCCCTATATTTGGTAGTTTAAGTAAAATAGTTGACAGTAATCCTCCGCAACACCCTGCTTTGTTTATAATTTTAAAAAATGAAGAAAAAATTAATGTTTTAAAAAAATTAGTTAATGAAACTTTAGATGGAATTAAATCAAAAGGTTTTATGTACGCATTTCCAATTTCTTTTGTAGAAGGAATTGATATATAAATGAATATTATACTTGTTTTAACATTAATTTTAGTGTCTGGCTTGCTTCTTACAAGAATAGTAAAGATTTTTAATTTGCCTAATGTAACTGGCTATTTAATAGCTGGTGTACTTATTGGACCGTATTGTTTAAATTTTGTTACATTAGAGAATATAGAAAGTTTAAAAATTTTAATTCCAATTGCACTTGGATTTGTAGCTTTTTCAATTGGAGGCGAGTTCAAACTATCAAATATTAAAGCTATCGGTGGAAAAATTGTTGTTATCACTGTAATACAAGCTTTAGCAGCAGCTTTTTTTGTTATAGTAGGCCTAATAATTTTTAAAGTTCCTCTTGCATTAGCTTTAGTTTTAGGAGCAATTGCTACAGCAACAGCTCCAGCTGCAACATTGCTTGTAGTAAGACAATATAAAGCTCAAGGACCAGTAACTGATGCCTTATTACCAGTTGTAGCATTTGATGATGCTTTAGGTTTAATGGTATATGCAATACTAGTAGCGATTGCTAAAACTTTAATTGATAATTTAGCTATGTCATTTTATAATACTTTTATTATTCCTCTTTTAGAGATTACGTTCTCACTAATTCTTGGAGGACTACTTGGATTAATTTTGGTATTTGCAACTAAATGGTTTAAATCAAGAGCAAATAGATTAATATTAATGATTACAATGGTTTTAGCAGGGGTAGGATTGTGCGAATTAATATCTTCAGAAACTCCATTTGCAATATCATCATTACTAACATGCATGTCAATAGGAATTATTTTTTGTAATTTACGAGATAATGCAACTGAAATTATGGAAGGAATTGAAAAGTGGACTCCGCCAGTTTTTATGGTTTTTTTTATTTTATCTAGTGCGGAACTAAATTTTTATGTTATACCTTCAATTGGCATAATTGGTGTGGTATATATTATATGTAGGTCTTTTGGAAAATATTTTGGAACATATTTTGCTGCTAGTATAACAAAAAGCGATCCTAAAATTAAAAAATATTTAGGGTTTGGGTTATTACCTCAAGCAGGTGTTGCTATCGGTATGGCACAATTAGCGACAACTGATATACCTATTTATGCATCTGAAGTAATGACCGTTGTTTTATGTGCTACTTTATTCTACGAATTAGTTGGCCCAGTAATTACAAAAATTTCTCTTGTAAAAGCTGGTGAAATTATTATAACAAAAAAAGAAAAGAAACCTGTTGTAGTAGAACCTAAAGAAAAAGAGATACAAGTAAATTAATACTATGTTGCTAATATATTAACGAGGTGAACGATGAAAATAAATTATGCAAATAGTACTAAAAAAAATATTGTCAACCCAACAAAAATTAGGTCCTTAGGAATGCTTTTTGAAAATCAAATTAACTTGTCAAATGAATATTACTTAATTAATAACATAGCTAATATTCATAAAAAACCTACGCCTATTCAAGTTGTTAAAGTTGAATATCCAAAAAGAGAACGCGCTAAGATTACTGAGGCTTATTATAGAACAGCTTCTACTACTGATTATAATGGTATCTATAAAGGAAAATATATTGATTTTGAAGCAAAAGAAACAAATTCTAACTTATTTCCATTTAAAAATATTTCTGAACATCAAATAAAACATTTAATAAATGTACACCAAATGGGAGGAATTGCTTTTTTAATTATTTATTTTAAGACAGTAAATGAAGTTTTTATACTAGATATCACTTCTCTTATGAATTTAATTGATTCAGGATGTAAAAGTATTAGTCTTACTAAAATATCTAAAGTTGGAGAAAAAGTAGAAACTGGTTATACTCCAATGATTAATTATTTAAAAACTATAGATTATTTGTATTTCAACAAAAAAGAAGGTTAAAATAACCTTCTTTTATTCTGCTTTTAATTTTCTATTCATTAAATCGCTCATTGCTATTTTGGGATCTTTAAAATTGTATAATACATCATAGATTGCTTCAATTATTGGTGCATCTATATTTTTTTCTTTCACTAATTGATAAGCTGCCATTGCACTTCGTGCGCCTTCTACAACCATAGTCATTTCACTTAATGATTGTTTTAAATTCTTACCTTGTGCAATTTTTTTACCAGCTTGAAAATTTCTACTATGCTCGCTCATTGTTGTTACAAACAAATCACCTAGACCACTTAATCCATATAATGTTTCTTTTTTTGCACCTAATGCTGTTGATATTTTAATCATTTCAGTCAAACCTCTAGTTATCAAAGCAGCTTTTGCATTATCTCCATAGCCAAGACCAGTTATCATTCCAGAAGCAATAGCTATTATATTTTTAAGTGAGCCACCTAGTTCTGCACCTATTAAATCAAGCAGAGTATAAACTCTAAAATAAGAATTGTTGCTGTATATTTTTTGAATAAGTTGTGCATTTTCTAAACTTTCACTTGCAGCGCAAATTGCTGTAGGTAATTTTAAAATTACTTCTTCTGCATGACTTGGTCCAGTTAAAGCTACAAAACCTTTAATATACTTTATATCAATTTCTTCATAAACTATTTCACTAACTCTTTTGAAAGTGTTGGGTTCAATTCCTTTGCTAGCATTTACAAATAGTTTAGGAGATTTTATTACTTCAGAAATGCTAATTAAACATTTTCTCATAACAGCAGTTGGGACTACTAAAACTATAATATCAGAAAAATTAATTGCTTCTTCTATCGATGAAGTTGCTTTTACAGATTCAGGAATTTTTGCATCATTTAGTTTTGAAATATTTGTATGTTTAGTGTTAATCTCTAAAACTGTATCAAGATCAACATCAAACAATAAAACATTATGACCATTATCTGCTAATATTCTTGACTGGGCTGATCCCCAACTACCAGCTCCAATGATAGATACATTATATTTCATTATTCTTTCTTCCTTAAAATTATTTTTATTGGACTTCCTTCAAAATTAAAATTTTCTCTAATTTTATTTTCAAGATATCTTAAATATGAAAAATGCATATGTTTTTCATCGTTTACAAATAACACAAAAGTCGGAGGTTTTATATCGCTTTGTGTAGCATACGATACTTTTAACCTATTGCCATTAAAGATAGGTGGCTGATTTAATAGACAAGCATCCGTAATAATATCATTTAATACATTTGTTTGAACAAATCTAGTATAATTTTCATAAACATTTTTAATAGCATCGGTTAGAATATGAATACGTTTATTATTAAGAGCACTAATAAAAATAATTGGAACATATTCCAAAAATTGGAATTGTGTTTTGATTATATTTGCTATATTATTCATACTTTTACTATCTTTTTCAACTGCGTCCCATTTGTTTACTACTATAATTAATGCTCTGTTATAATCAAGTGCATAGCCAACTATTCTTTTATCTTGCTCATTGATTTCTTCAGTTCCATCTAGAACTAATAGAACAATATCACTTTTTTCAATGGCAGTAATTGCTCGTAAAATACTATACTTTTCTGCTCTTTCAAAAACTTTATTTTGTTTTCTAATACCAGCAGTATCAATAGCTACAAAGTGTGTACCATTTTTTTCAAATTCAATGTCTATAGCATCTCTTGTTGTATTAGGTGTCGGACTGACAATTACTCTATTCTCCCCTGCTAATGAATTAAGTAAGGTAGATTTTCCAACATTAGGTTGACCTACAATTGAAAAATATATTTTTTGAGGATCTTGCTCTATGACACTTTTTTTAGGTAACAATTTTATAACCAAATCCAACAAATCGCCTATACCTATACCGTGTAAAGAACTAATTGGAACTAAGTTTTCAATGCCTAAACTATAAAAATCATAAATTTGGTCTTTGAAACTATTATCATCGACTTTATTAACAGCTAAAATTATAGGTTTGTTTGATTTTCTTAATATATTAGCGACATCTATATCTTCTTGAATAATTCCTACTCTTACATCTACTATCATTATAATTAAATCGGCTTCTGCAATTGCTAATTCAGCTTGCATTCTAATTTCTTTTGAAAAGGGTTCATCTTTTAAGATGATCCCCCCTGTATCAATAATCGAAAATTTTTGATCTAGCCACGAAGTTCTAGCATATATTCGATCTCTGGTCACACCACTAGCATCATCAGTAATAGATTTTCTTTCTCCTATTATTCTATTAAATAAACTAGATTTACCAACATTAGGCCTACCTACAATCGCTACAACTTCATTCATTCTTTCACCTATTTATTTTTGCCATTTATTTAAATCAGCAAGATCTCCAAAAGTATTCAGCATTTTCTTTTGTTCTTTTAGAGCTTTTGAGATTTCTTTATCTGTACCTTTGCTTGTGTTAGTTAAGAAATCGCCTTGGTTTTGAGAAGCTAGGATTAATTTCATTTCATTTTTATCAAATACTCTAACTACTAATTCTATTTCATCGCCTACTTTATAATTAGTCATATTAGTATTGCCTAAACTTCTTTTTGAAGCATATCCCAATACACCATCAACTTTTACTTTTATGCCATCTTTTAACACAACAGCAATAACGCCTTTTACAGTGTCATTTTGCTTTATTTTTAGAAGTTCCCAAGGATTTTCTTGACATTGTTTACGTGACAGTATTATACGTCTTTTTGAAGAATCAATTTCAATAATTTTAGCATCAATCTTGTCACCTATTTTTACTAAATCATTGATATAAACTGCTTTTTCCCATGCGAATTCACTTTTGGGAATAAAACCTGATAACTCATCATTTATATTTACAACAACACCTGATTTATTAATTTCAGTAACAGTTACATTTAATATATTACCAACATCATTTTTTTCACTAAATTCTATCCACATATCGGGTACAATGGACTTCCTTGAAAGACCTATTTGATTATTTTCAATTTTTATAACTTGTACTTCTACTTTATTACCAACAGTTAAGCAATCATTTATATTAACACGATTATGTGCAACTTCTGAAATATGTAATAATCCTTCAATTCCAGGTTCAAGTTCTACAAAAGCACCATATTCTTTAATGCTTTTTACAGTCCCTTCAATAACATCTCCAACTTTGATGTTTTTAAAGAATTCTTCTTTGTTTGCTTTATATTTAATTGATTTTGCAACATTATGGCTAACTATCAAACGAATTCTTGTAAAGTCTAAACGAATCGGAGCTACTTCAAGTTCTTCATTCAATATTTTTTCAAACTCTTCTTCTTTTAAATCGATTTGGGAAGAAGGTAGCAAGCATGAAAAATCATCATGCTTTAAAAGTAGTCCTTCAGGAATTATTTTTACCACTTTTGCAGTAATTATTTCATGATTTTTTATTTTTTCTTCATATTTAGCAAGTTCTTTACGTTTTTCAACTAATTTAGTTGAAACTAATACTTTATTATTTGGTAAAGTTCTTTTTACAACCACTGTATATTTTTCATCTTCGAAAAAGTAATCAAATAAGCTTTCGTTAGCTTCTAGTGTAGTGTCACTTAATGATAAAATACCTTCTTGGCCATTTTCAAAAACAAATATTACTTTTTCTTCAGTTAAAGTTCCATTTGGTTTTTGTTTAGCTTTTGTAACTTCTTTTACAATTCCTTCAACTTGTTGTAAGTTTTTTAATTTAGTTGGAACTGAACTTTTTTCAGATGGTGTAGTATCTTCTTCGTTTAAAGATTTACTATCTTTCTCTTCTTCCTTGATTGTAACTTCTTTTTCTAATAAATCTTTTTCATTTTCCATATTGAAACCTCTTTCTATTGCTAATTCTATTACCTTTTGTAAAACTTCATTAATCTCTAAATCAGTTGTATCTATTCTTATAGCATCATCTGCTTGTTTTAGTGGGCTAATTTTTCTGTTTGAATCTTTATAATCTCTTTCGGTGATTTCGGTGATTGTTTTTTCTAACGATATATCTAAATTGCTTTTTTTCAGACGTTCAAGTCTTCTTCGATTGGCTCTTTCCTCAACTGTTGCATCTAAATATATTTTTAGATTTGCATTGGGTAGTACCACTGTCCCAATATCTCTACCATCCATTACTATATTGTTATCTGATGCGAATTTTCTTTGCATTTCAACAAGTTTAGTTCTTACAGTTTTGAAAGTAGATACTAAAGAAACATTTTCAGTAACTTCAACCGACCTGATTTCATCACTAACATCAACACCATCTAAAAAGATTTTTTCTTTTTTGAAAGATATGTCTGTGTTTTCTAAAAAAGCATATTCGCTTTCGTTTGATAGGTCTATTTTTTCGTTTAATGCTTTTAACGTAATAGCCCTATACATAGCACCTGTATCTAAATATGTGAAATTTAATTTTTTAGACAATGCATTAGCAATGGTACTTTTACCTGCACTAGCTGGACCATCGATTGCAATTTGCCACCCCATGTAATCACCTCAAAAATACTCTATAATTATATCATAAATATAAAAAAACTTCAATATTAATTTGATTAACTTATTATTTATTATTATTTTAATGAATAAAGTTGCTTAACTTCATGAAAAGTTAATTCTCTTACTTCGCCTTCTTTTAAATTATTGATTTTTACACAACCAAATCTAATCCTACTTAATCTTTTAACTTTATGTCCTACAGATTCAAACATTCTTTTGATTTGATGGTATTTTCCCTCACTTATAACAATATTAATTAAACTAGAATTATTTGTGCTATCAATTGAATTTATTTTTACTTTGCATTTTCTAGTAGTATAACCATCTATGTTAACTCCTGTTGCAAGTTTTCTTAGCGTTTCTTTATTAGGTATACCATCTACTCTAACTAAATATTCTTTTTCAACAAATGATGTTGGTCCAATTAATAAATTTGCTAATTCACCATCGTTTGTAAGGATAATAACTCCTTTTGTATCATAGTCTAACCTTCCTACTGGAAACAAATTATATTGTTGTAATTCTTTTGGTAGAAACGAAATTATAGTATCCCTGTTTTTATCATCGGTAGTTGATGAAATAATATATCTAGGTTTATTTAAAACATAATACTTCAAAGTTTGTTTTTCAATAACTATATCATCTACTTTGACAACATCAGTCTTTGAAACTTTATATCCCATAGTATTTACTATTACATCATTAACTTTTACTCGATTAGAAGCTATTAATTCTTCTGCTTTTCTTCGCGAAGCAATCCCTGCTTGAGCAATAACTTTTTGTAATCGTTCCATTTTTCACCATTCCTAAAATATTTTACCATAATCAAAGTAAAAAAACAATTATTATTACTTAAAGAAAGCACCTAGATTAAATCTAGGTGCTTTTGATTTATTCTATTGATTCGTCTTTTTTTAACTCAACTACTTCTAATAAAATTGTTCTAATTCTACGATGATCAACTTTGGAAATAGTAAAAATAAGCTCATATTCTTTATATACAGGGTTTTCTATGTCATGTTCTTCATAAGAAGAAATATATTTTATAACTTTTCCCTCATAAGGAACCTCATCAGAAATTTCATATAAAAATCCGCCTACATTCGTATATTTTGCATCAGGAATCTTTCCAACTTTCAAATCTTCAAATATTTCTTCTAATGAAGTTTCACTAGAGATTAAGTATTTATTTGGTTCAATCTCCGTAATTTTTTCGCCATCTTCTTCATCATCATATTCATCGTAAATTTCACCAACAAGTTCTTCTAAAGCATCTTCCATTGTTACAATACCACTAGTACCACCATATTCATCAAGTACTATAGCAAAATGTTTCTTTTGTTTTTGCATTTCACGAATTAGGTCATCTACTTTGGTAGTTTCTAAAACAAATAATGGAGAAACAAGCAACTCAGACAATTTTATTTGTTTGTTTTTCAATAAATATGTAAAAAATTCTCTTTCGCTTAATACTCCTACTATATTATCTTTATCATTTTCGTAAACAGGAACTCTTGAAAATTGATATTTAAAGAAAGTTTCTTTTATTTTTTCGATTGGATCCTTGATATTTATAGCCACCATATCAACTCTTGGTGTCATAATATCATATACAGATCTAGTATTTAATGAAATAGCACTTTGAATTAAATCTGCATCCTCTTCATCAATCACTCCTTCAGTTTCCATAACATCTATGATTGATTCTAGTTCGTTTTCAGTAACCATTGGATTAGTTGGTTTCTTTTTTGAAGATGATAACACTTTACTTAATTTTAAGAAAAAAAATGTTATTGGAAACATGAATTTAATAAAAAAATACATAATTCCTGAGTATCTTAAAACTACTTTTTCTGGATTCCATTTTGTTGTTGATTTAGGTAAAATTTCTCCGAAAATAAGTACTATAAAAGTCATGACTAAAGTACTTAATATATTTGAAATAGTTGGATTAACTATTAAATTGCTAAATATAATAGTAGAAATAGTCGCAGCACTAATATTTACGATATTATTAGCAACCAAAATTGTAGTCAAAGTTAAATCAAATTTTTCAGCGATATAAACCGCTTTATTAGCGCCTTTAACTTTATCTTCTTGATATTTTTTTATTCTTATGATATTAACACTAGAATAAGCTGTTTCATTAGCGGAAAAGAATGCGGATAAAATTAATAAAAATATTATTGCAATAAAAAAAGGAACATTAGCAAGCAAACTATTTAATATTATTGCATTAATCATTATCGTGAGTGGGACCAAAAAACAACACCTCTATTTCTAAATTGTTTATCTACATAACATATTATACACAAAAAATGTATTTATTCAAGCAATTTATTGCTTGAAGTTTAATTTTTTTAATTTATCATCTAAAAATATACCGTTTTTTCTAATTAAAACCTCATCAAAATATATCTCACCACCACCGTACTCAGGTCGTTGGATTAAAACTAAATCCCAATGAATTGATGAATCATTTCCATTTTCTGCTTCACCCTTATAACATTGCCCTGGTGTAAAATGTAGACTGCCTGCTATTTTTTCATCAAATAAGATATCACCCATTGGATGGAAAATTAAAGGATTTACACCTAAAGCAAATTCTCCGATATATCTAGCTCCTTCATCAGTATCTAATATTTGATTTAATTTATCAACATTATTGTCGGCAGTTGCTTCTATAATTTTTCCATTTTCAAATTTTAATTTTATGTTTTTGAATACTACACCTTGATAGGAACTAGTCGTATTGTATTTTATAGTGCCATTAACCGAAGTTTTTATGGGAGCGGTATATATCTCACCATCTGGTAGATTTGCAGTTCCTGCACAAATAATGGCTGGAATTCCTTTAATGGAAAAAGTTAAATCTGTTTCATCACCAACAATTCTAACTTTGTCAGTTTTTTCCATTAATTCTTTTAGTGGCTGTAAGTTTTTTTCCATTTCTTCATAATTAACTGTACAAACATCTAAAAGATAATTAAAAAATCTATCATAACTCATATTAGCTTTTTGAGCAAGTCCATATGTTGGATAATTTAGCAAAACCCATTTTTTTTGATCAATTATTATATCAGAAGATTTTCTTAATTTTACAGCTGCCATTTTTTTAATTTCTATTGAAACATCTTCTAAATAACTATCATTTTTTTCAGCATATATACTAATGCATGAATCAATACTTTTATTAATCGTTTCATTCCATAATGACAGTTTATCAAAGTATTGTTCTTTAGCATCTATCATAAGCTCTCTAATAATATCCTCATCTCTAAGTTGAACATAAGGGATTCCTTTATTTGAGTGAATTGTTTTTATAAGTGCTTTTACTAAAGGGATACTGTCAATATCAGCTTTAATCAATACATTTTCATTTTCTTTCATCTTAATTGAGTAATTAACAATTAGTCGTGATAATTCTAAAATTTTTTCACTTTTCATAATTTAACTCCATTTTGATATTTTTCATACCATTTTAGAACTTTTTCATTATTAAAAGGTTCCTCTTTTTTTTTGATTTTTTCTAAAACTATTGTTAAAGTTTTTTCAATAATTTCTGAAATTTCTGTAGGATAATTTAAATCAACTATATTAAATTCATATTCATCACGATCAAGAACAACAACATCACCATTAGGATAAAGCTTTACGTCTAGATCATAGTCTATATATTTTACCCCCTCTATATCTTCAACGAAAGGTGAACTTAAATTGCAATAATAATAAATTTCATTAGTATTATTTTTTATCATACAAATAACGTTGAACCATAGTTTTTTATAAAAAAAGCAAATGGCTGGTTCTCGTGTTTTCCATTTTCTACCATCTCCATCTATAACTTCTACTTTATTATTTAAAACAATAATTTTTTCAGCATCTTCAAAAAACTTAAAAGCATTTTTCCAAACTCTATGGAGTTCTCCGTTATGTTTATAACTAATAATATCTATTCTTGGCATTTTTACACACTTTCTATCATTTTTTTATAATATTAATAATCTTTAAAACAGTTTCTTCTAAATCATCATAATTTACTTCAATGTTTTCACAAGCAAATTGATTTTTTATCCATGTAATTTGTCTTTTTGCATAATTCCTTGTTTTTTGTTTGATAATGTTTGCACAATCATCATAATTTAAATTTCCGTCTAAATAATCATTTAACTCCTTGTAACCTATTTCTGTTATATTATTAAAATTAACTTTTTTTTCTTTTAATGTTTTTACTTCTTCTATCCAACCATTCGAAATCATTTTTTCAAATCTTTGATTAATTCTTGTATATAAATTTGCTCTATCGGTAGTTAAATTTATGAAGATGGTTTCATACAAAATTTTAGGTTCATTTTTTCTTTGATTTTGTTTATTTTCGCCTTCAGAGATTTCTAGTGCTCTTAGTACCCTTCGCCTATTGTTTGGATGAATTCTTTCACTTGATAGTTTATCTAGTTTTGTTAAGATATCATACAATTCTTGATTAGAAAATCCTAAATATTTTTTTTCAAAATCATGATCTCTAGATTCAGCAGTTAATTTATAATCAAAAAGAGTAGATTTTATATACAATCCTGAACCACCAACTAAAATTGGAAAAATTTGTTTTTTAAAACATTCTTTAATTAAGGGGCGAACCTTTTTTTGGTAATTATAAATACTGAATTTTTTATCTATATCTAGAAAATCTAACATTTCATGTTTAACTTTTAATCGCTCTTCCTTGTTTATTTTTGCAGTCCCTATATTTAAATCTTTTTTAAACTGAGATGCATCTGCATTTATAATAATGCCATTCAATCTTTTCGCTACTTGAATTGATATTTCAGTTTTACCAATTCCCGTAGGACCTGTTATAACTATTACTTTCATACAATTCTTTTAAACCATTTTTCTATTTCTTTTTGATTTAAACTTATAATAATAGGTCTTCCGTGTGGACATGTATTTGGATTATCACATTTTCCAAGTTGATTAAGTAATGCTTCTACTTCTGAGGCATTAATATAGGTGTTAGCTTTTAAAGATTCTTTACACGCAAGAGATTTAGCAATAAATTCAATAAATTCAATTTTAGTTTTTTTTCTATTATTTATTAAATTATTAATAATTTCTTCTACAAATTCTTTTTCATGATTTTTTATAATCCATGTTGGAATTTGTCTAACTAAAAAAGAACCACTTCCAAAATTTTCAATCTCTATACCTAGGTCGTTAAGATCATTTATTTTATTTTCTATTAAAATTTCTTCGCTCAAACTAAAATCAATTTTAATTGGAACCATTAGTTCTTGTGTCATTAATTTTTCTTTACTCATTTCAAAGATGATTTTTTCATAATTAATTCTTTCCATTGCTGCATGTTGATCAATCAAATAAAAAATTTCTTCGTTTTGTGCTAAAATATATGTTCCAAAAAGCTGACCTATATAATACATTTTTGGTATTTTTGACTTTTCTTCAATATCATGATTATATAAAGTAATTTCTTCTTGTAGAAATTTGAAGTTTTCAGTTTCTTTTTCAGTAACTATTACTGGTTCTTGTTTTTCTTCTTTTTTTAAATCAGAAATATATTTCAATTCTTCTTCTTGAAATATTTCTTCTTGGGTTGTGTTATTATCTTGTTTCAGATCGATTTTTGATTCATTATCAGTACTTTTATCAATAATTAAACTAACTCTATTTAAGGCTCTTTTTATAGCTGTTTTAATTAATTCTAGCAATTTGGCTTCATCAGTAAATCTAACTTCTGCTTTGGTAGGATGAATATTTACATCAACTAAAGAAGGGTCAACTTCGATTTTAATTACAGAAATAGGATATCTGCCCTTCATCAATTTATCTTCATATCCATTTACAACAGCATTTATAACTGAGAAATTTCTAACATTTCTATTATTAACTAGAATATTTATTTGAGATCTATTAGATCTTGTTATATCTAAATTTGAAGTAAATCCATAAACTCTAAAATAACCATCGGCATCAAAAATATCAAGCATGTTTTTAGCAATTTCATATCCATATATATTTGAAATAACTTCTAATATTTTACCATTTCCATTAGTTTGTATAATAGTTTTATCATTATTAGTTAATTTAAAAGCAATTTCAGGATTAGCTAGAGCTATTTTATTTATAAAATCAACTATATAACTTAATTCAACACTTAATGATTGAATATTTTGAAGTCTCGCAGGGGTATTAAAAAATAAATTTTTAACACTAATTTCTGTGCCTTTTGGATGTGATATTATTCCTTCAGAAACAAAGTTCCCCCCTTTATAAGAAAATATATGTCCTTTTATACCGTCAGTACTTGTTTTTAAATTAAAATTAGATATAGAAACAATGCTTGGCAAAGCTTCACCTCTAAAACCAAGTGATTTTATAGCATTTAAATCTCTCGCTTCTTTAATCTTGCTAGTTGCATGTGGTTGAATAGATAATTTAGCATCTTCAAAATCCATTCCTATACCATCATCTGAAACTATTATTTCTTTAATTCCAGAATCAGTTAAAGAAACGGTGATATTTTTAGCTTCAGCATCTATTGAATTTTCAACCAATTCTTTCACAACGGAAGATGCTCTTTCAATAACTTCTCCAGCTGCAATTAAATTTGTCATATGTTGATCTAATTTATGAATTTTAGCCATATTTTCCTCATTTTCTTATTTTTTTCTGTAGTTCAGATAATTTGTTTAATGCATCAAGTGGATTAATGTGGTTTAAATCAAGGGTTTTTATTTCATTTAAAATTTCTGATTCTATTTCAGTGGTAGAATCATAAATTAAAGGTTGTTGATAATTTTTTATAGAAAACTTTTTATGATTAAAACTAGTAGTATCTTCCAATTTATTAAGTAGGTCATTAGCTCTTAACGTTACTTCTATTGGAAGTTTAGCTAATTTAGCGACATTAATACCATAACTTTTATCTGCAGGTCCGTCTAAAACTTTGTGAACAAAAATTATTTCGCCTTTCTCTTCATGGATTGAAACATGGACATTTTTAAGATTTTCTAAATCATTCTCTAAAACCGTAATTTCATGATAATGTGTAGAGAACAAAGTTTTGCATTTTATTTTTTCATGAATAAATTCAATAATAGCTTGTGCAAGTGCTATACCATCGTAAGTCGCAGTTCCTCTACCTATTTCATCAAACAGTATCAAACTGTTTTGAGTAGCATATTTTAATGCGTTATTCACTTCACTCATTTCCACCATAAAAGTTGATTGACCACCCACTATGTCATCAGCAGCTCCTATTCGTGTAAATATTTGATCAAAAATAGGAATATTGGCTTTTTTAGCACTTACAAAACAACCGATTTGTGCCATTATTGATATTAAAGCAATCTGTCTCATATAAGTAGATTTTCCACTCATATTTGGACCTGTAATCAACAAAATTGAATCATTTTGATTCATTATTAAATCGTTTGGTTTAAATTTAGCTTCAGTTAGAAATTTTTCAATTACAGGGTGCCTACCTTCTTTTATATCAATCACATTATCAGTATTTAAAGATGGTCTTGTATAATTATTTTCATTACTTACTTTAGTAAATGATTGCATCATATCAATTTCAGAAACTATTTTAGATAAATTTTGAAAATCATTGATATATAACTTACATTGATTTCTAACATTAGAAAAAACTTTGTATTCTAATTCAAGCATTTTTTCTTCAGCTCTTAATATCATTGATTCCTTTTCTTTTAATTCCTCTGTAATATATCTTTCAGCATTACTTAATGTTTGTTTTCTAATATATCCAAACTCTTTTTTTACATTTTGAGCATTTCCTTTAGAAATTTCAATGTAATAACCAAAGACTCTATTATAACCAACTTTTAAATTTTTTATACCTGTTTTTTGACGTTCTTTATTTTCTAAAGTTACTAAATATTCTTTGCTTTCAAAGCTAATTTTTTTTAATTCATCTAATTCTGGATTAAATCCACTTTTAATTATATTCCCATCTTTCAAAGAAATTGGTGCATCCTCTGATATTGATGTATTCAAAAGATTATATATAGTGGATACAGTGTTTTGATAATTATTTATTTTAGAAAACTTTCTAATTTTTAATTTATTAATCAACTGAATAATTTTAGGTAAAACTTCAAGTGATTTTTTTAATTGTATCAAATCTCTTGGATTTGCACTTTCATAAGCAATCTTACCACTAATTCTTTCAAGATCATAAATTGATGATAGTAAATCTCGAATCTCTAAAGTTTCAATGAAATTTTTCTTAAAAATATCAATTACATCATACCTTTGATTAATTTCATCAATAGAAACTAATGGAAACATAATTGATTGTTTTAAATATCTACTTCCCATTGCTGTTTGGCACTTATCTAAAACAGTTAATAGAGTGTTTTTCTTATTTTGAAATCTTAAAGTTTCAAGTAATTCTAGATTTCTTCTTGATGAAAAATCAATTTTTAAAAAATTAGCACTAGAAATTTTGTTAACTTTTTGTAAATGTAACAGCACTCTTTTTTGAGTTTTAATTAAATAATTTAATAGTCTGTAAAAAGTTTTTTCTTCATCTTTATCTAATCCTTCAGATAAGTTCTTCAAGTAATCAATAATAGAATCATTTGTTTCATAGGATATGGTAATAGCTAGCATGTTTTTTAAATAAGGTAAATATATGTAATTGAAATCTTCAGAAACTACTAATTCTTTTATATTTAATTTAATAATTTCAGTTTGTAGTAATTCTTCATTAAGAGGTAAATTCATTAGATGTGTTTCACCCGTTGATAAATCTGCATAACATAAAATATATTTTTCTTTTTCTATAGAAATTGAAGCAATAAAAACATTGCTTTTCTCATCAAAATTAGCACCTGACATAACAGTTCCAGGTGTAATTATTCTAACTACTTCCCTTTTAACTATTCCCACAGCTTCTTTGGGGTTTTCTACTTGTTCTACGATGGCAATTTTATATCCTTTTTCTGTCAATTTATCTATATATGAATCTACACTATGATATGGAACGCCACACATAGGAACTCTTTCGCTAGCTCCTGCATCTCTTCCAGTTAATACTATTTCAAGTTCTTTTGAAGCTAATATAGCATCATTAAAAAACATTTCATAGAAATCACCTAACCTAAAAAAAATTAAAGTATCTTTATATTGTTCTTTGATTTCTAAATATTGTCTCATCATTGGAGTATATTGCATTTTGTCTATTTTTTCATACATAATATCACCTAATACTATACAATTTTACCAAATTTTTATAAAAAATGCAACAAACAATCATAATACATAAAAAAATAAAATTTAAGAATTTCTTAAATTTTATTTTTTTAATAATTCTTTTGCTAAAGCAATACTACTTTCTGTAACTTTATTTTTGGAAATCATACTGGCTATTTCATATACTCTTTCGTCAAAAGATAAATATTTAATTGTTGTAATCGTTCTATTGTCTTTTATTTCTTTATTTATTTTTAAATGATTGTCAGCAATCGCTGCGACTTGTGGTAAATGTGAAATACATAAAACTTGATTATCTTTAGAAATGGTCTTAAGTTTAAGTGCTATACTTTGAGCTACAACACCACTTACTCCTTGATCAATTTCATCAAAAATAAAAAGTTGTGAATTTAATTTTGAATTAATTGAAGTTTTTAAGGCCAACATAAATCTAGATAATTCTCCACCAGAAGCAACTTTAGATAGTTGTTTTAATTCTTCACCTTTGTTAAAAGAAACAAGGAAATCAACTATATCACATCCAGTTTTAGTAATTGAAGTTTTTTCAAAACTAATTTTAAATAAAGTATTATTTAAATGAAGTTCTTTCAAATGAGAATTAGTAGTTTCTTCAATCTCTAAAGCTACTGCTTTACGTTTTTCACTAATCAAATCAGCTATTTTTTTAACTTTTGATTCTATAATTAAAATTTCTTTCTCTTTTTCTTTTAAATCAAAGTCAAAATTTTCTAAACTGTTTACTTTTGCTAATAATTCTTCCTTTAGTTCAACCAGTTCTACTGTTTTTCTTTTATATTTTTTTTGCAAATTACTGTAAATATATAATCTTTCATTTATAAAGTTAATTTCATTGTTATCTACAATATCAATGTTAGTATTTTTAATTCTAGAAATAATATCTTCTATACGATAATAGCAATCTTCTAAATCAACTATATCATTTTTAATTTTTGGAAGAAATTTTTCTAAACTTTTCAAATACTCGATTGAAAGGTAAAGTTTATCTAAAATTTCATCGTTATTGTAGATTGATTTGAAATCATTAACTATTATATTGATTTTTTCTGAATTATTAACTCTTTTAATTTTTTCTAAAAGTTCTTCTTCTTCTTTAACATTTAATTTAGAATTTTCTAACTCCATCAACTGATATCTTAAAAAATCTTCTTGTTCACTAAATTGTTTTTGTCTATCGATTAAAGTTTGCAACTCTATTTTTTTATCTTTCAACAAAGCAAACATATTTTGATATTCATTGAATATTTGATTATCAATATTAGAATCGATAAACTCTAAATAATTTTTAGGATTTATCAATTTCAAAGTATCATTTTGTTGATGAATATCACCAAAGTATTCAGCAATTTCAGTTAATTTATTTAAACTGATTGAAACACCATTAATTCTACAGATATTTTTATAATTGTTAGAAACTTCTCTTCTAACAATTATCTGGTCATCTATTTCAACACCTAAAGATTTTAATTTATCTTCAAGCAATTTAGAATTATTAGTAAAAATTCCTTCAATTTCAGCTTTTTCTTCGCCGGTACGGATTATATCTTTAGAAGTTTTTTCGCCAAAAAGGTAACTTATCGCATCAATTATTAATGTTTTTCCTGTACCAGTTTCTCCAGTAAGAACGGTCATTTTATCTTTAAAATCAATTTCTAAGTTTTCTATAATGGCTAAGTTTTTAACACTTAAAAATATTATCATATTTCACCTTTTAATATTTTTATAATATCTAGGTTTAAATCTTTTTTAACTGAAGAAATGTCACCATGAGTTACATATTCATTATCTATAGAGTAACTTTTACATTTAATACCTAAATTATTATTATTAATTTCTTGTAAAATTTGAGTAAACAAAGATCCAGTCTTTATAACCTCTTCATAAACAATTATTTCACTATCATTAAGTTTATTTAGCATATTTAAATCTATCGGTTTTATAAATCTAGCATTAATTAAACCAAAGTTAAGTTTTAATTCTTTTATCTGTTTCTCAAACGCATTAATATTGTCACCATATGTAACTATATTCCTTTTTGAAATCGGTATCACTTCTTCCCATTCTTTGAACTCAAATGTGCTAGATATAGTAGTATTTTCAACATCTCCTCTAGGATATCTTATAGCAAAAGGTTGTTTTTTTTCTAAAGCGATTTGAAAAATCTTTTCAAATTCAGATAAATTTTTAGGCATTGCTATTATCATATTAGGCAAATGAGACAAAAAAGATATATCAAAAACACCTTGATGAGTATCTCCGTCGCCTCCTACTATCCCAGCTCTATCTATTAAAAAAATTACGTGATTAGAATTTCTACAAACATCATGATTAATTTGATCATAAGCTCTTTGAATAAATGTTGAATACATTGATACAATCGGTATTATTCCATTTCGTGCCATTGCTGCTGCCATTACAACTGCATGTTCTTCAGCAATACCTACATCTATAATCTGGTTTGGAATTAATTCTTGAGTGATATCAAATGAAGAGCCTGGCATTGTTGCAGGACAAATGATTTTAATATTAGGATTGGAAAGAGCATACTTAGTTACTATATTGCTTACACCAAGACTCCAACTAATTTTATTTTCATTGTTTTTAGTAATTGTTTTTCCTGAATCTATTTCAAAAGAATTAACACCATGCCAAACTCCTTTGCTGTCACTTTCTGCATATTTATATCCCTTGCCTTTAATTGTTTTTACATGAATTAAGACAGGTGATTGACTTTTTTTTGCATAATTTAAATACATTATTAAATCTTTAATATTATGACCATCAATAGGGCCAAAATATTTGTATCCTAATGAAGAAAAAATATTATTACCATAAATCAATTGACGAAGAGAACTTTTTATTCTCGCTAAAAATCTATGTAGAAAACTAGGAGTTAATTTTTTAAGTAGATTGTAAGAGCGTCTAATCCTTATTTTATTACATTTTTTTGCCAAAAAACCAACGTTTTTTGAAATACTCATTTCATTATCATTTAAAACTATAATTGGTTTAACAGTTTTTAAATTGCTTAAATAATTTAAGGCTTCAAATGATAATCCATTTTCAATTGCTCCGTCACCAATAATTGTAATTACTTCACCAATTTTATTACTACTATTCTTTTTTGCTTCTAAAAATCCAGCAGCTGCAGAAAGAGATGTTGAACTATGACCAGCCTCCCAAACATCATGTTCACTTTCACTATATTTCATAAAACCACTTAAGCCATTATATTTTCTAAGTGTAGAGAAATCCTTTCCTCTTCCAGTTAATATTTTATGGGTGTAACTTTGATGACCAACATCAAAAATTAATTTATCAAAAGGCGAATCAAAAACATAATGTAAAGCAATTGTAAGTTCAACCACTCCTAAATTTGAAGAAAGGTGTCCACCGGTTTGACTAATTGAATCAATCAGAAAACTTCTAACTTCATCTGATAATTTCGTCAATTCTTTAACAGTTAGTTTTTTTAAAAAATCGGGTGATTTAATTTCTTTTAAATCAATATTCATAGAACATCCTTTCAAATAAAGTTAAAATTTCACCTTGACCAAAAAAAGTTATTATCTCATTAATACACTCATTTTTGATTTTTGATAATGTTTTTTTAATATTTTCTAGTGAATCAACACGAGTTATAGTAGGTCTATTATTAATTATATCGCTCTTTTTTTCATTAATATGGTCATCTAAATCATCTTTGATTTGAAAAGCATGGCCTATTAAGTTCCCAATTTTTTCTAATTGGGATATTTCGTTTTTTTCAACATTTGATAAAAGACCTATGATAATGAAAACCAATTCAAAAAAATTTACAGTTTTTAATTGTCTTATATTGGTCACTTCAAAAGTATTAACCATAGATCCTTTAGTTGTTAAATCAAGATATTGGCCTAAAATCATGCCATTGCCACCAAGTTTAGATGTAATAATTTTAATTATATCCAACAATATATTTTTTTCAATATAATTAATATTAGAGATTAAATTAATAGCATCATTTAAAAGTGTGTCGCCCACTAAAATGGCAATACCTTCACCGTAAACTTTATGGTTAGAAAGTTTACCTCTTCTATAATCATCATCATCCATTCCTGGCAAATCATCATGAACTAAAGTATAAGCTTGAATCATCTCTAAAGCACAAGCTATATCTACCCCTAATTGTATATTAATTTTCAAATCATTTAAACCAATTAGTAATAATTGGCCTCTAAGCATTTTCCCTCCAAACAAGGAATATGTTATAGGTTTTCTAAATTCATTATGATATGAGTTTAATATTTTATTTAAATTATTTTCTATTAAATCTAAGTATTTATTAGTTATCATTAGAATCTTTTTCACTCATTTTATTAACTACAATTTCTTTAGCATCTTGTAATTGCTTTTTACACTTTTTTGCTAAATCAATACCTCTTTGATATTTTACAATAGCTTCATCTAAATCTAGATTGCCTTCTTCAAGTTTATTAATAATTTCTTCAAGTTCTTTTAATAATACTTCAAATTTTTCTTTCATATTTACCTCACTTTTTTAGCAGTTAATGAACTGTCATAAAATTTAACTTCAAATTCTGAATTTTCATCTATTGAATTTGAAGATTTAATTATTTTATTATCTTTATAAACTAAAGCATATCCTCTTTTTAATATATTATGTGGATTAACTAAATTTACTTTTTCTAAAAGTTCATTTAACTTATTTTCTTTTTCTTTAAAATTCATATTTATATAGTAATTAATTTTTTTTACATAATTATCAATGTTAGATAGATTTTCATTTATTTTATTTTCTAAATCATATAAGTTAATTCTATGAATTAAGCTATCTAAATATTCAAGTTTTTTATCGATTATTTGGATAGGCGATAAGCTTTTCAAATTAAAGGTAAGATTATTTAAATATTCTTCTTTGACATTGATTATATTAATAAAATTTTTCAATCCATAACTATTGATTAAAATATCATATTTATTAAATTTTTCAGTTAACAGTCTTTTAATTTGATTTTTTAAGCGTCCCTCGTATATTTCTATATCACTAAGTAAATCTATTTTATTGTTTGGAGTTACCTTTGTTGCAGCAGCGGTAGGTGTTGGTGCTCTATATGAAGCTGCGAAATCTATTATTGTATAATCCATTTCATGTCCAACAGCACTAATTGTAGGAATTGGTGATGTAGCAACAAGTCTTGCTAATTCTTCATCATTAAAACAAGATAAGTCTTCCATAGAGCCACCACCTCTTCCAATAATTATAACATCTACTAATTTTTCAGAAATAGCCCTTTTAAGTGATTTTATCAAACTTTGAGGAGCATCAGCTCCTTGTACTAATGAAGGATATAAAAAAACTTCTACTAGTGGATATCTTTTATTTATAGTGCTTATTATATCGTGTAAGGCCTCACCTGTAGGACTAGTAATTATACCTATTTTTTCGATTTTTTCAGGAAGTGAAAGTTTTTTTTCGGTATCAAAAACACCTTCTTTTGAAAGTTTTTCTTTAAGTTTTAGAAATCTTAAATATATTTCTCCTAATCCTGTTTCCTGCATTTCAAAGCAATTTATATTATAAGTACCTTTTTTAGTGTAAACATTAATACTCCCTTCAATTAGAACTGACATTCCATCAATTGGAGTAAAATTTAAGTTCTTAGCATAATTTTCAAACATTATTGCACTTACTTCCGAATCATCATCTTTTAAGACAAAATAATAATGTCCTCTTGAAATTCTTACATTTGAAATTTCGCCTTTAATAAAA
Organism: Bacilli bacterium; assembly: GCA_050953065.1. Taxonomy (GTDB): domain Bacteria; phylum Bacillota_I; class Bacilli_A; order ML615J-28; family CAG-698; genus JAQUUM01. The sequence continues at coordinate 139,169 of JBMNLZ010000001.1, read as the reverse complement.
ATTCTTCTTAAATTAATATCCGAAGTTATTTTATATGATAAATATTCATTTAGTGCTTTTACAGTTAAAATTCTATTTTCCATCAATATAACCAGCAATTCTTTCTAATAGTGCATTATTAAATTTAGAAGTTAGATAATCTTCCGTTTGACTATATTCTTTACTTATTTCTATTATTTCATTTATAACGATATTTTTAGGAGTTTTCAAATACTTTAATTCATATACTCCGATTCTTATTAGGTTTCTATCTATGTAACTTAATCGATCGATTGTCCAATTTGTTAAATTAATACTAATAATTTTATCAATTTCTTTATAATTTTTTATTACTCCATTAATTAATTCATTAAAAAAGTTAATATCATAATCTAAATCAGATTCTAAAGTAGTATTTAATGTTATATCCTCTTCATTAAGTAAATCAAAATTATATAAATATATCATTGCTCTTATCCTACTTATAGTTCTTTTCATATAGATACCTCATATTTACTTTTTTTATTATATACTAAATTTCGTTTTAAATCAAGAAAAAGGGTTTTCTCATTTTTATAAAAAAATCTCACCTTATGGTGAGATTAACATATCATCATTTGTTGCTGTAGATGAGTTATTAATTTTATATATTACAAACATTGTGTAGAAAGAATATATAGGAATAAAGTAATCTAATGCTCCAGGATAAAACCATGTTATTGTAAAAACTAATAATATAGGAACTATAGAACTTAAAGTTGCTATATTGTAAAATTCTTTGTATGTTTCAAGTTTTCCAGATTTTTTAAATAAAATCCATAAAATTAATGTTAGTAATAATGGCCAAAAGAAACAAACAATAAAACCCATTAAAGTTAAGTTCAATTTTAACAATTCATAGAAAACAGTTTCTGATAATCTTCTGGTTAAATATATTCCTGCACTATGAGAATTCTCACCAAATCCAGTTATTGAAAAAGCTCCATCGCCATTAGCTTTTGAATATGGGACTTCAAATCTTGTATTACTTTTTACAGCTCCGACTGAACTGCTTTTTGGAATTTTATACAAAAAACTAGTCTCATAAAAAACAAAAAGATAGTTTTGATCAGTTTCAGGTAAATCTACAAAAGCATCTGATACAGGAAATCTAACATCTACTTCTTCGCTTTCTGGTAATATATCTATAATTAATTTGATATTATAATTTATTAACTCATCATTTGAATTAGGTTTACTAAAACTAATTACAGTCATAGGGTGTTCAATGTAATTATTGCATGAAAAAATATTATTATTTACTGAACAATTCCATTCTGTAAAGAAAGTTTGAAATGTAGTATCTTCTTCAGGGATACTTGATAATACATCAAAATCTAATAAAGTATCATTTTGATTTTTTTCAACAGTTTCATATATGTGATTTTTATAATATACAACAGATGGAATAGAAATAATATTGCCAGCTAAAAACAACCACAAACTGATACTGATTAGCAAACTCATATTTCTATATCGTGCCATTCTTAAAGGCGAAACGAATATTTTTAAAAATTTTAAAATTTTCATAATTGTCCTACTTATTATTCTTATATTTTTTTAATTGTGAGCCAATTAAATACAGCATATCATGATTGTTAGCATCTAAATTTTCCTTAATCCACTGTATTAAAGGCGCTAATTTTTCGTTATTTTGGTATTCTGTAATCACAGTGCTATACATGCTTGAAAATAAAGGGTGGTGACTATCTTTTAAAATGTTCAAATCGATTCTTTTATTTTTAACAAGTAAGTTAGATAGCATTATAAAATCTTTTGGAATTTTGTAATGAATAAATTTATATTTAATTTTTGGATTTAATCTTAAAGTTAATTTATAAGCTAATGAATATAATTTTTTCAATTCAGCAAATATCAAAAAATCAATATATTTATTATTCTCTTGTTCAAAAAGCATAGAAATCAGCCTGATTCGCCATAAAAATCTATTATTTGAATCTGCTTCAACACCTAGAAGGGTGCAAAAGTCTTCTTTTATTTCATTTAACAAATCAATTTTTTTAATACCTTTACTATATTCATCAGTAAGCTTATAAATTTTTACTAATAATGTAGTGTCAGGAGCTGATTCCATTAATTCTAAAAAATTAGTTGTTTGTTTAATGATATTGATACTTTCTGTCTTATAATTCTCTATTATTTTATATAAATCAACATTATGTTTTTCAATTTTCATTGTATTTTTTGGAAACGTATAAACAGAATAATGGAAATTTTCATCAAATATATCATCTTCATGTAAAATACAAAAACCTACTTGCTTGTCATCATAATATCTATAGGTAGGGTGTCCTACAACGTCATTTCTTATATATTTAATTTCACGTAATTCCTCATTTTGGTTTATATTTATCATTAATTTATCAATTAATAATGATCTTCCTAAATTATACAAAGCATCAATCGATGTAAATAAACTTTGAAGAACTCCAAAAATCAAAAGTAGTTTTTCACCTTTTCCTGTACTTGAATCAATATTTTTTTGATAAGCATCTAAAATTAAATTAGAGTTTTTAATAGTGTTACAACTAGCTTTAAACATTGTTTCAGAAAAAGTATTTTTAAAAATTATATACGCAAAAGAACGAACTTCAATTTTTTTTAGTAATTTTTCAACATATTCATAGTTGATATCTAAGAAATCCATTCTAGTCCTCGATTAAATCTAAAGAATCATATATTTTTTTAGTATAATAAAAGTTTTTCTTAATATCTTCTTGATCTAATGTTAAAACATCAAGTTTTAAAGTTTCTAAAAATTTAATCTCATCTTCAGTAGGTTTCACATCCATTTTGATACCATCAAAAAATGATGTTGCTAAAGATTCAAAAGGGCATTTTTTGAAAGCAGAGAAATTAATATAAATTTTAATTCCACAATCTTTCAGTTTCTTGATTTCTGAAAATACACTTTTATCACAATCACTAAAAATAACAATTCCATTTTTAAAAATATTAGATTTGTCTTTTTCTACAAATTTTACAGTTTGATGAATCGTAGAAGTTGATGTATTCAAAGCAAAAGTAAATCCTTTTGTATTTAAAGTAGAAATTTTATTAAAAATTATCTGTTCATATTTAAGTCTATTTTCTGGTTTAATATCATCAAATATATTTTCACCAGGTTTAATTCCACTTATATTGCCTCTAAGTTCATACATTTTTTTATTATCAGATTTAGCAATTTCTACAAATAGTAATCCGAAATCCGATTCAGCTACTATACAATTGTTAATAGTTTCTTTTTTTATATAGTTTTTGAAAATTTCATCATCAAAAAATTGATAATCTACTTTTTCATTCAACCCCATTAAAGAAAACTCAAGCATTTCTTTTGTTCCAACTGCATCTTTTGGGTATCTAGTTATACTACAAGTAACTTCTACTTTTATATTAACACCACAATAAACAAAGCCTGGTTCAATTATAGAAAAGAAATTATCAATTTTCTTTTGAATTTTTTCTTTATCTATATTATTTTCTAAAATTAATACAAAAGTTTCATCATCAAATAAATAAGGTAAGTTTTCAAATACTAATTTAATATTTTCAAAAGTGTTTTCAATTACTTTATTTTTAAGTAATAAATTGTCAGTATACATATCCAAGTTTTTAATTTTAAATCTTAACAGCGAATATTTATATTCTAACTTTTTAGCTTTAGCATTAATTTCAGCAATATTGAACTCATCTTCTAAAGGCATAATTTTCTTTGTAATAATTTGTTCATCATCAGTAACTTTATTAATTGAACATATATAACATCTCAAAGCACCTTGTTTAGTAATATAAGGAGTTCCTTGTTCGCTAACCAAAACAACTTGCCCAGTTGCATTTAAACTATATCTTATTTTGTAAGGTTTAATCGTTGAAACAGCTTCATTTACAACTTTTAAATATCTCTTTAAGTCATCTTTATTCATTAATTCAAGATATTTAGCTTTATCACATATTGCTTTGTTAATACCAGTAAATCTTGCAAATTGATCCGTTAAAGAAATTTGATTAGTTTGAGGATGATAATAGTACAGTCCTTCTTGCAAACCATCTAGTGATACTTCTAAAATGTTTTTTTGAGATCTTAAACTTTCTTGATAGAATGTAGTTACTAATTTAAATTCAATTAACTTAGTGGCAATTTTTAATAAAACCACGTTTTCAGAAGCAGTTAAATCAATGTTTTTAGCTGTAAAAATGCACATAGCAAACATATCGTTATCTTGTTTTAGCGGTAAAGCAACTAAATATCTTATACCATTTTCGCTATATTTTTTATCATTAAATATATCTTTTATACCTAAAGAAGTATCATTAAAATCAATAGTTATTTCTTGAGGAGATGTCATCATCATTTCAACTATACTATTATTTAAACTGCTATAAGCAACTCTTCTTTCATATAATCTTTCTTTTTTATATTGAAAAGTATTTACAGAATTTATAAAATCAGTAAACTCAGGAAAAACTTCATAATTTGCTCGGCTAAAAAAGACATATAATGCTTCATCGAATTTTAATATTTCTTCAAGTCTAACTGAAAATTCTAATAAAATATCTCTTTCACCATCATTTAATATTGATATTCCGATAAGATTTATGGTTTTTTCAACTTTATTAATTATTTCTTGAAGTTTAATACTTACTTCTTCATTTTTTTCATCTTGTAGATTTGAATCTAAATTAAACTCTTTGGTTTCAGCGATTTCTTTCTCAATTGTTTCAATTTTTTTCAGTGTTTCCGAAAGTTCGTTCTTTAAATCAGAATTTCTTTTAATTGATAGTCTCAAAACATTTTTATAATAATCTTTTTTTACGAATAAATCATTTGTTTTTTCAAATTCATCTTTATAATCTTTCAAAAATTCATTTGCTTCTCTAAAGTCATTATTTTCTATAAGTAATTCTAAATATTCATTAGCTATTGGTAAATAATGATCAGTTAATTTTTTTATATTATTAAAAATATCAACGTAAATTTTCTTGGCAAATCTCACGTTACCTTCATTTGCATATATTTTCGCATTAAGGTAATTGCAATACATTAATGCCTCTTTGTCTTCAAGATTATTTGCTAATATAGTACATTCATCTAAAGTTGTTTTAGCTTTTTCAATCTTGCCAAGATCAATATACAATTTTGTCATATTACTAAGCACTAAAGATTTTAAGTCTTTTTCTGGAGAAGTATTAAGTATTTCCTCTAGTTTTTCTAAAGCTTTTTCTTTTCTATCAAGCTCAGCATAAATATATGCTATTTCAAGGTTCCATCTATTTAATTCTTCAACCTTGTTAGAATTAATTTGATTACGTTTTTTTACTGCGTATCTATAAGCACTTCTAAAATTTCTGTTTTGTATATGTATATAGATAGCTCTTTCTAAAAGGGCTACATATACAGCATTAAAAATAGAAAAGTCTATGTTTTCTATACTTTTAATAATTATTTTTAAAGCATCTTCTAAATTATTTTTATCTATATAATAGTCAGCTAAAAGAATATCTGCGAGATACATATATTCTTGATTTTGCTGAGTTTTACATAAGTTTCTAAATTCAATGATTTCATTTGGAGATTCAAAGTTTTTTCTTTGTGCTAACAAACTATTATATTTACCTCTTAAATTCATAACAATTATACCCACTAGAAAGTGAGATACTCCTTTCTCATATACTTCTTTATTATACTACATTTTTCATAAATTGTTAAGTTAAATTTTAATTAACGAATATATTTTTTCTAAATGTTGTTTTTTAGAAATAAAAACTTTCAAATTGTTAATATTTAGATATAATAATAAAAATCAGCACTTTTGTTTAAGAACAATTATAATTGTATCTTAATAAATAAGTGCTGTTTTAAAACTATCTATTTTTTGAATCTAACAATATCGTTACTGGACCATCATTTATTAATTCAACTTGCATAGATGCTGCAAAGATTCCAGTCTCGATTCTTATTTTCATATTTTTAATTTTTTGATTAAAGAATTCATATATTTCTTTGGCGTGTTCAGGAGGAGCAGCATCAGTGAAACTTGGACGATTTCCTTTGCTAGTATTCGCAAACAAAGTAAATTGAGAAATACTTAATATTTCAAAATTATTATCTAACAATGATTTATTCATCTTATCATTTTCATCTGTAAAAATTCGTAGATTAAGAATTTTTTTTACCATATATTCAGCATCTGAATAATCATCATCCTTTGTTACACCTACTAACAATAATAAACCGTTTTTTATAGAACCAACAATTTTATCATCTACTTTAACAGATGCTCGAGATACTCTTTGTAATATAACTCGCATTTTTTCACCTACTTTATTTTTCTTTCAATACTAAAAACATCAGGAATCTTTTGTAAGTTGGAAATCACATTCTGAACACCTTCTAAATCATGCACTAAGATTTTAACCTTTGTAAGTAAATCACCTTCTTTATTTTTGCTTGATGACATTGAAACTATATTAACGGTACAACTATTAATTACGTTTATAATTTCAGCAACTATATTCTTTCTATCATAGGAAATAATATATAAGACAGTTTCAAAGTTTTTCTTAGTAAATTCATCATCCCAAATTACTTCAATAAATCTTTCATTATCCAAATTACTAACATTTGAACATTCCATTCTGTGTATTACAACTCCTGCAGTTTTGGCAATGTAACCAACTATATTATCACCCTTCACAGGATGACAACAATTGCCTAATCTAATAGGAGCTTTGTCAATTCCTTCAATAATAATACCAAATTCATTGAATTTCTTTCTTTTAACAGATGTTTCTTCGTATTGTTTAATTAAAGCAGCATCATCAATTTTTTCAGGACCACCCATCAATTTAGTAAGTGCTCCTTTAGCGGACAATACTCCTTTTCCAATTTCAAAAAAGAAATCGTCAACATTGGTTATATTATATTTTGAAAATTGATCATATACAGCCTTATCATCCAATTTACTTAGAGGATAATTTTCATTTTTTGCATGTGTAGTAAATTCTTCTTTTCCTTTTAAAATTAAATTATCTTTTTTCTTTTTATTTAATATAGAATTAATTTTATGTTTTGCATGTGAAGTTTTTACAATTTTAATCCATGACTCATTAGGACCATCAAAATTTTTAGATGTTTTTATTTCTACAACATCACCAGTTTTTAATTTATATGTTAAAGGAACAATTTTTCCGTTTACAATCGCTCCAGTTGTTTTATTACCAATCTCTGTATGAATACGATAAGCAAAATCTAACGGAGTTGCACCTGTTGGGAAGTCAAATACATCACCTTTTGGTGTAAAAACATAAACGTTTGCACTAAAGATATCTTCTCTTACATTTTCAAACGGATCTTCGTCTGCGCCTTCACCCATTTCTATATATGTCATTAAATCTCTATACCACTTTAACTTGTTACTAATTTCAGTTTGTTCTTTTTCGTGGTTAAAGGAAGCTTCTTCTTTATAGGCCCAATGTGCAGCAACTCCTAGTTCAGCCACTTCATCCATTTCTTTAGTTCTGATTTGAATTTCATACATTTTCCCAGAATATCCCACAATTGTTGTATGTAAAGATTGATAAAGATTTGGCTTAGGCATAGCAATATAATCTTTAAATCTTCCTGGAAGTGGTGAAAACTCACCGTGAATTAATCCTAATACTTGATAACAATCTTCAATAGTTTTTACAATAATTCTTAACGCAACCAAATCATATATTTGTTCGAAAATTAAATTTTTTTGAGTCATTTTTTTATAAACGCTATAAATATTTTTAACTCGACCTTTTAACTCATATTTTCCAATAGCATTATCATTTAAAATTTCAGCTATTCGTTCTTTCATTTTATTTAAATCTTCTTCTCTAGAACTTCTTTGTTCTAAAATAAAATCTGAAATTTCTTTATATTTTTCATAATTTAAATATTTAAAACTTAAATCTTCTAATTCAGCTTTTATTCTATACATACCTATTCTATGAGCTAAAGGAGCATACAAATCAAGAGTCTCTTGAGCGATTCTTTTTTGATTCTCAACTGGGAGAAATTCTAATGTTCTCATATTGTGGATTCTATCAACTAATTTTACTATTACAACCCTTATATCCTTAGCCATAGCTAAAAGTATTTTTTGATGGTTTTTAGCTAGTACTTTAGCTTCGGTCATATATTTTAAGCGGCCTATTTTTGTAACACCGTCAACTATATTAGCTACATCAGAACCAAATTTTGCCTCTAACTCTTCTTTAGTTGTATCAGTATCTTCTAATATATCATGTAAAATACCCGCTACAATTGTTGCTGGTCCTGTTCTTAATGAAGCCAACATAAAAGCAACTTCTAAAGGATGTTGAATATATGGATCATTTGACATGCGAAATTGACCTTGATGTTTAAGGTTTGCAAACTCATAAGCTTCCTTAATTAAAGCAAGATTTTTCTCTTGTTTTAAGTACTTTTCAGCTTCTGCCAAGACATTTTCAATATTTACATGACAATACATATATTAACCTCCTTTTTATAACATTTAATATTCGATTAATGAAAACACATTATATTTTTTTAATCTTTCATATCCGTTTAAATCTTTTAATTCGATAACAAACGCTATTCCAACAACAATTCCACCTAATTTTTCAACTAATTCTATTACTGCAGAAATAGTTCCACCTGTAGCAAGCAAGTCATCTATTATAACTACTTTTTGGCCTTTTGTAATTGCATCTTTATGCATATAAAGGTAGTTTGAACCATATTCAAGATCATATTCAACACCTATTGTTTCTCTTGGAAGTTTATTAGGTTTTCTTACTGGAATGAAACCTTTACCTATTCTACAAGCAACAGGTGTTCCAAAAATAAAACCTCTAGATTCTGGACCTACTATGACATCTGCGCCTTTATCTTTAGCATAATCCGCTAAAACATCGCAAGTATATTGTAATGCTTCTGGACTTTGTAATAATGGAGTAATATCTCTAAATAAAATACCTTTTTCTGGAAAATCTGGAATATCTTTGATATAATTTTTTAAATTCATTTTACACCTCTATTTTTCAAATTTTAAACTAATATCCAATGATTTAAATGAATGAGTTAAAGCCCCTACAGAGATATAATCAACTCCAGTTGCTGCTACTTCTTTCACTCTACTCAAAGTCATGTTACCACTAGCCTCTAATATTTTTTTCTTGTTATTTAATACAACACACTCTCTCATATCCTCTGTTGACATATTATCTAACATAATAATATCAACTTCAGTATCAAGAGCTTCTTTGAAATCTTCAATATTGTCAACTTCAACCTCAATTTTTACCATTAAACCTACTTTTGATTTTACTTTTCTTACAGCATCCTTAATTGAACCAATCGCTTTTATATGATTGTCTTTCAACATTACACCATCGCTTAAGTTAAACCTGTGATTTAAACCACCACCATCTCTAACAGCTTGTTTTTCAAAAACTCTATTTAAAGGAGTAGTTTTCCTAGTATCAACTATTAAAGCATCATATTCACTCACTTCATCAACATACATTGAAGTTAAGGAAGCAATTCCACTCATGCGTTGAATAAAATTTAATGCTACTCGTTCTCCTTTTAAGATTGATTTAGTAGGGCCTTCTACAGTTGAAATAAGTGTGCCTTCTGGTACTTTATCTCCATCATGAACAAACGCACAAAACTTAACGTTTTTATCTATAATAGAAAAGACCATTCTAACAATATTAATACCTGAAATTACCCCAGCTTCTTTAGCAAGAAAAAATGCCTTACTAATATAGCTATCATCAAAAATATTGTCAGTAGTAATATCATAACTATTAATATCTTCAATTATACTCTCTTCTATTTTTCTTTCAATTATAATTTCGTTCATTTTTCCTCCTAGTTTACTCTATAATGACAGCCCATAGATTGATCCCTTTTTAAGGCTGCTTCTGTTATTAGTTTAGCAACAGTAATTACATTCAATGCTCTAAAATAATCATAAGTTAAAAAAGGATGTTTAATAATGTTTTCATAATGTTTATTAATTATATTTAACGCAATTTCAAGACCTTCTTTAGTTCTAACAACTCCTACATACTTATCCATTAAATTTCTAACATCAGTTCTAACATTATGATAGCTAAAATTACTAGTATTTATGAAAGGTTCTTTAATTTCAAGTTCAGTTATATGTAGTTTGCTAGAATTGATACTATTTGCGATTCTTTTTCCAAATACAATACATTCTAACAAAGAATTACTGGCAAGTCGATTAGCTCCATGAACCCCTGAACTTGCACATTCACCATTAGCATATAAATTTTCCATGGAAGTTTTACCATCTAAATCAATAGCAATACCACCTATGCCAAAGTGTTCAACAGGAGCAACTGGAATTAAGTCCTTACTCATATCTAAACCATTTACTAAGCATTTTGAATAAATTGTAGGAAATCTTTTTTCCAAATATTCTTTATCTAGATGTCTTGCATCAATATAAACGCATTCACTCCATGTATCATACATTTCTCTATATATACTTTGAGATACTATATCTCTAGGAGCTAATTCTTTATCTACATGATATTTATCCATAAAGCGAATTCCTTCACTGTTAACCAGGTAAGCTCCTTCACCACGTACAGCTTCACTAATTAAAAATTTTTGACCTGGTGTTGTTTCTTTAACATTATAAAAAACCGTAGGATGGAATTGAACAAATTCCATATCTTTAATTCGAACATTTGCTCTATGTGACATTGCTATTCCATCACCTGTTGCTCCATGTGAGTTAGTAGAATCTTTATAAACTGCACCAATTCCACCAGTTGCAATTACTGTTTTTGCTGCAAAAATATAACCATAATCATTTTCATTAGAAATGATTTTTGCTCCGCAACAAACATTATCCTTGTAAATTAAATTATAAGCCATATAATTTTCAATGATCTCTATATTTTGTCTTGAAAGTACGTGATTTTTTAACGTATCCATTATATTTTTACCTGTTGCATCACCACCAGCATGTAAAATTCTTCTTGAGGAATGCCCCCCTTCTTTTGTTAAAAGAATTTGTCCCTTTTCATCAACATCAAAAGGCACCCCCATTTTTATTAATTCCTCTATGTTTTCTTTTGCCTCATATACTAAAGCCTTAATAGCATCACCTTCAAAAAGATCAGTTCCTGCCTTTAAAGTATCCTCTATATGTTTTGCTAGAACTTTTTCATCAGTCTCAAGTTCTCCTGCAATACCACCTTGAGCAAGAGAAGAGTTACTGGCACCTAACTTTTCTTTGCTTATAATGGTAACTTTTAAAGCACTATTAATATTTAGAGCAGTATAGATTCCACTAAGACCTGCTCCTAAAATTAAGACATCTGTTTTTTTCTTAAACATATTTTTAACTAAGCTCAAACATTTTTTCTAATGCTTTAAGAGCTTTACTCCTTGTTTCAAAATCGATTTTAATTTCAATTTCTTCTTTAATTAAAGCATTTTTCACATCTTCTAAAGTTGTTAACTTCATGCTGTTACATACAAGTTCTTCTGTTAATAATATGAAGTTTTTTTGTGGAGAAGCTTTCTTTAATTGATGAATTATTCCTTTTTCAGTTCCAATAATAAAATTTTTAGCATTAGATTGTTTACTAAATTCTAGGATTTCTTTTGTACTTCCAACAAAATCAGCCATTTTTAAAATTTCAAGCGGTGCTTCAGGATGTATTAATACTAAAGCATCTGGATATAATTTTTTCTTTTGAATTACATCTTGAACTTTTAAATTATTATGAATATAACAAAAACCATTCCATAATTTCATATTTAGATTATCTAAATAATTAGCATAACTCCCTAAATTTTTATCAGGAACATATAAGATTTTTTTGCCTTTAAAATGCTTAATTATTTTTAAGGCATTACTACTAGTAACACAAACATCAAAAAGAGTTTTACATTTTGCTGTAGTATTAACATATCCAACAATTACAGTATTTGGATTATTATCCTTGTATTCTTTTAATTTATCATAATTCAAAGTATCTGCCATAGGGCATCCTGCATTAGTTGGTAACAATACTTTTTTATCGTAAGCTAAAATTTTAGCAGTTTCTGCCATAAAATGCACTCCACATAAAACAATTAACTTTTTATTAGTCTCTTTAGCAAGTTTGCTTAATTCTAAAGAATCTCCAACATAATCAGCAATATCTTGAACTTCAGATAATTGATAATAATGTGCTAGGATAAGAGCATCTTTTTCTTCTTTTAATTTTTTTATTTCATTGATTATGTTCATATTAGCCCCCATAAAGAATAGCATATCATTCCTAAAACTCCCGAAATTATAATAATAAGTATCGGACTAAATTTCTTTTTAATACTAACTAAAACTAGAATTACAATCATTATAAAAAGTGCAATAACATCAAAACCTTCTTCAAAAAAATCTTTAGAAAAAACACTTGTAATACTTAATTCTATAACTACTGCAAAAATCATTCCTGTAACTACTGCTTTAATCCCACTTAAAGCTTTGTTAAAGTATGCATTTTCAATAAAACGATTCACGTATTTAGCAATTATAACGATTATTATAAATGATGGTAAAACAACTCCTGTTGTAGCAATAATTCCGCCTAATATTCCTTGTTGTTGAAAGCCGATTAATGTTGCTGTATTAACAGCAAAAGGTCCTGGTGTAGATTCAGCAATAGCAAAAAATTTGATTAATTCATCTAATGATAACCAACCTCTACTAACAGTTTCGCTTTCCATTAGTGGTATCATAGCATAACCACCACCAATTGTAAACAAACCAATCATAAAAAAAACTAAGAATAACTCTAATAAAATTGGCATTATTTTTTACCTCCTTCAAATTCGCAAGGTAAAAAATCACATTCATTCATTTTCTTTGTTAATAAATTAAATTCAATTAAACTTATAATATAACTGCCAAGTCCAATTATAGCACCAGAAATTATTAAAATAATACTTTGGTAAATATTAAATAATGTCAATAGAAAGGCAAAAATCATAAGAGTATATCCAAAAGTGCTTTTTGGTGCATTTTTAAAAATAATTAAAGCTGCTCTGAAAATTAAAATTGTAACTCCAGCTTTTATTCCATAAAAAGCATATTTTACTAACTGAATTTCTAAAAAATCTTGGATGAATAAAGATATAATAATGATTACTATTAAAGAAGGTAATATTACAGCAATAGTTGAAAAAAAACTTCCCCAAAATTTACCTATTTTATAGCCTACGTAAGATGCAGTATTAACAGCCAAAACACCTGGAGTTGATTCAGCGATTGCTATAACATCTATCATTTCTGAACTTGTTATCCACTTTTTTTTATCTACAACTTCATTTTTTATAAAAGGAATCATAGCTAAACCACCACCAAAAGTGAATAAACCTATTTTAAAAAAAGTAAAAAACAATTGTTTATATATTTTCAAGGCAAATCTCCTAATAATAGTACTATTTCATTATATTTTATCATAAAATGGTTATTTTGTAAATATTTACAATTTCTTTATTATATGATAAAATTATTTAGCAGGAGAAAAATATGGAACCTTTAGCAGTAAAATTACGTCCTAAAAAAATTGAAGATATTATTGGTCAAGAACACATTATTGGTAAAAATAAAGTATTAAACAAAATGATATCATCTAGAAAAATAATGTCAATGATATTATTTGGAAATCCTGGAACAGGCAAAACAAGCATAGCCTTTGCTTTATGCAACTCACTTAATTTACCATACCATGTTTTCAACGCTTCAACTGACAACAAAGCGATGTTAAAAAAAATTGTTGATACTGCCGATGAAACTAATAAAATAGTTATTATTGATGAACTTCATCGTATGAAGAAAGATGTTCAAGATTATCTTTTACCAATAATTGAGGAAGGTATCATAACAATGATAGGAATTACAACTATAAATCCTTATCATTCAGTCAATCCTGCAATTAGATCTAGATGTATTTTAATTAAATTAAATGATTTAAGTTCTGAAAATTTAAATGAAATTTTTATAAAAGGTATACAAGAAGTTGCAAAGGATACTATAATTACTGATGAAGCAAAAGATTATTTAATCAGTATATCAAATGGTGATGCTAGAACTTTGTTAAATAATATTGAACTAATTTTTTTAGACTATAATTCTACTACTTTAACACTAGAAAATGTAAAATCACTACTTCTATTACCTTCTCTAAATATAGATAAAAACGAAGACAATTACTATGAGACTCTTAGCGGCTTACAAAAGTCTATTAGGGGTAGCGATGTCCATGCAAGTCTTCATTATCTAGCTAAACTTCTTTTTGCTGATGATTTATTACCTCTAATTAGACGACTATACGCAATTTGCTATGAAGATATAGGTCTTGCAAACCCTAATTTAGGTCCTAAACTAAAAGCTGCAGTTGACGCTACTTTAGAACTGGGAATGCCTGAAGCAAGGCTACCTTTATCAGTAATAGTAATTGAAATGGCTTTATCACCCAAATCTAATAGCGCATATTTAGCTATTTCAAGTGCTATAGAAGATCTTGAAAAAGGAAATTCGGGACCTTTGCCAATACATTTAAAAATAATGTCTTCACAATTCCCTAATCAAAAAAGTTATCAATACCCACATGATTTTCCTGGTGCCTGGGTAGATCAACAATATTTACCTAATGAAATAAAAAATAAAAAATATTATACCCCAAAAACTACTTCAAAATATGAAGAATCATTAAAAGAGCGCTATGAAATTATTGAGAAGTTAAAAACAAAATAAAAAGGCATTTAAGATGCCTTTTTATTTTTTCGTTTTTTCTTTATGTAATGTTTGTTTACGACATTTTGGGCAAAATTTATTTTGTTCCAATCTATCAGGAGTAGTTTTTTTATTCTTTTCAGTTAAATAGTTTTCTTCTCCACATACAGTACATCTCATCAAAAAAGTAACTCGCATGTTTTCCTCCTAAAATATTTATCTAAATTATTATATAACAAAATTAGTTTTTTTGCAACATTTTTAATGTATTATTTGATGACATATTTAAAAGTTGATTTTTTTTAACATTTGTGTTATCATATTAAATATAATATTAACGAGGTGTAAAATGAATTCATATGTAATTAAAGTAAAACAACCAAAATTAACTAAAGAAGAGAGAAAAAAACTACGAGTTATTAAACGATTAATCAACAAAGAAATTAATGGGCCTAAAGCTGCCAAAATGCTTAAGGTGACTCCTAGACAAATTAGAAACTTAAAACGTGAAATTTTATTAAATGGCGATATGGGAATTATACATAAAAATAGATTCAATAAGCCAATTAATACTTATGATGAAGAAATTAGACAAGATATAGCTTCTACCTATAGAAAAAATTATAAAGGTATGAATTTTACGCAATTTTCAAAAGTTATTCAAGAAGAAAAAGGCTATACTATGTCTAGAAGTACTATATACAATATTCTTAGACAAAAAAGAATTCGCTCTCCACAAAGAAAAAGGAATATTAAAAAATGAGGATTAAATGCTAAGAGAAAACACTAGAGTTATAAAAGTTGGGAATATTTTAATAGGCGGGGGGAACCCTATATCTATACAAAGTATGACAAATACCCCTACAAAAAATATACAAAAAACTATTGAACAAATTAAAGAATTACAATCTATAGGTTGCGATATAGTTAGAATAGCCATACTAGATGAAATTGATGCTAATGCAGTTAAAGAAATAAAACAAAACATATCAATTCCTTTAGTTGCTGATATTCATTTTGATTATAAGTTAGCGTTGATTGCTATTGAAAACGGCATTGACAAACTAAGAATCAATCCTGGTAATATTGGAGATGTTACTAAAATAAAAATATTAGTTGAAAAGTGTAAAGAAAAAAAAATCCCAATCCGAATTGGCATAAATGCAGGCTCTTTAGAAAAGAATATTCTAAATAAAAATACTTCAATATCTGATGCAATGATTAAAAGTGCTAAGAAAAATGTCGAGATTCTAGAATCTTTTAATTTTTTTAATATAATAATTTCTTTAAAATCATCTAATATCAACCAAACAATTGAAGCATATAAAAAAGCTAGCGAAATTTTTCCTTATCCCCTACATTTAGGAATTACTGAATCAGGACCTTTAGTAAATGGGTGTGTAAAATCAACAATCGGAATATCTTCTATTTTGAATTATGGAATAGGTGATACTTTGCGAATATCCTTATCACATAATCCAATATACGAAGTAAAAGTTGCTAAAGAAATATTAAAAAATATGAATCTAATCCAAGGTTACGAATTGATTAGTTGTCCTACTTGCGGTAGAACTCAATTTGATATGCTAAAAATTCTTGATTCAATTGAAAAGTTTTTAGATACATTACCTAGAACTAAAATTAAAGTTGCTATAATGGGTTGTGTGGTAAATGGGCCTGGCGAAGCTAAAGAAGCTGATATAGGAATTGCAGGTGGAGATAATTGTGCTGTTTTATTCAAAAAAGGTATAATCGTTAAAAAACTTACTATGGATGAAATAGAAAACACTTTAAAAGATGAAATTATTAAAATGATTTAAAAATAAAATGATATTCATTTACTTAATATGAATATCATTTTTTATTATTTATTGACTTATATTTTTTATCAATTAACTGTCTTTTTTCTTTTCTAATTTCACGATTAATTTTTTCCTTACGTTTCTTTTTATAATTCGGCTTTACTTTTTTAGGCACTGGATATTTACTATGTATTTCACTTTCAAACTTTCTTTGTCTAACTTTTGTTGCAAACGGATTTTTATAATCTACTAAAACTCCGCTTTTAACAACTTTAAATATACAATCAAGTTTTTTTTCATTTAACTTTTTAATATAAACATCGTCAGAAAAATCATATAACGAAATCGCAATTCCACTTGAATCATATCTAGCAGTTCGCCCTGTTCTATGAATATAGAAGTCTATATCAGAAGGAAGTTCAAAATTAATAATATGGGATACTCCCTCAATATCAATTCCGCGCGAGGCAATATCACTAGCTACCAAGTATTGAAATTCGCCATTTTGCACCCTTTTTATAAGTTTTCTTCTCTCTCTGGATTCTAAATCGCCAGTTAATAAAGCTACACTTACTTTTTTTGATACTAAAAAACCATATACATTATTCACTTCTTCTTTTGTATTAGCAAATATAATAGCTAAATATGGATTAATCGTACTCATTACATTTAATAATAAATCATACTTATTTGAATTCTTAACAGGAATAAAATAATGTTTAATTTCACTTTTTGAAATTTTATTTTTTACTAAATCAACAGTTTCAATTTTTTTAAAATATTTATTTGTAAAAGCAATAATTTGTTTAGAAATAGTTGCAGAAAAAATTAAAATTTGAAAATCATTGGACATTCTAGATAAAATTAAATCTAAAGATTCAATATTATCGTTTTCAAAAACCATATCAGCTTCATCGATTACTAATGTTTTAACAGTATAAATATTTATTAAATTATTATCAGTTACTAAATCTTTAAGTTTTCCAATAGTTCCTATTATTATATTAGGAACTTTTTTATTCAATTCTTCTATTTCACTACTGCGATCACCCCCACCAATATACGTTTTTACAAACGGTTTAACTTTGTAATCTCTAATTATTTTTTGTATTTCATTAAAAATTTGCAACGCCAACTCCCTAGTTGGAACGATAATTAAAGATTGAACTTCTTCAAGATTATCAATATTTTTTTCTAAAATAGGTATTAAAAATGAATGTGTTTTGCCACTTCCTGTTTCACTTTTTCCAATTAAACTAACTCCTTTTAATGCTTGAGGAATTATTTTTTCTTGAATTTCGGTTAATTCATAAAAATTTATACCTTCAAGAGCTGAAATAATTTCATTCTTTAATTTTAATTCAGTGAATTTCATAACTTTCTCCCTTAGAAATCGGATAAGACGCTTCTTTTATTTTAATCTGTACAATTTGATTAATTTTAAAATTATTATTTTTAAATTCAGTTAACAAATAATTTTCTGTATGTCCTATACATTTATTATCTATAATTTTTTCTATTAAAACATTATAGACAGTATCCTTACATTCTTTTCGATAATCCAAGGCCATTTTTTTTGACAATTCAATTATTTTTTTTGATCTTTGCTTAATCTCAATTGAATTTAAATTATATTCAAGCAAAGCTGCCTTAGTGCCTTTACGTTTAGAAAAAATAAAAACATGCATTTCACCAAACTTCAATCTAATAGTTTTATTATATGTATCTAAAAACTCTTCATTTGTTTCTGTAGGAAAACCTACAATAATATCCGTAGTTATATTAATGTTAGGTAAATTTTTTCTAATTTCAAAAATTTTATTTTCAAAAAAAGCAAAATCATATTTTCGATTCATCAACTCTAAAATTCTTTCATTTCCAGATTGTAATGGAATATGTAAATGATTACATATTTTTTTAGGATAAGTTTTCATTAGATTAATTAGACCATCTGTAATTTTAGTTATCTCAATAGATGAAATTCTTAATCTATACTCTCCTGGAATCTCAGTTATAATTCTTTTTATTAATAATTCTAAGGATATATTACCTAAATCATCGCCATAACATCCTGTATTAATACCTATTAAAACTATTTCTTTTATACCATTTTGTGTCAATCTTCTAACTTCTTCTATTACTTCTTTTGGACAACGACTTTTTATTTTCCCTCTCGTATAAGGAATTATACAATAACTACAAAAATTTTCACAACCATCTTCTATTTTTACAAAAGCTCTTGTTCTATCAATAAACTTGTCTATTTTTAAAAGCTCATATTTATTAAAATCTTTTATATTAGAAATATTTTGTTTTAAAACTTGTTTATTAACTAAGATTTTTTGAACCTCTTCAAATATCTTGCTTCGATTATTTGTACCAAATATCAAATCAACATTATCAATTTTTGCAATTTCATCTGGTTTGATTTGCGAATAACATCCCATAACTACAATTATTGCATTAGGGTTATTTTTAATAATTTGTCTTATAAGTTTTCTGCTTTTCATTTCAGAATTGTTGGTCACACAACAAGTATTAACAATATAAACATCATTGTTAAATTGACTTTCACTTAAAACAAAATTGTTTTTTAAAAAAACATTTATTAAAGCTTCACATTCATATAGATTTACTTTACAACCTAAAGAAGAATAATTAATCTTCATTTTTTTTACCATTTTCTAAATAAAATGAAAGTATACTAGCAGCAACAATTGGAGCAGAAACCGTACTTAAAATTCTTTTCCCTAAACTAACAAATTTGAAATTATTATTTTTTAATACAGTAACTTCTTTTTCATCAAATCCACCTTCAGGACCAATTACTATGAGTATGTTTTTGCCTTTGAACTCATCTAGTATGTTTTTAAAAGCATCATAATTAGTTTCGTTTTCATAAGCTACTAAACAAAGATCAAAGAAAACTGATTTTCCAATTAATTGATCAAAGGATATTGGCTGAAAAATCTTAGTAATTTCAGTTCTATTTGATAATTCCGAAGCTTCTTTTGCAATTGTTTTATATCTATCCATTTTAAATTCTTTATTTCTGTCAAATTTTACGTTTATTCTTTGCATTAGAACTGGGTAATAGGCATAAACTCCAATTTCAGAAATAATTTTAACTACTAAATCCATTTTTTCTTTTCTTACTAAACCATGAGCAATTGTTATTTTAGTTTTTAATTCACTATCATTTTCAATTTCTTTAATTATAATAACTTCAACCAAATCTTTTTCAATTCTTTCTATTTTCGAATTATATTCTTTTGAATTCAAAACTATATTTATATAATCATTTTCTTTCATTCTCATAACATTTCTTATATGATGGACATCTTGTCCTTTTATATAAGCATGTGTTTCAAAAAAATCTTCTTCATTAATAAAATATCTTTGCATAATAACCTCTCACTATCTATATTATTATAACTTAATCACAGTTTTTTTTCAATTAAAATAAATAAGCTCATTTCTGAGCTTATTTTTATGATTTAAAAAAGTTTTTAAACTTTGTAAAAAAACTGTCGCTTGTTTCATCTGTTTTTGACAATTTAGTAAATAGTTCTTTTTGTTCATTTGAAAGTTTTGTAGGAGTTTTAATGTTAACTATTACATATTGATGCCCTTGT
This sequence comes from Bacilli bacterium, assembly GCA_050953065.1. Taxonomy (GTDB): domain Bacteria; phylum Bacillota_I; class Bacilli_A; order ML615J-28; family CAG-698; genus JAQUUM01. Next base: position 118,910 of record JBMNLZ010000001.1, on the reverse strand, counting down.
GTTCCAGATCTTTCGCTACTTATACCTTTTCCACTAATTCTAAACTTTGCACCTGTTTGCGTACCAGCTGGAATTTTTAAAATAACATTACCATGTATAGTCGGAACAGAAATATTTGTTCCTAAAGCCGCTTGAGAAAAAGTTATCGGTAATTCTAAGAAAATATTTAAACCTTCTCTCATAAAAAATTCATGATTTTGAACAGAAACGCTAACTAATAAATCGCCATTAGGTCCTCCATTTGGACCTGCTTCACCATAATTTGGAAATCTAATTGTTTGCCCATCATCTATTCCTGCTGGGATTTTAATTTTAATTTTTGGAGTGTTTTTAACTCTTCCAGCACCATTACATTTTTTACATGCTCTTTTAATCTTTTTCCCCGTTCCATTACATTCAGGACAACTTGTTTCAGTTTGAACTTTTCCAAAAATCGTATTTTGTGTATTTAAAATTTTTCCAGACCCCTTACATCTTTGACAAGTTTCTACATCGTTTTTTGATTCAGCACCAGTACCACTACAATCCGTACAAGTTTCTAACTTAGTTATACTAATTTCTTTTTCGATACCAAAAGCTGCCTCTTCAAAAGATATTACAAGATTGACACGCAAGTCTCTTCCTCTTCTTGGGCCACTTGAACTTGCTCTTGATCTACTACCACCACCAAAAAATGATGAAAATAAATCTTCAAAACCGCCAAAGTTTCCAAAGCCTTCAAATCCAGAGCCAAAACCACTTCCCATTTTTGGACCATCATGACCAAACTGATCATACTGTGCTCTTTTTTGTGGATCTTTTAATACTTCATAAGCTTCATTAACTTCTTTAAATAACTCAGAAGCTTTAGGATTGTTGCTTACATCTGGATGATATTTTTTTGCAAGCGTTCTATACGCTTTTTTAATTTCTTCTTCAGAAGCATTTTTCTTTACACCTAAAACCTCATAATAATCTCTTTTGGCCATATTTTTTTAGCCTTTCTATTGATTTTCATTTTCATCTTCTTCTACAAATTCACCCTTAACAGCTCCATCATCTTCTTCATTTGAATTACTAGCGCCATTTGCTTGGGCTGTTTGTTGAGCTTTTTGATATGCTTTAGTAGCAATTCCTTGACTTGCCTTAATTAATTCTTCTTTAGCATTTTTAATTGAATCTAAATCAGAATTTTTTAGTGCTTCTTCTAATTTAGATATTTTATTTTCAACTTCTGCTTTTTCTTCAGCTGTTATTTCTTTTTCTAAATCAGTTAAAGCTTTTTTAGTAGCAAATATTATTTGTTCACTTTCATTTCTTAAATCAGCTTCATCTTTACGTGCTTTATCTGCTTCAGCATTATCTTCAGCTTCTTTTACCATTCTTTCAATTTCAGCTTCGCTAAGACCTGTATTATCTTGAATTGTAATCTTTTGACTCTTTCCAGTGCCTAAATCTTTTGCACTAACGTTAACAATTCCATTAACATCAATGTCAAAAGTAACTTCTATTTGAGGTACCCCTCTTGGTGCAGGCGGAATATCACCTAATTGAAATCTTCCTAATGTTTTATTATTAGCAGCCATTGGTCTTTCACCTTGTAAAACATGAATATCTACAGCAGGTTGATTATCCGAAGCTGTTGAGAAAACTTGTGACTTTGAAACTGGAATAGTTGTATTTCTTTCAATTAATTTTGTAAACACACCACCTAAAGTTTCTATTCCTAATGATAATGGTGTTACATCTAATAAAAGTATATCTTTTACATCACCACTTAAAACACCTGCTTGGATCGCCGCACCCATCGCAACTACTTCATCTGGATTTACACTTTTATTTGGTTCTTTACCTAGTTCTTTTTTGATTAATTCTTGAACAGCAGGAATTCTTGTAGATCCACCAACTAATAAAACTTGATCAATATCTTTTGGTGTCATTTTAGCATCTTTTAAAGCTTGTCTAACAGGACCAATTGTTTTTTCTACTAAATGAGCAGTTAACTCATCAAATTTAGCTCTTGTTAAAGAAATATTTAAATGAACAGGTCCATTAACACCAACCGAAATAAACGGTAAACTAACTTCTGTTTTTACAGTCCCACTTAGTTCTTTTTTCGCTCTTTCTGAAGCATCTTTTAATCTTTGTAAAGCCATTTTATCTTTACTTAAATCAATACCTTCTATCTTCTTAAATTCAGCAATCAAATAATTCATTACTACATCATCAAAGTCATCTCCACCTAATTTGTTTTCACCAGCAGTTGATATAACTTCAAAAGTACCATCATCTAATTGTAGTATCGAAACATCAAAAGTTCCTCCCCCTAAATCATAAACTAAAATAGTTTGAGCTTTATCAGTTTTATCAATACCATAAGCTAATGCAGCAGCAGTTGGCTCGTTAATAATTCTTTTAACTTCAAGTCCAGCAATTCGTCCTGCGTCCTTAGTAGCTTGTCTTTGTGCATCATTAAAATAAGCTGGTACTGTAATAACAGCAGCACTTACTTTTTCACCTAAATAACTTTCTGCAGTTGCTTTTAAATTTTGCATAATCATCGCAGAAATTTCTTGTGGTGTATATTTTTTACCATTAATATTGACACTTTCGTTTGAGCCAATCATTCTTTTAATAGATGAAACAGTGTTTAAATTAGTTATTGCTTGTCTTTTAGCTATATCTCCAACTTGTATTTCATCATCTTTAAAAGCTACAACTGACGGAGTAGTTCTTCCCCCCTCAGCATTAGCTATAACTTTTGCTTCGCTGCCTTCCATAACAGCTACACATGAATTTGTAGTTCCAAAATCAATTCCTATTATTTTACTCATTATTTTCCTCCTTAATTACTTTATTTACTTTTACCATTGATGGTCTTAACACTCTATCTTTAAACATATATCCTTTTCTTAATTCTTCCAATACAAGATTATCTTCACAATTTATATCACAATCAGTTTCAATAGCATCATGATATCTTGGATCAAAAACCTGATTTTTTGAAACTATTTCCTTAACTCCTTCTTCTTCAAGAATTTGTTTAAAAGAATTGTTTAACATAATAAAACCGTTTAAAAAGTTTTTAACTTTTTCATCGTCAGTTTTAATACTATATACTTGATCAAAAACATCTATAATACCTATCAATTTTTCAATTAATCCTTGAGAGGCATATTTTCTTTCTCGTATCCTTTCTTCATTAGTTCTTTTTTTAAAATTCTCCATTTCAGCTAAAACTTTAAAATAATCATTTTTTGTTTTAGATAATTCTTCTTCTAATTGAGCAATCACATTAACGTCTTCACATTTATCATCTAAACTTTCCGATTCATTAACTGCATCAACTTCTTCATTAAACTTCTTTTCTTTTTTCATAGTTGCCTCACTTTATATTTTTTATATTTTTTGCAATGTATTCTAATAATGGGATAATTTTATAATATTCCATTCTAGTTGGACCAATTACTGCAATTGCTCCTTTTTCTCCCTCATTATCTTCAAAAGGAATAGTTATAACGGTACAATCATGCATTGCTTCAATAATATTTTCTGTCCCTATTTTTACAGTAACACCATCTTCGTTCAAATTCACTACGCGTAAAATCTCTTGGTTTTCAATTGCGTCTAATAATAATTTCATTTTATCAGGATCTTTAAATTCCGGTTCTTTTAATATATTACTTTGACCCGATAAAAAATATTTATCCTGAGCCATTTGTGTAAATGTTCTTACTAAAACGCCAACTATTTCATCATAATATTCTAGTGCATTTCTGATACTTTCTTCACCAATTTTTTTATTTAATGTTCTATCTATATCAAATATAGGACAATCATACAAAATCTCATTTAATATTTTGGTGATTTTTTCTAAATCAGTAGCATTTAAAGAATCTGGAATATATATTTTTTTGCTTTCTACATAGCCTTTATCTGTTACTAAAATTAAAACAGCTTGGTTTTCGTTTATTTTTATAAATTCTAATTTTTTAATTATCGAGTTATAGCCAGAAGCTCCTAATACTAGCGTTGTATAATTGGTCAATTCCGTCACTTTAGCCATTGTTTCTTTAATAGCATCTTCTCTACTAATATTAGCGTTTGTAAAAATTTGATCTATTATAGGAAAGGTTGTTTTTTTATAATCTTTATTTTCTAAAAGTAATTTAACATATAAACGATAACCTTTTTCAGAAGGCACTCTGCCACTTGATGTATGTGTTTTTAAAATTAAACCTTCTTCTTCCAAAACGACCATTTCATTTCTAATAGTCGCAGAAGAAAGTTCTAAACCTTTCATTTTTGAAATTACCTTTGATCCAACAGGTTCAGCAGTTTTTACAAATTCTTCAACGATAGCTTTTAATATTATTTGTTGACGTTTTGAAATCATCCTTACCTCCGTTAGCACTTTAAGTATCTAACTGCTAATATTATACTATAGTATTTTAGCATTGTCAAGAAATAAGTGCTAAAAACATTGAAAAAAGCGTCAATAAAACGCTTTTTTCAATGTTTTTATATTATCAGTTTTATATTTTAAAACTGTACATATAAATAATAATTTTTATCTAATTAAGTCTTCTACTAACTCTTTTTAAAAAAACATTGTTATTTAATTCATCAGATATAGAAGTTTTTTCATAATGCCCCGGATAAACAACTAAATGTTTAGGTAACATTACAAGCTTTTGCAAGCTTTTTTGCATATCTTTAAAATTAGCAGAGTATAAATCAGTACGACCAATACTTTCTTTGAATAAAGTATCACCAGTAAATAAGTTATCTTCTATCATAAAACACAAGCAGCAATTAGTATGACCAGGCACTTCTAACACATCAATTTCAAAATTAGCTATCTTAATCTTTTCTTCTTTTAAAAATTTAACCTTTTTTAAATCAATATTTACATTATTATTGATATTAAAAAACTTTCCATAACTCTTATTTAAATCTAAAATTTTAGAAACAGCCTCTTTATGCATATAATAACAAGTCTTTTCTAAAGCATATGTTTCAATACTACAAAAGTGATCATAATGTCCATGAGTTAAAAATATTCCTACACATTCTTTTTTTTCAAAGAAATCTTTTAATAAATCTTTTTCTACACAAGGGTCTATTATTATAAACTGTTTTTGCTTAGTGACTATATAGCAGTTAGAGTCATAACTCCTGTTAACTATTTTATAAACTTTTATCATATTTTTTGTTTTGCAGCTAACATAGCTCCAATTATGCCAGCCTTATTACCTAATTTCGCTGTTTTAAAATTTACTTTTTTATTAGTTCTAAAAGTATATTTATTAAATTCTTCTTTCAATTTATCTAAAAAATAATCACTTGATTTAGAAACGCCACCCCCAAAAATGATGCAGTCAGGATTTAGTACATTGGCTGTTGCTGCTAAAGCAATTGCCAACTTTTCGATCATTAAATCTATAGCTTTGATAGCTCTTTCATCTCCTGCTTTAGCTAAGTCGAATACTTCTTTACAAGAAACCCCCTTATTCAAGCCATTTTCAACCGCGCTTATTTGAATTCCAGTAGCACTAGCATATCTTTCTACACAGTCATACAACCCACAATTACATTTGCGTTTGTTGCCATCGGCAACTTTTATATGTCCAAACTCGCCTGCAGATCCAGAAGACCCAGAATATAATTCTCTATTTATAATAATACCAGAACCTATCCCGGTACCTAAAGTAATCAACAAAACATCTTTAAATCCAATTGGTATTAATGTAAACTCACCAAAGCAAGCTGCATTAGCATCATTTAAAACCGATATATTACTTTTCGTATAATGCTTTTGTAATTTTTCTTTTAAATTTATTTCATCCCACCCTAAATTATGAGCGCCATAAACAATTCCTTTTAAAACAGGTCCCGGAACAGCAATTCCTAAATATTCAATTTCATTCGCTTTATATATAGATTCTACAGCTTGAATAATATCAGAAACGATATACTTTCCGTTTGCAGTTATATTTGTAGGTATCTGTTTATCATAAATTAATTTTTCGTTTTCAAAAAAACCAATCTTTATTTCAGTACCTCCCAAATCAATCCCTACTGATTTTTCAATTTTATTCATCTTCTTCCACCTTAACTTGTGGTAAATCAGACCACATTTTATCTAATGCATATTTTTCACGCTCATCAGATAAAAATACATTGATTAAAATATCATTTAAATCTATCAAGACCCATGTGCCACCACTTACACCTTCTACGCTTCTTATAGTGTAATTTTCTTTCGCACTTTCTTTTTTTATATGTTCAACAGTCGCTTTTAACTGTCTACTTGAAGTAGCAGTTGCTATAATTGCATAATCATAAAAAGGCGTAATTGAAGATGTTTCATAAACTTTTATGTTTTTAATATTTGTTTTATTAATAGTATCAATAATTTTTTTTAATTTTTCCATTGTACCTCCTATAGGTGTTTTTTGGAAAAATTATATCCTTCGATTGTGTTATTGTCAATAGTTTCATTTTTAGCCATTAATTTTTTAATTAAATATTCAAATTCTAAAGCAATCGCTTTTTTAAAATCTGTATAAGCAGTTTTTCTAAGTTCTTCAAAAAGTTGTCCTTTTCTGTTTTCTTCTATGTAATCAGCTAAAAAAACTAGTTCTTCTAACAGACTCATATTCGCTCTTCCCGTTGTATGGAATCTTACCGCGTTTAAAATCTCTTCATCTAAAACATTTAAATCTTTTTTTATTAGATATGGCCCTAGTATAGAATGTAATAACTTTTGATTCTTAAGTAAATCAATTTCTTCTAACCCTTCATCAATAATAATTTTTTTAAAAGTATCTAAAGTCTCAAACTTAGCATAATCATGTAATAAAGTCGCAATTTTTAATTTATCTAAATCAATATCAAAATTATAAAATTCAACTAATTTTTTAGCTTCTTTATACACACCAAGCGAATGATTATATCTTTTAATCCCGTCTTCTTTATTTTTAAATTTATTATAAATAATTTTTTCTATGCTTTTCATAATATAGACTCTCTTATAAATACATTGATTTTCGAACTTATTTCTAAAGAAATTTTAGAACAATTCATAACTCTATAAATCCCTAACCCGAATATTAATATATCATAAGCTTTTTCACTTTGAAATTCATATGCTAGATAAGTTTTTTCTCCCAAAAGCCTATCTTCTACTGCTTTTGGCAAGTTGAATAATTTACTTAGCTCATTACTTTTCTTGTTTACATTAGACTTATGAATTGTTAAATTAGCATTACAATTAGTTATAAACGAAATTACATCCTTACCAAAAAAATCAAATCTTACAATATTTTCAATTAACATACTTTGTCCATTACGTAATTGATAGCTTATCAGTTTTTCTGGTTTTTTAATATCAATTTTTACTAAATTATCTATATTAAAATAATATCTTAGATCATCAGATCTAGTAAAGCCAAAAAAATCAACTAATTTTGAATGATTTGGCAACGTTATAATAGTAGGATTTATAGTAGTTTTGAAAAAAGGGCTACTAATTAAAAGCGTTTCTTTAGAAGTTATACTATTATATATCGAATTAATAAGTTCAGTTTTACCTGAATTGCTAGGCCCAACAACATTAAAAAATGTTAAAGGTGGTAATTCATTTAAATATTGAATTAATTCAGATAACGTATTTCTTTTAAGAGCAGAAACACAAAATATTTTTTCAACCTTTATCATATTTTGATTAATTTGTTTAAAATAATAAGTTTTGAAGCGATTGTCTGTATTATAATTTTTAAGTAAATCAAATTTATTTATTATTATAATCAATTTGATTTTACTTTTTTTACTAATCGAGATTAATTCAGGAATATAAAAGTCAAAGTATAAAGCATCAACTACATATAGCAGAATATTTCTTTGACAATTAAAATGATTAAAATCGTAGTTTTTATTCTCAATGTTTGTATGAAACAAAATGTCTTTATTATAATATTTTATATTAAAACACCTTTTACAAAATATATCTTTTTTTTGATCGACTAAAGCATTATAATTTGATATATTAATAAATCCAATTTCGTTTTCTGATAAAAACTGAAGTTCTACTCCACAGCCAGCGCATCTCATTACTTTGGCTCACCAATCACTGAAACAATTTTTAAATATGTTTCATTATCATTTTTTTTAATTTTTAATAAAGCTTTTCTCTCAAAAAATCTTAATACTCTAGTGTACCATTTTTCTGTAGACTTTTTAATGGGTTTTACAAGAATAGCATCTAATTTTAATCTTTTTGCCCCCCAAACATCCGTCATTAATTGATCGCCGATTACAACAATTTCTCTTTTATCCCCCACATTGCATATTTTTAGAGCCTTTTTGAAACCTCTTTTAAATGGTTTTGTCGCTTTATATATAAAGGGAAGTTCATATCCATTTAAAAAAGTTTCCATTCTTTTTTTTGAGTTATTTGAAATTAGTATAAGTTTAAATCCAATGGATTTGATTTCTTCAAATAACGCTTCTATTTTTTCATTCATATTGAATATATCATAAGGAATAAGTGTATTATCAAGATCCATTAATATAACCCTTTTTCCACTTTTATATAATTTGTTATAATCAATTTGAAAAACATTTTCATAACAATCATTTGGAATAAAATTTACAAAACTGAAAAACATATAGCCTCCATTAACTATTATATTATACCAAAAAATTCCATCTATGTCTAAATAAAAATAACAATTATTGAATATAAAAATAAAACGCAGTTTCCTGCGTTTTATAAAATATTAATATTATTTTTATTTGCTGTTTTTAAATCATCTTCATTCCAAATTGAAACTTGAACCTCTCCAATATGGATTTTTTCAAGCATTATCATGCATATTCTAGATTGGCCAATTCCACCACCAATTGTTAAAGGCAATTCATCATTAACAATTTTTTGATGATACTCAAACTTTAATCTTGAAGTATTATTAGATTTTTCTAATTGGTATAATAAAGAATGTCTATCTACTCTAATTCCCATTGACGATATTTCAATGGCACAATTAAGTGGTTCATACCATAATAAGAAATCACCATTTAACTCCCAATCATCATAATCAGGGGCCCTACCATCATGTTTTTCTCCATTTGATAATGCATCACCAATTCCTATAATAAAAACATTTTTCTTCTCTTTACATATCAAATTTTCTCTTTCTTTTGGAGAAGCATCAGGATACAATAATAACAACTCTTCAGCAGTGATGAAAAAAACTTCATTATTTAAACTTAAATTTAACGTTTTAAAAGTTTGATTAATTATGTCTTTTGTTTCAATTAACGCTAAATTAATCTTACAAACTATATTTTTTAAGAAATCTAGATTTCTTTCTTTTTTAGTAATTATTTTTTCCCAATCCCACTGATCAACATACAAAGAATGCAAATTATCAGTTTCTTCATCCCTTCTAATAGCATTCATATCAGTATATAAACCAGCACCAACTTCAAACTTGTATTTTCCAAGAGCTTTTCTTTTCCATTTTGCAAGAGAATGTACTATTTCAGCATTTTTTCCGCTTTCTTTAATGTCAAAGCAAACAGGTCTTTCATGACCGTTCAAGTTATCATTTAACCCACTATCAGACAATACAAAAAGCGGTGCAGATACTCTTATTAAACTTAAATGATCGGCAAGCTTTTTTTCAAAAGTATCTTTTGCTAATTTAATAGCTTTTTCAGTGTCAATTAAATCAAGTTTTGATATATATTCTTTGGGAATAATAATAGACATTATTTGCTCCTTGGTAAACTTGCAGCAGCGATTGATTGTCCAACTCTTCTTGTATATTCATCTGGCATAGTTAAATTAATATCAGCATATTCAGGGAATTCTTCAACTAAAACTTTTTTAGCTGTAGCCATTAGAAGATCTCCACCTTTTCCACTAACAACTCTTCCTAATAACATAACATGTTTAATATTATAAAAATGAGCATAATAAGGTAGAGTATAACCTAAATAGATACCTATATCAGTGAAGATGTTTATAACTCGTTCATCATCTTTTTCCATAAGTTTTTGAACAAACTTTAATTTTTCAGCCAAAGATAGGTTGTCATCAATTTCAATTCCAGCATTCTTAGCTAGTTTAAGAACACCATCTTGTGAAAAGTATTTAACACCACAACCGTAATCTCCACTCCACTCATCTACCATGCTTTCTTTATTAAAGTCAACTGGTACAAAAGCAAGCTCATTTAGCCATCCTTTAAGTTCCATTTTTTCATTAACATATCCTACTGCTTCACTTGTTCCCATAGCAATTCCCAATACGTTACCTGAATCTAGTTGCATAGCTCCTGCAAGCGCACTTACATCACCATCATTAGCAACTTTTAAAGGAACATCTCCAAATTCTTTTGCTACATCTATATAGATATTTTTAGCTTTTTTATCAAAAACATCGTCTGGGACTTTAACAAATAAAGAAGCAACCATTACTTTATTATTAATATAAATACCAGCTGAACTAACTCCAATGGCATCAACTTGAGGCATATAACTAGCAGCTAGTTTCATTGACTCAAGAATTCCTTTATAATGATATTCAGGGTCTTCATTTAACTTTGGTAACCAAACGGTCTCATTGCTGAAAATAACTTCACCATCTACAACTGCAGATACTTTACGGTCACTTCCTCCAGCATCAAAACCAATTCTACATCCATTCAAATTTTTTTCAAAAGGAATAATTTCAGTTTTCGCCTTAGGTATATTATTATATTCAACATAAACTACTTCAAAATTATTTTCATAAACCCTAGACATAAATTTTGAATCAAATTTTCTTGACCCTTTATCAGAATAAGCTTGTTTCAAATATTTAAAAATAGATTTAGAGCCAGCTACATAAATTTTATATCCTCCTACAACCCATAATAAACTTTTAACTATTCTATCAACAATTGCGATATTTAATTCATCATTTCCACTTTTTTCTGAAAAAACATCAATTTCATAAATATAATTATAGCCATCATTTCTTTCCAAACAAATTACTAACTTAGTTTTGTCTGGACTTTTAGCTACTTTTTCCATAAAATTTCTTAATTCAAAAATTAACGGTTTAAAACTAGGATCATATTTTGGAATAAATTTCATAACTACCACCTTACCTATCTAATATTTTTATTATTTTTATTTTGTGCTCATTTTCAGTTTCAGTTTTTAAAATAACTTCGTCGCCTTCTTCTTTATTTAAGATTGCCATCCCTAATGGAGATTCATTAGAGATTTTCCCCTCAAGCGGATTTGTTTCTAAACTACCTACTATTTCAAAAACTTCTTCTTCTCCACTATCATCAAAGATTACAACCACTTTTTTACCAAAGTTACTTCCAAATTTGCTTTTATCAGATTTTTTTATAATTACAGCATTTTGGATTATTTTTTCAAGTTCATTTATTCTCATTTCAACTCTTGCTTGCTCATCCCTTGCTGCATCATAATCCGCATTTTCACTTAAATCACCTTGTGCTCTTGCCTCTTTAATTTGTTCAATTATCTTAGGCTTATCTTCATTAACAAGTTTTTCAAGTTCTTTTTTTAATTCTTCTAACCCATTTGGAGTTAATTGATATTCTTTATTCATAGTTTTCCTGCAATATTTATATTGCACTCCTTTCAATTGTAAATATATAACTGTTATCATTATAGCAAATATTTAAAAAAATACAACAGTTAATTTTCTTTATTATATTTCACTAAAAAATACTTTTCTAATTAAATCATATTTAGATACTGCAATATTAGTCTTAAATTTAACTATTTGCCTAGGATGCCTAGCTGCATCTAACACATTACCATCTTCATCATAAATTTCTTTTACTCTAAATTTTTGATTATCCATTTTAGGACCAAAAAATTCTATTTCATCATCAATTTTAAAATAATTTCTTTGTTCAACAGTTACAACATTCGTTTTTTTATCATAATCTAAGACTATTCCTACAAACTCCTTAGTAGGAATTTCTGATCTTACCCCCAACAATTGTCCTTCTTGCTTAACATCACCTTCAAAAAAACCAAATGACAATTCTCTATTCTCTGCTTTTGATATTTCTTGAGCACATAGATTTTCATCCTCTATAGTTATATCACCATTTTTATAATACTTATCAATTAGAATTCTATAATTTTTGACAACAGTAGCAATATAATATAATGACTTCATTCTTCCTTCTATTTTTAAAGAAGCAATGTTGCATTCAATTAATTGTTTTATATATTTAATAGCCTGTAAATCTTTAGACCCCATATTATAAATATCTTCTATTATTAAATCTTTTTTTTCATCATATAGTTGATAGTTCCACCTACAACTATGGGCACAGCCACCACGATTAGCATCTCTATAAGTCATATAATTACTCAACATACATCTACCGGAATAACTTGTACACATACCCCCATGTATAAAAACTTCTAAATCTAAGTCAGATACTGAACTAATTTTTTTAATTTCGCTAAGTGATAATTCTCTTGCTAAAACTACCCTTTTAACATTTAAACTTTTTAACACTTTAATTGCTTTAGAATTAGATATTGACAATTGTGTACTTGCATGAACTTCTAATTTTGGAAATTTATTCTTTATCAAATTCATTACAGCTAAACTAGATACTATTACAGCATCTATTTTTATACGTATTAATTCTTTCAAATAGTTCTCTAGCACATCTAGATCTTCATTATGCGGAACAATATTCATCGTTACATAAACTTTAACATTTCTAGCATGAGCAAACTTACATGCTTCTTCTATGTCTGCTATAGTAAAGTTACTAGCTCTTGCTCTTAAACTAAAACTTTTGCCACCTATATATACAGCATCAGCACCATATAAAACAGCATATTTTAACTTTTCTAAATCACCAGCTGGTGCTAACAATTCAATCTTTTTCATCATTTTCACCTAATTGTAGCAATTGTGTTTTTTTATATAAAAATTGATTATCAATATTTGTATCAATTTTATATAAAAAATCATATAATTCTACACTAGAAATCTTTGAATTTAAAAAAACATTATAAGCATTTATTACTTTAAACAAATCTTTTTCTGATATAAAATCACCATTAATTTTTAAAAACTTTACATTTACTAGTTCTTTTAACTCTTTTGTTAAGGCAATCCTTTTGGGTGAAAAAACTAAAGAAATATCTTCATCTTCATATATAGGGTATAGTTCATCCCTTAGTTCTTCTTTTAAATATTTTGACTCTTTTTGAATATTAATATTAATAAGATGCTCACTAAAGTTGCGCAAACTCTTTCTTTTAGAATAAAAGATTGGATGATATCCATATATTTCAATGCAAAAGCCACTTTTTTCAGATATCAATTTAATATCTTCAAAAGCAATTTCGTTTGAAACAAAAAAACTAATTCCTAATCTATTGATAAATTCAGCATCCATATGATTCGTGATTAATGTATTAGGTTTATAAATTAATTTATTTAAAATGTTTTTCTTTCTAGAAATATCAATTATAGCTAAATCACTAAAAATATAATAATCTATATTTATTTTCTCTAACAAATCAATAAATTCAGTTACTTTATTCAAGTCACTTTCAGACAAAATTTTATCTATTGAAACTATTGATAAAATTTTATTTGCTTTACAATATTCATTAATCTTTACAATATCATTATAATTAAATTTGGTATTTGAAAAAATAGAATAGTCGATTGAATTAATGACCATTCCATCGACTTTATAATTTGAAAGTTTTTCAGTTCCTAATATATCAACAATTAACTTCTTCATTTTTTCCTTTTACTAATAGCTAAACCATCACCTATTGAAAAAAAATAAGTTTCAAAATCTTCATTTTGTGATAACCATAAATTAAATTCAGCTATTTTCCTCACTAAACTTTTTAAGTCTTTACTTTTAATCGGTTCTTCACCATATACCAAACCGTGAAAATTTAAATTATCAATTATTATAACTCCATTTGGGCTTAATAACTTAGAGAACTTTTCAAAAAACTTTCTCATTTGAGCCTTAGCAGCATCAATAAAAATTAAATCATATTTACTGTTTAAAGATTTTAATTCTATATCTAAAGCATCATTATGAAAAACTCTAATTTTATCAGTTAAATTACATTCTCTTATATTTTTTAAAGCTATATTAAAACTTGTTTCATTTTTTTCAATACTGTCAATACTTACATCACTGTTAAAAGCTAAACTGATAGCACTATATCCAATTGCAGTCCCTATTTCTAAGACATTCTTAACATTCAATAACTTTATAATTTTAATTAAATAAGTAAGTGTATCATCAGTAACTATAGGAACCTTTGTTTTTATTGCATGCTCCTTTATTTTTAAAAGTTTATCTGGATAATTAATTTTGTTGAAAGTAGTAATTTTATTCATAATAACCTCTTGTATATTATAAAACAAAAAGTCTTTTTCTACAAGAGGTTATTATTTTAGAAATATTATCTTTTTATATATTTTTTAAAGAAAGTTGATGCTTCTTTATATTTTGAAGTACTTAATAAAAACTTTTCATAATCATCATAATAATAGCGATTATAAAATTTATTGTAATATAATAAAGAATAGTCCAATAAATCGCTTTTTAACTCTTCATAAAGTCTTTCCATTTTATTATTCATTTTATGAATTATATAAAAAATAAAATTTTTATGAACCAACTCTTCTTTATTAAATTCATATTCTTTCATTTTTGCTTCAAAAGATTTAAGTAATGTTTTATTATTTGAATGATATATTGCAATAGCTTTTACTGCAAAAATTTTTGCAGATTTAAAATCAAGTCTTTCTATTTTATCTATAACTTCATCATATAATTTTAAATTATTAAGACTCATTAGATAAAAATACCAATAATCTGGACCGAAGTTACTTAAAATTTGTTCGAAATCATTATCTTTTTTAATATCAATTAACTCATTTGAAAAACTTGTTTTGAACTCCAACATCATTAATCGATTAAACAACTGTCTACTTTCAGGAATCCAGCCTTTGAAAGTTCTAATTAAATCATAATAATTTTTACTTACAACTTTATCATCTTTATTAAAATAATTTAATTTAAATTTTTGTTCATCAATTAAATATTTCAATTTGCTAGATGTATTATCTAAGTATATATAATTTTGAGATAACATCAATGCAGTTTCCAATCTATTTAAAATTAATGCAACTTCTATTCTTAAATAATAGAATACATCTTTTTCTAATGATTCAAGACGATTTTCAACCGTTTCAATTTCTAATAGTTCGTTATGCAATTCATCAAACATCAAATTTTGCAAATAATAAACACTTTTTAATAACGATATTTTTGGAGAAAAAGTTGCTTCTTTTGCTGTTTCATAAGCTTTAGAAATTTCAGTTTTATTACCATAAAACAAGTTGCTAATGGTTTTCTCTAAATTAATTGCTTCAAACATACTTAAAGTATTATCTAAATCTAAACCTAATCTTTCAAATATTTTTCTTGTTATTATAAAATCTGGTACAATTTTTCCGTTTTCTATTTTGCTTAAATAACTAACACAACAGTTTCCATTTGATATTTTGTCTAATGTCAATCTCATCTTTAAACGTGCGTGTTTAATAATAGCACCTAATTGCTTGACATCTTTTTTATTAATCTTTCTCATATAATCACCTTTTCTCAAGTGTTCTTTATAAATTATATTTTTATAATTTATCATAAAATCCTTGACTAAAAATAGAACCATAAAAGGAGATACATACCATTATTTTTAAAATGTTTTTTATGTCCCCTTTTTTATTATTAAAATTCTATTTATACCAAACTAAAGATTCGTATCTTTTTTGTTTAATACTTCTAATACAGTCAAAACAGTTTTTATATCTAAATTTAGTCTTTCAAATAGTTTGTTTACTATTACATAATCAGCTTTAATTTTTCCATTTTCTATTTTACTTAAATAAGTAACACAACAAATGCTATCTGCTAATTCAGCTAATGTTAACTGCTTTTCAAATCGTGAATATTTTAAAATTTTTGCGATTTCTTGTATATTATTAGTAATTTTATGCATCTTGATTCCTTTCCTTCAAAGTATTAATTACTTTTTTATAATCTTGCACATATTTGTACAATTCTTCATAAAATTTTTTACCATGATTAGGGAATAAAAAATGGGTAAATTCATGATACATTACATACTCTAAATATTTTTTTTCATAATACATCAATTTTTTATTGATTGTAATGATGTATTTTTTATAATTACATGTTCCCCATTTTGTTTTCATCATTCTGAATTTTAAAAATGGCTCCATTTTTAGTTTATTTTGAAATTTGTTTTTTACTTCATTAAATACTTTAACAAATTCATATTTAAATAAATCAAAAATCAAATTTTCATCAGGTCGATTCAGTATTATTACTCCATCTTTTTTCAAAGTTTTTTCTTTTTGCATAGAGTCTACAAGAACTACATATTCTTTACCAAATATGCTAGCCCTTTTTTTTTCAAAAATCGACTTTTTAGGAGGTTTATAATTTTTTTCAATCCAATCTTTGTGTTCTTCAAAGAAGCTTAAAGCTTTTTTAAAAGGGCAATTTAAAGGATAGGTTAAAAAAATTTTACCTTCGCTGATTTTTATGCTGATATTTTTATTTTTTTTCTGTTTATATATTATTTCAGCTTTATAACCATTAATAGTCATACTGTTCATAATTCACCCATAATATTATTTTCATTAAAACTATAATATTTTTCTTTTCCAATGATAATATGATCAACTACTTTTATATCAACCATTTTTGCTGCATTAATGATAGCATCAGTCATTTTTATGTCTGCTCTACTAGGTAAAGGGTCTCCACTTGGATGATTGTGCACCAAAATTATTCCTACAGCCGATAGTTTAATTCCCCATTTTAAAATATCTTTCGGATTAAAAATAGTGATATTACTGCTACCAATGGACAAAAGTTTTTTCTCTATAATTTCAGATTTGGAATTTAAATAAATACATTTAAAATGTTCTTGAGATAAATTCTGCATTTCTTCTTTAAACAATAAATAAACTAATTTTGCATTATCTAATTTCGCATTATTCAAAATTGGTTTGTTTATACGTTTTCCAAGTTCAATAGCAGCAATTATTTCAATAGCCTTCGCTTTTCCAATTCCTTTTATTTCAGTTAATTCAGTTATAGTAATTTCAGATAACTTTTGTAGTTTTTCTATTTTAAGAATAATTTCTTTAGCAAGATCTAAAACTGATACTTCTTTATAACCCGTTCTCAATAAAATGGCTAGCAATTCATAATTAGAAAGAGATGCAGGGCCATTTTTTTCAAGTCTTTCTCGAGGACGATCTTCAACAGGAATTTCTTTTAATAAATAACTCATATATACCCTCCATATATATATTAATAGAAATTACTGTTTTTACTCTTTTTTAAAAATATATTTTTTTATTTCGCCAACAAAGTATAAACTTCCACAAAATATATTAATAAATTTAGAATCTTTTTTTATTTTGATATATATTTTTTCCAAATCTAATTCAAAACTTTTATTTTCGTGGGTTGAATATTTAAATAAAATTGTCGGATCAACACTTCTAAGATTATTAATTTTAGTAAAAATAATTTGATCAGCGTATTTTTCAATTTCTAAAACCATTTTTTCAATTTCTTTATCATTAGAAACTGCAAAAATTACCCTAACTTCTTTTTTATTTTTAACAGAATTAATAAATGTTCCTAGTTTAACTATCGCATCATAATTGTGGGCACCATCAACAATCATAATCGGTCTTTTATTTATAAGCTCTAATCGGCCTGCCCATTTAGTTTTATGTAAATATTTTTCAATTTTTTTTACTTTTATAAAACCATCATTAATAAGCTTATTAAGAGCCTCAATAGCTATACATGCATTTTCAGCCTGATGTTTTCCAAGCATACTTAAGCAATAAAACTTATTTTTATACCTAAAAGTAGTTTTTGTAAAACTAGTCTTTGTTTCTTTAATATCCTCTTGTTTTACTAGTATTACTTCACTTGTAGAATTATTAGCCTTTCTTATAACTAAATCATTAATATTTGGATTATCTAAAGTAATTAAAGGAATGTTTTTTTTCAAAATTCCTAATTTATTATCAGCTATTTCTAACAAAGAATTTCCTAGAATATGCATATGATCAAAAGAAATACTAGTAATAATAGTTAATATTGGATTGACTACATTGGTAGGATCATAAATTCCACCTAAACCAACCTCTAAAATTACAAAATCTATTTTTTTAAAAGAAGAAAAATACATAAGAGCTAATAATGTAATAAATTCAAAAAATGATGGAGTTTTTAAACCTTCTTTTTCTATCAAAGGATACTTTTCTATAATTAAATTTCCAAAAAATAATAAATCAGCATCACTAATGGGGTTATCGTTATAACAAATTCTTTCGTTAAATGTTGATATATAAGGTGAAACAAATTTACCTACATTATATTTATTATTTAACAATACATTATTTATATAAGCAACAACAGATCCCTTACCATTTGTGCCTGCAACATGAATGATTTTTAAATTGTTTGATATATCAAACAATTTAATTAATTTCTTCATATTATTTAAACTGGGTTCAGCAATAGTTCCTTTTTTCCCTTCAATATAATTAAGTAAGTCTATAGTTTTTTTAAACATCTTAACCTTCTTTAACTTATTTCATCAATTGATTTTTCTATCTCTGATAATACTTTCTTATATCCTTCCAATTTTTCCTTTTCTAAATTAATTTTTTCTACAGGTGCTTTACTAATAAAATTAGGATTATCTAACATATTTTCAATTCTTTTAATTTCACCAATAGTAGTATCTTTCTTTTTATTTAATCTAATTAACTCTTCATCTAAATCAATTAAAGTTGCTAACGGAATAGAAACAACAACATCTTCTAGAATAGAAACTGCACTTTTTTTTCTGTTTTCAAGTTCAGGAATAATTGAAATTTCACTATAATTGCAAAATTTTTGAAGATATTTCAAATTACTTTCTACTAATAGTTTAAATTCAGGCTTTTTAATTTCTAAATTTAATTTTACAGCTTTACTATTAGGAACATTTTTCATAGCTCTAATATTTCTAACTACCGTAATAATATCATAAATCAACACAACTTCATCAGAATTTGTAAAATTAAATTCCTTTTTAAAAACTGGCCATTTACTAATAGTAATGCTCTCATCTTCAAATCTTTGATAAATATCTTCAGTTACAAACGGTATAAACGGATGTAACATTTTTAATATGCTTTTTAAAACATAAACTAATATAGCACAAGTGTTTTGTTTTTCTTCGTTAGATCCCTCTTGAAAAACAAC
The DNA here is from genome assembly GCA_050953065.1 of Bacilli bacterium. Lineage (GTDB taxonomy): Bacteria > Bacillota_I > Bacilli_A > ML615J-28 > CAG-698 > JAQUUM01. The sequence goes on along the minus strand of JBMNLZ010000001.1, from coordinate 99,516 downwards.
TTTTGTCATTTCCAAATACCATGAAGCAAAATCATTCCATACGAATTTATAAATTACTTTTGCTACTTCTCCAAATTCATATTTTTCATAATTATAATCAATATTTTCAATAACTTTATTTAATTCTGATAAAATCCACTTATCAAAGATATTTAATAACTTAAGATTGATTTCTTGATTTTTATAAGATTGTGCTTCAATTGAGATGCCAATAAATCTCGAAACATTCCAAATCTTATTGATATAATTCCAAGAAGCTTCAATTTTTTCTTCAGAAAATCTTATATCTTGTCCCGGAGTGTTAGTAGTTGTTAAAAAATAACGCAAACTATCGATGCCATAAGTATCTCTTACTTCAATCATGTCTGCCCCATTATTTAGTGATTTACTTACTTTTCGCCCTAATTCATCTCTAATTATCCCGTGGATCAAAACATCTTTAAATGGCCTAGTTCCAATTAAATATTTTGATTGAAAAGCCATTCTTGCAACCCAAAAGAAAATGATATCATACCCTGTTACTAAGACATCAGTAGGAAAAAATTTTTTAAAATCATCAGTATCTTCAGGCCAACCTAGAGTAGAAAAAGGCCAAAGGGCTGAAGAAAACCAAGTATCTAAGGCATCTTCATCTTGGATCCACCCTTCTTCTTTTGGTGGATTAACTCCTACATACACTTCATCATTTTTATACCACGCCGGAATTCTATGCCCCCACCATAATTGACGTGATATACACCAGTCCTGAATATTTTCTAACCAATTTAGGAATATCTTTTCAAATCTTTCAGGAACAAAATTGATTTTTTTCGATGGATTATTTTGCATATTAATCAAATCTTTTGCTAAATCATCCATTTTTACAAACCATTGTTTTGATAACATCGGCTCAACTACAACACCAGTTCTTTCACTATGACCTATAGAATGAATAATTTTTTCAATTTTAACTAGTAGTTTTTCTTTAGTTAAATCTTCAACTACTCTTTTACGACATTCAAACCTATCCAATTTATTATAAATTCCTGAAAGTTCTCCCATAGTTCCATCTTCATTTATACAAAGCAATCTAGGTAGATTATGTCTATTTCCTACTTCAAAATCATTAGGATCATGAGCAGGAGTCACTTTAACTACACCTGTTCCAAATTCAACTTCAACATAATCGTCTTCTATTATTGGAATAACTCTTTCAGTAAGTGGTATATATACTGACTTCCCCACAAATTTTTTATACCTTTTATCTTTTGGGTTTACCATTAAAGCAACATCACCAAACATTGTCTCAGGTCTTGTAGTAGCAATAGTTAAAAATCCATCCCCCTCAACAAAAGGATAGTTAATATAATATAACGCTGCTTCTACTTCTTTATAATCAACCTCAATGTTAGATAAGGCTGTTTTGCTTTGGCAATCCCAATTTATAATTTTTTCGCCTCTATATATAATATTTTCATTATACATTTTAACAAAAACATGGTTAACAGCTTCATTTAATTTTTGATCTAAAGTAAACCTTTCTCTGGTATAATCTAAACTAAGCCCTAAAATTGCCCATTGTTTTCTAATTAGATTAGAATATTCCTCTTTCCATTGCCAGGCAACTTCTAAGAATTTTTCTCTTCCTAGATTATAACGACTTTTACCTTCTGATTTTAATTTTTCCTCAATTTTTGCTTGAGTTGCAATACTTGCATGGTCCATACCGGGTAAATACAATGTATCATAACCTTGCATTCTTTTTCTTCTAATTATAATATCTTGTAAAGTTGTATCTAAAGTATGGCCTAAATGAAGTTTTCCAGTAATATTTGGTGGTGGAATTACAATAGTAAAAGCTTCTTTATTTTTATCACCAGCCGTAAAATAGCCTTTTTTTATCCACTCTTCATATTTACCTTTTTCTACTTCGTTAAAATCATATTTTGGTTCCATGTTTTTAAATTTCATAATTTCACTCCTCAATAAAAAATTCCTTAAGAACATTCTTAAGGACGAAAAAATCCGCGGTACCACCCTAATTCATCTTTGTCAAGATGCACTCATTATCTAATAACGGTGATTTACCGAATATTACTACTATTATTTCGCAATATCAACTCCAAGGCTACCTTCATATAAATCTACTAGACTTTTTCACCAAACAAGTCCTCTCTAAAAGCATTTTTATATTACTCTTCCTTTTCTCAGCTTTTACTCATTTTACACGAAAAAACTAAAAAAATCAATACATTTATTAATATAAATCAAATTTTTTTATATATTCTTCAATATCTTTATCAAGAAAACGCACATTTTTATTAGTCCTATATTTGCTGGCTGAAATTGGTATTTCTTCAAATTCATCTAAGATAATAAATCTATCTTTATATTTGCAAAGAATTTCATCATCATTTATAAACTTATGCATATTTATGTTGTTTCTTGGAATTACTATAAATATTCCTTTTTGTAGCACATTGGGAAATCCAGCCCATTCTTTAATTGATAATAAATTATCCGCCCCTATCACAAAATAAGGATTATTGAAATGCTCTAAGGTTTTAATTGTACCTTCATACTTATCAAGTGTGGCCTCATAATCACTTATTGATACTCTTGCTCCTAATTTTTTACAATAAATTTCTAACATTTTATAACGATGTTCAAAATCTACCAGTCCCTTTTTAGTATAATTATTAGCTACAGGAAGAAATATAAGTTCATTAACTGGAAATTTTTCTAATAAGTATTCAGCAATTTTGTAATGTGCTATAGTAGGTGGATTAAATGAACCTCCATAAATTATTTTCATAATTTACTCCCTTTCTTTTACATTATAATTCTATCATATTTTCTCATATAATTACAACAAAAAAAAGAACCATAGGTTCTTTTTTAGCACGAAATCGGCATAAAAAACTACTATTCACTACAACTTGGTGTTAAAGGTCTAGGTAAAGGTCTAAAATTACTCATATTCGTACCTCCTGTTAAATTTTTTCAAGAATTCTTAGTTTTGCAGAATGAGCTCTATGATTCACACTTAACTCATTTTCAGATGCTGTAATCGGTTTATTAGTAATCAACCTGAATTCTCTTTTTATATCTTTTTCTAAAATTGGAACATTTTTAGGAATTAGCACTTCCACTTTTTCTTTGAAAATATTTTTACAAATTCGATCTTCTAAAGAATGAAATGAAATTACTACAATTCTACCACCTTTTTCAAGCATACTTATTGAATCTCTTAAAGATTGTTCAAAAGCATTAAGTTCATCATTGACTTCAATCCTAATAGCTTGAAAAACTTTTTTTGCTGGATGACCTTCTTTTCTTTTGACTGAAGCTGGTAAAGATTTTTTAATAATCTCAACCAATTCAAAAGTAGTTTCTATTTTTTTAACTTCACGACTTTTTACAATGTTTTTTGCTATACTGTGAGAAAACTTTTCTTCACCATATTTAAAGAAAATATCACGTAATTTTTCAAAATCATATGAATTAACAACATCATAAGCAGTTAGAGGCTTCTCTTGATCCATTCTCATATCTAAAATAGAATCATATTTATAACTAAAACCCCGTTCTGGCGTATCAAATTGGAATGAAGAAACTCCTAAATCGAATAATACACCATCAACTTTTTCAATTCCTAACTCCAGCAATCTTTGTTTTATATTTTTAAAATTATCTTTAATAATCGTATAATTGTTATTTATTAAACTTAATTTTTTTCGAGCTGTTTCTATACAATCACTATCTTGATCAAAACAACATAAATGTCCTTGCGTTATTTTTTTTAGTATTTCTGAAGAATGTCCTGCACCCCCCATTGTGCAATCAACATAAATGCCATCTTCTTTCAAATTTAATCCCTTAATTACCTCTTCTAGTAACACAGGTTTGTGAAAGTAATCGTTATTCATACTTCTTAAGTTCAATGGTCTCACTAATTTCTTCTAACAATTCTTGATTATTTTGAAATTCATTTAACCAACTTTCTTTATTCCATATCTCAATTCTTGCACCAGCGCCTACAAAAACACATTCTTTTTCTAAATTTGCATATTGAATCAATATATTTTCAATATTAATTCTTCCTTTAGCATCAATTTCTTTTAGAAATGCACCAGAAAAAAACATTCTCGAAAATTGTCGATTATTCTTATGTGTTAAAGATAAACTTGATACATCAGAAGAAATTTTTTCCCACTCCTTTAATGAGTAAATATATAAGCATTTTTCAATTCCACGATTAACAATTATCTTTTCTCCTAAAATTGAACGGAACTCTGTTGGGACAAACATTCTTCCTTTTTCATCAATGTTATAATAATATTCACCAGTAAACATACGCTTTACCTACTTTTACCCACTTTTACCCACTTACATTGTATCATAGAATAAAAATCATGTCAACTATATTTTTTAAAAAAATAAAACGCTTCATATTTAGAAGCGTTAAATTTGTTTTTTTTTACTTATCACCAGTCTTTTTTACTATTTTTTTAGCAGCAACTGGCTTTTCTTTAATTTCTTGAGATTTTTCTTTCTTTAATTTAGGTGTTTTAGTAACTTTAGCTGTTTTTTCTGCTTTTGATGTTTTTTTATCTTCTTCTTTTTCAGCCTTAACTTCTTTTACTTGTTTTCCATCATAATAATAGCAAGATCCACATACAGTATGAGCTAATTTTAATTCACCACAATTAGGGCAAACCATCATTCCAGGTGTAGTTAATTTAAAATGCGTTCTTCTTTTTCTTTTTCTTGTCTTTGAAATTCTCCTTTGAGGAACAATACTCATTTTTATATCTCCTTTCTTTAAAAGTTTTCATCATTATCGGGATATTTTAAAACTCTAATTGGTTTATTTAATAAAATAATTTCCCAAACAATATCGAATAAATCGATTGTATTTTTTTCTATAATTAAATGTTCATCATTTTCAATATCATATGAAAATATTTCTTTAGTTTCAATTAGAATGGGAAAATCAACCGGTTCTAATGTCCTAGCACACTCAACAACCAATGTAGTTTCAATTAATAAATCAAATTCAAACACATCCATTTGAGGAACACTACACTTTCCTAAAACTTTGGTTTTGCTAATACTAATAACATCAGACATACCTTCTATCTTTGAACTAAAATCATATTCAAAGTTAAAATCAAAGGAATTACCTAAAAATTTATTAAGTTGTTGAATGGACCATTTCATAACTCACCAATAATAACATTGATATTTTACTATATTTTTAGACATAAGTCAACATTTTATTTTATTGCTTAACTATATATAAATTTAATTTTTAATACGCTAAATCAATAGCTTTTTTTATTCTTTCAGCCAACCCCTGTATTTCTTTTTTTGTAATAGAACAGATAGCAACTCTAACAGCACCTCTAACAGGAACCAAATAAATATTGTCTCTATTTAAGTTTTTAATAACATCATCAAGATTATTACAAGGAATAGTTATAAAAAAACCCTCAACATATGGATAATGACTTAACCCAACTTCTTTAGCTTCAGTAACAAATATATCAGCTCTTTCTTTAAGCATTTTCATAGCATACCAAACTTGCTTTTTAAACAAAGCATTTAGTTTAGGCTTTTTATCCAATTCAATAATCATATTAATAGTTGCAGCTGTACAATTGCTCCAATGGGTACGTCCTGTAAAATTAATAATTGCCTGTAGTTCATTAAAGAACTCCTTATTACTACCTATATATATAGCAGCCCCCATCCTTAAACCGTAAACAGAAAAAGTTTTTGAACCGCTAAAAGCTATAGAAACTAAAACATTGTCTCCAGTGCTTTCAAATAATGAAAATCTATCTCTAATTGTATGATTAAAACTAAAATCCATATAAGCAATATCATAAATTAAAACACATGGAGTATCTTTCTTAGAATTCATATATTCTATGACTTTAGCTAATTCTTCTTCTTTCATAGTATATCCAGTAGGATTTTGACATGGATCGTTTATGATTGTAACTAATTTATTTTGTTTTTTTATTATTTCATCGGCCTTTTCAAAAAATTCTTCTAAGTTGAAAGCATTTTTTTTGAACATATTATATTCTACAACTTTTAAATCTTGGTCAGCCGCCATATTAGCATAAGGTCCCCAATAAATATTAGGCAACAATAAAGTCTCACCTCTATCTAAACTATTATATAGTGAATTAAAAATTGCTCCTGTTCCTCCTGGAGTCGCCACAAAGGCGTGGTTTTTCTTCTGTAATAGACTTTCTTTCTTATCTTGAAAAACCCAATTAAGTACAGCTTCTTTATAAGCAAGGCCACCACTAGTTGAAGCATATGAATAGAATTTTTCATCAGGTAGTTTTTTTAAAATCTTATCAACTACATTATATTTATATAATTTTCCTTTTTCATCGTAAAAAGCCCCTACCGTTGCATCAATAACATTTGGATTGATAGCTTTAGCAGCTTTTGCTTGTTCTGAAATTTGAAAGACATCATTTTTTAACACTTTGCCTTCTGAATGTTTTGCAATAATTTTCATAAGTCCACCTCGTATTTATATTGTTAATATTATATACTGTTTCTATAATAAATACAAGTGTTTTTATAATAAAAACAAATAAAAACGTTTTATTTATTTTTTAGGGTAATATATTTAAGTACAGCAACCACTGTTTTCATATCTTTTATTTTCCCAGAATCAATCATTTCAATAACTTCAGAAATTTTTATTAATTCTACATCTAAAAATTCATTTTCATCTAGATTATTTTTTGTTGTTTCAAAATCGTCAGTATAAAAAATATAGATTTTTTCATTTGATATTCCTGGCGATGGATAGTATTCACCTAAAAAATTAATCGTTTTTGCTTTCACTCCTACTTCTTCAATTAATTCTCTTAAGATACAGTCTAAAGGTTTTTCATTCTTTTCTAATTTACCAGCTGGAATTTCAAAAGTCATTTCAGATAAAGCATATCTATATTGTTTAACTAGAAAAATTTCATCATTTTTATTTACTACAATTGCACATGCTCCACCTGGATGTTCTATAACTTCACGATTAACAGTCTTTTGATTGCATAATGCAACCTCATCATCTCTAGCTTTAAACACTTTTCCCATAAAAACATATTTCTTTTTAACCTGTTTTTCAAAATACTTCATTTTATTCACCTAAGTTATATTTATTTATTAACTCAACCACTTTTTCAATACCTATCTTATTAATAGAAGATGTTAACACTATAGAATCTTCACTTAATCCCAGTTTTTCTAAAATATTATTAAGATATTTTTTTCTTAAAGTTACTCCTACTTTATCAATTTTCGTACAAATAATAATAAAATTCATATTTAGATACTTTAAATACTCAAACATCAGTAAATCATCCTTAGTTGGTCCTACTTTAAAATCAATTAATAAAAAAGCAGCTTTTAATGTTTTACTTTTTTTAAGATAACTTTCTATGATATTTCCAAATTCAAGTCTTTGAGTAGCACTAGTTGAGGCATATCCATATCCAGGCATGTCAACCAAATAAAACGAATCATCAATTAAAAAATAATTTATTGTCCTTGTTTTCCCAGGTTTTGAAGAAGTTTTAGCAAGAATTTTTTTATTTGTCAGCGCATTGATAAAACTACTTTTTCCAACATTTGACCTTCCTAAAAAAACATATTCGTTCAAATTGTTTGAATTTGGACTATCTTTTAAACTTGTAATACTAACAATATATTTACTATCATTAAACATATTTTCCCCTTAAACAAATTAAAAATCCCAATGGGATTTTTAAGATTTGTATTCTGTAAGCCTTGTTCTGTACTTATTAAAAGTGGTAATCATTTATCTCTACAATGTAGTTTTAAACTAGTTCATTTTCTGTTTAAAATTCCCCTACCAAATTTGGGTTTCTAGCTTATGGGGTTTACCCGTTCCACTCTTTTTGTTTCCAAAAAGTTCGTCACTGTGGCACTTTATGAAAAATAGCCATTTTACAGGGTCTTTTTCGCCATCACTAATCTCTTAGTGTCCTATTTTATTAATTATATATAGGCATAAACACTACAGCATCGCAGCTGTGCTAGCAAGGACTTTCCTAACGTTAAACGCTCGATTACCCGAATACACATTTATAATATCATATTCCTTTTAAATTTACAATATCAAAAAATAGTTTGGACTAAAAACATATATATAAACGTCCCCACTCCAATACTAATTAAATAATTTTTTTTCCAAATATGTAATAAAACTATACATATAATAGCTATAATTTCTGGAATCAAACTTGGATAAGTAAAAAATGCAACATCTTTTAAACTATAAACGACTAACATTGCAATCATTGAATAAGGAAGATAATCACCTATATATTTAACATAAGGCGAAAGCGGCTTCTCTTTTTTAAAAAACACAAAAGGAAATAGACGAGTAAAGAATGTAACTATTGCCATTATTATTATTAATATTAGTATTTCATAATTGCTCAAATTCATAGTTATCTCCACCTTCTATCTTTTTTCTAAATACAGTTAACAAAATGAATATAATAACCATTGAGAAAATTAAAAATAAACTTGTTTGCTCAAAAACGTATTTAAATATGAACAAACAAATAGATGTAACCACTATTCCTATCAATAGAGGAATACTTTTTTTAGATTTTAGCCATTGATCAGTTAATAAAGTAACAAATAGTGCTGTCATTATAAAACTTAGACCTTCTGTATTTATAGTTAAAACCTCACCTAAAACAGCGCCTAATAAACCTCCTAAAATCCAATAGAAATGATTTAACCAAGCAATATGAAAATATACTTTTTTTCTATCAAGTTCTTTTGGAACTTCCACTGTGCAAAGCAATGAATATGTTTCATCAGTTAATGCAAAAATCATATACGGCTTATAAAATCCCATATCCTTAAACTTTTCAAACATAGAAATTCCATAGAATATATGTCTAGCATTAACCAAAAAAGTCAATATTATTGTATTTAGAATATCAAAACCACTGATAAACAACCCTACTGCTAAATATTGTCCAGATCCTGCAAAAATTATTAAACTCATTAAAACAGCCCAAAGTACATGATAACCATTTGAAGTTAATAAAATGCCAAACCCCGCCCCTAAAAACAGATAGCCAATCATCACTGGTATTACTTGCTTGAATGCGTACTTAAAATTTTTCATATTCCCTTCTATCAAAAAAGCGTAGTTATCTACGCTTTTTCATCTTCTTTTGTGTTTGTTTTTAATGCATCTTTTCTAGATAATTTTATTTTTCCTTTATCATCAATTTCTATAACTTTTACGACAATTTCATCATTTAAAGCTAAAACATCTTCAACTTTATCAATTCGTTTTTTATCTATTTGAGAAATATGAACCAAACCATCAGTTCCTGGCCAAAGTTCTACAAAAGCACCGTACTTTTCAATTCTTATTACTTTACCTGTATAAATTTCACCAATTACAGCCTCTCTAGATAAATTTTCAACCATTTCTTTAGCTTTTAATACATACTCGTATTCATTATGCATAATAAAGACTTTTCCATCTTGCTCAATATCAATTTTAACATTATTACATTGATTAATTATTTCAGTAATTACCTTACCACCCGATCCAATTACATCTCTAATTCTATCAGGATTAATTTCAAACGAAATAACCTTTGGAGCATATTTGCTAACTTCTTTTCTACATTCAGGAATAGTTGATAGCATATGATCTAGTATAAACAATCTTCCTTTTTTAGCTTGAGCTAATGATTCTTTTAATATCTCTTCACTCAAACCTTCAATTTTAATATCCATTTGTAAAGCAGTAATACCATCTTTTGTTCCAGCTACTTTAAAGTCCATATCTCCTAAGTGATCTTCCATACCTTGAATATCTGAAAGGATAGTGTAATGATCACCTTTTGTGATTAATCCCATTGCGATACCTGCAACAGGAGACTTCAAAGGAACACCAGCTGCCATTAAAGCCATTGTGCCAGCACAAATTGATGCCTGTGAAGTAGAACCATTCGATTCTAAAATTTCACTTACTATTCTAATAGTATATGGAAACTCTTCTTCAGATGGTATAACTTGTAAAATTGCTCTTTCACCAAGCGCTCCGTGACCTATCTCTCTTCTGCCAGGAGAACCATATCTACCAATTTCACCTACACTGAAAGCAGGGAAATTATAATGAAGCATAAATCTTTTGCCTTCTTCAACGCCCAACCCATCAATTACTTGATATTCTCCCAAAGCACCCAAAGTAACAATACTTAAACATTGAGTTTGTCCTCTAGTGAACAATGCAGAACCATGAGTTCTTTCAAGAATGTCAATTTTTGAACTAAGCGGTCTAATTTCATCTATTTGTCTTCCATCTGGTCTTATCTTTTCCTCAGTAATTAAACGACGAACTTCCTCTTTTACAATATTTTCAAGAATTTCAGCAACTTGCTTTAATTTAGTTTCTGCTTCTTCATCATTTTTAAATATTTTAGTATATTCTTCAATAATTTTTTCATTAATACTATCAATGGCTTCATATCTAGCTGTTTTTTCTTTAATAATTACAGCTTTTATTAAATCTTTTTGAGCTTTTTTTCTAACTTCTTTATCTAAAGTAGCAGATATTTGATAAAGTTCTACTTGATATTTTTCTTTTCCAACAACTTTTTGTATTTCTAATTGAAAATCAATTAATCTTTTAATTTCTTCATGACCAAACATTATAGCTGCTAACATATCTTCTTCGCTAACTTCTTTTGCACCAGCTTCAACCATATTAATAGCATCTTTTGTTCCAGCAACAAATAAATTAATATCAGATTTTTCTAATTCTTCAACTGTAGGATTAATAATAAATTCATTATTAACTCTACCTACTATAACACCCGCAATCGGCCCTTTAAAAGGTATTTCTGAAATTGTTAAAGCAATAGATGAGCCAAGCATTGCAGTAATTTGTGATGAAAAATCAGGGTTTGCACTTAAAACAGTATTAATAACTTGAACTTCATTTCTAAACCCTTCTTCAAATAATGGTCTGATTGGTCTATCAATTAAACGTGATGTTAAAACTTCATATTCACTTGGTCGACCTTCCCTTTTTAAAAACCCACCAGGAATTTTACCTGCAGCGTATAACTTTTCTTGATACATAACTGTTAACGGAAAAAAATCTGCAGTACTAGCTTTTTTATCAAAAACGGCAGCAGTTAAAACAGCAGTATCATTATATCTAATTAAAACAGATCCATTAGCTTGTTTTGCTACTTCTCCTATCTCAACTACTATTTTTCTACCATTTTGATTATATTCGAATATTTTTAATTCATTCATTTTTTTGCAACTCCTATTATTTACATTATTAAAAAGGGTAATAAACTACCCTTGTCTTTTTTACTTTCTTAAATTTAATGCTGAAATCAAATCACGATAACTGTTAATATCTTTTTTACGTAAATATGTTAACAAATTACGACGATGTCCTACTTTAACTAATAAACCTCTTCTTGAATGAAAATCATGCAAATGATCTTTTAAATGTTCATTTAAACGATTAATTTCGTATGTTAAAATTGCAATTTGAACCTCAACTGATCCTGAATCATTTTCATTTTTTCCAAACTTTTTAATTAATTCTGCTTTTTGTTCTTTTGAAATACATGACATAATTAAATCCTCCTTAATATATTTATGCCTAAATCCTAGAAAAGAGTTGGAGAATCTCTAATCAAAGATATAGGTCTTGTATATTATAACATATTTTAACAAAATAACAACTAGAAAATTCAAATTTTTTCTAATACTTTCAACAATAACAATGCAATTGTCTTGGATGTCTTTTTTAAATTTGAATCAAATGCAGAAACTGCAGTTTCACCAATAACATCACTAATTGCTCTAATAGATGTAAAAGGAATTTTATAAAAAAAAGCGCATTGAGCAAAAGCAGCAGACTCCATATCAAAAGCAAAAATATTGCTATTTTTAAGTTTTTTAGAAATTTCTAACACTTCATTTTTGTCTATCATAAATTTATCTCCTGATGAAATTGTACCAATCAAGCAATTGTCTTTTTCTAAAATTTCTAGTATCTCAAAGTCAGTTTTAAACTCTTTAGGATAGCCTGGCAATTCACCATATGAATATTTTGAAAAAGCAGTTAAATCAACATCATGATAACATACTCTATCAGCTACAACTATATCATTGACGCTAGTTTTACCAAAAATACCACCCGCTACTCCTATATTAATAACTTTTTTAATATCTTTAAAATTTTGTATCAAAGTACAAAAAAGCATGCCTCCAGCAACTTTACCTATCCCAGAAACAGCCACAATAATATCGTGTTCTTTATATTTCCCCAAAATAAATTTAAATTTATTAATATTGATTTCTTTTTTTTCTATAAGAATATTAGAAATTTCTATTATTTCTTCTTCCATAGCTGCAATTATAGCAATTTTCATTTTCTCACCAACTTATTTTTAGCATCCTGTATGTCCTTATTAACTTGAAAAACTAATTCATCTTTAGAGTCAAACTTCTTTTCTTCTCTAAGATAATAAACGAATTTTACCGTTATTTCCACATTATATATATCTTGATCAAAGTCAAAAATATGAACTTCCAATTTCCTTCGCTTTGAATAATTAAGTGTAGGGTTGTTTCCGATGTTACAAACTCCTGCAAATTCACTTTTATCAATTTCAATATATACGCCATACACACCTGGTTTTAATATATAATAATCATCTTTTAAAGTAATATTAGCAGTCCTAACACCTAATGTTTGGCCTATTCTATTGCCTTTTTCAACAAATCCTTTAATACTATAATATCTTCCAAGTAATTTATAGACTTCTTTAACATCACCTTTTTCAAGAAAATTTCGAATTAAATCAGAACCTAGTTTTACACCTTTATATTTAATTTCATCTACAACATAAACATTATAATGTTCTTTTAAGGTTTCAGTATTTCCAAGACCTTTATATCCATACCTAAAATCAAAACCAGCAACTATTTGAATAATATTAAATTTGTCTAAGATTTCTTCTTCAAAATCTATATAATTCATATTAGCTAAATGTTCATCAAATTTAATAATTATTAAATAGTCTATCCCAAAAGATTCTAGCAAAGTTATTTTTCTATCAAGTGGTGTTATATAGCCAAGCCTTTCTCTTTTATTTAAAAAATAATCAGGATGAGGATCAAAAGTCATTAACGCACTACTACAATTATTTTTTTTTGCAACTTCGATTGTTTTTTTAATAAGCTTTATATGCGCTTTGTGTAGCCCATCAAATTGTCCAGCGGCTAAAACAATCTTTTTATCAAATTTTAAGCCTTTATAATCTACATAAATTAATTCCATACGCGTTCAGCCTTATATACTCCTTTTTCTTTTTTATATATTCCTATTAAATTATGTTTGTAAGTAAATACTATAATCTCTCTTTTATCTTGTTTAATAATCGGAACTCCATTGGTTACTTTTTGGTATGTGTTCTCATCAATTTCACATATTAATTCTTTATCAAAGATAGAAATATTCGGTAAAATTTTATATTCTCCATTTTCAATATCTTTAAGCGTATACGAATCTTTTATATTAAATTTTCCACTTTCAATTCTATTTAATTCTTTCATATGAGCGGGATAGCCTAAAATTTTTCCAATTTCTACACATAATGAACGAATATAAGTGCCTTTAGAAACAGTAACCTTATATTTAAATTCTATCATATTATCATAATATAAAACATCAGATGTTCTTTTTATATCAAAAATTTCAATTTTTCTTACATTTCTTTCAATTTCAAGGTTTTTTCTTGCTAATTCATATAATTTTTTTCCATCTACTTTTAAAGCACTATACATTGGTGGAGTTTGATATTCTAAATTTAAAATTTTTTCTAATGTAGAATCAACCTCCAAAGGTTCATTTATTAAAACTTTTTCTATTAATTTTCCAGTTGAGTCTTCAGTATCATATGCCTCACCAATAGAAATAGTTGCTTCATATGTTTTCTTTTCACTCATAACATAGTCTGATAACTTAGTAGCTGATCCAATTAATACTACTAAAACTCCTGTTGCTAAAGGATCAAGAGTCCCAGCATGACCTATTTTTTTTATATTAAATTTTTTTCTTAAGAATCTTATAACATCAAAAGAAGTTATCCCTTTATCCTTATTGACAATTAATATTCCATCCATTTTCCCACCATTAATGTATTATAACACTTTTTTACATTAATTAAAAGAATAAAAAAAAGAAGTCAAACCGAAAAGTTTGACTTCTTCTATTAAAACCTATTTAATAATATCATTAAATTTAGTTTTTGCATTATCAGTAATAATAGCCATAACATCTACAGGCTTAATTAAAGTTTGAACAGTTACATCAAATGTTGCAAATATTCCTTCACATTCAGCTTTCACTACAATTGTAGCATCAGAACTAACATCGCCAGAAACAGTAAGAACACCAGTAGTTGGATTAATCGATACACCTTCAACAGCATTAACTAAACTCCAAGTAACTGTTTTACCAGACATTGTTTGATTTAAATTATCTTTAACTACAGCTGTATAAGTTTTAGATTCACCAGCAACAATTTTTGATGTACCAGAAATTGTGACACTGTCAATATATGCAATACTCTTATCAATTGTGAAACTATCTACTTGTGTAGCTATACCATCAACCAATGCGAAGGCTTTAAATGTTAAAACCTGACCGTTTGTTTCAATGATTGAATATACATTATTATCATCATCATAAATTACATCAAGCCAAGGTTTAAGCTCTGGATTTGATACTGCATAATATTTATTTCCAGCACTTCCACCAACAACATATGTAGGTCCAACACCAACAGCTACTTTATTGTTTTGTTTCATAGCAGTTCTATTGTATACATGATCATGACCAGATAAAACTAAATCAACTTTAGCATCATCAAAAATTGGATACCATCCGTTTCTAATCGCAGGCTCATCATAGAAAGTCGGATAACAGCTTCTATGCATTAAAACAAATTTGAAAGTTTTTGTTGTATTAGCAAACTTATCCTTTAGCCAATCTCCTTGAGCTTGAAGAGTTGCTGGAGATTCAGTGTCTACTACAGCAATTGCAATATCACCAATTTCAAAGAAATAATTTAGACCCAAAGTTCCATCAACACCATTATTTGTACCTGGGAAAGTCCAATTTAATGGTTCACCATAACCTCTAATTACATCGTGATTTCCTGAAGCAGTTGCTAATATGTTAGTATTAATACGTTCGCCTAATGTACTATGTAATGCTTGCCATTGATTATAGAAGTTACCATCATCTACTATATCACCACCTACTAAAATAGCTTGAATATCTGCATTATTTGTAAACGCAGTATCTAAAAGTGTTTTAGTATAAGCATAAGCACTCGCATTAGATGCTTGTGGATCAGATATAAATACTAATTTTGTTCCTGTAGTATCTTTAGCAGTTTTAAAAGTTTTTTCAGGACTTTGATTATCTCCACCATCACCAACAACATAAGTATAACTTGTATTTGGACTTAGGTTATTTAACACAACTTTATGTGCCAAATATTCTTGAATATCAACTGTGCCATTAACTACAACTATATCACTAGTTTCACCAGTAGAAACAGTTATCCAATCAGCATCTCCTGCTTTTTTATATTTAACAACACTTTCAGTAGTTGTTAAATTAGTTCTCCAAGTAATTACAACACTCTTAGAAGCATCTAATCCTGGAGAAATCGCAACTCCACTTGGAGTAGCAGATTCTAAACTTGCAAAAATTTTAATTGTTTTTGGCTCGCTACTCAATCCTTCAAAACTAGCCGTTACTTGGAATGTAGTTCCAACAGCTAAATTTTTAAAAGCATCCGTTGTTAAATTACCATTAGCATTAGTTGTTCCGCTTATCGTAACACCTGAAATACCTGAAACAGTAAGTGTAGCACCTGCAGTAGGATTAAGAGCTTCATCCGTAACTGTAAAAGTAATCGGTCTACCAACAGTTGATGTTGCATAACTAACTCTATATTTATAATCTACTTTTTTCTCATAACTTGGTAATTCAAAGTTTCGAGGAGTACTAGAACCTGATTCAGTAACTTGTACTTTTGTAAAAATTAATGCTGTATCACTATTAGAAACAAATCCAGTTTTAGGAGAAAACACAATTTGAACTAATGTTTTAGATTCCGGCGCACTATTTGCAAAAGCATCCATTCCAGTAATTACTAATCCTAATGTATTAGCAGAATCTGATCTTTCAACATTTAATCTAGAATCAGCCAAAACAATGGAATCAACTTTTAAAGCATCTCCATTATACGTTAAAATTGTATCAAATTTAGCAAATGAATCATATGTTATATAATCGATTTGATAAGTTAGCGTTTCACCTGCATAAACTACAGGCTTAGTAGGTGCAACTGCAGTAACTCCCGCATAATCACCTTCCATCGTAAAGTTCCAAGATTTAAACGAAATATTTCCGTAATTATCTTCAACCCTAACTTTTACAAATTGCGGACCAGCCTTAAAAGCTGTATATACATTTGGCGTAAAAGTTACATCAATAGAACCATCTGGCTTATCAAGCAATATAACATTTTCTATTAGATTTCCGTTAAGCCACATTTTAATACTTTCTTTTCTTATACCAGTATAAATACCAGTTTTTGGATCTGAAACGTTTACTTTAACTGTTTCATGATCATCATCAATAATTGAACCATCAGCAGGAACTGGATCTCCAAACACTGGAGAAGTTATATCATCATTTTTAAAGCCATACACAACTCTTATATTGTCAAAGAAAAGTGTACCTGCAGATTTACATTTTCCTGAAACTGACATTACTCTTATAGCATATTGAATATATAAAGGTGTAGGAAGCCCTGTTGGAATCGGAGCTTCAACATATTTCCACCCTGTCCAATTAACAACGTTATAACTGATATATTGAACTGCACCATTTCCATCTCTTAATTGCATTCTAACATCAGCGCCACCATTATCTCCATATACCCACATACCTATAGCTGTTGGATAATTAGAAGCTCCACCGCTTACTTTAGGATAGTTGTTAATATTAACATATTGAGATATACTAGCACCACCACCTATAGTAATAGCCGTAGTTGCAGTAGCATTTCTAAAATCATAATCTGCTCTTAAAGATTTATATCCAAATTTTACATATCTTTCATCTTCGTTAACACTAAATGAACCAGTCCCACCATTTTGAGGATTCTCTATTCTTTGAATCCATGTAGCAGTTCCACTTCCATTATCAATAAATGTTGATGTAGAAATAGTAAAATCTTCAAAAGTATTTATCATTGCAGGAGCCTTACCAACTTCAACTGGAATTTCAAGAGAAAAAGTTTTATAACTAACTGTTATTGTTCCAGTTGCAGAACCACTTGTTCCTGTAAATAGACCATCAGGAGTAATTGTACCTAAATCAGGACTGCTTAATGTCCATTGAAAAGATGAATTGCTACAATCTACTTGCATCCCTTGACTAAAAGCAGATACAATAGGCTTGCTTGTAGCTCCAGGAGCAATTGAAATTTGTGTTTTATCAACTATCATTTGATCAATAGTATCAATAACAGTAACATCTACTGTTTCAGTAATTGAACCACTAGTAATATTAATTGTACCTGTCGAACTACCAGTAGAGGCTGTAAATAATCCAGAACTAGAAATAGTTCCAATTCCACTAGAAGTAGTATAATTAATATTCGATGGCATAGTACTTGGATAATAGTTTGCATCAGTTGCTTTTAAATCAATTTGTTTAGTAGCACCTTCTAAAACAACCAATTTTTTTGGATAAGCATGTAATAATGCAGTAGTACCCGTTGCTGCCAATTTAGAGAAAAATACTATTCCATTAGAATTTGCTCTTTCAACACCATCTGACGGAGAGTTTAGATGCGTAGTAATTGTATCACCTGGAAGTTTAGCAATAATTGATGAAGAACCTCCACCATCTAGATTAATAACTTCAACACATCCCAATGACATTAAATGTTCTCCTATTTGTTTATAAGTAACTCCAAGACTCCAATTTGGTTGACGGCCATCCACTTGGAATAGCACAACTTCACCATTAGCCTTAACACCTAATGCAGTTCTTGGATGAACATCTTGATTTGATATAACATCAGTTAATGCTCCATTTTTTACAATATGAACATTATATCCCATTGCTTGATCTACTTGGCTAAAAATATTAGCCGGTTCAGAAACTGTAATAGTGATAGTTTTACCAACAGTTAAACCAGACAATGCTGCAGCATTAGCATTAGGAGTACCTATAACTATCTTTCCAGCACCAATCGCAGTGTTATTAGTGTTTGTATAAACTGCTTCAACTGTTGCTGTAATAGTTTGGTTAATTTTAAATAAATCCGTTGCATCAGTTGTTAAAACAACTTCAGTACCAGGAGTTGGAGCAGATGAAGAAACTGTACTACTATAAGCATTAGTATACATGTAAATTCCACTTGTTGATACTTTTCTATCTCTATTTAAATGATTAATAGTAATATTATTGCCATCAACTTTCATTGACATATTAAATTGTGGGTTACCAAACACCACAGAACCATCTGGTTTAAAACCAAATGCAGGCCAACCACTAACATTAGAAACAACTAATTTACCATCAATTATCATACATCCATTAGGTATATGATTTGAAGTGTCATAGAAGTCACCATTGATACCCGTAACTACAGTTCCACCTCTAGTAGCTTTTTCAATTGTTGCTATTTGTTGTACCGTTTCACCGCCTCTTAAATAGTTTCCATATGAAGCAACAGGAGTTAAAGCTCCTTTAGCAAAAGTAACCGTATGGGCTTTTTGTTCACCAATATTGTTAACTCCCATATAAAAACTCATTTCAACATTAGGTTCAATGCTTCTAGTTTCAGTAAAACCAATATCCCCCAAGCCGACCGCACTTGCTGCATTTACATCAACTACAATAGGCAAAGCAAAAGCTATTAACCAGATAAAAATAATACTTTGCATAACACCTAACATAATTCTAAACTTACGTCTTAAAGTCATTTTCATTACATGCACAATTTTTTAAATCGTGCTTCTCCTTTCCTTAACAACCTTCCAATATATTATACTAAATAAATCTATTTTTTTCAATATTTAAAATAAAAACACTCACTTGTAAGTGAGTGTTAATAATTATTACAAACAACTTCCTATCTTCTCTCTAAAAGTACTACACATTCAACGTTTGAAGTTTGAGGGAACATATCCACAGGTTGAATATATCTTACGATATAATCTTTTTGTAAATGATTTAAGTTTTTAGCAAGAGTTGAAGGATTACAAGAAACATAAACAATTTTTTTAATTTTATTTTTTTGTAAATAATTAATAAAATTAAGTTCTAATCCTTTTCGAGGCGGATCTACTATTACAACATCTGGATGATAGTCACTTTTATTAAAAGCATTCAAGTGAGGCAAAATATTTCCAAAATAAAATAAGGCATTATTTATAGAATTCTTTTTTGCGAAATTCTTTGCATTTTCAATATTTTCTTTATTATTATCAATCCCTCTTACTTCTTTTACTGAAGAAGCTAAGAAAAGTCCAATACTTCCTATACCACAATAACAATCTAATATTTTCTCATCACCTTTTGGGCTAATCGCTTTTTTAATTTCTTCATATAAAACTAAAGTTTGTTTAGTATTTAATTGGAAAAAACTATTTGGAGAAATATCAAAAGATAAATCTTGCAATTTACCCGCAATAGTAGTTTTGCCTTCTACATTTACTATTTGATTATTTAGAATTTCAATTCCTTTTAAATCGGTATTAATACAATAATTTACAGATTTTACATTTTCAATTTTTGAAATTAATTTCATTGCCTTTAAAATTTTTGAATCTAACTCCATAATTACCAAAGTTACTTGAACTTCTTTTGTTTCTTCAAACCCTCTAACTACCACATATCTCACTAACCCTTGTTTGAATTTAGGATTATAAATGTCTACATTAGTTTTAGTAAGTGCATCTAAAACCGCCTTAAATGTCTTTTGAACTAATTTACTTTCAACTAAACACTCATCAATATAAACAAGTTTATTAGTATTTTTTGCATATAATCCAGCTACAACCTTATCACCATCATGTCTAATTGGTAATTGTGTTTTATTTCTATAAAAATAAGGTTCATCCATCCCAATAGTTTCATTAATTTTTATTTTATTAAAACCATTTAAATATCTCTCAAAAGAATATATCAAAATATTCTTCTTTTCTTTTAATTGTTCTTCATATTCTAAATGTTGCATTTGACAACCACCACATTTATCATAATAAGGACATGCAGGTTTTACTCTTGATGGTGATATTTTCTTAATTTTGACAATTTCTGCAATCGCATATTTTTCATAAGAATTAGTAATTTTTACTTCTACTTCTTCTCCAACCAAAGCATTATCAACAAAAATTGCTAATCTTTTATAATAGCCTATTCCTTCGCCATTAATTCCTATTCTTTTAATTGTTATAAAAATTATTTCATCTACTTTTAAATTATTCATAATTACCTCTAAACCTAAATTATTATACTATAAAACTTACATTTTATCAATAAATTAAAAAAGAACTAAACTTTTTAAGTTTAGTTCTTTTATTAATTAAATTATTTTTAAAAAATTTCATTATTTGAATATACTAGCAGAAAGCTCATTTCTAGCCATACGCATATCCCCTAAAACTACGCAACTTGAAAACTGTGGAGAATAGTACGTTTTCACCTTTTTTGGAGATCCATCATTTAAGATAACTTCATAATATAAGAATATTACATCTTCTTCGCTATAAGTTTTATTTTTAACGTTTGCTATACCATCAGTAGTAAAATATTTTGTTCCGTTTATGCTAATATACATTCCAATAACAGCAAAATCAGGATCATTAAAATTCGGAGTAATTTTTAAATTACTACCTACTTGATCAAAGGTAATATTAGCAAATCGAGGCATTTTTTTTGCAGTAGTAATTCGTCCACAACTAATCAAACTAACAGAATCTTCCGTTTCATCCTCATACATAAATTCATATACATAATCAGTGTTTGATTCTAAGCCTTCAAATACAATTTCACCTTCGCTTGGGACTTCTTTAATTTCGTTATTCATTTTAACAAATAATTTTTCAATTGGATGACCATTAGTTTCTACTATATCTATTGACAAACTTACTTTTGAAGTTGTTCTTGAAGTTACTTGATGATTAATAACAGGCTCTTTTACTACTACTAATAAACAGTTTGCATCAGCTCTTTCACTACCATCAGATGGAGAATTTTTAACAACAAACTCACCGTTTTCTAAAATTACTAAAGTTGAAGAGCCTCCACCATCTAAATTATAAGCATCAACACAATCATAGTGTGCCATTAGTGCTTGCATCTCATCACTTGTAACTCCATACATATTTGATAATGGTTGGCGCCCATCTATTACTGCTAAAACTATAGTCCCATCAGCTTTTCTTCCAACAACAGTTCTTGGATGACGATTTACATCTTCATCAATAGGTTCTGAATCTTTTAATAATGTAATTCCACAGCCCATAAAGTCATTAATTCCTTCATAAGCTCCAGTCATAATTCTTTGAACTCTTATAGTTACATCTTTTTGTAAATTAGCATTTACTTCACTATTATTACTAACTAGAGCAAACTGACCTGCTGTTAAATTAAAAGTTGAAGTAGTTACTGATGAAATAACGCCTTTTCCATAAAAATTATCAGTTGAGTTAGCAAGAGATCTTTCAGCTTCCTCTACTACATAAGCGTTAAGCCCATCTGGAGTAACATCAATTGGAATAGGTTTATGTGGATCAGGATCATCTACAGTTGTATAATATGAATAATATAAACTAACTTCTCCTTCTCCAGGAGCTTGATTTACTTTGTTAACATCAAATTCTTTAATAATTGCATTTTCTGAATCATATATATTTAATTTAAAACCTGATCTAGTTGCTGCTACACCACCGACAATAGACTCAATTGAACCATCATTTCTAAAACCAACTGATCTACCTGTAGTAGTTTTATAAAACTCACCCATTGATGCATGAGTATTATTAGGTTGATATGGTAACGGATTGTTTGCTTTTATATCAAAGAAATCACCATTTACTGCACCAATTACTTTCCAACCAGGATTTTTATTTTCAAAATCTGTTGCCATTGATTTAACAGTATTCAATTTCCAAGCAGAGTTAGTAACAAATTTTGTCCAAGGAACAATTTTTACAGTTTCGCTTGAAGGAACTTCCAAAATATTTACTTGTTGTGGATAAAGTTGACCACGTACAGCCGCTCCACCGCCACCAGATCCAGCAGCATTTCCACTTACAATTTGACTGCTAGCTTCTGCTAATTGTCTAGTGTGTCTTACATTATACCATAATTCTGTGTCTTCTTCAGTGCTAGTAACATTGTAAACACCAGTAATCTCAGCGGCTTCAATACTGCTTAATGAAATAATTGTAAATACTAAAACAAAAATAAGTAAACTTTTTAATATTTTTTTCATATTTTTCTCCTTTAAAACTAATATAATTTTATCACAATTACATATTTATTGCAATATCTCAAAAAATAAAACTAACCCAAATATTTTTGGATTAGTTTTTAAAATTTATTTTTTAACTAATATTTTTTCAAGTTTAGCAAATCTTGGCAAGCCATTAACTAGAGGTGCTTTAGATTCGCCTTGAATAAGTGGTAATGCATAATCAACAAATGGTTGTTCAATACCATTTCCAGCCTTATTTATCCATTCTCTTGGGACTTTCTTTTCAGTATTAGCAGCTAAAGAAACATCTAATAATTCATAAGAAATTTTATAAACTGGACCTTCTGCTCTTTTGAAAACAACCATTTTATCAGTTTCACCAGCTACTGCATATTTAACAGCCATTCTACCAGCCATAAACGCTTCTTCTACATCAGTTTTTGATGCTAAATGAGCAGCGCATCTTTGAAGCAAACTAAATTCAATCGGTCTTACTTTAACATTTAATTTATCTTTAATGATTCCAGCTAAAACAGACGCTGCTCCTCCTAATTGAGCATGTCCAAATGAATCTTTTGAAATTTCTGCACCATATTCAAAAATATATTTACCATTTTTATCTTTGATTCCTTCAGAAATTGCAACAATTACCTTATTTTGTTTTCTAGCAGCAACTTCTTTTACATCTTCAATAACTTTATCTAAATCAAAAGGTATCTCAGGTAGATAGATTAAATCAGGTCCTTTACCATCTAAACTTGCTAAATGAGATGCAGCAGTTAACCAACCTGCATTTCTTCCCATGATTTCTACTACTGTAATTAAACCAGTATTGTAAACATGAGTATCTAAATATAATTCCATCATAGTAGTTGCTACATATTTTGCTGCACTACCAAATCCAGGGCAATGATCTGTTCCAAATAAATCATTATCAATAGTTTTAGGAACGCCTATAACATTACAATCATATTTTGCTGCTTTTAAGTACTTGCTAATTTTATTGCAAGTATCCATCGAATCATTTCCTCCATTATAGAAGAAATATCTTATATTATATTTTTGAAAAACTTCTAATATTCTTTTATAATCTGTATCATCAACTTCAGCTTTTGCTAATTTATAACGAACAGAACCTAATTCTGATGATGGTGTATTTTTTAATAATACTAATTCCTCAGCATCTTCTTTACTAATATCAAAAAATCTTTCATCTAAAACACCTTTTATACCATGTTCTGCTCCATAAACCTCAGTTATTAAATCTTGCTTTAAAGCCTCGATAAACACTCCAGCAGCACTAGCATTAATAACTGATGTCGGTCCTCCTGATTGTCCAAATAAACATGCACCTTTTAAATTTTTCATATATACCTCCGTTTCATAACATGCCAGTATATATTCTATAATAAAATTAAAATTTTATCAATGTTTTTTTACATTTTAATTTGGTTATGATATAATATCATTAAGAAGAAACTTAAAAGGAGATAATATGTTTGATTTAAATATTAAAAAACCTTTGAAATTAAAACCTAAAATTATATCTTCTATAGTTTTACTTGTTATATTGGTTATTTTATTGCTTTTAAAAACAAGCTCAAAAATTTCTGAATTTATTTCACAAAATATAAGTAGAAATTGGATTAATATTTTTGGTAGGATTTCTAGTTTTTTTGATTTTAGTATTTTTGAACTAATAATTGCAGTTTCAATTGTTTTTGTGCTTTTTTCAATCATAAAAATTTTTGTATGTTTAAAAGGCACTAATAAATTGAGGTCTCTAAACCAACTACTAATTTTAGTTATTTACGTACTTTCAATAACTGTCATTTATACTACTACTGCTTCCTTTGCCTATAATAGAGATGATTTAGAATTAGATGTTTATCTAGGAGATCTTGAAGCTGAAGAATTGGTGGAAATATCTAGATACTTTCTACAAGACTTTTATAATATAACTACTAATTCAGAACTATTAAAAAGAGACGAAAATTCAAATATAATATGCCCTTATTCATATAGCGAGCTCGCAGAGATTATTCAAGATGAATTTTCAAAACTAGATAATTCTTACTTTCACTCGTATACTCCTAAACCAAAACCAATAATTACCAGCTGGTTAATGAGTCAAATGCACATTGAAGGTGTAGCTTTTGCTCCAACTGGTGAAGCTAACTTCAACACAAAAATTCCTGCATATTCACTACCTTTTACAATTTCACATGAACTCGCACACACTAAAGGTGTCATGAGAGAGACTGAAGCAAACCTAATCGCAACATATATTACTCTTACTAGTAAAGATGACTACTTAAGATATAGTGCCTATCATAATATTTATCCACAACTTTTATCTGCTATTTACCATTTTTCAAAAGATGACTATACTGAAATGTCTGCATACATTACACAAGAAGTTCGTTTAGAACGTGTCAATGCAAATGATTTTTGGAAAAAATACAGTTTGTTTGCAGATATAGCCGAGTTTTTTAATGACTTATATTTAAAACTAAGTGGAGTAAAAGAAGGTGTAGATAGTTATATAGACAACCCTGTTATAGTAGTTCCGCCTAATCAACCGCCTTCAACTCCTCCTACATATATCTTCTCTAGAACTCAAAGATTAATATTTAAAATTTATTATGAACAACAAATTTAAAAAATATGATTTTATGGATTTACCATAAAATCATATTTTTTTTAAAACTATTCAGTTCTTAAAGCTTCCACTGGATCTTTCTTAGCAGCAATTCTTGATGGAATAATTCCAGCAATTAATGTTAAAGTCATACTAATAAGAATTAATGTAAGTGCATGAGTTGGTAACAATTTAGCAATATTATTAATATCTACTAGATTTGCTAAGATTATATTTATTGGAATATTCAATAATATGGTCACTGTTACTCCTAAAAAGCCCGCAAAGCCTCCGATAATTAATGTTTCAGCGTTGAATACCCTTGAAATATCTTTCTTTCTAGCACCAATACTTCTTAAAATTCCTATTTCTTTAGTTCTTTCTAAAACAGAAACATATGTAATTATACCTATCATTATAGAAGATACCACCAAAGAAATAGATGTAAATGCGATTAAAACATATTTAATAGCTGAAATTACTGTATTAATTGAAGATACCACTAATTCCATTACATCAGTATAATATACTCCAGCTGATTTTGCATAAAGTTTGGCTGCCTCAATTTGTTCTTCAGTTGCTTCTTCTTTATTAATTCCATTATCTATATAATATTGATCTAAAGCCTCAGCAATTACTTTATCATTGTAATCATCTAGATGTTTTTTAATCATATCTTTAGATTTAAAATCTATAGGATAAATTTCAATTTCAGTTATATCATAAGAGCCCAATAATGCAGTCATTTCGAACTTAAATTGTTCAAGAGCAGTTTCACCATTAGGAACATCAATATATACTTCACCTGTAAATGGATTTACATAGTCTTCTGCTTCTAACTTTTCATAATACCATGTTGCAAGACTAGATGGTTCAAATCCATTTCCTCCTAAAGAACGACTTAATATCTCATCTGATAACTCATTAGAATAACCTATTGCCCCAGTTATAGAACCAATCGCAGTTTCCTCATTCGGTCTTAAAATAGCACATATTTCTAAATCAACACCTGAGTCTACTATGCTATTACTAAAATAGCCTATTTCTACACCTTGAACCGGATATTTGTTAAAATTATTAACAAATTTACTATTTATCTCATCATAGATATATAAATCATTATTATATAACAATTTATATTTCATTCCTATTAATGTATCATATGATATAGAAATTTTATCATCGTTAGGTTCAGAATCTAAATCCTCATAATTAGTTATACCTAATCCCATTAATATTAAATCACTTAATTGGTTATATTTATCAACTACTAAAACAATTTGATTTTTTTCAGTTGGCCAAACTCCAGCAATCATATCATATTGAGATCTAATAAAATCTTCATTTTCTAAGAGTTCTTGCCATATTTTCATTTCATACATGCCTATTTTAAAAGATGCAGGTATTTTAAAATATTTATTTCCTTCATTTTCTTTAAAGATGTTAACCTTAACATCGTTTTTAATTTTAATATCATAATATAAAGTTGAATCAATTGTATCTATAGCATTAGTTACATACTCATCAGTTATCTTATTTTCAATTCTTAAACTAGTTAATTGTTCCATTACAGTATTGACATATATATGATTAGCATCAGGATATTCTTTCATTTGAGGTGGTCGATTCATTTGAGCAAAAGAATTATAATCAATTGTTGAGGAATCTATTATTAAAGGATAACTTGACAATGTATCTGCTTGCATTTTATCTACATAACGCTGAAATCCTGTTGATAATGATAGAACTAACGCTATACCAATAATCCCTATAGAACCAGCAAAAGCTGTTAAAAAAGTTCTAGTTTTTTTAGTAGTTAGATTTCTATAACTTAAAAACAATGCATTTATAAAAGACATTGAAGTTTTTTGTTTTAATTTTGATTTAACTTTTTTTGATTCTCTTGGTATCTCTTCTTTTACTTCTTCAATTACGTGAGGGTTTGAATCATCAATAACTTTACCATCTAACAGTTTAATTATTCTATTAGAATATTTATTTGCAATTTCCGAATTGTGCGTTACCATAATAACCAATTTTGTTTTAGCAATTTCTTTTAAAATATCCATGATTTGAGTGCTAGTGTCAGAATCTAGTGCTCCAGTAGGTTCATCTGCTAATAAAATATCTGGATGATTTACTAAAGCTCTAGCAATAGCAACTCGCTGCATTTGTCCACCACTTAATTGATTCGGCCTTTTTTTAATTTGATCATCTAAACCTACTTGAGATAGAGCTTCTTTTGCTCTTCTAACTCTTTCTGATTTTGAAATTCCCGATAGCGTTAACGCTAATTCGACATTCTCTAAAATTGTTTGATGTTGAATTAAATTGTAACTTTGAAAGACGAATCCTATTGAATGATTTCTATAACTATCCCAATCATGATCTTTATATGATTTTGTTGAACGACCTTTAATTACTAAATCTCCTGATGTATACCTATCAAGTCCGCCTATAATATTAAGCAATGTAGTTTTACCACATCCTGATGGACCAAGGATTGATACAAATTCGTTTTTTCTAAAACTTAAATCAATTCCTTTTAATGCACCTATTACCATATCAGAAACATAATAATTTTTAATTATATTTTTACATTGAAGCATATATTTTTTCCTTTCTTAGTTTAATTCAAAAACACCTGTATATAATTGATAATATTTACCTTTTTGTTTTAATAAATCTTCATGATTCCCTCTTTCAATTATAACACCATTTTCTAATACTAATATAGCTTTTGCATTTCTTACAGTAGAAAGTCTATGTGCTATCACAAAAACTGTCCTATTTTTCATAAGCTCATCCATACCTTTTTCAATTAACATCTCAGTTCTAGTATCTATAGATGATGTAGCCTCATCTAATACTAAAACTGGTGGATTAGAAACGGCTGCTCTTGCTATATTAAGTAATTGTCTTTGACCTTGAGATAAATTCATTCCATCAGCTGTAATAACAGTATCATAACCATTTGGAAGATGTGAAATAAAAAAATCAGCATTAGCAAGTTTTGCAGCATTAATCACTTCCTCATCAGTTGCTAACAAGTTACCATATCTAATATTTTCCATAATAGTTCCACTAAATAAATGTGTATCTTGTAATACCATTGCAAGAGATTTTCTTAAATCAGCCTTCTTAATATCTCTAATATTTATACCATCATATGTAATATCACCACTTTGAATTTCATAAAATCTATTAATAAGATTTATTATTGTAGTTTTACCAGCACCAGTTGAACCTACAAAAGCAATTTTTTGACCTGGTTTTGCAAAAAGTGAAACATTGTTTAAAACCTTTTGATCTTCAAGATATCCAAATACTACATTATGGAAACGAACATCCCCTTTTAATCTAACATATTCAAACTCATTATTAGATATAGTTTTTTTCCAAGCCCAAATTCCTGTACACTCATCTTTTTCTATAAACTTATCTTTTTCATAAATTCCATTAACTAAAATAATTTTTCCATTATCTATTTCCTCAATTTCATCAAAAACCTCAAAAATTCTTTCAGCACCTGCTAATGCTGTTAAAATAAAGTTAAATTGTATTGCAATTTGACTTATTGGCTGCGAAAAATTTCTTGTTAGATAAAGAAAAGCAATAATATCACCCACCAAAAGGCCACCAATTCCTTTAATGAAAAACAAAGCCCCCATAACTGCAGTTAATGCATAATGTGCATAACCTAAATTACCCATAACTGGAAATAAAACACTTCCAAATGTATTTGCATTAGAACTTGATTTAAAAAGACTTTCGTTTATTTCATCAAACTTAGCTTTTGATTGTGGTTCATAGTTAAATATTTTAACGACCTTTTGACCTTCAATCATTTCTTCAATATAACTATTAACATTTCCAAGTTCTTTTTGTTGTTTTATAAAATATTTAGAGCTTCTTTTAGTAATAGCTTTAAGAGATAAAAGCATAATTGTAAACATTACAATTGTAAAAACAGTTAATATAATACTTATAATACACATATAGATAAAAACACCAATAATTGTGAAAAGTGCCGTAATGAAAGTTGGTAAGCTTTGACTCAATAATTGTCTTATTGCATCAACATCATTGGTATATCTACTCATTAATTCGCCATGTGTTTTAGAATCAAAATATTTAATAGGTAATTTTTGCATATGAGAAAAAAGATCGTTTCTAATTTTTTCTAATACATTATTAGTTAAAATAATACCTACTCTGTTAAATATATACGTAGATAAAACACCTAACATATAAACAATAAAAATAACACCTATAAAATTGATAACATTAGTAAAATTTGGATTAGTTTGTCCTATTAGTTCAGCAATATGCACATTCACCAAATTCTTTAGAAGATATGCTCCTGCAATTGTTGGTAAAGATGAAATGATTACAGCAATAAATAATATTCCAAATTGATATTTATAAGGTTTACCAATATATGTAATTAATCTCCTTAAAGTCTTTCTCGCATTTTTGGGTTTTCGCATTTTTGACATTCTTGCTACTCTAGACATTTTATTCACCCCCCTTTAATTGAGAAAAATATAAATCCTGATATATTTTATTATTTGCTAATAAGTTTTTAGGAGTATCAAAAGCATCAATCTCTCCTTCATCTAAAATAAGAACTTTATCAGCTCCATCTACTGAGTTAACCCTTTGAGCTATAATAATTACCGTCGTATCTTTTAATTTTTCTTTTAACGCTACTCTAATTTTTGCTTCGGTATTTGTATCAATTGCACTTGTTGCATCATCTAAAATTAAAATTTTTGGATTTGCAATTAATGCTCTAGCAATACAAAGTCTTTGTTTTTGTCCACCAGATAAATTTGTACCACCCTGCTCTAAAAACATATCATAACCTTCTGGAAAACTCATAATAAAATCATGGGCTTGAACTACTTTACACACCTCTTCTATTTCTTCATTAGTTGCATTTACATTTCCCCATAATAAATTTTCCTTTATTGTACCACTAAATAAAACATTCTTTTGAAGTACTATTCCAACATCTTTTCTTAAGTTCCTTAAAGAATAGTTTTTAACATTCATTTTTCCTACTATTAATTCACCTTTAGAAACATCATAAAGTCTAGGAATTAATTGAACTAGGGTCGTTTTTGCAGAACCTGTACCACCCAATATACCAATTACTTCACCTGATTTAATTTTTAAATTAATATTCTTTAAAACATAATTTTCGCTGTTTTTTACATATGAAAAACAAACATCTCTATATTCTATCGAACCATCTTTAACCCTTAAATCAACATCTTCACCATCTTTAATTTCTACTTCTTCTTGTAGCACCTCAACTATTCTACTAGAAGCTGCTCTAGAAATTATAATTTGAATAAATGTCATAGATAGCATCATTAAACTCATCAATACTAATGTTATATATGTAATAAAGCTCATTAATTCACCAGTTTGCATTAAATTAGTAATTATTAGTTTAGCTCCAAACCAAGCAATAACAATTATACTTATATACATTGTAAACTGCATAACTGGAGAACTAAGAATAACAATCTTCTCAGCACTCATAGACGTATCTTTTAATTCCTTAACTGACTTTTTAAACTTTTCTATTTCATAATCTTCTCTAACAAAAGATTTAACTACTCTTATACCGATTAAATTTTCTTGAATGGAATTATTTAGTGTGTCGTATTTATTTAACATTATTCTAAAATATGGATGCGCCTTAGTAAATATCAAATAAAGAAAGAACGCTAAAAATGGTATAACAATTATAAAAACAGTAGCTAGTCTAGCATTTATAATAAAAGCCATAATAGTGGCTGAAGTTAACATAATAGGAGCTCTAACTAACATTCTAAGTGACATCATAAATGCATTTTGAACCATATTAACATCAATCGTCATTCTTGTTATTAAAGATGAAGTTTGAAATTTATCAACATTTGAAAAAGAAAAATCTTGAATTTTATAAAAAAGTTTTCTTCTTAGTTCTTTCGCAAGACCAGTTGAAGCTAAAGCCCCAAATCTTCCTCCAAAAAAACCACATAACAAAGCAATGAGTGCAAACAATATTAATAATCCACCCATTTCAATAACATAACTCATATTCCCTTGTTCTACTCCAATTGCAATTCCTTTATCAATTATTAAAGCCATAACAAAAGGTATCGCAACTTCAAATAAAACCTCAAAAACCATCATTATTGGGGTTAATATTGCATATTTTTTATATTTTCCTATATTTGATAACAAACCTTTAAACATATTAGTTCTCCAAATCAATATCCATTGTTTTTATAATATTTTCAATACTATCTTCAAAAACTTTATCATTTATAACATTCCTCATTATTTTATCTAAATAAAAACTTAGGTTTTCAATTTCTTTTTCCGTAAAGCCTTCAAACATTTTATTATTAAATTTTTTTATTTCTTTGTGGATCTTTTTTAGACTATCTAAACCTTTTTTTGTAATATATAGTTTTTTACAACGCAAATTTGTTTCATCAACCTTTTTACATAATAAGCCGTTCTTCTCCATTCTTTTTGTTGATAATGCAACACTAGCTGCAGTAACACCTAATTTACTTGCAATTTCTACTTGAGTGATACCATCATTTTTACTCAAAACTTCAAGAATTAAATGTTGGCCATAATAAACATTTGTTTCTTTAAATATATTATTTATCATAATTTTTTTTGTTAAAATAACCTTACCAAATGTTAAACTGATTTTTCCAATCATTTTCTTCCCCCTTAGATAAACGCTTAATAATCAAGCACTTTAGATATTATACTATTAGCATTAGTACAAGTCAATAAAAATAAAACTTTTAAAAATAAACTAAACTACAATAATAAAAAGTTGAGTTTCATTATAAACTCAACTTTTTGTATTTTAAAATAAAGTATTTTATATATCATATTTAGTAACTATTTGAGTTGGTGTTAATCTCATTAACCTATATATAGGTAGTAATCCCATCAATGAATTTACTAAATAAATAAAAATAATTGTTAGTAAAGCAACATACCAAGGATAATTAATACTTTCACTAAATAAGACATTCTTACTTAAACTTTGAATTATGTAAGAAATAATTAAAAATCCTATTAATGAACTACAAGAGGTAATTAATACAATCTCTGAAAAGAAAATTTTATACATATCTCTTCTTTTAGCCCCTATTGCTCTATATATACCTACTTGATTAATTCTTAGCATTAGACTTGAACGCATTAAAAAATATAAAAGAAGACTTGAAATAACCAACATTATAATTAAAGTAATTAATGCTGACATCACTGATATCGCCCTTGATTCATTAAAACTTTTAATATCTTTTTCATAAGGCATCGTAAAAGCAATTTCTTCTTCAGTTAATTTTTGTTTTGCTACATTTAAATTTTCTGTATAAAAAGTTATACCTCTATAATATCTATTAGACACATTATTTAACAAATAGTTTATATATATTTCTTCTAAGACTTTATCATTAACAACATACGAACACAATTCAGTCGTTGAATTAGGGCTAAAATGTCCTTTTACTACAAATGATTTTTCTTCTAAAATATAATTAGAACCAATTGGATATGTTAAAGTAAATGAATCAGTTAAATAGATTTCATTATCTTCTAAAGCTATTTCTGGTAATCTAATAGTGTTACTAGTTAAATAGATTTGTTTGTTTGCAAATAGTTCAACTGTATACAATAGTTCTTTATCTAAATAAAGTAAAGGCCTATTCGTATCTGAAATAG
Source organism: Bacilli bacterium (assembly GCA_050953065.1). GTDB lineage: Bacteria > Bacillota_I > Bacilli_A > ML615J-28 > CAG-698 > JAQUUM01. Next base: position 66,495 of record JBMNLZ010000001.1, on the reverse strand, counting down.
CAGCAATCACAATAGGGAATTGTTCAAAATTTTCATCATAAATATTATAAAATATCTCTGCAAAAGAACTAAAATTAATTCTTTGACCTATTAAATCTTCATAATTAACCAAACCTGTATATGTAAGATCATCTTTCATCATGACATCTAATAATTTTTTATCAATCACAATCCCTTTATAATCAGTAGGTAGAGAACCATATATAATTTTATTAGATTTCAAGTTTTCTAACAAAGCTATATTACCAGCGCTAAAAGTGGAAAAATTTTCTTTAGTTTGATAGAAGAAATCAGTTTTTATCCCATAAAAGCAGTTATAAGGAGTACACTCTTCACCAATATATCCAGCGATTTCAATCTCTTCTTTTAACAACATGAGTTTTTGATAATTAACATTTTCATTTTTATGATCAATTAAAACAATGTTTTTATCATTATGTATGTAGCTTGACTCATCAACTATATAAAAAGATGAAAATTGAACAGCTGAAATTACGATAAATATAGCTATAAATGCAAAAGCAAATAAAAATAATTTTTGTTTTTTAGTAAAAGAGAGTAAATGATTGATTCCCATTTTAAATGCTTCTTTAAATTTAATTGCTGATTTAACACCATTTTCAGGAAGTTTTTCTAAATGATAATCCAATTCATCAAAATCTTCAATTTTAACATTTGGTTTTTTTGTATCTATAATTTTAATTTCATTACCAGCATCAATAAATTTAATTTTTGCTTTATCACTATCTGCACTTATATAAATTGTGTCATTTTCATAAATAATTTTTATATTTGTATCTTTAGGCTTATTTTTATAGAAGTATTCTATACTTATATTTTCTTCGTTTACTTCTTCTTTTTTATACTCCTTCAAATAAATATTTCTATCCTCTGAAAATTCAAAACTATTTGAGTTTTTATTTTCAAAATCTTCAATCACTTTACCATCAGCTAATTTAATTATCCTATCCGAATAAAAATTAGCTAATCTTGGCTCATGTGTAACTAAAATTACTAAACATTCTCTAGAAATTTTACGTAAAATATTCATTATTTGAGTTGTATTTGTTTCATCTAGGTTTCCTGTTGGTTCATCAGCAATAATTACCCTAGGACTTTTAACAAGCGCTCTAGCAATTGCGACTCTTTGCATTTGTCCTCCAGAAAGTTGAGAAGCTTTTCTTTTTCTAAAACGTTCCATTTTAACTGCTTTTAAAGCATACTCTATTCTTTCCTCAATCTTATCGTTAGGAACATTCAACATTTTTAAAACTAACTCTAGATTTTGATAAACACTTAAATCTGGCAATAATAAATAGTTTTGGAAAATATAACCTATCTTTTTAGTTCTAATATCATCCCATTTATTAAAATTATATTTTCTTATTTCTTGATTATCTACTATAATTGTTCCGCTTTTTACTTTATCTAAACCACTTATCGCATTCAACAAGGTAGTTTTCCCACATCCTGAAGGACCTAACAAACTAACAAATCCAGTTTTTGGAAAATCTATACTAATATTGTTAATAGCATGTATTTGATTTGGTTTACCTGAATTGTAAATTTTATTTAAATTAATTGTCTTAATCATATTATTCAACCCTCAAATTACTTAAAATAGAGTTTTTAACCAACGATTTATTATATCGTCTAACCAATAGAATGCATAATAAAGTATTTATCATTAATAAAAAAATAAAATGATACCATTTATAATAACCAATAAAACTAAAAATACCAATATCATATTTTGTTTTTAAGTTTAATATAATAAAATATAATGGTATTAAAATAGCAAATGCTATTAAAAACGAAACATATAATTCAACAAAATTCATCGTTTTAATACTTTTTTGTTCAATTCCAATTGACTTTAGAATTGCATAGTCTTTTTTCTTAAATAATAAAATATATCTAAAAATTAAATATCCAACAAAATAAATTATAATCATATTAATAATGGATGTTAAAGCAAGGAAAAACTTTTCAAATATACCTAAAAAATCAAAGGAATCAGCAAAATTTATGTGTGGAGAAAAAGCATAATACCCATTTTTAAGTAAAGTATTAATAACTGTACTTGCATCTTCAAAGTTTGTTTCTAAAGTATATTGATAATGCAATTCAATTTCTGGCGTTTCATCAAGTGGTGTAACCTCAAAATAACTTAATGGTTGAAGATCACCTTGTGAAGATGTACTTGTAAATGCATTTCTTTGTTTTAAATCAAGAAAATTTAATAAATCATCTGAAATATAAAATGTATCAAAATATGAAGCACTTTTAATAAAGCCTACAATTTTTACGTCTACTTCTTCAATCAAATTACCGATATGAATATTTAATTTAACTGTTTTGTTTAACTGTTCAGCATAGCTATAACTGCTATATAAATATGCTTCAATTACTATTTCATCATAAGTTTCTGGCAATCTACCATATTTTAAATCTGAATTATTCAAATATTTGCTTGGATAAGGAAATCCCACAAAATAAAAACTTTGATTCTCTACAGCCAAATTTACTTTCAACTCAGCATCTAGAGCTAAATCTTGTTTAATCACTCTTTTTACTTTTGAAAGTGAATTGATATAAGTATCATCCTCAGCAGTAAAAGCACTCTTATCTTTCTTAGATACAATTATTCTTTCCTTATAAATGTTATTAACAGTACTATAATACGAATTATATGCATCAGATTTATCTTGACTTGCTAAATAATTTCCAAAAATATTGAAAATAATAATCGTAAATAATAAAGATATTATTAATAGAAAAGCAGTTCTAATTGGTTGACTTTTTAAGTTAAGCAATCCAAATTTAATTGATTTTTTAAAAACTGTATTTTTATGTTCAGTTGCATTGATTTTATCAATTTTTTGAACACTTTTTAATTCTATATCTTCTACTATTTCACCATCATATAGTCTTATTTTTCTAGAAACGTACTCCTTAGTTTGTTCAAAATTATGTGTTACTATGACTACTAACTTGTCTTTTGAAACTTCATTTAACAATTTAATTATTTCTTTTCCACTTTCACTATCAAGATTTCCTGTTGGTTCATCAGCAGCAATAATTGGGACATCTTTTGCAAGAGCTCTTGCAATTGCTAAACGTTGTTTTTGGCCTCCAGATAGTTTAATTGCTTTATGCTTTAGATGTGAAGTTAAACCAACTTTTTCAATAATTTCTTTAGCTCTTTTTTTTCTATTTTTTTTATCTAATCCTTGAATTATTAAAGCAGATAAGACATTTTCATAAACTGTATAGCTATCTATTAAATTGTTATTTTGGAATATAAATCCTACATAATCTCTTCTATATTTTTCCCAATCACTTTCAATAAAATGTGAAGTTTCTTCACCATTTATAAATAATTCTCCTTCTTCATAAGTATCATTACCAGAGATTACATTTAATAAAGTTGATTTACCACTACCACTTTCCCCAGTAATAGCAATAAATTCTCCAACATTTAATTCTAAATTTATTTTTCTAAGTCCTAATACAACACCACTATCACTATGATAATACTTAGAAACATTTGATAGTTTAATCATTTTTTGTATTTAATCAATTAAGTTTTTATATCTAACTGACTATCTCCTTCCTTAAGATTCGATTAATTATATCATTTTTTTGGTGATTTGTTAACATAAACTAAACACAAAAAAACTTCAAAGTTTTAAGTCTTAGTTTTTAAAAAAGGAGGTGATTAAAAAATTAAACTTTTGACTTTTTATATTACTTTGAAGTTTTTTTATCTATACAGATATAAAAATTAATTAACCGTTTAAGAAACCCAAACAGTTGGAATACCATCTACATAGTGCCAATGTGAACCATCAGCATTTGAAGTTTCACTATACCAGAAGACTGGATATTTATTGTAATTCCAAGATCCATCCCAACCATCTGGCTGACTTTCTGCTTCAGCATAGAATTTTATTTTTGTACAATTTCTAAAAGCACTAGTTTCTATATTGGTAACACTTTCTGGTATAATAATTTGATTTATTTCAGTACAGCCTCTAAATGCATAACAACCAATAGATACAAGCCCTTTTCCTAAAGTTACTGTTGCTAATCCAGTATTATTATAAAATGCATAATCACCTATTTCAGTTATACCGTCATGAAGTGCTAAATCTTCTAACCCGACACAACCATAAAAAGCATGTGAAGCTATGCTCGTTACACTATTAGGAATTACAGTAGATTTATTTCCAGTTATAAGAACATTTGTTTTCGTTTCAATAATTGCATTACAATTATCTCGTGAATCATAAAATTCATTATCACCGTCTACTGTAATAATTGCAGTAGAATCGGATCTAGCAAAAGCTAAATTATCTATTTTCAAAACTCCACTACCAATTGTAATAGATGTAACATTTATACAGTCAGAAAAAGCACCATAATTTACATATTTTACATTATTAGGTATAACAATCGTTGTCAATGCTTCGCATTGATTAAAAGCATATTGACCAATAACTGTTAAATTATTTCCAAAAACAAGGTTACTTAATACAGTACATCTACCGAATGCATAGTCGTCAATATATGTAATAGCATCAGGGATAGTAACATCTGTCAATTGATAACATCTATAAAATGTGCTTTTATCAATATATTTTAGATTATCAGAAAGTGTCAATGATGCCAGTTTATTACAATCATAAAATGCACATTCCCCAATTGATATTACACTATTTGGAATTTCAATAGATGTTAGTTTTCTGCAACAATTAAATGCATAATCACCTATTGATGTAACACCTTCAGGAATCTCTATTTCCATTAAATCTTCACATTCGCTGAAAGCGAAATCACCTATCTTAGTTACTCCTGCTGGAATCACAGCATTTTTAAGTCCTAGAACAAGAGTTGAGGTTTCTTTTTCAACAATAGCTGTTTTAGTCGGAGCTTCAAATTTTGGATTTTCATCTGCAACGATAACTTCAGTTAAATTGCTACATCCATAAAAGACATTTCTACCAATGAATTTAACATTTTTAGGAATAGTTATAGTTGCTAAATTTGAACAACCGCTAAAAGCAGCACCAGCAATCAATTTTGTGTTTTCATTAATTGTAACTATGCTAATTGATGTAGATTTAGCCTCTAATAATAATAAATGTGGATTATCTACATTTCCCAAATAATAAGCATTATTAGATTCAGTTAATGTTATATCATCGCAATAATCAAAAGCAGAATTGCCGATATATTCAATAGAATCAGAAAGATTAATTGTTGATAATTTAGCGCAGTCATAAAAAGCAGATTCACCAACATATTTAACATTATCACCAAGCGTAACTTGTGTTAAATTTGAGCAGTTTTTAAAAGCAATCGCACCAATTGTTTTAACAGTGTTTGGGATTATTACTTCAGTTAACTGTGTACAACTGTCAAAAGCAGCACTACCTATGAATTCAACACCACTTCCAAAATTAACTGTTGATATATTTGTATATTTAAATGCATCATTACCAATAATCTTACAATTATTATGAATTGTAATTGTAGATTTTGATCCATCAATCATTTCCACAAAAACTAGATGAGGATTTGTTGCATTACCTAAATAGTATCCATTTTCATATTCAGTATATGTTATAGCATCAGCACCCATAAACATCCAACCACCAAAAGATTCAAGACTATTTGGCAAACTAATTGAAGTTAGCGCAGGACAATTAGCAAATATTTCATCACCTAAATAAATAAGGCTTTCAGGCAAATTGATAGATTCTAATACTGTGCAACCATAAAACGCATTTAATTCAATCGATTTTACACTATTACCTAAAGTAACCGTTTTTAGAGTTGAACATTCATAAAAGGCATCTTCTTTTATCTCTATAACACTATCTGGAACAACTACTGATGTCATTGTTTGGTTATTTTCAAATGCCCACTGCTCAATAGAAACAACTGGTCTTTCCTCATATACTGCAGGAATTACAACTTTACTTTTATTACCTAAATAACTAATTAGAGCAACTCCATCAGCTTTATCAACGAAAATAAATTCGTCAATATCAATTACTTCTCCACCTGTTCCTTCTTCGCCAGTGCCTCCACCTTCTTCTCCGCCTGTTCCACCACCTTCTTCACCACTTGTTCCATCACCACTGGTAAATACGGCAACATATGTAACATTCTCTTTAACTATACTTAGTTCAGGAGTCCAGCCACTAAAATTAAAACCTTCTTTTGTTGGTTCATCACCATTATATTCAGGCATAGTCCCTTCTAAAACACCCTTATCTGTTTCAAGAACAGTTCCATCATAGTTTTTCCAAGTAACTGTATAAGTTTTATTATCAGTTTTAGTACCACATCCCGAAAAAATTACAACCCCTATAAACATTAAACATAAAAACCCACTAATTTTTTTCATTAAAAATCTCCTTTTTCAAATATATATCTACTAAATCATATTAATTTATAATCAAATATTGATAACTTTTAATCAGCCCAATGGAAAAAAAAGCCTTTGTAAGGATCTGTTAATCCAAGCCATGTATCCATTTTAGCTGCATAAGTAGCATTAGTATGAACACAGAAAATTGAATAAAGGATTGTATATCCATCAGCACAAAACAAGTCATCAAAAACAAAAGCACTAGTTTCAATAGTTTCCACTGTATTTGGTACATAAATTGAATTTACACACATTTCTTCATGCGGCCTTGGATTTTCATTATCATGTTTTGTAAAGTTATAATGTGGAAGTTCATGACAAAAATAAAATGCAAAAGATTCAATTTTTCTAACACTTTCTGGTATCACTATCGTTTTATTTATATTCATATTAGAAAAAGCATATGATGCTATTATTTCTACATAATTAGGAATTTCAGTTGATTTACAAGCAACTATTAATTTATTTGTAGCAGATTCAATAATTGCATCACATGAATTAGATTCATAGTATTCATTTAAAATCTCTACACGAATCTCTTCAATTCCTCTACATCCATCAAAAGGATTTACTCCTATTTTATTAACATTCTCTGGAATTAGAAGCCTTGTTATCAATCTACACTTTAAAAAAGCATAATCACCAATGTGTAGAAGTGTACTTGGCAATTCAAAATTTTTTAAATTTTCACAATCTGCAAAGACATAATCACCCAAGTATTTAAGTCCTTCATTAAATGTAATTAGTGCTAAGTTACTACATTCTCTAAAAGCACAAAGCCATATTGATTCAACTGAAGATGGAATTTCAATCTTAAGTAAACTAGTACATCCATAAAATGCGTAGGAATTAATGTATTTTAAATTGCCATTTTCAGCAAAAAAGATGTCTTCTAATCCTATACAATTATTAAATGCACAAGCAGATATTATTTCAAGTGTATTTGGTAAATCTATATATTCTAACTTTTTACAATCTTCAAAAGCTCCCCATTGAATTTTTTCAAGCCCTTCTGAAAAGTTTACAGTTGTTAGATTAGTACACCCTTTAAACGCATTCATCTCAATCACTTCAATTGATTCAGGTATATCTATAGTAACCAAACCTGTACAATCTTTAAACATAGCCTCAAAAATCACTGTCATTCCATCACCAAAAGTAACATTTGTAAGAGCTTGACAACCTTCAAAAGCACTAGTCCAACTATATTTAATATTATTTGAAAAAATAACGGTTTTTAATTTTTCAGAATTTTGAAAAGCACATGGTCCAATTTCAGTAACCCTTATTCCATCATACCAAAGTGGAATAACTACTTCTTCTCCAGTTTCTTTCAATTTATAATCTACTATACAATATCCATAAGTTCCATGATAAGGTTCTCCAAATTCAAATTCTTGACTTGGATCAGAAAAACAATCATATGTTGCCTCATATTCCACATCATAAGTACTAACCTTTTCTATAGTAGGAGACCAAGCTTTAAAAGTATAAAAATACTTAGTATCCCTTGGTATCGTAGGTTCATTTCCATTATATACAGGCATATCTCCTTTAAAAACTTCATCAGTTTTTATCACTTGACCGTTGTTAAGCCATGTAACAGTATGAACTTCACGAAACTGTGCTGTAAAAGTTGTATCCGTTAATATTTTAATGCTGTTTGGATTTGGCCACCAACCATAAAATTTTTTGTTTCCATCTGGATTAAGATGATCAGGCACAGTTGGTATAGCCCCACTATAATCAGCATAAGTACCAGCTTCTACTCCTTCATCAACTTTTAAAATTCCACCCCATGGATCTTGCCATGTAACTTTAAAGATTTTTTTTATTCCCGCAAATTGAGCGGTATAAGTAGTATTTGCTTTGATAGGTCCTAAAGCTGGAGACCATCCTATAAACATATAATCATAATAATCATCAGATTCTCTAGTTGGAGCATTTCCTTTAAATCTTGGTGTAGTATCATATTCTACTTGATGATCTACATAAAGTAACGTACCATCCCAATTTTTCCAAGTTGCTTTCAAAACTCTAACACCTGAAAATTGAGCAATATATGTAGCATCCTCTGTTACTTCTACTACTTCAGGATCCCAACCAATAAATGTATAATCTCCCCTTTTTGGAGTTTCTCCATCATATGAAGGAAGCGTTCCTTTTAGAACATTTTCATCTATTTCTAAAACTTCTTCATTATAATTTAGCCAAGTAATGGTAAACACTTCACCTACTGTTACTTTAATTCTTATTTTATTACCACCACTTGAAACAATAATGAAAGTTTCTCCTTCACTTACGGCTACAATTTTACCATCTACTACAGTAGCAACACTTTCATCTTCTGTTGCCCAAGTGATATCTCCAGTAATTTTACTTATTACATCTACTTGAATTTCTGCACCTGTTGCAAGAACAACTTCATTAGTATCTAATGAAATTTTTAATTGTTGCTTACATCCGTATGCAAAAAATGCCACAAATAAAAGGAGCATAAACACTCCTAAAATTCTAATTGTTTTTTTCATATTACCTCCTATTTAATTATTTTTATTCAATTTCATTATAAATTTTTAAATCTTCATTCATTTTTTTAACTTCTTTTTCCCATGCTAAATACATTATTCCCCAAATTAATGCATACACAACAATAACGACTATTGCAATTACCAAACAACTTACAAATGTAAATGGAACCCATTGAAGCACCGTAAATACAACAATAAATCCAACAAGTATGGTCATAGAATGTGCTACAGTTGCTTTTAGCAAACTCCATGAATCAATATCATAAAAACTAAGCCCACCAATTCCTATTACACCAAGTAATCCTGACAATATTGTTTGAATAGTAATTGCTAATGCAACTCCCAAAGCCTCTGCTTGATGAGGAGAGACTATACTTACTTCTTCTCCATAACCTAGATTAACAAACAAGGTAATCAAATTGCCCATTAGAGCACCAACAATAAAACCTACAACAATTCTTATAATTATCTTTTTTTTCATTTTAGAGGTCTACCTCCTCTTAATATTTCTCTAATTGCTTTAGTATATCGCCTTGAAGTATATGACTTAATACCATTGATCATTTCAATTTTTATTATTCCTCCACCTTCAAAACTCCATTTTTTAACATATTTAAGATTAACAATTTCTGATTGTGAAATCTTAACAAACCACGTTGGATTTAATTTTGTTTCAATTTGATATAACGGTTCACTTATAACATATTCACCATTTATAGTTTTTACAGATATAAACCGTCCACTTTTTGATAAAATTATTATGTCCTTCATGTCAATAAGTTCCTTGTCTGTAAGCAACTGGCAAGAAAGTTTCTCGCCACCTAAGAGTTCAAGTATTCTATTGACTTCTTCTGTTTGTGATTTGGCCTTAATGATAACTTCTGTTTCATTAACGCTATCATCATGGATAAATTTTAATTTAAACGACATTTGAATCTCCTTTATTTATAGTGTTATTATAATTTTTATTTTTTTAATAGTCAAACAAAAATACATAATCGGTTATTTTTTGATGTATTCGGTAACTAATTATTTAAATTTCAATCATATACAAAATCAAATTTTTTCAAATATATAACCCTTTAACTTAATATAGAGATTCTTTTTTGTTTTGAACTTCTATACGATTTCAAAAAAAAAAATAGGTTTGTACGCTATTGAATTATACTTTATAATAAAAAATCCTTAGAGTGATGTAAACCCTTAAACACGGACCAATTTAATATTTATGTTATTTGAGTGGTTTGTGCAAACTATGAATTTCTTAGTGGTCACCACTATCTTCTTCATAGGAGTTAAATTCCTCTAAGATAAAGTATAGTTTTATTTATTACATTAATAGATGAATCTATAAAAGCAACCAAATAACAGTAAAAATTCAGAGATAAATAAAAGGCACTTCACAATTATGAAAGATCGTATAAAGATGTTTGGGGTGTCGGTATACCTGTAAAGATGTTTGGGGTCTCCCCAATGTTTTTCATAAATATTTATTTTCGTTAAAAAAGAGGTCTTACTATGCTATAATTTTGTCATTGCCCTAAAAACAAAAAAAGGTAATCTTTAATTTATAATATTGTATTTCAAAAGAATTCCTTTCTAAATTTTAAAATACCACTAGAATTATATCATAAAGAGCTCTTTTTATTTGTATTAAGATGAATCTTTAGAGAAATTAGTGACAATTAATAACTTTTTATATACACAATTAAAAATACTCCATACCAACTGGCATAGAGTTTTTTTAACCCCAAACTTCTGCATAGGACCTTTTTGACCACTAACTTCTTCAAAGGGGCGTTTTTTCTAAGACTTATAAAATTTATTAATTACTTTATTGGTTTATAAGACCATTACTAAAGTAAGATTTGTTTAGAATTGCTTTTTTCCATAAAGAGATTATTTTTTCCGTTACAACAGAGTAAAACTACTAACATTTGTCAATCATAGGGGAAACATGGTGTTTTCAAAACATTTTAGAAGAAAATCGAAGTCAGTAATCGTTCTTAAATATATTACTATATCTATTGTATTAAAAAATTTTAGCAACTTAAGCTTATACCTTTTTATTAATATTTGATTTTTTTATAATCGTCTAAATCTTCAATTTATTATATTCATAACAAATTATATGGTTATAACTGATAGAAAAGTGCAATTTTTTCATCAATTGTCATTAAAGTATAATTTAATTTATAATTGAAATTATGCGCTTTTTTATATAATCTAATTCAGCAGAATCAACATTACGTATTAAGAAAATATTTAATTCGCTAGTGCCATATAATTTTATACTTCCCTTTTTTTTACTGCATAAATAGACATATAAAGAATGAATTATATGTTTACCACATACTAATTTTGGTAAGTTATTTTTATAAATTTCATCTAAAGAATCCATCTCATCAATAATATTTATTTTCGAAAAAGTTTTCGTAACCATTTCATTATATTCATTATAGTAATCAATGTCAACACTACCGTTTTTTCTATTAACTTTCTTACCAATCGACACGCCTACATTTTCAATTTTAGGATTATTCTTCTGAACAATAATATATAAATAAAACAATTGTTTATATGAATCAAGAATATCTGTATACCATTTATTAAAATCAAAAATTTTTTTAGTATTTTTGATTGTCATTTCAAATTTCACTCTTATAAATTCATAAATCGCATTTTCACATATTAGATATGACTCAATATTGTATCTTTCAAGATATATTATGTTTCGCTTTTTCAATATTTTACTAAAATAATCATCAAAATCTAAATCCAATATATATATATTTGTTACTTTATTAAAACGTTCTCCCTTTTCATTAAAATATTCTAAAACTGTTTGTTTACCATTGAGTCCAAAGATTTTATAATCAAGATCTTTACCAAACATTTTTTCAAATAAAATTTCATATTGATATTCTTTACCTTTGTCTTCAACAAAAAAATGAATATCATTATCAAAAAACAAAGGTCTATTTTTTTTACCTTGTTTAGTATAATTAAGTTCTGTTTTCATTTATTGTTTTTCTCTCTAATTTAAAAGTCTTATTTTCATAGTGGCCAATAATTTCGGGTGAATGTGTAGCTAATATTAGTTGAATATTTTTATTGCATTCCAATGCCTTTTTTACAAACATGCTTTGCCAAACTAAATGTAATGAAAGTTCTGGTTCATCAACAAGCATTATTCCCGATTCTCCTAAATCCCTAGAAAAAAATAAATTAGCAAAAAAAGTTATAAGCTGTTTTTCGCCTGATGACAAATATGATAAGTTAATTTCATTTTTTCTTGCATCCTTAAAAACAATTGTCCCTGTAGTAGATAATTCTATATTCTTTTTAAAATCAGTTTGCTCTAAAAAATCATTTATTACCTCAACAAAATCAGCTAGAGGTTTATAGATTTTCCTTTTTTCTTCTTCATATTTAGATGATTTTTTAATAATATTTTCAATTCTTACTATTTCATAGTATTTTAAAATATGATCTAAGTCTAATCCTATTTTACTTTTAAACTCTTCTTTCTTACTATTCTTCACATTTTTTATAAAATTATCAAAAAAATCAACATAATTAGAACTTTCTTTTTTGTCAATCACATCAGTATTTATCAATAAATTTATGTACTCTTCTTTAATATTGTTGATTTCATCAATTTTATCTCTCTTCTTTAGAAAGGAACTGAAAACAGATAGGAAATCGACATTAGAAATATTTATAGCAGATTTTAATATATCATTTTTAAACTCTTGGTTAATTCTATTTATTTGTGTAATTGCAGACATATAATATCTTTTTATGAGTTCTTGGACTTTAGGCATCAATTCATTTCTTTCCAAAATATCATCATCTCTATAGTTCATACGCATTCTTCTATTTATCAATGAGCGATTAGTATATGTATTGCGAACTCCAACTCTATTCAAAGGTAAATAAAATGATTTGAATTTTTTAAATATTTCTATCTCAACAGTTGAATATCTTGAACGCACAATATCTACTTCATCCATATACGGGTCTTGAATTATTTCTCTATATTCAGAATATTCATAGGTCTGGTTATATTTTCCAAATTTCAAGTCTATTTTTTCATCTTTTTTTACAATTAGAATTAAATCTTTTTTATTGCTTTCAACATCCGTATAAAAAAGGCGAATCTCTTCAAAATCATATTCAAAAAGCTTAAAAACTTGCCCATATAATATTAACGACAATATATTTAATATGGTAGTTTTTCCTGCTCCGTTTAATCCATAAATAATTGTAAGATCTTTATTAAATTTAACATCATAATCAAAAAGATTATGTAATTTTCTAATTGTTAATTTGTCTATACGCACACTATCCCTCCTTACTAATATGTAAAATTCAAATTATATATATCTTTTCTATTGTTTTTTAATAAAAACAATTCAGACAATGATTTTATCAATTATTAATTACTAATCAAAAAGATAAGTTTGGAGGCTCCAGTCGGATTTGAACCAACGGTCAGAGTGTTGCAGACTCTTGCCTTAGCCACTTGGCCATGGAGCCACCATACTAAAACATTATAACATTTTTTTATATAATGTCAAAGAAAAAATATAAAAACCACATTTTTTTCTATATATTTTAAAAAGTTTTTAAGGAAATATCATCAATAAAAGATAGGCTATTAAATTAGCCTATCTTTATTGCTTCTCATATATTTTATTATATCTATAGGTTCTTTTATGATATTAGCACTCAAATTAATCGGAGCCGCTTCAGTAATTAAGATATTATCTTCAATTCTAATTCCAATGTTTTCTTCTTCAATATATAGTCCTGGTTCTATAGTTATTACATGACCAGGTTGTAAAGGCATATCTTTAAACCCTACATCATGAGTATCAAGCCCAAGAAAATGAGATACGTTATGCCAATAATATTTTCTAATTTCCTCATCCTTAGCAATTAACTTTAACCTATAACAAGCTCTAATCAATAATTCTGTTGCGTAATTATTTAATTCAGTTAAAGTAGTTCCTTTAATAGCTGATGCTATACACATATTATTAACTAAAAGCACTTCCTCATAAATATCACGCTGCCTTTTAGTAAATCTACCAGAAACTGGAAAAGTTCTAGTAATATCACTACAATAATAATTAGTTTGGCAACCAACATCAACCAAAACCAAATCTTTTTTATTTAGTATTGCATCTTTTTTTGAATAATGTAGGACAGTAGCATTTTTACCACCAGCAACAACAGAAGGAAATGCAACTTTTTTATTTCCATTATATATTATTGAAAAATCAAAAAAACTCGCAAGTTGATATTCATACATATCTTTTTTACAATTCGCCATCATAAATTCAATACCAAGTCTAGTATGTTCAATGCTTTCTTTAATATGCTCAATTTCATCAGAGGCTTTAACCATTCTAATATGTTGAAAAATCGGCATACAATCCTTGATTTGAATATCTGAATCCTTATGTTTTAAAACAAATTCTCTTTGAAAATCATAAGCCATTGTAGTATAACCAGGCTTTTTCTTTTCTTTAAAATCAAGATAAATAGTTTTAATGTTACTTATTTTTAAATAATCTTCAATAAAATTTTCAAATTCTTCTAAATAATGAACTTCATTAATCCAAGAAATTTTACTTGCTTCTTCTTTAGTAAACTTTGCACCTTCCCATTTAACCATTATTTCATCGTTTCGTTCGATAAATAACTTTTCTATTATTTCTTTTTCTTTTTTAATTAAAACAAAAGCAACATTAGATTGGTCAATTGCAGTCATATAATAAAAGTTCTTATCAGCTTCAAACGGAAAATATTGGTCTCCAGATCTTATAAGATCCGTTCCAGAAAACAAAATCGTTAGTGAATTTGGAACTATCTTTTCAATATAGTTAACTCTTTTATCTAAAGGATTCATACTTTACACCGATTCTACGATTGCTAAAACAGCTTCTTTAATTTTAGCAGTTTTTTTAGTAGCCTCTTCTTTTGAAGTACCTTTTGTTCCAATATAAACCTTCATCTTAGGTTCGGTTCCACTCGGGCGCAATACAAACCAACTACCATCTTCTAAAAAATATTTTAATACCTTTGATTTAGGTAAAGAAATCGGCAAAACTTTATTTTTTTCATATCTTTTTTGATCCATATAATCTTCTTTAGCTAAAACTGCAAGACCTTGAATATACTTTAATTCAATTTTTCTAAAATGATTAAGTATTGCATCAATTTTTAAAGCACCATCTTTTCCTTCTAAAGTAAGATTTACTAAATCTTCAACATAATAACCATATTTAGAAAATACCTCTTCTAAGACTTCAATTAAGTTTTGACCATTATTTTTATAAAAACAAGCCATTTCAGAGCATAAAAGTAAAGCTTGTAATGAATCCTTATCTCTAACAAAATCTTTTACAACATAGCCAAATGATTCTTCATATCCAAAGAAAAATTCTTTATCAGTACCTTCAAGTAATTTAGCTTGTTCTCCAATAAATTTAAAGCCAGTTAAAGTAGAAATAACTTCTAATCCCTTAGATTTAGCAATATCCTCACCTAATAGCGATGTAACAATAGTATTAAAAACAACACCTTTTTTAGGTAACTCTTTATTATTTACTAAATAATAAATCATTAAAGCTCCTGTTTGGTTACCTGTTAATAATTGATATTTTCCTTCATGCAAGACAGCTAATCCCAGTCTATCAGCATCTGGGTCTGTTGCTATAACTAAATCAGCACCTTCTTTTTCTGCTAATTTAATCCCATAATCAAAAGCACTTATTACTTCTGGATTTGGAGCTTTTACAGTTGTAAAGTTAGGGTCAGGAATCATTTGTTCTTCAACACAAAAAATATTATATCCCGTTTCTTCCATTAATCTTTTACCTAAATAAGCAGCAGTTCCATGAAGTGGAGTAAAGACAACTTTAAAATCATCTTTATTTAAATCAGGATATACAGAAATACTTTTTACTGCCTCTAAATATGCTAAATCAACTTTATCATCTAAATATTCAATCATACCTTTTTTGATTAATTCATCTTCAGCTTCTACTACTATTTCAAAAGCATCTGGTGCTTTTGAAATCTCATCAATTACTTGGTCTGCTAATTCTGGAATTAACTGACAGCCATCACTATCATAAATTTTATACCCATTATAAATTGGTGGGTTGTGTGAAGCTGTTACAACTATTCCACCAGTAGTTTTTAAATATCTTACAGCAAAAGATAATTCTGGAGTTGGAGTAATTTTATCAAATAAATACGCCTTTATTCCTAAAGTTCCCATAACTTTAGCTGATTCTAAAGCGAACTCTTTAGATTTATGTCTTGGATCATAAGCAATTACAACTGAAGGTTTTTTAACATTTAAACTAAGTATGTATTTAGCATATCCATAATTAGCCCTTCTAAGCGTATAAATATTCATTCTATTAGTACCTGCTCCAATAATTCCACGCATACCACCAGTACCAAAACTTAAATTAGTATAAAAAGCATCTTCTAATTCTTTTTCATTCATACTATTTAATTCATCTTTTAATTCTTTTAATAAACCCGGAAAACTTTTCCATTTTAAAACATTTGAACTATACATTTTTTCCCCCTAATTTATTATTTTTATAATTTCAGTTTCAACTACAATTTTTACTTTTACATTTTTTTCTAATTTGTTAATTTCATTAATTATTGTTTCTTTTATTTTTTCAGTTGATTTTTCATAATTGAAAGGTACAACCAAATCAAAAACTATTAAATCCTTGTTTTTTTGTTTTATAATCCTAAAATCGTGAATTTCTAAAGTCTCATCTATAGCTTTAATTACATCTTGAGTTAAATTAAAATATTTATTCCTTTTTTCACAATCAATATCTACAGGATCAATATGAATAACAATATCAATATTTAAATCATTTTTTATAGATTCTTCTATCTCATCTATAATCATATGACTTTTTTCAATCGTCATTTGATTATTAACTTCAACATGCACACTAGCGTATTTTTTTAAAGGTCCATAACTATGAATTATTAAATCATGCATCCCTAAAACTTCATCAACTTTTAAGATTTTATCTTTAATTTGTTTTACTGTTTCTTGACTAGGAACTTCTCCTACTAAAGATGAAGCTGTTTCTTTTACTAATTTTATGCCACTTATCAAAATTACAACAGCGATAATTACTCCGATGTATCCATCTATATTAACTCCAAGAAATTGATTAATTAAAAAACTAATTAAAATAACTGTAGTTATAATAAAGTCATTGATACTATCAATCGCATTAGCTTTTAGTGTTTTAGAATTAATAATCTTACTATTCCTATAATAAAACCAAGATTGCCACATCTTTATTAATATAGAAACACCCAAAATTATTATAACATATTTATTAAAAATTAAATCCTTTGGATTAATTATTTTTTCAATCGAAGTTTTAAATAAAAGAATTCCAACTACTAAAATAACAACAGAAATAATTAATCCAGCAACATATTCTATTCTATCATGACCAAAAGGATGTTCATCATCTGCAGGTTTACTTGCAAGTTTAAATCCTATTAAGGTAATAATAGAAGTTGCTGCATCAGATAAGTTATTTATAGCATCAGCAATTATTGCAATACTTAAAGATATAATCCCAATTAAGATTTTAATAATAAATAAAATTAAGTTGCTGACAATCCCTACTATACCACTTAAAATACCATATGCAAGACGCACCTTAGGATTTTCTATATTTTTATAATCTTTAATAAATAATCTAAGTAAAAGATTTTTCATTATTTCACCTAATCAATAAAAATGCCTTTAAAAGGCATTATTTTTTCTTAATTATGTTAACAATATCTCCAACAGTTTTAATATCTTGAACAGAATCATCACTGATTGAAATATTAAATTCTTCTTCTAAAGCCATAATTAATTGAATAGAATCAATTGAATCTGCTTTTAGATCCTCAACTAATCTAGTTTCTAAAGTAATACTGCTTTCATCAATATTTAATTCTTCAGCTATTATTTTTTTAACACTATCAAAAACCATTTGTATCCTCCTATTTATATATATTAATTATAATTCTTTTTATTAAACAAGTCAACAATATTAACTGATATAGCCTCTTACTTATTAAATGCTTTGTATATTGCATCAAGTAATGTTCCAGTTTGATCTCCTCCATATTGCCAAAACATAATACCAGCTAATTCTTCTGTTTCAACATATTCACATTTATAAGTTAAAGAAACTGGATCATCGTATGATATAAAGATATTACCATCGTAATACCAAGTAGCCTTAGCATTTTCGTCAAAATAAACATTATCTTCATTTTCTGGGTTTGATAAATATGTATTATATATTTCAGTATAATTTATAGCATCTCTCATACTAGTAGTTGTAGTTTTTCCCATACCATTTCCACTTGGGCTTTCACTAACATATCCATAATGTCCATAAAAAGCAGCACCAATAATTAATTTAGAACTTGGTATGCCTGCTGCTTTATAAGCATCCACACCTGCTTTAATATAACTAGTATTATTAACAGAATTATATAAACTTGTATGATGCTTTGTAGTTTCATTATCTTGATAATCTAATAAGTCATAAGTCATTAAATTAATATAATCTAAATATTGATGAATCGTTGCAAGTTCATAGTATTTTGTTCCATAAGATGTCCCTGGAACTGCAATAGTTAACAAATAATCTTCATTAACCTCATCAAGTGCTTCTCTTAACTCTTTTAAAAATAGCGTAAAATTTTGTTTATCTTCAGGACGAGCTACTATGGTATTACCTGCAGTAGATGTTGGATATTCCCAATCTAAGTCCACCCCAGAAAATTTATACAGCATTAAAGCATTAACAATTGAAGTAATAAATTTTGTTCTACTTTCTTTTGTTAAAACTGCATCAGAAAAACCATCAGCTCCCCATCCTCCAATTGACAAACAAACACGAATACCATAATTTCTTAAAGAAGAAACTTCAACAATTTTTGAAGCAATCGAACTAGTATTAATAACACCATTAGATATTGAAGCAAAAGATAAATTTATAATATCTATTTTTTCATAATCTTCTTCAGCAATTTTTCTATATACCCCAGTATATAGATAAGCTGATGTTACTTTTTTTAAACTTAAATCTCTTAATTCTAGTGCTTTCACAACGATATCCTTTGTATAAGTATAATCTATCCCTAAACATTTTAACTTAGCAGTTACTGTAACATTAACATCTTCGCTTTGGCGATTAACAATTCCTGTTCTTGTAAGTGCTTGTGCATTTGAAGAAAGCCATATAACACTAACATCACTATCATCATAGAAATTGTTAAAAGTATAATTGTCATACAGTTCATTAGGAATGCTTGCATCTAATAAAGTCTTAACTTCCAAAAACTTAGCATTTGCTGCTATTAAGGTTTCATCTTCTTCTGTTGGAATCTCTTCACCTGGATTTTCATCATCTAAATTATCATTATTATTTTCAGTAGAAGGTTTACAAGCAACTAAAAACAATAATGAAAATATAAATATAAAACTAACAAACTTAGATATTTTCATAATTACTCCTATTTTAAAGTAGAATTAACAGCCTCACAAGTTACATCTATATTCAATTTTTTAAACACACTTTTATCAGTATGGCTTAACATTACAGTAGAATGAGCTTGAGCACCTTTTAATAAAGGTAATTTTTGAAGTGCTAAATCAGCCACTGGATTTGTAGTTGCAGTAATAGCTAAAGCTATTAATATTTCTTCAGCATTTAATCTTAATTTATTTTCACTTAAAAAATGTTCTTTTAAATTTTGAATAGGTTCAATTACATTTGGTGAAATCAATAATACTTCTTTTTTTAATTGAGAAAAATGTTTGATTCCATTTAATATTGCAGCAGCACTTGCATCTAATAATGGCGTAGTTTTACCAGTTACAATTGCACCATCAGATAATTCCATAGCAATTGATGGGACTTTACTATCAATTTCTTTTTGTAAAGCAGCCTCTACAACTTTTCTATCTGAAATAGATACATTCAAATGATTCATTATCAATGCAATTTTATCTGATACTTCTTCACCGTGCTTACCATTTTTTAAATCAACTAAAGCATCTAAATATCTTCTGATAATTTCTTGTTTACAAGCATTTACTACCATATCATCATCTTCAATACAAAAGCCTGCCATATTAACTGCCATATCTGTAGGTGATTTATATGGACTATATCCATAAATCTTATTGAAAACTGCTTGTAAAACCGGAAAAACCTCAACATCTCTATTATAATTAACTGTCAAAGTATTATAGGCTTCTAAATGATAAGTGTCTATGACACTTACATCGTTTAAATCAGCTGTTGCTGATTCATATGCTAAGTTAACAGAATGTCTTAATGGTAAATTCCAAATTGGAAAAGTTTCGTATTTAGCATATCCAGCCAAAACACCTCTTTTATTTTCATGATATAGCTGAGATAAACAAGTAGCCATTTTCCCACTACAAGGGCCTGGAGCAGTTACTACTACTAATGATTTAGTTGTTTTAATATAATCATTTTTACCAAAACCATCTTCACTAATAATTCTATTAATATTTGTAGGATAACCTGGAATTGTATAATGCAAATAGACTGAAATATTCATATTCATCAATTTAGTTTTGAAAGATTTAGCTGCTACTTGTCCTTCATAATGAGTAATTACAACACTACCAACATATAATTGCATTCTTTCAAAATTCTCAATCATTCTTAAAACTTCATTTTCATAAGTAATTCCAATATCAGCTCTAATTTTACTTGATTGAATATGATTAGCATTAATAACAATCACGATTTCAACCTGTTCTTTAATCTCACAAAGCATTTTTACTTTTGTATCAATTTCAAAACCTGGTAATGTTCTTGAAGCATGATAATCATCAAATATTTTCCCACCGAACTCTAGATATAATTTGTTATTATATTGATGAATTCTTTCAAGAATTTTTTCAGATTGTAGTTTTAAATATTTTTCATTATTAAATGCAAGTTTTTCCATATTTTCCACCTAACATAACTATAATTCTATCATATTCTAATTTTTTATTCAAGCAAAGGTTTGACGGTTAATTAGTATTTAACATTTGTAATTATATCACAAAATCTCATATATTAAAACAAAAACAAAACAGTTTTTAACTGCTTTGTTTTTTTAGATTATTCTTTTATACACTTTTTATTTCCATAAAAAATTATTTCAAATTTAGTTCCCTTATTTACTTCGCTTGTTAGATTGATTTTCCATCCTGCTTTTTGAGCTAATTTTTTAACAATAGCAAGCCCTAAACCAAAACCTCCACCAATACCACTATGAGATGTATCTACAGTGTAAAACCTATCAAAGACTCTTCCCATATTTTCTTTAGAAATTCCAATTCCAGTATCCTCAACAATTATTTTAGGAACATCATCTTTACTAATTTCAATATATAATTTACCTTCATCTTTATTATATCTAATAGCATTAGAGATTAAATTGCTAAATATTTCAACAATTCTCTCTTTTCTACTTTTAATAAAAATATTTTCTTCTATATTTAAAGTTAATTCAATTTTTCTTTCTTTAATTAAAGGTTCCATTGAAGAAACAGTGTTTTTTGCAATTTCAGAAATATTTACATCATAACTAGGTAACTCATCATTATCAATTGCACTAAAATTAATAATGCTGGAAATTAAATTTTTTAGTCTATCACTTTGTTTTAAAATAGTTTGGGCAGCATTATCAATTTTATTCTTTGGCAATTGACCAGTTAATAATAATTCAGCAAAACCTCTAATACTTGTCAAAGGAGTATTCATTTCATGAGTAACATTTGAAATAAACTCATTTTTTGATTTTTCTGCTTTTCTTATTAAAGTTACATCAGTAATCAATAAAACTGAAAATTCCTTAGAGAAAGAAAACGAAAAAGCATATTCATTATCATCAATTACTCTATAAATTACGCTATTTTCTTTTTTAATAATAATTTGATTTAACTCATCATCTTCAAGTAAATACATTAAATAAACATCATCTTCAAAATATTCAAGTAATTTAGAAGCTGTTTTATTAATAAAAAGAACATCACTAAAAGATTTAAATATCACAATACCATTTTCCATACTGTCTAAAACAATTGAAATGATTTTTGAATTATCTTCAAATTTTTTAAACTTTTCTTCCACTATTAATTTATAATTGTTTAAAGTTGTTGCAATATCAGTCATTTCAATGTATTTAGCATCAACAATTGTTTCATCGCTTCTTAAAGAGCGAATCATATATTTTTGAACAAACTTTAAATTAGTATCAACAATTATAAAACTTAAAAGGAAATTAACAATTAAAATAATAATTAAAAACCATAATATTGATGGTACATAATCTAAAAAATATGTAAATGTTGAAAATAACACAAATCCCAATCTTATTATAAATGTATCTTTAGCCTCGCTATAAAATACCATTTTTTTATTTTCAACTAAAGAGTTTCTTATAGACTCACCTTTACCGTTTTCTAAAACTTCTTTAACCTCTTCTAATTCACTTAAATCACCAGTAATTTTTGGATTACTACTTCCAATTACTACTCCTTCTAAAGATAAAAAAGTTACTTCAACACCTTCTAATAAATTTGAAAATTCAATAGCTCCTTCTTCATCTAAAGAAAATGAATCATTATATAGTTTTACATAAATAGCCAAATTGTTTTTAACTTCACTTATATCTTTATTATAATTTTTATAAGAAAAAATTAAACTTAAGACAATTGTAAAAATTAAAGAGGCGATCATTAAGAATATTAATATATTTTTTTTCAGATTGATCACCTCTTTACATCAAATTTATAACCTACTCCAAAAACAGTTTCAAAATAATTTATACCACATTTTCTAAGCCTTGCTACGTGATTATCAACCGTCCTAGTTTCTCCTTCACTATACCCCCAAACTGTAGTCAAAATTTGTTCTCTTGATAATACCTTGCCTACATTTAACATAAAATATCTTAACAATTGAAATTCTTTATTATTTAAATTAAGTTTTTTACTTTTAAAATAAACAATCATGCTATCTTCATATACAACAATATCACCAACTCTTAAAGTCTTAGTAATTGTTTTTCTTAAAGCTACATTTACTCTAGCAGTGAGCTCCAAAACTCCAAATGGTTTTGAAATATAATCATCTGCTCCTTCATTAAGTCCTTTTACTTTGTCAGTTTCTTGAGAAAGAGCACTAAGCATTATACAATATACTTTTGGATTGGCTTTTTTAATTGCTTTTAAAACATCAATCCCATTACCATCAGGAAGCATTATATCTAATAATGCTACTTTAGGATGCTCACTTTCAAAAGCTTTCATAAAGCTTTCTACATTATAAAAACATGCAATAGAAATGTTAGCCATTTCTAATGCACATTTTACTAAATCACATATACTTTTATCATCTTCTAATAAATAAACTTGTGTTCCCATATTCTTAACCTCAATAGCCTTATTATATCATATTATTTTATATAAATAAAGCCATCTATTTTTTTTCTTCTTTTATAGAATATGCAACATAAGTTATATGGTCGGCTACTCTTTCAAGATTACTAACTAAATTAATAAAAACACCACTACTACTAGCTTTGCATTTACCATCATTTAATCTCTTGATATGAGCATCTATTAACTCTTTTCTCATCTTATCAATTTTATCTTCCATATTATCAACTTTTGAAAGTCTATTTAAGTTGCGAGTCATAAAGACAGCAATGGATTCTTGATATAATTCTTTTACTTGAGCATACATCTCACCAATAGACTCCATTACTGATTCTGAAAACTCCAAACCTTGTTCTACAACTGAAGTTGTATATTTAACAACATTATCTGCAACTTCATTAATACGTAAAAGGTCAGCAATTACATGATATAACTTACCAATTGCAACTTCATCTGAGTATGATAAGTTATTAGTAGAAACTTTAACTAAATAGTCAGTAATTTGTTTATTCATTATATTTGCTTCGTTAATTATCTCTCTAACATTTTGCTCATCATCAATAGTTTTTTGATAAAACATTTCTAATGCTTTTTCTAAAGCTTTAATTGAAGTATCACCCATTCTTACTACTTCTTTTGTAAGTTGCGAAATAGCAATAGTTGGAGTATTTAAAATTCTTGAGTCCATATAAGTAATTTTGATATCTTCTGGAATTTTTTTATCTCTAATAATCGTTTTCGAAAGTTTTACAAAAACATTTGTGAAAGGTAAAAACATCGCAACACAAACAGTATTAAAGAATGTATGGAACATTGCAATTTGTGTACCAGGATCAGTAAAGATTTTAGCAACTACATTGTCCATAAAACCTCTCCATATTACAAGCACTATAAAAAATATAATTGAACCAAAAACATTAAACATTAAGTGAATCAGAGCTGCTCTTTTAGCATTAGTACTTGCTCCAATTGAAGATAGTAATGCAGTAACACATGTTCCAATATTTGTTCCTAAAATTACATACAATATCGCATTACCACCGCCACCAATAACAAAACCTGCTCCAACCATTGTAATTAAAATTGAAGTTACTGCAGATGAACTTTGAACAATAGCAGTAAATGCAGCTCCTATTAATAATAAAAGTAGTGGATTAGTGATAATAGACAATGCATCAACAAACACTTGGCTTTCCCTAAAAGCTTTCATTGAACTAGACATTGTATCAAGCCCTAAAAAGATTAAGCCTAAGCCTGCTAAAACTAACCCTAAAGTTTTTTTCTTATCAGTTTTAGCAAACATATTCATAAAAATTCCTATACATGTAAAAACAATTGCAAATTTTACAAAATTAAATGCTTTTAAAGCAACAATTTGCGCAGTAACAGTTGTACCAATATTAGCTCCCATTATAATAGTTGTTGCAGAAAAAAGAGACATTATATTAGCATTTACAAATCCAACTACCATTACAGTAGTGGCTGATGAACTTTGGATAATAGCTGTAGTTGCTAAACCTACACCCATACCAACTATTTTACTTTTTGATGTTTTATTAAATAATTGTCTTAATTTTTTAGCAGCTAATTTTTCAATATTATCCGATAAAACCTGAAATCCAAGTAAAAAAGCACCTAAACCACCTAATAAAAATATAATTGCATCAATTATAGACATATTAAAATTCTCTCCTTTTTTTATACCACACCATTATACTCTTTAGTTGTATAATTTTATTTTTTAAATTGTAAACTTTTTGTAAAATTAAAAGCGACTACCTAATTAAGTAGTCGCTTTTAATCAATTTATTTTACTTCAGTTTTCCATAATCCATGCAAATTACAATATGCATATACTGCTACAGGTTTATCATTAATTACTGAAAAAGCCACTTTTGGTTCTTCACCAGCTTTAAAGCATTTCCTTTGACCACCCTTTTCAGTTTGAACATACACCCATTCGATATAATGTTCTGGAATCATCGGATGTGCAACACTTCCAACAGAAACATGAATTTCATTTCCTTTAACTGTTACTGCAGGTAAATGTTTTTCATATGAAGCTTCTTCTGTATTAGCAACAATCTGTGTCATTGGCTTTCCACAACAAATTGTTGGTGTTTTTGCATCTTTAACCATTCCGATAATTTTCCCACAAATATCACAATAATAAAATTTTTGTTCTTTACACATAATTTACCTCCTTATTTTTTTTCTTTTTTAAAACACATAAACCAATCAAGACAATATACATCATCTTTCTTTTGTTCCATTCTTTCTTTTGCAACACCACAAGATCCAGCTGTAGGAATAATTACATCATCTCCTGGTCTCCAATCAGCTGGAGTTGCAACCCCATCTTTATCAGCTTTTTGTAAAGCTAAAATAATTCTTTTAATTTCATCAAAATTTCTTCCAGTAGAAAGCGGATAATATAGAATAGTTCTTATTTTTCCTTCAGGATCAATCACAAAAACTGCTCTAACTGCTTGAGTAGTTGATTGATTTGGTTGAACCATTCCATATTTAGAAGATACTTCCATTTTAATATCTTCAATTAATGGAAATTTAACTTCAACTTTTTTCATTCCCTTCCACTCTAATTCTTGAATCTTTCTAAGCCATGCAATATGAGCATAAAGAGAATCTACTGATAAACCAATTAATTTAGTATTTAATTTTTCAAATTCATCAGCCATACTTGCAAAAGTCATAAATTCAGTTGTACAAACTGGAGTAAAATCAGCAGGATGTGAAAATAAAATTACCCAATGTCCTTTGTAATCTTCAGGAAAATTAATCATCCCCTGTGTAGTAACCGCTTTAAAGCTAGGCGCTTTATCCCCAATTAACGGCATACTAAATTGTTTTTGTTCGTTCATTTTTATTCCTCCTTTTTATATTTTATTTTAATAAATCTAAAATTGACTTTTCAGATGTAAAACCAACTCTAGTTGTAGATATCTTACCATCTTTAAATACAATTAAAGTAGGTATACTCATAACAGAAAACTTTCCAGCCAAAGCAGGACTTACATCAACATTCACTTTAGCAATTTTAACATTTTTATCAACTTCATTAGAAATTTTATCTAAAATCGGAGCAAGCATTTTACATGGTCCACACCAATCAGCATAAAAGTCTACTAATACAGTTCCTTTAAAATTTAATACTTCACTTTCAAAATTCTTTTCATCTAATTTTAAAACAGCCATTATTTTCCTCCTTAATATTTTTTTTATAAATTCGATTTAAAATCTAGCCTATAATTCAATTATACTATTTTTAATATTTTTTACAAGAAATATGCTCTTATTTTATTGACAATTCGTGATATTAATGATATACTATCAATGTATTCTGAATGCTGTAAGTGATCTCGCAAGTTATTGTAAGTCATTTTCGTTTAATGAGTTACATCTTGCGATTTTTTTATGCAAAAGAATATAAATATAAAGCAGGAGGACCTAATGAAGACAGGAACAGTTAAATGGTTCAATAAGGAAAAAGGGTTTGGCTTTATCTCTAATGATGAAGATGGCGTAGATGTATTTGTACATTATACTGCAATCGTTGGAGAAGGCTACAAAGCACTTGTTGAAGGCCAAAAAGTTGAATTTGGTGTTGAAAAAGATCCAAAAGACGCAACAAAACTAAGAGCTACTAATGTTAAAGGAATCTAATCAACTAAAATTTTAAAATAAAACCGAGATAAAAGTCTCGGTTTTATTTTTTCTACTCCCATCTAGTAATTTTATGTTTACTATTCACTTGTTTTGCATTATAACTAATATATGATTTTATTCTACATTTTAAAATAAATTTTCTACCTTCTTCATATCTAGTATATACAAGACTATATTTTCCCATAATTTTTGATAGATAACTATTAAATAAATCTGCAATTTCCTTATTTTTCCCGATTACACTAGGACACGCAAAGGAATATTTATAATTATATTTACTTACTAAGCCTTTTTTTATAACAATATATCTTGGATTTTCAATCGGATTTAAAAACTCTGCAATAGCCTTATTAAAAATATTTTGTTCGTGAATTGTAGCATCAACTAAGGAAACATTTATAAATATTCCATCAGAATCACTTTTTACCTTCAATGTACAAGCAGACTCAATTAAATCAATATCCTTTAAAGTTTTTAAAATGCATTTTGAAAAACTTTTTATTTGCCTTGTAGGATTAGCATTAGCAATTAACATTTTAGTTGCATGCATTATAAAAATAGTAGATATCAAAGATAACACAATCGTTACAATTAAAGATAGCATTCCAAAATCAGAACTTAATGTAACATTTGAAATTGCTAGAGCATTTAAACTTAGAATTAGACTTTGGAAACTAAGAATAAGTAAAATCTTACCAATATTATAAAATGTAAAAGCTGGTATTTTTCTTTCTATTGGAACTTTTGATTCTATTTGCATCTTAGAAGATTTTGATAAAGCATTATCCCATTTTTCTTTTACTAGTGCTCTATTTTTTGAAAGTGCTAAAGTTTCTTCATTAATTTTTTCTATTCCTTTTTTATTATAAGGAGGTTTAATATTAGAAATCCTGTCAATCCCGCTTTCAATTTCATCTTTATCATAACTTGGCCCTACAAAACATTCAAATCTTCTAACTAATGTTTCATAATCATTTGATTGAATTATGTCTTTTGGACGAGATAAATATAAACTAATTTTTTTAACTTTATTATCTTCAAAAACATAATCAGGCTCTATAGTAACTAAATGCCAAATATTAGAAACTTTTTCAGGGTCATTTTTGTCAATTCTTATAGCTCTTCCCCTCATCTGATTAGATAGCATAAAACTTCCAACAAAACTTGCCAAAATTAATGAATTGATACAAGGAGAATCCCAGCCTTCACCAAGTAATGATTTGGTACCTATCAAAATATTAATACTTCCCTTTTTAAACAATGAAGAAACAATTCTAACTTTATCCTTATTTGATCCTTTAAAATTAACAGTTGAATAAGTAGTATCGTTTATATTTTTAAAGCTAAATTGATATTTATCTTTTATAACTTCAATTACTGTATTAGGCAATATAACTAAACTTCCTGATAAAACTCCCAAATTAATATTTTTAAGCCTTCTAATAGTTTCAAAAATACTGACTACACTCACATTATCAACTAACTTTTCAGTCCCAACTTTAAATAGAGATTCTTTTTTTATATAATCGGTTAAGATCAGCATTTTTAAATCATTATTTAAAGAAGCATATTCACTATCAACAATTTTTAAAATGCTTTCCATTTTACCTAAAGAACTAATTAATTTTCTTTTTAGTTTTTCATCCAAATCTAAAAATACTTGTTTTTTGTCATAAAGTGAATTTTGTTTTAATAATTTTAAAAGAATTTCCTTTTCTTCTTCTTTAAGTAGTACCGAATTAATTAAAAATTGTATAGCAATTTCTGCATACTGTAAGCTAATATCTGGTAAATGTTCTACATCAGTAAGGATTTTTATTATCTTCTTATTTATGGGATAATCGTAATATCTAAACAAAATCAATAAAGCAATATATTCTTTTACATTCGTATAAATATCCATCAACATATCTTTATAATTTTTATTTAAATGTTCATTTAATTTAATTATAAATTCTAATTTACCTATTTCTTCTATTACTAAAAACGATTTTTCCTTATATTCTTTAAAACTTTTAATTTCGTTTTCAGTCGGATAGTTAAACATTATATAATCTTGATGTGGACACAACGTTTTTTCTTTTACAAGTTCTGGAACAAAAATTTCTTCATCTATTTCTCCACAAACACTGATATATCTTTGCCATTCATAAGTATTCGCATCATATGGAGGAGTTGCTGTTAAAGAAATTACTTTAATGTCTTTAGCAAGCCCTTTAATAAATTTTTCTAGGGCTTTTTGCCATTCATTTTGTAAATGGTGAGCCTCATCTAAACAAATTGTTTTAATTCCTTTTTCTTTAATTAGTTTAAATAAATCAATATTAGAATAATCAATTGTTTCATCTTCATTAGAAGCTTTTATTTTATTCATAGCTGAATATAAAGCTTGATATGTTATTGAATTAATAAGAACTATTTTATTTAAATCATAATTTACATACTCTTTAATCTCTAGACCTTTTGGTAAAAATGATTCTTTAAACCTTTCACCCCATTGTTCTCTTATAGTAGTAGTTGGAGATAAAATGATGCAAGGTTTTCCAAGTCGTCTAATTAATTCTAAGCCTAAAATAGTTTTTCCCGATCCAGGAGCAGCAACTATGTTTATTTTACCATCTGTTAAATATAAATCAGCAGAATCTAATACTCTTTGTTGGTAACTTCTAAAACTACCTTTGAAATAGATATTTTCAAAACTCATATTACTCTCTCCTTTAATTTAATTAAAACTATTATACCTAGAATTAATTTAAAAAAAGTAGATAAATATACCTACTCATTTTAATTGCAAACATTAATCGATACTAGTATCAATTTAGTATATCAAAATGGTGCCGCTGGCCGGATTCGAACCAGCATGCCTTAAGGGCGCTTGATTTTGAGTCAAGTTTGTCTACCAGTTTCAACACAGCGGCATATAAAACATTATATTATAATAAGGTTAAAAATGCAATATTTTTAAAGATTTAAATTTTTTATTATTTACAATCTTCAGAATCTAAAGTATAATAAACAAGGAATTTGTCCACGTAGCTCACCTGGATAGAGCACAATCCTCCTAAGATTGGGGTAATAGGTTCGAGTCCTATCGTGGACGCCATAAAAAAGAAAAGACTGCAGTTACAGTCTTTTTTTCTTTACACTTCTGCTAATTCACAAATGTAATCCAGCGAACTAACATCTTTTACAAATTCATGGAACGCTTCATTTGTTACTATTAGATAAAAAAGCATTTCTTTATAATGAATTCCTTCTTTAATATACGCACTAGAAAACTCTTGTTTTTTTATAAAAAATTGTTTTTCATTTAAAAAAGCCATCAATTCATCTTCATTCTTACCATAATAGACAATTTTTACAACATTTAATTTTCTTCCTTTAGTCATAATTGATTTATATTTTTTAGAAAAAGCTGAAAAACTAATAACAATAATTAAAGCAACTACTACGATTATATAATTATTAAGCCCTCCAATTCCAATCATCAAACCCATTGCTGAAACTAACCATAATAAGGCTGCAGTTGTTACTCCTCTTACTACATCTTTTGTATAAATTATTACACCCGCTCCTAAAAAACCTATTCCACTTACTACTTGAGCAATAAGTCTTCCAGAATCAGCTCCAACAGTACCAGCATAAGTTGAATCAAGCCCTGCAAGTCGTACAGTTTCATTAACAATATTTTGATTTAAAATAGCAATCAAACAACTAGCAACACAAACAAGCATGAAAGTTGTTAAACCAGCTGGTTTATTTTTAACTTCTCTTTCAAAACCAATAATTGCACCAACAATAGTTGCACCTAAAACTTGTAATATTTGCACTACAATTAAACTCATTATTTACACCCTTTCTTTTTATTTTTTAAGGCCTTTTCATATACTTTAATAATTCTATCTGCAAACACTTCAGTCGAAAAGTTTTTTACTACCTCACTTGTCTTTTCTTTGATTTCACTCATATCATTTTCTAATATGTATTTAGCTTGAGATAAAAAACTTTCTTTATCTTCAAAATAAAAACCATTAATTCCATCTTCAATTATACCTTCTAGACTAGGATCTTTTTTTACTAATGATACGCAATTACTCGCTAAAGCCTCAAAATATGTCAATCCTTGAGTTTCAGTATTAGAAGCACTAACAAAGAAATCACAAAGTCTATAATAATTTCCAATTTCAGAATTACACACTTCACCAGTAAAAATAATTTTATCTTCTAATTTTTTAGAAGAAACTAACTTTTTTAAAACTCCTTCATGAGCACCAAAGCCTACAATTAAAAACACTAAATCAGGGAAATCTTTACTTAAGATGTCAAAATACTCAATTAACTCTCCGATTCCTTTTTCTTGACCTAATCTACCAGCAAAAAGCATTATTCTTTTACCAACAAGTTTATAATTTTTTTTAATTTTTTCAATTGAATTTAGGTCGTAATTTAAAAACCTATCAAGTTTTATTCCTGTTGGAATAACATTAACATCTCTTTTTACTTTAAAATCTCTTATAATATTTAAAACTTTATTACTAGGAACTATAACCTCATCTACTTTTTTCATCCAACTTTTAATTCTTCTAATAATAATCATTTTAAAGAATGAAATCGCAAAGTTAGCTACATAATGAACATATGTATGATACAAAGTATGATAAGTATAAACAATTGGAACGTTTGTTGCTCTAGCTAACTTATAGCCTATTGTTCCAACTGAAAATTCAGTATTTGCATGAATTATGTCAAATTTATATTTTTTTAATTCCTTAACATTTTTTTTGTAATGAAGTGTGTATCCTAACTTTAATGCCTTTAATTTTTTAAAAGGATAAGGATGTCCTTCTAACAATATTAAAGATGGATCATTATCATATTTATAATCATCAATTTTTAAAGTTACAATATATACTTCATGTCCTTTTTGAACTAGCGCATCCTTTAGTGATTCAATAGATATGCTAACTCCACTTACGTAAGGAAAATATGTTTCTACAAATATTCCTATTCTCATGCATAACTCCTTTATTTAATTATTTATTATTGCATCATACATTCTTCTATAAATACTGTTTTCTTTAGCATATAAACTTTTATGATTTCCTGATTCAACTACTTCACCAGCATCTAAAACATAAATGCTATCAGCTTTTTTAATCGTTGATAATCTATGAGCTATTACTATAGTAGTACACTTTTTAGATATAATATTAAGTGCTCTTTGAATTAGTTGTTCTGTTTCAGTATCAATATTAGCAGTAGCTTCATCTAAAATAACAATACTAGGTGATCTAACCATAATTCTAGCAAAAGAAATGATTTGTTTTTCCCCTGTAGATAAGTTTTCACCTCTATATTCAATTTTTGAGTCAATTCCTTCTGGCATTGAGTCGATAAACTTATTAGCACCTATCATCCTTAAAACTTCTTCAATTTTTTCTTTTGAGATATCTTCTCCTAAAGCGATGTTTTCTCTGATACTTCCTTCTAAAATAGCAGAATCTTGTAAAATCAAACCAATGTTGTTTCTAACATCTTTTTTTGAATAATTCTTATAGTCAACCCCATCAATTAAAATACGCCCTTCTTCTACTTCATAAAATCTTTCAAGTAGGCTTATTAGAGTTGTTTTCCCACTTCCTGTTGCTCCAACCAAACCAACAAACTCTCCAGCTTTTATATCTATATTGACATTTTTTAAAACATATAAATCTGGTACGTATTTAAAACTTAAATTTTCAATTTTAATATCACCCAAAAACTTAATATCAGTTAATTCACCAATATTTAAATCTTCTTGTTGATCAAGAAGTTCAAATATTCGAGATGCTGCCACTAACGAATCTTCTAAATTATTTAAATTATGGAAAATATTTGCTACTGGATTTACTAACTTTTCTAAATATTCAACATAAACATAAATTGTTGTAGCAGTAATTACAAAATTAACCGAAAAATACTTTAAACCAAAATAAAGTAAGACTAAAGCTACAGCTAACCTTCTAACAATTACTAATAAATCCCATCCAAAAAGCGAACTTACAACTAAATGCTTGGTTCTAACAACATAGTTTTTGTGTAGTGCTTCATGATATTCTTTACACATTTCTTCTTCTTTATTCATTTGTTGAATAATTTCAACACCGTTTATAAACTCAACTAGTTTTCCATTGTTTATTGAGTTGTACTCTCTAATCATATGATTATAATTATTGATAGTTTTTCTATAAACTGTTAACCAAAGAACAAGAATTGGGATTGCTAAAAGCGTCAACAAAGCTAACTCTAAATTCAAATAAAGTAATCCTATATAAACCATTCCTAAAGTTATTAGAGCAGTTACTATTGAAAAGACAACTTGATATAAGCCTCTTACGCCATCTGAATCTGTTGTTACTTTTGTAACTATTTTTCCACTAATTTCTCTTTGAAAATATTTAACCGGCAATTTATTTAATTTATTAAATGCTTCTTTTCTCATATCTAAAGTCAATCTCATCGATGCTGCTGTAAAAGATATAGTATAGATATACCTACATAAAACAAGTGATAAAGCTAATACCACATAAATTATACCCATCTTAATTAATGGATTCATTGAAATTTTAAAAAATTTCATTATATCAGCATTATCAAGAACAAGATAATCGGCATTTCTAATAAAATTATTACTTTGGTCTAATATTTCAAGAGTTTGATTATCGTTAATATACACTTTTTCATAAGCTTCTAATTCTTCATTAACTAAAATATATTTTTTGTTTTTATCAAAATACCTAATTGTTATTTTTGAACTAGAAGGTATGTTATCTTTTGTATAATAACTCCCATTAAACTCTATTTTTTTATCATAACCTTCATCTACTAAACTCCAGACTGTTTGAATTCCATTTAATTCACCATCAATTACTCTTTTTACAATTAATGGCTGAACAACTTCAATAGCAGATATAATGATTAGTAAAATAGTTGCTAGTAATACAAGAAATTTGTTATTTAAAGCATATTTAAAAACACGTCTTAAAATAGTCTTTGTAGAATAAGGATATTTTTTAATTTTGTTCATATTCACTCTCCTTTTGGATAATGAATTGACTATAATACCATTTTTTATTTTCTAGTAATTCCTTATGTGTTCCTTCTTCTACAATTTTTCCATTTTCTAAAACAATTATATTGTCAGCATTTTCAACAGCTGATAATCTATGTGCAATGATAATATTTGTTTTTCCTGTACGCATATTATTCAAATTACGTAAAATATTAGCCTCAGTTACGCCATCTACCGCACTTAATGAGTCATCTAAAATCAAAACATCAGCTGATTTTAAAATAGCTCTAGCAATTGACAATCTTTGTTTTTGACCACCTGATAAAGTAACGCCTTTTTCACCAACAATTGTTTCATAGCCATCTTCTAAATCTTTTAAATCCTTTTCAAAATCAGCAATTTTTACAGCTTCTTCTTTTGTATAAACACTATCTTTATTTATTCCTAATTTCAAATTATTCAAAATACTACGCGAAAATAGAATGTGTTCTTGTGGAACATAACCAAATTTTCTTCTGATAGTTTCCTTATCATATGAGTTTATATCTTTATTATTTATAAAGATATTTCCTTCAGTAATAGGAAACTGTCTTAACAATTGTCTTATTAATGTAGTTTTACCGCTACCAATTTTTCCAACTACTCCTAAAGTAGTACCTTTTTTAATTTTTAAATCAATATTTTTAATTACTTTTTCATCTGATTTAGGATATCTAAACGAAACATTTCTAAACTCAATAGTTTCAATTTCATCAAGTTTAGCTGGTTCTTCTGGTTTTTTAATTGTTGGTTCAGTCTTTAATATTTCATTAAATCTATCTAAAGCAACACTAGACTGAGATAAAAAAGTTATTTGGTTGCCTAAAGATAATAATGGTCCTGCAAACATACCAAGATATAAATAAAATGTGATAAGTTGACCTGGTGTCAAATTTTGTTTCATTATAAAATAAGCACCACATGACAATGCTATTCCTTGACTTATCAAAGTAATAATATGAAATGATGGACTTATAACAGAATGCATTAAAATTGATTTGCGTTCAATTTTATAAACTCTATTAGCAGAATTATTTAATTTTTCTTGATCTTTTTCTTCGTCAGCAAAACTTCTAATCATTTTAACATTAGCAACACTTTCCATGACTAAATTATTTAAATGACTATGTTCTTTTCTAACTAAGCGCCAATTGGCAGATATTTTAGGTCTTAAATAAATAATTAACACTAAAATTAAAGGTAATGGTATTACCGACAATATAGTAAGTTTTGGATTTATTAATATCATTTGAACGCTTACTACAATTAACATTGTTATTGTATCTAAAATTTCAAATAATAAATGAGTTGCAGTATCGGCTACCATCCTATTATCGCCCATCGCTCTTGAAATTAAATCACCAGATTGATATTTTTCAAAAAAATCGCCATCTTGCATAAAAATTCTTTCAAGATAAATATTCTTTAATCTATAAAATAAAGTATGATATAAATCACCTAAAATAATTTTTTTAAAAATCGAAGCAATATAAATTGAAATAGTAACTCCTATCATTAAAAAAAATATTTGATAAACAAAAGGTCTTGAAAGAGATTGATAAGTAATTTTATCAACAAATCTTCCTATTATACTAGGAGGAATTGTTACTAGGTAAGTATATGCAATAGAAAATATACCTACCAAAATATATTTTATAAAATTACGTCTAAAGAACCATTTAAGTTCAATAAAAAATTTTAGCATATTACTCCTCTAGTCAAATGTAATTATAACACAAATATTTATTTTTTCCATATATTGTTAAAAATAAAAACCCCTTACAGAGGTTTTTAAAGCCCAGAGAGCCGTTATTGCTATGTGAAACCTAAATCTCACAAGGCGGAAGTCTCTTTTTGTACTTTTTCGGGATTCTTACGTTAATAAGCATTCACACCCAAAGCGCCTCAACTTCCAATATATTTACCGTTCGGTTCGCATATTTGCAAAAAGGCGAACTCCCCAGGTACTTATATTATACATTATTATTACAAATTTGTCAATTTTGTAGTCTTTTTTTCTCCCTTCTTCTTTACTTAAAAGAGCTTTTGAGATATTATAATTCTAGAGGAAAAAAAAGATGAAAAAATATATTAATTCTCAGCATAGATACTACACTTTAGATTTTTATTTAAAAGAAAAATTCAATAAAAAAGTATTCAAAGTCGCATTAAATGGAGATTTTTCTTGTCCAAATAGAGATGGTACCATCAGCACAAAAGGTTGTAGTTTCTGTTCTGATTGTGGTAGTGGAGAATTTTCAGGTAATAAGAGGCTTTCAATCAAAGAACAATTTGAAGAAATCTCAAAAAACATTCATAAAAAATGGCCTGATGCCTATTATATTCCATATTTTCAAGCTAACACTAATACATATGGACCAATTAATAAATTAAGAGATATTTACTATCAAGCAATTAATGTTCATAAAAATGTTGTAGCATTAAGTATCGCTACTAGACCTGATACAATTTCAGATGAAACACTTCAACTTTTAAATGAAATAAATCAAAAAACTCCAGTATGGGTTGAATTAGGCTTACAAACAATTCACGAAAAAACTGCTAAAGCGTTTAATAGAGGATATAATTTAGATGTATTTTTAACTTCAGTAAAAGCATTAAGAAATGAAAAGATTTCAGTAATTGTTCACATAATTAACGGACTACCTAATGAAACTAAAGATATGATGCTAGAAACAGTTGAGTTTTTAAATACTCTTGACATTCAAGGTCTTAAAATCCACAATCTTTTTTTATTAAAAAACACTGCTCTTGGAAATGAATTTTTAAAAAATCCTTTTAAAATACTTTCTTTCGAAGAATATGTTGACATTACAACCGACCAATTAGCACACTTAAATCCAAACATTGTAATCCACAGGATAAACGGAGACCCTAAAAAGGAAGATTTAATTGAACCAAAATGGTGTTTAAAAAAATTAGTTGTTATGAATGAGATAGATAAAACTATGAAACAAAAAAACTACTATCAAGGTTGTCTAACAAAAAAGGTTACTTAAAATATGTAACCTTTTTTTATTATTCTCCAAATTCTTTTAATACATCTTTTATTTTTTTAGCTAAGCCCTTAATATCCTCAGCTGGCAAAGAACAAATTGCAATTCTTATATTTCCTCCAAAAGCAAGTAAGTAAACAAATTTTTCTTTTTTTAATTTTTCAATCGCTTCATCACAATGATTAGTAGGAATCGTAATAAAGAAACCACTATGATATGGGTTGATTTTTAACCCAACTTCTTTAGCTTCTTCTAAAAATATATTAGTTCTTATCCTAACCATTTCAATAACTTTAGCAAATTCTTCTAAGAATTGATTTTTTAAATCTTCATTTTGATCAATTGCAACTAGTAGATTAACAGCTCCAGTATTACAGTTAGACCAGTTATTTCTTGCAGTAAAGTTTGATGCATTATAAAAATCTATTACAGCTTGTTTGTTTTTACTTAAGAAAATTTGAGCACCTAATCTCATTCCATAAATTGAAAATGTCTTTGAGGCACTAAAACAAACCGAAATCAAGATATTATCATTGATTTTTTCAAATAATTTAAATTGTTTTCTAGTTGCATCCATTCCATCATTAGAAAAATCAATATACGCAATATCATAGATTAAAACACATGGAATTCCTTTTAGACTGTTAAGATAGTTAATAACTGCATCAACTTCAGCATCACTCATAGAGTATCCAGTTGGATTATTACAAGGATTGTTAATTATTGCAACTAATTTCTTTTGTTCTGCAACAATTTCGTTAGCTTTTTCAATAAAACCATCTACATTGAATTTTCCATCTTTTAATAAAGTAAATTTTTTAATTTTTAATCCTTTATCTTCAGCAATACCAAAATAGGGACTCCAGCATAAATTAGGAATCAAAACAGTTTGACCTGCATCAAGACTACTGAACATACTTGCACTAATTGCACCAGTCCCACCTGGTGTTGCAACTACTTTGCAATCAAAAACTTTAAGTAGTTCATCTTTATAATCTCTAAACACCCAATTTAATACTGCTTCTCTATATTCAGGTCCACCATCAGATGTAGTATAGGCATAAATTTTAGAATCAACAGCATTAAATAAAATCTCTTTAACTGTTTTAAAAGTATGAAAAGCACCATCTTCCATATTAAGCACGCCTAAAGTGCCATCAATAATGGCTGGATTTTTAGCTTTTTCCCTTTTTGTAATATCAGATATTTGGAAAGTATCTTGAGATAAGATAAGTCCATCAGAATGTTTAGCAATAATTTTCATATTTTATAAAATAAACTTTTTTAAAAAATTTATTTTCTCCTTCCTTAGATAACTCCTTGTGCGATCATCGCATCACAGATTTTTAAGAAACCTGCTATATTAGCACCTAAAACTAGGTTTCCTTTTTGCCCACATTTTTCAGATGCTTTATAAGTATTTTCAAAGATATTAATCATAATACCTTTTAGTTTTTCATCTACTTCTTCAAAAGACCAACTTAAACGCATTGCATTTTGAGTCATTTCAAGACCTGAAGTAGCAACACCGCCAGCATTAGCTGCTTTACCAGGTGCAAATAACACCTTATTTTCTTGAAGATATTTTGTTGCTTCTAAAGTTGTTGGCATATTAGCACCTTCTGCAACTACCATAACTTTATTGGCAACTAAAGCTTGTGCACTTTCTAAATCTAATTCATTTTGTGTGGCGCAAGGTAAGGCTATATCACATTTAATTTTCCAAATGTCAGTTCTAACATCACCATACTTTGCTTTAGGATATTTAGTCAAATATTGATCAAGAGATAATCTTTTTCCTTCTTTTATCTCTTTAACAAAATCTATATCAATACCAGCCTCATCATAAATATATCCTTTAGAATCATTCATAGCTATAACTTTTCCACCTAATTCACTGCATTTATAGGCAGCATATGTGGCGACATTCCCCGCTCCAGAAATAACTACTTTTTTGCCTTTAAATGAATCGTTCTTCATAACTTTTAGCATTTCTTCAACAAAATAACAAAGCCCATATCCTGTTGCTTCTTTCCTTGCTAAAGATCCGCCATAAGTTAGGCCTTTACCAGTAAAAGTTTCTGTCCATTCATTCTTAAGTTTGCGGTAATATCCGTACAAGAAACCTACTTCTCTTGCTCCAACACCTATATCACCAGCAGGGACATCAATATCAGAACCAATATGACGATATAACTCTGCCATAAAACTATGACAAAATCTCATAATTTCATTATCTGATCTTCCTGTTGGATTAAAGTCAGCACCGCCTTTTCCACCCCCCATAGGAAGAGTTGTAAGGCTATTTTTAAACATTTGTTCAAAGCCTAAAAATTTGATAATAGATTGATTTACACTTGGATGAAATCTACATCCACCTTTGTAAGGACCAATTGCACTATTAAACTGACATCTATAACCTCTATTAACTTGTACTTTACCATTATCATCAACCCATGGCACTCTAAAAGAAATCATTCTTTCAGGTTCTACTATTCTTTCAATGATACCATGTTTTTGGATATTCGGATATTGATCGATTATTAAATCGATTGACTCTAAGAATTCTTCAACTGCTTGTAAAAACTCTTTTTCATGAGCATTTCTTAAACTCAAATTATTAAAAACTTCATTCAAATATTGACTTTTGAACATTTTAACCCCCAAATTTGAAAATTTCTTCTTATTATAACATTTAAATTTTAAAAAAACAATATTAATCTAAAATGATTATCATTAACATTTTTAAAAATTCACCCTTTAATAGGTGAATTAATAAAGAACTATAGATTCAAGAACCGGTTTTGATTCTTGCGAAACTTCTGTTATATTTGCCCAAACGACCAACATAATTAACATTATTATTGGTTCATAAAAAGTCGTTGAGACTAAACCATTTAAAAGCATGCAAAACATAATGAACAAAACTATTATGTTGAAATCATCTTTTACAAGTAATTTTTTAAATGTACAATGAAGCCAATATAAAAATGCCCACAAACCAACAAAGCCAGTTGTAGCAAGAGTATGAATTAAGTAATTATGATAATTATTTAATAATATATAAGTAGGTGCAATACTTAATCCTCCAGGATTTAAATAATAAGCTGATGTGAATACTCCTGCTCCATATATTGGATATCTTAAAAATACTTCCATTCCTTTATAATAAATTGGCATCCTGTCTTTTAAATTAAGTAAATCACTAACATCATATTTAGCATTTATCATAGCAAATAAATCTGTAAACAAAATCAAACCAATACTAATTAAAACAGCTGTCCCTACAGAGCAACCAATAATTAAACCTGTTTTTTTTCTATTTTTTGATTTATATACTAACCAAATAAGTGTAGGCAAAGCAACAATTAGTCCAATCCCCCAAACACTTCTTGATTGCATTATAACAATCATATAAAAATATAGAACCATAAATAATAGTAAATACCATTTTTTTTGATTAAGTACATATAAATATAAAGTAAAAAATGTAATTATAAGATAAATAAATGATACTGAGTTAGAAAAACCCCAACCAAGTTGAATATTTTTTTCTTGAATAAAACTCAAATCACCAATTCTAAAAGCAAAAATAAAAATTTCAATTGCAATTGCTATTCCTAAAAAAACCATGTTTTTTGCGATATATTCTTGATTATATTTCCTATCACCACGGCTAACAATCAGTGCATAACAAAAAAAGAATAAATAACAAAGATATTGAGCAATTCCAATTACTGCATAAGATGCTTCAATAGCAAACCTTGCAGAACATAAAATTGAAAGAAAAACTATAAACATCGCTATTAATATAGGATTTTTAAAATCAGCCTTTTGTTTATAAATATCATAAACCACAAAAGGTGTTATTATTACGCCACCTATTGTAACAAATATCACATTATCTTTCATACTTGAAAAAATAAAACTTATAATTGCAGCAAAAACAATTGCAACTAAATTAATTCTTCTAATATCAAATACAATTATTAATATAATAGAAATTATAAAATATGGAAAAGCAATATAATAAGTACCTAAAGCCCAATTTAAAACAGCTATAAAAAAAGTAATTCCAATAAAAAAGTAACTATTGAAAAATAAGTCTAATTTATTTTTCATACCATTACTCTTTATGATAACTAGTGATTAAAGATCTTACTAACTCTTTTATTTCATCATTAGTCATTTTATCTACATTTTCTTTTGCAATTTTAATAAAACCTTCTACGTCTTCGATTTTAGATTTCTCTTCAACAAAGATTTTATCATTTGCTGTTTTGATATGTTTTTCTTTATCTACTAATAATTCCTCATATTTTTTTTCGCCAGGCCTTAAACCTATAATTTCTATTTTAATATCAATACCAGGTCTATAACCTGCAGATTCTATCATTCTAGTTGCTAAATCAATAATTTTAACAGGTTCCCCCATATCTAGCACAAAAATTTCTCCACCTTTAGCATAAACTCCCGATTGTAAAATCAAACTAACTGCTTCTGAAATTGTCATAAAATATCTAGTAATCTCAGGATCTGTAATTGTGACAGGTCCACCATCTTCAATTTGTTTTTTAAATAATGGAACAACACTACCGTGACTTCCTAAAACATTCCCGAAACGAACTGCACTATAGTTAGTTTTACTAATACTATCAAAATATTGTACAATTTTCTCACAAACAGCTTTTGTGGCTCCCATTATATTAGTTGGTCTAACAGCTTTATCAGATGATACTAAAACCATTTTTTCAACATTATATTTATGAGCAAACTTTGCTACATTATATGTTCCTATAACATTAGTCCTAACTGCTTCATTAGGAGTATCTTCCATTAAAGGAACATGCTTATAAGCCGAAGCGTGAAAAACAATGTCAGGTTTAGAATTTTTAAATAAATTCTCTACAGTAATTTCATTATAAACACTTCCAATTAAGACAGTTAAAATAGTTTTTTTATTCTCTACTGTTATTCTTTTTTTCAAATTAACTTGAGTTTCATAAGTAGTATTTTCATAAATGTCAAACATAATCAAGTTTTTTGGCTCATAATTAAGAATTTGCTCACATAATTCAGAACCAATTGAGCCACCAGCCCCAGTTACTAAAATATTTTTTCCATGTATAAACGCTTCAATTCCTTCATTATCTAGAGTAATTACACCTCTATTTAAAAGATAAGTAACATCAACATCAACGATTTTTCTATGACTATCACCTTTCATTTCAGTCATCAAAGGTAATCTTTTTATTTTAACATCTTTTTGAGAAACCAATTCTATTATTTCTTTTAAACGTTGCCACTCTAAATTTGCAATTCCTATAATAACTTCTTTAATTTGATATTTATCAATATAACTATGAATTTCAGAAATAGGTCCTAAAATTTGAACTCCATTTAATCTTTGGTGGAACTTATTGGGATCATCATCCACAAAAGCTAAAATTTTATTAAATAACGTTGGATTCTTATTTACTTCATCTAAAACCAACTTCCCACCACTACCTGCTCCTATAATTAAAGTATTAATATCTTTTCTAGAAACATTTGGATTTAAGTTTTCAACAGTTTTAGCAGTTTCTATGATTCGTTTAAAAAATCTTCCCAGTGATAACAAACAAATTTCCATCGGTATTAATAAAATAAAAAGTCTTACTGATAAAATATTTTTTACTATTCTAATACCTAAAAAAACTATGATTGATGAAAGGACTACACCAAAAACAATTAAAATAAACTCCTTTATTCCAATATAATCCAAAATAACATTGTATAATTTTAATAATACATAAAGTGCTATTTTTACCAAGACCAAATAAACAATGGCCAGAGGATATGAAAAAATATTTTTACCGTCTGCTATATACAATACAATAAAAAAAGTAAAAACTATTGATAATATATCCCATAAAATTAAGCCAATTATTTTTACAGTTTTATTTTTTAATAAACCCATTTTTTTGTCCTTTTCTTTGATAGTATTCACATTATAACACCAAGTTGAAAAACTGTCAATTTTTAAATACGAACCTTTTTTAAGAGCTTTTTTGCTTTAAAAAGGCCTTTATATGCATTCACACATTTATAGATTAACTTCCAACAAAACGATTTAAGCCCGAATTTAGCCCTTTAAACGCCAAAATAACTAACACTTAGTAATAACTGCCAATAAAACCAAATTCTCATTAGAATTATTTTTAATACTATGATATTCATGCTCTAAACAAGTATTAATTTGTTCTTCTGAAATATGAACTGTTTTATTTTTGGTAATCAATTGCCCTTTACCACTTAAAACAAAAACTATTTCTTCATCACCAACATGTTCATGAAAGCCAATTGAACTTCCTGGATATAATGTAAGCCGTGCGTAAGTAATAATATTTTTTGGAATATTTTTTGCTTTTTCTATTTTTACTTTACCTTCGCCACCACGCATTGATTCAACTATTTCATAATCTTCAAAATTCTCAAGCATTATTTCCCTCCGGCAATATAAACTTTATTTTTTGAGGTACTATATTTAATTCTATTTCTTTAGTTTGAAAAACCTCACCATCAACTGAAAAACTAGTTTCATTTTCACATAAGAATTTAATTTTTTTAGCTTTTACATAGTAAATCATTTTTTCAAATTTAGGATTATTAATATGTTGACCTTTTTTATATTTTTTTATTAATTTAAGCAAAGTAAATCTAGAAACTTTTTTAACCAAACAAATGTCTAAAATACCATCATCTGGTCTAGCTATAGGTGTGCAATAATATCCACCGCCATAACAAATCCCATTAGATACAGCGCAAAGTAAAATCTCTCCTTTAAAAAATTCTTTATCATCTATAAAAACTTTTACCTTATGTTTTGTTTTTTTAAGCAAACTATAAACAACTGCAGCATTATAAGCCATTGGTCCGCCAATAAATGGTTTCTTTTTAAATTTTATCATATTATAAGCAACATCTGCATCAAAACCAATATTAAAAACATTCACACAATAATTACCGTTATAGGCAAGTAAATCAATTAATATTTCTTCTCCATTGATTAGATTTTTAATGTTTGTAAAATCGCGGTTTTTATAGATTTTCAAAAAATCATTACCAGAACCACACGGAAAACAACCAACCGAAGCATTATCAAAGCCGAAAAC
Source organism: Bacilli bacterium (assembly GCA_050953065.1). GTDB lineage: Bacteria > Bacillota_I > Bacilli_A > ML615J-28 > CAG-698 > JAQUUM01. Next base: position 22,026 of record JBMNLZ010000001.1, on the reverse strand, counting down.
ACCATTAACTACTTCGTGCAAAGTACCATCGCCACCGCAAGCAAAAAATTTTATTTTTTTATCTACATTATTCAAGCAAAAATTCCTTACAAAATTAGTAGCATCTAATTTTTCTGAAGTAATATGGATGATTGCATCTTTATCTACTTCTAATATTTTTTGACTCAAGTCTAAAGATATATCTTTTTTTCCAGCCGTTGGATTAATTATAAAAACATTTAACATAACTTCACCTATAATAAATTAGTAAATTCTTTTTTAACAAATTTAAAAAAATCCATATTTATATGTGAAAAAATAGAAATTGGCAATTGCATAAGCTCTTTTTCAAATTTAATTAAAAAAATAATTAAAATCTTTAATAATTTCATTTGATTTTATTAATTTATCAAGTATAAATTTAATATCTTTATTTAAATTTACATAACTATTTTTTTTAAAATCGTTAGTTTCACAATCTTTTATATAATAAAAATCTGCTAATAAACCTAAAACTTCTATTTTTTTAAGATTAAATAATATCATATCTTTAAGTTTATAAAATATAGTCATCTCATAAATACGATATGAAAACAAATTGATTTTTTCCGCTATTAGTTTGTTTTTGTCAACTGTGCTTTCTGGAGTTTCTAAAAATTGTTCATATCTGTCAAATATTTTTTTACAATCGCTTAAATTTTTTACTTGTTCTAAAAAAATATGTTTTAATTCAAAACAAACTCCATCATCAAATACACAAAAAAATTCCATTTTCATCAGAATCATCTTGATATAGTATGTAATTATAAGTTTCTAAATATTGAGTTCTTTTATCTAAGTATTGCTTGAATTCTTTTTGATTTATAACGGCATACATGACTATTTTATCATCTTGATTTTCTTTTATATAGCATGCTTCAACAATTTCTTCTTGTTGAATAGCTTCTATAATTTTTTTTACCGCCAAATTATCACTCATAATTATACCTTCCATTCCTTAGAATATTGTATCACATTATTAATGATTTGCATATAAAAACTCTAGTACATTGGTATCTAGAGTTTTTTAGTTACATTTTATTCATCTTTACCAAGCATACTTAATTCTAAATGACCTTTCATAGTATTAACAGATACTACCCAAACCTTTACAATTTGACCAACTGATAATTTATCTAGTGGATGCTTAATAAAGCCTTTACAAATTTTTGAAATATGCACTAGTCCATCTTCTTTAACACCACAATCAATAAATGCACCAAAATCTACAATATTTCTAACTACACCTTGTAGTTCCATTCCAGGTTTTAAATCTTCTAGTTTTAAAACATCACTTCTAAGTAATGGTTTTTCAAATGTATCTCTTGGGTCTCTTAATGGTGCCATTAAATCATCTAAAATATCATTGAATGTATATTCACCAACTTCTAGGCCTAGATTTTTCATTAATTCTTTGCGATTTACATTTTTAATAGCGTTTGTTAGTTCTTGAGTACCTAAATCATTTTTTGTAAAGCCAATTTTTTTAAGAATTGCTTCTGCAATTTTATAACTTTCAGGATGAATTGCAGTCATATCTAATTTTTCATCGCCATCATTTATTCTTAAAAAACCAATTGCTTGCTCTAAAGTTTTAGGACCAATCCCCTTAATATCGATACTTTGACGATTTTTAAATGCTCCTTGTTCATCTCTATGATTAACAATTAGTTTAGCAGTTTTTGCGTTTAATCCCGCCACTCTTTGCAATAATGAAACTGAAGCAGTATTTATATTGACACCAACACTGTTAACAGCAGTTGAAACAACAAAATCTAGTGAATCACTTAATTTAGATTGGGAAACATCATATTGATATTGACCAACACCAATTGATTTTGGATCAATTTTAACAAGTTCACTAAGTGGATCTTGAAGCCTTCTTGCAATTGAAACTGCAGATCTTTCTTCAACACTATAATCAGGGAATTCTTCACGAGCAATATCGCTGGCTGAATAAATTGAAGCTCCTGCTTCATTAACAATTATATAACTTACCTTTTTTATCAATTTTTTTTCATTACATCAGCTATGAAAACTTTCAGTTTTCTCTACTTGCAGTTCCATTTCCAATCGCAATAAACTTCAATATTGTATTTTATTTATAAGCCTAATAATTTTCTTTTTCTGAAAGTTTCTACTTCTTCAGATGTTGCCTCTGATTCTTTTTGTTTTTTTGATTAGGGAAAATTTTTCCCCTTTTTCTAAAAACTTTACCAGTTTTCATCAACTACAGCCAACTTACAACCAGTTTCTATAAGCAGGGTCAAACACCTAAAAACAACTTTCCCTTTCATAGGTGGTGTTAACAAATAACTTTTTTAAGTTAGCAGCAAAAACCTTAATCGCTTGATCTTCGGCCAATTCTTTTAAATCTGCTCTTACTTCTCTTTCAATAGATGGTTTTTATTAAAACGCTTATACGCATCTTCTATTGCTAAAAGAACATAAGGAGTTGCAACTGAAGACTCATCTTTGATAAAATTGACGTCCTAAAAAATCTAAAACACTCTATCTTGATCTACTTCAATTGAAAACTTTAATAACTTTTTTCAGATTCCCCCCCTATTAATAGCTAATACTCTATGTAATTTAATTTGATCAATCGGTTCTGAATAGTCATAATACATATCAAAAGTCTTTTTTTCATCAAGAGACTCATCCCTAACACTCGCAGTTAAAATTCCTTCTCTTTCAAACAAACCACGAATCCATTTGCGATATTTTGCATTATCTGAAACTATTTCAGCAATAATATCTTGCGCACCTTGTAATGCCTCTTCAGCAGATGCTACAATTAAAGCTTTATCGGTATTTTCAAGATCTTGTGTAATGTATTTAGCAGCTTCTACTAAAACATCGCCTTCTATTGGAAAAGAAAGTAAATATTCTGCCAAAGGTTCTAAACCTTTATTTTTAGCATCAATTGCTCTTGTTTTTTTCTTTTCTTTATATGGTCTATAAATATCTTCTAATTCAGCCAATTTATTAGATGCAATAATTGCCGCTTTTATTTCTTCTGTTAATTTACCTTTTTCTGCCAATCGCCACCAGTCCCAAGCCCAGCAATTGCACCGAAGCCCCCGTCCACAATCCCAAGCCGCCCAGAACACCAGACACCCCAAAAAGCCAACGTGCCTCGCGACGGTTTGGCGGGACTGTCGGACGAAACAAACCGGCATCCGCCTCCTCTGCCGCCCCGTGCTCTTCTTGCACCCAACCCATTCCGCCCAGCACCAGACACAATACCCCCGAAACCACAAAGCCCAGATGTAGCCCGTGATGGTCCGGCCGCAACGGATGAAACGCCCAGGAAATTTCCTTGGCTGTAGGAACGGGGCCCACGCTCACATCGTCCACCACGAAGTAGAAGGCGTCGTCGGAAACGCACTGGATGGCGAAGCGGATGTTCTGGCCAGCGTAAGCGCTGAGGTCATAGCTGTACAGTGTCCATTCGATGGGCGCCTGGATGTAGCTGGGGCCGCTGATGATGGTGAAGTCCGCGGGGGCAGTGCCGCCAGTGGAAATACCCACCTTGAAGCGTTCCAGGCCGTAAGCATCGCTGTAGGACCTCGCGTAGAAGTTCAGGAACTGACTTGCGGTCGCGATCATCGGCGGAGAGATCAGCCAATCGTCGTTGACAGCATCCTCGTTCTTTTCAATGATACCATTGATTGTCACCGGTGCTTCCACTTTCATGGCAGTTTCCAGCGAGCCATGTTCACCGCTTTCCATAATCTCAGGAAAATCACCTGCTGCCAGCCGGATTCCGTTAATTGCTGAGCCGGTAGTGGAGGAATAGGACAGACTCTGTGCCCTGCCCTGATGATCCTGCGGAATATCCAGCATTGTGGTAATTTTGCCCTGCAGATTGAATCCCTCCACGGCTATGGGAGTCTGCTCTCCTTTTTGACCACCCAGGGGAAAGACTCGTGTGATGAAAGGACGATTGCTTACATGAATGCGGTAGAACCCACCACTTCTCAGCTGCCTGTCCGTAACTTTCAGATAATAGGTTCCATCTTCGGTAAAGCGGCAGCCCAGCTGGGCATCGCGTTTGTCGCTGTACTCCAGACTGCTGCTGATCAGGTTCTCCTGCTCATCGTAAATCTCCAGCAATGCATCCAGTCCGGAACCAAGCGCACCCGCCATTGTGTCAAACACCCACTCCTGACCCGCTTTCGCCTCGAAGCGGTAGTAATCCGCATCACCAAATCGATTCATGGACCCGGCAAGGATGTTGGGAAATTCCACCGGCTGCGCCTGCTCAAGGGAATCATTGTCCTCGTCCTCCTCAATTGCCTCGGTCGCCTCCACCGCAAAATTGAGCGCATTGGTGGTTGCCAGATCAGTCTGCATCCGGATGGAATGCACTCCCGGTGCGGCGTTTTCACCGACTGTCAGTTTCACCTTTAAGGTGTGCGGTCTGCCGGTATCGACAATCTCGGCGGCGGTATTCATCTTCACCCGGGTGAGATTTTCATAGGGACCTGGAACTTCATCACATAGGGGAGCAGGCGGACCGACGCCTCATCGAGGTCGGTCGCATAGAGGATCTTCAGCCCCTCGCGCCGGGGTCCGACCCCATCGCCCGGCAGGCGGGGCCGGACCTTCTGGACGAATACCGGCACGTCTGCAAGACGGAGGAGATCCCGTGAGACGCTCCCAAGAAGCATCGTCTCGATGTGCCAGCGGCGCTTTGTCTTCATGTAGATGCCGTCAGCCCCTTCGAGGAGGGCTGCTTCTGCGATTGCTGAGGCGATGTGGCCGCTTCCTCTCTTCACCTCCACGGCAAGCCCCGTCTCTCTGAGTATCTCCGCAAGACGGGTGAGCCACGAGAGATCGGCACCCCTGAAGAGGGAGGCGGGTTCGTTCACGTGGTAGAGGCAGATCGACCTGGATCCGAGGCCTCTGAGGAACCTTCCGACCTTTCTCAACTCTTCGGGTCTCTCACCATAGGCCACTGGAATCAATGTCTTCTCAAACATTCTTGAGGTCCCTCACAGAAAAAATCCGGGCCGGCACCCGGCAAATCCTGAATGCAGGTACCATCGGGCTTTCGGAACCATTAATGTAATGGAGGCGTATCCGGGCCCATCTGACCCGGTAACCCGTGGTTCCGGGGTTATCTCCCTCTCCGCACGATCGCATCAGAGAAACAGGTATGACCGTTCATGCGCCGGGATAGTTGACCGGTCAGGATTCCTTGTCGCCTGCCGGTCGCCCGGGGAGCATATCGGGGCGGACGGGCGACTCTCGCGGGATGCCGGGAAAAAAGAGGAGGTTTGCCTGACGGACGATCAGAGTTTCTTGAAGCAGAGGTACCAGTCTTTGCACTCGTACCCCTCTTTCATCCTCTTCTCTATCTCTTCAGGGGTCTTTGGCGCCGGGACGATGACCTTCTCCCCCGGTTCCCAGTTCGCCGGCGTCGCGATGTGGTGCTCGTCCGAGGTCTGGAGGGCCTTTGTGAGCCTGAGGATCTCGGGCATCGAGCGGCCGTTGGACATCGGGTAGTAGAGCATGGCCCGCATGACACCTTTATCATCGATGAAGAAGACCGTCCTGATGGTGGAGGTGCTGCTCTGCCCGGGATGGATCATCCCGTAGCGTCGGGCGACCTTCATGTCGAGGTCGGCGATGACCGGGAACGGGATCTCGACGCCCATCTTCTCCTTGATGTTCCTGACCCACGCAAGGTGCGAGTGGACGCTGTCGATGGAAAGCCCGATGAGCTGGACGTTCAGTTTCGCGAGTTCGTCGGCGATCCCGGCAAACGCCATAAACTCAGTGGTGCAGACCGGCGTGAAGTCGGCCGGGTGGGAGAAGAGGATGACCCACTTCCCCTTGAGGTCTGAGAGTTTCAGGGGTCCGTGGGTGGTCAGCGCGTCAAACTCGGGCGCCGCCTCTCCGATCACCGGCATCTGGGGTAATTCTTCAGGTTCCATAATGTTCACCTCCGCGGGACGGTTACCCAGGTACTCTTCGAGGGCGGTCTTGCCGTGGACGTAGGCCGGCATCCCCGCGAGCAGGAACGCGACCCGAAGCCCCTCCTCGATCTCCTCTTTTGAGACACCCAGTCTCCCCGCACCCGCCATCTGCGCCCGGACGGCATGACCGTCCCGGAGGGCGGCGGCGATCGCTATCGCGATGATCTTCTTTGTCTGCCTCGAGAGGGCGCCGTCGGCCCAGATCATCTGGTCAAGCCCCATCACCTTCCCGTAGAGGTCGGGGTCAGTCTCTTTGAGTTCCTTGAAGATCTCGGGCACTTTCCCGATCTTCTCTTCAAGGTTCTTCTGTTCCTCTGCCATGGGTATCACTCCTCAAGCACCATCGGCTCGCCGCAGCAGACGAGTTCGCCGCCGCCGACTTCCAGTACTTTGACCACATTGCCGCAGATCTCACAGGTGTAGACCTGCCCTTCGGCTGATACGTTCACCATACTTCTCACCTCGATTATTCTGCTTTCTTCCTCTCCGGAGGACGCCTTGCATCCTCTGGTGTCCTGACGTCGGGCCTGATGTGGGTCATCGGGAGGCAGTTGTAGACCTCACAGGCGCAGGTCGGGCACCTGACGAGGTCGGCGTCGGTGCTGTCAAGCCGGATCTCCCGTCCGCAGTCGATACAGATGTAGCGGCCGCGGCCCGGCTTCTCTCCAGCTTTCGCTGTCTTTTTTGTTCCTGGTTCGACCACAGGGATTCACCAGGATGATAGTGTCTTTTCAAGGTATTTAGCAGTATCCTCTGGGGCAGAACCGGTTGCCCGCACCCTATTAATAGGGCCGCATGCAACCCTGCATCATGTCGAAGAAGGTTATCGCGCTTCTCGGAAGCCCGCTCCTTGAGGGAAACACCGCCCGCCTCCTCGATGCGGCCATCCGGGGCGCGGAGGATGCCGGCTGCGAAGTCGAGAAGATCGCGGTCGCGCACCTGGATGTTGCACCCTGCATGGAGATCTTCTACTGCATGGAGAACGAGACCTGCCGGATCAAGGACGATATGATCGAGATCTACGATACATTCCGGGAGATGGACGGCCTGATCCTCGCCACCCCGGTGATGACGATGGGCATCCCCGGGAAACTGAAGGCGTTCATGGACCGGTTCCAGGTCTTCTACATGGCCAAGTACTACCGCGGGGAGTCGTTCATCTCCCCGGAACGGCGGAAGAAGCGGAAGATGCTCTTTATATCGATCGCCGGGATGAACCTCCCGACCGTCTTTGACGGTGCGAAGATGACCGTCCGGGCGTTTGGAGAGATCATCGACTGCCCCTACTGGGACGAGGTTCTCAGAAACGACATGGATACGATCCAGGATATCAGGACGCGGCCTGAGGTGATGGAGGCGGCGTACCGGAAGGGCTACGAACTCGGGCGGCTCCTGGTGCAGTGAGTCGCCACGGTTTGAGGGTGTGGGACGGGCCTTCGCGGGAGACCGCGCCAGCATCTACGCACCATTGCTTCACGCGTGAGGTGGCGATCGCTCACCCCGCATCAGGACCCGCAACATAAGGTGAAATGGTCCATTACTGGAGCATTTCAGCTAACATTTCCCATGAAAACCGCCCTGGTTTGGCGAGTGGGGGAATCATGGCTCTGTTTGTGCCCCGGGTCCGGTTTGTGCGGGGAGGGGTCGAGCCCCCTCCCCTGCCCCCACCCCCCGGGGGTGATAGCCACCACGGTCCACAGCATGGGGTGAGAGCCTGGGGAATAGGTTGCTTTCCTGCGTACAGCCCCGCGCTCTGCCCATGAGCGCTCCACATCCCTTCGCGCTCTTCCGCGTGATCCACGCCAGAACCCGCAACATAAGGTGAAATGGCCCACTACTGCATCGTGCCACTTTATTTTAAAGATCTCGATGCACGAGGTGGAATGCCAATTGCCACATATGAAGACGGGTAGCCCGCTACAACCCCACACGGAAGCACGCGGGAGATCGCGAAGGTGATGTCGGATTTTTGGGGTTAAGATGACAAAGAGCACTACGGTGAGTCGTCGGGCTCGATGTGGACGACGACCTCGGAAAGCCCCGGGACCGTCTCTTTGAGCCTCCGCTCCACCTCCTCAGAGATCGCGTGGGCCCGGGAGACGGAGAGGGCCGGGTCGACGGTGACATGAATGTCAGCGAAGATCTCGCCGGGTTTGCCCCGGCACCTGAAGTCGTGGTACCCGGCCACCCCGGGGGTATCCATCACCACCGCCCTGACGAGCGCCGGGTCGCAGGGGAGGTTCATCGAGTCGGTGAGGATCTCCGCGGCCTCGTAGAGGATCCTGATCCCCATCCTCGCGATGAGGAGGCCGATGGCGAAGGCGATGATCGGGTCGGCCTCGGGAAACCCGAGCCTGACCGCGAGGAAGCCCCCGAGGACGGCGATGGAGACGAAGACGTCGCTCCTGGTATGGAGGGAGTCGGCGACGAGGATCTGGCTCTGGTACTCCTCACCCTTCCGCCGCTCGTAGGTGGAGACGGCGATGTTGATGATGAGCGTCCCGATCATGACCCCGACGGTGACCGCGGTGATCGAGGGGGCGACCGGGGAGATGAGCCGCCGGTAACCCTCGATGAGGATGCCGGCGGCGGTCAGGAGGAGCATCGACCCGATGACAAGGGTCCCGAGGGTCTCGATCTTGCCGTGGCCGTAGGGGTGCTCCGGGTCAGGGGGTTTCCCTGCAAGGTAGATGGCGATGATCCCGACGATGTTTGAGAAGGAGTCGAACCCCGAATGGAGGGCGTCGGCTACCATGCTCACCGACCCGGCGATGATGCCGAAGACTGCTTTTGCGAGTGCGACGGCGAGGTTTAAGGCGAGGACGATGATGAAGACCCGCTGCACCCGGTCACCCTGCATATACCGGTAATGGTTGCTTCAGCGGCATAGGGTTTGCCGTGGAACCACCCGCAGGGTGCTGCCCCGGAGGTCCCCGGCCCCGCTCCGTAGGGCACCGGACCGGGTTTGCGCATCAGATGGAGGGGTGACTCCCTCTCACCGAGTGATGCCACCACGGTCCGTAGCATGAGACCACACCGGGGCTTCATCGGTCCGGCGTCCCGGCGGCGATACCCGGGAAAACCGGATCCCGTCTTCTCCCGGGCGTATGCCCGCCTCCGCGGGACCGCGGTGAAAGGTTTTTAATAAGGGGCTCTCGAAACAATTACTTTATGCCGACAGACAAGAATGCTCAGGAAGCGTATGCCGGGGAGTCCCAGGCAAACAGGAAGTACTCGGTCTTTGCCGAGAAGGCAGCCGCCGAGGGGTACCCGGCGGTCGGGAAACTCTTCCGTGCGGCAAGCGAGGCTGAAGCCATCCACGCAAAGCGCCTCCTCTTCATCCAGAACGCCGTCGGGAGCACCGAGGAGAACCTGAAAGGCGCGATCGAGGGGGAGACCTTTGAGTTCACGGAGATGTACCCTGAGTTCGTTGCCGAGGCGAAGGAGGAGCGGAAGAACGAGGCCGCTATCGTCTTCACCCACGCCATGAAGGCGGAAGAGGTGCACGCGAACCTCTACCTCCAGGCGCTTGAGGCTGTCCGGGAGGGTAAAGACCTCGACGTGGAGAAGGTCTACCTCTGTCCGGTCTGCGGGAACGTCGAACTCGGGGCGGCGCCGGAGAAGTGCCCGATCTGCGGGGTCCCGGATCGCATGTTCCGCGAAGTCCAGTAACCCCCTCTTTTTCGGTCCGGCACCTCCGTGCCCGGCCCCTTCACCCACAAGTTAAATAGGCCCCTCGAGCTATCCCCCTCTATGGCAGGTGTGAAGGTCTACACGACAGAGAACTGCCCCTACTGCAGGATGGTTATTGCGTTCCTTGAGAAGTATGGGGTCGAATACGAGACCGTCGATGTCGGGAGAGACCGCGAGGCGGCCCGGGAGATGATAACGGTCTCGGGGCAGCGGGGCGTGCCGGTCACGATCTTTGGCGACGAGGTGATCGTCGGGTTCGATGCAAAGAGGCTCCGGGAACTCTTCGGGAAGCCGGTGACTGACGGGGTCTACGACGTGGTCATCGTAGGCGCCGGGCCGGCCGGGTTGACGGCCGCGGTCTACTGTGCGAGAAAGCTCATGAAGACCGTCATCATATCTGAGAATATCGGCGGCCAGGCGACCTGGAGCTGGGCGATCGAGAATTATATGGGCTTTCGGATGATCACGGGGGAGGACCTGATCAGGAAGTTCGAGGAGCAGGTCAGGGGGCTTGACGTCAACCTCGAACTTGACAGCGTCCAGAGTGTCCAGAAAGAGGGCGATATCTTCCTTGTCCGGACAGCCCCCGGGAACACCTACCGCTGCCGGACGGTCATCCTCACCCCCGGGAAGCACCCCCGGACCCTGGGGCTCCCCGACGAGGACCGGCTGATGGGGAGGGGCGTCTCGGTCTGCTCGACCTGTGACGGCCCGCTCTTCCGCGCACGACCGGTCGCCGTCGTCGGCGGGGGGAACGCGGCGATCCAGACCGCGATCGAGATGGCAAGGATCGCGAGTTCCGTGGCCCTGGTCGTCAGGAGCACCCTCAAGTGCGACGAGATCTACGTCGACCGGGCAAAGGAGATGGGTGTGCAGATATTCCTCCACAGCGAAGTTTCGGCGCTCCACGGCGAGGCGACCCTGACCGGGATCACGGTCAGGGACCGCGAGACTGGGAAGGCGACGGTCCTCAACGTGGAGGGGCTCTTCCTCGAGATCGGGCTTGTGCCGAATACAGGGTTCCTTAAGGATCTGGTGGCGTCGAACGATCTGGGAGAGATCATCGTCGACGAGAACAACCACACGAGTGTCCCCGGGGTCTTTGCGGCCGGGGATGCGACCTGCATCAGGGGCAAGCAGATCATCATCGCTGCCGGCGAGGGGGCGAAGGCTGCGCTTGCGGCGCATGAGCACCTCCTGAAGGAGGGGCTCTCCCGCGCCCCCACACCAGCGGCCTTATGAGCGGGTGCACCCAACCGGATGTGGAGATGGCGTATGGTACTTGAGGAGACACTCATCATCCGCGGCCCGATCGATGTCCCGGAGGTCACGCGTGCCTTCAGGGAGGCGGGCATGCCGGCACGCATCACGCAGACTGTTGCTCTGGAGGGTCTGGTTTCTGCAAAAGGAACGATACGGGACGTTAAGGCGCTGCTGAAGGAAGAGGCTTCCCGGATCGAGGAACTCACCGAAGAGACCGGGATCGAGGAGGGTGAGGATACCGGGCCCGGGGGGTTGCATGACCCCTACTTTGACGTGGTGGAGCGCGTCGCTGAAGTTATCGCTGAATTCATGGAGAGATACCAGCCTGGGGACGTTATCCCCATGGCCGGGATCAAAGAGTGGATGGTGCCGTCTGCCGGGGCCGCTCCGGAAGGGGAACCGGCAGAGGCTGTGTCGCCGGATGCCGAGAGTTCCATGCTGTACAGGTTCATGGCGTTCACCGCCCTGGACGAGAACGGCCTGATCGAGACAGGGGATGAGGAACTGGTCGTGCAGGGGCATATGGATCCTGAGGATATCATCCTCGCCCTCCCGGGTGGCGCCGTCGAGGATATCGATCCCGAAGCCCTCAAAGAGCACGGTATCCTGACAGAGATGACCGTCACCGCGGTGCCTGAGTACCGGCTGGAGTTCAGCCCTGAGGCTGTCCTCGGGGCGGATCTCGACAAGGTCGACGAACTTGCCGATGACCTGGAGATCGATGAGGATGAGTATATCTCGTTCCGGGAGGGCGTCTCCCTGAAGCAGGTCGTCACCGCGAGAACCATAGAGGTCCTTGAGGAACGCGGGACGCTGACACCGGCAGAGGTTGCGGAGGCGCTCGGGAGCAGTACCGTGGGGGATACCGAGGACGGCTGGGAGATCGTGCTGGACCTCACCCCTGAGTTCGTGAAAGGGCTCCTCACCGACCTCAGGAAGATCGGCTTGGTGCGCAAGAAGGGTGCGGGGTTCCGCTCGATCTAGCGGGGTGTTTCACCTTATCTTGTGGGTCCTGGTGCAGATCGCCCCGCATCAGGACCCGCAACATAAGATGAAATAGTCCACTAGACCCGGATGCCTTCGGCCAGCGCCTGGTGGATGAAGGGGTTCTTCTTCCTGACCAGTTCAGCGAACTCTTCGTCGGTGTAGCAGATCGGTTCAATCGGGAGGTCGGTGAGATCGAGGATGGTTGCCGCCCGGCTTTGTGGAACCGCTCGCGAAAGTCCCCGACGACGACGAGATCGATGTCGCTTGCCTCGTGGAAGTCCCCGCGGGCGAACGAGCCGTAGAGGATGATGGTGCTGACGCGCCGGCGCGACCGGATCTCGCGGGCGAGGTCCCGGATCTGCCCGATCACCCGGAGAGCGATCGTCTCGCGGCACTGCAGATCGAATCCGCGAGACGAGATGCATTCTTTGGCATCCTCCTGGTCGTAGTATTCAGACGGCGTCAGGTTCCCGACGATGCTGTCCGGACAGCGGGTCATGATGTACGCGCTGTCGAGCACCTTGGCCTCACTCTTCAGGATCTGGGTCGAGGGGCTCCCCGCCTTCTGTCGGGAGTAGTTGACGAAATCCGCTGCCGACCGCCTGAACAAGAACGGCAAACGTCACAGCGGGATCTCCACGAGTTCTTCTGTCTCCTGGATCCGCTTGATATCTTCTACAAGACGTCGCTTCTTTTCGTGCTCGATCATCTCCTCTATTAGTTCAGAGAAGGTCATCCCCGGCTCTCGCATACTGGAGAGGGCAGCCCAGACCTCTTCCTTGACAACGATGCGCTTTGTGGCAATCATGGCATTCTTGGTAGATATTACTGACAGGAAAACATTGCCGGTGTATCGGGTGCTCTCCGGCAGATTTGTCTCCTGATCACCGGACGCTATCTAAAACGCCTCTCCCGTCCGGCATGTGCAAGGTTCGGCGGAGCAGAGCATCAACAGATCGAAAGCAGGCCCGGCGAGGTATTCACGAAGACGGAGGTCCTCTTCAGTTCTGTCTTGCCGACTCTCCGTCTGCCGGTGACGACGAGAAAGGAGGGGGCCCGGGCGTAGGGGTGCTCAGTAGGCCAGAGTTCTCCCTGCCGTAGGACATCGCAGTGATTATATCCATAATGATTATTTCTATAATCATTCCCTCAGCCCCGGGAGAGACACCCTTATCTCCCTGCAGGTGAGATTTCCTGCCATGGATCGGTCGGGGGCTGTCGTGGATCTCTCCCCGGTGATCGAGGACCGGCTCCGGGCACGGACGAACGGGGCGCTCATGCGGGTGGCAGGCCTCATCGCCAAGACGGGCGTGACCCCGAACACCCTCACCGTGCTCGGATTTCTCGGGATGGTGGTCGCCGGGATTCTTTGTGCTTCAGGTTCGTTCTTCCTCGCCGGGATTGTTGTTGCGGCGTCGTGCGCCTTCGATGCGCTCGACGGGGCGCTCGCCCGGGCGAGCGGTGCGGTCTCTGTCTTCGGGGCGTTCCTTGACTCGTTCCTGGACCGCTACGCCGAGGCTGCGGTCTACGCCGGGATGCTTATCTACTACACCGGTGCGGGTCCGGCCTGGGGCGTGGGGGCCGCATTTGCCGCCGCGATCGGGTCGCTGATGGTCAGTTATGCCCGGGCCCGGGCCGAGGGGCTCGGGGTGGCGTGCCGGGCCGGGCTCTTCGCCCGGCCTGAGCGGATCGCGGTCATTATTGTTGGGCTGGTCACGGGTCTCGTCCTCCCGGCGCTCGTGGTTCTTGCAGTCGCCACGAACGCCACCGCGGCTCGAAGGCTTCTCCATGTCAGGGGGGCTACGCTCCCCCCTTCACGGCCTCCTCGGTCACCGTGAACTCATCTATGTCGCCGGGAATACGGCAATTTATGTTCACCTCCGGGTTCGGCTCGCTCTTCCAGATCGCAAACGCCGTCTGGGCGCTGGCCCTCTTCCTCGCCGGGATGCAGGTCGTCTTCTCCGGCATCTTCACGAGCATGGTGCTCCTGAACCGGGGAGAGGGGCAGGAATGACTGTTTCTGGGGCTTGCCCCCGGGTACTTAAAGCCGCTGGTACCATCACCCGGGCGCTCTCCTCGTTGTCCGAGAGCCGCCCCCTCACAAACAAAACCATCATCTGCGGCGGGTTTGAGAGTATGAACATCCGGCGCAGAAACTATTGCCGGAGTTCACGTGGAGCCCCGTCCTCAAACGACTGCAGGAATCTTTCGACCTCCTGCCGGAAAAGAGCGAAATCCCCGATGTGCTCCGTCAATATCGAGAAGGCAAGTGCGTCGTCGATTGCTCCGTAACGGTGGACGACGATATTCCGGAACCCTTTCATCGCTTTCAGGTTCTGCCGCATGTCGGGGCCGAATACTCCGTGCTGCACGAGGTTCTCGAGGATATCCTCGTCGGTACCCGGGACGCCGAGGTGAAGGTCTGCATTTACGATGGCGCAGATATCAAAGACGTTCTCGATGGCATACTCTATGCGTTTGTAGATGCCGTCCTTTATGATGCCGAGCCGTCCGAACGACTCGACCGAACCAGGAAGGTGCTCCCTGACCATATCGACGCTCTCGGCCATCTCCTGGAGTTTGATGCGGATGACCGTGTCCCTGACCTCTTCCTTCAGGTCATCGCCTCCTTCCCGATGTAATCGTACAGTCTGTGTTTGAAGTCATCGAACTCCCGGATCGTCCGGTACGCGACGTCGTAGAGGAACCGCTCGTCGGTGCAGTAGAGAACCTTTCCGCGGAGGACCTCCGTCCGGACGTAGAGCGGCAGGTGAGAAAAGATCTGGATGTCGTAGCGGTCGTCCGCAAGTTCGGAGAGCGCCGCAAATCGGAACCGGGCGGCCTCCTCACGGTCCCCGTCGTAGTAGACGGCGAGATCGACATCAGACGTTGCTCTCGCCCGCCCTTCGGCGACGGAGCCGTAGAGGATGATGAAGCGGACCTTCTCGAACCCCTCGACGGTCTTAAGCCGCTCAAGTGCGTGCCGGACGTCCCGCTCCGCTCTTCTCATCCCGAAAACTCCCTTGTCCATAGATGGCATCTGTCCCCTAATAACGTTTGCATGGGAGAGCATTCAGCCTGCTCTCCCTCGCCGGGGTGGCGAAGAGGATGCGGGCGGCCTACGGGTCGATAGACCCCTGTTCACAGAGGTATTCCTGTATGGTATTATGGAATGCTTTGAGAACACCGAGGTCCTGGTGCAGAATGGCGTAGACCTGTTCGAGGTCCAGACCCCAGTAAATGTGAACCAGAACATTGCGAAATCCCGCCAGATCCGAGAGATCGGGGACGAGCGATTCCGGGAGGATCTCCTCTTCACCGAGGATCTCGAATGTTTCACGGTAACTCGCAGGCCTCCGGAATCGCTCCTCGGCGATCAGATCGGTTGCAATATCGATTGCAGACTGGATCCCGAGCATCATAGCGTAGAAGACCATATTCCGGGTATCCCGGTCGGAGAAGAACTGCTCACGCGGAATGCGCTGATACCGTTCCCAGTCTCGCAACGCATCCTGCAGTTCCTGCATGGGGCGGAGTACCCTCATTGTCCCACCGGCGCAAGAAGCGCCCTGTTCATCCTGTCGTAGAGATACTTGAGGTCGAGATACTTCGCCAGTACATCGGCCTCGAATGCGACCCGCACGTTCTCGTCCCGGGCAAAAACGACCTGCCCTGTTTTCACCACTTCGTACTGGAACTCTACAGGTGCCGTGTTGAGGACCCGGAGATCCACCTCACATCTTGGTGTAATGCATCGCTCCAGGTCTGATGCGATCCTCATGGCATACTTAAAGAGTTCATACGGTGTGCGTTCCCCGGCAACGAGTAGCCCTATGTCGATGTCGTTAAAATCGTTTCGCACAAGGAATGAGCCATAGAGGTAACCCAGCAGGAGGTCCTCGACGCCGGAGAGGCACCGGCTGATCTCTTTTACCATGCGTTCTTTATCAAGTTCGCTCATCGTTCCTCCCAGGCCATCCGGGGACGCAATGGCTGTACCTGATACTAGACTTGCATGGTAGCCGCATAAAAGTAGCGCCAATTTCAAGGTGCAGGAGGGGTCGGCCCATCCGGAAGTCGTGACCGGCCTTGTTGCCGCATGTGTAGCGTGTGGCCTCGTCGGTAACCCTTCTTCTCATCGTGGCCTTCGCGTGAATTTGAGATAGCGATGACGGTAACGCCTTAGGATTTTCGTGAACTACCCCGGCCTGAAGGTCGGGGTCTTCCCGCTCACGCCGCCGACGAGCTCCGCAGAGATAAAAGAGATGGATTTACGCGGAGTCCTTCTGCTCCGCATCCTTCTTCCGGTAGCCCTCGAGGAGGACCGTCACCAGGTTCTTCACGGGCACATCCGTGCAGTCTGCGATATGGAACTCGCAGAACGGGCAGACCGTCACCACCACGTCAGCGCCGGTCGCCTTCACGGCCGCATCACGCTTCGCCCCGAGCGCCTTCGCCTCCTCAGGCACCCCCGAGCGGACACCGCCGCCGGCCCCGCAGCACTGTGAGGGCATCTCCACGAACTCCCCAACAGCCTCGCGGAGAAGCGCCCGAGGCTCCTCGCTGATCCCCTGACCCCTGAGGAGGTGGCAGGGGTCGTGGTAGGTCGCCGTGATATCGAGTTTTGCCGGGGGCTCGATCCCGTACTCGGTGAGGACCTCGGTGACATCCTTCACCGCAAACGGCGTCTCGTAATCGTTCTTCAGCGTCGCCCCGCACCCGGCGCAGATCGTCATCACGGTCTCGATCCCGCGGTCGGCGAAGGCCTTGATATTCTTCTGCTTCAGGTCGGAGACATTCGACGTCTGCCCGGTCCTGATCAGCGGCGAGCCGCAGCAGACCTGGTCGTGGGGGACGATCACCCGGATACCGTTGCGCTTCATGACCTCCATCGCGTCAAGCGCCGTCTGCGGCACCCGGCCGTTGAACATACACCCGACAAAGAACCCGACCTCTCCGCGGACGGGACCGTCGGGCTCGATCACCTCCGGCACCTGCTCTAAAAACGTCGGCACTGTCCGCTCGACGCTTCTTCCTGTCTCCTGCACCAGTTTCGCCACCTCCTGGTGGCGGGGCAGGGTCAGCCCGCGCCGGTTCGCAAGTTCCCTGAGTTTCTCAATAGCCTTCCCAGGGACATCGATCTCCTTCGGGCAGACCTCCAGGCACCGCTTGCAGGTCGTGCAGTAGAAGAGCCCCTTCTCGATCGCATCGCCGATCCGGTCCCCCGAGTCCCGGGGATCGAGGGCGAGGCGCATCTCCTGCCTGAGCACCGTCGGCCCGGCGAACTCGGTCACCTGGAGCGCTGGGCAGGCCGATACACAGCAGAGACACTCGATACAGTCCCGGAGCGGCTTGATCGCCTCGATCTCCTCCTTCGTCGGGAGCCCTGCGTCCGGTGCCGGGCATATCCGGGCGATCTTTGCTATCACCGGCCCCATATCCACAGTCAGGTCTTTCAAGACCGGGAGATCCAGCGGCTCGACCGTCATACCGTCGCGGGCCTCCTCCATGCAGGCAAGGACGGGCGTCCCGTCCACCTGGACGGCGCAGCTCCCGCACTGCCCCGACCCGCAGCAGTAACGGTAGGCGAGCGTCGGGTCGTGGTCGTCGTGGACCGCGTGGAGGGCGTGGAGCACCCGGGCGCCCTCGTTGACCCGGACCGTATACTCCTCAAAGTGGGGCTCAGCGTCCTCGGCAGGGTCGTAGCGGGAGACCCGGAGCGTGATCTCTCTCATGCCGCCACCTCCCGCTGCTCGATCCCTTCCCGGGAGAGCGAGACGTAGGTGTGCCCGAACGGCGACTTTGCCGGCTCCCAGGTGGTGGTCTCCTTATCGTTCCTGACGTGAGCCCCCCGGTTCTCGGGCCGCAGCAGGGCGCACCTGATGATCAGGGATGCCGTGGTGCACATGTTCCTGACCGTGCAGCACTCCGGGATGTTCGCAGTCGATGCTGCGAAGAGCCGGCGGTCGGCGAGCCTCTTGACGCTCGTAAGCGCCGTCGCAAGGTCGGGCGAGTTTCTGAAGATCCCGGCATGGTTCCACATCGTGAGTTTCAGGTCCTTCCTGACCGCAGCGGGGCTTATCGCCCCCTCGAAGAAGTCGTCGAGCATCCCGAGTTCCGCCTCAATCCAGGCCTCATCGACCCGGCCGCTCCGTTCAGGCGACTTCCCGGCAAACTCCCCTGCCCGCTTCCCGAAGACCTGCGTATCGGCAAGCGCGTTCCCGCCGAGACGGTTCGCGCCGTGCACTCCGCCGGCCACCTCGCCGCAGGCGAAGAGGGCCGGAACGGTCGTCCGGCACTCTGGCGTGATCCGGAGGCCGCCCATGATGTGATGAGCGGTGGGCGCCACCTCCATTGGCTCCTTCCTGATATCCACGCCGAAGGCGAGGAACTGTTCGAGCATCACCGGGAGCCGGGTCTCGATCCGCTCCGCGGGGAGGTGCGTCACGTCCAGGTAGACCCCGCCGCGCTTCGTCCCCCGCCCCTCCAGCACCTCGGTCGCGATCGCCCGGGCCACAACGTCCCGGGTGGAGAGTTCCATCCGGTCGGGGTCGTAGCGCTTCATGAACCGTTCCCGTCGCGCGTTTAAGAGGAGCCCTCCCTCCCCCCGGACCGCCTCGGTCACCAGCCGGCCGCGGGCGTCGTAGGGGTAGACCGCACCCGTGGGGTGGAACTGGACCATCTCCATATCGATCAGTTCCGCCCCGGCCCGGTAGGCCATGGCAAACCCGTCGCCGGTCCCGGCTGCGGAGTTCGTGGAGATATCATAGATCTGTGTCCCTCCGCCGGTCGCAAGCACCGTGGCGTCCGACCGGAAGAGGATGACCTCCCCTTCCCGGTCCAGGGCGATCGCACCGGCGACTGCACCGTTCTCATCCTTGACGAGGTCGACGACCGTAACCTCGTTGTAGAGTTGCGTATCGGTCGCATCAAGGCGGTCGAGGAGGGTCATCATTATCTCGTGGCCGGTCCGGTCTCCGGCGTAGCAGGTCCTCGGGAACCGCTGCCCGCCGAACGGCCGCTGCGCCACCTGTCGGTCATCGGTGACGTCAAAGACCGCACCCCACCGGACGAGATCTCTCAGGCGCTCCGGCGCCTCGCGGACCAGCACGTCCACCAGGGCCGGGTCGTTCAGGTACGCTCCACCGGAGAGCGTATCTTCGCGATGGACCTCGATAGAGTCCAGGTCCCGCAAAACGGCGTTGAAGCCGCCTTCTGCCATCGTCGTACACCCTCCTTTGCCGGCGATGGTCTTGGAGGCCAGGACCACGCTGCCATACCGGGAAGCCTCGATGGCGGCCCGCACCCCGGCGCCGCCGCTCCCGATAACCAGCACGTGAGCGTCCACAATCTCGTCTACAAGCATCTTATTAGTCAGTGCGTTGTATAATACCATAAAGTAATTGCAGGGGACGAGTGAGCCAGAATGAGGCTTTTAATGAAATTTGGCGGCACATCCGTTGGGGAAGCAGACTGTATCCAACGGGTTGCAGATATCATAGAACCACACCATGCAGCGGGTGACGAGGTTGCGCTGGTTGTATCGGCGTGCTCCGGAGTTACCGACCAGATCATCGCGATGGCCGATGAGGTCGCAGTGAGCAAGAAACAGCCCCCGGTCGGGACATTCCTCCAGGCGATGCGGACCCGGCACACCCGGCTCCTTGCCGAGGTCGCCCCCGACTACGTCGACGAGGTGACGGCGGTCATCGAAGACCGGCTCGGCCGGCTGCAGAACATCCTCGCCGCCGTATACACCTTAAAGGAACTGACTCCCCGGTCCCGCGACTACATCATATCCTTCGGGGAACGGCTCTCGGCCCCGATCGTGAGCGCCGCTCTCCGCCAGCGCGGTATCCCCTCGGTCGTCCTCGACGGCGCCGAGGCCGGGATCATCACGACGGCGAACCACGGGGACGCCCGCGCCCTCCCGGCGAGCGAGTCGAGCATCAGGAGCCGGGTCGTGCCGCTGCTCGCCGACTCCGTCCCGGTGATCATGGGTTTCATGGGAGCGACCGAGCAGGGCGTGACCACCACGCTCGGGCGGAGCGGTTCCGACTACTCGGCCGCCATCATCGGCGCCGGTATCGATGCCGACGAGATCTGGATCTGGACCGACGTCGACGGGGTGATGACATCAGACCCCCGGATCATCAAAGACGCCCGGGTGCTCGACGACATCTCCTACCTCGAGGTGATGGAACTCTCCTACTTCGGCGCCAAGGTGCTCCACCCGCGCTCGGTCGAACCCGCGATGCAGAAGGATATCCCGATCCGGGTCAGGAACACCTTCAGGCCCGAGTGCCCCGGGACACTCATCCTCCGCAAAGAGCATCTGGAGAAGCGGGTGGTCAAGGCCATCGCCCTGATCGAGAAGGTGGCCCTGGTCAACATCAACGGTGCGCAGATGATCGGCCGCCCCGGCGTCGCACGGATGATCTTTGAGGCGCTCGCTCTCCGGGAGGTGAACGTCATGATGATCTCGCAGGGCTCCTCTGAAGCAAACATCTCGGTCATCATCGACGAGTCTCACCTGGATGCCGCCATGTGCGCGCTCACCCCGATCGTGAAGCAGGGCACTGTGCGCGAGATCACCTACGACCGGGACGTCGCCGCGGTCGCTGTCGTGGGCGCCGGGATGGCCGGAACCCCCGGAACGGGGGGCAGGATCTTCTCGGCGCTCGGCCAGGCCGGGATCAACGTCATGATGATCTCGCAGGGCTCAAGCGAGGTGAACGTCTCGTTTGTTGTGAAGGGAGGGGATGGCAAGCGTGCCCTGCAGGTGCTGCACGATGAATTCCGCCTCTCGGAGAACTCTGATGACTGAACATACTTACCGTGAAGCAGGGGTCGACATCGACCTCGAGGCCCGGGCGGTGCGGGCGCTGATTGACAACCTTACCTACCAGAGAACCGGCTCGTTCCCGATGATGGGGGCGGTCGGGCACTTCGCCGGGCTCATCGACTGCGGGCCGTATGCCCTCGCGCTTGCGGTCGACGGCGTCGGGACCAAGATGCTTGTCGCAGACGCGCTCCGCAACTGGCAGACCGTCGGGATCGACTGCATCGCGATGAACGTCAACGACCTCTACGTGATGAACCTCGAACCCGTGGCGTTCGTCGATTACATCGCGACCGACGCCCTCTCGATCGAGAAGATGGAGCAGATCGGCCGGGGATTGAACGAAGGGGCCAGGCTTGCGAATATGAACATCGTTGGCGGCGAGACCGCGACGCTCCGCGGCCTCGTGAACGGCCTCGACCTTGCGGGGACCTGTCTTGGTGTCCAGAAGAAGGAGAAGATCGTCACCGGGGAGGGGATCGTCCCCGGCGACCTGATCGTCGGCGTCCCCTCGAGCGGCATCCACAGCAACGGCCTCACGCTTGCCCGGAGGATCGTCGAGGAGTACGCCTCGTATGATACGCGTCTCTCAAATGGGAAGACCCTCGGCGAAGAACTCCTGACGCCCACCCGGATCTACCACGAGGTGCTCCGGGTGACGGAGGCCTGCACCGTGCATGGGATGTGCCACATCACCGGCGGCGGCCTCTTAAACTTCCGGAGGCTCTCCGACTACGGATTCTCGATCACCGCCCCCCTGGAGGTCCCCGCCATCTTCCGGTGGCTGCAGGAGAAGGGAAGCATCGGCGACGTCGAGATGTACCGCACCTTCAACATGGGCATGGGCTATGCCTTCGTCGCTCCGGAGGAGAGCGTGGCCGCCATCCGGTCGATCATCCCCAGCGCCCGGGTGGTCGGCGAGGTGACGAAGGAAGCAGGTGTCAGGCTCGAGGGCGTCGAGATCCGGTGAAGGTCTCACTCCTCACCCCGTTTTTGGACGGCGGGTAAGATCTCCGTCACCTTCTCTTTTATTGAGTTTATTTGGTTTTGTTGAAACCCTGCCTGTTGGCTCTCAATAGTCGCACTCATGGGGCACCCCGGTACACGGCTTTCCACCGGATATCCCCATGACTGCCCCCGCCCCTCAGGGGCGGGGGAGGAGCGCGAAGCGCGGGTGGGGTGGGGTTGATATGTGTGTCTCGTTATGGGTTCGAGACAGGGGAGGGGGGATGCTCT